>NZ_LGIC01000031.1 GCF_001294535.1 Cypionkella psychrotolerans | reverse complement strand
TTCTCCCCATTTATCAAATGCCTCCTTTGAACTAGGCTCAGGACTCATTGATCATATCCAGAAGATGACGATGGCTGCTATGGCGATGGCTGACATGAAAGTGTGGGCGCAGCGGTCGTAGCGGGTGTGGATACGCCTCCAGTCCTTGAGTTTGCCGAACATGTTTTCGATTTTGTGCCGCTTGCGGTAAAGCAGTCTGTCGTGCGGTGTCTGGATTTTCCTGTTGGATTTTGATGGGATACAGGCCTCGATCTTCCGATCTGCAAGGGCGTCTCGCAGCCAGTCGGCATCGTAGCCCTTGTCGGCAAGGAGCGCCTTCGTCGGGGGCAGGCTTGACAGCAAGGCCGCCGCCCCGGTGTAGTCACTGACTTGGCCTGCGGTCAGAAACAGGCTGCGCGGGCGGCCTTCGCTGTCGCAGACAGCGTGCAGCTTCGAGTTCAACCCGCCTTTGGTGCGTCCGATATACCGGGGAAGAGCCCCTTTTTGAGCAGGCTGGCTGCTGTGCGGTGCGCCTTCAGGTGAGTGGCATCGATCATCAACTCGGCTGTCTCGCCGCCGCCTTTTGCCAGTTCCAGGAAGATGCGTCCGAACACGCCCAACTCGCTCCAGCGGATGAAACGGTTGTAGATTGTCTTGTGTGGCCCGTAGCTTGGCGGAACGTCGCGCCACCGCAGGCCGTTGCGGATGACAAAGATGATGCCGCTGATCACCCGCCGGTCATCCACCCGGGGGATGCCGTGAGACAATGGAAAGAACGGCGATATCCGCGCCATCTGGGCTTCGGAAAGCAGGATCATCTCGGTCATGGCAGCACCCCCTTGGTGCCACCAGTGAATCAATGACTTGCCGCTACAGCAAGCGATTTAATAGGTCCAGAGCCTAGGAACCAACTCAATGATTGTGCTGTTGAGACTACCATACTTGATGAGGTTACCCTTGTCTTTTAAGGGTATACTGAATAGCTTCATCATCGTGATGGCGCGAAAGATGATGCCTTCATAAACATCAAAGGCCTTCAGCGATTTATCGCTGAGGTAGAGTCTTGGAATCGTCCTGTCAATCTGCGCAAGTAATTTCATCTTCTCATCAATATTAAAAGGCTTAACCAATGCTTCTATGAACGTGGCAATTTTTGGATCGCCCGCTTCTTTAAGTAACTGTTCAGTGTTAATGATCTTCATATATTCCACGAGCATGGAAAACTGGGAAAGTATATTCCGTGTGCGCAGCAGCGCTTCTGCTGCTTCCA
Source organism: Cypionkella psychrotolerans (assembly GCF_001294535.1). Lineage (GTDB taxonomy): Bacteria > Pseudomonadota > Alphaproteobacteria > Rhodobacterales > Rhodobacteraceae > Cypionkella > Cypionkella psychrotolerans. Next base: position 244,188 of record NZ_LGIC01000031.1, on the reverse strand, counting down.
GCCGCTTTGATTGAATCGCTGAGTCGCGATCCTTGCGCGCCGAAGCTAGGAATGATCTGATTTGATCCAACTCCCGTTCACTGTCTCTAATACCAGCTTTGAATGTCTCCAACTTCTTCTCAAATCGATGCTCAACAGCCTTGGTAAAAAATTTACCAATAGTGTCGCGCAATAGATATGCAGTTGCTCCTATCAAGGCTGTAGATAGCAACGCGCTTAGCAGCCACGCCCAGATTTGTGAAAACATAAAAGGCCCTCGCTATCAATGTCTGACATCTTGTACTTCTGTTCCAGCTATGAAGGAACAACAGTTTGGGTGCCTCGGCCACCTGCTCGCTTTCCGACTGAGCGGGGCAAACCAGTCTTTACTTTCTCCATACTCTCAATCCTTAACAAACCCTTAAATCCCCACCCCTAACCCACTGACTCCAAACACATAAAAAAGGTCCCGAGTTGGGACCTTCCTCATTCTCTCCAAAATCAGAACCCTAAACCCTCAGGCCCGCACCAGCTTTTCATACTGATCCGAGATCCCCAAAGTCAGCGCCCCAACTTCAAAGCTATAGTCCCCGATCTGCCCCACCGGGGTCACCTCCGCCGCCGTCCCGGTCAGCCAGCATTGCTGGAAGCCCTCCAACTCGGCGGGCAGGATGTGCCGCTCATGCACGACGATGCCCTGTTCGCGCAGCATCCCGATCACCGTCTGCCGGGTGATACCGTTCAGGAAAGCGTCCGGCAGCGGCGTGTGAACCTCACCATCCTTCACAAAAAAGATATTCGCCCCCGTCGCCTCGGCCACATAACCGCGATAATCGAACATCATCGCATCCGAACAGCCCTTCGCCTCGGCCGCATGTTTCGACATCGTGCAGATCATATAAAGCCCCGCCGCCTTCGCCTCATGCGGGATCGTCTCGGGCGAGGGCCGCTTCCACTTGGCGATGTCCAGCTTCGCCCCCTTAGTCTTGGCATCGCCGTAGTAATTGCCCCAAGACCACACCGCCACCGCCATCCGGATCGGGTTGCGCTTCGACGCCACCCCCATATCCTCGCCCGCCCCGCGCCAAGCCAGTGCCCGCACATAAGCGTCGGTCAGCCCGTTGGCCCTCAGCGTGGCCTCCTTGGCCGCCTCAATCTCAGCCACAGAAAACGGCAGTTCCATATCCAGCAAAGCGCCCGAATTCCGCAACCGTTCCGAATGCTGCACCGATTTGAAAATCTTGCCGTTATAGCACCGCTCCCCCTCAAACACCGACGAGGCATAGTGCAGCGCGTGGGTGAGGATATGCACATTGGCCGAGCGCCATTCCACCAGCTTGCCATCCATCCAGATGAACCCGTCCCGATCGTCATACCCAGCCATCGCAGCCTCCATATTTGCGAATGTTGCGCCGTATAGGTCCAATGCGGACATAATATTGCGCGAAATTGCGAATCCGCTAAACCTTATGTCTTGGAATGTCAACAACACTGACGTATCTTATGCGCGGAGGATACCCCATGGCCGAACAAAGCACCGGCGGCGAAAGCCTGCTGTTCCTGACCGACGAGAACCTGCGCAAGGGCATCGAGGCGATGTTTTTCGCCTATCGCGGCTTCACGGCTGACCCGGATCGTATTCTGGAAGACATGGACTATGGCCGCGCCCATCACCGCGCCGTGCATTTCATCAACCGCTCTCCCGGCACGACGGTTGGCAACCTGCTGACCATCCTGGGTGTGACCAAGCAATCGTTGAACCGCGTGCTGCGCACCTTATTTGACGATGGCCTTGTCGAAGCGCGCGTTGGCAAGCAAGACAAACGCGAGCGTCACCTTTACCTCACCGACAAAGGCCATGCGCTGGAACGTGCCCTGTCCGACGCCCAACGTGCAAGGATGCGCGCCGCCTATCGTGCGGCGGGGCCAAGCGCCGTGCAGGGCTTTCGCACCGTGCTTGAGGCAATGATGGACGCCGAGCAACGCCGCCAGTATCAAGGCCTGAAAGAGGGCAGCACATGACCGAATTACCCGCTCACCTGCTGGTCGTGGACGACGACGAACGCATCCGTGGCCTGTTGCAGAAATTCCTGATCCGCAACGGCTTCCTCGTCTCGACCGCCCGCGACGCCGCCCAAGCTCGCCGCCTGCTGGCTGGGCTGGAATTCGACCTGCTGGTGTTGGATGTGATGATGCCCGGCGAGGATGGCATCAGCCTGACCCGCGCCTTACGCGCCACTCTCACCGTGCCGATCCTGCTTTTGACCGCCAAAGGCGAGACCAACAACCGCATCGAAGGCTTTGAGGCCGGTGCTGACGATTACCTGATCAAACCGTTTGAGCCGAAGGAACTGCTGCTGCGCATCAACGCCATCCTGCGCCGTGTGCCTGCCGCCAAAACTGCCAGCCCCGCGCCAAAAGTCCTGCACATGGGCCCGGTCCGCTATGACATGGATCGGGGTGAGCTCTGGCGCGGCCAAGAGCTGATCCGCCTGACCTCGACCGAGGCCACCTTGATGCGGATCTTCTCGGCGCAACCCGGCACAGCGATGTCGCGCGATAAACTGGTGGGCGACATGCCGCGCGAAGACAGCGCGGGCCAAGAACGCGCGGTTGATGTGCAAATCACCCGTCTGCGCCGCAAGATCGAAGACGATCCGAAATCGCCGCGCTATCTGCAAACCGTGCGCGGTGAGGGCTACGTGCTGCAAACTGATTGACGCAGCCAGCCACAGTTCCTTCACAATTTCCTGCCAGTTAGGCCAAATAACAATCTTTGGGAGAGACCATGACCCTGCTGAAATACGCCGCCGCCTGCGGCTTTGCTTTGCTGTCCACCACCGCCTTTGCGCAAGACCTCGTGCCCTATTCCGAGGCCGGCGGTTGGGCTGTGGAGGTTGACCCAACCTTGGGCAACGGCTGCCTGTTGTCGTCGGATTTTGAAGACGGCAGCCACGTCCGCATCGGGTTTGACCGTACCGCAGGCAATGGCTATGTGATCGCCGCCAACACCGCTTGGGGCGAAATCACCGATGGCACCGATTATCCGATCAGCTTCATGCTGGATGATCAAAAATATGACGGCAGCGCCAAGGGTCTGCATCTGGATGATCTGCCCGGCGTCATGGTCACCTTCGACAGCGTCGATTTCCTAACTGACTTGGCCGCGAAAAACACCATGACGCTGCAAAGCGAAGGTGCCGATGTGATGTCGATCAACCTTTCGGGCAGTGATGAGGCGATCACCGAAACCATCGCCTGCCAAGACGAGCAAGACAAGGGTTGATCCCGAAATCAGCTTTGGCGCGGGGGCATCGCCGTCCCGCGCCACCAGACGGAGCGACCATGACCCCCGACCATCCCCTGCTGGGCGTCCAGCCGCCGTTTGCCGATCATCTTGGTTTGCGCATCCTGTCCGCCCAGCCTGACCGGATTGAGGCTGAAATGCTGGCCTCGCCGCAGCTGATCAACCGCAACGGCACGCTGCATGGTGGGGCGGTGATGGGTATGGCCGATCATCTCGGCGGGCTTGGGGCGTTTCTGAACATCGGGCCGACCGAAAGCACCGCCACGGTGGAAAGCAAAACCAACTTTTTCCGCGCCATTCCGGCGGGTGACATGCTGCGCGGTGTCAGTATTTTATTGCATGGCGGGCGCCAGACCATGGTGTGGCAAACCACGCTGACGCGCAGCGATGGCAAAATGGCCGCGATGGTGACGCAAACTCAGATCGTGCTGCGCGATCCGAAGTTCTGACGCCCTCCGCGCAGAAATACGCCCTGGTAAGCCAAGCACTTCTGTTGCACGCGCCGTAAAGCTGGAAAACCGCTCGTGCCCTCCGTGTCTTCGGCGCATTCTCGCCGACCCAATTCAACGCAAGCTGCACATGGAACCGTAGCGGCCCTCGCGGGTTTTTGTCATGAAAGCGCGGCCCGCATGTCAATCGGGCGCAACGGCATGAAGAACAGGGTGGTTTTCCCGATCTCCCACCTTGGCCAACGCAATGGCAGTCGAGCTTCTATCCCGTTTGTGGACGGCGTTTTCACCCTTTCACGCCCGTAACTCTGCCCATAACTCTGGAGGACAAGCAAGATGGACCACAGTAACCATACCCCGCTGGACCGCACCGAATTCAACACTGCGGTTTTGGAAGATGCACCCGTCTACGGTGCGGATGATCGCAAGATCGGCACGATTTCGCATGTGCATGGCGCGGGTGCCGTCACCGATGTTGTGCTGGATGTCGGTGGATTTCTCGGCATCGGCTCGAAACCCGTGTTGGTCAGCGTCGATCAGCTTAATCTGATGCGGGACGAGGATGGCAACATCCATGGCGTCACCTCGTGGACGAAAGAGCAGTTGCAAGAACTGCCAGAACATCATCATTGATCACAACGGATGTGATCGCTGAATGATCATTGACCCGCACGATCGTAAACCCGGACTCGCCTTGTGTGAGTCTGGGCTTTTGCCCAGAAAAGTGGCGGTAATTGGCGGTTTCGATTTTGGTGCAGGTGGAATAGTGTTCCGGCCAAAGTGCAAAAGGCCGATCTTGTGACCACCCTTCTTATCAACTCCCCCCAATCCGAAAATCACCTCACGCCCCCCGGTCACCCCGAGCAGGTCGCGCGTTACGCCGCCGTGCAGGCGGGTCTGAACGGCCTCGACTTGCTCCACCGCGATGCGCCTTTGGCCGAGGATACAGACATCCTGCGCGCCCACCCGGCGCGCTATCTCGCCAAGGTCCGCGCCGCATCACCTGTCACGGGATGGGCGCAACTTGATGGCGATACTTTCCTCTCTCCCGGCTCTGTCACCGCTGCGTTGCATGTGGTTGGCGGGGCTTGCGCTGCCGTTGATGCCGTCTTGTCGGGCGAGGCTCAGAACGCCTTCCTCGCTGCCCGTCCCCCCGGCCACCACGCAGAATCTGAAACCGCGATGGGGTTTTGCATCTTCGGAACCGTCTCTATTGCGGCGCTGAGAGCCTTAAATCACCACAACCTTGCCCGCGTCGCGGTGGTCGATTTCGACGTCCACCACGGCAATGGCACGCAAGATCTGCTCTGGAACGAACCCCGCGCTTTGTTCTGCTCCAGCCATCAGATGCCACTCTATCCCGGCACCGGCAGTGCTTCGGAAACCGGCGCGCACGGCCAAATCCTCAACGTCCCGCTCAGCGAACACACGGGCTCTGGTCCGATGCGCGAAGCCTATGAGAGCCTGATCTTCCCCCGCATCGCGGCTTGGAAGCCCGATCTCATCCTGATCTCGGCAGGCTTTGATGCGCACCAAGCCGACCCCCTCGCGGGCCTAGACTGGCAGACCGAAGACTACGCATGGCTCACCCAGCGCCTCTGCGACCTGGCCGATGCCCATTGCGCGGGCCGGGTGGTATCCTGTCTTGAGGGCGGTTATGATCTGCCCGCGCTGACCGCTTCGGTCAGCGCACATGTGGGTGTTTTGCAGGAGCGCGGCCGATGACTGATAAACCCGTAGCGGATATGTCCTTTGAAGAAGCCATGGCCGCCCTCGAATCCGTCGTCACCCAGTTGGAACGCGGCGAAGTGGCGCTGGAACAAAGCATCGCGCTTTACGAAACAGGCGCAAAGCTGAAAGCCCACTGTGCCGCCAAACTGGCGAAGGCCGAAGAAAAGGTCGAACTGATCCGCGCCGCCGAAGGCCGCGCTGTTGGCACCACCCCGGTGGAGGGGCTTTAGTGCCCACCAACACCCCGCCGCTGAAGCATTTTGAAGTGACACGCACCGAGTCGTTAGAGGCGATGCCGTTTCAAGCCGCCCTGCAAAACGCGCGCGATTACGTCGAAATCACCCTGATGCATAAGCTCATCGGACTCAGCGGCCCTCTTCCCGAAGCCATGCTCTATGCCACCAAAGGCGGCAAAGGTTTGCGCGGGTTTCTGGTGCTGGAATCTGCCCGCATCCACGGCATCTACGGCAGCGCCGCTGGCCCTGCCGCCGCCGCGATTGAGGCGCTGCACGCCTATTCCCTGATCCATGATGACCTGCCCTGCATGGACGATGACGACCTGCGCCGGGGCCAACCGACCGTGCATCGCAAATGGGATGAAGCCACAGCGGTGCTGGCCGGCGATGCGTTGCAGGCCCTCGCGTTTGAACTGGTCAGCATGACGGACTGTCCTTATGAGCAACGCTGGCTGCTGACCTCGACCCTGGCTACAGCCGCAGGCGCGCGTGGCATGGTCGGCGGTCAGGTGGCTGACATTGCCGCTGAAACCGCTGCCACCGCGTTGAACCTTGATCAGATCATCGCCCTACAAGTCGGAAAAACCGGCGCGCTGATCACTTGGTCGGCGATGGCGGGCCCACGCATGGCGGGGGCAGAGACACATGCGATGCAGAGTTACGGCGATTGTCTCGGCCTCGCCTTCCAGATCGCCGACGATATCCTAGACGTCACCGGAGACGTCGAAAAAGCCGGAAAACGTCTGCAAAAAGACGCAGCCGCCGGTAAAGCCACCTTCGTCTCGCTGCTGGGGCTTGATGCCGCACGCGCCCGCGCCAAATCTTTGGTAGAGCAGGCCTGTGACCACATTGCCCCCTACGGCGCATCCGCGCAAAACCTGATCGACTGCGCCCGTTTCACCATCGCGCGGGAAAGCTGAGGCACCTATGGCTGACAAACCCAACACCCCCCTGCTTGATCGGGTCAAACTGCCCTCGGATATGAAATCGCTGTCGGATCGCGAGCTCAAACAACTCGCCGATGAACTCCGCGCCGAAACCATTTCAGCGGTCTCCGTCACCGGCGGCCATCTTGGCGCGGGCTTGGGCGTGGTGGAACTCACCGTCGCCTTGCACGCTACCTTCCACGCGCCGCGCGACAAGATCATCTGGGACGTCGGCCACCAATGCTATCCGCATAAGATCCTGACCGGACGCCGCGACCGCATCCGCACCCTGCGTACCGAAGGTGGCCTGTCGGGTTTCACCAAGCGCAGCGAATCTCCCTATGATCCGTTCGGCGCAGCCCATTCCTCCACCTCGATCTCCGCCGCCCTCGGTTTCGCCATGGCGGCGGAACTAGGCGGCGATCCCGGCGACGCTATTGCGGTGATCGGCGATGGCTCGATGTCCGCAGGCATGGCGTTTGAGGCGATGAACAACGCAGGCCACCTGAAAAAACGCCTGTTCGTCATTTTGAACGACAACGAAATGTCCATCGCTCCCCCGGTCGGCGCGCTGTCCGCCTACCTCAGCCGCATGTACGCGGGCGAGCCATTCCAAGACCTGAAATCCGCCGCCAAAGGCATGGTCTCCCTGCTGCCCGAACCCTTCCAAGAAGGTGCCCGCCGCGCCAAGGAAATGCTGAAAGGCATGGCCGTGGGCGGCACTTTGTTCGAAGAACTCGGCTTCTCCTACATCGGCCCCATCGACGGCCACGACCTTGACCAACTTCTCCCGGTCTTAAGAACCGCCCAAGCCCGCGCCACCGGCCCGATGCTGATCCATGTGCTGACCAAAAAAGGCAAAGGCTACGCCCCGGCAGAAGCTGCCCGCGACAAAGGTCACGCCACCGGAAAATTCGATGTCCTCACCGGTGTGCAGCAAAAAGCCGCCTCCAACGCCCCCAGCTACACCAAAGTTTTCGCGCAATCCCTGATCCGCGAAGCCGAAACCGATGATAAAATCGTCGCCATCACCGCCGCCATGCCAGATGGCACTGGGCTTGATCTGTTCGCCGCCCGCTTCCCCAAACGCACGTTTGACGTAGGCATCGCCGAACAACACGCTGTCACCTTTTCGGCAGGCCTCGCTGCGGGCGGGATGAAGCCATTCTGCACGATCTACTCCACCTTCCTGCAACGCGGCTACGACCAGGTGGTGCATGACGTCGCCATCCAACGCCTGCCCGTCCGCTTTGCCATCGACCGCGCTGGGCTTGTCGGCGCAGACGGGGCCACCCACGCAGGCAGCTTTGACGTGGCCTTCCTGTCCAACCTCCCCGGCTTCGTGGTGATGGCGGCGGCAGATGAAGCCGAACTCGTCCACATGGTCGCCACCGCCGCCGCCCACAACTCCGGCCCCATCGCCTTCCGCTATCCGCGCGGTGAAGGCACCGGGGTCGAGATGCCTGCCAAAGGCATCCCCTTGGAAATCGGCAAAGGTCGCCTGATCCAACAAGGCGCGCGCGTGGCGCTACTGTCCTTCGGCACCCGCCTGTCCGAAGTCCAAAAAGCCGCCGAGTCCCTAACCGCCAAAGGCCTAACCCCCACCATCGCCGACGCCCGCTTCGCCAAACCGTTGGACCGCGACTTGATCCTCAATCTGGCAAGAACCCACGAAGCCCTGATCACCATCGAAGAAGGCGCCATCGGCGGCTTCGGCTCTCATGTCGCCCAACTGCTGGCCGATGAAGCCATCTTCGACCACGGCCTGAAATTCCGTTCGATGGTCCTCCCCGACACCTTCATCGACCACGCCTCGCCCGAAGCCATGTATCGCAGCGCTGGGATGGATGCCGCGCAGATTGAGGCGAAAGTGCTGGAGGTTCTGGGCGTGGCGGTGGTGGGGAAGCGGGCGTGAGATAGTGATCAAGCTAGAACGGCAATCAGAAATTTTCGCGAACACACTTCCCATAGCAGAAAACGAGAAATCGCTTTTCAGATGGCTGTATAAACGCGTGTGAAGCTATTCGGTTGCGATACTTGAAGCCAAAAAAGTGTTGCGTCACGCCCGACGAATTCTTCAAGCGTGTTTCTGCGCAAAAGCTTATTTTCGCCAGCGCAACTTCGCTTGACTCGTTGCGCCCGGCCGTGAATTCAGCCTGCTAGACTAGTTTGCCTGCGCGTCGGGCTTACCTCTGCAATGCCCGCAAAGATGCCGGGCGTTATAGGAGGACCACACCATGAAACTTTCCTATGCTTTTGCAGCCGTTGCGCTGATCGCCGTTCCTGCTTTTGCCCAAACCGAGGGCGACGTCAAAGTTGATCCGTCAACCGTCACTTGCAACGATTTCTCGCTGATGGACGCGCAGAATATGACGACCGTCGGCATCGCCGTGAAGGAGTCGCTGAAGGACGATGCGAAATTCTCCGCCATGACGGACGAAGAAATGACCATCGCCGCGACTGACGCCTGCAAAGCCCATCCCGATGGCAAAGTTGTTGACGCGCTGAAGATGTAATTTCAGCAGGGTATAGGGAGACTGATCGGCGTCACTGCCGTGTGGAAAACCTTTACACAAGGTTAACGAGCCCGCCTTAACCCGTTGAAATCATGTAAACCGCACGCCTGTCCACGCGTGGACAGGTCAAAATAAAAGCGCGCGCGGGCCAAAACCCACGCGCGTTTTCAACTTTCAAACCAGCTTAGACCAGATCAAACCGATCCGCGTTCATCACCTTGACCCAAGCCGCCACAAAGTCGCGCACGAAGGCGGCCTGACCGTCACTCTGCCCGTAAACCTCGGCCAAAGCCCGCAGTTGCGAGTTCGATCCGAACACCAGATCATTCCGCGTTGCCGTCCATTTCAACGCGCCCGTGGTGCGATCCCGGCCCTCAAACTCCGTCTCTGCCGGAGAGGTGGCTTTCCAAACCGTCCCCATATCCAGCAGGTTGACGAAGAAATCGTTGCTCAGCACACCCGGACGGTTGGTGAACACCCCATGCTGGGAGTGCCCCGTATTGGCATCCAAAGCCCGCAAGCCGCCGACCAGAACCGTCATCTCCGGCGCCGTCAGGGTCAGCAGTTGCGCCCGATCCAGCAGCAGTTCTTCCGCCGTGACCGAATACTGTACCTTCAGGTAGTTGCGGAACCCGTCCGCCACTGGCTCCAGCACCGAGAACGATTCAACATCGGTCTGCTCTTGGCTGGCATCCGTCCGCCCCGCCGCAAACGGCACCGCAACCGGATACCCAGCCGCCGCTGCCGCATTTTCCACCGCAGCCGAGCCGCCCAGCACGATCAGATCGGCCAACGACACTGCTTTACCGGGATTGCCTGCGTTGAACGAGGCTTGCACCCCTTCCAGCACCGTCAGCACCTTGGCCAGTTGTTCCGGCTGGTTCACCGCCCAATCCTTCTGCGGGGCCAACCGGATACGCGCGCCATTCGCACCGCCGCGTTTATCCGAGCCGCGGAAGGTCGAGGCTGACCCCCAAGCCACCGAAACCAGTTCCGACACCGTCAGGTTCGAACCCAAAATCTGCGCCTTCAACGCTGCCACATCCGCCGCGTCAATCGCACCCGAAGTCGCCGCCGGGATCGGATCTTGCCAGATCAGATCTTCCGCAGGCACCTCGGACCCCAGATACAGCACTTTCGGCCCCATATCGCGGTGGGTTAGCTTGAACCAAGCCCGCGCGAACGCATCGGCAAACGCCGCCTGATCATCATGGAAGCGGCGCGAGATCGGCCCGTAGATCGGGTCAAACCGCATCGCAAGGTCCGCCGTGGTCATCATGGGGCGATGGGTGATCGACGGGTCATGGGCGTCGGGGATCATATCCTGCGGCTCGACGTCGCGGGCGAGGAATATTTGCGCGCCAGCCGGGCTCTTGGTCAGTTCCCACTCATATTTGAACAGCATGTTGAAATAGCCGTTGTCCCAAGTGGTCGGGTTCGGCTTCCACGCGCCCTCAATCCCAGAGCTGGTGGTGTGAACGCCGGAGCCGGAACCAAAGCCGTTCTGCCAGCCTAATCCCTGCTGCGCCATCGGAGCAGCTTCAGGATCAGCCCCGACCAAGGCCGGATCACCCGCGCCATGCGCCTTGCCGAAGGTATGACCGCCCGCAACCAAAGCCACGGTTTCTTCGTCATCCATCGCCATCCGGGCAAACGTCTCACGAATATCGCGGCCCGAGGCTACCGGATCAGCCACGCCATCCGGGCCTTCGGGATTGACGTAGATCAGGCCCATTTGCACGGCGGCCAGCGGGTTTTCCAGATTACGGTCGCCGGAATAGCGGCTGTTTTTGTTGGCCGGATCGTTCGAGGCGATCAGCCAGGTGTCCTCAGAGCCCCAGTAGATATCCTCTGGCGGCTCCCACACATCGACGCGTCCGCCGCCAAAGCCAAAGGTCTTAAAGCCCATCGATTCCAGTGCAACGTTGCCGGTCAGCACGATCAGATCGGCCCAGGAAATCGCATTGCCGTATTTCTGTTTGATCGGCCACAACAGGCGGCGGGCCTTATCCAAGCTGACGTTATCCGGCCAGCTATTCAGCGGCGCAAAGCGCTGGGTGCCAGACCCGGCACCGCCACGGCCATCGCCGGTGCGGTAGGTGCCAGCACTGTGCCACGCCATGCGGATGAAAAACGGGCCGTAATGGCCCCAATCGGCAGGCCACCACGGCTGACTGTCGTGCATCAGCGCGGTCAGGTCTTGCTTTACGGCGGCCAAATCCAACGCCTTGAAGGCTTCGGCATAGTCAAAGCCTTCGGGCATCGGGTTAGATGCGGGCGCATTCTGATGCAAAATCCGTAGGTTAAGCTGGTTTGGCCACCAATCGCGGTTTGAGCGCAGCTTGTTGGTGGTGTGTTGGCTGCCGCCATGCATCACCGGGCATTTGCCGCCGCTTGTGGGTTCGTTTCCGTCCATCGCTCTCTCCGATTCTGCTGAAAACCGTTTCTGTGAACGGTCTTTTGCTTTGTGCTGCCATCACTATAACAACGTGATGGCATTAGTTTAAGTTGAATATACTGATTGTTCCGATAAGTTGCCCTTATGATCAACTTCACCCTGAAACAGTTCCGCTATTTTGAGGCTTTGGCCCGCCACGGCCATTTCGGGCGCGCGGCGGAAACCTGTGCCATCTCACAACCCGCTTTGTCCATGCAGATCAAGGAACTGGAAGCCGCCCTCGGCACCGACCTGTTTGAACGCGGCGCGCGGCAAGTGCGGCTGACCAGCTTTGGTGAGGCATTTGCGCTGCGGGTGCGCGACATTCTGCGCTCGGTCGATGAATTGGCTGACATCGCGCGGGCGGCGCAGACGCAACTGGTGGGGCGCTTGCGGATCGGGGTGATTCCCACCATCGCGCCGTATTTGCTGCCGACCATCATCGGCAATCTGATGCGTCTGAATGCCGACCTTGATTTGCAACTGCGCGAAACCATCACCCCGAAACTGTTGACTGAACTCGCTGAGGGCCGCTTAGATACCGCCATCGTGGCGCTGCCGATCTCGGAGCCTTCGCTGACCGAAGTGCCGCTGTTCTCGGAAGATTTCGTGCTGATCCGCCCTGCCGAGGATGAAGGCAAACCGGTGCCCAGCCGCGAACGTCTGCGTGAAATGCGTCTGCTTTTGTTAGAGGAAGGCCATTGCTTCCGCGATCAGGCGTTGTCGTTTTGCAATATGTCTGCCGCCCCGCCGCGTGAATTGCTCGACGGCAGTTCGCTGTCAACCTTGGTGCAAATGGTCAGCGCGGGTATCGGTGTGACGCTGATCCCCGAGATGGCGATGGCGGTCGAAACCCGCTCGGCCTCGGTGTCGGTGGCGCGGTTTGGCGATCCGAAACCGCAGCGCATCGTCGGCATGGTCTGGCGCAAGACCAGTCCCTTGGCCAAGCAACTGCTGCAAGTGGCTGAACTGGTACGGTTCTCGGCTGAGACCCTGCGCGTCCAACACGGTGCAATCTGATCTGGTGCTTATTTTTTAGGCGGCTTTCGCGGAAATCTTCATCACTTGCGCTGAAACCGCCCCCTGATGCACAAAGTGTTAGAGGATCACCGCTGGCTGTGAAAAAACCTCTCTATCCCTGAAAGAAAATATCATGTCCATCCTCGCCAGCATCTACCATCTGACCCATTACAAATATGATCGCCCGGTGACGCTGGGCCCGCAGATCATCCGGCTGCGCCCCGCGCCGCACAGCCGCACCCGGGTGGTGTCGCATGCGCTGAAAGTCACGCCCGCGAACCATTTTGTGAATTATCAACAGGATTTGTATGGCAACTGGCTGGCCCGCTATGTCTTCCCCGATCCGGTGACGGAACTGAAGATCGAGGTCGATCTGACCGCCGATATGACCGTCTACAACCCGTTCGATTTCTTTGTTGAGGCGAGTGCTGAAACCTGGCCCTTCGAATACCCCGCCGAGATCGCCGAAGATCTGGTGATTTACCGCAGTTGCGACGCGCCGGGGCCACTGTTGCAGGCGTTCCTTGATCGTGTGCCGCGGGATCCCCTGCGCACCATCGACTTCATCGTGCGCCTCAACGCGCAGCTTGCGCAGGAAATCGGCTATGTCATCCGCATGGAACCAGGGGTGCAGACTCCCGAGGAAACCTTGGGGCTGGCGTTGGGATCGTGCCGCGATACTTCGTGGCTGCTGGTGCAGTCCTTGCGCCATCTGGGCTTTGCTGCGCGGTTTGTGTCGGGCTATCTGATCCAGTTGAAACCCGACCTGACGGCTGTGGATGGCCCGCAAGGCACCGACAAAGACTTCACCGACCTGCACGCGTGGTGCGAGGTCTACTTGCCCGGCGCGGGTTGGATCGGGCTTGATCCCACCTCTGGCCTGCTGACCGGCGAAAGCCATATCCCGCTGTCCGCGACGCCGCATTACTCCAATGCGGCGCCGATCTCGGGCATGGCGAGCTACGCCGAGGTTGATTTTGACTTTGACATGACGGTGACGCGCACCGCTGAGCATCCACGCATCACCATGCCGTTTTCCGAAGCGGCTTGGGATGATCTCAACGCTCTGGGCCACAAGGTCGATGCGGCTTTGGCCGCAGGCGATGTCCGCCTCACCATGGGCGGCGAGCCGACGTTTGTCTCCATCGACGACTTTGAAGCGGGCGAGTGGAACACTGACGCCGTCGGCCCCACCAAACGCGTGTTTGCCGATGCGCTGATCCGCCGCCTGCAAGCCAAGTTCGCACCGGGTGGCTTCCTGCATTACGGTCAAGGCAAATGGTACCCCGGCGAAACCCTGCCGCGCTGGACCTTCAGCCTCTACTGGCGTCGCGATGGCAAACCGATCTGGCACAACCCCGACCTAATCGCACCTGAAATCAGCCGTGCCAAGGCGACGCCGGAACAGGCCAGCACCCTGCTGCAAAACATCGCGCAAACGCTTGGATTGCCTGCGGAAAACGTCACACCCGCTTTTGAAGACCCCGCCGAATGGATCGTCAAGGAAGGCAATCTGCCCGAGAACGTCACCCCCGAAAACTCGCAGCTGAAAGACCCCGAAGAACGCAACCGCATCGCGCGGGTGTTTTCGCGTGGCCTGACCGAGCCTTCGGGCTTCGTCCTCCCGGTGCAGCGCTGGCAGTCCCGCGCCGCGCAAACTTGGGTGTCCGAGAAATGGGCGCTGCGGCGCGGCCATCTGTTCCTCGTGCCGGGCGACAGCCCCGTCGGCTACCGCCTGCCGCTGGGCTCGCTGCCCTATGTCAAACCCGCCGACTACCCGCATATCCACCCTTCCGACCCATTCGATACCCGTGGCCCGCTGCCTGAATACACTGCCGAGCCCGCGCAAGCCGTGGCCAGCTTTACTGCCTCTGAAGCCACGCAAGACCGCCGCGAGCAGGTAATTTCTGATCTTGCAGGCTCTGTCCGCACCGCGATCTCGGTGGAGCCGCGCGACGGTCGGCTTTGTGTGTTCATGCCCCCGGTGGAAAAGGTCGAAGACTACCTCGAACTTGTCGCCGCCGCCGAAGCCGCCGCCAAGAAGCTTGGCCTGCCCGTGCATATCGAAGGCTACGGCCCGCCCAACGATCCCCGCCTGAACGTAATCCGCGTTGCGCCCGATCCGGGGGTGATTGAGGTCAATATCCACCCGTCGCACAACTGGGGCGAAACCGTCCTCACCACTGAAATTGTCTACGAAGAAGCCCGCCAGCTGCGCCTAGGTGCCGACAAATTCATGATCGACGGCAAACATACCGGCACCGGCGGCGGCAACCATGTCGTGGTCGGCGGCGTCACCCCCGCTGACAGCCCGTTCCTGCGCCGCCCCGATCTGCTGGCCAGCCTGATCCTGCATTGGCAGCGCCATCCGTCGCTGTCCTACATGTTCTCGGGCCTGTTCATCGGCCCCACCTCTCAGGCTCCTCGCATTGACGAAGCGCGGATGGATGCCCTCTATGAACTCGAAATCGCGCTGACCCAAATCCCGACGCCGGGGCAGGGGGCGGCACCGCCGCCGTGGCTGGTCGACCGCCTGCTGCGCAACTTGCTGGTTGATGTCACCGGCAACACCCACCGCGCCGAGATTTGCATCGACAAACTTTACTCCCCGGACGGCCCGACAGGCCGCCTTGGTCTGGTGGAATTTCGGGGTTTCGAGATGCCACCGAACCCCCGGATGAGCCTTGCGCAACAACTGCTGATCCGCGCCCTGATTGCGCGGATGTGGGCCGCACCCCTTAAAGGTAACCTCACCCGCTGGGGCACCAATCTGGCCGACCGCTTCATGCTGCCGCATTTCGTCTGGGCCGATTTCCTCGATGTGCTGTCCGACCTGCGCCAGCACGGCTTTGATTTCAACCCCGACTGGTTCAAGGCCCAAGCCGAATTCCGCTTCCCGTTCTGCGGTGAGGCGACGTTCGAAGGCGTCACCCTTGAAATCCGTCAGGCACTGGAGCCTTGGCATGTCATGGGCGAAACCGGGGCCATCGGTGGCACCGTGCGCTATACCGACAGTTCCGTGGAACGCCTGCAAGCCAAGCTGACAGGCGGCGATCCGGGCCGCTATACCGTCACCTGCAATCAGCGCCAAATGCCGATGCAGACGGTCGGCGCGGGCGTCTCGGTGGCCGCCGTCCGCTTCAAAGCATGGCAGCCGCCACTCGCCCTGCACCCGGTCCTGCCCGTCAACGCGCCGCTGACCTTCGATGTCTATGACACTTGGACAGGCCGCGCTTTGGGGGGCTGCACCTATCACGTCGCCCATCCCGGCGGGCGCAATTATGATACGTTCCCGGTGAACAGTAACGAGGCCGAAGCGCGCAGGCTTGCTCGGTTCGAGCCACATGGTCATACTGGTGGCCTCTATGAACCCGTCTCCGAAACCCCGCATCCCGAGTTCCCGATGACCCTCGATCTGCGCCGCGCTCCAAGGCACTGATGGCACGCAAGGCCAAAGCAAAGCCGGTCGATACCCAGCTTTTTGCCCGGTATCGCCCGCTTCCCGGCGTGCCGGATGAATTGGTGGATGCGCAAGGCGCGATGCGCCCGGTTTGGGCTGGACTGATCGCGCATATGTCAAGCCTCTCGGCGGCCGAGGTGAAAGACGCCTTCGCGCGGGGTGAGCAGCATCTGGCCGACACCGGGGTGTTCTTTCGCAAATATGGCGATAACTCCAGCGCCGGGCGGGACTGGCCGTTCTCGGCTGTGCCGATCCTGCTGCCCGAAGCCGATTGGCACAGCATCGAAGCGGGCCTGATCCAGCGCGCTGATATCATGGAACTGCTCGCCGCCGATCTTTATGGCGAGAACCGCTTGGTCGCCGAAGGTCATCTGCCCGCCAGCCTGATCGCCGAAAACCCGGAATGGCTGCGCCCGATGGTGGGAGTGAAACCCCGCTCGGGGCATTTTCTGCATTTCATGGCGTTTGAAATTGGCCGTGGCCCCGATGGCCGTTGGTGGGTGCTGTCGGATCGTACCGATGCACCTTCAGGCGCTGGCTTTGCGTTGGAGAACCGCGTGGCGGCTTCCCGCGTGTTCCCGGACCTCTACCGCACCACCAATGTCCACCGCCTCGCAGGTTTCTTCCGGTCGTTCCGCGACGCGTTGGAAAAGCTGCGCAGCGATCCGACCTCCCGCGTCGGCATCCTGACCCCCGGCCCTCTGACCGACACCTACTATGAACAGGCCTATATCGCCCGCTATCTTGGCATGGCGCTGCTGGAGGGCGAAGATCTGACCGTTGAAAACGGCCAACTCTACGTCCGCACCGTCGAGGGCCTCGCCCCGGTCGATGTGCTGTGGCGGCGGATGGATGGCATCTGGGCCGATCCGTTGGAACTGCGCGGCGACAGCCATCTCGGCACCCCCGGCCTGATGTCGGCGGTGCGGCAAGGCCATGTCACCATGGTCAACGCTTTGGGCGTCGGCGTGCTGGAAACCCAGGCGTTGATGGCCTTCCTGCCGAAAATCGCACAGGTGTTGACCGGACAAAAACTGCAAATCCCCAATGTGGCGACATGGTGGTGCGGTCAGGCCAAAGAACTCGCGCATGTCCGCGCCCATGCCGACCGGATGCTGATCGGCCCGGCGATGGCCACCCGCATCGCTTTTGAATCCACCGCGCCCCATGCCGTTGGCGGCCAGATGCGCGGCAGTGAGGATGACGCCGATCTGCATGATTGGCTGACCGATAATGCGGGTGAACTGGTTGGCAAAGAATTGGTCACGCTGTCCACCACTCCGTTCTACGAAAATGGCACGCTGGTGCCGCGCCCAATGTCGCTGCGGGTGTTCCTCGCCCGCACCACCACAGGCTGGCAAGTAATGCCCGGCGGCTTCGCCCGCATTGGGGCTGGCACCGACACCACTGCGATTTCGATGCGCAACGGCGGCTCGGTCGCCGATGTTTGGGTGGTCAGCGACACACCCGTTGAACCCGTCACCCTACGCGCGCCACAATCCACCCCCTTCGTGCGTGCGCAACCGGGGCCTTTGCCCAGCCGCGCCGCCGACAATCTGTTCTGGCTCGGCCGCTATGTCGAGCGCACCGAAGGTTTGCTCCGCCTCGTGCGCGCCTACAACGGCAGGGTGAATGAGGCGGGCAACGCCGCTTTGCTTGCCACCATCCGCGCCCGGCTGAAATCCTACGGCGTCGATGCGACCGAAGCCTTCCCGGCAGGCGTTCTGAACACCCTCAGCTCCGCCGTTTACAGCGCCAGCCAAATCCGCGACCGTTTCAGCGTCGACGGCTGGTCTGCGCTGCAAGACATCGAGAAATCCATGACCCGCATCGCCAAAACCACCGAAACCGGTGGCGATGCTGCACAGGTGATGAGCGTGATGCTGCGCAAGATCGCGGGCTTTTCCGGCCTTGTGCATGAAAACATGTATCGCGCGGCGGGCTGGCATTTTCTGTCCATCGGTCGGTCTTTGGAACGTGCCGCAATGATGACCGATCTTTTGGCGGCGGTCGCTGGTCCCACCTCGCCCCCCGGCGGCCTCGATATGGCGATTGAGGTCGGCGACAGCATCATGGTCCACCGCCAGCGCTACGCCGTGTTCACCAGCCGCGAAAGTGTGATTGATCTGCTGGGCCTTGACGAGTCCAACCCGCGCTCGGTCCGCTTCCATCTCGATGTGATCGCCAAATGCGTGGATGAGTTGTCCCACACCGGCCCGCACGGCCAGATGACCGAGTTTGAGCGCAAAGTGCGGATACTGCAAACCTCGGTGATCGTCCACACCGTGCAAACGCTGGACACGCAGGCGCTGCTGGCGGCACGCGGGCAGATTTATGATCTGTCCACCGCGCTCGGCTCCGCGTTCATGCATTAAAGCATGTCAGGTTCTGATAAAAATAGTCTTATCGAAAAACGCGTTCGAGCGTATGCGAGAGGCAGAGACTTTCGATTCAATGTGAACCGGACATGCACGAGGGGCGGGCGGTGATCTACGACATCAAACTGCAAATTGCCTATCAATATGCCAATCCGGCGGTGGGCGGGCGGCATGTGGTCTGCGTGATGCCGTTGGACATGCCCGGTCAGCGCGTGCAGGCCAGCCTGCTCGACATCACCCCACGCCCGGAAGAACGCTTGGACCGCTTGGATTTCTTCGGCAACCGCATCACCGAGTTCAGCTTTCGTGGTCCGCATGACTCAGTGGCCTTCACCATGAAAGCCCGGATCGAGCGGCTGGTGATCCCCAGCCTGCCCAGCAATGCCATCGCTTTGTCCGCGATGCCCGCCGCTTTGGCCGCGCAGCGCGATCTTGGCCCGAATTCACCGCTGCATTTCCTATCACCCTCGGTCCGTGTCCCGCGTGACCGCGCGATGACCGCCTTTGCCCATGGCGCGCTGCACCCAGATATGGATGTGGCCGAAGCCGTCGTCGCCGTAGGCAGCGCGCTGCACCGTCACATGAAGTTTGACCCCGAAGCCACCACAGTTGACACCCCAGCGACCGAGGCTTTCGCCAAGCGTCACGGCGTCTGTCAGGATTTTTCGCACATCATGATCGCTTGCCTGCGCGGCATCGGCATCCCGGCAGGCTATGTCAGCGGCTTCCTGCGCACTCTGCCACCGCCCGGAAAACCCCGGCTGGAAGGGGCCGATGCGATGCATGCTTGGGTGCGTGCATGGTGCGGTCCTGACGCTGGCTGGATCGAGTTCGACCCCACCAACGACAAACTTGCCGGAGAAGATCACATCGTCGTGGCGCGGGGTCGCGATTACGCCGATGTCTCGCCGATCAAAGGCACGATGCGGATTTCGGGCGGCCAAAAAAGCAAACAAGCCGTCGATGTGATCCCGCTTGCGGGGTAAACCACAGCTATGCGGTTTGCGCCTGCGGTGCCGCCGCCATCTGCGCCTCGATGAACCGCGCGGTGCGCAGATAATGTTCGGCCAGCAGATCGCAGGCCAAATCGGCATCCCGCGCCAGTGTCGCCTGCGACAAAGCCGCGTGTTCGGCCTGAATATCGCGATGATGTTCAACATTGCGCTGTTGCAGCATCGGATAACGATAGCGCTCGGCCTCAACATACAGCCGCTGGAAAAACTCCAGCAGCCAGCTTGAGCCACAGCCCGCAATCAGTGCCAGATGAAAGCCGCGATGGCGATCTTCCAGCAGCTTTTGCTCATCCGCATTCGCCTCCACCGCCCGCGCCGATTGCAGCATCAAGCCATGCAGGGCGCTGACAATCCCGGCCTCCCAATCATCGTCGCCCAGTTCGATGGAAAGCCGCAGCGCGCGCTGTTCGATCAGCACACGGGTGTTGATGGTATCCCACATTTCCGCCATCGACAGCGGCGCCACCGAAAACCCCCGTAAGGCGATCGAGGTCACCAGCCGCTCGGCCTGCAAGCGGTTCAACGCCTCACGCAGCGGCGAGAATCCCATGCCATAGCGCTCAGACAGCTGCGCCATCCGCAACGGTTTGCCCGGAGCCAGCACCCCCCGCACAATGTCTCGCCGCAACGCGTCATAGGCGGTTTCTGCCAAAGTCATCCGGGGCCTCTTTCTGCTGCGCCCAGTATGGCGCAGGGTAGATCAGATGGCAATTTCATTATTTTCGAAAATATGACTTGCTTGCGAAAATAATTCTGGCATTTTAGACGAACAAAGTCGACATAAGGGGGCAGGGATGAGCAATCAGCGCGAAAATCACCGCGAGGACGTGGCCGGCCGTGCCAATGTCGAAGACACGCCCGAACTGTTGGCCTATTACGAGCAGCTCGAAAAATTTAGCACCGGTGCTTTGTGGACGGTGGCCAATAAGATCGAACCGTGGCAACCGAAAAGCCAATCGGTCCCCGTGGTTTGGCGCTACCGTGATCTGCGCGAGCAAGTCCTGCGCTCGGTGCAGCTGGTGACGCCCGAAAAAGCTGGGCGGCGGGTGATCTATCTTAACAACCCCGGTCGCACCGATGTTGCCGCAGCGGTCGGCTGGATTTACGCAGGCCTGCAAGTGATGAACCCCGGCGAGGTCGCCTCGGCCCACCGCCATTCCGCCAGCGCCATTCGCTTCATCATGGAAGGCAGCGGCGCTTATACCGTCGTCGATGGCCACAAGATGACCTTGGGCGCGAATGATTTTGTGCTGACCCCCAACGGCACTTGGCACGAACACGGTGTTGCCGCCGAGGGCACCCCCTGCATCTGGCAAGACGGCCTCGACATCCCCTTCGTCAACGCGATGGAGGCGAATTTCTACGAGGTCCACCCCGATCTTGGCCAAGCTGTCGGCTATCCGGTGGATGATATGACCAAGACCTGGGGCAACGCAGGCCTGACCCCCGGCGGTGGCGCTTGGAGCAAAGGCTACAGCCCGATGTTCAAATACGAATGGGCCCCGACCTATGACGCACTGGTGAAATACGCCAGCACCACCGACGGCTCGCCCTTTGATGGCGTGCTAATGGAGTATGTGAACCCGGTCACCAACGGCCCGGTGATGCAAACCCTTGGCGCGTCCATGCAACTGCTGCGCGCGGGCGAACACACCAAAGCCCACCGCCACACTGGCAGCTACCTCTATCATGTCGCCAAAGGCAAAGGCCATTCCATCATCAACGGCCAGCGCTATGACTGGCAGGAACGCGATATTTTCTGTGTGCCGTCATGGGCTTGGCATGAACACGTCAACGATCAACCGGGGGAGGATGCCTGCCTGTTCTGCCTGTCGGACCTTCCCGTCATGCGGGCCTTGGGCCTCTACCGTGAAGAAGCCTTTGGCGACACCAACGGCCATCAGCCGCTTCTGTAAGGACAAGATATGAAACTGGTAACTTACCGCGCCTCGGTCGAGGCCGCAGCAAAGCTGGGCGTTATGGACGGCGATCTGGTCGTCGATGTGGCCCGCCTGGGCGCGATGATGGGCGAAGATCTGCCCGATTCCATGCTGGCCCTGATCGACGCAGGCCGCCCCGGTCTGGCAACGCTGAAAGCCTGCCTTGAGGGCGCCGAGGGCGATTATACCACCGGCGTTGCCACCGATCTGGCCAATGTCACCCTGCTTGCCCCGATCCCGCGTCCCCGCAAGAACATCTTCGGCATCGGCCTGAACTATGTTGAACATGTCGCCGAAAGTGCTGCATCCCTCGACACCTCGAAAGACCTGCCGAAACAGCCGGTGATCTTTTCCAAACCGCCCACCACCATCATCGGCCCCGGCTGTGCCATCGAACACAACGCCAAAATCACCCAGCAACTCGATTGGGAGGTGGAACTTGCCGTGATCATCGGCACCACCGCCCGCCGTGTCACCCGCGAAAACGCGTTGAATCACGTCTTCGGCTATTCGGTGATGATCGACATCTCGGCCCGCGACAACCGCCGCGCCGGGCAATGGATTTTCTCCAAGGGCCAAGACACCTACGCCCCTTTCGGCCCTTGCATCATCACCGCCGATGATATCCCCGACCCGCAAACGCTGGACCTCTGGCTCACGGTTAATGGCGTCGAAAAGCAGCGCTCCAACACCCGCCACATGCTGTTCAAGGTCGATACGCTGATTGCCGACATTTCCGCTGGCATCACGCTGGAACCGGGCGACATCATCGCCTCGGGCACCCCGGAGGGCGTCGGCGCGGGGCGGACCCCGCAAGAATGGCTCTGGCCCGGTGATGTGGTTGTGGCGACGGTTGAAGGCATTGGCACCATCCGGCACCCAATCGTCAACGCCACCCCAGACTAACGCTTAGGTCATCCTCTGTGCTCAAATATCCCGGGGGTCCGGGGGCTGGCCCCCGGCGGTCTGCCACAAAAGGAACGCCTAAATGACTTTCACCGTCGCCGTCGCCCAAATCGCCTCGCTGCCCAACGACCCGCTCGCCACCGCTGAAAAAGCCGCCGCCGCCCTGCGCGAAGCCGCCGCCAAGGGCGCGAAACTGGTGGTGTTCCCCGAGGCGCTATTAGGTGGCTACCCGAAAGGTGCCAGCTTCGGTGCCCCGATAGGGATGCGCAAACCCGAAGGTCGCGCCGCCTTCGCGCGCTACCACGCCGCCGCCATCGACCTTGACGGCCCCGAAATCGCCCTGCTGGCCGAGGCCACCGCTGAAACCAACACCTTCGCCGTCATCGGCGCCATCGAGCGCGACGGGGCCACACTCTACTGCACCGCGCTCTATTTCGATGGCGCGAAAGGCCTTGTCGGCAAGCACCGCAAACTGATGCCCACCGCCGCCGAGCGGCTGATCTGGGGCTTTGGCGATGGCTCGACCCTGCCGACCTTCAAGACCGATTTAGGCACCATTGGCGCGGTGATCTGCTGGGAAAACTACATGCCCGCACTCAGGATGCACATGTATCATCAAGGTGTTAGCCTCTACTGCGCCCCCACCGCCGATGACCGTGACACTTGGCTGCCCACCATGCAGCATATCGCGATGGAGGGCCGGACCTTTGTGCTGACCGCCTGCCAGCACATCACCCGCGCCGCTTACGGCCCCGAGCATGAAAGTGCGCTGGGCGATGCCCCCGATACGGTGATGATGCGCGGCGGCTCTGCCATCATCGGCCCCTTGGGCAAGGTGCTGGCTGGCCCGGATTTCAGCGGTGAGACCATTCTTTACGCCGAAATCGACCCCACCGAGGTGATGCGCGCCAAATATGATTTCGACGTGACAGGCCACTACGCCCGCCCCGATGTGTTTGAACTCGCCGTCGATACCCGCGCCAAACGTGCTGTGACGGAAATCTGATGCGCTGGGATTTGGATAAGGTGGCCGAGCCCATTGCCTACAAACTGCTCGCCGCCACCGTGATGCCGCGCCCGATTGCTTGGGTGGTGACGCAAAGCCACGACGGCAAGCTAAACGCCGCCCCTTACAGCTTTTTCAATGTCATGGGCTCCGCCCCGCCGACCCTCGTGCTGGGCCTGATGGCCGACCCTACGCGCGGCTTCAAGGATACGGCGGCGAACATCCTCGCCACGGGCGAATTTGTGGTCAATCTGGTGCCCGAGGCACTGGTGCAGCAGATGAACACCACCTCGGTCGATGCGCCAACCGGGGTGAACGAACTTAACCTCGCGGGCCTAGAAACTGAGGCTTCGGTGCATATCCGCCCGCCGCGCATCGCTGCCAGCCCGGTGGCGTTTGAATGTCGGATGCTGTCCTCGGTGGTCACTGGCCCGCATCAAACCATCGTCATCGGTCGCGTGCTGGCGGCGCATATCGACGACCGTTTCATCCTGAACGCGGAACGCGCGCATATCGACACCCCCGCCCTGAATCTCGTCGCCCGCAGCTATGGCTCAACCTACGTCCGCAGCCATGACACCTTCGAGTTGGACCGCCCGAAATGGGCCGAGTGGTCTGCGAAAAACCTGAAATAATCGGCGTTCTGCAAGATTTTCGAAAATCTTGTTGACACAAAGATGAGTCTGATAATTACTAAACCGATCAGTAAAATTATTAGACTCAAATCCAGTGGGTCAAGGGGGAAGCCGCGATGATGCAAGAACGGATAGAGGGCAAATGGCTGGCCGCCTTCCGCCGCGTTTTGGCATTGAATGGCATCGGCAAAGGCACCCCCATTGCCATCCTCGCCGAAACCCAATCCCGACCGGTGCTGATCCATCTTTGCGAACTCGCCGCCTACGATCTGGGTGCCGAGTTCTGCATCATCACCATGCCGACCCCGCCGCAGAACGCCCCGGTTCCGGTCAAATCCACCGGCACCTCTTGGGCAATCCAGCAGAACCGCGCGGTGATCGAGGCCCTGAAACGTGTCGAAGTCATCGTAGATTGCACCGTTGAAGGCTTGATCCACGCCCCCGAATGGCCCGAGATCGAAGCCGCAGGTCGCACCCGCCTGCTGGTGATCACCAACGAACACCCCGAAATTCTGGAACGCACCGAACCACGCGCCGAACACGGCCCCAAGGTGCAACTCGGCACCCAGATGCTGCGCGAAGCGTCAGAGATGCGCGTGACCTCTGCCGCTGGCACCGATCTGACCATCAACCTGCGCGACGCGCCCTGTGGCGGCACGGCGGGTTTTGGCACCAAGCCCGGCGATGTGGCGCATTGGCCGGGTGGCCTCTGCCTCGCCTTCCCCGGCAAGAACGCGGTGAACGGGCGGATCGTGATGGACGTGGGCGATATGAACCTGACGTTTAAAACCTACCTCACCAGCCGCATCGATTGCACCATCGAGAATGATTTTGTCACCGACATCAAGGGCGACGGTATCGACGCCTTGCATTTCCGCGAATACATGGCCGCGTGGGACGATCCGAACGCTTACGGCCTTAGCCACGTCGGTTGGGGCATGAACCCGCACGCCCATTGGATCAGCGCCGCCATGTACGACAAGCGCGACATGCAGGCCGTCGAATTCCGCGCCCTCGCAGGCTCGTTCCTGTGGTCCACCGGTGCCAACCAATACGCCGGCCGCTACACGCTTGGTCATTTCGACCTGCCCATGCGCAACTGCACCATCGCCCTTGACGGACGCATCGTCGTCAAAGCGGGCATCCTTCAAGGCGAACTGGCGCTTTAAGCGCAACGGAGAACACCATGAGCACGATTGCCGATTACTACGACCTGTCCCGCATCCGCCCCGAAGTCCAAGCGGTCCTGAACCGCCTGAACGAAATGGGCCCGACCTTCGCCGCCCGCGCCAAGGGCATCGACGTGGAAGCCAGTTTCCCAGTGGAAAACTACAAAGACCTCGCCGCCGAAGGCTTCCTGACCCTCACCGTCCCCACCGAATTCGGCGGCCACGGTTTCACCTTAGGCGAATACGCCATGTGCGGCGCCGAGATCGGCAAATACTGCGGGGCCACCGCCCTGACCTTCAACATGCACAACTCGTCGATGATGTGGTCGCGCTTCATGTATGAACTGCCGAACCTCACCGACGAAGACCGCGCCGCCTTCGCCCCCTTGCGCGAACGCCAATTCCGCCGCGCGGTGGCCGAACAGGGCATCTATTCGCAGCCTATATCCGAAGCAGGCCAGAACTGGACCAGCAAACCCGCCCAAACCAACTGCCGCAAGGTGGATGGCGGCTGGCTGATCAACGGCTTTAAGAAATTTGCCAGCCTTGCGGGTTATTGCGACTATTACTCCATCGTCTGCACCGAACATTTCGACGGCATCGAACCCCGCCACGAAGACACCATGATCTTCGTCGTCCCGAAAGAGGCCAAAGGCCTGACCGTGCAGGGCACATGGGATCCTCTGGGAATGCGCGGCACCAACTCCCGCGATCTGGTGCTGAAAGACGTGTTCGTTTCGGAAGAAGATCTGATGATGCCGCGCGGATTGTTCATCAAAACCCTGCCGCATTGGCCGCATATGATGGCCACCCTATCCCCCACCTACATGGGCCTCGCCCAAGGTGCCTATGACTTCACTGTGGCTTACTTGCGCGGTGAGGTCGAAGGCCAGCCCGCCGCCGACCGCCGCATGTTCGGCACCAAACGCATCGCGGTGGGCCGCATGTATGCCCGTCTGGCGAACATGCGCGCCCTGTGGTGGCAGGCGTTTATGGAGGCGCAAGGTATGCCTTCCAAGGCGCAAGTGCTGCGGATGTATGCCGCCCAATACAACGTCATGGAAGGCGTGCAGGAAATCGCCGCCCTTGCGATCCGCACCTGTGGCGGCCAGTCGATGCTGAAATCCATGCCCTTGGAACGCATGTATCGCGACAGCCGCTGCGGTGCGCTGATGCTGCCCTATACATCGGAAATCATGGAGGATTATCTGTCTGTCCTTACCCTCTATGACACCAATGAGCTCGACAAAGCCCCCGGCGACGAAGGCGGCGCACGTTCCTCGCTCTGGCGCGGTGACAGCGGCACGCTGAAAGGACTGCGCTGACATGACCCGCGAAACCGTCCACGTCATGGGCCGCACCAGCGCCACGCCCGACGCCATCTGGGCCATAGCCCGCGACTTCTGCGGCGCATGGCACCCCGGCCTCGCCACCATCACGCCTGAGCGCAGCGAGAGCGGTGCCGAAATCCGCCGCTTCACCGCCCACGGCGAAGACACCGTCTACCGCGAGCAACTGATCTACCGCTCTGACAGCGACCGTAGCCTCGCCTACACCCACCTTGAAGGCATCCGGGGTGCCGACCGCTACACCGCCCGCCTGACGATTTCCCCTGTCACCGGCGGCTCTGTGATCAATTGGAGCGCGGAAATCGTGGCCCCCCCGGCCCGCGCCACCGAGATCGCCAACGGCACCAAACCGATCTTCGAGGCTGGCATCACCGCGCTTTCTGCCGCTACCCCTCAGCCCATCGAGCCAGACCCAACCCTCACCAACGCCCCGCTAGAAACCCGCATCCTGCCCGGCACCCCGCAACTGGCGCTGACCCACACGCCCGCCAAACCCGGCCCGCTGATCCTGTTCCTGCACGGCATCGGCGGCGCGCGCAGCAACTGGGCCGCACAACTGCAAGCCGCAGGCAATTTCGCCCAAGCCGCCGCCCTCGATCTGCGCGGTTACGGCGACAGCACCCTCGGCTTCCGCCAATCCACCATCGACGACTACTGCGAAGACATCCTGCGCGTCATGGCCGAATTCAACGCCGAAAAACTGATCCTCTGCGGCCTGTCCTATGGCTCTTGGATCGCCACCAGCTTCGCGATGCGCCACCCCGAAAAACTCGCGGGCCTTGTGCTCTCCGGCGGCTGCACCGGCATGTCCGAAGCTGGTCCCGAAGAACGCGAAGCCTTCCGCGTCAGCCGCGAAGTCCCGCTCGACGCAGGCCAAACCCCCGCCGATTTTGCGCCCGCCGTCGTCGGCATCATCGCAGGCCCCAACGCCTCCGATGCCATCCGTGCCGAGCTGCTGGCCTCGATGTCCGCCATCCCCGCCGCCACCTACCGCGATGCCCTGCGCTGCTTCACCAACCCTTTGGAACGCTTCGACTTCGCCAAACTCACCATGCCCGTGCTGTTGATGACAGGCGAACACGACCGCCTCGCACCCCCGTCAGAGATCCGCGCCGTTGCAGGCCGCATCACCGACGCCGCCCCCCGCCCCGACGTGCGGTTCGAAGTGATCGCCGACGCAGGCCATGTCTGCAACGTCGCCCAACTCAGCGCCTACAACCGCCCCCTGCTGCAATTCATCCGCAAGGTGATCGCATGACAGCCATCCCGCAACGCGAACTCAACCGCCTCGCCAAACAACGCCGCATCCTTGACGCCGCTTTGTCGGTCTTTGCCGCCGAGGGCTATTCAGGCACCTCGATGGATGCCATCGCCCTCAAAGCTGCCGTCTCAAAACCCACGCTTTATCAATACTTTGGCACCAAAGAACAGCTTTTCACCGAGATCATGCTCGCCGAGCGCAACACCATGTTGCTGGCCTTCGATCACCCCGGCACCGATATGGTGGCAGAACTCCACAGTTTCGCATGGCATTACGCCGACACCGTGATGCGCCCCGAATTCCTCTCGCTCGCCCGCCTGATCATCGGTGAGGCGCAGCGCTTCCCCGAGATCGGTCGCGCCTACCAAGCCGCTGGCCCCGATCGCGTTCTGGCTGGCATGATCACCTACCTGACCCGCCAGCGCGACGCAGGCAAACTAACCTTCGACGATGCCGAACTCGCCGCTGAAGACCTCTGGGGCCTGATCCTTTCGGCCCCGCGTAACCAGGCCCTGCACCTGCCTGACCGCATCCCGACGCGAGCAGAACTTGCCCGCTACATCCACAACGGCCTGCGGGTTTTCCTGAAAGCCTATGCCACCGATCCGGCCCGCGACTTGGCCCAACTTCAAACCATCACGGGGACAAAATGAGCCTGCAAGCCTTCCTTGACGATGAAAACAGCCGCTTCGCCACCGTCGCCCTTGTCGATACCAACGGTCTGTTGCGCGGACAAATGGTCTCCACCCGCAGCCTGAAGGGCATCCTGAAATCCGGCATGGGCATGGCCCCGGCGCAGCTGGCGCTGGACCCCACCGATCAGATGTTAGAGATGCCCGGCGTCACCGATGGCACCTCGGATTTCCACGACGATCCGCTGATCGTTGACCCCACCTCGGCCCGCCGCATCCCTTGGGCGCGTCCCGGCCACGACCTTTTGCTGCTGACGCAATACTCCGGCGACACCGCCGCTCTTTGCCCACGCTCGATCCTGAAATCGGTGCTGGACCGCGCGAGCGCCGCAGGTTTCACCCCGAAATACGGCATGGAGCTGGAATACACCCTGTTCAATGAAACCCCCGAATCCGCCCGCGACAAAGGCTATCGCAACCTGAAAACCGCGACCATGCACGCCAGCCACGATCTGATCCTGTATCAAACCGTCCAACAAGAATGGTATGAGGCGGTCTCGGATATGTGCGGCCCCCTCCGCATCGACCTCGCCAAAATGCACGAAGAAATCGGTGGCGGTTTCATGGAGGCTTGCATTGGTGCTGGCGAAGGGCTGGAGCCTGCCGACCAACTGGTGCTCTTGAAAAACTTCATCCGCGCGCTGGCGATGCGCCAAGGCCGCTGCGTCACCTTCATGCCGCGCTGGACAGAAGACGCCGACAGCCAGTCGATCCACGTCCATATCTCGCTGAAAGACCGCGCGGGCAAACCCTTGTTCTACCAAGACGGCGAGAAAAATGGCATCTCCCAAACCTTCCGCCATTTCATCGGCGGCTTGCAGCGCTACATCGGCGACATGACCCTGATCTGCCAGCCCACCGTCAACTCCTACCGCCGCTTCGCCCCCGGCACCTTCGCGCCCCCCGGCTTGACCTGGGGCTATGAGAACCGCACCACCTGCTTCCGCGTCGTCGGCCATGACGCCGGAAGCCTGCGCGTCGAAAACCGCCTGCCCGGTGCCGATACCAACCCCTATCTTACCGCCGCCGCCACCATCGCCGCAGGGGTTGCAGGCATCATCGAGCAGATCGAACCCGAACCCGAGGTCATCGGCAACGGCCACACCCTGACCGGCGAGCGCCCCGATTTCGCCCGCTCGATGCCCGAAGCCATCACCCGCCTGCGCAACTCGGCCTTCGCCAAAGACTGGCTCGGCCCCCGCTTTGTCGAGGCATTCTCTGCCACCCGCCAAAGCCAATACGACCAATTCCGCAAGAAAGTCCCCGATGTCGAACTGCAACGCTTCTTTGATCTGGGGTAATAAATGACTGACCTGCGCCAACACTTCATCGAAGGCATGAGCCGCGCCGCCACCTTCGTTTCCGTCGTCACCACTGATGGCGAGGCGGGCCGCTTCGGCGTCACCGTCTCGTCGATGACCTCGGTGTCCGCCGATGGCGCAGGCCCGTCGCTGCTGGTCTGCGTCCACCACCTGTCGCCAGCGGCCACCGCCATCCTGCGCAACCGCGCCTTCTGCGCCAACCTGCTCAGCGCCGCGCAACACGGCACCTCTGACCTGTTCTCGGGCCGCCAAAAGCCGCAAGGTGACCGCTTTGATGAGGTGAAATGGCATCCGGGGCAGGCGGGTCAACCGATCTTGACCGAGGCTTCCGCCAGCTTCGAATGTAGCTTGAAGACAGCTCTACTCTGGGAAACCCACTACATTATGGTCGGCGAAGTCAGCGCCGTGGCGCTGACCGATAACCATGATGCGCTGCTCTATGGACAGCGCGCTTACAAACGCGCTGTCCATATCCCTTAGGAATGCTCAACCTTAGAGTCACCGCGCGTCTTGTACAGGCTGAACCCCACGCCAGCCGCCAAGATCGCGAAGGTTATGCCCAGCGACCAGCTTGGCGGAAACTTCTCCAGATCCATCCAGTCGGCGACAAACACTTTCGAGCCGATGAACACCAACAACAACGACAGCGCGTATTTCAGATAAGCAAAGCGGTGCAAGATCGCAGACAAAGCGAAATACAGCGCGCGCAGACCCAGAATAGCGAAGATGTTAGAGGTATAAACGATGAACGGATTGGTGGTGATCGCGAACACCGCAGGCACCGAATCCACCGCGAACACCAGATCGGCAATCTCAATCAGCACCAGCGCCAGAAACAGCGGCGTCACATAGCGCAACCCGTCGCGCTTCACGAAAAACGCGTTGCCCTCAAGCCCCTCCGTCACCCGCATCCGCCGCTTCAAAAACCGCAGCACCGGGCCATCGACCGAGTGTTTGCTCTCGTCGATGAACAACATCCGCACGCCGGTAAAGATCAGGAAGGCGGCAAAGACATAGAGCAACCATGAATACTCAGCGACCAAAGTAGCGCCCAGACCAATCATGATGCCGCGCAACACGATCACGCCCAGAATACCCCAGAACAGCACCCTATGCTGATACATCCGGGGAATGGCAAAACTGCTGAAAATCAATGCGATGACAAACACGTTGTCCATCGCAAGGGTCTTTTCCACCACAAACGCCGTCAGATACTGCGCCGTGGCTTCCGAGCCCATCTGCCAATAGACAAAGCCCGAAAACGCCATGCCCAAGGTGATGTACACCGCCGACAAGCGCAGGCTTTTCGACACGCCGATCTCTTGATCGCCGTTGTTCACCAACCCCAGATCGGCGGCCAGCAGCACCAATACGATGGTGATGAAGGTCAGCCACATCCACAGCGGTGTGCCCAAAAATAGTGAAGTGATAATGTCCATACTGTCCTCTGTTTTGCATATCGCGCCAGAGGTCAGCCAAGGTCTACGGGCATGACATCGAGCGCACTCGATGCGATCCGACATCACGATGCAACATCGTCAGAGGGGCCCGTCTCGCATCCCATGAGATGGGGCGGGGTTGCAGCACTTCAACCCCAGTGGCCGAAAATTCTCACGCCCGCGTGAAAGATTTTGGAAAAAATGCCGCAGCAACGGCCTGCAAGGTCTCCAGCGCCTCATCAACGCTATAAGGCTCGGCTTGCGTCACAAGGTCCATCCAAAGCCCCTCACTGGCCACCCGGATCGCCCGCGCCACCCGCTCGGCATTGCCCGTTGGGCCCAGCAGAGCCGCACACAAATTCTCCAGTTTGGTGACGTATTCCGCGTTGTTAGAGCCGCATTTCTCTTGATAGAGCGGCCTGCTTTGCGCCTCGCCCCAGAACGCACACCACGCCGCCAAACGTTGCGGCGTGCAGAGTTCGGGGCGGAAATCGGCACGGATCAGCGCATCCAACTGCGCCGCAGGCTCGTGCGGGGCCGCTGCCAGTGCGGTCTGCCAGTTCTGCACATATTCATCAGCCAGATAGGTTAGCGTTTCGGCCAGCAGCAGGTCTTTGGACTGAAAATGAAAGTTCACCAGACCATGCGACAGCCCAGCCTGATTGGCCACATCGCTCATCGTGACGCGGGCATAGCCCTTGATCGCCAGCACTGCGATGGTTGCCTCTATCAACTGTTCCCGCCGCGCCTCCCGCGACAGTTTTCGGGGCGGTTTCGGCTTGGTCATTCAATAGGCTTCCGTTGAAATTGGCGGTGTTAGAGCCATTTTTTCAAACACAATCTGCAACCCCGCGCGTGATGGCGAGCAGCACATCACCCCAGCATCGACCACCAATTCGGGCGGGAAATAAGCCAGCCGCAGCATCTGCCAAACCTCCCCCGCCAAATATTGCACCCAAACTGCATCCCGCACCCGTGTCAGCCGCAAGTGTAACTGGCCGTCAAACTCGGGTAGTGGCATCTGCGACCAATCCGACATGCCATTCGTCACCACCACCGCCAGATGTGCGGTGCCGCCAACATACTCGATGCCGCATTTCACCCAATGCGTCGCATCGGCGCGGATCATCAGCCCGGCTTGGTCATATTGCTGCGAAAAAGCGGCTCTAAACGCCGTTTCGAGACTGAAATCGCCCGATGCAGGCTGATGCAGGAAATGGCCATTGTGGTGCCGAAAGCCGTAGTAGGTGCCGTGCCAGAAGTCGGTTTGATCGCCAGTGGTTACATGCAGTCCCGCCGCATCATGGCTAGCCTTGGCGGGCGGGTTTAGCCAATTCAAGTCGTTCCAATTCATAGCCAGCTCCTTGAATGTGCGCCGGATTGGCGAGCGCAAAGTGTAAATTTTTCCTTAACGGAAAACATGTAATTTATCTAAATCAATAGCTTAACGTCTGGTCCCAACTCGGGACCATCACTTCAAAAGCCCACTAAGCCCGTCCTGATAGGTCGGATAAGCCAGCCTCACCCCCAAATCCCGCTTGATCAGATCATTCCGAACCCGCTTCGATTCCGAATAGAAACTGACCTGCATCGGCGTCATCTGAGCCTCCTCAAACCGCACTGTCGGCGGCTCCGGCAACCCCAGCAAAGCCGCAGCATAAGACAGCACATCCTCAGGCGGGGCAGGATTATCATCGCAGACATTATAGATAGTACCCGGATCAGGATGCAGGATCGAGCCAAGCAAGGTGGCTGCAATATCCGCCACATGGATGCGGCTGAACACCTGATTGGCCTTGATCACCCGCCGCGCCGAACCATCCCGCACCTTCTCAAACGGCCCGCGCCCCGGCCCGTATATCCCGGCCAGCCGAAACACCTGCACCGGCAACCCCGTGTCCAACCACTGCCGCTCCGCCAGCACCCGCGCCACGGCCCGCGCCGATTGTGGGTTGACCGGGGTCTCCTCATCCACCCAACCGCCCTGATGGTCGCCATAGACAGCGGTGGTGGAAAGGTAACCCACCCATTCAGCCCGCGCCGCCATGATCTGATCGCGAGCTGCATGCAGGAACGGATCGCCCGAACCATCGGGTGCTGCCGAGGCCAAGATATGCGTCGCCTGCGCCAAAGCCGCCCCAATATCGCACGGCCACAAAAGCGGCTCCACCCCCTGATCGCGCAGGGCAGCGATCCGCTCGGGCTCTCGGGTGGTGCCGATCACCCGCCAACCCTGCGGGATCAGCAGAGCGGTCAAGGCGGCGGCGGAATAGCCATGTCCAAGGGAAAGCAAGGTTTTCATCGCGCCTTTATTCCCGCCCGCCCCCGGCTTCGCAAGACCCCAGATGCGCGCAGGGCTGCGTCATCAAGACTTCACTTGCGAAATCGCCCGCTTCGGCCTTAGATGCCCGATCAAAAAGAAGAAGATGATGCCATGAACGACGAACCCGCTCTAATCCTGATCCCTGATTTCACCGCCCCAGACTCCTATACCGATGCCGCTGAAGCCGTGGATCGCCTGGAGGTGCTTTACAATGACGCCACGAGTTTCCTATCCCAGCATTTCAGCGCTTCGGTCACAGGCGCCAAACCCGCCACCCGCATCCGCGCGTTTTATCCTGAAATCCGGTTGACCGTCAGCAGCCATATCAAGACTGACAGCCGCCTTGCCTTTGGCCATGTCGCCAGCCCCGGCACCTATGCCACCACGGTCACCCGGCCCGACCTGTTCCGCAACTATCTGATCCAGCAGATCAGCCTGTTGATGCAGAACCACAGTGTTTCGGTGCAGATCGGCTATTCTGACACGCCGATCCCGGTGCACTTCGCGGTGGCGGGCAACCCAGCGGTGTCGGTGCCGCAAGAGGGTGTGCTGGAGTTTTCGCTGCGCGATGTGTTCGATGTGCCGGATTTGGCGACCACCAACGATGACATCGTTAACGGCACCCGCACCCATAACGCCGATGGCTCGCAGCCGCTTGCCCCCTTCACGGCGCAAAGGGTGGATTACAGCCTTGCGCGACTGTCACACTACACCGCGACCGATCCGACGCATTTCCAGAACCATGTGCTGTTCACCAACTATCAGTTCTACGTTGATGAGTTTGAGGCCTATGCCCGCACCACACTGGCCGATGAAGACTCGGGCTACGTCAGCTTTGTGGCAACTGGAAATCAGGAAATCACCACGCCGGATGGGGTGATTTTGCCCTCGACCAAGACGCCGCAGATGCCGACGTATCACCTCAAACGCGCTGACGGGAACGGCATTACGCTGGTCAATATCGGGGTGGGGCCGTCGAACGCCAAAACTGCGACCGACCATATCGCGGTGCTGCGCCCGCATGCTTGGCTGATGGTTGGGCATTGCGCCGGATTACGAAACAGTCAGTCTTTGGGCGATTTTTGCCTTGCTCATGCTTACCTGCGCGAAGATCATGTGTTGGACGACGATCTGCCGGTCTGGGTGCCGATCCCCGCGCTGGCCGAAATTCAGATCGCGCTGCAAGAGGCTGTCGCCGAGGTCACCCAGTTGGAAGGCTATGAGCTGAAACGCATCATGCGGACTGGCACCGTGGCCACGATTGATAACCGGAATTGGGAGCTGCGCGACAAATCCGGCCCGGTGCAGCGGCTGTCGCAAAGCCGTGCAATTGCGCTGGATATGGAGAGTGCGACGATTGCCGCCAATGGCTTCCGTTTCCGCGTCCCTTATGGCACCTTGCTGTGTGTTTCCGACAAACCGCTGCATGGCGAGCTGAAGCTGCCGGGTATGGCCAGCGAGTTCTACAAGACGCAGGTCAGTCGCCATCTGCAAATCGGCATCCGTGCGATGGAGCGGCTGCGCGACATGCCGATAGAGCGGATTCACAGCCGCAAGTTGCGCAGTTTTGAAGAGACAGCCTTCCTCTGACCAAAGCGGTTCAGGTTTACAAGGTATCGGAAATCGCTGCCTCGCGCGTCTCGCGAACGCGTTTTCCGATGCCCATGCTGCCGCGAAAACCTGAACCGCTCTAAGGAAATGCCTTATTTTAGGCCGAAAGGGCTTGCCATAGGGCGCAAAACCATGAGAAGCCGCTGCATCCGCCATATCAGGGCCCCTGAAGCATGAGGGCCGGAAACAAGGACAAGACGATGAACAAAGCCATGACCAAAACGCAACTGCTTGCCGCGATCTCGGACGCAATGGGTGCGGACAAGAAAACCGCAGCAGCCGCACTGGACGCCGTTGCGGCTGTCGTTGCACGCGAAGTTGCGGCTGGTGGTTCGGTGATGCTGCCGGGTCTGGGCAAGATGGCTTGCCGTGAGCGCCCCGAGCGTCAGGTTCGCAACCCGGCAACCGGCGAGACCGTGACCAAAGCCGCCGACAAGCAAGTGAAATTCGCCATCGCCAAGGCGCTGAAAGACAGCGTTAACGCTTGAATTCAGACTTCGGTTTGACTTGGAAAGGGTCGCCCTTTGGGCGGCCCTTTTGCTTTCATGACCCGCGCAATCCGGTGGGATTGGTCACACGACATAACGGGGCTAATCTTGCTGCCCCTGCCCAAGCGGCGGCTATAGCGATGCTTTGAATGCGGTGCGCTTTGCCTGCTCCGTCGCCAGTTCCGCCTCATCCCAATAACCAATCAGAACCCCGGATTCGAGGTTCAGATCATAGGCCTGCGCTGCCTTGTCCGAGGCGATGACTGCGGCATCTGACACCGTGGTTTGCGTGCGGGTGGTTCGGCTCCACTTCGCCAAAGCCTCGTACAGCCGGGCGCGGGTTTCGGTATGGGCGGGATCGGTGCCGAGATCGGTGAATTCCTGCGGATCGGTTGTCAGATCATACAGCATCGGTGCGAAGCCGTCGGCGTGGATATATTTGAACCGCCCGTCATAAACCATATAGAGCCGCGCATCAGGGACTGGGACGGCTAGGTTTACCCGCGCTAAATCAAAGGCATAGTCGTACTCACTGATCACCACCTTGCGCCACGAGGGACTTTCTGCGCGCAGTAAGGGCAGAAGGGAGCGACCTTCAAGGATATGTGGCAGGGGCGGGCCGCCAAAGGCTTCGACGAAGGTTGGGGCAAGGTCAATCATCTCAACCAAAGCATCCGAAACCGTGCCGCGGGTGGCATCGGCGGCGGGTGAGGGATCGGCGATGATCAGGGGCACTTTGACGGATGGGTTGTGAAACATGTATTTCTCACCCAGCCAATGATCGCCCAGATAATCGCCGTGATCTGAGGTGAACACCACCATCGTCTCCTCGGTCAGCCCCGCCTTGTCCATGAAGGCAAACAGGTGGCCCAACTGATCGTCGATCTGCTTGATCAGCCCCATATAGGCTGGAATCACGGTTTCGCGCGCGCCGGTCCGGTTGAAGACGGTGGAATAGCGTTCGGCCTGAAACGCCGCCAGCACCGGATGGGCCGATTGCCGCTCGGCCTCATCGCGCACCACAGGCAGCAGATCATCGGGGCTATACATGTCGTGATAGGGGGCGGGGACGATATAGGGCCAATGCGGTTTGATGTAGGACAGATGCAGGCACCACGGGCGGCCATCGGCCTGTGCTTCGGCCATGAATTGCATGGCGCGGCGGGTCATATAGGGCGTTTCGGCGTCGTCGTCGCGCACTTGGGCGGGCTTGTCGGCATGGGCATAAAGCCAGCCGTTTTGCAGCGTGCCATCCGCCGCCAAACCCGAGTTCGCCACATGCTCCCAAGGGTTTTTCGCCGCATAGCCTTGGCGGCGCAGATAGCTGTCATAGGCGGGGTCGGGGGAATAGGGGCCGTCGGGGTGCAGGCCGTCGTCGCGCTCATAGGGCTCAAAGCCACATTCGCTGATATGCACGCCGATCACCGACGCCGGATCAATGCCCAAGCGATCCATGCCATCCTCGTCCGCGACCATATGGGTCTTGCCGACGAGAACCGTGCGCACGCCCAACGGTTTCAGATGGTCGCCCAGCGTCAACTCACCCACCTTCAGCGGCACGCCGTTCTGCGTGCTGCCGTGGCTGCGCATATAGCGCCCGGTATAGGCGCACATCCGCGAGGGGCCGCAGATGGTGGATTGCACGAAGGTTTGCGTAAAGCGCACCCCGCGCGCGGCAAGGGCATCAATGTTGGGCGTGTGCAGATGTGGATGGCCGTAGCAAGACAGGTAATCCGCCCGCAACTGATCGCACATGATGAACAGGATGTTTTTGGCCATGATCTACTCCGCTGGCCGCTGGTCACGGTAGTGCCAGAACAGCCATTTCTTCTCCAATCGAAACACCCCGGCATTCACCAAAACCCCCGCCAACGAGATGAAAGCGATCCCCGCCAGCCCGGCATCAATGCGAAAATTCTCCTGACTGCGTTGCAAGTAAGTGCCGATGCCATTGGTCGATAGCAGCATTTCCGATGTCACCGACACCAGCAGGCTGGACGCAATCGCCAACCGCGCGCCCGTCGCGATCATCGGCAGGCTGGAGGGCCAGTCGATCAACCGCATCGTCTCCAGCCGCGACAGATGCAGCGATTTGGCCACGCGCGACAGCATCGGATTGATCGAATGTGACGCCTCATAGCTGTTCATCAGCAAGGGCACGGCGGCGGCATAGGCGATGATCACGATCTTCGCCCAATCCCCGGTGCCCGCAAACAACATCACCAAGGGGATGATCGCAGGTGGCGGCAGGGTCGCCAGCATATCCATCAGCGGCTCCAACACTTTACCCACCACCCGCACCCGGCCCAAGAAAATCCCCAGCGGAATCATCGTCACCACCGCCACCGCAAAGCCCGCCGAGGCGCGCCGCAGAGTGATGCCCAACTGGTGCAGGATCACCGGGTAGTTGTCCCAGATCGCAACCACCACCTTGCCCGGCCCCGGAAACAGCGGTGTTTTTTGCAGCAGCGCCGCGATTTGCCACAGAATGACTATGCCCAGCGGCACCAGCAGGCCCAGCAGGGCGATTCGCGTTTCTCGTTTCATTCCGGGCGCTCCATCATCTTGATGTGCCATCCGGTCAGACCCTGCCGCAGCAGATTAACCAAGCCGTTCAGCAAGACGCCATTCAGGCCGACCAGAAACATCAGGCCAAACACCTCGGGGGTGCGCAGCGCGAAGGCTTTCTTGAAGATCATAAAGCCAATGCCATCACGCCCCGCCAGCATTTCAGCCACGATCACCGCGATCAGGCTGATGGTCGCGGCATAGCGGATGCCGGTGAAAATCTCGGGCAAAGCGGCGGGCAGTTTCACTTGCCACAGCAGTTGCCAGTTGGTCAGCCCAAACATCCGGCCGGTGTTCAGTTGCACCGATCCGACCCCCGCCAAGGCAGCCACCCCGTTCAGATAGGGCGGCCAGATTGTGACGAGGATGATCACGAAGGCGTATAGCTTGGTCCCCAGCCCCAGCATGAACACCGCCATCGGCACGAAGGCGGCAGGCGGGATCGGTTGCAACACGTCCGATATATAGCGGATGCCGCGCGACAGCACGGGCGAGAGGTCAGAGATGATCGCCAGTGCCACGCCCAGCAGTGCGGCCCCGATCAGCCCAACCGTCGCGCGCCCAAAGGTCACCGCCCAAGCTGACAGCACCGTGCCGTCATTCAGCATCGCCCAGAACGCGGTCGCGATGGTGGGAATAGAGGGGAAGTATTTCTCGGGCACCACACCCAAAGCATAGACGAGCTGCCACGCTCCCAGCAGCAAGGCGGCGCAAATCGGCACCCGAAGCCGTTCGGCCCAAATTGCCCAGTTCATGCCAGCGCCTTCCCCTGTCGCATGCCGCGGATCAGCGCCATCACCTCGTGGCGCGCGTGCAGAAAGGCCGGGTCTTCACGGGTGGCCAACTGGTCGCGCGGCATCGGCAGGTCAACAATCACCTCGCGCACCACCTTTGTCGGGCGCGGCCCAAGCACCAGCACCCGGTTGGCCATATAGACGGCTTCCTCAACATCATGTGTCACCAGCACACAGGTTTGATTAAATCGCTTGGCCAGATCGAGCAGCAAATCCTGCATATCCGCCCGCGTCTGTGCATCGACTGCGGCCAAAGGCTCATCCAGCAACAACAGTTGCGACTGTGCCGCAATGCCGCGCGCAATCGCCACCCGTTGCTGCATCCCGCCCGACACCTGCCACGGATAATGCGCCTCAAACCCGCTTAACCCGACCGCCGCTAAAATCTCAACGGCGCGGGCGCGCTTTTCGGGGCCAGACAACTGCACCCGCCGCATCCCAAACAGCACGTTGTCGAGGTTGCTTTTCCACGGCAGCAGGCTGCGCGAATAATCTTGAAACACCACCGAAAGCCCAATCGGCGGTGCCGTCACCAGTTGCCCGTTAAAACGCACTTGCCCTTCGGAGGGGGCCAGCAGCCCCGCCAGACACATCAGCAAAGTGGTCTTGCCACAGCCCGAGGGCCCGACCAAAGACACGAATTCGCCCTTGGCAATCGACAGCTCCAACCCGTCAATGATCGGCATCCGCGCGGCACCGCTGCCGTAATGTTTGCCCACCGCGCTGGTGCTCAGAAGTGCTGTCATCGTGGCGTCCCCCAAAGCAAAGGCCGGGCCAATCGGCACCGCCCTGCAAGATCAATACTTCACTTCGGCCACGAAATCGGCGCCGTTCAGCGGGCCGGGCTGCATCCCGGTTGCGATCATCGCATCGAGAATCCGCTGCACATCGGCCCCGGTGATCGCCATGCTTTCCTTGACAATCGGTAGATTGAAGGCCTTGGCGGCTTCAGGTGTCAATTCCATGAATTGCACCGCAGCACCTTCGAGAGCGGCACGGTTGCCCAGCAATTCATGCCGCGCTTTGTCCATAACTTGGGCCACCTTCACCACGGCTTCACCGTTCGCAGCCAGCCAATCATCGCTGGCAAACAGCGCGTCATTCATCAAGGGCTGCGTCAGATCATGCAGCGTGCCTGCAGCGATCGTCACCGGGGCAAGCGCTGTATTGCCAGATATTGAGGAATAGAACGGGTTTATCGCGCAGGTTGCGTCGATATTGCCTTGCTCAAGTGCGGCTTCTTGTTCGGGGAAGGGCAGCACCACGGGTCGCACATCGTCAATCGTCAGCCCGGTGGCGGCAAGGTGATCGCACCACATCAATTCGCACAAGCCTCCATTGGCGTTGAAGGCGATTTTCTTGCCCTTTACTCCAGCCATATCTTTGATCCCCGACGCGCCCGAGGCCACCAGCCAAGTGTATTTCTTATCTGGGTCAACCTCTTGCGACAGTTGCAGGAACATCTTTATCGGCACACCGTTCAGCCGACCATTGATCGGCGGCACCGGAGACGAATAGCCGATATCGGCCTCGCCCGATGCAATCGCCGCCACCACCGCAGGACCGCCTTGCACGGCGATGAATTCGGGCGCGATCCCGGCTGCGGCGAAATAGCCCTTCTCCTGCGCGTAGAGTGCGGGAAGCATACTGTCGGCGAGGAAATAGGCGATACGCACCTTGGTGTCTTCTGCCGATGCTGCAATCGTGGACGCCAGTACGGTGGCAATGGCCACCCCGCTCAGTACTCCGCCCAGCACTGCACGCCGGATGAATTTTGCCATTTCCTTCTCCCTGTTTGTGTGGTTCACTGTGTAAACCGTTGGTTCAGATATCGTGCAGAGAAACCGGCTCTACGTCAACTGGGCAGATATTTTATTTAACACGTTAAAAGAGATAAGGATTCCATGACCATAGCTGTGAAACGTGCGCTGTCGCTGTTGGATCTGTTTTCCGAATCAGTCCCCGAGATCGGTCTGTCCGACGCCGCGCGGCTGTCGGGCCACGACAAGGCCACGGTACACCGCCTGCTGAACACTTTGCGGGAGGCAGGGTTGATCGAGCAAAATACGGGTAGCAAGTTGTATCGCCTTGGCCCCGCCGTGCTGCATCTGGCGCGGTTGCGGGAGGCGACGTTTCCGGTGATTGCCGTGGTGCAACCTATGCTGGATGCTTTGGCCGAGGAAACCGGCGAGACCGCGCATTGCTCACTTTACACCAACAATGCGCTGGCGGTGATCGCCACTACGGAAAGCAAAAGGGCCAATCGCGTCTCAATGCGCGGGTCTGAGACCTTGCCGTTTCATGCCACGGCCTCGGGGCTGGCGTTTCTGGCCTTTGCCGCGCCGGATGTGGTCGCACGGGCCATGGCGCTGCCGATGGTGGCGTTCACCCCCAACACCATGACCACGCAGGCAGAGTTGACAGCTGCCCTGACAGAGACGCGGCGCTTGGGTTACGCCAGTATCGACAAATCCTATGAAGGCGATGTTTGCGGCATCGGCTGCCCGATCTTTGGCTCTGACAAAGCAGCCGTTGGCGCGATTGCAGTGGCGACTCCCTGCCACCGCCTGACCGCTGAGTTACAGGCGGTGATCACGCGGGCTGTGCAATCTTCTGCGCGCGAGCTGACCCGCAAACTCGGCAATGCGCTGCCGATGTAGCGGCAGCGCATTGTTGGAAGATAACTGCGAAAGTTATGGCTGTGACTGGCCTCAGGCGGTTTTCGCCATCGCTGCGGCATCTGCAGCCAGCACCCGCAGCCGTGCTGGGCGTGCCATACAACGCGCCACCCAATCGCGGATCAACGGATCGTCGGGGGTGACATCTTTGAACCAAGCGTAGGGCGAATGGACAAGCAGATCGGCGGCGGAAAATGTATCACCCAGCAGCCACGGACCCTTCTGCAGCGCGCTGCGGATGCGGGCAGCAGCTTCGGGATGGCCTCGGAACGTGCGCGGGATGCCCGGATGGTCAAGGCCAAGTGCGTTCATCACCAAAACAGGCTCTAACACGCCCTGATACCAAGACAGCCACGTCAGATACTCGCCCCACAGCGGCGAACCGACGGGGGGTGCCAGCCCCGCTTCGGGGAACAGCGTGGTCAGATGCAGCATGATCGCGCCGCGTTCGGTGATCAGATGACCGTCGTGCAACAGCGCAGGGGCCTTGCCCTCGGGGTGCGGATTGGACGGATCGCGGCCGCCAGAGCCATCCATGCGCGGGATGTCGACAGGACGGATCTCGACCTTGTCGATGATGCCCATCTCATCAAGCAGGGTCACGATGGCGGATGAGCGCGAGTTCGGGGCGTGGAATAGGGTCAGCATGTTTCGTCTCCGTTGTGTTTTGCGATGGGCTCTTTATGCTAGAGGCCTACTGTCAGAAACCGTCAGGATGTTATGGCCAAGTCTGATCGCCTTTTCCGACTGCTGACTGCTCTGAGGATGTTGCCGCAGCCGGTGACGGCTGCGCGGCTGGCCGAGGAAATGGGTGTCTCGGCGCGGACGTTGTATCGTGACATCGACAGTTTGCGGGCGGGTGGCGCGCTGATCGACGGTGAGGCGGGAGTGGGCTATACGCTGACCGAAGACCCCGCGCTGCCACCGCAGATGTTCACACGGCTAGAGGTCGAGGCGCTGGTGCTCGGTCTGGCCGAGGTGCGGCAGATGGGCGATCCGGCGATGGCCAAGGCGGCGGAAGTGGCGATGGCGAAGATCGTCGCCACTCTGCCGGAACGGGTGCAGCGGCAAGCGGTGCATGCGGTATCACGCTCGATCAAGTTTCAAACCCGAACCGCGCCGCCCGCGCATGTGGCTTTGTTGCGCGAAGCCTCTTGGGCCGAGCAAGAGGTGGCGCTGAGCTATCTTGATGTGAATGGCACCCAGACGCAGCGGCAGATATGGCCGCTGTCGATTGTGTATTTTGATCAAGCGTTGATGTGTTTGGCATGGTGTTGCTTGCGGCAAGACTTCCGCCGCTTTCACCTCGACCGGATGCAGAATGTGGTGCCGACCGGCGCAAGCTTTCGCCCGCGCCGGGTGCCGATGTTGCGGGATTATATCGCCCAAGTCCGCGCCGTTGCGCCGCGTTTGGCCGAGGCAGTGCAGTGATCAGAGCGCCGCAAAGCCTGCGTCCAAGCTGGACAAGATCACCTGCACATCCGCCGAGGTGAGCACCAAGGGCGGCGACATGATGATATTGTTGCCAGACACCCGCACCATCGCGCCTTCTTGATAAGCGATCTGCTGCACCTTGCCGGGAATGGCTTTGTCGGCCGGCTTTTTCGTGGTCCGATCCGCGATCAGTTCCAGCGCGCACATCAAGCCATGCCCGCCGCGCACATCGCCGATTAATTCGTGCCTGGTTTGCAAATCCAGCAGACCCTGATGCAACTCAGCTCCGCGCGCGGCAGCGTTTTCCTTGACGTTCAGCTTTTGGGTTTCCGCCAAACACGCCAGTGCCGCTGCAGCACCCACCGGATGGCCGGAATAGGTGTAGCCGTGGCCGATGGCGGCTTTGCCGGTCTCATCAGATTCGAACACCTCTGCCACCCGCTCGGAAATCATCGTGGCGCCGAAGGGGAAATAGCCGTTGGTGATCGCTTTGGCGGTGCAGGCGAAATCCGGCTTCACCCCCCATAAGCGGCTGCCGGTCCAAGCCCCGGTGCGGCCAAAGGCGGTGATTACCTCATCCGCGATCAGCAGGATGCCATTTTTGCGGCAGATCGCCTCGACTCCCGGCATGAAGCTTTCATGCGGCAGGATTACCCCGCCCGCGCCAAGGATCGGTTCCATGATAAAGGCCGCGATGGTTGCGGCGCCCTGGAAGGCGATTTCGTCCTCCAGCGCGGCAAGGCACAGTTGGGCCAGTTTGGCCGGGTCGGTCTCATTGAACGGGTTGCGATAGGTGTAGGGGGCTGGAATATGGTGGCAGCCGGGCAACAGCGGTTCGTACATGGTGCGGAAGTTGGCGTTTCCATTCACCGATGCGCCGCCCATGTGGGTGCCGTGGTAGCCCTTTTTCAAGCTGAGGAATTTCACCCGGCCCTGATCGCCCCTGATCTTGTGATATTGTCGCGACAGCCGCAGCGCGGTTTCAACCGAGTCTGACCCACCTGAGGTAAAAAAGGCTCTGACAAGGCCATCAGGCTCGAAAAACTTGCGCAATTCCTCAGCCAGCTCAATCACACAATCGTTCGAGGTGCCCCGGAAGGTCGAATAATACGGCAGCCGCTCCATCTGCGCGGTGATCGCATCTTTCACCGGCTGGCAAGAGTAGCCGAGGTTGACGTTCCACAACCCACCGACGCCATCGACCGTCTCATGCCCGTCGATATCGGTGATCCGCACGCCTTTGCCGCCAACAATGATTGCAGGCGGGTTTTTCAGGCTGTCAGAGGGCGCGGTCATCGGATGCCACATGCTGCGGGCATTGTTGGCTTTCAGGTAGTTTTCGTCTTTCATCGGCTTTCCTTCCGTCAGGCGGCCAAGCGCCACAGTGTCGCGAT
This sequence comes from Cypionkella psychrotolerans, assembly GCF_001294535.1. Taxonomy (GTDB): domain Bacteria; phylum Pseudomonadota; class Alphaproteobacteria; order Rhodobacterales; family Rhodobacteraceae; genus Cypionkella; species Cypionkella psychrotolerans. The sequence goes on along the minus strand of NZ_LGIC01000031.1, from coordinate 199,727 downwards.
ATCGGCGGGCAAAGTGCCGCCCCAGAGTGTGGTGATCTCAGTGCCCGCTTGCAGCAGTGCGTAGCGGATCATGCGGCGCTGCGCCTCACCCATCCGGGTGCCAAGGGCAGCCACCGCCAGCGCGCCGCTGCACCGACCCAAAGCGTCAAACAGTGGCACCGCCATAGAATGAACATCCGATTCGTAGCCGCCCCGGCTTTCGGCATAGCCCAAACCCCGCACCTCAGCGATGCGGGCGCGCAGGGCGGCGGGGTTGGTCAGTGTCGTGCTGGTCAACTGCGCCAGCGGCTTTGCCAGCACCGCGTTGCGGAAGGCTTCCGGCTGAAATGCCAGCACCGCAAGACCAGACGAGGTGGCATGAAACGGCAGAGTCTCGGTATCTTCCAGCATGACCTTGGTGGCATGCGCCGCACTGTAGGCATGCGCCAGCGGGCGCAGGATATCGGCAATCAGCAGCGACAGATGTGCTGTCTCGCCAGTTTGCTGCGCCAGAGATTGCAGCACCGGCATCGCGGCATCGCGCGTTGGCACCTGAGCCTCGCGCAGCGCCGCCAGACGCAGGACGCTGGGGCCAAGCCGATATTCGCGACTGGTGCCGACCTGCTCGACGAAGCCATTTTCGCCAAGCTCGGTCAGCAGGCGAAAACAGGTGGCTTTGTTCAGATCGGCCAAACGCGCAATATCCGACAGCCCGATAAGTGGGCGCGCCTTGGTGAAGTAATCTAGCAATTCCAGTGCTTTAGAAACAGTACCCATTTTGCGTCCAACATTCTGATCCGACCCCGCAGGCCAGTTCTTTCATTTCAGTTGACAGAATGTCGCGGGTGCTGTCAAATGAAATCGAACCATCGGTTCAAATAACAAACCGAAAGCCACCGATGAACGGAGGCAGTCAACCGACAGGAAGGGAACGCGAATGAAAAATTCCGCACATCCGGGGGTGCAGCATGGCTGAGGCTGGCATTCCTTCAAACCAACTGAAGAAAAATTCGCTGGGCGTGGCGGCTGTGACGTTCATGGTGGTCTCGGCGGCGGCACCCTTGACCGGGGCTGCGGGTGGCATTCCGCTGTCAATGCTGCTCGGCAATGGCATCGGCATCCCCGGCACCTTCCTGATCGTGACGGCGATTTTGCTGATGTTTTCCGCCGGATATGTCGCGATGTCGCGGCATGTGAAGAACGCGGGCGCGTTTTATGCTTTCGCGGCGCAGGGTTTGGGCGGCCATGTCGGCGGCGCTGCGGCCTTGATCGCAATGCTGTCCTACAACGCCATGCAGATCGGGCTGATGGGCCTGTTCGGCTATGCCGCTGCAGGCACTTTCGCGCAGTTTGGCGTCGATCTGCCATGGTATTACTGGTCTTACGCCGCTATCGCCATCATCGCTGTGCTGGGCTATCGCCAAGTTGATCTATCGGCCAAAGTGCTGATGGTGCTGGTGTTTTTCGAGTTTGCCATCGTCGTGCTGCTGGATATCGTCATACTCGCCAAAGGCGGCGCGAGCGGTTTGAACTTTGCGCCCTTCATGCCCGAAAACATCTTCTCGGGCACTTGGTCGATTGGCATCCTGTATTCTTTCGCAGGGTTCATCGGGTTTGAGGCGACCACGATCTACTCGGAAGAAGCCCGCGACCCGCATATCACCGTGCCGCGCGCGACCTTCCTTTCGGTGCTGGCGATCGGGATTTTCTATTCGATCACCTCTTGGCTGATGGTGATGGGGATCGGCAATGACCAGCTGATGCCAACCTTGGGCGGCATGGACCCGACGATGTTCCTGTTCCAGCTGGGCAGCACCTATCTGGGCGATACCCTGTCGATGATCATGGGCATCTTGTTCGTAACCTCGGTTTTCGCCGCCCTGCTGGCCTTTCACAATGCCATCGCCCGCTACATCTTCGTCACTGGGCGCGAAGGTATCCTGCCCGCTGCGGTCGGCTTCACCCATGCGCAACACCTGTCACCGCATATCGGCTCGGTGATCCAGACCGTTCTGGCGCTGATCTTCGTGACCGTGTTCGTGGTCTACCAGCTTGATCCGGTGCTCAACCTGTTCTCGTGGTTGTCGCAGCTGGGCACGCTGGGCGTGTTGGGCCTGATGTCGCTGACTTCCTTTGCGGTGATCGCGTTTTTTGCAAAGGATGCGATGGGGGAGACCGCGCTTTCGACCAAGATCCTGCCGATCATCTCTGGCGCGATCATGGCCGTGCTGTTCGTGAAAATTTTCACCGACTTCGGCGCGCTGACTGGGGCAGAAGGCAATCTGTCGTGGATGCTGCCATCATTGGTGATCGTCGCGGCCATCGTCGGCATCTTGCTGGCCGCGAAACTGAAAGCTGCAGATCCGACAAAATTTGCCGATCTGGGCAAAACCAAAGTCTAATGCAAAACACAACGGGCGGCTGGCAACGGCCGCCTTTTTTCATGCCGCAGGAGTGCTTGATGGCCGCGCCAACCCAAAGTGATATCGACCGTCTCGCTGCCGTTGCGGTGTCTGCTGGCAAACTGCTGATTGATGGCAAATGGCTGGAGGGTGAGGCGGGGGAGACGGTGGTGCTCTCGCCGATCAATGGGCAAAAGCTGACCACAACCGCCGCCGCTTCTGTCGGGGATGTGGCGCGCGCGGTGGCTTCGGCACGGGCGAGCTTTGAGGCCGGTATCTGGTCGCGGATGCCGCCCGCTGGTCGCAAAGCCGTGCTGCACCGATTGGCCGATCTGATTGAGAAAAACAGTCTCGAACTGGCGGTTTTGGGGGTGCGCGACAATGGCACCGACATTGGCATGGCGCTGAAAGCCGAGCCGGGCAGTGCCGCTGGAACTTTCCACTATTATGCCGAGGCGATTGATAAGGTCTACGGCCAGATTGCCCCGACCGCTGACAACATTCTGGCGCTGATTCATCGTGAACCCGTTGGGGTGGTGGCGGCGATTGTGCCGTGGAATTTCCCGCTGATGATCGGTGCGTGGAAGATTGCGCCTGCATTGGCTGCGGGCAACTCGATTGTGCTGAAGCCTGCCGAAACTGCGTCTCTAACCTTGCTGAAACTGGCCGAATTGGCGCTGGAAGCTGGCGTTCCTCCGGGAGTGTTCAACGTCGTAACAGGGCCGGGGCGGGTGACGGGCGAGGCCCTAGCCCTGTCGATGGATGTCGATGTGATGGTGTTCACCGGATCGGGGCCGACCGGGCGGCGGTTGCTGGAATATTCGGCGCGCTCCAACCTGAAGCGCTGCTATCTCGAACTTGGCGGCAAAAGCCCGAACGTGATTTTTGCTGATGCGCCTGATCTGCCTGCTGCTGCCAAAGCTGCGGCGACGGCGATTTTCCGCAATGCGGGACAGGTCTGCGTGGCGGGCTCGCGGCTGTTGGTTGAGGCTTCGGTGCATAATGAATTCGTCTCTATGTTGGCTGTTAGTGCTGAAAAAATGCGGATCGGCAATCCGCTGAACCTTGCCACCCAGATCGGTGCCGTGAACTCCGACGTGCAGTTGCAGGGCAACCTTGGTTTCGTCACCGATGCCGTGAAGGAAGGCGGCGAGATCGTTCTAGGGGGCAAGCGCACGCTGCTGGAAACTGGCGGCTATTACATGGAGCCGACTGTGGTGACTGGTGTGCGTCCAGAGCACCGCCTGTACCGGGAGGAAGTTTTCGGCCCGATTCTTGCAGTTACGCCGTTCAAGGACGAATCCGAAGCGCTGCGGCTGGCGAATTCCAGCGATTTCGGACTGGCTTCGGGGGTATGGACCTCAAACCTCAGCCGCGCGCATCGGATGGTGCGCGGCATTCGCGCTGGGGTGGTGCATGTGAACACTTATGGCGGGTCTGATAACTCCGTGCCGTTGGGTGGGGTGAAGCAGTCTGGCAATGGCCACGACAAGAGCCTGCACGCGCTGGACAAGTATACCGATCTGAAAACCGCGTGGATTCAGCTCTAATAGGGACTGTTTTGGGGAAATCATGGGCAATCGCATCCTGATCGTCGGCACATATGACACCAAAGACGACGAGCTGACCTATCTGGCCGAGGTGATCCGAAAGCAGGGCGGTGAAGCTTTGACGATGGATGTCTCAGTGCTGGGCAACCCCAAAGCGGCGACGGATTGGTCGAAGCACGATGTGGTGGCCGAGGCGGGCACGACGATTGAGGCGATCATCACGGCTGAGGATGAAAACGTCGCGATGCAGGCGATGGCGCACGGGGCTGCGACCTTGGCGGGGCGGCTCTATCGCGAGGTGCGGTTTGATGGGGTGTTGGTGTTGGGCGGGTCGATGGGCACCGATCTGGCGCTGGATCTGTGTGCGGCGTTACCGCTCGGGGTGCCAAAATACGTGGTCTCAACCGTCAGTTTCAGCCCAATGATCCCGCCCGCGCGATTGGCGGCGGATATTCAGATGATCTTGTGGGCGGGGGGGCTCTATGGGTTGAATTCGGTTTGCAAGGCCTCGCTGTCTCAGGCGGCCGGAGCAGTGTTGGGGGCGGCGCGGGCGGTGGAGCAACCTGCAGCAAAGAAGCCGCTGATCGGGATGACTGGGTTCGGCAAGACGGTGCTGCGCTACATGGTGGCTCTCAAACCGGCACTAGAGGCGCGGGGGTTTGAGGTGGCGGTGTTTCACGCGACTGGAATGGGCGGGCGGGCGTTTGAGAGTTTGGCCGCCGATGGGGCGTTTGCGGCGGTGATGGATTTCGCGCCGCAAGAGGTGGCGAACCATCTGTTTGGCTCGGCAATCTCGGCGGGCGCGGATCGGATGACCCATGCGGGGCGGGCGGGAATCCCGCAGATGGTGTCGATTGGCTGCTATGATCTGATTGACTTCGTGGCGTGGCAGCCCTTGCCGGATCAGTTCAAGGACACCCCGGCGCATGCCCACAATCGGCTGCTGACCTCGGTGGTTCAGACCACGGATCAGCGGCGGCTGGTGGCGCGGGAAATCTGTGGCAAGCTGGCCGGGGCTGCGGGGCCGGTGGTGTTTTTCTTGCCCACCCGGGGCGGGCATGAATGGGATCGGCCGGGGGCTCCGTTGGAGGATGCAGCGGGGTTGGCGGCGTTTTGTGAGGAGATGCGGGCGGCCTGCCCGGCGAATGTGGACCTGCTGGAATTGGACGCCCATATCAATGATCCGGCGTTCTCCGACGCGGTTTTGGCGCGGTTTGATGACTGGGTGGCGGCGGGGGTCGTCAAGGGTTGAAGGTGTGTCCATGCGTGGACAGGAGCGCAAATTTATATAAATCAATAGCTTAGATATGCGTCGTTCATTGTTTGTTAAGAAGTGCGCGCGGCGGCCCCAACCTGAAATGTCGCATTTTACAGCTTTGCCAGCAGAGCCAAAAGCTGCGTCACTTCACGCGTGGTCAGTGCATCGGTGGTCTTCGCCGAGACCTCGAAAGCGGTGGGAATGGCGGCCAGCACGAAGGCCTCACCCGCCGCTGTCAAAGACACATCCAGCCGCCGCAGATCGCTGGTCGAGGCTTGGGTCTGCACAAAACCCTTCTTGCGCAGGCGGGTGACGACGCCGTTGGTGGTGGCGGCATCCATCGCGACCAAACGGCCCAGATGGTTTTGCGACATCACGCCAAGCTGGTGCAGTTTGACCAAGGTGGCGAACTGGGTGGGGGTCACGTCCGACAGGGCGGCTGCGAAAATTTCCAAATGGCGCTGGTTGGCAAGGCGCAGCAGGAAGCCGATTTGATCCTCGAGCACATAGGTGCCGGGGTCGGGAGAGTTTGTGTCTTGGGCCGCTTCGCTCACGCTGTGTCTCCACTGTGCCGGGTCGTTTTCAGACGCCGTTGCAAGTGCATAACCGGATGGGGGCGGGTGGTCTAGGGTTTCGACGCGGCGTCAAGCGCCTGTTGCAGCGCGGCTTCGGGCAGGCTGTCGGCAATATACCAACTGAGCGTATCGTAGAGGCCAAGGAAAGAGGTTCGGCTGTTGTCGATGAGGCTCTGTGCCTGCGGTTTTGTCATCGGCAGGTTCGCGCAGAGCACAGCCAGTAAGACGGCTTCGGCGCGGGAGTCGGTGAGGAGTTTATTGGCGGAGGTCGTGGTGAGCAGGGGGATTGGCAGCTTGGGTTGGTGGTAGCCTTGCACTTGGGCGGTGAGGCGGATGTCGCGGCTGGAGGCGGCGACCTCGATGAGGAAGGCGTCACCGCGCAGCACGAAACGGCCTTCGGTTGGGTCGAAATGGCTGAAATCGCGGGGGGTGAGGGCGAGGGTTAGGGTGCCCGTCTCGCCGGGGTTCAGCGCGATTTTGCCGAAGGCTTTGAGTTCTCGTAGGGGGCGGCGCCCATCAGGGTTTAGCGGACGGATGTAGAGTTGGACGATCTCTTTGCCGGCGCGGTGTCCGATGTTGGTGAGAGTGATTTGAGCGGTAATAGAGCCTGTTGGGGTGATGTTATCATCCGATAGCGTGAGGCTGTCGTAGCGGAATGTTGTGTAGCTGAGGCCGTGGCCGAACGGGAACAGCGGGGCAATCTCGCGGGCGTCATAGGCTCGGTAGCCCACAAAGATGCCCTCGGAATAGGTGTGGTGCAGGCCTTCGGGCGGATAGCTGAGGTGGCCCGGGATGTCGGCGCTTTTTTGCGGGAAAGTGGTGGTGAGTTTGCCGCAAGGGTTGGCCTCGCCGAACAGCACGCGGGCGAGGGCCGCGCCACCGCCTTGGCCGGGGTAGAAGCAGGCGAGGATGGCGGCGGCGTCACCGGCCCAAGGCATTTCCACGGCATCGGGCGAGGTGAGAGCGACGATGATGCGGTGGGATTGGGCGAGGCTGGCGATTAGGGCGTCTTGGTCGGGGGCGAGAGATAGCGATTGGCGGTCTGCGCCTTCGCCGTCGCTGCTGCTGTGGTGGGTGGCGAAGATCAGGATAGCGTCGGGGTTGTGGGTTGCGATTTCTTCGAGGGTGGCGGTGAAGGGAAGGTGGGTTGTGGTGGCGAGGCGCGCGCGGATTTCGTCGAGCGGAATGTCAACGCGGGTGGGGCGAGTGGAGGCGGAACCAGAGCCTTGGATGGTGGGATTGGTGGCGCCTTCACCGATTATTAACAGGCGGAAATTAGCCTTGGGCAGCGGCAAGGTACCGTCATTTTGTAGAAGGACGAGGGATTCGGTGGCGATGTTTTGGGCGAGTTGATGGTGGGCGGTCGGGTTGTTTGGCGGGGCAGCGTTGGCGGTTTGGATGCGGTTTAGCAGCAGGAGCATCCGGGCTGTCGATTGGTCTAGGGCTGCCATTGGGACGCTGCCGTTTGTGATCGCTGCACGCAGGGCTTCGCGGCGGCGGGGGCTTTCGGGCATGTCCAGATCGGTGCCAGCCAGCAGCGAGGCGGGGCGGTCTTTGATGGCGTGCCAGTCGGAAATCACAAGGCCATCGTAGCCCCAGTCTTGGCGCAAAACTTGGGTCAGCAGCCAAGGGTTTTCGGCGGATTGGGTGCCGTTGAGCGGGTTATAGGCGCTCATCACCGTCCACGGGTTGCAGCGGGCGATGGCGCGTTCAAAGGCGTAGAGATAGATCTCGCGCAGGGCGCGTTCACTGACATCCGAGCTGATGTTGGTGCGGTCGATTTCCGAGTTGTTACAGGCGAAATGTTTGAGCGACGCGCCGATGCCGTGGTCTTGCAGGCCGCTGATCATCGCGGCGGCGAGGTCGGCGGTGAGGATAGGGTCTTCGGAATAATATTCAAAGGCGCGGCCCGCGAATGGGGTACGGCGCAGATTGATGCCGGGGCCGAGCAGCAGATGCACGCCAGCGGCCCGGCATTCGGACGCAAGCGCCGTGCCCATCTGATAGGCTAGATCTTTGTCCCAAGAACAGGCGGACAGGTTGGCGTTGGGAAAGCAGGTGGCGGGCAAAGTGGTGCCGAACATGCCGTCTTTGGCGACGTTCAGGAATTGCGTCAGTGTGTCGGCCCCAGCGTCGATTTGAGTGGTAGAATAGCGCAGGCCATAGGCGCCGTCGGTCATGATGATGGAGGGGATATTGGCGTGGGGTATGGGCTGGCTGCGCCAGAGGCCGCGGCCGTGGAGCAGGGTGATTTTCTCGTAAGTGGTCAGATCGGCGGGGGTCAGCGCGGCCATGCGGCGAGGATCTCGAAGGTGGTGGCCAGTTCGACTTGGTTGGGCAGGCGGCGGGCGATGATGTTGAGGGTGGCTTCGTGGGCGGCTTGGTCGGAGCTGGTGACGGCGTCGGTGGCGAGGATGACACGCAGGCCAAGGTCAACGACGGAGAGCAGGCTGGCGTAGATGCAGGCATCGGTTTCGGCGCCGGAGAGGATCAGGGTGTCGGTTTGATCTAGGTGTGGTTGGATGGCGGGGAAGATCGAGTAGGTGGTTTTGTCGAAGATTTGGACAGGCTGGGCGATTTGCTTGAGCGGTTGGATAAGGTCGAGGATTGCGGCGTCTAGGCCTGTGACCTGCGGGTAGGCTTGGTAGAGGTTTTGCCAGCGGCCCATGGCGGCTTGCGGATTGGGTGGGGTGATGAAGCGGGAATAACGGGTGTTCTCGGCGGTGGTTTGGCAGAGGGTCACCACGTTGGGCAAGATGTCGGCTATGCTGGGCACATGCCAGCCGTGCGGTTCGGCGAACAGGCGTTGCAGGTCGATGACTATGTGTTTTGTGTGGGGCGAGATGGGGGGCAGCATCAGTTTTGCACGGGGATGGAATGGGCGGGGGACCAGTGCAGGGTGATGCTGTCGCCCTCGCGCATCAGGGTGCCGTCGCGGTTGGCTTGGAACAGTTTCAGGCGGGTGCCATCGGGGGTTTGCAGCAGGTAGGATAGGGCGGGGCCTGCGTAAATGACGGTGAGGATTTTTGCGGCGACGTGGTTGGTGGCACCTTCGAGCGGGGTGGGAGACATTTTCTCGGGGCGGATGGCGAGGGTGGCTTTTTGCCCGTTGGCGTGCAGAGTCGCGGTGGTTTGGATCAGCGTGCCATCGGGCAGACGGACGCCGCCTGCTTCGACCACTCCGGTCAGGAAGTTGGAATCCCCTAGAAATTCGGCGGCGAAGCGGGTTTGGGGGTTTTCGTAGATGTCTTCCGGTGCGCCGGATTGCACGATGCGGCCTTTGTCGAGGATGGCGATGCGGTCGGAGAGGGTTAGCGCCTCTTCTTGGTCGTGGGTCACGAAGATCGTCGTCAGGCCGGTTTGGCGTTGGATGCGCAGCAACTCAACCTGCATTTCTTGGCGCAGGCGGCGGTCCAGGGCTGATAGGGGTTCATCGAGCAGCAGGACGGAGGGTTTGATCACCATGGCGCGGGCGAGGGCGACGCGTTGTTGTTGGCCACCCGACAGGTTTTTCGGCATCCGGTCGCCGAAATCCGAGAGGTGGACCATATCCAAAGCCTCGGCGACGGCCTTTTGGGCTTCCGCGCCCTTGATGCCGCGCCGTTCCAGCCCGAAGGCGACGTTGCGGGCGACGGTCATGTGGGGGAACAGGGCGTAGGATTGGAACATCATGCCGATGTTGCGGCCCCAGACCGGGATGCCGGTGACGTCCTTTTCGCCGATTGTCACCTCACCTTGGTCGGGGGCCACGAAGCCCGCGATGATGCGTAGCAGGGTGGTTTTGCCGGAACCGGAAGGGCCTAAAAGGCTGGTGAAGGTGCCCTGCGGGAACACTGCGTCAATGTCGTGCAGCACGGGGATGGTGCCGAAGCTTTTGGCGACGTTTTGGACGGATACGGTTGTCACTTGGGGGCTCCGGGTTTGGCAAAACGGGCGAAGATCAGGATTGCCGTCATCGAGCCGAGCAAAAGCAGGGTCGAGATGGCGTTGATCTCGGGCGTGAAACCCTTGCGGATCGCGGAATAGATTTGCACCGGCAGGGTGGTGTAGCCGGGCGAGGACAGGAAATACGAGATCACGAATTGATCCAGCGAGACGGCGAATGCGAACAAAGCCGCGCCGAGGATCGAGGGGAACAGCAGCGGCAGTGTGATCGCGAAGAAGGCGTGGATCGGGGTTGAGCCGAGCGACATCGCAGCTTCTTCCAGATCGGCGCGTACAGATTTCATACCGGTGCCGACCACCAAGACCACATAGGGCACGGCGAGGGCAACGTGGCCGATGATCAGCGCGTGCATACCGCGCCCAATGCCTGTCCAGAAGAAGAAGATCAGCATGGCGGTGCCGGTGATCAGCCACGGGATCGCGATGGGGGGCAGAAGCAGCAGTTGCAGCAGGTTGCGGCCCCTGAAGGTGCGGCGTGACAAAGCAAGGGCCGCGAGGGTGCCGATGGATGTGGCGACCACGGCGGTGATCACGGCGAGGACGATGGAGTTGAAGCCGGAGGTGAGTAGCTCGGTGTTTGTTGAGAGGGCGGAGTACCAGCGGGTCGAGAATTTGAAGGGCAACTCGTAAAGCTCGGATTCATTGAAGCCCATCGCCATCAGCACGACTATGGGGGTGTAGAGGAAGATCAGGATCAGCCCGAGGAAAATTTGGCCTAAGCGGGTCATGCGGTGCCTCCGGTGCCACGGCGCAAGACGCCCGAGAAAGTGGCGAAGATTGCCATGGTGACGGCAAGAAGCGTGAAGGACAAAGATGCGCCGAGCGGCCAGTTGAAGGCTTGGGTGAACTGGTCTTCGATGACGGTGCCCATGGTGACGCCAACTTTGCCGCCCAGAATGCGGGGTTCCATGAAGGAACCGATGACGGGCACGAAGGTAAGGACCGCGCCGGAAATCAGGCCGGGGGCGGCGAGCGGGATCAGGATTTTGGTCAGGATCACCCACCAGCGCGCGCCAAGGCTTTGAGCGGCTTCTATAATCGCGTCGTCGATGGTGACGAGGGCGATGTAGCAGGTGAGGATCATATAGGGCAGATAGCCATGGACAAGCCCGATCACGATGGCCTCGCGGCTGTAGAGGATGGCGATGGAGCCAGCGGCGGGGGCAATCCAGTGCCAGATATTGTCGAGGAAACCGTTCTCGCGCAGCACCATCGTCCATGAGAACACCCGGACAAGGCCGTTGGTCCAGAATGGCAGCAGGATCAGGATCAGCAGGGTTTCGCGGCGCGCGCCATGGGTGCAGCGCACCAAAGCGAGGGCGGCAAGAAAGCCTAAAATGGCGCAGGCGAGGGTGGTCCACAGGCCCATCAGCAGCGTGTTGGTGGCGATTTTGATCAGGTAGGGCTGGTCGATGAAGGCGCGGTAATGGCGCAGGGTGAATTCAATCGGGGCTTTGCCCATCGGGGTTTTGTTCATAAAGCTGAACAGGAACATCGTGAGCAGTGGCAGGAAGACGGCGATGGTCAGCCAACCGTAGGCGGGCAGCAACAGGGCGGTGGTGGACACCCATTGCGGCAGGATGCGCGCCCCTTTCGAGGCGCGCTGTGGGGTTGCCTTATTCGGCATAGAAGGCTTTCACTTCTTGCCACAGGTTGTTGAAAGCCTCGCGGCGTTCGTCCGGCATCGCCGACATGACGTTTTTGCTCACCATGTATTCCGGCTTGTGGACTTGGGCAGAAAGGTCATCGGCGGGCAGAGCAGCGAGGGCTTTGGCGTTGGCGGAAGCGGGTGCGCCGACTTTGGTGGCCCATTCGACGTAGAATTTCGGGTCAATCATCCAGTCGATGAAGGCAGCAGCGCCCTCGGGGTTTGGCGCATCTGTGGCCATCGCAAGGCCGTCGACCCAGACGATTGCGCCTTCGGTTGGCACGATGAAATCGACGGGCAGTTTGGCGTTGCGTTTGGAGCGGACAGCGCCGCCGGACCAGAACACCGAGACGTCGAATTCATTGGCGGCGAAGGATTTGTTCCATTGGTCTTCGGACGACCACAGCATTTTGACATTGGGTTTCAGCGATTTCAGCGCCTCGGTGATGGCAGGTAGGTCTTGCGGATCGTTGATATCCTGCCCGGTCATCAAAGCGCCCATGGCGACGGCGATCATCGCATCGTCGTCCATCGCGAAGCGGTCGGCATAGGCGGGGGCGGCGAGGTCTTTGTAGCTGGCGATGGCAATACCCTCACGCGCAGCAATTGAGGTCATCCCCCAAACCCACGGCACCGCATAGCCTTTGCCGTCGATGGTGAAGTTCGGGTTGGCGAGAAGGTCGGGGTTCACGTCGGCGGCGTTCGGGACTTTGGACAGATCCGCAGGCTCGATCAGGCCTTCGGTGGCGGCGGTCGAGACGCGGGCGGAGTTCAGCAGGACCACATCATAAGCGCCGGGATTGGTGCGCATTTTGGTCAGGCTTTCGGCCTCGGACGAGAAGTAATCATGGACGACTTCGATGCCCGTGGCTTTCTGGAAGGCTTCCAACGACCAAGCCTCATCGGTGCCGTAGCCTTTCCAGTTCAGTACGGTGATTTTGCCACCAGCGGCGCGGGCGGGCAAAGCGGTGGATGCGCCTACTGCAGCGATGGCGGCAGACAGCAGCCGCAGCGTGTCGCGTCTTGAGAAATTCGACATATCAGACCTCCGTTAGGCCCGATTGCTGGGCCGTTGTTATGGTGAACCGTCGCTGGGCTGACGGCAAGCAGGCTTGGGGCGCGGCGGCATGGCTGGGCCTCCGGCAAATGCTGGTTTTCGATGGATTGGTGGGCTTTTGGCCCGGTTCTCCCTGCCAACAAGCCATTCTCCCGACGGCAATTATTTGTTGGCGTACATACTGTTATTTTGCCGGAAGCTTCTGTCAAATCTTTTTTGCAGGGTTTGGAAGCGGCTGGTTTAGTTCGGAAATATCACGTCGAGTTTTGCGCCCTGGTCTGCGGGGGTGATGTCAAAGGTGAACCCGCCGTAGATTGGGAGGCTGCGAATCACCTCGCCGTTGAGGTGGGCGAGGAGGGGGGGCTCGGGTGTTTGGCGGTGGAGGGTCAGTCGGCCTGCGGTGGTGACGTGGTGCAGGGTGGCGGTGATGCGGCTGGGGTGCAGGTGTAGGTTTGTCAGGGTGCCGGGGAAGGTGAAGGAGAGGGCGGGTTGGGTGTTGATCGTGGCGGTGAGGGTGGCGTCTTCGACCGTGACGGAAAGCGGGCCGAAGGGGGAAACCATCGGGCCGCATTGGGTGGGTTGGGCGGTGTTGGTGAGGGTGAGGCCCGCCCATGGGTCGAAGTCGATCAGTTCCGAGACGGCCATCAGCGGCAGCAATCCGGCCCAGATGTAGAACGGGTCGGTGTCGCCTTGGTCCATCGCCTCGCCCGTGGTGGCGTTGTAGTTTTCGGCGGCGATGCGGTTTGTACGCCAGTTTTGCAGGAACAGGTTTAGGCTCTGTTCGGCCAAGAGGGTGGCTTCGGGGTAGTGGCCGGTGCGGCGCAGAGCGAGCCAGACGAGGTAGTTGACGTTCGGCCAGATGCGGCCGCGCCAGTAGACGTTATCGAGATATGCGGGGGCGTCACGGGTGGCGTTGGGCAGAGGGTATTTACCTGCGAAGGTTGTGGGGTTCGACAGGTGGCGGAGAAGATGAGTGGTTTGCTCGGCGGTGGCTGCGTTACAGAGGAGGGGGTAGAAGCTGGTAGGGGAAAGCGATTTGACGAAAGCGCCGTGGCGTTGGCGGTTGGCGAAAATTTGGCGGGTTTCGTCCCAAAGATGGGTTTGGATCAGGGCGCGGTGGGTCGTCGCGAGGGTTTCGAATTCGGCGGCCTCATTGGGGCGGCTCAGGGCTGAGGCTATCAGGCTGAGCATTTCGGCGTCTAGGGCTATGACGCAGTTCAGGCCGAGATCCCATGTCGAGAGGCTGCGGGTTTCGGGGTCGTAGATCGCCTCGTCATGGGTGGCGGAGTTGTCCATTCCGGTTTCGTTTCGCGCGCCAAAGGCGGTACCTTTGTATAGCGCTTCGCCCACGTCAGAGCTGCCGCAGGAGATCAGGCCTGTGCCATCGGGGTCGCGCATTTCGCGCCACCAGCGTTGGTTGCGGGCCATTGCGGGGTAGCATTGCTCTAGAATCGAACGCTCGCCAGAGCGTTGGTAGAGTTGCCATGCGATCAGGCTGCCAAGTGGCGGTTGGCTGCGATCGACCCATGTGTCGCGTGAGGTCGAGATGCAGGCGAAGTTACCTTGGGGAGTGGCGGCGGAGAGGGCGGTGGCGAGGTTTTCGCGCGCAAGTTCGGTGTCAAAGATGCCTGCTAATAGGGCGGCGTAGGTTTGGTCGTTGTGCCAGACGGCGAAGGTGCCGAGGTTCCAGATGCGGGTGACGGCGGTGTAGGGGCGGTTGTTGGTGGCATCCCAGATGGTGTTCCAGCCGACGATGTCGCGGATGGCTGACAGGGATTCGGCGTGAGGTGTGGTGGCGTCGGGGCTGGGTTGTTGGGCTGCAAGCGCGGCTTTCGCGGCAGCGATGGCCAGCGGGGCGCTGTCGGCCACGGCGGCGGCGTAGGTGCCGGAGCGCATCATTTCGAGGTTAAAGCGGAGGGCGAGGACGGGGGCGGTGGTGGCGCGGCTGTCGCGGGTGAAATAGCCGTTTTCGGCGTAATCGGCGCAGAGGGCGTCCAGGGATTCGTGGCCGGTGACTTGCACCGGAGGGTGTTCGGTGGCGATGGCGGTGAAGCGGTCGCCGGATTGCAGCAGGGTGACGTTTTGGGCGGGATCGAAGCTGGCTTGGGTGCCGTCTTCGGCGGAGATGGCGATGTTGACCCAGAAGCGCAGGCCCCATTCGGCGGTTTTGGGCGCTGTCCATTTGGTGCGGAAGGTAAAGGGGTTAGGCTTTGTGGTGGCGAAGGCGAGGGTCGTTCCGGCGAGGTCGGCTTCGAACTCGATGATTGAGCCGTCGATGCTGTGGCGGCCAAGCCGGAGGGTGTCGTTGCGCGGTTCCAGTTTGATGCATTGGCGCAGGCGGGACGAATACAGCAGCGGGGTGACGCGGATGCCGAGGGGGAGGAACACCATCTCGCCGGGGCGGTCGGACCAAGAGTTCCACGCGCGGGCGGTCGAGACGGTGGTGTGTTTCAGCATGGTGTTCCCCTTGGTTCGCGGCAGCTAAACAGAAGCGGGGGTGGTGGGCTAGTGCCCAGAGCCAGCGCTGGGCGCGGGTTGACGCTCCACCGAGGGGATGCGCCAAGCGGGGGGCGTGTTGCGGCTGCGTTGGCTGGTGATGGCACCGTCGATGATGGTCATGCCAATGCCGGGCAGGTTGCCGAATTGGATAGATTCGAGGATGGTTTTGCCGGGGGTGTGCTGGGCTTGATCCATCAGAACGAAATCGGCGCAGAAGCCTTTTTCGATCATGCCGGTGTCTAGGTTGCGCTGGCGGGTGGTGTTGCCGGTGCCAAAGCAGAACGCCAATTCGGCGGGCATATTGCCGAGGCTGGACAGCATCGCGATCATCCGCAGGATGCCGAGGGGTTGCACGCCTGATCCGGCGGGGCCATCGGTGCCGAGGATGATGCGGTCGAGCTCTTTCAACTCACGCGCTGTGTTCAGGGTCAGCAGGGCGGCGCGTTCGTTGCCATTGTGAACGATTTCCAGCCCGGCTTTGCAGCTTTCACAAATGCAGATGATCTGATCGTCGGGCAGCGCCGAGTGGCCGCCGTTGATATGGCCGATCACGTCGGTGCCGGTTTCCAGCACCATATCGGCGTCGATCAGGCCCGAGCCGGGAATCGACGGGCCGCCGGTGTGGATGGTGCTTTGGATGCCATATTTGCGCGCCCAGTTGACCATTTGCTGCGCGGTTTTGCCATCTTTAACGGTGCCGAGACCAACCTCGCCCAGCAGTTTGACGCCTGCATCGGCAAGGTCTTTGAAGTCTTGCTCAACCATGCCGTGTTCGATGACCGGCGCGCCTGCCATGACTTTGACACCCGAGGGGCGGAAGTTTTCATACCAGCGCTGGGCGGCAATCGCCATCGCCTTGAGGCCGATAACGTCACGCGGGCGGCCGGGCATGTGGACTTCTCCGGCCGAAATCAGCGTGGTGACGCCGCCGTGCAGGGTGGAGTCGATCCAATGCAACTGCTGTTGGCGCGGGGTGTAATCGCCGATCACCGGATGCACATGGCTGTCGATCAGGCCGGGGGTGAGGGTGGCACCATTGGCGTTGATCAGGGTGGTGGCGTGTTCGGTGTCGAGATCGGCCTCGCGCCCCCAAGCGGTGATCTTGCCGTTCTCGGCGATCAGGCAATCGGCGTCGAGGATGGGTTGCTCCATCCGGCCCGACAGCATCAAGCCGATATTGCGGATCACCAGTTTTGTGGGTTGGTCGGACATTTTGGCCTCCTAATTTATTCGTAGGCTAACATGTTTATTGAGGCGATCAAGGGGGATGGTGAGGTGGGTGCAAGATAGCGTTTGACAGAAATGGTTGCACGGCTTCTTATTCGTATGCAAACATGTTTTGATGCCGGGGATTCCTGCGATGGCCTATCTTTGCCCTGACAATATGGCGGATGCGTTTGCAGCGCTGGAGCGTGGCTGCGTGTCGGTGATTGCGGGGGGAACCGATTGGTTTCCGCAGGCGGGTGAGGTTTTGCCGAAAGTGTCGTTGCTGGATGTGACCGGGCTGCCGGGGTTTCGCGGGATTTCTCGCGTGCCGGGTGGCTGGCGGTTGGGGGCTGTGACGCGGTGGAGCGATGTTGTGGGGGCCGATTTGCCGGCTGCTTTTGATGGGCTGAAAGCGGCGGCGCGGGAAGTGGGGTCTTTGCAGATCCAGAACGCGGGGACGCTGGCGGGCAATTTATGCAACGCCTCGCCTGCGGCGGATGGGATGCCGCCGTTGTTGTGTTTGGGGGCCGAGGTGGAACTGGTGTCGCGGCGCGGGTTGCGGTGGCTGGCTTTGGCGGAGTTCGTGACGGGGGTGAGGCGGACGGCACGGGCGGCGGATGAGTTGGTTTCGGCGGTGTTCGTGCCTGATTTGGCGGCGGGGACGGTGGCGGGATTTCGTAAGCTGGGGGCGCGGCGGTATTTGGTGATCAGCATTGCGATGGTGGCGGCGAGTTTGCGGGTTGAGGCTGGGCGGATCGTGGATGCGCGCGTGGCGGTGGGGGCGTGCTCGCCTGTGGCGCGGCGGTTGTCGGTGTTGGAGGCCCGGTTAGAGGGGCTTTCGGTGGGGGCGGTTTTGCCTGTGGATGTGGCAAGTTTGGCGGGGTTGGCGCCGATTGCGGATGTGCGCGGGTCGGGGGAGTATCGGCTGGAGGCGGTGGTGGAGATGGTTTCTCGGCTGTTGGGCGATCTGGTGGCGCAGGGGGTTCGGGCGAATGGATAATTTTCGGGCCATCGCGGATGTGGGGTTTGTGCTGAACGGCAGCGCGGTACGGGTCGCGCCGGAGCGGGGCGAGCGGTTGTCTTATGCTTTGCGCGAACGCTTGGGCGCGCGGGAGGTGAAGATTGGCTGCAATGCGGGCGATTGCGGGGCGTGTTCGGTTTTGGTCGAGGGCGATGTGGTTTGTGCGTGCCTGATGGCGGCGCATCAGGCGGCGGGGAAGCGGGTTGAGACGGTTCGAGGACTGTTGGATGGCGCGCAAGGGCGGGCTTTGGTGGCGAGTTTTCAGGATCATCAGGCGGCGCAATGTGGGGTCTGCACGCCGGGGATGATGGTGTCGGCGGTGGCTTTGCTGCGCGACGTGCCGCAGCCTGACGCTGGGCAGGTTCAGGATGCTTTGGGCGGGGTTTTGTGCCGCTGCACCGGGTATCGCAAGATTATTGATGCGGTGGTTGCGGCGGGGTCGGGGGCTGCTGCGCCTGCGGTTTCGGGCGGCGTTGGCGTGGCGATGCGTAGGCTGGACGGGCTGGCGAAGGTGGAGGGGCGCGAGGCGTTTGGTGATGATGTGGCGCCAGAGGGGGCGTTGGTGGTGAAGGTGATCCGCTCGCCCCACCCCCGCGCGGGGTTTGTTTTTGGCGATTTAGAGACGTTTATTGCCGGGTTGCCGGGGGTGGACTGTGTGCTGACGGCTGCGGATGTGCCGGGGCGCAATGTGTTTGGCGTTATTCCGGCGTTTGTGGATCAGCCGGTGTTTGCGGAAGCCGAGGCCCGCTTTCGGGGGGAGGCTATCGCGGCGGTTGTGGGTTCGGCAGAGGTTATGGCTGCGTTTGATCCGGCCAGTTTCCCGGTGACGTGGCAGGTTTTGCCGAGCGTGCAGACGGTGGCGGAGGCTTTGGCAGAGGGCGCGCCGTTGTTGCACGCGGGGCGTGCGGGCAATCTGATGTGCGGTGGGTTCGTAAAACGGGGTGATGCGGACGCGGCGCTGAAACGGGCCGATGTGGTGGTCGAGGCTCGGTTTGAGAGCGGCTTTGTCGAACACGCCTATATCGAGCCTGAGGCGGGGTTTGCGCAGGTGGTGGATGGGCGGGTGGAGATTTATGCCTGCACGCAGGCCCCGGTGATGGACCTTGATTCCATGGCCGAGATTTTGGCGATGCCGCGAGAGGCGATCAGGATAGTGCCTACGGCGGTGGGTGGCGGGTTCGGCTCGAAGTTGGATATTTCGGTGCAGCCGTTTGTGGCTTTGGCGGCTTTGAAAACCGGCAAGCCGGTGCGGATGACTTATTCACGGGCCGAGTCGATGCAATCGACAACGAAGCGGCATCCTTCGGCTATTCATTTGCGGATTGGGGCGACGCAGGACGGTCGCCTGAGTGGGATGCGGTTTGAGGGCGATTTCAACACCGGGGCCTATGCGTCTTGGGGGCCGACGGTGGCGAACCGGGTGCCTGTGCATGCCTCTGGCCCTTATCTGGTGCCGGATTATCTGGCGCAGTCGCGGGCCATTCATACGCATTGCCCCTCGTCAGGCGCGTTTCGGGGCTTTGGCGTGCCGCAGTCGGCGATTGCGCAGGAGAGCTTGTTTGACGCGTTGGCAGACAAGTTGGGCATGGATGCGCTGGAGTTCCGGTTGCTGAATGCGTTGGACAACGGCGAGCCGACGGTGTGCGGGCAGGTGTTTGCGCAAGGCGTCGGGATCAAGGCGTGTTTGCAGGCTTTGCAGCCGGCCTGGGAGACGGGCAAGGCGGAGGTGGCGGCTTTTAACGCTAAGAACAAGGGGTTGAGGCGCGGGGTGGGGATTGCCTCGGGCTGGTATGGCTGTGGCAATACCTCACTGCCCAACCCCTCGACGATCAAGGCGGGGCTACGACCGGATGGGGGTGTAGTGCTGCATCAGGGCGCGATGGATATTGGGCAGGGCTCCAATACCGTGATCGCGCAGATCTTTGCGACGGCTTTGGGGGCTGATGTGCGGGATTTGCTGCTGGTCGGGTCGGATACCGATGTGACGCCGGATGCGGGGAAAACCTCGGCTTCGCGGCAGACGTTTGTGAGCGGAAATGCGGCGCGGTTGGCGGGGATTTCCTTGCGGGCGATGATCCTTGAGCGGTGCAATGCGGCGGTGGATGCGGTGTTGCGGTTTGATGTGGGCGTGGTGGAGGTGACGGACGGCGCGGGGGTGCATCGGGTGGAGTTGGCCGATCTGCCCCAGGACGCTGAGGGTTATGTGATGCGCGCCGAGGAACGCTATGATCCGCCGACGCTGCCGCTGGATGCCAATGGGCAGGGCTCGCCTTACGCGCAGTTTGGTTATGCGGCACATTTGGTGGTGGTGGAGGTTGATCTGAAGCTGGGTCTGGTGAAGCCGCTGCGGTTTGTGGCGGCGCATGATGTGGGCCGGGCGATCAATCCGCTGTTGGTGGAAGGCCAAGTGCAGGGCGGCATTGCGCAGGGGTTGGGCATGGCGCTGACCGAGGAATATCTGCCGGGACGCACGGAAAATCTCCATGATTATCTGATCCCGACGATTGGGGATGTGCCGCCGATTGAAACCCTGATCATCGAGGAGGCCGATGCGCATGGGCCTTATGGCGCGAAAGGGCTGGGCGAGCATGTGCTGATCCCGACTGCGCCCGCGATACTGAATGCGATCCGTCATGCGACGGGGGTGGCGATGACACGGGTGCCTGCGACGCCTTCACGGGTGCGGGCGGCGTTGAAGGAGGCTGGTTATGAATGAAGCTGTGACGCCGGAAAAGATCCGCTGCGATGCCTGCCCGGTGATGTGCTACATCGCGAACGGGCGGGCGGGGGCTTGTGATCGCTATGCCAACCATGCCGGGGTTTTGGTGCGGCTGGATCCGTTGACCGTGTTGCAATCGGGGGCGGTGGCTGTGCCGTTTCTGGATGGGCAGCAGGAGGATTGGGACGGCGATGTGATCAAGGGCCATCGCCCTTTTATCACGGCGGTGGGGGCGGGGACGACGTATCCGGATTATAAGCCTGCGCCGTTTATCGTGTCTCAGGCGGTTGAAGGCGTCGATATGGTCACGGTCGTGACCGAGGGGATTTTCAGCTATTGCGGCGTCAAGGTGAAGATCGACACCGATCGGCATATCGGGGCCGAGAGGGCCTATGTGCGGGTCGATGGCGAGGCGATCGGGCATGTGATGACGGGGGAATATGGGTCTTCCATGCTGTCGCTGGGCGGCGTTTTGCATCTGACGGGGGGGTCTAAGAAAGAGGGCCGGGTGACCTGTGATGCGCTGATGCGGCTGTGCAATCGGGAAGCGGTGGAGGTGGCGATTGACGATGGCGCGACGGTGGTTTTGCAGGCGGGGCAGGCGCCGATTATCAATGGCGTGCCGGAAAAGCTGATGCGGGTTGGGTGTGGCTCGGCGACGATTGGGATGTTTGCCAAACAGTGGGTCGGGCATCTCGATGAGGTTGTTGTTGTTGATGACCATATCACCGGGGTTTTGTCAGAGCATCAGGCGGGGAAGCTGCTGGATGTGGCCCCGACGGGGATCAAGATGAAAGGGCGGCGCTCGACTCCGGGGCGGTATTTTCAGGTGGCGCATCCGGGGACGGGCTGGGGCGGCACCGATGTGGATGATCCGTTGACGATTCTCAATGCGTTCGATCCGAAGGTGGCTTGGCCGGGGTTGCGGATGCTGATGGTGTCGACGACGGGCGAACAGTGGGCCTATTATGAGCTGGATGACACGCTGGTGCCGCGGGCGGTGGAGGCTCCGGCGGTAATCCGGGCTTCGGCGGAGCGGATTGCTGAAAATTGCGAGCCTTCGGTGTGTTCGGTGCTGTTTATGGGTGGGGCCGGCGGATCTTTGCGGGCGGGGGTGACGACCAATCCGGTGCGCTTGACGCAATCGGTGAAGGCGGCTTTGACGCGGGTGTCGTGTGGCGGGGCCTCAGCTTATGTCTGGCCGGGGGGCGGGATTACGGTGATGGCGGATGTGATGGCGATGCCCGCCAATTCGTTTGGTTATGTGCCGACTCCGGCTTTGGTGGCACCGATTGAGTTCACGCTACGGCTGTCGGATTACGCGGCTTTGGGCGGTCATTTGGAACATGTGCAGCCGGTTGAAGCGGTGATGGGGGCTGCCGTGCGGCGGGTGGAGCCCGGTGAGGGGCGTGATCCGCAGGATGCGCGGAATTTCCCGTGGGGGCGGTGATGGGGGCAGTTGCGCGCCTGTTGCCGGATCGGGAACGGTTGCATTTGCAGCATGGGCCGATTGATCTGATCATCGGGGCGGAGGGCGCGCGGGATTTGGCGTTTGAGGCGGCGCGGGTGCGATTTGAGACGATTTTGGACGAGTTGGTGGCGGAGTTGGCTTTGCTGCGGCAAGAGGTGGGTGAAGTTCCTGTCGGACTGGCGGCGCGGCGGATGGTGTCTGCCGTGCGGCCTCATTCAGCGGTATTCGTAACGCCGATGGCGGCGGTGGCGGGGGCAGTGGCGGAGGAGGTTCTGGCGGCGATGGTTGCGGCTGGGCCTTTGACGCGGGCTTATGTCAACAATGGCGGGGATATTGCGTTTCATTTGGCGCAAGGCGCGCGGTTTCGGATGGCAGTGGCGGGGCTGGATGGTGCGGCTTTGGGGCGGATTGATGTGGGATTTGGTGACGGCGCGCGGGGTGTGGCGACGAGTGGCTGGGGCGGTCGGAGCTTCTCGCTGGGGATTGCTGATGCGGTGACGGTGTTGGCTCGGTCTGCGGCGGAAGCGGATGTGGCGGCGACGATGATCTGCAACGCGGTGGATGTGCCGGGGCATCCGGGGGTTGGGCGCGCGCCTGCTGTCGGTTTGCAGCCGGATAGCGATTTGGGCGCGCGGCTGGTGACGGTTTCGGTGGGGGCGTTGAGTACTGAAGAAGTGGCTGAGGCGCTGGAGCGCGGTGTCGCTGTGGCAGAAGATATCTGTGGGCGCGGGCTGGCTCTGGCGGCGGCGCTGTTTTTGAAGGGGCAGGCTCGGATGGTCGGGCAGGCTGCGTTGAGTTTAATTCCTGACGGGAGCCTGTGTGATGCCTGAAGTTGTTGTGCGTAAGATCGCCACTGTGGTGGAGGAAATCTTCCATGAAGGCGGACCAGTATCGGCCAATCCGCCGAAGCGGGGGGCGATTATGGCGGTGATTTCGAACCCGTTCGCGGGAAAATATGTTGAGGATTTGCAGCCGTTTATGGAGGATCTGAAGCCGTTGGGGCTGATGATGGCGCAAAGGCTGCTCGCAGTTCTGGGCGGGGATGCCTCGGCGATTGAGGGCTATGGCAAGGCCACTTTGGTTGGCAGCGGTGGCGAGTTGGAGCATGGCGCTTTGTGGCACGCTCCGGGCGGCTATGCGATGCGTGAGGTGCTGGGTGGCGCGAAGGCCATCGTGCCCTCGGCGAAGAAGGTGGGCGGGGTTGGCGCGCGGCTGGATGTGCCGATTACCCATGTGAACGCGGCCTATGTCCGCAGCCATTTTGACTCGATGGAGGTGGGGATGAACGATAGCCCTCGTGCTGGCGAGTTGATGGTGGTTTTGGTGATGACCACCGGGCCACGGGTGCATTCACGGATGGGCGGTCTGGAAGCGAGCCAGATCAGAGGTGAGGATGGCCTAAGATGAGCGCGGATATTCGCAAGATTGCGGTCTGGGTTGAGGAAACTCATATGGAGGCCGGGCAGGTGGTGGCTCCTGCCGCGCGCAAGGCGGTGGCGGTGGCGGTGATCGCCAATCCATTTGCGGGGCGGTATGTCGCGGATCTGACGGCGCTGATGGATATTGGCGCCGAGTTGGGCGCATTGCTGGGGGATCGCTGCGTGGCGGCCTTGGGGATTTTGCCTACGCAGGCGCAGAGTTATGGTAAGGCGGCGATGGTTGGAGAGGCGGGCGAGTTGGAACATGCCGCCGCGATTCTGCATCCGAAGCTGGGCGCGCCGTTGCGGGTGGCGGTGGGTGGCGGGGCTGCACTGGTGCCATCATCGAAGAAGATGGGCGGGCCGGGGCAGGTTTTGGATGTGCCTTTGGGGCATAAGGATGCGGCCTTTGTGCGCAGCCATTTCGACGCGATTGAGGTGCGGCTGAATGATGCGCCTCGGGCTGGCGAGATTATGGTGGCGGTGGCGGTGACCGATGGCGGGCGACCTTTGGCGCGTGTGGGCGGTTTGACCCATGAGACGGCCGAGGGGAAAGACGGATTGCGGTAGGGATTTGGGACTGGCCGCCGGGGGTTTCATCCCCTCATGCCATTGGTTCTCGGACCGGTGGCGAACCAATGGCAAACCCGTTGGATATTTGCGCGCAGAGATGGCATTTTAGACAAGTCGAAGTGATTGAGCGCGGTTGGTGGGAACCTAGGCTGCGCAAAACGGTGGCTTGGCCATAGCGGCATTTGGCGTTAGGCAAGGGGATTGTCTTGCGGAGGGCGCAAATGCTGACGGCGTATCATTTTGCCAACAAGCGGTTGGAGGTGCTGCCCGAGGGTGCGGTGCTGGAACATGCGGAGTGGATTGATCTGTTTCGCGCGACGCCTGAAGAAGAAGCGGCCGTGCGCGCGCTGGCCTTCGATGTGCCGACGCTGACGGATATGGAAGAAATCGAAATCTCAAACCGCCTCTACCATGAGGATGAGATTGACTATCTGACCGTGGTTTTACCGGGGCAGGATGCGGCGGGCGAACAGGTGATGAGCCCGGTGTGCTTTGCGGTGTCCAAAGCGCGGCTGGTGACGGTACGGCATCATGCGCCGCGTCCGTTTGAGACTTATCCGGCGCGGGCGGGCAAGAGTTCTTTGGGTTGCTCGACGCCGGATCGGATTTTTCTGGGGCTGATCGAGGAGGTGATCGGGCGGCTGGCGGACCATTTGGAAATCGCGGGGACAGGTTTGGATAAGGTGTCGCGTCAGACGTATCACCCGGGGGCAAAGGGGCATCAGCAAAAGGATCTAGAAAGCGCTTTGAGCAGTCTGGGGGCGGAGGGTGAGCGGCTGGGCCGGGTGCGGCTGGCGCTTTTGACTTTGGGGCGCGCGCTGAACTATGTCGATCAGATGCTGGGGCATCGGCTGGGCACCGAAGGGTTGGGCATGGTGCTGAAAGGCCAATTGCGTGACATTGAGGCGCTGGAGGTGCATGCGGATTTTCTGTCATCCCGGCTGGGGCTGATGTCGGATGCGACGATGGGGCGGATTAACCTCGCGCAGAACACCACGGTCCGGATTGTGTCGGTGGTGGCGGTGCTGTTTAGCCCGCCGACGCTGATCGCCAGCCTGTACGGGATGAACTTTGATTTCATGCCGGAATTGGCGTGGAAACTGGGCTATCCGATGGCGCTGGTGATAATGGTGGGGTCGGCGGTGCTGACCTATGCGTTTTTTAGGTGGAAGGGCTGGCTTTAGCGGTTTGGCAGTTATGGCGATAAGGCGAGGCCCCGGCTCAGGGCCGGGGCGGCGTGGTGTGTGGGTGACGACTCGCTTTAGCGGTCGGTGAATTTGGCGGGGCGCTTTTCGATGAAGGCGGCCATACCTTCTTTTTGGTCTTCGGTGGCGAACATCGCGTGAAATAGGCGGCGCTCATGGAGCAGGCCTTCGCGCAGGGTGGACTCGTGGGCGCGGTTGACGGATTCTTTCGCGGCACGGATGGAAATGGCCGATTTTGCGGCGATTTTTGCGGCGGTTTTCAGGGCTTCGTCAATCAGATCGGCGGCGGAGATGATGCGGCTGACAAGGCCTGCGCGCTCGGCCTCAACCGCGTCCATCATGCGGCCTGTGAGGTTCATCTCCATCGCCTTGGCTTTGCCGACAGCGCGGGTCAGGCGTTGGGTGCCGCCCATGCCCGCGATGATGCCGAGGTTGATCTCGGGCTGGCCGAATTTGGCGGTATCGGCGGCGAGGATGAAATCGCACATCATGGCAAGTTCGCAGCCACCGCCCAAAGCAAAGCCTGCGACGGCGGCGATGATCGGTTTGCGGATGCGCTGGATGGCCTCGGTTTCAGGGCCGAAGATGTCGGCGACGAAGGCTTCGGCGAAGGTTTTCCCGGCCATTTCGCGGATGTCTGCGCCTGCGGCGAAGGCTTTTTCCGACCCGGTGATGACGATGCAGCGGACGGCTTCGTCGATGTCCATTGCCTGTAGAGTGGTGGCGAGTTCGGACATGAGTTGTTGATTGAGGGCATTGAGCGCCTCGGGCCGGTTCAGACGGATCAGGGCGACATGGTTGGCGATTTCGATGATCAGGGTCTCGGGCATGTCGGTTCCTTAGCTTTGGCAGGTGGGGCAGTAGAAGGACGAGCGCCCCGATTGCACCATGCGGGCGATTGTGGCGGTGCAGCCGGGGGTTTGGCAAGGCTGGCCTTCGCGCCCATAAACGGCGAAGGCTTTTTGGAAATAGCCCAGCTCGCCATCGGTGCGGCGGTAGTCTTTCAGGCTGGAGCCGCCTGCTTCGATGGCCTCAAGCAGCACTTCGCGGATGATCGGCACAAGTGAACCTGCGTTTGCGATGCTTCCGGCACGGGTGTTGGGGGCGATGCGGGCGCGGTAGAGCACTTCGCAGACGTAGATATTGCCAAGGCCTGCGACGAGGTGTTGGTCGAGCAGGGCGGATTTTATGGGGCTGTTGCGGTTTTTGAGTTTCGCCGAGAGATAGGATTCGTCGAAAGCGTTACCCAGAGGTTCGGGGCCGATTTCAGCAAGCAGCGGATGACTTTCGGCGGTGAGGGTGGGCAGCAAATCCATCGCGCCAAAGCGGCGGGCGTCGTTGAAGGTGACGCGCGCGCCGCCCTCTAAGTGGAGGACAACGTGGTCGTGTTTCTCGGGGGCGGCGTGGTCGTGGTAAAAATCGCCAAGAGTGATGCCCGAAACGAGCATCCGGCCCGACATGCCAAGGTGAATCAACAGGGTTTCGCCGGAGGAGAGGTCGGCGAGGATGTATTTTGAGCGGCGGCGCAGGGCGAGAACGCGCTTGTCCGTCAGGCGTTCGGCCATATTCAAGGGCAGCGGCCAGCGCAGATTGGGGCGGTTGACCTCGGCTCGGGTGATGAGGCGGCCCTCCATGGCGGGCAAAAGGCCTCGGCGGACGGTTTCGACTT
This sequence comes from Cypionkella psychrotolerans, assembly GCF_001294535.1. Lineage (GTDB taxonomy): Bacteria > Pseudomonadota > Alphaproteobacteria > Rhodobacterales > Rhodobacteraceae > Cypionkella > Cypionkella psychrotolerans. The sequence continues at coordinate 173,532 of NZ_LGIC01000031.1, read as the reverse complement.
CGGGCAGTTCGGGCATGGAACCTCGGCTTCGGGCGGTGACAGATCGGCGCATTGAGGGTTTGGCCGTGCGTCCCTATAAGGGGGGTGCAATCACAGGACGGCAAGAGATGAACGACAGCACCACGCATTTCGGCTATCAAACCGTGCCCGAGGCCGACAAGGCCGGCATGGTGCATGGCGTGTTCACCCGGGTGGCCAGCAAGTATGACATCATGAACGATCTGATGTCGGGCGGGATGCATCGGTTGTGGAAAGACGCGATGATGGATTGGCTGGCGCCGCGGCCCGGTCAGCGGCTGCTGGATGTGGCGGGGGGCACCGGGGATGTGGCGTTTCGGTTCATGAGGCGGGCGGAGGGGTCGACGGCGGTTGTGTGCGATTTGACCGAGTCGATGCTGGTCTCGGGGCGGCAACGAGCCGAGGCGGATCAGATGGCGGCGCGGCTCGATTGGGTGGTGGGCGATGCGATGGCGCTGCCGTTTGCGGACAATTCGTTTGATGTCTACACGATTTCCTTTGGCATCAGGAATGTGACGCGGATTGGCGATGCTTTGCGCGAGGCCTACCGGGTTCTGCGCCCCGGCGGGCGGCTGATGGTGCTGGAGTTTTCGCGGATTCCCAATGACTTGGCGCAATGGGTTTATGATAAGTATAGCTTCAACGTGATCCCAGTGATGGGGCAGGTGGTGGCGGGGGATCGGGAATCGTATCAGTATTTGGTCGAGTCAATCCGTAAATTCCCCGAACAAGAGGCATTTGCCAGCATGATCCGCAGCGCTAGGTTCGATCAGGTGAAATATCGCAACCTGACAATGGGCATCGCGGCGCTGCATTCAGGCTGGAAACTGTGAGAGGACCGCATAATATCTGGCGGCTGATCCGCACCGGGGCGACGTTTGAGCGCACTGGAGCGATGGCGGTGGCGCTGGAGGCGATGCAGGTGACGCCGCGCCTGCGCTTTGCCGCACGGATGCTGGGTTGGCCGTTTAAGTGGCTGGGGTTGCAGGGTGATCTCGCCTTGCCGCCCATAACGCGGGCGCTGACGGCGTTGGGACCTGCCTATATCAAGTTCGGTCAGATTTTATCGACACGACCGGATATTGTCGGCGAAGAATTGGCTCTGCAGTTGAAATATCTGCAAGATAAGCTGCCGCCCTTCCCGACTGCTGTGGCCAAGGCAATGGTGGCGGAAGAATTACGGCTGCCGGTGGATGAGGTGTTTTCGAGCTTTTCCGAGCCTGTGGCGGCGGCATCTATCGCGCAGGTGCATCGCGCGACGCTGCGCAGCAATGGGCAGGATGTGGCGGTGAAGGTGCTGCGGCCGGGGATTGAGCGGGCGTTTCGCCGCGACATCGACGCGTTCTATTTTGCGGCGCGGACGATTGAGTTTTTGTCGCCCTCATCGCGGCGGTTGCGACCGTTGGATGTGATCACGCATTTTGAAGGCGTGGTGCTGGGTGAGTTAGATTTGCGGCTGGAATCCTCTGCGGCCTCGGAATTTGCCGATAACACCAAGAATGACGCCGGGTTTCAGGTGCCGAAAGTGGTGTGGGATCTGTCGGGCCGCTCGGTGATGACGCTGGATTGGGCCGAGGGGATCAATTTGGCCGATAACGCAGCACTGGATGCGGCGGGTTTGGATCGCAAGGCGTTGGGCGCGCGGGTGCTGCAACTGTTTCTGTCTCATGCGCTGCGCGACGGATTTTTCCATGGCGATATGCATCAGGGCAATCTGAAAGTGGCGGCGAATGGCAATCTGATCGCCTATGATTTTGGCATTATGGGGCGGATTGATGAATATACCCGCCGGGTCTATGCGGAAATTCTGATGGGCTTCATTGGTCGTGATTATCGCCGGGTGGCCGAGGTGCATTTTGAGGCAGGCTATGTGCCGCCAGACCGCGATATTGACGAGTTTGCACGGGCTTTGCGCGCGGTGGGCGAGCCGATTTTCGGTCTAGAGGCCACGCGGGTGTCGATGGCGCGGCTGTTATCTTATCTCTTTGAAGTGACAGAGAGATTTGGCATGGAAACCCGCACCGAGCTGATCTTGTTGCAGCGCACGATGGTGGTGGTGGAAGGTGTCGCGCGCAGTTTGGACCCGAATATCAACATCTGGCAGGTCGCAAAGCCCGTGGTGGAAACCTATGTCAGCCGCAATGTCGGACCACTCGCGTTGCTGCGCGATCTGGCGCAGACGGCGCGGGTGTTGGCGCGGTTTGGGCCGCGTTTGCCGCGACTGGTGGAAGCGGCTTTGATCGCGCAGGCCGAAAGCCCGCCGCCTGTGAAAACCCGGCCCCGGTTATTCGCGCTGCGGCTGGTTTTGGCGGCGTTTGTGGTGTTCGCCTTGGGGATTTGGCTGGGGCGTATCCTGTAGCTAAAGCGTGTCAGGTTTAGATTGAATCGAAAATCGCGACCTCTCGCAGATGCTCGAGCGCGTTTTCGATAAGCATGTTTCTATCAAAACCTGACCCGCTCTAAGGCACGCGCAGGGCAGTGATTTCTGTGGCGTTTACCTCGACCCCGCCCGCCAAAACCAGTGTAGGGCCATTGGCCCCGCCGCGTGCCTCAAGGATCTTTGCATAGGATTCGACGGCTGCGGCATCGCCCAACTGCTGCGTGCCGCTATAGCTTTCAAGGCTGAGGGAATAGATGCCATTCGGCAGAGGATTTCCGGCTGCATCCGCGCCAAGCCATTGATAGGTTCCGCCCTCTCGCGAGACATCTTCGCGGGAGATGACCTGATCTTGCGCATTTTTCACCACCAGAACCGCGCGATCGGCGTGGATTTTGGGCTGATAGCTGATGGTGACGGGATCGTCGCCCAGATAGACCGGGGCGGCAGAGCGGGCCTCTTGCCCGACCCAAGCCGCCAGCTGCGCCATGCCGAGAACGCCGAACTGGCTGGTCAGGCCTTCCAGCAGTTGGTTGGTTTTGGTCTGCTGCTCGACCCCGGAAAAGGTCGCCAGTTGCACAGCGTAATCTGCCGAATCAATCGGCTTCGTCGGGTCTTGGTTCTTCATCTGCGTCGTCATCATCTTTAGAAATGTATCAAAATCTGCCGAGATGGCGGCTTTGGAAGGAGTCCTATTGGCCGTTGTCTGGGCGGTGGTGACAGTGGAGGTTTCCATCGGATGCTCCTTTCAAGAGCTTTTCGAGATAGGTTGACTTCAGCGGCTTCGCTTTTCAAACGGAACGCGAAAACCTTTAGAGGCGCAGGTCAAGCCCCTGCCCAGATGGTGCGGCAGCGGCGGTAGAAGTGGGTCGTGGGGTGGGGTGGGGCTCGACGAAGTCCGCGTCGAATGATGCGACAAGCTCGGGTGGCGGTGTGGGGGATCTTTGTTGCTGACCCCACTGGCCGAAGTTGAGCGAGGCTTGCGAAAACCCAGATTGACGGAATTCTTGCAGCAACTGATCAGAGTGCCGCCGCAACAGATCAAGGGTTTCCGGGCGCTCGGCGCTGAGCAGGATGCGGACGGTCTCGCCGTGTTGCTGGATCTGAAACTTGACGTGGCCGAGTTCCTCGGGTTGCAGCAGCACATCAACGCCGTCGGTTTTCGCGGCGGTGGTGTGATGGAGGAGTTGTGCCGGAACAGTGGTGGCAAGGGCAGGCGGCAGGGCTTGCGTTTGCACCGTCTGATGGGGAGGGATCGGCTGCGCTGATGCCGGGTTTGTCTGCTGGTTGACCTGATCGGGGGTGGGCTGGAGTGTGGTCTGATCTGGCAGTGCTGCGGGCGGATTGGGGGGTACGGCGGCATCGGCTGTTGGTTTGGGTGTCATGGCTGGGGATAGCTGTGCCGAAGTAGGCGCAGCTGGGTGTTGGGCTGGCGCGGTGTCAACCTTTGGGGGGGGCGGATTCGGGCTATCGGCGGCTTGCGGGATCGGGGTCACATTCGCAAGCGGGTTTGGCGGAACAAATGACTTGAGATCAATGCTATCGGTCTCGGGCCACACATTTGCAGGGGCAGGGGCATCCACTTTGGGACTGTCCGTTTTGGACGCATGCGCATCAACCCGCATCCGATCAGGTGAGATGTTTGGTATGTGGAGCGAACCAATCGGCACAACGACTTGAAGGCGGGTTAGCCATGCGGATTCTGCGGGGGAAATGCTTGGCTTATGCTCTGGCACTGGAGATGATGGCGTATCCTGAGTTTGGTCCTCTGGGATTTGACCTGACTGGATTTGAGTGAGCAAAGCTTGGGCGGGAAGGGTGCGATCTGGCTGGGCTTCTACGGGCAGAATCTGCTGTGATGCAGCTTGATCTGCCGAGGTTTGATTGGGGAAAGCGTGCGGGGGAAACGCCTGAAGCGGGGGGGTGTTTGCTTCGGCACGAAGCGGGGCGGGCGTCATCGCAGGCCGGTTTATGCGGGTGGGTCTATCGGCGGGTTGGTCGGCCGTTTGCGCTGGGGCGACGATTTCTGCGGCAGTGATTATTGGAACCAAGACTGCGGCTGCGACACTGGTCTTTGCGATGATCGCTGTCGCGGCGGCTATTGATTTGCATGCGAGGGCGTTGGTGTCTTGTGGTGTCGGTGTCGGTGTCGGTGTCGGTGTCGGTGTCGGTGTCGGTGTCGGTGTCGGTGTCGGTGTCGGTGTCGGTGTCAGGATAGGGGCGGCCTCGTAGACGGGGCGGGTGACTGCCTCGGCGGGGACGACATCGCGCGGTTTTTCGGAGGGTGTGATCGGAGGCGAAGGATCGCCCGACGCAAGCGGCAGCTCTGGTTTTGAGATGCTTGTAGCGGGGATTTCCGCAGCCCCGAAAGTGGCAGGCTGCGGTTTATTCTCTGGTGTCAGCCCCAAGGGCACAGGGGTGGAGATCGGCATCGTCTGCGGGACAGACGGCGCAGAGCCAAGCGCTGATGGGCTTGCTTCTGTTGCTGGGGCGGCTGTTGGATATGCGGCGGCTGGATCAGGGGTCGAAATGGGCGGAGCGGTTAGAATCGATTCCGCCACCAGAATCGGTTGGGTTTGCAGAATTGGCGGGGCGGGCATGACCATGCCGGCCGCAAGACAGGCTTCGGCGTTGACCGCTGCAACGGGTGGGCTTTGGCTGTCATCCTGCGCCGCAAGCGCCGCGAGAAACCCCGGAGCATCCGGAATATCATCGGCAGGGCCGCGCGGGCCCAAAGCCAGAATGTGTAAACCTTGATGGATTATGGGAATCATCTCTCACCGACTTCTACCGCTCTGAGTCCCTTTATTCCGCTGATTGGTTACCACCTGTTTACCGCCATCGCCGATACTAGGAAAAATCCGAAGGATCAGGAGCTTTTGATGCAGATTTCTTCCACCCCGCCCATGCAGCCCTTCCGTAAGACTGCCGATGACAATCCGATGATGGTGCAGGCCAAAGCGCTGGAGGCCAGTTTTCTGTCAGAAATGCTGGGATATGCGGGGGTTGGCAAAACCCCGGAGAGTTTCGGCGGAGGTATTGGTGAGGATCAGTTTGGATCCTTCCTGCGCGATGAACAGGCCCGGCAGATGGTTGAAAAGGGTGGCATCGGGCTGGCCGAACAGTTGTTTCACGCCATGACGAAAGGACAAGATCATGCAGCCTGAGATGCAGATTGAAAGCTTAATGGAAGCGATGCACGTGGCGATTCTGGCGGCGGATTATTACGCGTTGGGGCAGCTTTCGCCTGCGTTGGATACGGCATTGGCCAATCTACCGCAGCATTTGGACGAGAAGGCGCTGTGGCGGCTGCAACGCAGAGCGGAGCGCAACGCGATCAGTGCGGGTGCGGCGGCCAAGGGCGTGCGTGCAGCCATTCAACGCATGAAGGATGTGCGGCAAATCGCAAGCGGGCTGGTGACCTATGACGAGAACGGCCAACGCTCGGGCCCGAGTGGCCAGCGCGAATTGTCGCGGCGGTTGTGAAGGTTTGCTTCAAATCCGCCGCATATTGTCGGGCGGCATTAGAATTCTGTTAGAACTTTTGGCTGTTTATTCAATCTGCATCCCACGACGGGGTGGCGCATCTGGAACAGGCTTCGATCTGAAACGGGTTCTGGATGCAGCGGGTAGAACGCCAAATCAGCCATCGCAGGATGGCGCACCATGCCGGGCGCAAAGCGCAGGCAGATCGCGAAGGAACAGACAATGTCGTCCATTTTGACCAATAACAGTGCCATGGTTGCGCTTCAGACCATGAAAAGCATCAACCACAATATGAACAAAACCCAGTCGGAGATTTCGACGGGTAAATCGGTGGCCAACGCCAAAGACAACGCTGCGGTCTGGATGACCTTGGCGTTGGAGGAATAGGCGCGCTGGGTCTGGATCAATTGCGTCAGTTCCGCCGCCACATCGGTCGAGGATTCCTCGCGCGAAAAGCCCACCACTGTGCCGGTTGGTCCATCACCTGCATTCCACAAATAGAACGGGCCAGAGGCCGCTGAGATCTGATAGGTTTGATTGTTCATCGCCATCAACCCATTCGGGTTTGGTACATCCACCACCGGAATCTGGTAAATCCGCCGGGTGAAGCCCTGATCATAAATCGCGTAAAGATCGCCCTTTTCATCAATCTCAACCGAGGTCAGGCTGGCGACGGGAGAGCCGTTTTTGCTGATCGACACCGGGGCGAAGCTGCTGGACAGCTGGGTCATCCCATTCGGTTGGCCAAGCTCACCCACTTTCAACGAAATGCCGCCACCCGCTACCGATAGTGGGATTGTGCCACTTGCCGGATCATAGGCCCCGCCTGACACCGCCGTGACCGAGGCCAACGTGCCACCCGCTGACTGTGAGGGATCAAAGGTCAGCGTATATTCGCCAATCACCGCCCCCCCCGAGGCGCTGTCGCGCACCGTCATCGTCCAAGCGTTCGAGGCCCCGGTGGCGGGCACTGTCGGGGTAAAGCTGAAATCCAGCGATTCCGAGGTGCCGAGATTGCCGAAATATTCGACCGTCAGATCATGCGGATCGCCCGAAGCCCCGGCAATGCTGGCGGAGGCGGGCAGGTTCACGCCCAGTGTCATTTCTGACGTCGGGTTGCCGATATATTGGTTGGCGTTAATGCGCACTGGTTCTAGCGCCGCCATCGTATCGCGCGGATAGGTGTTCAGGCCGCCATCCGGGTTGGCAGGCCAGCCCATCAGCACCAGCCCGGTTTCGGTACGTAACACCCCATTGGCATCCGGGCGGAACGAACCAGTTGTCACCAGTGAAATCGGATAGGTGCTGTCGGTGCTATCCAGCGACCCGGCATCGGTCACTGGTAGAAAACCCCGGCCATCAATCGCCAGATCGGTGGCATTGGCGGTCGAAATCAGCGGCCCGCGTTCATCAATCAACCGCATATTCGAGGCCCGCACTCCGCCTGCCGAATAGCTGGACTGCGCACTGCCATTCAGCACAACCGAATGAAAATCCGTCTCGGCTCGTTTGTAGCCATAAGTCGACGAGTTCGCGATGTTGTCGGCAATCGTCGCAAGTCGGTTGGCGTTGGCATTTAGCCCCGCCACTCCCGCGTTCATTGATGAGGAAATCGTCATGGAAAGCGCCTTTCTGCAGCCTCGACCTTTTGTCAGATCGAACCTGCCTGATGCGCCTTAAGATCGCCCTAACAGTTCAAATTTTACGCATCTCATCGGTCCTTGCGCAGCAGAATGATCTCCAACCGGTTGTTACGGATTGCCGTCGGATCTTGCGTGGCGGGCTTGCGGTCGGCATGGCCACTGATCCGCGCCATCCGGGCGCTGGCAATGCCATCACTTTCCAGCAAGGCCCGGATCGCCTGCGCCCGCGCGGTGGAAAGATCCCAAGCGGGGTTGTCTTTCAAGGTGATTGGCAAGGTGCGCAGATGGCCGTTCACCGCGATTTTATTCTCAGCCAGGCCCAACACTTCGGCGATCAACCCGGCAATCTTCCGAGTCTCCCCCGTGGGTTCCGCCGTGTTATCCAAGAACAAGGGTGCATCCGGAAGATCAAATATTTCAACCACTAAGCCCTCATCTGTGACCTTAGTCACCACATGCCGCAGCATTCGCTGCATGGTCATGCTTTCGCCGCCCTGCGCCATCAGAGTCTGCGCGATCTGAGCCATCCGGCCCTGTTCTGCCGCCGAGTCTGCATCCTTCTCGGCCGAACCAGACTCGCCACGCGCCTTGTCACTTTCGGTTGGCTGCGCGAGGCTGGCCCCGGTGCCATTCTGAGCAAGCGCCTCCTCGGAGAACGTCGAGTCCCCCCCGAACATGCTGTCGCCGCCCCCGGAAACCCGGCTGATCGCAATCGTAGGACTGAAGTAATCCGCGATTCCCTTACGTTGTTTTTCCGTCGTCGCGTTTAACAGCCACATCAGCATGAAGAAGGCCATCATAGCCGTCACAAAGTCAGCATAGGCCACTTTCCACGCCCCACCGTGGTGACCGCTGGCTTTGATAATTTTCTTCCGCTTGATGATGACTGGCGCGGCATTTGATTGCCCGGCCATCACACACCCATGTTTCACACCCACGGTCAGGTATAGCCGAACAGGCTTTACCAAGGCTTAAGCGATTGGATTTTAGCTATTTCCCAAAAGCCGCGTGATGCCTTGCTTGGTCATCCTCTGTGCACAAATATCCCACAGGGGTCTGGGGGTGTGAAACCCCCGGCGCTTAGCTTAGCCAAGCAAACTACCGCTCCCGCAAAGCCTCATTCGACTTATAGAGCGGCTTGGTCAGATAGGTCAGAATCGTCTTGCCACCCGTCTCCAACTCCACATCTGCCTGCATACCGGGCTTAATCTCCAGCCCCTTCTGCCGCGCAGTGAACTTGCTTTGATCCACCGCCAGCGTCACCTTGTAGTGCGGATCGCCATTCGGATCACGCGAGCGTTCATCCTTGAACGTATCGGCCGAGATGAACACCACCTTGGCCTTCAACGAGCCATAAATCGTGTAATCATAGGCCGACAGCTTCACCGTCGCGTCCAAGCCTTCGCGCACCGAGGCAATGTCGCGCGGCTTCACCCGCGCCTCGATGAACAAAGCGTCATCCAGCGGGATGATCTGTAAAATTTCCTCACCGGGCTTGACCACGCCGCCAATCGTGGTGATCGACAGCTTGTTCACCACCCCCTTCATTGGCGCCACCAGCACGGTGCGTGACAACTGGTCTTGCGCCAGTTTCAGCTTTTGCCGCAGCCCCGCGAGGTCACTTTCGGTCTTGGCGTAATCCGTCGCCCGCTCCATCTCGGTGGTGGTGCGCGCCTCTGACAGCTTGTTCTTCGCGTCCGAATTATCCCGGCGCGCGCGCGTCACTTCGATCAGCGGCGCGATGTCTTGCTTATACATTTTCTCCAGCAGTTCCGCCTCTTTGGAGGTCTGCTCCAATACCGCCTGCGCGCCACCCACCCGCGCGTCATATTCGCTAAGACGCGCTGTCAGCAGCGCCTTTTCCGAGGCCACAACATCCTGCACCCTCTGCGCAAATATCTTCGGCACGTCAAACCCTGGCGCGCCATTCATCTCGGCCTCCAGCCGCAAACGGCGGATTTCCAAGGTGGCGATTTCATCCGACAACTCATCCACCGCGGCCTGATATTGCGTGCCATACAGCCGCGCCAATGTCTGCCCCGGCTCCACCACATCGCCCTCGGCGACATTCAGTTCCGCCAGAATCCCACCCTCAAGGTTCTGGATGATCTGGGGCCTGCTGGAGGATACCACCTCACCCTGCGCCCGCACGATCTCATCGACCCAAGCCACCGAGGCCCAAGCCACGAACACCACCATCACCACGACAATCATCCAGATCGTGCGGCTGGGGCCGCGAGTCTTTTCGGCAAAGCCTTCGTCATAGGTGGCAAGGCTCATGGCTTCGCCCCCCCGACCTGCATGGTGAATGGCTTTTTCACCGACGTGACGCTGCCAATTGCAACCCCAGCTGCCGGGGCAGGGGCCTGCGCTGCCACGCCACCATTGTTCAGATGTGCCAACACGGCTTCCCTAGGCCCATCGACTACCAATCGCCCGTTCTGCATGATCACCACCCGGTTGGTCAGTTGCAAAATCGGCACCCGGTGCGTGGCGATGATCGCGGTCCGCCCGTCCAACCAAGTTTTCAGCCGACTAACCAGAGTGGTCTCCAGCGTCTGATCCAGCGCCGCCGTCGGTTCATCCAAAATCGCAACGCGCGGGTTTTGCAGCCAAATCCGCGCCCAGCCGATGCTTTGACGCTGACCCACCGACAGACCTTCGCCCATCTCGCGGATCTCCAGATCGAGGCCCCTCGGATGGCTGCGCACAAACGGCCCCAGTCCTGCAAAATCCAGCGCAGCGAACAGACGGTCATCATTGCGCTCTAGCTGAGACATATTCAGGTTGTCGCGCAGCGTGCCCGCAAACAGCCGCACTTCCTGCCCCAGATAGCCAACGCCTCGCCGCAAATCGCGCGGATGTACTTGGTTGAGGTCAACGCCGTCGATCAAAACGCGCCCCGCCGAAGGCTCATAAAGCCCAGCCAGCACGCGCAACAACGTCGATTTACCCGAGCCATTCGCGCCCAGCACCGCAATATGCTGCCCTGCCGGGATCGACAGGCCGTTGATTTCAACAGTCGTCGCCGCTTTCGGATCATAGCGGAACTCGACATTGCGCAACTCAAACGCGCCCACCAGCTTGTCGCGGCGCAGATAGTGACGTCCGGTTTCCTCGGCTTGATTGGACCCTACAATCGCCTCTAGGCCGTCCAAAGCGGCCTTCACATTGGTCCATTTCGACATGGTGGAGGAAAGCGAGGCCAATGGCCCCAAAGTCCGACCGGTCAGAATCCCGATGGCAATGATCGTGCCCACCGTGAAATCGCCAGCAAACACCAGATAAGCCCCGGCGACCACCGCCAGAACATAGGTCGCCTGCTGCACACCCTGCGCCCAATAGCCCAGCATCGCCGTCAGATGCCGCTGATCGGATGATTTCACCGCCGACAGCGTGGAAAGTTCCGCCCAAATCCGCTTGATCCGGTCTTCCCCGCGCTGGGTGGTGACGGTTTCGGCCTCAAAGATCGCTTCATACAGCAACCGTGCTGCACGGGTCGAAGCGCCCTGCGTTGCCGCCGTCAAAGCCACCATGCGCTTTTGAAACAGGAAACCCGGCAGCACCATCAGCGCGCCGCCCGCAATCAAAATCCACACCAGATTGCCGCCAATCGAGGCCACCAAGGCGAGGAAAATCAGGATAAACGGCAAATCCGCCATCGTGCCGATTGTGGTTGCGGTGAAAAACTCGCGCACCGAGGAAAACTCGCGCATCGCGGCAAACAGCGATGACGGGCTGCGCTGCCCCGGCCCGTGCTTCATCCCCAACAGCTTGTCCATCAGCCGCGCCTGCACGGAAAGTTCAATCCGCTTGCCCGTCGTATCCATCAGCCCCGAGCGCGCCAGCTTCAAAGCGGCTTCCAGCACAATCGCCAGCATCGCGCCCAGTGCCAGCACCCACAACGTCGGTTCCGACTGATACGGGATCACCCGATCATAGACCTGCATCGAGAACAGCGACACCGCCACTGCCAATAGGTTCGCCACCAGCGACCCCGCAGCGACCTCGCCCAACTGCCGTTTGTAACGGGTAAACTCACCCCAGAACCAATGCGGGGTTTTCGCGGCCTCAACATGCCGCGTCTCAAGTTCTTTAACGGAGGTGCGCACCCGCAAAATCCGGCCCGCATAGACCTGCGCGAAATCTTCATGCGGCACCTCGGCGCGCATATTATCGACGCTGGTGTCATAAACCTCAACGCCGTCGGCCGTCTCACCCAGAACCAAAACGATCTGGCCCGAGGTCATCTCGGCCAAAGCTGGCCAGTGCCCAACTGCAGGGGTAGCCACAGCATCCACCTGCGCCGCAATTCCGCAACTGCGCAACGCCCGCGCCACTTCCGGCAGGCCCAACTGCCCCGCGTCCGAGGCCAGCTGAATCTGCTCGACCACATCAGACACCGCCAGATCGACACCACAGAGCCCGGCATATACCGTGGCCAGTTGCGCCCGGCTTAGCGCCCGCGCGTTGTGCCGACCCTGCGGCACCCGCGCATCCGAGCCACTACGCGCGGCAATATCTCCAGCCGCAGCCACCCGGCCCGCATTGATATCGAAGGCCACAACCCGGTCATTCACATCCGTGCCCCATCTACCAACAACCCACGATCCCGGGCGATTTCCAGATCAATCAGTGCCATGTCATAGCCCAGCGAGGCCTGATCGCGCTGCAGCCGCGCATAGGCGTCGTATTGGCCAACCAACTCCAGCAGAGTCCGCCGCCCGACCTTGTATTGCTGCGTGAACAGATCAAGGTTTGCCGCCGTCTGCCGCAGCACCTCATCGCCCTGCGCCCGGCGCGAGGCCAAATTGGCCTTCTGCTGCTGCAACGAGACAATACGGCGATTGGCGGTTTCGGCGGCTTCCGCCGTCTGACGATCCACCACATCCCCGGTTTGCTGCAATGCCGCGATGTTGTCCTTCGCGCCGGGGTTCAACAGCCCCGCGCCATTCAGCCGAACGCCGGGGTTCACACCGCCGTCATCCAGACCCGCCGTCGCCGACAGGCCAAACTTCAACCCGGCGAGTTGTATCTGCGCTTGTGCAACCGCCCGCGCGCCTTCACCCCGCGCTTTCACCACCGCCAAAGGCTCGGCAGTGGATTGGCCCAGATCGGGCAGCGCATCCAAGCCGCTGATCCCGCCCAAAGGTTGCCCGGCCAAAGCCGCCAGTTGCGCTATCTGGCTGGACTCGGTCTGCAGATCCACCGCCACCGTCGCCTGCATTTCGGCAACACGTTGGTTCAAGACCTGCTGTTCTGATCCATCCGACAGACCGCCCGCCACGCGCTTGCCCATGATCGCGTTGAATTCCTGCAAACGGCCCGCGGCCGCCTGCGCCACTACGGCCTGCGCCCGCGCCCGTTGGGCATTGACGTAATACGACAACCCCTCAAACACCCGCTGATTCATCGCGGTGGACAGGCTGACCGCCGCCACCTCGACATCAGCCGAAGCAAACGCCCGCTCAGCTTTACGCCGCCCGTTGTCGAACAAAGCCTGCTCCAGCAACAAACTTGCTGCCAACCCACCCAGCGAGGACAGGTTCACCGAAGGTCCAATCGACGGCAGCCAGTTCTTCGACTGCGCATTCGCCTTCAGCCGCGCCACGCGCAACTCGGCCTCTGCCGCGCCAGCGCTGGCATGGATCACCGCGTCGGACACTTTCGCATAAGCGCCTCCCGGCGGCAAAACCGAGCGTCGCCCCTGTAAATTTCCGATCAGGCCCGATCCCGCAGGTTGCCCCAGAGCCCCCACCGCACTCTGCCCCGCCTGCTCATGCGTTTGCAGCATCGAAGGTGCCTTCGCCCCCCCCATGCAGCCCGCCAGCAGAGCAAGCCCTGCCAGCGCCGGAACGAGGTATTTCACCCCGTTCCCGGACCCGTTCTTGCTGTTCTTGGGCATCGCCCGTTTCCCTGATCAAACAGCGGTATTGACGTGGATATCGTCGTCAACCAACACCGAAGCCCCACTGCTGCCCAGCGTGTAGAGCGTGTAGCTCTCGCCGTTCACCACCTGATGCGCCCCTGCCACCGCACCCACGATATTGACGTGATCATCCGCACCGCCGCGGATCGCCATCTGGTGATCCGCCCCGGTCAGACTGTTGATCTGCGCCTCGGTCAGCGTCAAAGTCGCTTTCGAAGACGTCAGGTCGATGGTGCCGAAGTCAAAGCCATGCAGACCTTCGCGGTTCAGATCCACCGTCACATCGGTGGTCGAGCGCAGATACAAAGTGCTCTGCTCGTTGCCCGCCGCATCGGTGTCGTTGATCACCAGATAGCTGCCATCGGCCACCGGAGTGCCGAAGAACGCCCAGTGGCTTTGAACCGAATTGATTGCGGCATCGGGAGGGCCCCCAAGGTCTTGCAGCATGGTCGCTGCGCCCGTCGCCGCGACCGCGTGATAGGTCAGGTCATCCGGCGATACTGCCGTCGCAACGCCAAATATCACGTTTCCGCTGCCCGCGTCATTGGTGATCCACGGATCATTCGGCATCACGGTGTCATAGTGGAAGCTGTCGGTATAGCTGGCAGTATTGCCCGCATGATCCGTTGCCGTCACCGTGACCGTGGTGTCACCCTCACCTGTCGGAAGGGACGATGCCGGGAAAGTCGCGCTCCACAGCCCATCCGCGCCGACCGAAGCCGTCACTTCCGAGCCATTGGCCAGATGCAGCACCAAGGTCGAGAACGGCTCAGACGTGCCGGTCAGCGTCAGGCCAGCCGCGCGTTCAGCTGCGTTCAAAATATCGTCGCCCGCAATCACCTCAACATGGCTGAAGTTGCGCACGATGGTATCCACCGCAACCTGCTCGGTCAGGGTCGAGACGTTGCCAACATGATCCGTCGCCACCGCCGTCAGCGTCACCGAGTTCTCACCCGCCGGGATTTCGCCCGCCGGAATGGTGAAGCTCCAGCTGCCATCGGCTGCAACAGTGGCCGCATGTTGCGCGCCGCTGCCGAACTTGATCATCACCGACGAGCCCGCTTCAACATGGCCCGTCACGGTCAAACCGCTGGTGGCCTCTGCCGCGTTCAGGATCACATCCGCTCCGGTCGACAGGGTCGCACGGTCAAACGGCACCACCTCGGTATCGACATTCACCACATGGCTGGTCCTGGCGGTGTTGCCCAAAGCATCGGTCGCCACAGCCGTCGCGGTCGTGGCATAAGTGCCCGAGCGGATTTCACTGGTCGAGAAATTCGCAGTCCAAGTGCCTGCACTGCTGGCGATAACGGTATGGCTCACACCATCCAGCGTCACAACCACGCTTGCACCCGCTTCGGCCGTCCCGGTCAGCGCCACACCAACCGCTTCTTCCGCGCCGCTGATGATGTCATCGCCGCCCGCTTGGCCGACAGTGATCGCCACATTGGTTTCGGTATCGACATGCACGGTATGCGACGCGGTTGCCACGTTGCCCGCCGCATCCGTTGCCCGCACCGTCACGACCGAGTCATAAGTCCCGGCCGCCACTTGGCTAGGCGCGAAATTCGCGCTCCAGGTGCCAGCAGCGCTTGCGGTCACGGTATGGCTGACGCCTTGCATGGTAACAACAACCGTCGCCCCTGCATCCGCCGTGCCGTTCAGCACCAGCCCAGCCGCCTGTTCAGCGCCCGAGATTGCATCATCGCCGCCCGCCTGACCCGCCGGGATCGCCACTGCGATCTCGGTGTCAACATGCAGGCTGTGCGTGGTGGTCGCGGTATTGCCAACCGCATCCACCGAAGACACCTGCACCGTCGAGTCATAGGTGCCGCTGCGCACTTCGCTGGCAGTGTAATTTGCGCTCCAAGTCCCTGTCGAACTGGCGGTTACGATTCTGGTCGCACCTTGGAACACCACCGTCACCTGAGCGCCCGCTTCCGCCGTGCCAGTCAAAACCAGCCCGCCCGCTGCCTCTGCCGCGTTGACAAGATCATCGCCGCCAGCTTGGCCCGCATTCACCGCAACCGAAGTCTGGGTGTCGACATGGATGTTATGTGTGGTGGATGCGCTGTTGCCTACAAGATCGGTCGAAACCACCGAAACCACCGTGTCATAGGTGCCGGGTGTCACTTCGCTGGCCGCAAAATTTGCGGTCCAAGCGCCAGAAGCGCTTGCCGTGACAGTGTGGCTAACCGCGCCCATCGTCACCACAACCGTAGCACCAGCTTCCGCCGTGCCGGTCAACGCCACCCCAGCGGCAGCTTCAGCGCCAGAGATCACATCATCGCCGCCCGACTGGCCATTGTTCACCGTCACCGAGGTTTCAGTGTCGACATTCACCACTTGGGTTGCCGTCGCGGTGTTGCCAAAGCTATCGGTCGCCGTCGCCGTTGCGGTCGACGTATAAGTGCCCGCCGTCACCGAGCCCACCGGATAGGTCACCGACCACACTCCGCTCGAATTGGCGGTCGTGGTCAGCGTCGTGCCATTCCATGCCACCGAAACCGATGCCCCCGCCTGCGCTGTGCCGTTCAGCACCACACCCGCTGCCGCTTCGCTTGCGTTCACCATGCCGTCGCCACCCGGCGTGCCTGTGAAGGCCACCGAAGTCTCGGTATCCACCGCGAACGTATGGGTCGAGGTCGAGGTATTGCCGTGGTTATCCGTCGAAGTCGCGGTAATCGTTTGGGTATATTCCCCAGCGGGCAGGGTGCCAGTCGGATAGGTCGTGGTCCAATGCCCGTCCGAGCCGACCACAACCGTGTTCGTCACGCCATTCAGCGTCACATCCAAAGTCGCGCCCGCAATCGAGGTGCCTGCCACCACCAATCCGGTCGAATTCTCGACAAAGTTCACCTTGTCGTCGCCCGTCACTGCATCAAAGTCGATCGGGTTCGGCATGGTATCGACCACCAGAACATCGTTCCAGGTCGTGCTGTTGCCCGCTGCATCGGTGGCCTTCACCACCACCGGAATTTCATATTCGCCGGGATCCACTTCCTTCGTCGGGAAGGTCACTGTCCAGTGCCCAGTGCTATCCACCACGGTAGTCTGCGTATGGCCATTGACCAAAACGTCGATCTTCGCACCCGGCTCGCTGGTGCCAGCGATCACCACGCCATTCACATAATCTGCGGCATTCTCAACATGGTTCACCGATTTGGTGCCCTCGGTCACAGCCACCGCAGGCGGGGTCGTGTCAGGCGTGCCACCACCACCGCCACCACCCGAACCACCGCCACCAGCAATCACAGCAATCGCGCCAGCCCCGGCAGCAATCGCGCCAAAACCGCCCAAGCCCAGAAGGCCCGGCACAAACGGCGCCATGCCAGCAGGCTCGTTCGACACCATCGCCACATCCGAGATGCTATCCGCTTGGGTAAAGCGCATATCGTCGAGCGGGCTCCACTTGTCCCAGCCGCTGACCGGTCCGTAATCCGCCGCCAGCACGCCGCCTTGACCCTCGTGGACGATCACTTCGGTGATCTCGCCATCCGAGGAAAGATAGAGATGGTTCACATCTCCCGGCTGTTCGTTGAAATAGTTGCTCAGCACGATGCTGCGGCCATCCGACAGCTTGACCAGCAAATCGCCGCCCTGCTGCTCATAGCCCACCACGCTTGCGCGGGAGAGGTTCAGTGAAACGCTATCGCCCGAACCAACCTGAATGAAATTGCCTTGGCTGTTGCCTGCGACACTGCCATGCTGCGCGCCGCCCGCAACATTGCGGACCGCGAAATCAATCGCTTTTACCATCTTACTGCTCCGCCTCAAAAACCCAGGCTTTCGTGCCCGGCGTGTTATTCGCCCCACTTTCGGGGGCTGATTGCTGATAGGGATACAAAGGTCGCGATGCGATTTCTAGTGGTTCGGCCGAGCGTGCCTTGAATTTGTCAGATTTCCCCCTCATTTCAGCTACATTTGCGGCTTTCGCGCTACAGATCATCTTCTTTCGTGCAGCCATGGCGCGGAAGCCATTACGCGTCAATCTCCCATTGGTTGCATTTTCGAAACAATCAACCGGACGTTACATGAAGTATTCCGGCTATCCCCCTTTACCTGACAGCCTTTTCGGTCTTTTGATCAGACATGGCAGGCCAAACCGAAACCCTCACCAATAAGATCCTATCGTGGATCGACACAGGCCGCCTCAACCCCGGCGATCTGATTGATGAGGCCGAACTGGTCGCCGAATTCACCGTCTCCCGCACCCCCGTCCGTGAAGCTATCTTACAACTCGAAGCCATGGGCCTTGTGCGCCGCCTGCCGCGCAAGGGGGCGACAGTGTTCCGCCCCAGCCTTGAGGAATTCTTGGCCATCCTCGAAGTTCACGCCAAACTTGAAGGTCAAGCCGCAGGCCTCGCCGCCCGCCGTCTGTCGGTGTCTTGGGCCACAGCGCTAGAAGCCGCCGTGCAAGCCTGTGAGACATTCTCGACCGAACAAGGCGACGCCAACCCCGATGCCTATTACCAGCTGAACCTGCGCTTTCATGAATGTGTGGCGCTGGCCGCAGGCAACCCGTTCTTGACCGAGATGATCAAAACCAATGCCCGCAAGCTTCTGGCCTATTACCGTGCCCGCTACCGCTATGCCGGGGCCATCGCCACCTCTGCCACTGAGCACCGCGCCATCGCCACGCTGATCTTCGCCCGCGATGCAGCCGGGGCCGAGACCCTGATGCACCGCCACGTCCAATTCGACCAAATCACCGCCATGGACCTACTGGCGGCGCTGTCCTGATGCTTTGTCCTGATGCGTAGGGTGCGCTTCAGCGCACCGCGCCTGTCGCCTCACGCCCCCAACCGCTGCAACAGCCGCACATAAGCCGCTTGGCCCAACCGAAACGCTTCCAGCCGGAAGAACTCATTCGGCGCGTGCAGGTTCTCGTCATCATGCGAAAATCCAAACATCACCGCATGAACCCCCAGCACCTCCAGCAAGGTCGTCATCACCGGAATAGACCCTCCCAACCGCGTGCGATACGGGGCTTTACCGTAAACCTCCTCCAACACCTGCGTCGCGATCCCCGTCGCATTATGACCCGATGGCACCAAAAACGGCCCCGCGCCGCCCGACCCCGGCTCCAGTTCAGCCGTCACCCCGGCGGGGCAATGCGCCTGCACATGCGCTTCCAAAGCTGCTAAAATCTTTGCAGGATCCTGCGCTGCCACCAACCGACAGGTGATCTTCGCCCGCGCCTCTGCCGGATGCACGGTTTTCGAGCCAATCCCCTGCCACCCGCTCGTCAACCCGTTCACATCCAGCGTCGGACGCGCCCACAGCCGTTCGCGTGTCGTGTACCCCGGCTCGCCAAACACCGCAGACGCACCGGTTTCCGCCAGATAGCTGGCCTCATCATAGGGGATCCGCGCAATCGCCGCCCGATCCGCCTCGGTCAGCCCCACCACATCGTCATAGAACCCATCGACCGTCACCAGCCCGTCTGCCGATTTCATCGACGCCAGCAGATGCGCCAAAGCCATCGCCGGATTGGCAATCCCACCGCCATGCAGGCCCGAGTGTTGGTCCGATCTTGGCCCCCGCACCACGATCTCGGCCTTTACCAACCCCTTCAACGCCTCAACGATCTGTGGCTGATCTGGCGCATATTGCAGCCCATCGGCAGAGAAAATCATATCCGCCGTCAGCCGATCCACATTGGCCGCCACAAAAGGTGGCAGATCTGGGGAGCCGATCTCCTCCTGCCCCTCAAAGAAAAACTTCACATTCACTGGCAAGCGCCCCGTGGTTTTCAGCAGCGATTCCACCGCCAGAATGGGCACCAACATGCCGCCCTTGTCATCCGAAGCCCCGCGCCCCCAGACCTTGCCATCGCGCACCTCAGGTTCAAACGGCGGGCTGTCCCACAGCTCAAACGGCTCTGCAGGCTGCACATCGAAATGCCCATAGATCAGGATCGTCGGCTTATCGGCCCCCGCGTGCAGCCAATGCCCACAGACCACCGGATGCCCCGCCGTCGGCAGCACCTCGGCCCCGTCCACCCCCGCCGCCGTCAACCGCGCCGCCACCCATTCCGCCGCCCGCACCACATCCGGGATATTCTCGGGCTTGGCCGAAACCGACGGAATCCGCACAAACGCCAGCAATTCCTGCACAAACCGCGCCTGCTCCGCGTTCAGATACTGCTGCCATTCCATCGCCATCTCCTGCCATTTCACGCCAAGGCTAGACCATCTGCAACCGCCAAGCAAACCCTCGCCATGTCAGGATTTTCCTTTGCCGTTGACAGAATCCACACCCACCGATACCGATTGTGAAAACGTTTTCACTAGCAGGATCAAGCCATGAACACCGCTCGCCTCAACCGCCTGTTCGCGCCCTCGGGCAACTGCTTTGATGTTGCCATCGACCACGGCATGTTCAATGAGGCCTCCTTCCTTGGCGGCATCGAAAACATGACAAAATCCATCCAAACCGTCGCAGCCGCCGCCCCCGATGCCATCCAGCTCCCCCCCGGCACCGCGAGAATCCTGCAAGCCATCCCCGGCAAAAACCGCCCCGCGCTGGTTTTGCGCACCGATATCGCCAACGTCTACGGCACCCCGCTGCCGCGCAGCCTTTACTCCGAAGTCATCGACCGCCCGGTCGAACAAGGCCTCGTCCTCGACGCCGCCTGTGTTGTGGTGAACCTGCTGCTCCTGCCCAATCAACCCGAACTTTACCGCGATTGTGTGCGGAACGTGAACGCCCTGAAGCGCGAATGTGAAATCTACGGCATGCCGCTGATGGTCGAACCGCTTGTGATGCAAGACAATGCCAAGGGCGGCTATATGGTTGATGGTGACATCGCCAAAATCCTGCCCCTCGTCCGCCAAGCCGCTGAACTCGGCGCCGATATCATCAAAGCCGATCCCTGCACCGATGTTTCCGAATACCATCGCGTCATAGAAATCGCCCAAGGCATCCCGGTTCTGGTGCGTGGTGGCGGTCGCGTTTCTGACGCCGAAATCCTCGCCCGCACGCACGAGCTGATGCAACAAGGCGCGCGCGGCATCGTCTATGGCCGCAATGTCGTGCAACACGCCAACCCCGGCGGCATGACCCGCGCCTTGATGGCGATTGTGCATGACAAAGCCAGCGCCACCGACGCCGCCAAGCATCTGGCCTGAAGCGATGAAAGAAATCCGCTTCGGTATCATTGGGTGTGGCCTGATGGGCCGCGAATTCGCCTCCGCCGCCGCGCGCTGGCTGCACTTGGCCAATCCCAAAGCCAAACCGCGCATCGTCGCGGTCTGCGACACCAACCCCGCGCTGATGGATTGGTTCGCCACCCATCTGGGTGAGATTCAAACCACCACCGACTATCACGACCTGTTGAAAAACCCTGACGTGGATGCCGTCTACTGCGCCGTTCCCCACGTCCTACACGCCCAAATCTATCCCGACATTCTCAACGCCGGAAAACACCTGTTCGGCGAAAAACCCTTCGGCATGGACCTCGCCCAAAACCGCAGCATCATGGCCGCCATCGCAGCTCACCCAGAACTTACCGTGCGCTGCTCGTCGGAAATGCCGTTCTACCCCGGCGCGCAAAAGGTCATCGACTTCGTATGGTCCGGCGCGGCTGGCGATATTCTCGAAGTCGAAGCCAGCTTCCTGCATTCCTCCGATATCAACCCCGACAAGGTGATCAACTGGAAGCGGATGCAGGCGGTGAACGGCGAATATGGCTGCATGGGCGATCTGGGGATGCATGTTCTGCACGTCCCGCTCCGCCTCGGCTGGCGCCCCGATACTGTGCAAGCGAGCCTTGTGAAACGTGTCAGCCAACGCCCCGATGGCAAAGGCAATCTGGTGCCGTGCGAGACTTGGGACAACGCCACCATCACCGCCCGCGTCCCCACCACCTATGGCAATTTCCCAATGGTGCTAAAGACGTGGCGCATCGCACCGGGCGAAGCCAACACTTGGTCGCTCCGCGTCCTTGGCATGAAAGGCAGCGCCTTTTTTACCACCAAATCGCCTCGGCAGTGGCAGTTCATGCACTACAAAAACGGCGGCACCCAGACGTGGCAAACCGAAGATCTCGGCTACACGCCCTTGTTCCCCGGCATCACCGGCGGTATTTTTGAATTCGGCTTCACCGATGCCATCCAGCAAATGTGGGCCGCCTATATCGACGAACTCGCGGGCGGAGACGCCGCAGGCTTCCCCTGCGCTCACCCGTCCGAGGCGGCAGCCCATCACGCTATCCTCACCGCCGCCCTGACCGCAGGCAAAGAAAACCGCACTGTCAGCGTGGACTACGCATGAGAAAGGGCATCGCCTGCGCGGGCAACTGGATCGTCGATATCATCCACAGCATCGAGGCTTGGCCGCAGAAAAGTGATCTCGTCCGTATCCAGCACGAAGCCACCGGGGTAGGTGGTGGTGCCGCCAACGTCGTCCTAGACCTCGCCGCCTTCCAGACCGACCTGCCGCTGTACGCTGTGGGTCTGATCGGCACCGACACCCATGCGCAAATCTGCCTTGCCGCCTGTGCGAGCGCCAAAATCGACACAGGCTGGCTAAAGCAAACCCCGCACCACCCGACCGCCCACACCCAAGTGATGAACGTCCCCGGTGACAGCCGCACCTTCTTCTACCATCCCGGCGCCAATGACGCGCTCAGCGAAGCTGACATCCCCATCGAAGCCATCGCCGCCCAAAATGCTAAAATCTTCTACCTCGGCTACCCCAACCTGCTCGCCACCCTAGACACGGTGGAACCCAACGGAGAAACCCCCGCCGCCCGCATCCTTGCCCGCGCCCAAGCCGCAGGCATGATCACGTGCGTTGATCTGGTCTCATCCGCCACCCCGCGCTTTGCCGCTACCGTCAAAGCCATCCTGCCACACACAGATTACCTATTCCTGAATGAAATCGAAGCCGCCCGCGCCACCAACCGCGCCGACATTGCCCCCGACGACCGCGCCCGCATCTTGGAAGCCGCAACCGCCCTGCAAGCCCAAGGCGCTAAAACCGTGATTCTGCACACCGGCACCCTCGCCCTCTGGCTGGACGAATCCGCGCTCTGGTCTAGCCCCGAGCCGATAAATCCCGCTGAAATCCTCAGCCCCGTCGGTGCCGGAGACGCCTTCTGCGCAGGCATCATCTACGCCATCCACGAAAACTGGACCGCCGAGCAAGCCCTTCACCTTGGCCACCGCGCCGCCGCTGCCGCGCTAAAAAGCGTCACAGCCAGCGAAGGCATCCCTCCGCTGGCCGCGCTTATCTAGTTCTTAGCCGCTACTCAGATGTAGTGGTTCCACAAGTTCTCCAGCCGTTCTTGACGGCCCGAGCGCGGTTGCGGGTTGATGTTGTTCTTGATCACCGCCTCGGCGATCACTTCCAACGGCTGCGTCAGCATCGCCTTCGCCCCCTCACGCTCCCAGCCCGCATAGCGCGCGCGCCGCGCCGCTTCCAACGTGTCATCCTCCAGCAGATACGCCGCTGCTTTCAGCGCCCGCGCGCAGGTATCCATGCCGCCGACATGCGCGAGGATCAGATCCTCCGGGTCCAGCGACTGACGCCGCACCTTGGCGTCAAAGTTGGTGCCACCCGTGGTATAACCGCCCGCCCGCAGGATCTCATAGAACGCCACCGCCTTTTCGGCGTGGTTGTTCGGGAATTGGTCGGTGTCCCAGCCGGATTGGTAATCATTGCGATTCATGTCGATCGAGCCGAAAATCCCCAAGGCCGAGGCCAAGGCGATTTCATGTTCAAACGAGTGGCCCGCCAAAATCGCATGGCCCTGCTCGATGTTGACCTGAACCTCTTTCTCCAGCCCGAAATCCTTCAGGAATCCGTACACCGTCGCCACATCGTAATCATACTGATGCTTCGACGGCTCTTGCGGCTTCGGCTCGATCAGGATCGCGCCCTTGTAGCCGATCTTGTGCTTATACTCGACGACCGACTGCAGGAACCGGCCCGCATGGGCGCGCTCGGCTTTCAGATCGGTGTTCAGCAGCGTCTCGTAACCCTCACGCCCGCCCCACAGCACATAATTCGCGCCGCCGAGCTTATGCGTCGCGTCCAGACAGGATTTCACCGTGGCGGCAGCATAGGCGTAAACTTCCGGGTCCGGGTTGGTGGCAGCGCCCGACATCCAGCGCTTGTGGCTGAACATATTGGCGGTGCCCCAGAGCAACTTGGCCTTGTGGCTCGATTGCTTTTCTCCAAGATAATCCACGATTTCTTCAAGGTTGCGCAGGGATTCGGCGAAAGTCGCCCCCTCAGGTCGCGCATCGGCGTCGTGGAAGGCGTAGAACGGCGTGCCAAGAATATCGAACATCTCAAACGCCACATCGGCCTTCAGCTTGGCAAGCGCCATGGTGTCGCCGAACCACGGGCGATCGAAGGTCTGGCCGCCAAACGGGTCGCCGCCCGGCCATGCGAACGAATGCCAATAGGCGACGGCAAAGCGCAGATGATCCTCCATCCGCTTGCCCAGCAGCACCTCATCGGGGTCGTAATGCCGGAAAGCAAACTCGTTGGTCGAGCCTTCGCCCTCATACTTGATCTGCGGGATGTTCTTGAAAAAATCGGTCATGCGAGGCTCCTTATGGCGGTTTGTGCAGCACGATAGCGGGCGTGGCCCGCATCAAAGGCGTCTTTCAGTTTCGGATCGGGCAGGATTTCCCGCGCAATTTCGGGCAGGGTGGCGATTTCAGCTCCAGCTCCGGTCGCGGCCATCAGGCCAAGGCGGGCCGCGCCAAATGCTCCGCCAAAATCACCCGCAACTGGCAGGCTGACCGGGCAATCCAAAGCGGTGGCAATCGCGCGCAGCCAGTAGTCGGACCGCGAACCGCCGCCCACCGCCAGCAAATGCTCCAACTTCGTCCCCGTCGCGGCCAAAGCGTCGCGGCAATCGCGGAAGGCAAAGGTCACGCCCTCCAACACCGCGCGGGTGCCCGCTTGGCGGTCGGTGGCATGTTCCAAGCCGGTGAACGCGCCTCGGATTGAGGCGCTATTCAACGGCGTGCGCTCCCCCCCCAGATAGGGCAGGAACACCGTCTTACCCGGCGCTTGCAGCGGGCCGACTTCGCCCGTCAAGGTCGCGGCATCCGCCCCGACCAGTTTGGAATACCAGTTCAAAGCATCGGTCGCAGCCAGAACCACCCCCATCTGGTGCCAGGTGTTCGGCAGGGCGTGGCAGAACGTATGCACCGCCGTCGCAGGGTCGGGCTGATAGCCATCATTGGCGGCAAACAACACTCCGCTCGTGCCCAAAGACACAAACGCCTCGCCCGCCCGCACCACACCGACACCAACGCCCGAGGCCGCGTTATCACCACCACCCCCGGCCACGACCACGCCGGCAGGCATACCGAAACGATTGGCCAACGCACCTCGAAGCACCCCAGAAATCTCTGAGCCTTCCACCAAACGCGGCATCTGCGCGCGGGAAAGCCCGGTATCCGCCAGCAAAACGTCCGACCACGCGCGCTTGCCGGTATCCAGCCAAGCCGTACCAGCGGCGTCTGACATCTCAGACACATGCTCGCCCGTCAGCCACAGCCGCAGATAATCTTTCGGCAGCAGGATCTTGGCGACTTTAGCCCAGATCGCAGGCTCGTGCTTGCGCAGCCAATCGAGTTTCGGCGCGGTGAAGCCGGGGAACACGATATTACCGGACAGAGCGCGGAACTCTGGCTTGGCATCCAAGCTTGCCGCCTCAGCAAAGCTGCGGGTATCGTTCCACAGGATGCAGGGGCGCAGCACCGCATCTGATGCGTCCAGCAAGGTCGCGCCATGCATATGGCCGGAAAGCCCGATGCCCTTCACCGCCCCCAAGCCATGCTCGGCCAATTTGCCCAGCACCAGCTCCGCCGCTGCAATCCACGAGGTCGGGGCCTGCTCTGACCACCCCTCCGCCGGGCGCTCCACCGTCAAGGGGGCGGTGGCTTCGGCCAGCACTTGCTGGCTGTCATCCATCAAGATGCCCTTCAGACCCGAGGTGCCCAGATCGAGCCCGATATACATATGTGTCCCCTCCAGAACCGATCGCATCCAGCACTATTAGCGCTAACATGCCAGTTGTGAAAACGTTTACGCTATGCCGTTTCATCCTTCAACAGCAGGAATAAAGCCAAAGCGGTTAGAATGACACCGCCCAGCACATTTATCGGCGGTGCTGCGCGGCCAAGCGCGATTTCCCACAGGATCACCCAGCTTGGCACCAAATAGGTATAGGCCATCACCTTGGCCGAAGGCAGTCGCAGCGTGGCAAATTGCAGCAAAACAAAGGTCATCGCAGAGGCCGCGACCGATACATAAACCAAACAAATCCACACGATAGCGGGCAGGGCGGCCCAATCCGTCACCAGCACATCGCGCCAACCCCACAGGCACAGAATCACAAAGCCTGCCAGCATCATGCCGAAGGTGAACACCAATGCAGGCTCGCCCCGGTTCAGTTTTCGCACCATCGGCGCATAAAGCGCATGTGCAATGCAGCCGAAGAAATAGACCACCTCGCCGCGTCCAACCTCAAACCGCGCCAAAGCTGCCAGATCACCGCGAAAGATTACCCACAGCGCGCCAACAGCCCCGATCGCCAAGGCCAAACCCATCCGGACGGTGGTGATTTGCCCCAACAGCAGCCAGGCAAACCCTGCCGCCATCAACGGCGTCAGCGTGAACACCGCCGCCGTCGGCACGGCTTCCGCCGTCTGCAAGCCCCAGAACATCAGCACGAAATAACACGCGAGCAACCCGCCCAAGACGACATAACGCCACGGTGCCGCCCATGTCTTGCGCGGCACCCCCACGGTGAGAAATGCCGCCAGCCCCACCAGAGCCCCTGCCAAAGCAAACCGCGCCACCGTCAAGGCCGCGGGCGAGACATGCGGGGCCGCCATTGCCCCCAGACTAAAGCTGCCCGCGACCAGGGCTGAAAACGCCAACATCGCAACATGGCCACGTTGGGGTGGGCTTAATGTGGCCCAAAGCCTCAAGCGCTGCACCACGTTGCCGCCGATTGCCGCAAACAGCTCAGGAAGCTCTGCACCTTCAAGGTCCGGTGCAAATCCACATGCGTCACGATCCAGAGCGGCGAGTCCCATTCCGGGATCGGTGCCATCACCTCGACCAGATCGGGGTCCAGCCGCGCCTCATGCGCCCGCATGAACCCCAGCCCCATCCCCGCCTTCACCGCCGCTTCCGATGCCGCAGGCTCGTTGACGCGGAAGGTCAGCCGATCTTGCGACACTCGTTCCCGCAGCCAGCGATAGAACGGCGCGCGGTTATCAAGGTTATCAACGCCAACGAAACGGTGCAGCACCAGCTCGGCTTCGCCATTCGGCAGCCCATGCCGTGCTACATAGGCTTTCGAGGCATAAAGCCCGAACTGCATCTTCACCAAGGGCAGCGCGACATTGTCCGGCTCTTGCGGCGTCGCCCCCGCCCGGATCGCCACGTGCGCTTCGCCATAATCCAGCCGATACAGCCGCATATCGGTCAGAAACCGGATCACCACCGCCGGATGCGCCTCTTGGAAGGTCGCGAAAACCGGCGCCAGCAGATGTGCAATCCCGGTGATTGAGGTCACCACCAACTCGCCCGCCACGGTCTCGCCCTGACCCTTGATCCGGCTGGCCAGCTGACCAAACTGATCCTCGGTGGTTTGCGCCACCGATAACAAATCCCGCCCGGATTCCGTCGGCGTATAACCGCGCGCATGGCGCTGAAACAGCTTCGCCCCCAACCGCTTTTCCAGACTGTCGATATGCCGGATCACCGTGGCATGATGCACCCCCATCACCTCGGCCGCCCCAGAGACCGTGCCCATCCGCGCCACCTGAAACGCCGTCCTGATCTCGTCCCAGTTATCCATCGAGCAGATCCCCTGTGCATTTGCGCACATAAATCAGCAAAGGCTGCAGATAAAGCAAGGGGTTTGTCGGCTTAGACATAAGGCTTGCCCGAAGCGCTGCTTAGGCGGATGCTAAGGTCAGGGTGTTCAAGCCGCCAGAGGCCATCATGAAGCTTGTTTCCTCATCGCCGGATCGCTTGGTGCTGCGCAAAAGACCGGTGCTGATGGGCATCGGGATCGCCGCTGCCATGCTGCTGTTCGCGGCGATCTGGCTGGCCAAATTCTTCTCAAACGATCACAGCGATCTGACCGTCCTCGCGCTGCTGTTTGGCCTGTTCGGCGTGGTGTTCATCGTCTTCGTGCGGCAAGAGGTGGCGGTGTTCGACCGCCCCAGCAATTCGCTGACCCTGCGCAGCATCGGTGTCTTAGGTGCCCGCGAGCAAAGCCGTCCCTTGGCCGAGGTGACCAAGGCGGTGTTGGAAACCAGCGCCAATGACGGCGACAGCAGGGCCGGGCCAAGTCACCGCGCCGTGCTGAGCTTCACCTCTGGCCCACCACTCCCCCTATCCGCAATCTTCCGCTCGGGATCAGAAGCAAAGACAGCGGTGCAACAAATCAACACTTGGTTGAACCAAAAGACCGGGCAGACCCAAAAGCGTCCGAAAAAACGCTGATCACCCAGCCCTGCTTGACTCTGCCCCCCCAACCGCGTATCGCCCGAACCAATTCCCCCGGAGGCAACCGCTTCCGGTCCCTTGGCTTATGCCGGGATCGCCACCTGTCAGCGCGTTGCGCCCACAGGTGCTGTTTCGCATTGGCCTTGGGAAACCCGCCGTAGCGCCCCATATCGGGGTTTTGATCTAGGAGAGCGTGATGTTTGAAAGCCTGTCAGAACGCCTTGGTGGCGTGTTCGACCGCTTGACCAAGGCCGGCGCGCTCTCGGAAGCCGACGTTGACACCGCGCTACGCGAAGTCCGCACTGCCCTGCTGGATGCAGACGTGTCGCTGGAAGTCGCGCGCAATTTCGTCAAAGCCGTCAAAGTCCGCGCCATTGGCCAAGCTGTCACCAAGTCGATCACTCCCGGCCAGCAAGTCGTCAAGATCGTCCACGACGAACTCGTGCGCGTGCTGGCGGGCGATGATGAACCCGAAGCGCTGAAAATCGACAACCCGCCGTCCGCCATCCTGATGGTCGGTCTGCAAGGTTCGGGCAAGACCACCACCACCGCCAAGCTGGCCAAGCGCCTGAAAGAGCGCAACGGCAAGCGCGTGCTGTTGGCCTCGCTCGACACCAACCGCCCGGCGGCTATGGAGCAGTTGGCGATCCTCGCTGCGCAAGTCGGCGTCGACAGCCTGCCGATCGTCAAAGGCGAATCCGCCGTCCAGATCGCCAAACGCGCGAAAACCCAAGCCGCGATGGGGGGCTATGACGTGGTGTTCTTCGACACCGCTGGCCGTCTGCACATCGACGAAGTGCTGATGGCGGAAATCCAAGCCGTCCGCGACATCGCCCAGCCCCGCGAAACCCTGCTGGTGGTCGATGGTCTGACCGGGCAAGATGCGGTCAACGTAGCCTCGGAATTTGACGCCAAAGTCGGCATCTCGGGGGTTGTCCTCACCCGGATGGACGGCGACGGTCGCGGCGGTGCCGCGCTTTCGATGCGCGCTGTCACCGGCAAGCCGATCCGCTTTGTCGGTCTTGGCGAAAAGATGGATGCGCTGGAGACGTTCGAGGCTGAACGTGTTGCAGGCCGCATCCTTGGCATGGGCGACATTGTGGCGCTGGTCGAAAAGGCCCGCGAAACCTTTGAGGCCGAACAAGCCGAGCGGATGGCACGGCGCTTCGCCAAGGGTCTGTTCAACATGAACGACCTGAAAAGCCAACTTGAACAGATGCAGAAAATGGGCGGGATGCAGGGCGTGATGGGCATGATGCCCGGCATGGGCGGCATGGCCAAGAAAGCCGAAGCTGCGGGCTTTAACGACAAAATGCTGACCCATCAGATCGCCTTGGTCAATTCGATGACCAAGAAAGAGCGCGCCAACCCCGATCTGCTGGCCGCGTCGCGTAAAAAGCGCATTGCCGCCGGAGCAGGGCTTGAGGTGTCAGAAGTGAACAAGCTTCTGAAGCAGCACAAGCAAATGGCCGATATGATGAAGAAAATGGGCAAAGGTGGTGCCATGAAAAACGCCATCAAGCAGATGATTGGTGCCAAGGGCGGGATGCCCGATATGGCCAACATGTCGCCCGAAGCCATGG
This sequence comes from Cypionkella psychrotolerans, assembly GCF_001294535.1. Lineage (GTDB taxonomy): Bacteria > Pseudomonadota > Alphaproteobacteria > Rhodobacterales > Rhodobacteraceae > Cypionkella > Cypionkella psychrotolerans. Next base: position 143,997 of record NZ_LGIC01000031.1, on the reverse strand, counting down.
CCGAAGCCGCCAAAGGCATGAAACAAGGTCTCGGCATGGGCGGCGGATTCCCCGGTATGCCGCGCGGTCTGTCGCTGCCCTCCAGCCTTTCGGGATTGATGAAGAAGAAATGATCACCCGTCCGCAGCATATCGCCCACGCCACAGCGCCGGTCCTTGCGACCGAGCGTTTGCGTCTGCGTATGCCGCGTTTCGAAGATTTCGCGCACCGCCAAGCGTTCTACGCCTCCGACCGTGCGATCTGGGAAGGTGGGCCTTTTACTGCCGAGCAGGCGTGGCGGATTTTCGCATCCGAGGTAGGTCAATGGCCGCTGATGGGCTTTGGTCCGTTCTCGATGGATGATCGCGAGACCGGCGAATACCTTGGCGAAGTTGGCGTCTATCAACCGATGGGCTATCCCGAACCCGAACTCGGCTGGTATGTGGTCGATCACGCCGAAGGCCGTGGCCTTGCCGGCGAAGGCGCCCGCGCTGTGATGGTTTGGGCGCATGATACCTTTGGGTGGGATCATATCGACAACTACATCGACCCCGGCAACGCCCGGTCCATCGCGCTTGGCCTGCGCCTTGGCGGCGTGCAAACCGATGCCCCCGGCGCGGACGCCACCGATGTGGTGATCCGCCACGATCTGCGGAGACTGGTATGATCGAACTCACGGGCATCCCGGTGATCGAAACCGCAAACCTGCGCCTGCGTGGGCCGAAGTCGTCGGATTTTGAGGCGATGGCGGTTTTCCTCGCCTCGCCCCGCAGCGCCTATGTCGGTGGGCCCGTCAGCCGCGCGCAGGCTTGGCGCAGCTTTGGCCATCTAACCGGGCATTGGCTGCATCGTGGCTATTCGATGTTCATTCTGGCCGACAAAACCACCGACGCCGCCCTCGGTATGGCAGGCCCGTGGTTCCCCGAAGGCTGGCCAGAACCCGAACTCGGCTGGTCGATCTGGGCATCTGAGGCCGAAGGCAAAGGCCTGGCACACGAAGCCGCCCGCGCTGCCCGCCACTTTGCCTATGACAGCCTTGGCTGGAAAACCGCCATCAGCCTGATCGCCGATAATAACCTGCGCAGTCAGGCGCTGGCGCAGCGCATGGGCTGCACTCGCGACGGCGATTTCATCCACGAAACCTTCGGTGCCAGCCAAATCTGGCGTCACCCCGCCCCGGAGTCCCTACAATGACCGACGCCACCACCATCGCCGCCGAACTGTTGAAAGACCACCGCGAGAGCATCGACCGCCTCGATGCGATCCTCGTCTACACCCTTGCCGAACGCTTCAAGCGCACCCAAGCCGTGGGGCGTCTGAAAGCCGAACACGATCTTCCCCCGTCCGATCCCAGCCGCGAAGCGCGCCAGATCGAACGGCTGGAATGGCTTTCGAAAGAAGCCGACCTCGACCCCGAATTCGCCAAGAAATTCCTGACCTTCATCATCTCCGAAGTCATCAGGCATCACGAACAACTTCAGAAATAACCGCAGACACGCGGTTCCAACCAAACCTAAGGAGACTACACCATGTCCATGAAAATTCGCCTCGCCCGCGGTGGTTCGAAAAAGCGCCCGCACTATTCGATCGTCGCCACCGACAGCCGCAACCCGCGCGATGGCCGCTTCCTGGAAAAGCTGGGCACCTATAACCCGCTCTTGGCCAAAGACAGCGAAGAGCGCGTGAAAATGAATATGGAGCGCGTGCAATATTGGCTGAGCCAAGGCGCTCAGCCAACCGACCGTATCGCGCGTATGCTGGAAGCCGCTGGTGTGCTGGCGAAAAAGGTCCGCTCGAACCCGAAATCGGCCGTCCCAGGCAAACGTATGGCCGAACTGACCAAGAAGAAAGCCGCGCGCGCAGAAGCACCGGCAGCTGCTGAATAATCAGCTTGCTGATTCCTGAAAACTGCGGCTCCCATCCGGGGGCCGCATCTTAGCATCGGAGAGTCTCATGCCCAACCCAGACCACATCTGCGTCGGCGCCATCGCAGGCTCTTTCGGCGTGCAAGGCGAAGTGCGGCTGAAAAGCTTCTGCACCGACCCCGAAGCCATCGCGTCTTATGGCCCGCTTTACAGCGAAGACGGCCAAACCACCTACAAAATCAAACTGACCCGCCCCGTCGCAGGCGGTCTTGGCGCGCGCATCATAGGCGTGGAAACCAAAGAACAGGCCGATGCCCTGAAAGGCATAAGCCTATATGTTGACAAGAAAAAACTCCCCCACCTGCCCGATGATGAATTTTACCACGCCGATCTGATCGGCCTCGCCGCGTTCGACACTGGCGGCAAAGAACTTGGCCGCGTGCAAGCCGTACACAACCACGGCGCGGGCGATCTGTTGGAAATTGCAGGCCCCGGCCTGAAATCCGGCTTGCTGTTGCCCTTCACGCTCAAAGCAGTCCCCACGGTAGACCTCACCGCTGGCCGCATCATCGTCGATCCGCCAGAAGGTCTTGATTAAAAACCGCTTTAGGGCAAGCGACGTGTGATCAAATCAAAAACTGCTAGACTAAAATCCGCCGCCACGCCACTCTGCGCAGGGCTGTAAGGGGGCGTGATGCACAACCGTATGCGATGGCTGATGGGCGCAACCGCTCTGCTTTACATCGGGCCGCTGATGGCGGGCTTGGGCGGCTATGGCTGGCCCTTGGTGCCAGTCTTCACCCTGCTGTTCGTACTCTGGCAATTCATCATTCGCCCGCAAAACTGGCCGCGCCAGTTCCACGACTGGACCCAGTATCAGGCTTGGGCCACCCTGTTCAGCAACGCCGCCATCCAACTGCTGTTCGTGGCCCTGCTGTTCGGTGTCGGTCGCGGCATCGGCGGAGCCTTGGGTTTCGTGCCACCCTATTCCGAAATGCTGCCCGTCGCGATTTCCTTCCTGTCGATCCCTCTGGCCCGGATGATCTGGGACCCGTGGAAGATCAATGAAACCAACGCATTTCTCGATCACGCCATTGATCAAGTCGCCCATCCGGGCAATCCGGTGGAACGCAGCGAGTTGAACACCGCGCGCCGCATGATCGCTCCCTTGGCCGATCTGCCCGATGACACCACCCCTGCCACCGTGGCCCAACACCTGCTGGCGCTATCTGCCCATGCCGACCCCGCTTTTATCCGCACCGCTTTGTTTGAACGCGCCCGTACAGGTGCCGCCCGCGCCGAAATCATCGCCCTGATCCTGCACAGCACCGATCCGGCCCTGATCACCGATGTGCACGGCGACGGTCCAACGCTGGCACTGGCTCTGCTGCCCGAAGACCCCGAGTTGATCGGCCTGTTCGCCACCCGCCTCCGCGCTGCCATGCCGCAAGACCCGGATATCTGGGGCAAGTCCCCCAGCTCCGATCTGCTGGCGGAATGGCTGGCGAAATACCTCAATTCCGCCGCCGAAACCCCGTTGCGCGATCTGATCGCCGCGACAAATGCCGCCCAACCCGAGGATGGTTTGGCCTAGCAGGGGTGCCCGCGACAGGCTAAAAGCCAGTATGACCGACACACCCGACACGCCCGCCAGTGACACCCCACCCAGCAAATCGCATGGCCGCATTTCGATCCGCGCCAGCCTGAAGCCGCGCGATTTGATGGAGGAGCCTTTGCACGTCAAAGATGCATGGCGCGCCAAAATCATCACCCTGATGCCCGATGCCTTCCCCGGCATTTTGGGGATTTCGCTGACCGGCAAAGCGCTGGATTTGGGGTTGTGGGCGCTCGACGTGATCAACCTGCGCAGCTTCGGGCAGGGCAAGCACCTGAACGTTGATGACACGCCCGCAGGCGGCGGCGCGGGCATGGTTTTGCGCGCCGATGTGCTGGACGCGGCCCTAACCGATGCGGCCCAGCACACCCCGCGCGACCGCAATCGCTGGCCGGTGATCTACCTTTCCCCACGCGGCAAGCCGTTCAACCAAGCCATGGCCCGCCGCTTTGCCGCCTGCGATGGCGTCACGCTGCTCTGCGGTCGCTTTGAAGGCGTCGATCAGCGCCTGCTCGATCACCACGACATCGAAGAAGTCTCCCTTGGCGACTTCGTGCTGACCGGGGGCGAGATCGCGGCCACCGCCCTGATCGACGCCACCGTGCGCCTGCTGCCGAAAGTGCTGGGAAATCAAGAGTCGACGGTAGAGGAATCCTTTTCCGACGGCCTGCTGGAACACCCGCAATACACCCGCCCCGCCATCTGGAATGATCTGCCGATCCCCGAAGTGCTACAATCCGGCAACCACGCCGCCATCGCCAAATGGCGCCAAGCGCAGGCCGAGGAGATCACCAAGACCCGGCGGCCTGATCTGTGGCAGGCTTATTTGCGGCGGAAAGCCTAGTGGATCGGTTGTACGCTCCGCGGGGAGTATTTCAAAAAGAGCAAATTCCTTGGGTCATCCTCTCTGCTCAAATAACCCCGCCGGAGGCTTCGCGATTTCCGCACTCCAACCGTTAACAAATCCTTATCAACCCAATGCTAACCCATTGATTTTACATACACGCCACCCTTGTCCACGCGTGGACACCCAAGGCCTCTTGACCCATCCCCCCACAAACCCTATACGCCCGTAGTCCGGGGTCAAAAGCCTATCGGGCCCGATTCCTTTTGGCCGCAATGCTTGCCTTCTTCCGCAAGTTTGGCCCGAAATTCGGACTTCAAAAGCTAGCCGCATCTCTGGCGGGGTCACAAAATTCTGTGGCGACCCGATCGAAGACCAGAAGCTCTACGGCTGCATCACGTCGGGGAAAACCCTGCAAACAAAGGAACTGCGATGAATTTGATCGCCATCATTGAAGCCGAGCAGATCGCTGCGCTCGGCAAGAAAATCCCGGATTTCAAAGCCGGTGATACCGTGAAAGTCGGCTATAAAGTGACCGAAGGCACCCGCTCGCGCGTGCAGAACTACGAAGGCGTCTGCATCGCCCGTAAAGGCGGCTCGACCATCGCAGCTTCGTTCACCGTCCGCAAAATCTCGTTTGGTGAGGGCGTGGAACGTGTGTTCCCGCTGTATTCGACCAACATCGACAGCATCGAGGTGGTCCGTCGTGGCCGCGTGCGCCGCGCCAAGCTGTATTATCTGCGCGATCGTCGCGGCAAATCGGCCCGGATCGTCGAAGACACCAATTACAAACCCAAAGCCGAGTAAGGAGCAGAGCGATGAAAGACGGAATTCACCCCGACTATCACACCATCACCGTCAAAATGACCGATGGCACCCTGTTCCAAGCCAAAACCACTTGGGGCAAAGAAGGCGACCAAATGGCGCTGGACATCGACCCGCTGGCACACCCGGCTTGGACCGGTGGCTCGGCCAAACTGATGGACACCGGTGGCCGCGTGTCGAAGTTCAAGAACAAATACGCCGGTCTGGGTTTCTGATCCCACACCGCTGCACAGATTGGGGCGTCTCTGCGGAGGCGCCCTTTTTCATTTGATGCTCCAAGATTTCGCCGCAATTTTGCGGTAAGGGGGCAGCATGTCTCGCGTTTTAGCCGCCTTGTTGTTATGCGCCACGCCCTGCGTCGCAAAAGCAGACGCGTTTCAGCGTCTGCCCGGACTATATGGCGATCCGCACCCTGTGATGGAAAGCTGCGAATGGACGCGGCAACGGTTGACCCTCTCGCAAGATAGCCAGCGCGGTGCGATTGAGGTGTTGGTCCTCGATGTGGATGGGCAATATTTTGTTGGCTCGGATATCGCGTTCACTATCCGGCGGACGACGCCGGATGGGGCTGAAATCGAGTTCGATGATGACGATGGCCGCACCCCCAGCGGCGCGCTTGTGGTCTGGGAGTTGCGCCTCCTGATCAACCCCGACCGCTATTGCTGGCACCGCACCGACTGGCCTGCCAATCAGTGCATCAACATGGTGCAGCGCTGCGAAGGACCTGAGCCGATTTCATAAGCAACTTCCCGCTTCCCCTTTCCGCCGCTATCCGTATAGGAAGCCTGATAGACCAAAGGGGACAAGCGGCATGGCGCATATTATCGTTGTCGGCAATGAAAAGGGCGGCTCGGGTAAATCGACCACCTGTATGCATGTCGCAACCGCATTGTGCCGGATGGGGCATCGGGTTGGGGCTTTGGACCTTGATCTGCGGCAGAAATCCTTCGGTCGCTATGTCGAGAACCGCCGCGCCTTCCTTGCCCGCGCGGGTCTTGACCTGCCCACCCCCGATTATCGCGATCTGCCCGAGATTGAGGCCGGATCGCTGGCGCAAGGCGAGAACGCTTTTGACGCGCGGCTGTCAGCGGCGGTGGCGCAACTCGAAGCAGTGTCCGATTTCATCCTGATCGACTGCCCCGGCAGCCACACCCGGCTGTCTCAGGTGGCGCACTCTCTCGCCGATACGCTGATCACGCCTTTGAACGATAGTTTTATCGACTTCGATCTGCTCGCCCGCGTCGATGCCGAAACTGGCAAAGTCAAAGGCCCCTCAATCTATTCTGAAATGGTCTGGAATGCGCGGCAGTTGCGCGCACAGGCGGGCCTGAAGCCCATCGACTGGATCGTGCTGCGCAATCGGTTGGGCGCTCAACAGATGCACAACAAGAAGAAGGTCGGGGCTGCTCTGGAGGAACTTTCCAAGCGCATCGGCTTCCGCGTCTCGCCCGGTTTTTCCGAGCGGGTGATCTTCCGCGAACTGTTCCCGCGCGGTCTGACCCTGCTGGATCTCAAAGATACCGGGGTGGATCAGCTGAACCTGTCCAACATCGCAGCCCGGCAAGAACTGCGCGACCTGATGAAAGAGCTTAAGCTTCCAGGGGTGACAGTCTCGTTCTGAACAGCATCGGCTGGGCTTCACGCCGCGCCTCACGGGTGCGGGTGCGTTCTAACCGCATCTCGAACATGTCAGGACCAGCTTCGGCCTTGCGGGCGAACAGGCCAAAGCGGGCGAACAGGGCGTATCCGAATTTCATGGTGGTCTCCTGCGGCTTTCGTTTCGATGGGCCCAATCTGGAGTTGAATCGCGGCGGGAAAATGTCCGACTAGCGTTAGTTTCGGGCCGTTTTTACAACGAGGGAAACAGTGGGTTTCTTTTCCGGACTTGGCGCGCCTCGGTTTATGCGTGCCGTAAACATCAGATTGCGCGGCGAAAGCCAGCGTAGTGCCGACGTCATGCCGCGCGTCAAAAGGGGGTATCGCAGACATTCCAACGTAAAATCAAAATATTAACCCTGCGTCTCGGCTTCGGCATCCGCTTCCGCCAATTCGCCCTCCAAAAACCGCTCGAAGGCGTCCAGATCAACCGGCTCGAATTGCCCGAAGCCCTGCATCCACACCGATGCATTGCGCATCGCGTCCGGCTCTAGCTTGCACCAGATCACCCGCCCACGTTTTTCGCGGCTGATCAATCCAGCTTCTGTCAGAATACCCAGATGCTTGGAAATCGCAGTCAGACTCATCTGAAACGGCTCAGCCACATCGGTGACGGCCATATCATCTTCCAGCAGCATAGCCAAAATCGTCCGCCGCGTCGGGTCGGCAAGGGCTGAGAAAACGGTATCAAGATTGGCGGCCATGACACGACTATCACAAGGCCTCACAGGATCGTCAACCAAATGGTTGAATATGCAAGGCGCTGCAATCGCAGATAAATCGTAGACTAGGTTTTCAACGCGGTGCTGTAATATGAAGTAAAATCAAATGGTTAAGCCGCACTTTCCCCGCTTGACTCACAGCCCCCCAATCCGTAGGTATCCCCCAACCCTCTGGAGGCTTTTGCCGTGGTATCCGACGCAGATCGTGAGCGCCTTGCCGCCCTCGAAAAGCGGATTGAAACCGCCAAAGCCGCCGCCGCGCCCCGGCGCTCTGCGCAAGAGGATAACCATCGTCAGGCCCAGTTGGCATGGCGCATGGTGATAGAACTTGTGGCCGGTCTTCTGATCGGTTTCGGCATCGGATACGGACTGGATACCTTGTTTGGGACCATGCCGATATTCCTCGTGCTGTTCGTGTTGGCGGGGTTTGCGGCAGGGGTCAAAACCATGCTGCGCTCGGCAAAAGAGATGCAGGATAAAGCGACCGCTGCGGCGGTTGACCCGCAACAAAACGCCACTCCGGTGGCCGACGATGAAGAGGAAGACTGACGTGGCAGCCGAAGCGCAAGAAGGTGGTTTGTCGTTCCATCCGCTCCAGCAGTTTGAGGTTCATCCGCTGTTTGGCGATGGCCCGATCCACTGGTACACCGTCACCAACGCGACCGTCTGGCTGCTGTTGGCCGCTGTAGCCGTGGTGATTTTCTTCGTTGTGGGCTCGGCTGGTCGCAAGCTGATCCCGTCGCGGATGCAGTCGGTGGGCGAGCTCGGCTATGATTTTGTGCATAACATGGTCGTCGATGTGACTGGTCAAGATGGTGCGAAATACTTCCCGATGGTGATGACCCTGTTCCTGACCATCGTGTTCTCGAACCTGCTCGGCCTGCTGCCCGGGTCGTTCTCACCAACCTCGCATATCGCGGTCACGGCAATCATGGGCGTGGGCGTGTTCCTGTTCGTCACCCTGCTGGGCTTCTGGAAGCACGGCTTCCACTTCCTTGGCCTGTTCTGGATGAAAGACGCGCCGCTGATCCTGCGCCCGATCATCGCGGTGATCGAGTTGATTTCCTACTTCGTGCGCCCAGTCAGCCATTCCATTCGTTTGGCGGGCAACATCATGGCAGGCCACGCAGTTATGAAAGTGTTCGCCGCCTTTGCGCCGATGATCCTGATTTCAGGGATTGGCGTGCTGGTGACCCCGGTGTCGGTTCTGGCGATCACCGCAATCTACGCGCTGGAGGTTCTTGTGGCCTTCATCCAAGCCTATGTCTTTACCATCCTGACCTGCGTTTACCTGAAAGATGCGCTGCATCCGGGCCACTAACCCCGAACTTAACGCTATGTCGTAACCTAATCTAACCTATTCCATCGTAAGGAGAATATCATGGATCTCGCAACCGCAGCCGCACTCGGCAAATTCATCGGCGCTGGTCTGGCCGCTATCGGTTCCGGCGCTGCCGCAATCGGCGTTGGCAATGTTGCTGGCAACTTCCTGGCGGGCGCTCTGCGCAACCCTTCGGCAGCTGGCTCGCAAACCGCGACCCTGTTCATCGGTCTGGCCTTCGCAGAAGCTTTGGGGATCTTCTCGTTCCTCGTCGCTCTGCTGTTGATGTTCGCAGTCTGATCTGACGCTCGCATCCTTACGGTCAGGGGTGCCGCCATTGCGCGGCGCCCTTGAACTTCAAAAAGGGTCCGACGGAGGGCAAAATGGCGACCACGACCACGACCACTGAAGCCGCAACGGAAGTTGCGCACGAGGCCGCTAAGGCAGGTATGCCGCAGCTGGACCCGACCCATTTCGTAAACCAGATCTTCTGGCTTGTCGTCACCCTGCTGGTGATCTTCTTCGTGCTGAAGCTGGTGGCTTTGCCACGCATCGGCGGCACTTTGGCCACCCGGCGCGGCACGATCATCAACGATCTTGCGGCAGCCGAAGAGTTGAAGCAGAAGGCTGTTGCAGCCGAGAAGGCCTATAACGATGCGTTGGTTTCGGCCCGCACCGAAGCAGGCAAAATCGTCACGGCAGCCAAGGCCGAGATTCAGGCTGACCTGAACAAAGCCATCACGAAGGCCGATGCCCAGATCGCGGCGAAAGCCACAGAATCGGCGGGCCGGATTGATGAAATCCGGGCTGGCGCGCAAGCAGCCATCACGGAAGTGGCAAAAGACACCGCCAAAGAACTGGTGGCAGCTTTGGGCGGCACGGCGGATGCCCGGTCGATCACAGCGGCAGTCACTGCTCGGCTGAAAGGGTAACGCGATGAAAAAGATCTTTTACATCATCGCGTTGCTTGGCGTTGTCGCGGTTCTGACCGGCAATAACCATGGCGAACCACTGGTCAGTCTGCGCAACACCAACTTCGTGGTGTTGCTGGCCTTCCTGATCTTCGTGGGCATCCTGCTGTACACCGGGGTTCCGGCCAAACTGGCCACCGCGCTGGATGCGCGGGCAACCCGCATCAAGGCTGAGTTGGACGAGGCGCGCGCCCTGCGTGACGAAGCCAAGGCGCTGCTAGCGTCCTACGATGCCAAGCACAAAGAGGTGCAGGAGCAATCCGCCCGCATCATCGCCTCCGCCAAAGAAGAAGCTGAGGCAGCTGCCAAGCAAGCCAAGGCTGATCTGAAAGACTCGATCGCGCGCCGTCTGGTAGCGGCAGAGGAGCAGATCGCTTCGGCAGAAGCTTCGGCTTTGCGCCAAATCCGTGAAAGCGCGATTTCGGTGGCGGTGGCTGCGGCGGGCGAAGTTCTGGCCAAGCAGGCAACTGCGGAAACTGCCTCGGCTTCGATTGACGCGGCGATTGCCACGGTTGACGCTAAGTTCCACTAAGCATCTGGAAGTATTGGGAAAGCCCGGTCTTTGCGCCGGGCTTTTTCATTTCTACCGACCTATTTCGACTGCTCATGCTGCAAGCGCTGACGGGCAATCGCCTCATTCCGGTTGGCTTTGATCTGATCGGCCATCGCAGCCTCAACAAAGCCCAGATGTGTCGCCACCGCCTCGCGCGCTACCATTGGGTCACGGGCCTGAATGGCCGTGTTGATCGCACGGTGTTGATCCAACAGGTGATCACGGGTCAGCCGATTTTTGAACATCACCTGACGGTTGTAGAACACACCCTGCCGCAGCAAATCATACATCGATCGCATCATATGCAGCATCACCACGTTATGGCTGGCCTCGATGATTGCCATGTGAAAATTCGCGTCTAACTCTGCTTCATCCGACGGGTCGCGCTTGGCGTGGGCTGCCTCCATCTTGGCGAAAATCGCGGCGATCACCGCCAAATCGGTGTCTGACCCCAGTCGCGCTGCACGCTCTGCCGCTAACCCCTCCATGTCACGGCGAAAGTCGAGGTAATCGAACACCGCTTCCTCATGCGCGGAAAACAAGCCAACGAGTGCTGGCGAGAAGGCTGACCCCAAAACTTCGGCCACAAAAATACCAGCATTGGGGCGACTGGAGAGCAACCCCCGCGCCTGCAAATCCGCCACGGCTTCCCGCAAACTGGGCCGTGAGACGCCCATGCGTTCAGACAATTCTCGCTCGGACGGTAGACGCTCGCCAGGGCGCAAGATACCACGCAGGATCAACAGTTCGATCTGCTGCACCACCGATTGCGACAGTTTCTCCGCGTCGATTTTGAGGAAGGGCATGAATGGCTCCAGCTGATTGGTGCAAATATATGACCAATCCGGCTGCGTCTCAATCACAAAGGCCGCAATGACAAAGGGCCGAGGTTTTCCCCGGCCCTTTGCGCCATAATCCGAAGCTTACTTGGTCGGACGAATGATGATTTCGACGCGACGGTTTTGCGCGCGGCCCGATGCCGACAGGTTCGAGGCAATCGGTTGATCTTCGCCACGGCCATAGGCGGCGACGCGACGCGCAGGCACACCCGAACCGATCAGCACATTGGCCACAGCCGAGGCGCGACGCTGCGACAGGTCTTGGTTATACGCCGCCGATGCGGTGTTGTCGGTGTGACCGATCACTTCGATGGTTGAATTCGGATAACGGTTCAGCGACGAAGCCACGGCGCGCAGGTCCGAAGTAAGGTCAGGGCGCAAGGTGGCGCTGTCGCTGGCGAACAGCACGTCTTGCGGCATGTTTACAACCAGATACTGGCCGTTGTTGGTGACCGAAACGTTGGAAGAAAGCGAACCGCGCAGGTCAGCCGCTTGCGCGTCCAAGCTGGAACCAATCGCACCACCAACGGCCGCACCCAAAGCGCCACCGATCACAGCTTTCGCTAGACGGTCGTCGCCTTTGCTGGTGCCGCCCGCGACAGCGCCCAACAGGCCGCCAACGATCGCGCCGTTTTTCGCGCGGGCATTTGGGTCATTTGGATAAGCATCAGGATTGACGCAGGCGGTCAGCGCCAACAGCGCGACGGTGGATATGATAACCGGGGATTTGAACTTCATAGCTGCCTCTAATCTGCTGGGTGGGCCGCTTCGGCCTCAATCCCGTGTATACAGCAACGCGGATCGGGGGGCATGGTTCCCGCGCGTCACTGGCAATTTATCGCGCAAATGTGAAACAATGGCGTAAGGGCGAGATCAGACCCTTGCATCCTCACGCGCGGATTCCCATGCAAGGATCGCGCGTTTGACCGGAAGGCCCCAATGATAGCCGCCCAAGCCGCCCGATTTTCGCAAAGCACGGTGGCAGGGCACCAGAAAGCTGATTGGATTGCGCCCAACAGCCGTACCCACCGCCCGCTGCGCCGTCGGGTGGCCGACAGCCCCCGCCAGTTCGGAATAGGTGGTGACATGGCCTGAGGGCACCTGCAACAAAGCCTCCCACACCTTCAGTTGGAAGGGTGCGCCGATGAGATGCAGGCGAGCCGCGCGGCCCGCCATGGCCTCGTTGACCAGCGGCGCAATGCTTTGATCCTCGATATAGCTCGCCTGCGGCCAGCGGGCAGTCAGATCATTCATTGACCAATCGCGGCCAAATTCCTCGGTAAATCCAAGGCCGCAGATGCCGCGATCCGTGGCCATCACCAAAGCCTCGCCGAACGGAGTCTGGAAATATCCCCAGCGGATCAGCAGACCCGCACCCCCGGTGGCGTAATCGCCGGGGCTCATCGCCTCCCATGTCAGGAACAGATCATGCAGGCGACCGCCCCCAGAAAGGCCTGCCGCATGGGCGGTTTCCAGCACGGTGAAGCGGTCGGCGAGTAGGCGGCGGGCATGGTCCAGCGTCAGATATTGTTGGTAGCGTTTCGGGCTGACACCGACCCATTGCGAAAACGTGCGCTGAAAATGTGCAGCACTCATGCCCATCTGGGCGGCGAGATCATCAAGGCTTTGCCCGGGACCGCCCGCGTCAATGATCTTCAAGGCGCGGGCAATGACGGCGTAGTGATAGCTGGATTGATCGGTCATAACTGTCTCCTTGCACCCAAGATAAGGCCACGGTGAGGTATTCGCGACCCGATTCCTGCGCTTATGCTTGCTCGGCTGTTTGGCATCGGGCATATCGGGGCGATGACACGCCAGCTTGATTACCCCGCCATGCAGCGCATTTTCGCCCGGTTCCAAGCCTTGGAGGCCGAGCCGAAGGGGGAATTGGAGCATACCAACGCCTTTACCCTTGTCGTAGCCGTGGCCTTGTCGGCACAGGCGACCGATGTGGGGGTGAACAAGGCTACCCGAAAGCTGTTTGCCATTGCTGACACGCCTGCCAAAATGCTGGCTTTAGGCGAAGACGGCGTGATCGAACATATCAAGACCATTGGGCTGTATCGCAACAAAGCGAAGAACGTGATCAAGCTTTCGCAGCTTTTGATCGACAATTTTGGTGGCGAAGTGCCCTCTAGCCGCGCCGCGTTGATGTCTTTGCCGGGGGTGGGGCGCAAAACCGCCAACGTGGTGTTGAACATGTGGTTCGGCCAGCCCTCGCAAGCGGTGGACACGCATATCTTCCGGCTGGGCAACCGATCCGGCATTGCTCCGGGGAAAGATGAGACCGCAGTCGAGCGCGCGATTGAAGACAACGTCCCTGCCGAATTTCAGCGCCACGCGCATCACTGGCTAATCTTGCACGGGCGGTATATCTGCATCGCGCGCAAACCCAAATGCGGCATCTGCCCGATTGCTGATGACTGCCTGTTCGAGGAAAAGACCCTATGAAACGCTATCAGGTTGTCGGCATCGGCAATGCTATTGTGGATGTGTTCGCGCAGGCGGACGACAGTTTTCTTGAGATGATGGGCATCGAAAAGGGTATCATGCAACTGGTCGAGCGCGAGCGCGGCGAGCTTTTGTATGCGGCAATGGCAGGACGGGTGCAGGCGCCGGGTGGGTCTGTGGCCAATACTTTGGCGGGTCTGGGCAATCTGGGGCTGACCACGGCGTTCATTGGGCGGGTGCATGATGATGCTTTGGGACGGTTTTATGCGACTTCGATGGCCGAGGGAGGCACGGATTTTGTCAATGCTCCGGTGGCGGGGGGGGAGTTGCCGACCTCACGTTCGATGATTTTTGTGGCGCCGGATGGGGAGCGGTCAATGAACACCTATCTGGGGATTTCCTCGGAACTCGGGCCAGAGGATGTCTCGGATGAGGTCGCGGGGGACGCGGCGGTGCTGTTCCTTGAAGGCTATCTTTACGACAAGCCGAAGGGGATGCAGGCGTTTGAGCGGGCGGCGAAGCTGTGTCAAGCGGCGGGGGGGCAGGCGGGGATTGCGCTATCGGACCCGTTCTGTGTCGATCGGCATCGGGGAGATTTCCGCCGGTTGGTCAAGGATCTGGATTATGTGATCGGCAACGAGCATGAGTGGTCGAGCCTGTATCAGACCGATCTGGACGCGGCCTTGAAGTTGGCGGCTGGGGATGCCGGGCTGGTGGTTTGCACGCGGTCGGGGGACGAGGTGATCGTCATTCGGGGCGAGGAGCGGGCCGTGGTTCCGGTGCGCCGGGTGGTGCCGGTTGATGCGACCGGGGCGGGCGATCAGTTCGCCGCTGGGTTCTTGTATGGGATCGCGACGGGGCGGTCTTTGGAAGTTGCGGGGCGGATGGGTTGCGTCGCGGCAGCGGAGGTGATCGGGCATTTCGGGGCGCGACCGGAGGCGAATTTGGCGGATTTGTTTGCGGGTGAAGGGCTGATTTAGGGTGGTCCCGACTCGGGACCAAATTTATATGATACTTATCAATGGGTTGATGTGCTCAATTTAAGGTTTTGTTAACTTTTGCCCCCGGTCTGACCTAAGAAGCTCCGCAGGGAGTATTTGGGCCAAGATGAAGCTGTGAAGGCTTCGTTTTGGGCCTGATATTCAATTGGGCTTGAGATTTTCGCTGTGGGTTGCGGGAGGCGGTGGATTCGGGCATGACCTAAGGCAACACTGTTGGATATGAGGCGACACTATGGATTACGGCAAATCGGGCAATCCCAAGGGCGACAAGAACGTGCCGAAGCACCGGGTTGGCAAGGGACTCGGCGCTGAGAAATCTGCGACCGGCGGCAAGGCCAGCAAGGAAGAACTGGTGGCGCGGATGAAGGCGGCCGCGGCGGCGAAGGCGGCTGAGGCGAAATGACGAAGGACGGCTGTCCTTTTTTGACTGAAGCTTTTCAGGTAAATTTCCAGCCCGGAAACAAGGCGCTTTAGCGCCGCTGGGCAGCGCCCAACCGCCCCCTCGGGCGGGTGCTTTGAGCTGTACCGCTTAGAACTTCTGTGGGATTGGTTGCTCTATAAATCGCCTAGAATGACTGTTGCTCGCCCACCCGGCCGCCGCGAGCGGCCCTCTGTGTGGTGGGATCGAAGGGCGTTTTACCGCACCGCCTCCAACCCCGCATCTTTCAGCGTGCAATCCTTGATCGTGTCCGCACCGCAGCGACGTGGTTCCAAGTCTTTCGTCAGGCAAATCCGCAGTTCTTGGATCATGCCTTGGGTGCAGGTGACGGTCATCTGATCGCGGGCGATCTGGGGATTGGCTTCGGCGAAGGCGTCTTCGATCACTGAGGCGGGGACGTGCAAGTCTTTGCTGATTTTGGCGAAGATTGGTGGGATCACCACGGTTTTGTAGGCTTTGCGCATGGTGGAATAGTAGGATTTGGCGGAGAGGCCGGAGCAGCGGCCGTGTTTTTTCCATTCGTAGAACGCGAGGCCCGCGCCGCCCATGATGTCGGCCATCTGGGCGGAATCGTTGCGGTTGGGGTCGTTCTGGACAGTGCGGCAGTCGGAGGGATAGCCGGACTCAAATTGCGGCCAGAGCCCATGCAGGGTCCATGTCAGGCCGCGCCCGGCGTCGCATTGCGGGTCGCTTCGGTCGTCGCCTGTGAGGGCGCACCAGTTGGAGGACCAGCCCAGCGACATGACGTAATAGTCGAAATCGCCTGCTTTCTCGCCTTGGGCTTGCGCCATTCCAGCGCAACAAATCGCCGCGATCACTAAGGCCAGTTGACGCATTACCACTTTCCCTTTGTCGAAAACCGCAGTATATGGGCGAAGATTTCCCTGAAAACGAAAACTTCGCGGCCTCGGTCGCAGCCGTTTTCCCGGCTCGGGGAAGATTTGTAAAGGCCCGCCTGTCTGCGTGGGCAAACGCTGAGGAGATTTCCGATGTCGAAGCCTTTGATGTCCAAAGCGACCGCCGTTTGGCTGGTGGACAACACCACGCTGACCTTCCGCCAGGTGGCAGAGTTTTGCGGGATGCATGAATTGGAAGTGCAGGGCATTGCCGATGGCGATGTGGCGACCGGGGTGAAGGGGTTCGATCCGGTTGGCAACAACCAGTTGGACGCGATCGAGATTGAGCGGGGCCAGAAGGATCCGCTGTATAAGCTGAAGCTGAAGTTTAATGCCTCGGCTGTTGGTGAAGAAAAACGCCGTGGGCCGCGCTATACGCCGCTCTCAAAGCGGCAGGACCGTCCGGCCTCGATCCTGTGGCTGGTGAAGTTCCACCCGGAATTGTCGGATGGCGCGATTGGCAAGCTGGTCGGCACCACGAAGCCTACGATTGCGGCGATCCGTGAGCGGACGCATTGGAACATCAACAACATCACTGCGATTGATCCGGTGGCACTGGGGCTGTGCAAGCAGTCTGAATTGGATGCCGCCGTGCAGATTGCGGTGCGCAAGAAGGCGGCGGAAGGCTCGGTGATGAGCGATGACGAACGGCGCAAGCTGGTGTCAACCGAGCAGTCGCTGGGGATGGATACTGAGGCGAAAATGCCTTCCGGTCTGGCGCAGTTCACCCGCGAGGAGCAGGAAGAAAAGCCAGCTGATTTCTCGGATGCCGATAGCTTCTTCAATCTGCCGCATGGCGATGATGATGACGAGGATGAAGACGACGATGTGCGTCGTTGATCTTTAGGTGATTAAAAACCCCGGTCCTTGTGGCCGGGGTTTTTGTTTGGGCTAGTGCGCCATCAGCACCGGGA
Organism: Cypionkella psychrotolerans; assembly: GCF_001294535.1. GTDB lineage: Bacteria > Pseudomonadota > Alphaproteobacteria > Rhodobacterales > Rhodobacteraceae > Cypionkella > Cypionkella psychrotolerans. Next base: position 127,106 of record NZ_LGIC01000031.1, on the reverse strand, counting down.
TTTCGGCACGTTCCAGCATGTAGCGGGTGGTGCCGCCCAAGATCGCCTCGCGCAGCCGCGAATGGCCGTAGGCGCCCATCACCAGCATATCGGCGTTTTGGTCGATGGCGTGGCGGGTCAGCACGTCGCAGGTTTGCGGCAGGGTGCGGGCGAGGACTGAAACCTCGGCATGGACGCCGTGGCGGGTCAAAAGCTGGCAGAGCATGCCACCGGGATCGGAGCGTTCCTCGCCTTGCGTCGGCGGGTCGATCACCGTGATGTTGACGCTGTCGGCGCATTTCAGGAAGGGCAAGGCGCGCCGGGCGGCGACCATGGCCTCGGCGCTTTGGTTCCAAGCCAACACGATGCGTTTGGGCTGGGTGTATTTGCCTAAACCCGCGGCGGGCAGCACTAGAACCGGGGCTTTGCCGTCAAACAGCGCGGCTTCGACCACGGCCTCGGCGTCAGAGGTGGCACCGGGACCGTAAGGGCGCGGCTGCACCACCAGATCGGCAAAGCGGGCGCGGCTGGAGACCAGATCGGTCAGCGCGCCAAGTTGGGTGATCACGGTTTCCAGACTGAAGCGCAGATCGGGGCCTTCGGCGGCGAGAGCGGCGCGGGCTTCAACTTCCAGCGCTTTGGCGTCGGCCTCGGCGCGGTCAATACCGACCTGCATCAGAACTGCCCCGGTGCCAATGTAGGAATAGCCCATCTGGGTGCGATCCACGCCCAGCACCAGCACATCAAGATGAGCGTCCTGCGCGCGGGCCAGCCTTGCTGCGGCGCTGATCGCCAGTTTGGCGTCGGTGGGGTTGGTCAGCACGGTCAGAATCGTTTTGTAGTCCATCACACGGTCTCCCCTTTGGGTGGTGTCATGGCGCGACTATGCCTTGCGGCACAGCGCACCGCCTTGACCTCGATCAACTTTAGATGGGGGTTTGTTGATATGGATCAAGGCCCACATCGGTCCGGACTGCCAGAAGCGGATCAGTCAAAAGCGTTGGCCGTGGTCTGAGTCTGGCTCTAAAAGCCGGATAAAGCAGCGGACCGGACCAAAGTCGAAGGGACGCAAAATGTGGGATTACGTTAAACTGATCGTGCTTGGCACGATCGCGGTTCTGGCCGCGATCGCGGCCAATTTCGCGCATGATCTGCCGTATATGGTGAACGCAATCGTCGTCATGATCGCCGCTTCTCTCACCTTTCTGTGGGAGATCCGGCATGTGGGCGAGGTGCGGCTGCATCCGGCAAATGAATATATGGACGGCGTGGTGCGCGCCGGGGTGATTGCGACGACCTTCTGGGGCGTGGTGGGGTTTCTGGTGGGCGTGGTCATTGCATTTCAGTTGGCGTTTCCGTCGCTGAACCTGGGCAACATCACCGATGGTGTGCTGAACTTTGGTCGTCTGCGTCCGCTGCACACCTCTGCGGTGATCTTCGCTTTTGGCGGTAACGCGCTGATCATGAGCTCGTTTTACATCGTGCAACGCACCAGTGGTGTGCGGCTTTGGGGCGGCAATCTGGGCTGGTTCGTGTTCTGGGGTTGGCAGTTGATGATCGTTCTGGCGGCAACCTCGTACATCACGGGCGGCACGCAGGGCAAGGAATATGCCGAAACCGTCTGGTATATCGACATCTGGATCACGATTGTTTGGGTGGCTTTCCTTTTGGTGTTCATGGGAACGCTGTGGAAACGCCGTGAACCGCATATCTATGTCGCCAACTGGTTCTTGCTATCGATGATCATCACGGTGGCGATGCTGCATTTGGTCAACAACATGGCTATTCCCGTCAGTATTCTGTCCTCGCAATCGGTCCCGGTGTTCTCGGGCGTGCAGGATGCGATGACGCAGTGGTGGTATGGCCACAACGCGGTGGGCTTCTTTTTGACCGCGGGCTTCCTTGGCATGATGTACTACTTCGTGCCGAAGCAAGCCGAGCGTCCGGTCTATAGCTATAAGCTGTCGATCATCCACTTCTGGGCGCTGATCTTTCTGTATATCTGGGCCGGTCCGCACCACTTGCACTACACCGCTTTGCCGGAATGGGCGGGTACCTTGGGCATGGTGTTCTCGATCATCCTGTGGATGCCAAGCTGGGGTGGCATGATCAACGGTCTGATGACGCTGTCGGGCGCATGGGACAAGTTGCGCACCGATCCGATCATTCGGATGATGGTGGTTTCCATCGGCTTCTACGGCATGAGCACGTTTGAGGGCCCGATGATGAGCATCAAGGCCGTCAACAGCCTGTCGCATTACACTGACTGGACGATTGGTCACGTTCATTCCGGCGCTTTGGGCTGGAACGGCATGATCACTTTCGGGGCGCTTTACTTCCTGACACCGCGTTTGTGGAACCGCGAAAGCCTTTACAGCCTGAAACTGGTCAGCTGGCACTTCTGGTTGGCGACGATTGGGATCGTGCTTTACGCGTCCTCGATGTGGGTGACCGGGATCATGGAAGGCCTGATGTGGCGCGAAGTCGATGCCAATGGCTTCCTTGTGAACGCTTTTGCCGACACGGTGGCCGCGAAGTTCCCCATGTATGTAGTGCGGGGTCTGGGCGGCGGGATGTTCCTGACCGGGGCGCTGATCATGGCCTTTAACCTGTGGATGACGGTGCGCGCACAGCCTGCAAGGGCAGTGATCAACGCGAACAACGCCGTTCCTGCTGAATAACCGGAGGGCATGGATATGGCTTTTCTCGACAAACACAAAAAGATTGAGACCCATGCGACCTTGCTTATGGTTCTCAGCCTGTTGGTGGTGACCATCGGCGGTATCGTAGAGATCGCACCGCTGTTCTACTTGCAGAACACCATTGAAAAGGTGGAAGGGGTGCGCCCCTACACGCCGTTGGAACTTGCAGGGCGCGATATTTACATCCGCGAGGGCTGCTACAACTGCCACAGCCAGATGATCCGGCCGATGCGGGATGAGGTGGAGCGGTATGGCCATTATAGCCTTGCCGCCGAGTCGATGTATGATCATCCGTTCCAATGGGGCAGCAAGCGCACCGGGCCGGATTTGGCGCGAGTGGGCGGCAAATACTCGGACGCTTGGCATGTCGATCACCTGATCGACCCGCAGGCGGTGGTGCCGGAATCGGTGATGCCAAAGTATAGCTTCCTGATGGATGCCGAAATCGACGGCAAATATATCGGCGATATCATGGCGACGCATCGCATGGTGGGCGTGCCCTATACCGATGATGACTTGGTCAATGCGAAGGCCGATTTCGCGGCGCAGGCCGATCCGAACGCGGACACATCGGGGCTTGAGGCGCGTTATGGCAAGTTCACGGTGGCAAATTTCGATGGTCAGCCTGCGCTGACCGAGATGGATGCGCTGGTGGCCTATTTGCAGGTGTTGGGCACGATGGTCGATTTCTCGACCTTCATTCCTGACCCGAAACGCTAGGGGGCGGCTCATGGAACTCTATAGTCTCTTGCGCGAATTCGCTGACAGTTGGGTGCTGTTGTTCCTGACGCTGTTCTTTCTGGGGGTGTTTGTCTGGGCATGGCGTCCGGGCTCTCGCAAGACCCATGACGATATTGCGAATTCGATCTTCCGCCATGATCAGAAACCTGCGGCCCCCGCGCCGCAAACCGAGGAGGCGTAAACCATGTGCGCCAAGCAAGTGAAGCAAGCCCCGCGTGAGGTGCCGACAACCGGGCACGTTTGGGATGGTATTCAAGAATATGACAACCCGATGCCGCGATGGTGGCTGTGGGTGCTGTATCTGACGATCATCTGGGGGATCGGCTATACGATTGCCTATCCGGCGTGGCCACTGATTTCGGGCCATACGCAGGGGGTGATCGGGTCGAACCAGCGGGCGGATGTCGAGGCCGATATCAAGCGGTTTGACGATGCCAATGCCGGGATCAAAGCCAAACTGGTGGCGGCGGATTTGGCGAGTATTCCCGCCAATGACGAGTTGAAGACCTTTGCGGTGTCGGCCGGGGCGTCTTTGTTCAAGAACAACTGCGCGCAGTGTCATGGATCGGGTGCCGCGGGGGTGCAGGGCAAGGGCTATCCGAACCTCTTGGACAACGACTGGCTGTGGGGCGGCGATATGGCGGCGATCCATACCACGGTGACGCACGGCATCCGTAACACCACCGATGAGGATGCGCGTTTGTCGCAGATGCCTGCCTTTGGGGTGGATGGTATTCTGGAGAAACCGCAGATCGACCAGGTGGTGCAATATGTGCTGCAAATCTCGGGTCAGGATCATGACGCCGGACTGGCAACAGCGGGGGGTACGGTGTTTGCCGAGAATTGCGTGGCCTGTCATGGCGAGGATGCCAAGGGGATGCGTGACTTCGGTGCGCCGAACCTGACGGATGCGATCTGGCTCTATGGAGGTGACGTGGCGACCTTGACCGATACTGTGACGAAAGCGCGTTATGGCGTGATGCCGGCTTGGACGGGCAAGCTGTCTGAGGATGAAATCCGGGCTGTGGCGACTTATGTTCATAGTCTGGGTGGCGGCGAGTAATTCCTCGACTGGCAGCCAAAACCGCCCTCGGTTCACGCCGGGGGCGGTTTCATTTCAGGCGGAGCATTTAGCGGCCATGGCCATCGCCGGGGGTGCCGCTGCGGCCTTGCCAGAAGTACTCATCATCCCAGCGGCGCTGTGCCACTAGCTTTTCGCGGCTGGTGCGGTGGTCGATCTGCGGCGCGCTGGGGTGATCGGTGCGGGTGGCGACGCCAAAGGCGGCTGCAAGAATTCCTAACATGGTGGGCCTCATAGGGGTTGCTTGATGTAAGTAATATCGCTCAAAGTGGCGCATGTTTCCACGCAGCAACAATGTTTCCATGTAAGGCAGGCTTTCATGACGAACTGGCGACATATGCCGCCCTTGTCGGCGTTGCGGGCGTTTTCGGCTTTTGCAGAGGCGAGTGGGCTGGAGGAGGCGGGCGCGCGGATTGGGGTTACGCATGCCGCGATCAGCCAGCAGATCAGGGCGTTGGAGGCGCATTTGGGGCTGGCGTTGGTCGAACGCGGTGGGCGGCGGTTGGGGTTGACGGTTGAGGGGCGCAGACTGGCCGAGACGCTCCAGACCAGCTTTGCCGCGATTGCCAGCACGATTGAAGACCTGACTGGGGCGGATGCGGCACGGGTGCTGCGGATCACCACGACCTCGACCTTCGCGGGCGGTTGGCTGCTGCCACGTCTGGCGGATTTCCGAGCCAAGCATCCGGGGATTGATCTGGTGATCGACCCGACCGCCGAGGCGCGGGACATCGGGCGCGAGGCTGATCTGGGCATCCGTTATGGCAATGGCGGTTGGGCGGGGCTGGTGTCCAAGCTGGTGCTGCGGTCAGGTGTGGTGGTGGTGGCTTCGCCCAAGCTGGTGCCAGAGGGGGCGGCGTCTTCGTTGGCTGATTTGGCGAAACTGCCGTGGTTGCAGGAGTTGGGGACATCCGAGGCGACGGCGTTTCTGGATAGGCATGGGCTTCAGCGCGCGGAGGGGGCGGCGATGACCTCGATGCCGGGCACGCTGCTGCTGGATGCGGCACGGGATGGGCAGGGGGTGGCGATCTCGGTTCGCGCGTTCATGGAGGCTGATCTGGCGGCGGGGCGGTTGCGGTTGTTGTATGAGGATCATGGCCGCGAGGGCTATTTTCTGGTGACGCGACCGGGAATTTTGCGGTCATCCTTGCAGGTGTTTTGCGATTGGGTGTTAAAGCAAGCAGCGGGTGGGCGGGGACAAACGGTCGCAGGCTGAAGTTGTATTTCGGATGCGGGATTGATTCAGGTCAAAGTCCAGCGCGGCACCGGGGCGCATAGAGGGGCCAGCCTTAGCCACCGGAGAGTTCCGTGACAAATCCTGATACCCAGCCTCCCAGCCTTTATGCCGCGCGTGAGCCGATCTTTCCGCGCCGGGTCAAAGGTACCTTTCGCACGCTGAAATGGTGGCTGCTGGGGCTGATGCTGGGGGTTTACTACGTCACGCCTTGGTTGCGCTGGGATCGCGGGCCAAGTCTGCCGGACCAGGCGGTGCTGGTCGATATCGCCAACCGTCGGTTTTTCTTCTTCATGATCGAGATTTGGCCCTACGAGTTTTATTTCGTAGCCGGTCTGCTGATCATGGCGGGGCTGGGGTTGTTCCTGTTCACCAGCGCCGCAGGGCGGGTCTGGTGCGGCTATGCCTGCCCGCAAACGGTGTGGACGGATCTTTATATTTTGGTTGAGCGTTGGATTGAAGGCGACCGCAACGCGCGGCTGCGCTTGCATCGGCAAAACTGGAACCTGGAAAAGCTGCGCAAACGGCTGGTGAAGTGGAGCGTCTGGCTACTGATCGGCCTCGCCACGGGGGGGGCTTGGGTGTTCTATTTCACCGACGCGCCGACGTTGTTGCAGAACCTGATCCATGGCACCGCGCATCCGGTGGCTTATACCACGATGGCGATCCTGACCGCGACGACCTTTGTGTTTGGCGGCTTCGCGCGGGAACAGATTTGCATCTATGCCTGCCCTTGGCCGCGGATTCAGGCGGCGATGGTGGATGAGGATACGCTGACCATTGGCTACCGCGACTGGCGGGGCGAGCCGCGCGGCAAGGCGAGCGTCGAGGGCAACGGCGATTGCATAGACTGCATGGCGTGTGTGAACGTCTGCCCGATGGGGATTGATATTCGCGATGGTCAGCAGATGGCCTGCATCACCTGCGGTCTGTGCATCGACGCCTGCAACGATACGATGGCGAAGATTGGCAAGCCGTTGAACCTGATCAGCTATATGGCTCTGACGGATGAGGTCCGCGAACGCGCGGGGCAACCGGCGAAGTCGGTCTGGAGCCATGTGTTTCGGCCCAGAACAATGATGTATACCGTACTTTGGGCAGGAATTGGCATTGCCTTGGTGGTGGCGTTGTTCCTGCGGGCGTCGATTGATGTCAGCGTGACCCCGGTGCGCAATCCGATGTTCGTGACGCTATCGGATGGCGCGATCCGCAACACTTACGATCTGCGGCTACGCAATAAGCATGGCGAAGACCGTTGGTTCACCTTTGCCGCGACCTCGGATGCCGGGTTTCTGCTGACGTTGGATGGCGCGCCGGGCTTGAAGGTTCTGGTACCCGCCAATGCCACCAAGACTCAACGGCTTTTTGTGACGGCTCCGGCACATTCACTGGGGGCGGAGGCTGCACGGACTGATCTGCGGTTCTGGATTCAGGATTTGGGGACCGAGGCCGCGCCGGGCAATGATCGGGTGCATCATGACACCGTGTTCAACGGAAAGGGCGAATAAGATGGCCGAGGCGGGTGTACGCGAAATCAAGGGCTGGCATGTGCTGGCGTTTACCGTGGCGGCGTTTGGCGTGATCATCGCGGTCAATCTGGTGATGGCCTACAAGGCGATCAGCACGTTTCCGGGGCTGGAGGTGGAGAATTCCTACGTCGCTAGTCAGACGTTTGACGCGGATCGGCGGGCGCAGGAGGCGTTGGGTTGGACGGTTGCGCCCGGTTATGATAGCGCGAAGGGGGAGTTGGTGCTGGCCTTTACCGATGCTGCGGGCAAGCCGGTGGTGGTCGAGGGCTTGGATGTTCTGCTGGGCCGGGTGACCGAGGCGCGTGAGGATTCGACGCCTCGGTTTGTCTATGAGGGTGGGGTTTATGTGGCGAAAGCCGCTTTGCATCCGGGCAAATGGATGCTGCATGTCACGGCGCGCTCGGGCGATGGCGTGCTGTTTCAGCAGCGGCTGAACCTGTTTGTGAAAGGCTAGGCGATGAGCGTGGTCGAGTTTGAGCAGGGCGGGATGGCGGCTTGTCCGGCCTGTGTTGTGGTGCCTTTGGCGCAACAGCAGGCGCATGTGGCGGCGCGGGGACGGCTGATGTTGTCGCTGCCGTCGGCGCATTGTGCGGCTTGTATTTCGACGGTGGAAACTGCGTTGGCGGCGGTGCCGGGGGTGGACTCGTCTCGGGTGAATCTGACGATGAAGCGGGTGTCGGTGGATGCTATGGCTGACGTGACCGCAGAGGCTTTGGTTGCGGTGCTGGCGGGCGTGGGGTTTGAGGCGCATGAGCTGGACGCAGGGCTGCTGAGCGCCACGGAGACGGATCGGCAGGGGCGCGAGTTGCTGATGCGGCTGGGGGTGGCGTTCTTTTCAATGATGAACGTAATGCTGTTGTCGGTGGCGGTGTGGTCGGGGGCCGAAGGGGCGACGCGCGACATGTTCCACTGGATCTCGGCGGCGATTGCGGTGCCGACGGTGATTTTCTGTGGCCAGCCGTTTTTCCGTTCGGCCTGGGCGGGAGTTAGGGTTGGGCGGCTTGGGATGGATTTCCCGATCTCGCTGGCCTTGGTGCTGGCGTCGTCGATTTCACTGTTTGAGACGATTAAATCCGGCCATCACGCTTACTTTGATGCGGCGGTGATGCTGTGCTTCTTCCTTTTGCTGGGGCGCTATCTGGATCATCGCACCCGGGCGGTGGCGCGTTCGGCTGCCGAGGAATTGGCGGCGTTGGAGGTGCCTCGGGCCTCGGTGCTGGAGGATGGCGTTGAGGTGGTGCGGGTGATTTCCGAGGTAGTGGTCGGTGATCTGGTGCGGGTGCGTCCGGGGGGGCGGATGCCAGTGGATGGGGTGGTGGAAAGCGGCGCGTCGGAGGTGGATCGCAGTTTGCTGACCGGGGAAAGCCTGCCGGTGTTTGTCGGGCCGGGGATGGTGGTGGCGGCAGGGGAGGTCAATCTGACCGGGCCTTTGACGTTGCGGGTGACGGCGGCGGGGCGGGATTCGAGCCTGCACCGGATGGCGGATTTGGTCGCAGTGGCGGAAAGTGCGAAGACAAAATACACCACTTTGGCCGAGAGGGCGGCGCGGTTTTACTCGCCCTTGGTGCATATCCTGTCGTTCTCGGCCTTTAGCTACTGGATGTGGGCGACGGGGGGGGATCTGCGGTTTGCGATCAATATCTCGGCAGCGGTGTTGATCATCACTTGCCCCTGTGCCTTGGGCCTCGCGGTGCCTGCGGTGGTGACGGCTGCCTCTGGCAAGCTGTTCCGTAAGGGACTGTTGATCAAGCATGGCACGGCGCTGGAGCGATTGGCGCAAGTGGATTGCGTGGTGTTTGATAAGACCGGGACGCTGACGATGGGTGCGCCGGAGTTGGTGGATTTGATGGCGCATCCGGCTTGGGCTTTGGAGGTGGCGGCGGGATTGGCTGTGGGATCGGCGCATCCTTTGGCGCAGGCTTTGGCTGCGGCGGCGCGGGGGCAGGGAGTTGTCGCGGCAGAGGTATCTGATCTGCGCGAGGTGCCTGGCTATGGGGTGGAGGGCGTTTGGCGCGGGGAAGTGGTGCGGTTGGGCCGGGCGGATTGGTGCGGGGCGCAGGCACTGGCGGTGACGGCGACGTATCTGAGCGCGGGAGGCGAGACGCAGGCTTTCGCTTTCGCGGATCGGCTACGTCCGGGGGCGGAGGCTGCGATTGCGGCCCTGATGGCGCAGGGGATGCGGATCAAGTTGATCTCGGGCGACGTGCCGGGGGCGGTGGGAGAGCTCGCGGCACGGTTGGGGATTGCGGATTGGGTGGCGGGGGCTTTGCCTGCCGAGAAGGTGGCGCTGGTGCGCGCTTTGACCGCTGAGGGGCGACGAGTGTTGATGGTGGGGGATGGGCTGAACGACACGGCGGCTTTGGCTGTGGCGCATGTGTCGATCTCACCCGCGACGGCGCTGGATGCGGCGCGGACGGCTTCGGATATCGTGCTGCTCGGGCAGGATATGACGCCGATTGGCGATGCCACCCGGATCGCGCGGCAGGCGACGCGGCGGATGCTGGAGAATTTCGGGATTTCGGCGGCCTATAACGTGATTGCCGTGCCTTTGGCACTGATGGGGGCTGCAACTCCGCTGGCAGCGGCCTTGGCGATGTCTTTGTCGTCGATTACCGTCTCGCTGAATGCGATGCGGTTGAAGTAGGGGGAGGCGGGAGTCATGGAAATTCTGTCAATCCTGATTCCGGTGTCATTGCTGCTGGGGGGCGTGGGGTTGCTGGCGTTTATCTGGGCGATGAAGACCAAGCAGTTTGACGACCCATCCGGCGATGCCAATCGGATCTTGATGAAGGATTGGGACGACAAGCCGAAGCAGTAAGCGAATTCCGAAACGGAATTCGTGCACGATTTTCGGGGCGAAAATCGGTTAGGCGCGGCCGGAAGTTGCCGAAAGGCTGAGCGGTTCGATGCCCATGCCGCGCAAGGCGCCTGCCCATTTGGAGGCGTCGTTTTCGGCGAAGATCAGCGCTTCGGAGGGCTCTACCGTCAGCCAGTCATTGCGGGTGATTTCAGCCTCGAGCTGGCCCGGACCCCAGCCGGAATATCCCAATGCCAGCAGGGCTTTGTCGGGGCCTTGGCCTTGCGCCATCGCTTCCAGCACGTCCAGCGTCGCGGTCATGCCAAAGCCGCCTTCGATCTTCAACGTCGCTGGGCCGCCGATGTAATCGGGAGAGTGCAGCACGAAGCCGCGCCCGCGTTCGACCGGGCCACCGAAATGCACGGCGATCTTGCGGCTTTCCTCGCCCAGCGGGATTTTCAGATGTTCGAGCAGGCCAGAGAACGACATATCGGGCAGGGTTTTGTTGATGATCAGACCCATGGCACCTTCAGGTGTGTGGGCGCAGACGAGGATCACCGCATGCTCAAACCTCGGGTCGCCCATACCGGGCATTGCCACCAATAGCTTTCCGCAGAGATCCATCGAATCGCGCCCCTATGTCTGGTTGGACTCAAGATGGGCAAAGCCGGATTTGGTTACAAGCCTCTCGCCGGATCGTGATTTCCCCGAAGGCGGCGCTTTGCTTATGACAGTCTCATGCTGAAAGCTCTGACATTCGCGCTCTGCGCCGCCTCGCCTGCCCTTGCGCTCTGCGCAGCGACGGCTGCTTTTGCCACCACGCAAGACGATGTCTTGCAGGCTGATCTGCTGCCGGGTTGGCAGATGCAGAACGGCCACCATATGGCAGGGCTGCGGTTGCAGCTTGCACCCGATTGGAAGACCTATTGGCGCAGCCCCGGTGAGGCGGGGATACCGCCGCTGTTCAACTGGTCGGGTTCGGTGAACGTCAAATCTGTGCTTGTGCATTGGCCGAGCCCGGTGGTGTTTCACACCAATGGCATGCAGACGATTGGCTATCACGAAGGCGTGGTGCTGCCGCTGGAGGTGGTGCCGCTGGATGCGTCCAAGCCCGTGGAGTTGCGGGCCGGGGTTGATCTGGGAGTGTGCAATCAGATTTGCATGCCAGCGGAGGTGCAGCTTACCGCCGTTTTGGATGCGGGTGCGCCTGATGCGGCGATCAACGCGGCTTTGCGGGCGCAGCCTGTGGGCGGCAAGGCGGCGGGGTTGCGGGCGATTTCTTGTGAGGTGGCCCCGATTGTCGACGGGTTGCGGTTGACCGCAGTGCTGGATTTGCCGCAGCGTGGGGCCGAGACGGTGGTGTTTGAAACCTCGGATGCAAGCGTCTGGGTGGGTGAGGCGGAAAGCACGCGGGCTGGCGGGCGGTTGACGGCAGGCGTCGATCTGGTGGCCAGCAGCGGAGCACCCTTTGCGCTGGATCGCTCGGGCGTGGTGGTGACTGTGTTGGGGCCCAGTGGGTCAGTCGAGATCGCAGGTTGCCCCGCGCCGTGAGGGTCAAGGCGGAGGGGGCCTCCTGCGGGCATATTTGAGCAGAGAGGACGACCTTGGGGGCCATTTTCATCCGAGCGGGGCGGCTTTTTACCTGCGTAGTTTGGTCTGCAGCGACAGAAGGTCGGCCCAAGCTTCGCGTTTGGCGATGGGGTTGCGCAGCAGGTAAGCGGGGTGGGTCATCGGCAGCACGGGTTTGCCTAGTGCTTCGGTCCAGTTGCCCCGCGCGCGCAGGATGCCTTTGGTGTTCAGGAGGGTTTGCAGCGGCGTGTTGCCGACCAGCACGATGACATCGGGATTGATCAAGGCGATGTGACGTTCCACGAAGGGGCGCATCATGGCGATTTCATCCAGCGAGGGGTCGCGGTTTTGCGGCGGGCGCCATGGCAGGGTGTTGGTGATATAGAGCGCGGTTTCGGGGTCGGGCGAGGTGCGGGCAAGGCCGATGGCGGCGAACATGCGGTCGAGCAGTTGGCCTGCGCGACCGACGAAGGGGCGGCCTTCGCGGTCTTCTTCCACACCGGGGGCTTCGCCGAGGATCAGCACGCGGGCCTTTGGGTTGCCGTCGGCGAAGACGAGGTTGCGCGCGCCGCGTTTGAGTTCGCAATGCTCGAAGGCGGCGACGGCCTCGCGCAGGGCTTCCAGCGTTTCGCAGCCATTGGCCGCCGCACGGGCAGCAAAGATCGCAGCTTCGGGATTTGGTGCTTCGGGTTCGGGTGGCGGCGGGGTGACTTTGGGCGCCGCGATGATCGGAGCCGGAGCCGGGGCTTTGATCGGCTCTGGCAGGTCGTAGCGGTTGAGCGGGGTTTCGGCTGAAATATCGGTCAGGCCAAGATCGACCTGCCACGCCAATGCGGCCAAGGCGGCATGCCAGTCGCCTGCGATGTTGGAGTCGATTCCCATTGTGGCAAAGTAGGGGGCTTGCGACTGGGGAACAAGCCTTGCCGGGGGCGCTTGGGGTTTCTATAAGCGGCAAAACATGCCCTGGAGATGCCGATGAGCTTTCGCGCCCGCCACCTGCTTGGGATCGAGCAACTTTCGCCTTTGGAAATCACCACGATCTTGGATTTGGCGGATCGCTATGTCGATCTGAACCGCCGCACGGTGAAATCGTCGGATGCTTTGGCGGGGCTGACGCAGATCAACATGTTCTTTGAGAACTCCACCCGCACGCAGGCCAGTTTTGAGTTGGCCGGGAAACGGCTGGGCGCGGATGTGATGAATATGTCGGTTGGCTCGTCTTCGGTGAAGAAAGGCGAGACGCTGATTGATACCGCGATGACGCTGAACGCGATGCACCCGGATTTGCTGGTGGTGCGGCACGGCGCGTCGGGGGCAGTGAATTTGCTGGCGTCCAAGGTCAACTGCGCGGTGCTGAACGCGGGCGACGGGCGGCACGAGCATCCGACGCAGGCACTGCTCGATGCGCTGACCATCCGGCGGGCGAAGGGGCGGATTCAGCGGCTGACGATTGCGATTTGCGGCGATATTGCGCATTCGCGCGTCGCCCGCAGCAATTTGATTTTGCTGGGGAAGATGGAGAACCGGCTGCGGTTGATTGCGCCGCCGACCCTGATGCCTGCGGGGGTGGAGCATTTCGGCTGTGAGCTTTACGACGACATGCGCAAGGGGCTTGAGGGTGCCGATGTGGTGATGATGCTGCGCTTGCAGAAGGAACGGATGGACGGCGGGTTTATCCCTTCTGAACGCGAGTATTATCACCGCTACGGGCTGGATGCCGAGAAGCTGAGTTTCGCTAAGCCCGATGCGATTGTGATGCATCCGGGGCCGATGAACCGGGGCGTCGAGATTGACGGCGAGTTGGCGGACGACATCAACCGAAGCGTGATTCAGGATCAGGTCGAGATGGGTGTGGCGGTGCGGATGGCCTGCATGGATTTGCTGGCGCGCAACCTGCGCGCCGAGCGCGGCCGAGCGGCTGTGGGGACGATGGTATGACCAAGAAACCCAAGCAGAAATGGTCGGACGCCCGGATGAGCGGCATGGTGGCCACCGGCGTGCTGGTGTTTCTGGCGGTGTTTACTGTGGCGTTTGTTTGGATGGCGGGGTGAGGGATGGTTTCCCTAGTCTACCTAGACCCTGGCGAGTTCTGGCGCAGCCGCATCGAACTGGGTGAAAAAATTATCTGGATGGGGACAGCCACACCGTTTTCACACAAAAATAGGTTGGTATTCGAATTGGTGTTGTGGGTTTTCGCGGCTACCGTCTGGTTGTACATATTTTTGAAACCCACTCATTGCGCCGAAGTAAGTTTTGCGCTGCAAGGCAAGTGCGAAATTTCCTTCTATGGCGGTGCGCCAATAGTTTTGATCTTCTTTGCGTTGTTCTTAAAGGATGTTGCCCTTGTTTTGTCAAAAGCTCTGCACAGATCCTATGCCGCTTGGACAATAACCGATGTGAGAGTTTATTGTTACGTAAATTGGTTTAAGGAATCGCATTTTAGCTTTGCGCATGAATGTGAAGTCCCGCAACTAACGCCCAGTTCGCCCATTCGAGCGAGGAAAGGGTCTAGGTGCTTAGCATTTGTCCGGGGCAGGGCACTATACTTTGCCGATAAATATTTCATGGGCGCTTTGTCTCAACCTCAATGTGATGAAATTCAGGATATTATGCGGAGCCTTGCCAAGACAGTGGGAAAGCCTCCTCTGGCGATGAATGAAAGATGACAAGTATGACCCTCCACTTCACCAACGCCCGCCTGATCAACCCGGAATCCGGCACCGATGAGATCGGCTCGCTGACCATCGACAATGGGGTAATCGTGGCGCTGGATGACGATGCGCCTGCGGGTGCAACCGAGGTGGATTGCGGCGGGCATTGTCTCGCGCCCGGCATTGTCGATATTGGCGTCAAGATCGGCGAACCCGGTGAGCGGCATAAGGAATCCTTCCGCTCGGCGGGGCTGGCGGCTTCGGCTGGCGGGATCACCACGATGGTGGTGCGGCCGGATACCACGCCCTCGATCGACACGCCGGAGGTGTTGGAATTTGTGACCCGGCGCGCGGGCGAGGCGCGGGTGCGGATCCGGCATATGGCGGCGCTGACCAAGGGGCGGTTGGGGCATGAGATGACCGAGATCGGCTTTCTGCTCGATGCGGGTGCTGTGGCGTTTACCGATGTGTTCAAGGTTTCCAGCGATACCAAGGCGCTGTCGCGGGCGTTCACCTATGCGCGGTCTTTGGGGGCCTTGGTGATCGGGCATCCGCAGGAGCCGGGGCTCTCAGTTGGGGCGGCGGCGACCTCTGGCAAGTTTGCCAGTTTGCGCGGGTTGCCGGGAGTTTCGGCGATGGCGGAGCGGATTGGGCTGGACCGCGATCTGGGCTTGGTTGAGATGACCGGGGTGCGCTATCACGTCGATCAGATCACCACGGCGCGCAGTCTGCCTGCGTTGGAGCGCGCCAAAGCGAATGGCTTTGACGTGACGGCGGGGGTGTCGATCCACCATCTGACGCTGAACGAGATTGATGTCGGCGATTACCGGACGTTCTTTAAGTTCACCCCGCCGCTGCGGTCGGAAGAAGACCGGATGGCGATGGTGCAGGCGGTAGCCGAGGGGTTGATCGACGTGATCGGGTCATTTCATACTCCGGCGGATGAGGAGAGCAAGCGGCTGCCGTTTGAGGAAGCGGCTTCGGGGGCGGTGGGTTTGGAGACTTTGCTGCCTGCGGCGTTGCGGCTGTATCATGCGGGGCAGTTGGATTTGCCGACACTGTTCCGGGCGTTGTCTTTGAACTCCTCGAAACGGCTGGGGTTGCCGCAGGGGCGGCTTTCGGTGGGGGCTCCGGCGGATTTGGTGCTGTTCGACCCCTACGCCCCTTACCTGCTAGATCGGTTCAAATTGCACTCGAAATCTAAGAACACACCGTTTGACGGCTGCCGGATGGAGGGTAAGGTGCTGGCAACTTATGTCGCGGGCCAAGCGGTTTATCAGGGGTAAGATATGCCAGAGATTGTTTCTTCGCCGTTGGTTTTGGTAGCGGTCGCGGTGCTGGCCTATCTGCTTGGGTCGGTGCCGTTTGGCGTGGTGATCACGCGGGCGCTGGGTCTGGGGGATTTGCGTTCTATCGGCTCGGGGAACATTGGCGCGACCAATGTGCTGCGGACGGGGAACAAGGGTGCGGCCTTGGCGACACTGATTCTGGATGCGGCGAAGGGCGGCATCGCGGTGCTGATCGCGCGCTATGCGGTGGGAGAGGATGCGGCGCAACTGGCCGGGTTAGCGGCCTTTCTCGGGCATCTGTTCCCGGTTTGGCTGGGGTTTAAAGGCGGCAAAGGGGTGGCGACATTCCTTGGCACGTTGTTGGCTTTGGCTTGGCCGGTGGGGCTGGCGGCCTGTGCGACTTGGGCGTTGGCGGCGGCTGTGTGGCGGATATCGTCGCTGGCGGCACTGGTGGCGGCGGCCTTGTCGGGGCTGTGGCTGTTCATGTTCGATCAGGGCCAGATGCTGGCTCTGGTGTTCATTCTCACCGTGCTGGTCTACATCCGGCACTGGCCAAATTTGCAGCGCCTTAAAGCGGGAACGGAGCCGAGGATCGGGGCGAAGAAGGCCTAAAGGATTTGCTCTTTTTGAAATACTCCCGCCGGAGGCTTCTGGCATAAATGCAGTTAGCCTACGGCGGGGATATTTAGGCCAGAGTGAAACCTAGAGGCTCGACGCCTCATAGATCGGTGTCAGGTCTTTGCCCCAGGCGCCGTTATAGAGATCTAGCCAGCGGTCGGCTTGGGTCTTCTCGGTGGCGAGGTTTTGCACCAGGGGGGCGAGGTAGCGCTGCTCATCAAGGCCACGGGCAGCGAGGCCTGCGTGCGACAGGCCGACGGCTGCGCGGGCGAGGTCTAGCAGTTTGATGCTGTTGGCTTCGGCTTGCAGGGCGCTGACAGAGGCGTTGACGCGCAGGGCTTCGCGGGTCTCGGTGTCAAAACCTTTGACCAGATCCCATGCGGCGTCCAATGCAGCGTCGTCATACATTAGGCCGACCCAGAAAGCGGGTAGCGCGTCGATATGGGCTTGGTCGCCGCAATCTGCCCCGCGCATTTCGATGTATTTCTTCACGCGGGCTTCGGGGAACACGGTGGTCATATGGTCGGCCCAGTCGGACAGGGTGGGCTTTTCACCGGGCAAAGCGGGCAGGTTTCCAGCGAGGAAGTCGCGGAAGGATTGACCCAAAGCGTTGATATATTTGCCGTCGCGGTAGACGAAATACATCGGGGCATCCAAGACCCAGTCTACATATTGTTGGAAGCCGAAACCTTGATCGAAGGCGAAGGGCAGCATTCCGGTGCGGGCATTGTCCAAGCCGCGCCAGATGCGGCTGCGCCATGATTTATGGGCATTGGGTTTGCCATCGAAGAACGGCGAGGAGGCGAACAGGGCGGTGGCGACGGGTTGTAAGGCGAGGGCGACGCGGAGTTTTTTCACCATATCGGCCTCCGACGCGTAGTCGAGGTTCACTTGCACGGTGCAGGTGCGATACATCATCTGGGTGCCATGAGTGCCGACGCGGCCCATATAATCGGTCATCAGACGGTAACGGCCTTTTGGCATCACCGGCATGGTCTGGGCCGACCATTCCGGCGCGGCCCCGATCCCCATGAATTTGATGCCCAGAGGATCGGCGATGGCGCGGACCTCGTCGAGGTGATTTTGCAATTCAGCCGCGCCTTGGTGCAAGTTTTCCAAGGGCGCACCGGAGAGTTCAAACTGGCCACCCGGCTCAAGGCTGATGTTCGCGCCGTTGCGCGTCATACCGATGATGTTCTCGGCTTCCAGCACCGGGGTCCAGCCGAAGCCTTGCAGGCCCGCGAATAGGGCGGATACTGAACGGTCGCCAGCATAGGGCAGCGGCGCGCGGCTGTCGGTCAGCCAGCCGAATTTCTCATGCTCGGTGCCGATGCGCCAATCGGCTTTCGGTTTGCTGCCAGACTCCAGCAACTCGGCGAGTTGCGAGAAATCTTCGATGGGGCCGCCGCCGGACTGGGGAATCGACATGGGGCAGGGCCCTTTCGCGTTGGAAATTTCAGGATGCAACAGGTGGAGCGGAGCCGTGCCTAAGTCAAGAGAGGCTGCGCAGCGTTACAATTGCTTCACGATCCGGGCAACACCCCGCGACCGGGGCGATACCAGATGGTTTTTGTCTCGGCGGCGAGGGAAAGCGTGGTGCTGCCAGTGCTGGGTTTGGCATCAAGAGCGGCGACTAAGGCGAGGGTGTTCATGCCGGGCAGGCTGGCGAAGGCGTCGAACAGTTTGTCCGCACCGGTGGCATCGATCGGGATCAGCAGGGCTTGGCCATCGGCTTGTTTCAAGCGCCAGACGCGGCGGCCGCGTAAGCTGAGCAGGCGCAGCTCGGTCAGCTCGGGGATTGAGACATAGCCGCCGGTTTGTGGCCCGAGATAGCCGATCTGGCCTTCATCGACCTCGACAATGCCGGGGGCCTCGACGGTTTGGGCAAAGCGCTGGCGGCGCAGCGCAAGGATGGCCCAAGCCACGCCGAATGCACCGATGGCGGTGCCAACAGGGGTGAGCAGGTAGCCACCTAATAGGATCAGCCAGAGGCCGAAGCCTATGATGGCAGATGCCCAGATCACTTCGGAGAAGCGCCGCAGCATGGCGAGGAACTCGGGGCGGATCATGCCCAGTCGCCTAAGGTCGCTTGCCACAGGGTGAGGGCTGCGACGGCGGCGGTGTCAGCACGCAGGATGCGGGGGCCGAGGGCGGTGGGGTGGATTTGCGGCAGCCCGCGCAGGCGGGTTTGTTCGTCTGCCGAGAAGCCGCCTTCGGGGCCGATCAGGATCGCCCATTTTCCGCCGCGTGGGCCACTTAGGGCCGGGGCTTGGCCGACCATCGCCTCATCACACCACAGCAGCTTGCGGTCTGCGGGGAGAGTGGTGAGGAATTTATCCAAGCTGGTCAGGTCGCTGACTTCGGGGACGAAGGTGGCGCCGCATTGCTCGGCCGCCTCTAAAGCGTGGGCTTGCAGGCGGTCTTGCCGGATGCGTTCGGCGTTGGTGTGGCGGGTTTGCACCGGAATGATGCGGGCGGCCCCCAGTTCGGTGGCTTTTTCGACGATGAAATCGGTGCGGGCTTTTTTGATCGGCGCGAAGGCGAGCCAGAGATCGGGGGGCAGGCGCAAAGGCGCGGTTTGATCGGTGCAGATCAGGATGCCGCCGCGTTTGCCAGCCTCGGCAATTTCCGCGCGCCATTCACCGTCGCGGCCATTGAACAGGGCCACAGGCGCGCCGCGCGCAAGCCGCATCACGTTGAAAAGATAGTGGGCCTGATCGGCGTTGACGGCCACGGCTTGCCCATGCGCCAGTGCCTGATCTACATAGAGGCGGATTTTTGCATCTGTCATGCCGGGGAATCTATGTCTGAGTTTGCGGAAAAACCAGAGGCCACGGTGGCGGATGCGCCGAAAGACAATTGGGTGGATCGCTTTGCGCCACAGGCGACGCGGCCCTATCTGCGACTGAGCCGTGCGGATCGCCCAATTGGGACCTGGCTTTTACTGATCCCGTGCTGGTGGGGCATTGCGCTGGCGGGGCTTTCGGACGGGTTCCGGTTGTGGGATTTGTGGCTGGTGGTGTCTTCTGCGCTGGGGGCTTTCCTGATGCGCGGCGCGGGTTGCACTTGGAATGACATTGCGGATCGTGAGATTGACGCAAGCGTGGCGCGGACGCGCAGCAGGCCGCTGCCCTCGGGGGCGGTGACGGTTCGGGGGGCGCTGCTGTGGATGGCGGTGCAGGCGGCACTGGCGGCGCTTAATTTGTTCACTTACAACTGGTTGTCGATTGGGTTGGGGGTGGCGTCGCTGGGGTTGGTGCTGATTTATCCGTTCGCCAAGCGATTTACCTGGTGGCCGCAGGCGTTTCTGGGGCTGGCGTTCAACTGGGGGGCGGTGCTGGTGTATGCCGCCCATGCCGGCGAGGTGCGGCTGCCTGCGGTGCTGTTGTATGGCGCGGGCATCGCTTGGACACTGTTCTATGACACGATTTACGCGCATCAGGACCGGGAGGATGACGCGCTGATCGGGGTGAAATCGACGGCGCGGCTGTTTGGTGACAACTCGCGGGCGTGGCTGCGCGGGTTTATGGTGGTGGCGGTGGTTTTGATGGCGGGCGCGGTGATCAGCATCCCGATTCCCCCCGGCAAAGTGCTTGCGTTGATCCTTGCTTTGGCGGGGGTCTGGGGCTTTGGTTGGCATATGGCGTGGCAGCTGCGTGGCTTAAATATCGACGATCCGGCGCAATGTCGGCGATTGTTTCTATCCAACCGCGATGCTGGCCTCATTCCTGCGCTGTTTCTTGCCGTTGCGGTGTTCCTTTGATTGATCCGGGGGGACGCGCGCTTTATGCAGACCGGGACCGGGTGGCCTGCTGTCCTCCGGCGGCGTTTCTGACAGACCGAGTTGAATGACCCCGTGGTAACATTGCCGAAACTCAGCCTTGCCCAGCTTCCTGCGAAGTATCTTGCCCCCTGCGCGTTTATCGCGGCGGGGATGGTTTCGGTGCTGGTGGCCTGGGGTGCGGCTGTGCTGGTTGAGAATATTTCCGCCCGGGCGGTGAAATCCATGCTGCTGACCGAGGGCATCACCTTTGCCAGCGTCACCCCGGATGGGTTGCAAATTCACCTAAACGGGACAGCTCCGAATGAGGCCATGCGGTACAAAGTGGTCAATCTTGTGGGCGGCCTGATCGATTCGTCCCGCATACGCGACCGGCTGGAGGTGACTCCGGTGAAGGCGATTGAAGCGCCCCGGTTTTCGGTGGAAATGCTGCGCAACGATGATGGGATTCAGTTGATCGGTTTGTTGCCGGAAAGCGATGCGCTGCAGGGCGTCAAAGACACGGCGCAGGCGCTTTCCCCCGATATTCCACTGTCGGATATGTTGGAGACGGCGGCCTATCCGGCGCCGGAAGGCTGGGATGCGGCGCTGACCTATGGGTTGAACGCGCTGAGCATGTTGCCGCGATCAAAGATTTCGGTGGCGGCGGATCAGGTGGCGATCACCGCGATTGCTGGATCTGAGGCCGAAAAGCGCAGTTTTGAGAAGCAGTTGAACAGCGCGAAGCCTGCGGGGCTGGCGGTGAAGATTGAGATTTCGGCGCCGCGTCCGGTGCTGACGCCGTTCACGCTGCGCTTTGTGAAAGACGCCGAGGGCGCGCGGTTTGATGCCTGTTCGGCGGATACCGAGGTGGCGCGCGCGAAGATTTTGGCGGCGGCGGGGGCTGCGGGTGCCGTGGGACGCAATGCTTGCACCATCGGGCTGGGCGTGCCAACGCCGCGTTGGGCGGATGCGACGATTGCCGGGATCAAAGCGGTGGCACAGCTGCAAAGTGCTACGCTGACCTTCGCGGATGCCGATGTGACGCTGTTGGCGGGTGCCGATGTGCCGCAGGCGGATTTTGACCGGGTGGTTGGAGAATTGGGTGCAGCGCTGCCGGATGTGTTCTCGCTGAAAGCAACGCTGGAGAAGAAGGCCACAGGTGGAGTTGCAGGCCCGGCTGAGTTCACCGCCAAGCTTGCGCCTGAGACGCATCGGTTGGAGATGCGCGGTCGTCTGACCGATGAGGTGTTGCGCAAAGCCGTTGACAGCTTTGCCAAGGCCGAGTTTGGCAGCAACACTTACCTTGCGACCCGGATGGACCCCGAACTGCCGACCGGCTGGCCGTTGCGGGTGCTGGCTGGGCTGCAGGCTTTGGGAGAGTTGGACAACGGCACCCTGCTGGTGCGCGCTGATACGGTGGAACTGAAGGGTATCACTGGGTCGCAATCCGCCAAGGTCCGAATCTCGCAGATTCTTTCCGAGAAACTCGGACAGGGCCAGACCTTTAAGGTCGATGTAAAATACGACAAGGCGCTTGATCCGTTGGCAGGCATCCCGACCCCGGAAGAATGTGCGCAGGACGTTGATGACGTGGTGGCGCGGCAGAAGATCACCTTCACGCCGGGGTCAGCCGAAATCGCCTCGGCTGCCAGTGGCGTGATGAAGGCGTTGGCGGATGTGCTGAAAGCCTGTCCGGGCGTCAAACTGGAAGTCGCTGGCTATACCGATTCGCAAGGCTCGGACGGCGGCAACCTTGCGCTGTCGCAAGCCAGGGCGGAAACCGTGGTGTTGGCTTTGCAGGGGCGGCAGATTGATGTTTCTGGCATGGTGGCGCGCGGCTATGGCGAGGCCGATCCCTTGGCCGACAATGGCACCGAAGCCGGGCGGGAGGCCAATCGGCGGATTGAATTCCGGTTGATCGGGGCGCCAAAGCCCGCCTCTCCCGATGCGGGTAAGGCGGCAGCGACAGTGGCGCAGGGTTCGGATGCGGCGCAGAGTACGGTCAAAGCCGCGCAGGAGGGCCCGGATTTTTCGGGCGATACCAGCCCTTCGGTGGCACCACAGAAAAAAACCATCGCGCCAAAGCCGCGACCGAAGAAGTCAGAATGATGTTGGGGATGCAGCTATGAACCGCACCGAATTTATCGCGGCCACTGCCGTCATCCTGCTGTTGGCCTTCGCGGCGGGCTGGTTCACCTATTGGTTGCTGCACCGCTTTACCCGCGTGGCGGGCGGCGATATGGCGGAAATGGACCGGATGGCGCAATCTTTGCATGAAGCGGAGGAGATGCGCGATCAGGCGATTGTTTACCTCGAAAGCCGTGAGGGCGAGTTGATGAACCAGATCGCCCAGTCTGAGGCCGAATTGCGCGCTGCGATGGAAGGGTTGCGCGATGCGCGGCACGAGGCGGAAGAAATGCGCGCCTATATTGAGCGGATGCACGCGAATAGTTAGTCGGCTGCGATTTTTGGGAAAAATCAGGGGCATTCTGCCCCTCGGCGCGGCGCGCCTCACCCCTGAGGATATTTGAGCGCAGAGGATGGGCTTAGAGGCCTTTGAGGCAGGTTTGTATCAACGGTGAGTTCGGGTCTTCCAGTGCGTCAATCACGTTGTAGTGGTGGGTGCCGGGATCGACCGTCCACGGGCAGTTCCAGTTTTCCGACAGGGTGCGGGCTTGCCATAGGAAGGCGGGACGTTCTGCGCCTCCGACCCAGATATGGGCTTGGGTGGTCAGGGCGTGGCGGGCGGGGCTTTCGGCTGCGATTTCTTCGGGGTCGAGGAGCAGGTTGGTTTGCATGTCGGTTTGCGAGAGCGGCTCTAGGTCGGCGAGGGGCGAGATTGGTACGATGCGGGTGAGGCGGGCTCGTAGGGTGCCACTGCGGTCGGGGTTGCCCATCCGGGCGGTGAGATGACCGCCTGCGGAATGGCCAGTGATGACGAGCGGGCCTTCGACAAGCGCGCAGGCGGCGGTGATAGCGATGTCAACCTCGGCGGTGATTTGGGCGATGCGGCCTTCAGGAGCGAGGGTGTAGCCGGGTAGCGCACATGCCCAGCCTTGAGCGATGGCACCTGCGGCGAGGTGGGACCAGAGGCTTTTGTCGGTTTCCAGCCAGTAGCCGCCGTGGATGAACACCATCAGGCCTTTCGGTGTGGCTTCGGGCAGGTACAGATCGAAGCGGTTGCGCGGGGCGGGGCCGTAGGCGATGTCAAGGCGCGCGCGGGGGCCGAGGCTTTCGCGGAAAGCGGCGGCCTTGGCGGTCCACAGCGCAGGCAGCGCCTCGGACCCCGGAATGAAGGCGCCGTTCAGATATTCGCGGGTCATGTCCATCGGTATCACTCCAGTTTGACGCCAGCTTTAGGTCCAGCATTGGTGGAGGATGTGGACTTTTAAGTCCAGAGCGGGCAAGCAGGGGCAACCCGTGCTAATGGAGGCCCCCATGCTCGATTCCGTGACCGATCTGCGTTCGTTGTTGAAAGACCCCAGCTTGCTTCCGAACAAGGCCTATGTGGCGGGGCAATGGATTGAGGCCGCCGATGGTGCGACCTTTGCCGTCACCAACCCGGCGCGCGGCGATGTGATTGCCCATGTGCCTGACCTGACCCGTGCCGATGCCGCGCGCGCGATTGCCGCCGCCGATGTGGCCCGCAAGGAATGGGCTGCGCGCACCGGCAAAGAACGCGCGCAGGTGATGCGCAAATGGTTTGATCTGTGCATGGGGGCGCAGGAGGATCTGGCGACGATTCTGACCGCCGAGATGGGTAAGCCGTTGGCTGAAGCCAAGGGCGAGATCGCTTATGGTTCGGCCTATATCGAATGGTTCGGCGAAGAGGCCAAGCGCACTTACGGGCAGATCATTCCCGGCCATATGCGTGACAAGCGGATTTCTGTGCTGAAACAGCCGATTGGGGTGTGTGCCTCGATCACGCCGTGGAACTTCCCGAATGCGATGATCGCGCGCAAGGTGGCCCCAGCTTTGGCGGCGGGCTGTGGCTTTGTGGCGCGGCCTGCGGCGGAAACGCCATTGTCTGCGATTGCTTTGGCGGTGTTGGCGGAGCGGGCTGGCGTGCCGGGCGGTGTGTTCTCGGTGATCACGTCTTCTCGGTCGTCCGAGATCGGGAAGGAATTCTGCGAGAACCCGGCGATCCGCAAGATCACTTTCACCGGATCGACCGAAGTGGGGCGGATCTTGCTGCGTCAGGCGGCGGAGCAGGTGTTAAAATGCTCGATGGAATTGGGCGGCAACGCGCCGTTCATCGTGTTTGACGATGCCGATCTGGATGCGGCGGTCGAGGGTGCGATGATTTCCAAGTTCCGCAACAACGGCCAGACCTGCGTCTGTGCGAACCGGATTTATGTGCAGGCTGGGGTGTATGATGCCTTTGCTGAGAAGCTGGCGGCCGCGGTCAGCAAGTTGGCGATTGGCGATGGTTTGACGGCTGGCGTGACCACCGGGCCTTTGATCAACGAAGATGCGGTTGAGAAGGTGGAAGAACATATCGCTGATGTGTTGGCGGGTGGCGGCAAGGTGTTGACCGGCGGTGCGCGGCACGCTTTGGGCGGCACGTTCTTTCAGCCGACCGTGGTGACGGGTGTGACCCCGGCGATGAAAGTGGCCAATGAGGAAACCTTTGGCCCACTGGCGCCGTTGTTCAAGTTCGATACCGAGGAAGAAGTGATCCGCCGCGCCAATGATACAATCTTTGGTCTGGCCAGCTACTTCTACGCCAAGGATATTGGCCGCATCACCCGTGTGCAGGAGCAGTTGGAATACGGCATGGTCGGCGTCAACACCGGGCTGATTTCCAATGAAATGGCACCGTTTGGCGGCGTGAAGCAGTCGGGCTTGGGCCGTGAAGGATCGAGCCACGGCATCGACGATTACATGGAGCTGAAATACGTCTGCTTGTCGGTTTAATTCGGGCAGACGAGCACTCAGATGAAAAGCGGCGCGTGGCAACCTGCGCCGTTTTTGTTTAGCCGCCCACTGCCCGGTTCGCGCCCGAGCCACCAAAGCCGCCGCGCGATTGCACTTGGGTTTTCGTCATCGGTGCCATTCCTTTGGTCACCGGGGCTTTGTTGAACGCGCTGGCATTGATAGTGCCGCCGCTGTTGAGATTGCTGATCCGGGTGCCGCCGTTCGGTGTGGAATAACCTCCGCCCGCCGTCTGCACCACCGGCTGCGACATCACTCGACCGCCGCCCAAGGCTTGCCCGATCATATAGCCCATCAGCAGCGGCATGAACACCGAACCCCCGCCGCCGCTGTTCGCGGCCGCATCGCCGCCACAGGCACCCACGCCGTGCTCGGCCTCACACAATTCGCGGCTTTCATAGCGCGGCGCTGTTTCATCATGCAGCTTTTGCGCCTCGGCAAAGGCGGTTTCGCAATCGGCAGCCGAGAACCAGCCGTCCGGACTGGCCGCAGCCAGACAGCTTGCCTTGTCGGCAAAGGCGCTGGCCTCGGTCTTTTCCTCGGTACAGGCGGCGACCCCGAAGGCGGCGGCCCCGAGCAAAGCCAATGCGACATGACGTGAGCGTTTCATTGGCTTAGCCCTCAATAAAATGCGGTTTGAACCGCGACAAATCCTGCGTGATCCGGCTGCGATCTTCGCGCAAACCCATGCCGACACAAGTCTCTCCGACAATCCACGCGCCGATCACCGGGCGCATGTCGGCAAATATGGGCAGCGGGTGGTAGGCTTGGACGATCTTTGGGTGCTGGTCGTAGTCACGTGCGGTGGCGGCCTCTAGCACGGTGCCATTTTGATGGATGGTCACCGACTGGCCTTCGCGCGAGAAGATCGGCTTTACGACATAGCCGCCCGCCAACAGATCTGGTGCGCGGCCCAAAGCCGCCTCGTCCTCAAAATAGGCGGGCAACAGATTGGGGTGACCTTCAAACATCTGCCACAATACGGGCAGGATCGCTTTGTTCGACAAGATCGCTTTCCACGCAGGCTCGATGAAGCGACAGCCCGAGGCCGCGATCTTGTCGGCAAACGGATCGCGCAGCAGGTCTTCCCACGGGTACAGCTTGAACAGGGTGCCGATCACCCGATCTTCAGAATCGGTGAACTGCCCGTCGGCGCTGATGCCGATTTTGTCGAGATCGGTGTAATGTGCGCCCAAACCTGCCTCTCGCGCGGCCCAAGCCATGGTTTCCACCGTGGCGTAGTCTTCTGGTGCATCCGCTACGGCGGCGAAATGCAGATCGGTGTCGGGGGTAAACATCTCGGCAAGCCGGGCGACCAAAGCCTCATGCACGCTGTTGAATTGATCGCTGCCTTGCGGCAGCACGCGGGCGGCCAGTTGTTGTTCAAACCACAGCCATTGGAACGAGGCACTTTCATACAGCGATGTCGGGGTGTCGGCGTTATATTCCAGCAGCTTGGCGGGGCCATTGCCGTCGTATGCCAGATCGAAACGGCCATATAATTCCGGCTCGGCATCTTGCCAGCTTTGCGCCACCAGATCCCAATGCGCGCGCGGAATATTCATCCGTTGCATCAGGCTTTCCGAACCAATCACTCTTGCCACAGCCTCGCGGCACATCGCGTGGAGTTCGGTGCTGGGGTCTTCGATATCGTCTTCGATCTGGGCCAGCGTGAAACTATAGGCTGAGGTTTCGTCCCAGTAGGGCTCGCCATACATATCGGCGAAGGTGAAACCAAGCTTTTCGGCTTCGCTGCGCCAGTCGGGGCGTTCGGGCAGGGCAATACGGTGCAACGGCATCTCCACATGGTTTGATGCAGATATCAGGGTTGCCTGCCCTCGACACAAGCCCCGCTTGCGCATTGTCGGGTCTGGCGGGGCGGATGTCGGGGATGGCTGGGACAATCTGGCGTCAATCGCCACACTGGACCTTGACCTAACAGGAGTATGCGCATGCAAACCGTCGTTAAACTGCCCGCTACCACCGGATCAGAACCCTCCACCGCCGATCTGGATGGTTGGATTGTCACCGAAGGTAGCCCGAAAATGAAGACTTGGGCGCTGCACACTTCGGCGGCGGGTGATATGGTTTCCGGCATCTGGGAATGCACCGTTGGCAGCTACCACGCCACCTACACGGCCTATGAATATGTCGTGCTGATTGAGGGCAAGATCACCATCACGCCGGATGGCGGCACGCCCGTGACCGTCAAAGCTGGCGATTCTTTCGTGGTGGAGCCAACTTTTAAGGGCATTTGGAAAATCGAAGAAAATGTGCGCAAGCATTTCGATTTCCGTATTAAATAAACTACTTACGGCGGGGGGCGTGCTGCATCCCGCCGCAAACACCGTATTGTTATCGCCTATCAAGGCAACGATTTTGCTTATCGCGCGTTCAATCCACATGTTGCTCTCATCGGCCCAACGAGACTGCTCTCGCTGGCCAACAACATGAAAGGATATGACATGCTGCCCGCTGTCTCAAACATCAAACGGAACACCATCGCTGCATTGCTCGCCCTTGCGGTTGCTTTGCCCGCAGCCCCTGCACTGGCTTGGGGCCAACGTGAGCAAGACGTGCTGAAAGGCGCTGCAGGCGTCATTCTGCTGCAAGGTATCATTCGTGAAACCAAGCCGAACAAGAAGCATTACGAGCCGCGCTACGAGCCTCGGTATGAACCCCGCTATGAACAACCGCGCTATCAGCAGTACCAACCGCGCTATGAACCCCGCTATGAGCCACAGCGCGTCTCGGTTTACAGCACCGCGGCCGCACGGGCGTTTAACAACTATTCGTCGTCCGAGCGTCGGTTGATCCAGCGCCGCCTGTCGGCCTATGGCTACTATCGCGGCGGCATCGACGGCTCGTTTGGCCCCGGCACCTATAACGCTGTGGTGGCCTATGCCGATGCGCAGGGCCAGACCCGACAACTGGCCTCGACCAACAGCGCTTATGGCGTCTATGACGGGCTGATCTATTAAGCCCAGTCCTGTTGAGCCCTGATTGCTCACTAGAGAAGCGCGCTCGGGATGTCCGGGCGCGCTTTTATTTTGCCGTCCTGCCAAGGATTGCGGGACCTGCTGCGTCTCATTAAAGTCATGCTGATGGAAACCCCAGATGAGACCCTCGCCTCTGCCGCCGCTGGCGGTGATCGGGATGCGTTCGCGCTGCTGGTGGAACGGCATTACGACCGCATTTATGGGCTGGCTTACCGCTTGATCGGGCTGCGGGCTGAGGCACAAGATCTGGCGCAGGATATTTGCGCCGCTCTGCCTGTAAAGCTGCGGCATTGGCGGGGTGAGGCACGGTTTACCACATGGCTATACCGGGTGGTGATGAACGCCGCCCACGATCTGCGCCGCCGTCAGGCCACCCATGCGAAGGCGGCGAGTGGTTGGGGCGATTGGGAAATTGCGCGGCAGGATGAGATTAAAGTGCAGGCCGAGGCGCAGGATTGGCTGGCGCAGTCGATGGCGCGATTGTCGGTTGAGTTGCGCGATACGGTTGCACTGGTGCTGGGCGAGGAGATGACTCAGGCCGAGGCGGGCTTGGTACTGGGGGTGTCGGAAGGCACGGTGGCTTGGCGGATGTCCGAGGTGAAAAAACGCCTGCGCGCGATGGCGGAGGAAGCAAGATGAGTGATGAGCTTGACGCCCTGAAAGCTGCTTTGCGCGCTGTGCCCGCGCCCGATCCCGCTGCCAAAGCTGTCGCCATGCGGTTGGCGAGGGAAAATTTTGATCGGCTCCAAGGATCGACCGAGGTGATGCGTCCTAAGCAAGACCGCCCTGTGAAGGCGGGTATCTTGCAAAGGGGGCTCGCCATGCTGAACGCTTTGAAAATGAAACCTATTCTTGCCGCTACCACATCTGTCGCTGCCCTGTTGGTGGGGTTTGTGGTGATCCTGCCGTTGTCGGGGAAGGGGCCGATGGAGGAGGCGCGCGGCAACAAGCCCATCGCGCAAGTGGATGCGCCTGCTGAATTGACCGTGCCGGATGCGTTGCCAGAGCCTATGCTCCAAACGCAGAATGACACCACCGAGGCAAAGCCAGCGCCCCAAGTGTCCGAAGCCGAGGCTCCAGCCAAAGCGGAAGCCAAGGCGAAGGCAGATAAGCAAGCAAAGACTGATGCTGATGTCGCAGCGGATGCTGCCCAAACTGCAACGCTGGCAGAGCCTGAAGCGGTGACGCGTGATGAGCAGGCGATAGCACCCGCGCCGATGCCAACCGGGCGCGCCGTCGCCAAAATGGCGGCCGACAGCTATGCCGCTGAGCCCGCAGCGTCGATGCCCGTGATGGAACCCGCCCCATTGCCGCAGCCCAATACCGAAACCTTCGCCAATGCTGACGCCAATCCTGTGAAGGTGACGACGGAAGAACCCGTCTCGACCTTTTCGATTGACGTAGATACGGCGTCTTATGCAACGGTGCGATCAAGTCTGAACGCGGGGTACCTGCCGGATCCGGCCGCGGTGCGGATCGAGGAGATGGTGAATTATTTCCCTTACGCCTATCCGAAACCCCAAGGCGATCAGGCGTTTCGGCCCACCATTACCGTGATGCCGACACCGTGGAACCCGAACACAAGGCTGGTGAATATCGCCATTCAGGGCGCGGTGCCGCAGGTGGACAATCGGCCTCCGCTGAACTTGGTGTTTTTGGTGGATACCTCGGGCTCGATGGAGGATGCCAACAAGCTGCCGCTGTTGAAGCAATCGCTGGGGCTGATGTTGGGGCAGTTGCGGTCAGAGGATCAGGTGGCGGTTGTGGCCTATGCGGGAAGTGCGGGCGAAGTTTTGCCGCCCACCAAGGCCAGCGATACGGCGGCGATCATGGCGGCGTTGGATCAGCTTTCGGCGGGGGGATCGACTGCGGGCGCGCAGGGGTTGGAGCTGGCCTATCAGGTGGCGGACAGCATGAAAGCCGAGGGCGAAGTTTCTCGAGTGCTGTTGGCGACCGATGGCGATTTCAACGTCGGCATTGATGACCCAGAGGCGTTGAAGGACTTCATCGCCAAGAAGCGCGAAAGCGGGGTGTATCTGTCGGTCTTAGGTTTTGGGCGCGGCAATCTCGATGACGCGACGATGCAAGCACTGGCGCAGAACGGCAATGGCACGGCGTCTTATATCGACACGCTGAATGAGGCGCGCAAAGTGTTGGTCGATCAGGTGACCGGGGCGCTATATCCGATTGCAGATAATGTGAAAATTCAGGTGGAATGGAACCCGGCACAGGTCGCGGAATATCGGCTGATTGGCTATGAAACCCGCGCTTTGGCGCGCGAAGATTTCAACAATGACAAGGTGGATGCGGGCGATATTGGCGCAGGTACGGCGGTGACGGCGATTTATGAGGTGACCGCGCCGGGGAGTGCGGCGTTGCGGAATGATCCGCTGCGCTATGGTTCGGCTAAGGCGCCGGAGGGTTCCAGTGAACTGGGTTATCTGCGGTTGCGCTCGGTTGCGCCCGGCGGCAAAGACAGCGCCCTACAGGAAACCCCAATTGTGCCGGGGATGCCAGTGACGGATGAAACCCGCTTTGCCGCCGCGATTGCGGGGTTTGGGCAGCTTTTGACCGATACCAAGTATCTCGGCGCTTGGGGCTGGGATCAGGCAATTGATCTGGCCCTCGCCTCGCGCGGTGCGGACGAGTTCGGCTACCGGATTGAGGCGGTGAACCTGATGCGCACCGCCAAGGCTTTGTCCCAGCGTTAAATCGAGCGCATTAATCGGCCAGCGCGCGGTCCAGATCCTCGATCAGATCGCGTGCATCTTCCAAGCCGACCGATAAGCGGAACACGCCTTCGCCGGCGAAGCGTTTGTAATCGGCAAGGCTTTCGCCTGTCATCCGGTAGGTCGAGGCCATGATATCATCGGTGCCGATATGGACGCAGATGCTGCGTTGGTGGCCGAGTGAAAAGGCGTAGTGCATCACACGGAACCGCGCGGCCATCTTTTGTGCCACCACTTCGGGATCGGCGGTTTGGAAGGTGATCATGCCGCCGGGCAGCGCCATTTGGCGGGCGGCAAGGGCGTGTTGCGGATGGCTGGCAAGGCCGGGGTAGGTGACGGCCAAGACTTTGGGATGCGCTTCCAGATGCTTTGCGAGCACCATGGCGTTCTCGGAGGCGGTGCGCAGGCGGGGAAACAAAGTGTCGATGCCGCGCAGGATCAGCCACGCGTTTTGTGCCGACAGTGCCGCGCCGAGATAGACCCCAGACGAGGCGCGGATGCGGGAAATCAGCTCTTTGCGGCCAATCACAGCGCCGCCCAAGGCATCGCCATGGCCGTTCATAAACTTGGTTAATGAGTGGATGACCAGATCCATGCCATGGGTCAGTGGCTGGGTTATCACGGGGGTGGCGAGGGTGCTGTCCACCGAAGTCAACACGCCTGCGGCGCGGGCAATCTCGGCCAGCGCGGAAAGATCCGTCAAGCGCAGTAAGGGGTTACAGGGGCTTTCGGCATGGATCAGTTTGGTATTCGGGCGCAGGGCTGACCTGAGGGCGTCAAGGTTTGAGAGGTTCACCGGGGTCACCTCAATACCAAAACCGGGCAGAATTCGGGTGGCGAGTTCGTAAGCCCCGGCATAGCAGACGTCAGAAATGATCAGATGATCGCCCGATTTCAGCAGCGCCAGAAAGGTTGCGGCGATTGCGGCGACTCCGGTGGCGGTGGCGAGGGCATCTTCGGCGGATTCGAGGCTGGCGAGGCGGCGTTCCAGATCGCGGACGGTCGGGTTGGTCCAGCGGGCGTAAAGGTAGGGCAGTTCGGTCAGATCCCCAATGCCATCGGCGGAAAACGCAGAGCCGCCGGGGGTGAAGACGTTGTTGACGGACATGGAAATGCTGGGGGCGATGGCCCCGGTGATCGGATCGGGACGCAGGCCGCCATCCAGCGCGCGGGTGGCGGGGTGCATCGGGTGCGGAGTTTCAACAGCCGTGATTTGTTTGGGGGGAAGGTGGGCTTTCATCTGCTCTCCATACGGCTGGTTGCGGCTGTGGCCCAGAGTATCGCAGAGCGTGAGGCAAAGCAAAAGGCCCGGCGCAGGGCCGGGCCTTTTGGGTCGGTGTGGTGTTTAGGCGTTGGCGGTTTCGACCTGTGCCTCAACCGCTTTCGTCTCAACATCGACGCGGCGACCGATCTCAATGCGGCGGGGTTTCAGCGCCTCCGGGGTTTCACGCACCAGATCAATATGCAGCATACCGTGTTCATGGGCTGCCCCGGCGACGCGGACATGATCGGCCAAAGCAAAGCGGCGATCAAAGGCGCGGGTGGCGATGCCACGGTGCAGATAGGCGCGGCCTTCAGTCTCAGGCGCTTTGCGGGCGGTGACGTGCAGCGCGCCGTCTTTCACCTCTACCGATAGCTCATCTGGCGAGAAACCGGCGACGGCGATCGAGATGCGATAGGCATCATCGGCGGTTTTCTCAATGTTGTAAGGAGGATAGGTGGGCTGGGCTACATCGGCGTTCAGGGCACGATCAACCAGATCGGCCATACGGTCGAAGCCAACGGTGGCACGGTAGAGCGGAGCGAAATCAAAATTGCGCATAGTCATCCTCTTTCAAGCGATGGCCGTTTTGTGAACGGCGCGGAAGCCTTCCCAGAAGGGCAAGGCGGTTGACGCCCCCGAAGCCCGATTGCGGCACCTTGGGGACTACGCTGATTTGGGAAGCGCTTTGGCGGGTTTCAAGACCCAGCAAGAGTCGAGGAATCAGGGTTTGACGAATTTTGCGCCGCTGGCTTTGCCGCCGGAAAGGGTGTTGACCTTGGTGCCCGCCACTGAAACCGCCCGGCTTTCTTTCGCCAATTCTGCCAGCACAACGGCCAAAGGCGCTTCAAGCGGGGTGCCGAGCGAGACCTTTTTGCCGTCCGATTCCGCCTTGGCCGAAACCACCGAGACAATCTGCGGCACGCCGTTTTTCACCGTGAAAATCGGCGCACCGGAGGAGCCGAAATCCACATCGCAGGACAGCACCAGCACTTTGTCCGAGCCATCAATCACATGGCATGTCTGTTGCAGCGAAGGCGCTTCGGCGCGATCCTGCGCGTAAGACACCACTCCAACCTCATCGCCTAAGGAGGGCGGCGACGTGGTGCCGATCGGCTGGATCGAGGGCAGGCGGATCGGCTGATCCAGTTCTAGCACGGCGACATCAAAGGCGGTGCGATCCAGATCGTCCTCGCCGGAATAGGCGTAATCCGGGTGGGCGACGGCGCGGGCCACGTTGCGATAGGCCTCGGCGCGGCCATTGCGCAGACCGGCAAGGAAATGGATATCCCGGGCGTCAATCCGCGCCCCGGTTTCTTTGTCGAACAGGCAATGGGCGGCGGTCAGCACCAGATCGGGGGCGATCAGGGTGCCGGTGCAAAAACCACGGTCGCCTAGGTTCAATCGCCCAACCGCGTTCCAACCCTTTGAATCATCGCCGGTTTGCAGGCTGATGAGGGGGGATTCCTGTGCCGCAGCGGGCAGGCTGGCAAGGGCAAGCAGGGCTATGAGGGCAAAGCGCATGGGTTCTCCGGTCTGGTCGCCCGATCTAGCCAAAAAGTGAGGCAGATGTGAGGCAAATCACCCCAAGGCGCGCGGTTTCGGCCCACCTGTGGCCCAATCCAGCAGTTCAACCGTATGCACGATGGGGATGGCTGTCGCTGCACCGATCTGCATCATGCAGCCGATGTTACCGGCCGCGATGATATCGGGATGCTTGGCCTCTAGGGTTTGAACTTTGCGGCTTCGTAATGCCTGCGAAATCTCGGGTTGCAGCAGGTTGTAGGTGCCTGCTGATCCGCAGCACAGATGGCTGTCGGCAGGCTCGACCACGGTGAAGCCTACACGCTTCAGCAGGTCTTTTGGCGCGGTTTTGATTTGCTGGCCGTGTTGCAGGCTACAGGCGGCATGATAGGCGACGGTCAAGCCTTTGGGCGCACCTTCCGGCAGGGTAAGACGTTGCAACAGCTCGGATATATCCAGCGTCAGGGCGGATACTTCAGCGGCCTCTGCCGTGCCGATCATATGGCCGTAATCCTTAACGGTGGTGCCGCACCCACTGGTATTGATCACAATCGCATCCAAGCCAGCACCACGCGTTTCAGCCATAACCGCGGCGATATTGGCGCGGGCGGCGGTATGGCTTTCGGCCTCGCGCCCCATGTGATGCGTCAGCGCACCGCAGCAGCCCATGCCGCGCGGCACCACCACCTCGCAACCCAAACGCCGCAGCAGACGGATGGTGGCGTCGTTGATATCGGTGTTCAGTGCCTTTTGCGCGCATCCGGTCATCAAAGCCACGCGCATCCGCTTGGGCGCAGTGGGCGCAAAGCTTTGCGGATCATCGTTGCGGCTGACCGGGGGGATGGTTCTCGGAGCCATTGCCAGCATGGCCCTCAGCCTCGCATCCGGGATCAACCGTGCGAAGGGTCGGCCCAGTTTAGCGGCAAACAGCGCAAGCCGGAAGCGGGTGGGATGCGGGATCACTTTGGCGAGCACCCAGCGCAGCAGGCGATCTGACAGCGGGCGTTTGTAGGTTTTCTCGACATAGGCCCGCGCCTGATCAATCAGATGCATATAGTCCACACCAGACGGACAGGTGGTGGTGCAGGCGAGGCACGACAGGCAGCGATCCAGATGTTTGACGGTGCGCGCATCGGCGGGCCGTCCGGTTTCCAGCATTTCCTTGATCAGATAAATCCGACCACGCGGGCTGTCTAACTCATCACCAAGCACTTGATAGGTCGGGCAAGTTGCGGTGCAAAACCCGCAATGCACGCAGGATCGCAGGATCTTGTTGGCTTCGGCCAGTTTTGGGTCTTGCAGTTGAGTTTCAGTGAAATGCGTCTGCATCAGCTCCTCATCCCCGGATTGAAAACGCTGCGTGGATCGAATTTTGCCCGCAGGCCAGCTGTGAGGGTGGCCACGGCGGGGGCTTCTGGTGAGAAGGCAGGAACGGTTTCCATCCGCGACGAGGCCCGTATCAGGGTGGCATGGCCGATCCCTGCCACTGCGCCACGCACATCCGCCGCAGCTGATGGATCGAGCAGCCAGACCAGCCCGCCGCCCCAATCGCAAATCGCCTCCAGCCCAAGGCGCTGGATCAGGGCTGCGGCTTCGGTTGGCTTGATTGACAGCTTCCAGACGGCTCCCGTCCGCCTAGCAAATGCAGACACATCGCGGATCGCCGCCCAATCGCTTGGCGCTTCTTCAAACCCGAGTAAATCCCGCAACTTCCCCGCACGGTATGCGACCGATCCGGCCATACCTTCCAGCCGGATCATCGCCCGGCCCTGTATCCAAGCCGCGCCCGAAATGTCATAAGGAGAGCCAAGTGCGGCCCGCAAATCCGCCAACCCCTGCGGTAAAGCCCGCTCGGCCACAAGTGTCACCTCGGCCTCTGGCACCGCCTGCACTTTGAACGACAGTTCGGTCAACACGCCCAAAGTACCATGTGCTCCGGCCATCAGCTTGACCAAATCATAGCCGGTGACATTCTTCATCACCCGCCCGCCGTTCTTGATCACATCGCCCCGGCCATCGACAAAGCGCACCCCGAGCAAGGCATCGCGGCAGGCCCCAACCTGCACACGGCGCGGGCCGGAGGCATTGGCGGCCACCACGCCGCCTATGGTTGAGACACCCTGACGACCTAAAACTGCGCGCATGTCGGGCACTTCAAAAGCCAAGCGCTGCCGTTCAGAGGCCAGCAGTGCATTGATCTCGGCCAGCGGAGTCCCCGCCCGCGCCACCAAAGTCAAAGCGCCGGGTTCATACAATTCAACACCGCTCAACCCACTGGTATCCAACACCTCGCCCACCACGCACCCAACTCCACGCGTGCCCCCGCCTTGGATATGCAAAGCCTGCGCGGCTTGTATCATCTCGCTCAGTTCGCTTTCCGAAGCAGGTCGCATGGTCATCCTCTGTGCTCAAATATCCTTGGGGGAGTCCGTTGGTTTCGCTATTAGTTCGAGAAATCAATGGACTGGTGGGCAGACAGTCCCGGCGCTTCAACCCGCGCGCCGCCCCGCCGTTACATCTAACGGAAACACCTTCGCCGGGTTCAACAGCCACGCCGGATCGAACACGTCCTTGACCCGCAACTGCGCCTCTAGGTCGACCGGATTGAACTGCACCGCCATCAGATCGCGCTTCTCTATCCCCACGCCGTGCTCTCCTGTCAAACAACCACCAACCTCGACACAGAGCTTCAGGATATCCGCGCCAAACGCCTCGCAGCGTTCCAGATCGCCGGGTTTGTTGGCGTCGAACAGAATCAACGGGTGCATATTGCCGTCGCCTGCGTGAAACACATTGCCGACGTCCAGACCGCAAGCGGCGCTCATCTCGCCGATACGGCGCAGCACATAGGGCAGGGCCGAGACCGGAATCGTGCCATCCAAGCACATGTAATCATTGATCTGTCCCATTGCTCCGAACGACGATTTGCGGCCCAGCCAGATGCGCTTGGCTTGGTCTTCGTCGGCTGCTTCGCGAAATTCCACCGGATTGTGGGTCATCGCGATGGCCTTGATGCGGGAGAGTTGTTCGGCGATTTCAGACGGTGAACCTTCGACCTCGATGATCAGCAAAGCCTCGCAATCGGGATAGCCGGCTTTGGCGAAGGCCTCGGTCGCGCGGATGCAGGGGCGATCCATGAATTCAATGGCAACGGGCAGGATGCCGGCTTTGATGATGTCAGACACGCAGGTGCCTGCGACTTCGTTGGAGTTAAAGCCGACCAGAACGGGCCGCGCGCCTTCGGGTTTCGGCAGGATGCGCAGGGTGGCCTCTGTTACGACGCCAAGCTGCCCTTCCGAGCCGCAAATCACTCCCAAAAGGTCAATCCCACCAGAATCCAGCCATGGCCCGCCGACCTCGACCACTGTGCCATCCATTTGCACCAAGGTCACGCCCAGCAGGTTGTTGGTGGTGACGCCATATTTCAGGCAATGCGCGCCGCCCGAGTTCATCGCGATATTGCCCGCGATGGCGCAGGCGAGTTGACTGGAAGGATCGGGAGCATAGAACCAGCCATCGGCCTCAATCGCCCCCGTCACCGACAGGTTGGTGCGGCCCGATTGCACCCGGATGAAACGATTGTCGTAGTCGGTTTCCAGCACTGCGTTCATCCGCGACACGCCCAATATCACGCAATCGGCGGTGGGCAAAGCGCCCCCGGCCAGCGAAGTGCCAGAGCCACGCGGCACCACAGGCACTTGTTCTTCATGGCAAATTCCCAAAACGGCGGCGACCTCGGCGGTGGTGCGGGGCAGGACGACGACGAGGGGAGCGCAGCGGTAGGCGGTCAGCGCATCACATTCATAGGCGCGGGTTTCCGCCGGATCGCTGATCACCGCATCCGCAGGCAGAACGCTGCGCAGCCGTGCGACAATGGCAGATTTGCACGCGACGATGGCGGCATTGGGGATCGGCATATCCATGACAGACTCCTTGCGTGGTCAAAAAATATAACCAATTTTTTGAAATGGCAAGATACTGTTGGCCCTTCCCAGATTTGCCGTGAAAGCATAGGTTTGTGGCATGCAAAGTATGATCAGTCTCGGCCCGTTCAGCACCATCGACGCGCTTTCTGTGGCGCTGGCTTTGATTGCGTGGGCAGGGATCGGCTGGTTGATCGAGCACCCGCCTGCCAGCCGTCCTTCGGTCACTGTGCTGATGAAAGAATATCGGCGCGAATGGATGCGGCAGTTTCTGACCCGGCAGCCGCGGATTTTTGACGCGTCGATGATCGACAGTCTGCGGCAGGGCACGGCGTTTTTTGCCAGCGCCTCGCTGATCGCGATTGGCGGCGGCATCGCGCTGATCGGCAATCCGGCGGCGATTGTCGGGCTGGCTGAAGACCTGACCCTGCCCGCCGATGCCACCGGGTTGCAACTGCGGGTGCTGCTGGTGATTGTGTTTCTGGCCAATGCAGTGCTGAAGTTTATCTGGTCAAACCGGCTGTTTGGCTATTGTGCGATCATGATGGCGGCGGTGCCGAATGACCCCAGTGATCCAGCAGCGTCGCACCGGGCGCAGCAGGCGGCAGAGTTGAACATCACAGCAGCGAAAAGCTTTAACCGGGGCCTGCACTCGATCTATTTCGCACTGGGCAGCTTGGGTTGGCTGCTTGGCCCTTATCCTCTGATCGCAACGACGCTGCTGACCTCCGCGATGCTGATCCGCCGTGAGTTCGCCTCGGAATCACGCAAGGTCATGCTGCGCGGCGCTTGAATCGACCTTCCACCAACCAAGCTGCCACAGCCAATCCAGCTGCCAAGATCAGCATCAGCCAGCTGGGCACCAGCGGGCTGATGCGCAGATCTTCGGTCACAAACGCGCCGCGCGGGGTGACGCCGATCCAGCCGCGCCCTGCGGCAGGGCGACCTTCACGCACGGTGCGGATACCGGGCAGGCCAGCCTCAATCGGCAGGATGCCGCCCTGCATGGTGGCGACGACAGGGGTGAGACCTTCGGCGCTGGCCAAGGTTTCGACAAACTCCTTCGGGGCAGACGGGCCGACGGCCACCACCCGCACCAGATCATCCTGTTGCAGGCGATACAGACCCAAGGCCGGGGCTTTCCAGTCGATACTGTATTTGCCCGGACCCATCGGCGGCAGGGTCAGGGTTTGGATTTTGCCATCCGGCCCGGTAATGGTCAGATCACCCGGCGGTTTGTCGGAAACCGTGCGGCGGGTGATGGTCAGAACGTCTGCCTTGTTGGTGGCGGTCAGCGCCTCCTCCTCCAACTCCGGCTCTTTCAGCATCCAGTGTGCGAGTCGTCGCAGCAGTTCCAACTGCGGTCCGCCGCCTTCGTAGCCACGGCCCCAAAGCCACGCTTGATCCGAGGCAAGCACTGCGATGCGGCCCTTTTCGACGCGGTCGAGCACCAGCAATGGTTTGTCTTGCGGGCCAGACATCAGAACCTGACCGCGCAGCAGGTTCACGTCGATCAGACGGAACCAGCGGCCCCAGCCTTTCGGGAACAGTGCTTCCAGCCCTTCGGTCACGGGATGGCGGCGACCAAGCTCGGTGAGCTTGGGTTTGTAGCCTTCCTCGATCACTTGGCTGGTCGGCTCCACCGGGAGAATTTCGGCCAAAGGCGAGCGCCACAGGCTGTCCACCGCGCCAAATTCGGGGCCTGCAGCGACCAGAACCGTGCCGCCATTTTTGACATATTGCACAACGTTATCAATATATTCCATCGGCAGGATACCGCGCATCCGGTAGCGGTCAAAGATGATCAGATCGAAATCTTTGATCTTCTCGACGAACAGCTCGCGGGTCGGAAAGGCGATCAGCGACAGCTCCTCAACCGGGACACCATCTTGCTTTTCGGGCGGGCGCAGAATGGTGAAATGCACGAGGTCCACGCTCGGGTCAGATTTCAGCAAATTGCGCCAGACCCGTTCGCCCGCATGGGGTTCGCCAGACACGAACAACACCCGCAAACGGTCGCGCACACCGTTGACCTGCACCACTGCGACATTGTTGCGGTCGGTCAACTCGCCTGCGACCGGGGCCACTGAGAATTGCAGCACGTTCATCCCGGCATGGGGCAGGCGCACGGGCAGTTCCATATCCTCATTCACCGGGATATGAAACGTCATTGGGGCATCGGAATCGACGCCGATGGT
Source organism: Cypionkella psychrotolerans (assembly GCF_001294535.1). Lineage (GTDB taxonomy): Bacteria > Pseudomonadota > Alphaproteobacteria > Rhodobacterales > Rhodobacteraceae > Cypionkella > Cypionkella psychrotolerans. Next base: position 87,584 of record NZ_LGIC01000031.1, on the reverse strand, counting down.
CAGGGCCACCGATGTGCCTGCCGAGGCTGGCACCGCTCCCTTGTCTTCGACTTTCAGTTTCAGGGTGAATTCTTCGCCCAAAATCGCGAAGGCAGGGGCGTCTTTGATGATCAGATGGCGATCCCAATCCTGCTTTTTCCCGGTCAAGAGCACCTGCAACGGCGCGGGCAAAGCCGGGGCGAGGCCAAGATCATGCACTTGTCCATCGGTCACCAGAATGGCTCCGGCAATCCGGGCGCGGGGTTCTTCGGCCATGGCTTGCGCAAGCGCTGTCATGGCCAGAGTGCCTGCATCCTCGGGGCCGTCGCCAAAGCGGATCAGGCGGAGTTCGGTGTTTGGCAGGGCTGCGACCTCGGCTGTAACCTTTGCGACCGCAGCCTCTGCTTGCGTTTTACGGTCTGACAGAGTTTGGCTGGAGCTTTCATCGACCAGTAGTAAAACGATGTCGGACAAGGGCTTGCGGTTTTCTTCTTGCAAGGATGGGTTCGCAAGCGCGACGCCCAAAGCGATGAAGGCAAGGCCACGCAACGGCCCGCCGCGCAGACCTTTCCACAAAGCGAAGGCGACCAGCAGGCCTGCGATGATTGCCAAGGCCCAGATCACCGGTAAGGCTATCAGGGGGTCGAAAACCAAGGTCCGGCTCATTCGCCTAGCCTTTCCAGCAGGGCAGGCACATGCACCTGATCCGATTTATAATTTCCGGTTAGCACATGCATGATCACGTTGATGCCAAAGCGGTAGGAAATCTCACGTTGATCCTCGCCCGCATAACCGCGCCCCACTGGGAACATCGGCACGCCGTCGGTGTCAGTGGCCCAAGCCGAGGCCCAATCTGCGCTGCCGATGATCACCGGCGTCACGCCATCATTCAGGTTGCGGAAGGGCATGCCTTCGGCCTTTTCCGCTTCGGGATCAGAGGCCTCAACCCACACCGCGCCGCCTGCGAAACGGCCAGGGAAATCTTGCAGCAGGTAGAAGCTGCGGGTCAGCACATGGTCTTTCGGCATCGGTTCTAACGACGGAATATCGAGGCCGGATGCGATCAGTTGCAGCATCTGGCCTTCCGGCGTGGTGTCGCCCGAATAGCCCGCGATATCACCATCGCGAGTGTCAAACAGGATCATCCCACCCGTGCGCAGAAAGCGGTTCAGCTTGGCATAGGCGGCGGTTGACGGGATCGCTTGGTTTGGGGTGATCGGCCAATAGAGGAAGGGATAGAACGCCAGTTCATCCTTTTCCAGATCAATGCCCATTGGGGCTTCGGGTTCAACCGCCGTGCGCAGCCAAAGCTGATCGCTGAGGCCACGCAAGCCAGCTTCTGACACCTGATCCATCGCGGCATCGCCGGTCTGCACATAGGCCAGCACCACGCCGCGCGTCGCCTCCAGCGCTTTGACGTCATCAGGCACCTGTGCGTGGGCATCGTGCGGCATCATCAGGGCCAGCAGCAAGACTGCGGCGCGGGCAAGACCACCGATACGGCCCGAAACCCAAAGCGCGGCGAGAACGTCCAAGGCCAACATCAGCATGGCGGCGGTCAGCAAGATGCCTTTCAGCGCCTGTGCTTTCACCGTCTCAATGCCCTCAATGACGGTGTCTGCGGGCCAAGTGGCGGCGGTGATCGCGGTTTTGGCAGAGATTACATTCAGCGCGACTTTGCGTTCGGCACTGGCGTAAAGCCCCGCTGGCAGGCCCGGACCGGGGCCAGTTACCATAGCTTTGGACAGCGTTTCGCCCGCTACCCCGGCGATTTCGCCTGCATCGCGCTCTAACCCGTAGCCATCCATGATCTTCTGCGGCACCCACGTTAGCCCTGCCAAATCTTTTGCATCGGGCGCTGCGGGTTTGGTGGACACTGCCAGACGTTCAAGCATTTGTACGAACAGCCCCGAAAGTGGCAAGCTGGACCATTCGGCATTTGCCGTCACATGCACCAGCACCACTTGCCCCGCGCCGATTTCTTTGCGGGTAACGAGGGGCGTGCCATCGGTCAGGGCGGCGATGGTGCGGGTGGTGAGGTCGGGGTCGGGTTGGGCGAGGACTTGCTGACTTACGGTGACATCATCGGGGATCGCCAGGCCATGAAAGGGCGAGTTTTCCGGGAAAGGTGCCAAGGTTTTCGGCTCGCCCCAGCTCATCGCACCGCCCACTGACCTGCCACCTTCGCGCAGCCGCACCGGCATCAGCGGGTCTTCTTCCGCACGCGACAATTCCGACGCTGCCAGTCGTGGTCCGGCAAAGCGCAGCAGCAGACCGCCCTTGTTCACCCACTCCAACAGGCCGTCGGTTTCAACCGGAGTCAGCTTGGCGACATCGGCGAGGATGATCACATCGGGGTTGGCAGGGATCACATCCGAAAGCCCACCCTCAACCAGATCGGCGACGGGGGTGAGGGCTTGGCGCAGGTAGTAGCTGGGCTGCAGCAGGGGCAGACCTTCGCGGTCAGGCGTGCCGCCGATCACCGCGATTTTGCGGCGTTTCAGACTGTCATCGGTGAGGCTGACCGCCCCTGCGGAGCGTTGGCCGAGGAGTTCAAAACGGTTGACGCGGTTGCGCAATTCGGGCGGCAGGTCGAGGGAGGTTTTGGCCTCAGGCGCATTGGCGTCAAAATGCAGGGGCGCGCGGGCGAGTTCGCGGTCGATACCGGAGGGGTCGGGGCCGCGCGCGATCACATCCAGATCGGCAGTGTCACCGGGGAGGCGGGCGGCGGTGAGGGTGATTTTGCCATCCTCAAACGCAGCGGGGCGCAGGGCGAAGACCGGGCGGGGGGCGAGGAAGGCGGTGAGCCTGCCTTTGGATTGAAGGGTTTTGAGCAGGGCATCGCGGCCCGGATGGTCGAGGCCATCAGAGAGCCAGTAGCTGTCGAAACTCTCGGTCGGCAGAATTTTTGCCCAATCTGCGTAGCCTTGCGGCGCGAAAGGTTGTGGCTCCATCGCGGCAAGACGGCCTGCCCATGCGTCGGCGTTTTGAAACTCGACAGGCTGCGGTAGGTCGGTCAAGCGGATCGCGGCGGTGGTGCGGCCAGCGCGACCCGCCTCGGCCAGCAGGGTGTTGGCTTTGTCCATCCGGCGCGGCCAGTCGCTGGCATCTGCCCAGCCACCATCCAGCACAATTAGTAAGGGGCCAGAGCCGGGAGCGCGGTTTTCAGGGTTCAAGATCGGGCCCGCAAAGCCGATGATGGCGGCGGCGACGGCCAAAGCGCGCAGTAGAAGCAGCCACCACGGGGTTTTGTCGGCTTGGCGGTCTTCGTCGTTCAGGCCCAGCAGCAGCACCACTGCGGGAAAGCGGCGGCGGATCGGAGCGGGCGGGATGGCGCGTAGCAGCAGCCACAGGATTGGCAGCGCGATCAGGCCCCAGAGCAGCCAAGGCGTGGTGAAGGCGAGCATGTTCATCGCCCGCCCTCCAAGGCGCTATAGGCCCAGAGCAGAGCGGTTTGCGCCGATTGTCCGGTGTGGTGACAGTGGTAATGCCAGCCCATCGCGCGGGCCAAAGTGGCAAGACGGGCCTTGCGTTCAGCCAAACGGTCAAGATAGCGGGCGCGCAGATCGCCTGCGGATTGGGTCTCGTGACGGAGGCTGCCTTGCATGGATTCGAACACGGTTCGGCCTTGGTAGGGGAAATCTTCCTCTGCCGGATCAAGCACTTGAAGCAACACGCCGCGCACGCCACGATCTGAGGCAAGGGTCAGGCCTGTTTCCAACGGATCAAGATTGCCGAGGAAATCTGACAGGAACACCGCGCGGCCATGACTGACCATGCCAGCGACATCGGGGGTGCCATAGTCGTCGGGATTGTCCGAAGACAGACCTTCGACCAACGCCATGATCTGCGCGCGGCCGGGTTTTGGCGTGGTGCCGGACAGGCCAACACGCTCACCTCCGCGCAGCAGCAAGACGGAAAGCGCGAGTGCCAGCAGACGGGCGCGGTCGAGTTTCGGGGCGCGGTCTCTGTCGCCCGAAAACGCCATCGAGCGCGCGGCATCTACCCAGAGCGTCACCGATTGCGCCGCCTGCCATTCGCGTTCGCGCACGAAATGCGCGTCTGATTTGGCCGATCTGCGCCAGTCAATCGAACGCGCGGCATCGCCCTGATGCGCGGGGCGGTATTGCCAGAATTCATCGCCTTGGCCCGCGCGGCGGCGGCCATGTTCGCCCAGCATCAGAGTTGCGGCCAAATGCTCGGCTTCTGCCAACAAGGCTGGCAGCGATTGGCCGAGCGTTTCGGCTCTCGCCCGAAGATCGGTGGATATGCTCACGCAGCAGCCTCGGTGCGCAGGGCGCGGGTGATGGTGCGGTCAATCAAGCCCGACAGAGTTTCGCCGCGCGCACGGGCGGCGAAGGACAATGACATGCGATGCTCGAGCACGGGTTTCGCCATCGCGGCGACATCGGCGATGGAGGGCACCAGGCGGCCATCGAGCAGCGCACGGGCGCGGACGGTCAGCATCAGGGCTTGCGCGGCACGCGGCCCAGGACCCCAAGACAGGCTGCCCGCCAGATCGCGGCCCTCGGGTTCGCCCGGACGGCAGGCGCGGACCAGATCAAGGATGGCCTCCACCACTTGATCACCGACCGGCATCCGGCGCAGTATGGTTTGAGCGGCCAGCAGTTCCTCTGCGCTAAACACTTGATGCGATTCGGATTCTGTGGCCCCGGTGGTGGCGAGCAAGATGTCACGTTCATGCGCGCGGGTGGGATAGTCGACATCGACTTGCAGCAAGAAGCGGTCCAACTGCGCCTCTGGCAAAGGATAGGTGCCTTCCTGCTCAATCGGGTTTTGCGTGGCGAGAACGTGGAACGGGCGGCCCAAAGCGCGGTGCTGGCCTGCGATGGTGACTTCCTTTTCCTGCATGGCTTGCAGCAAAGCCGACTGGGTGCGGGGGCTGGCGCGGTTGATTTCATCCGCCATCAAAAGCTCGCAAAACACCGGGCCTTCGATGAAGCGGAACGCACGAGAGCCATCGGAGGCGGTTTCCAGCACCTCGGACCCCAGAATATCGGCGGGCATCAGATCGGGGGTGAACTGGATGCGGTTGCCTTTCAGGCCCATCACGGTGCTGAGGGTATCGACCAGCAGCGTCTTCCCAAGCCCCGGCAGGCCGACAAGCAGCGCATGACCACCGCACAGCATCGCTGCCAAAACCTGATCCACCACTTTGTCCTGCCCGATAAAGCGCTGATTGATTGAGGCCTTCGCCTGCGCCAGCCGCACGCCTAAGCTTTCGATCTCGGCGACGAGTTGGGTGGGATCGGCCATGACAATTCTCCGGAACAGGTTATATGCTGCCATATGATCCAATCTGGGCGCCGGGTACAAATGGCAAAAAGCGAAGATGCACAAATGATCGTGAAACCGCTGGCCGAGGGGCTGGCTGCGGTGCAAGTCGCTGCAAAAAAAGGCCCGCCGCCGGTGCATTTGTGGCATCCGCCATTTTGTGGCGACATAGATATGCGGATAGCAAAGGATGGGACCTGGTTTCACGAAGGCTCTCCCATAGGACGAATGCCGATGGTGAAGTTGTTTTCCTCGATTCTGCGGCGCGAGGGGGATGAGTTCTTCTTGGTCACTCCGGGGGAGAAGGTGCGGATCCGGGTCGATGATGCGCCGATGCTGGCGGTGGATTTTGAGGTGGAGGGGGCTGGCGAGGGCCAGCGCTTGCGGTTCTTCACCAAAACCGAAGATGAGGTGGTGGCAAATGCTGCCAATCCGATCCGCGTGGTGGTGGGGGAAGGCGGGGAGCCTTCGCCCTATGTGCATATCCGGGCGGGGTTGGAGGCTTTGATTGATCGCAAATCCTTCTACCGGTTGATGGAATTGGGCGCGCATCACGACCATTTGGGGGAAAGCTGGTTCGGGCTTTGGTCAGATGGTTGTTTCTTTCCGGTGATTCCTTCGCTAGAGCTGCGCTGATGCCTTTATTTGCCGCCAACCTGACTATGCTGTTCACCGAGGTTTCCCCCCTCGACCGCCCCGGCCTTGCTGCGCAGGCAGGGTTTGATGGCGCAGAAATCCTGTTCCCCTACGACTATCCCGCCAAGGACTGGGAAGCCGCTTTGGCTGGCTTGCCGCTGGCGATGATCAACACGCCTCCCGGTGATTGGGCGGCTGGGGATCGCGGATTTGCTGCCGTCCCCGGCGAGGAGACGCGGTTTCGCGATGGCTTCCTGCGGGCGGCGGAGTTGGCGTCACGGTTGGGGGCAGCGAGGGTTCATGTGATGGCCGGGGTGGCGAAGGGGCCGCAGGCGGAGCAGGTTTATACGGAGAATCTGGCTTGGGCGGCGTCGCAGGCACCGGATTTGACGATCACTTTGGAGCCTTTGAACCCGGATGACATGCCGGGGTATTTCCTGAACGACTTCGATCAGGCGGGGCGGATTGTGGATGATCTGGGTTTGCCGCAGGTCGGGATACAGTTTGATCTGTGGCACGCGGCGCGGATTCATGGCGATGCGGCGGCGGTCTGGGCCAAGCATGGGGCGCGGGTCAATCATGTTCAGATCGCGGGATTTCCGAGCCGGAACGAGCCGGGTGGTGGCGGGTTTGATCTGACCGGGCTCTGTACCTGCTTGGATGAAAGTGGCTATCAGGGCTGGGTTGCGGCGGAGTATCGGCCCTCGCGCGCTACCGTGCATGGGCTAGCTTGGCTGGGGGCTTTGAAGGCGCGATCACGGTTGATCGGGGTCTGAGGCTATGGTCCCAACTCGGGACCTTTTTTAATCGTTTTATATCAATATGATGACCTTGCCCCGTTAAGGGATTTTTAAGGTTTGACCCACCAGCGGCGGGGTGAACCCCGCCCTACTCTAACTGGGAAGTGCATTTGCAATCGCTTGTGTCGCAATTCCAATCCCGGTCATCATGGCGGCCCATTTATTCCAATATGCTTGGCGTTTGATCGTTGCGCCGAAATCGTCTCCGTCCTCAGTTACGATTTGTGACGGTCCGCTGCCCGCCCCATAAGTTTTTTGGTATTCGGCAACAACGTCGGCAGCTTTCACCCGGACAAGTGTTGACGCAATCCAAAGAATAGCCGCAATCCCTTGAAGGAATACAGCGACCCAGTTGATAGCTTCCTTAAATGTCATTTCCCGTTCCGATTAAGTGACATCTCCCTCAATGCTCCGGCAGCAAAATCTCGCGTTTGCCGACATGGTTGGCGGCGGTGATCACCGAGTGTTCTTCCATCTGTTCGACCAGTTTCGCGGCCTTGTTGTAGCCGATGCCGAGTTTGCGTTGGATGTAGCTGGTGGAACATTTGCGGTCTTTGGCGACGATGGCGACGGCTTGGTCGTAGAGGCTGTCGTCTAGGCCGTCGGAACCGAGGCCCAAAAGGCTGTCGATTTCGGCGGCGTTCTCATCCTCGGGGCCTTCGATCACGCCTGACATATAGACCGGCGGGCCGTAGGATTTGAGGTGGTTGACGATTTCTTCCACTTCTTCATCGGAGACGAACGGGCCGTGGATACGGGAGACGCGACCGCCGCCGGCCATATAGAGCATGTCGCCCATGCCGAGCAGTTGTTCGGCGCCTTGTTCGCCGAGGATGGTGCGTGAGTCGATCTTCGAGGTCACTTGGAAGGAGATCCGGGTCGGGAAGTTGGCTTTGATCGTGCCGGTGATCACATCGACCGAGGGGCGCTGGGTGGCCATGATCAGGTGGATGCCGGAGGCGCGGGCCATTTGGGCAAGGCGTTGGATGCAGGCTTCGATTTCCTTGCCTGCGACCATCATCAGGTCGGCCATCTCATCGACCACCACCACGATATAGGGGATGGTGACGGGCTGGAATTCATCGGTTTCAAACATCGGCTCGCCGGTGTCTTCGTCAAATCCGGTCTGGATGGTGCGCTTGAACATCTCATTTTTCGATAGGGCTTCGCGGACGCGGCCATTGTAGCCTTCAATATTTCGCACACCCATTTTCGACATTTTGCGGTAGCGTTCTTCCATTTCCGACACCACCCATTTCAGAGCGACGACGGCCTTTTTCGGGTCGGTGACGACGGGGGAGAGCAGGTGCGGGATGCCGTCATAGACGGAAAGTTCCAGCATTTTCGGGTCGATCATGATCAGACGGCATTCTTCCGGGCTGAGTTTATACAGCAAGGACAGGATCATGGTGTTGATGGCGACGGATTTGCCCGAGCCGGTGGTGCCTGCGATCAGCAGGTGGGGCATTTTGGCAAGGTTTGCGACGATGGGATCGCCGCCGATGTCTTTGCCAAGGGCGAGCGGCAGGCGCATGTTGCTGTCGCCAAAGTCGCGGGCGGCGATGATTTCGCGCAAGACCACCTTTTCGCGGGTGGCGTTGGGCAACTCAATGCCGATCACGGTGCGGCCGGGGACGGTGGAAACGCGGGCGCTGAGCGCGGACATCGAGCGTGCGATATCGTCGGCGAGGCCGATGACGCGGCTCGCTTTCAGGCCGGGGGCGGGTTCGAGTTCATACATGGTGACGACCGGGCCGGGGCGCACAGAGACGATTTCGCCTTTGACGCCGTAGTCGTCGAGCACCGATTCCAACATGCGGGCGTTTTCTTCAAGGGCTTCGTCGGAGAGGGCGTGGCGTTGCACGGAGGACGGCGGGGTGAGCAGCGAGATGGGGGGGAGTTCGTAGGCGGGGGCGGGGTCGTCAAAGCGCAGGCGGGGTTGCGCCTCGGCTGCGGCGCGGGTGGAGGGGGTAGTGGGTTTTTTCACTGCATGCTGGACAACCGGGCGGCGCTCGGGTGTGGGAGCAGGGCGGGGGATTACAGCGACGGAGGTGTAATCTTCGTCTTCATCCGCAGCGTCGTCGCCGGCTGCGTAGTCATGCGCATCGTCGGTCAGGGTGAAGCCGTGATTTTCAGGCAGATCAAAGGCTTGATCGTCTTCGGTTTCCAAGAAGGCGTTGTGGAGGGGGGCTTTTGGGGCAGTGACGGGCGGTTCGATGCGTACGATCGGGCGGGTGTCGGCGATCAACGGCGCGGGGCTGCGCGGGCGTTGTAGCGGCGGCTCGCGGCGCTGGATGGCGGCGGCGAGAGGGGAGAGTTGCGCCTCGGGCGGGCGGGTGCGCGAGCGGATGGCATCGGAAATCCGCGATTTGATGCGGTCGTCGGACGGCATGTCGGCGTGATCGGCAGCTTGCGAGAGTGTGGGTTCAATCAGTTCGGGTTCGGGATCAACGGCGCGGCGCATCAGGGCGGGCATTCGGGCCAAAAGGCCGAGTTTTTCGCGGGGGGGGGCGTATTGCGGAGCCTCGGCGAGAGGTTCAGGGTAGCGGGCGTCGGCGCGTAAGGTGGAGGGGCGGCCAAAGGCTGCGGCCTCAACGCTCGGTTCGGCGCGGCGGATAGTGGATTGCGGGCGGTCTTCGCGCCAATCGGCTGGCGCGCGCAGGGTCTCGTCTGGTCGGGCGGCTTCGGCGGCGTTGCGGCGGCGGCGGGCTTGGATGGCGGCGGCGGCGCGGGTGGTGCCTTGCGCGCCTTTGCCAGCGGCCCCGAGCAGGATGGAATAGCTGTAGATCAGGCTGGTGATCAGGAAGCGGAAGCCCGCACGGATTTCGGGGAAGTTGAAGCCGGTGACGAACAGCATCAGGGCGACCATTGCGGCGCCGGAGGCAAGCGAGATCAGTTTCAGGCCGACTGCCGAGCCGCCGGGGATGATGTTCATCAATGCGCCGACCACGGTGTCGCCGAACAAACCGCCCATGCCGAAGCTTTGCACCCACATGGCGGAGGGCAGCAGGGTGGCGGCATAGACCGAGGCCATGGCGATGGCGATGACGGCGAAGACCATGCGGGAGACGGCGCGCTCGGCTCCGCGATGCAGCACAAACCGCAGACCCCAAGCGCATAGGATCAGCGGGATCGCCCATGTGCCTTTGCCGCCGATGATGATCAGGGTGGACGCGAGGGCCGCGCCGAAGCGGCCAAGGGTGTTGGCGGCGGGCTCGTCTGTGGCGACCATCCAGCCGGGATCTTCGGGGGAATAGCTGTTCAGCATCAGCATGAAGGCGAAAGCCAAGGCAATCAGGGCTAGCCCCAAAAGCTCGCGCCCCCGGCGTTCCAGCATCGCTGTGGTGCCTTGGTCCAACAGCGGATCGCGTTGCCGTGCTTGATAAGATGCCATGTTACCCTGTCCTCAACCGTAGAGGCAGTCGCGGAGTTGGATCAACCCGCGCTGCATTTCTTCTTTGGGGGCCACAAGTGCGACCCGAATATAGCCTTTGCCGGGGTTTTCCCCGTTCGCATCGCGCGACAGATACGCGCCGGGGAGAACCCGGACTCCGGTCTGTCGCCATGCTTTAAGCGCCGCTTGTTCGCCGTCTTCGACCGGCAGCCAGAGGAAGAAGCCGCCTTCGGGGGTTTTGAAGCCCTGTAGGCCGCTGAAAATTGCGTCCGCGGCGTCGAATTTCGTGTGGTAGAGGGCGAGCGAGGCGGCGACGTGATGGTCGTCGTTCCATGCGGCTTGCGAGACTTTTTGGATCGGCAGCGGCAGCGGTGCGCCTGCGAAAGAGCGCAGTTTGCGGATTTGCGCGATGCCTTTTGCGCCACCTGCGACGAAGCCAGAACGCAGACCGGGGAGGTTGGAGCGTTTTGACAGCGAGTGGAAGGTGAAGACGCGCTCGGGGTCGGCATTGGTGGCTTGCGCCACTTCGAGGATGCCTGTGGGGGCGGTATTGCGCCAGATTTCGCTGTAGCATTCGTCGGCGAAGATGGTGAAATCATGCTTCTCGGCCAAGCCCAGCAGGGTTTTCCAATAGTCAGCGCTGGCGACTGCACCCTGCGGGTTGGCGGGCGAGCAGATGTAGGCCACGGTCACACGGTCGAGGATTTCCGCAGGCAGGCTCGCGTAATCGGGCAGGAAACCTGTGGCGGCGGTGGCGGGAACGTAAAGCGGTTCGGCACCGACTGTGACGGCGGCGACGGCGTAGACTTGGTAGAACGGGTTCGGCATCAGCACGATGGGCTGTTTGCCGTTTTTCGTTTCGGGCGAAAGGGCGATGCAGGCGTTATAGAGGCCTTCGCGGGTGCCATTGAGGACCATCAGTTGATCTTGCGCTATCTGCGCGTTGTAGCGGCGTTTGATCCAACCGGAAATCGCGGCCAGCAGTTCAGGCGTGCCGTCATTTGGCGGATAGACCGCGAAGTCATTGATATTGGCGGTCATTATGGGCGCGACAAAATCGGGAATCGGGTGACGGGGTTCGCCGATGGTCATGGAAATGGCTTCACCGCCGGGCGGATATGCGTCTAGAAGCTTCCGCAAACGCGGAAACGCATAATCCGGCAGGTTCGAAAACCGCTTGGGAAACGCCATTACTGCCTCATCTCAGGGTCATATCGCCCCGTTCTGGATCAGGATAACCAGATCATGCGGGCGCGTCCAGAAAAACCCATATGGGATATGGGCTTGGTTGCTGTTGTTGTGGCTTTTAGGCCAGCGCGCGTTCTGCCGCTTGGCCAATACGGAGCAGGCGTTCCTCTTGGCCAGGGCCCGCCATGAAAGAGATGCCGCAGGACGGTTGTGCTGTGGGCAGGGTAAGCGCGCAAAGCCCCATCAGATTGCCGATGCGGGTGTTGCGCAGGGCCAACAGATTTTCGCTGACATAATAGGCATCGTCGGTCATCAGGCGGTGGGCATTGGGCGGCAGAATGGGCGAGGTTGGGAGCAGGATGGCATCGTATCCGGCGGTTTTTGCGGCCCAACTCTGGCGAATGTCGTGCATGCGGCGCCATGCGGCGACGTAATCGGCGGCTTTGATCGTGGCCCCGGTGCGGAAGCGTTCGAGGATACGGGGGAACATTTTTTCGGGGGCGGCTTCGATGGTTTTGGCCCAGATGCCATAGGCTTCGGCGGTGAACAAGATGCCTGCGAGAGCCATCGCCTCGGCTGTTTCGGGAATGTCTGCGTGAGAGATTTGCGCGCCTGCACGCGACAGGCGGGTGAGTGCGTCTGCAAAGCCTGCGGCGGGGCGGGGGCGCAGATCGTCGAGCGCGACGGTGTTCAGGACCAGGAAGCGGGCGTTGGTCAGGCTGCTGCCCGCAAGGTCGGCGGGTTTGCCGGATTCGAGGGCGGCGAGGAGCAGCGCGCAGTCTTCGACAGAACGGGCGAGCGGGCCTATGGTGTCGAATTGCTCGCATAGGGGGACCGCTCCGGTCAGCGGCAGGCGGCCGTGGCTGGTTTTCAGGCCGACAAGGTCGTTCCAAGCGGCGGGGATGCGGACGGAACCGCCGGTGTCTGATCCGATGGCGGCGGGGGCGAGGCCGAAGGCAACCGAGGCCGCACCGCCGGAGGTAGATCCGCCCGCGACGGCTTGATCGTCGTTGATGCAAGGTGGGGTGGCGGTGACGGGGTTAAGGCCTAACCCCGAGAAGGCGAGTTCGGACATGTGAGTTTTTCCAAGGCAAACAATACCTTGGCGGGTGGCGGTTTCTACGGCGGCGGCATCTTTCAGCGGTGTGCGGTTCTTCAGCAGCGCCGATCCGGCCTCGGTGACGATGCCTGCGGTGTCGAACAGGTCTTTCCAACTGACCGGGACGCCATCCAGCAAGCCCCGGCGCAGGCCGGATTTGGCGCGGGTGGCGGCCCCCATTGCTTCGCCGCGCGCACGCGTCGGGGTGGGGCGGGCGTAGATGCGGGTGGAATACTCGTGGATGGCAATTTTTTCGAGGAAAAACTCGGTCAGTTCGACCGGGTTGATACTGCCTTTGCCGATCTCGCGACCAAGGTCAGCGGCGGTCATGTTGGACCAGGTTTTGCTCATGTTGTTCCCCATTTTGGCGGAGCGTAGCGGCAAGGCGGCGCATGGACAATCCTGTAGGTTGGGCCATATTTGGCGGTATGGAAAATCATGCTGACATTGTGATCGTAGGCGGCGGCTTGAATGGCCCGGCTTTGGCTTTGGCTTTGGCTAAGAGCGGTTTGCGGGTGGTGGTGGTGGATGCGCGACCTGCGGGGGCGCGGGCCGAAGCCGGCTTTGACGGGCGGGCTTATGCACTGGCTGTGGCATCGAAGCGACTGCTGGAGGTGATCGGGGTTTGGTCGCGTTTGGAAGGCCGGGTGCAGCCGATCTTGCAGATCAAGGCCAGCGACGGGGTGGCGGGGCAGGGGGCCGCGCCATTTTTCCTGACCTTTGATCATGCCGAGATGGAAGAAGGCCCGATGGGGTTCATGGCCGAAGATCGGTATTTGTACGCGGCGTTTCTGGCGGCGATGGCGGTGGCGGGGATTGAGTTGATCTCGGGGGAAACGGTGGTTTCTCAGGAGGTCAGCGCACAGGGGGTTGAGGTTGTTTTGGCCTCGGAGCGTGTCGTTCGAGGCTCGGTTTTGGTGGGATGCGATGGGCGTGCGTCGGGGGTGGCCTCGCGCGCGGGGATCGGGCGAACGGGTTGGGGCTATGGGCAGACGGCGTTGGTGACGGCCATTCGACACGAGAAGGATCATCAGGGCATTGCGCAGCAGTTCTTTATGCCTTCCGGACCGCTGGCGATTTTACCGCTGGTGGGGGGGCATCATTCTTCGATTGTTTGGAGTGAGACAGAAGGACAGGCGGCGGCCATTCAGGCGTTGGGGGATGCGGAATATCTGGAGGCGTTGCGGCCTCGGTTTGGCGATTTTCTGGGCGAGATTGCGCTGGCGGGGGAGCGGTTTACTTATCCTTTAAGTCTGACTTTGGCGAACAGCTTCGTCGCCCCGCGCGTGGCTTTGGTGGGCGATGCGGCGCATGGGGTGCATCCGATTGCGGGGCAGGGGCTGAACTTGGGGCTGCGCGATGTGGGGGCTTTGGCGCAGGTGCTGATTGAGGCGCGGCGCAGGGGCGAGGATATTGGGGCGGCGGATGTGTTGGAGCGCTATCAGCGCTGGCGGCGGTTTGATTCTACAGCGCTGGCCTTGGGAATGGATGGGGTGAACCGGTTGTTCTCGAACGACAATCCGGTACTGCGGTTGGGGCGCGATTTGGGGATGGGGCTGGTGAATGCGGTGCCGGGGCTTCGGCGCAAGTTCATGCGGCAGGCGGCGGGGTTGTCGGGCGAGGTGCCACGGTTGTTGCGGGGGTTGGAGGTTTAGAACGCGTGGCGGGGTGAACCCCGCCCTACGAATTTGCATCGTCTGGCAGGAGGTGGGTCAGGTCGTTCGCAGCAAGATGGGCGGCGAAGGCGTCCCAGTTCTCGACGCCTTCGGACAACGGTTTTTCGTATTGTTTGACGTGATCGCTGGTCAGTTGATCGGCGCTGGCTTTTGAGCCGACAAACTTCAGAATAGCTTGCAGATGCTGCGGGTCGGACAGTTCTTCATATCGGGCGGTAAATACCGCCGCGTCGCCGTGTTTGTGGTGCAGGTTTTGTGCCACCTCGACAAAGCGCATATGGTTTTTCAGAAATTGGGTGAAGCTGTCGGCGTCAAAGCTGATTTTTGTATGTAGCAGATCGGCGGTGACGGACTCCCCCTGTTTGAGCACGAAAACCCCTGTTTCGGCGGCGCGGCGGCGCGAGATGTACCGCTCGATCGGATTGCGCAGCAGGATGATTTTTTGCCAGTTTTTTGAATGGCCAAGTTTGCCGAACAGCTTGACGCGGTTCAGGTTGGGCAGGAAATCTTTGAAGCCAAAGATCGCACCCTCGGCTTCGGTATCCTTGCGCAGACGGTTCAGCAGGCCGATGGGATCGGCATCGCGGGCGGCCATATCGCGGTTGGTCAGGCCGAGTTTGGCAAGCTGAGGTTTCGGCAGTTCCAGCGCGTTTTCTTTGAAAATCTCGCCGAAGCAGGTGATATCGGGGGCCGAATTCAGCAGAGCCGCCAAGTGGTAAGAGCCGCTACGGGCTTGGGTCAGGATCAGGAAGGGCATCGGCTACCTCGGGGTTGAGGCGTGATACCCGGGTTGGGGGCGGGGCGTAAAGGGGGGAGGTGCTGCGGTTGGGGCGCGATCTGGGGATGGGGTTGGTCAATGCGGTTCCCAGCTTGCGGCGCGGTCTTATGCAGCAGGCGGCGGGGCTGTCGGGGAAGTGCCGAAGTTGTTGCGGGGGGGGGGGAGGTTTGAGAACGTAGTAATGAGTGCTTTTTTGTGCATACTGGTATGGTGGCGCGTATTATGATGGAGTCGCAGGGGTTTAGCATGTGACTGATATACCGGGAAGTTCCTATATTGAACGGGTCGCAGCAATGCGAACTGAGCGGTGGGCCCTGCGCACAATCGTAGTTATTTTTTTGTTGCCATTCTTCGTCTTGGCATTTGTCGCCTTTGCCCCAATCAATGATGAAATTCTAATTGGACATGCGAAGGCCTTGACGATTATAGTTCCGGGCTTATCGAAATCATTTTTAAACATTCAGCAGTATTCATCCACGCTGAATGCTGCAAAGTTTGTAACTATCTATTTTTGGAGCTTTACGAGCGTTTGCACGATTTCTGTGATACTCGGAATGGCGTTTGGGTTCACCAGAAAGCTATATAAAATAGAAAATAACGGCAACAAAGATCACGTGCTTGGAATTTCTGCTCCTCGTGATCCGAGGAGAATGGTCGGGCCAGCCTTGTTCGTTATGTGCTGTGTTATGATCTTTCTATTTGCCCCAGTGGCCTACGTTCCATCTACCGGCACTTCGGTTGATAAAGCCTACTTCGGGTCTACTCTTGCAGCAGTAGGAATGTCATCACTATTTGGGGTGTTTCTATTCTTGCTCACAGCATCTTTAATATCTATTATATATAAGGCAGTCATTAAGTTCAATGTGCGCGGATAAGCTTTGTGCGCGGATAAGCTTTCACTCCACCTGTCTCGCCTCGCTCACCAACATAATCGGAATCCCGTCCCGGATCGGGAACGCCAGATGCGCGGCTTTGGAGATCAGCTCCATTTTTTCGGCGTCATAGGTCAGGACGGCTTGGGTGACGGGGCAGACGAGGGCCTCTAGCATGCGGCGGTCGTGCAGGGGGGTGTTTTGCGGCGTGTCGGTCATTGCAATGTCTCATCGCGGCCATCGGAATGGAGGGCGATTTCCAAGAGGGTGACGAGGGTTTCACGGCGGGTGACGAGGGAAGGAGCTTCGAGCAGCGCTTGTTTGTCTTCGGGGGTGAAGGGCAGCAGCATTGACAGCGAGTTGATCAGCAGTTCGGTGTCGGCGGCTTTGATGCCACTCCAATCCGTCCCTAGATCGCGGGTAGCGAAGTAGCGGGCGAGCAAGGCGAGGAAGGGTTCGCGGTCAAAATCCTTGTCGGTTTCTTCGCGGCCCAGATCGCGGGCGAAGGGCTGCCAATCAATATGGGCGCGGCGGTAGGGGGTGAAGCCTTCGACCTCGGCGCGCAAACGAAACCGCGACACGCCGGTGAGGGTGATCATATAGCGGTGGTCTTCGGTTTCGGAAAACCCGGTCAGACGGCCCGCGCAGCCGATGGCCGACAGACGCTTTTCACCATTTGGCGCCTCACGCGGTTGGATCATGCCGATCAGGCGGTGCGGGGTTTTCATGCAATCATCCAGCATCGCAAGGTAGCGCGGCTCGAAGATATGCAAGGGCAGGCGGGCGCGCGGCAGCAAAAGCGCACCCGGAAGCGGGAACAGCGGCAGGGTGTCGGGCAGGTCAGTTTGCTTCATCATGCCCTCTAGCTAGTGCGCCAACCGGTTTAGGCAAAGATCATCGAGGACAGGCGGCGGCGGCCTGCCAGCACGATGGGGTCTTGCGGTTTGAGGGCCTCAAAAATGGTGAACAGCTGGGTGCGGGCGGCGTTGTTGTTCCACTCACGATCCAGTTTGAACAGGTCTAGCAGGGTGTTGACGGCTTCCTCAACCTTGCCGTTGGCGTGCTGGGCGGTGGCGAGGTCAAACAGGATCTGCGGATTTTTCGGATCGGCAGCATGGGCGGCGCGCAGATCATCCTCGGGGCCAGCGGAGGCGGCTTGGCGGGCAAGATCAAGCATGGCGCGGGTGGCCTCAACTTCCTTGGCTTTGGTGAGGGCCCCGGGCGCGGTGGTGATCAGGGTTTCGGCCAGATCAAGATCGGCAAGCGCGAGGTGGGCGCGGATCAGGCCAGCGTAGGCGACGGCATTCTCGGGTTCTTCTTCGAGGATGGCGGTGAAGGTTTCTACTGCATCGGCGTAGTCACCGTCATCCAGCATGGTTTCAGCGGCAGCGATGGCATCGGCGAGGCCATTGTCCGGCTCTGGCCCCATCGCCGCGAGTTTATCGACGAAGCGTTTCAACTCGGATGGTGCGACATTGCCTTGGAAGCCATCGACGGGCTGGCCTTGGAAGAAGGCGTAGACGGTGGGGATGGATTGGATGCGGAGTTGGGCCGCGAGGGCTTGGTTTTCATCGACGTTGATTTTCACCATCCGCACGCGGCGTTTGGCGGCGGTGACGGCGGCTTCCAAGGCGGGGCCGAGGGTTTTGCAGGGGCCGCACCATGGCGCCCAGAAATCGACGATGATGGGGGTGGTTTGTGACGGCTCGATCACGTCTTGCAGGAAGGTTTTTTCCGAGCCGTCGGTGATCAGGTCGGTGGCGGGGGCTGCTGTGGGGGCGGTTGCGGTGCCGAACATGGGAAGCCTCAAAGGTTTTGGGTTGGGGTATATATGGGGGGCAGGGCGCGAAAGGGGAAGGGGGTTTACGCGCGGGCGTCGGCTTCGTAGCTTGGCGCAAAATGGGGGGATCAGATGCCGGTTGTGATGTGCTTTGGCGACAGTAATACGCATGGGACGCCACCGATTGTCGATCTGGCGAAGTATGAGCGGTATGGGCTGGGGGTGCGCTGGCCCTCGCGGGTTCAGGCGGCTTTGGGCTGTGAGATGATCGAGGAGGGTTTGCCGGGGCGGACGGCGATGTTCGATGATCCGATCATGGGCGCGCATATGAACGGGCAGGCGGGGCTGAAGATCGCGTTGGAAAGCCACGGGCCGCTGGATATTTTGGTGCTGATGCTGGGCACCAATGATGTGAAGGCGCGGTTTACCTCGACGCCCGAGGCAGTCGTTGGGGGGATCGCTGGCCTGTTGGACATAGCACAGCACCGGGTGATGCAGGAACGGCATAGCGGTTTTAAGGTGTTGTTGGTGTGTCCGACGCCGGTGGTTGAGATCGGGCCGATCAAGGATGAGTTCTGGGGCGGGGCTGCGCGGTCGCAAGCTTTGGCGCCAATGTATGCGGCTTTGGCCAAGGCGCGCGGGGTGGAGTTTCTGAATGCGGGTCAGGTGATCAAGGTTAGCCCGCTGGATGGGGTGCATTTTGATCAGGGCGAACATGCCAAGCTGGCGGTCGCGGTGGCAGCTAAGTTGCGCGGGATGATTTAGGGGGCTCTTTGCATTTGCTCTTTTTTGAAATACTCCCGCCGGAGGCTCCTTAGGCCAGCGTCGGATGCCTCCGGCGGGGATATTTAGGCCAAGATGAAAGCCTTTAGTTCGGCCAAGACCCAAAGGGGCGAGGCCGCTGGGGCGGGGCGCAAATTTTAATCTTGTTTGAATTAAGCTGACGCGGTCAGGTCGGACCAACCGCAAAGCGAGGCGAGGTATTCCGGGGGGTGATTGATCCCGATCGACATGTTGGCGCGAAATTTCTCGGATCGGTAGTCTCGCCAGCGGTTTTTATAGAGGTGCAGGCCGGATTTGCTGATTTTGATAATTGGGGTGCGCAGGGGCAGATGGTCGTGCCATTTCTTGCGCATCGCGGCGTAGGATTGCACGAAATCCTCGCGCAGATGGTCGTGGTAGCGGTCGTTGTGGATGGTGGGGAGCGCGCCTGCATAGGCGTGCAGGCCTTTGGTGCGAGCCGAGGTTACGATATCGGTGCCATACATGTGCCAGCCGGGCAGGGTTTCGTCAAAGCGCAGGCCTGCCGAGCGGCGCATTATGATGACCATTTCGTCGTAGGATTGGACTTCGGCGGGGGTGGTGGGGACGCGGCCGACGATCAGGCCGATGCTGGAAGACCAGACCGGGCCGATATGGCTGGCATCGAGGCCTACGCCGAACGGGCCGTAGAGCGCCCAGTTGGGATCATGCGCTTCGAGTTCGCGCAGGCGCCGGGTGAGCAGGTTTTCCCAGCCGCGCGGCAGGTAGACGTCGTGATGGGCGAAGATCAGGATTTCAGCATCGGTGGCGTCGATGGCGCGGTTATAGGCGACGGCAGCGGAGGCGGCGTCGCGTTCCAGATGCAGGGGCACCGCGCCTTCGGCGATTATCGGCGAGCGCGCGAGGTTGGCGTTTAGGATCTCGTCACTGTGGCTGGCGCAGATGAGGGCGTAGGTCATGCGGGGTTCACGGTTTCGGTATGCAGCGGATGGGCGGCCACTGCGGCGGATTTCAGCGCTTCGGTGAAATGCTGCGCCAATTTGGCGGCTTCGGTGTTGCCGTCGTGGCGGGCCATAGCGCGGGCGCGGGCGGCAAGGCCCATTTCGGCCAACACTGCGTTGGGGGTGTTGGAGAGCTCTAGGATGGCATCGGCCAAGGCTGCGGGGTCGCCTGCTGGCACCAGCCAACCTTCCTTCGGAGTCAAAAGCTCGGGCACGCCGTTGATGCAGGTGGAGATCACGGGGCGACCGCAGGCCATAGCCTCGATCACCACCATCGGCAGGCCTTCGGCGAGCGAGGGCAGGATCAGCGCATGGGCGGCGGCGATGGCGGCGCGCACGCCGGTCTCATCGACCCATCCTGCGATATTGATGCGGTCTTGGATGCCGTGGCGGGCGATTTCGCTGTCGATCAGTTCGCGCAACTCACCATCGCCGCAGATCGTCAGGGTCAGGCCGGGCAGGCGTTTGGCGGCGATGGCCATGGTTTCGATCAGGACGGGGAAGCCTTTTTGCTCGCACAGACGACCAATCGCCACCAGATGTGGGCCGCCTTCCGGCATTGGGGCGGGCGTGGGGTAGCCGGAGGTGTCAACGCCGCAATGCACCTCTTTGATTTTTGGCCATTCGGGGATTTGGCTCCAGCGGTAGAGCTGGCTGCGGCAATAGCTGGAGATCGCGACGGTGAAGCGGGCGCGGGCGATTTTCTCGGGGAAGGAAAATGCGCGCGGGGCGTCGAGTTCTTCGGGGCCGTGGACGGTGAAGCTGAAGCCGGGGCCTCCCAATGCTTCGGCCAGCATGGCGACGGTGGCGGAATTCGTGCCGAAATGGGCGTGGATGTGCTGGATGCCGAGTTCATTGGCGCGACGCGCGATGTGGGCGGCTTCGAGCAGATAGATCAGATGACGCGGCACCCCGCCGGTGCCGGGGCCGCCGGAAGTGCCCTTTGTGCCGCAGCGGATTGCCATCGCAAGGCCTGTAAGCGCCTGTTTGGGGTGTTTGATCATCCAGCCGAGGCTGGAGCGGAGGAGATTCTTGCCGCCGATTTCCAAAACATGTTCGGTCTTGTCGTCCTCGATGAAATCGACCGGATCGACCAGCGCGCTGCGATCCGAGCGCATGGCAAAGCGGTGAACCTGCCAGCCAAGCACCTCAAGCGCTGCTATTTCGCGGCGAATAAAGGTGTGCGAGGGCTTTGGATAGGTGTTGATCAGGTAGGCAATTTGCATGGCGGCACCGAATTGGGTCTTAGCCTTGGTCAATAGGCACGGCTTTTGGCAAGAGTAAGGCAAATTCAACGATTTCGCGCATAGATTGTTGCCAAATCGGGCTTCATTGACGCGTTACCTGCATCCGCCTAGGGTCGGGGCGAAGTCTTAAAGGGTTTGCTTGATGTCTGAGCTGAATGGGACCGCACCTGCGGGACGAAGTTTGTTTGCGCGGGCGCTGCGTGGATCGGCGTTTACGGCTGGGTCGTACGCGCTGACGCAGGTGATGCGGCTGGGCTCGAACCTGATTTTGACACGGATTCTGGCACCCGATGCGTTTGGGGTGATGGCGCTGGTTTCGGTGGTGCTGGTCGGCATGGTGATGTTCTCGGATGTCGGGGTTTCAGCCTCAATCGCGCAGAACAAACGTGGCGATGACCCGGATTTTCTGAACACGGCGTTCACCATTCACGCGTTTCGCGGCACGATGCTGTGGCTGGTGACTTGCGCTTTGGCTTGGCCGCTGGCGCAGTTTTACCATGCGCCGGAGCTTGTGTATCTGCTACCCGTCGCGGGGATTTCCTTGTTCATTTCAGGGTTCAACCCAACGCGGATTGATACGGCGACACGGCACTTGCTGTTGGGCAAGGTGACGCTGCTGGATCTGATCGCGCAGGCGATTGGGATTGTGGCGATGGTGGTGTTGTCGTTGATGACGCATTCGGTCTGGGGGCTGGTGGTCGGGGCCATTGTCGGGTCTTTGGCCAAGCTGGTGTTGACGTGGATGTATTTGCCGGGGCCAGCCAATCGGTTTCATTGGGACAAGTCGGCGGGGCATGAGTTGATCCATTTCGGCAAGTGGATTTTTATGTCAACCGCCTGCGGTTTTGCCTTGGCGCAGGGTGATAAGGCGATCTTTGGGCATTATCTGAGCCTTGAGGAGTTAGGGGTCTATAACATTGGGTATTTTCTGGCGTCGTTCCCGCTGCTGTTGGCGCGGGCGGTGAACAGCCGAATTATGATTCCTTTGTACCGCGATCATCATCCAGCGGAATCAGCGGCAAATTTTGCCAAGATGCGCAAGCTGCGCTGGGCGATTTCGGGCGGAACGCTGCTGCTGCTGGGGTTTTTGGCGGTGATTGGGGTGCCGTTGGTCGGGATCCTGTATGACTCGCGCTATGCGGCGGCTGGGTTCATCGTGGTGATGGTTGCGCTGATCCAGATGCCGGAAACCATTGGCATCAGCTATGATCAGTCGGCTTTGGCGGCTGGCGATGGGCGGAACTATTTCTGGCTGCAGGCGTTGAAGGCCTTTGTCCAGACCGTGGCATTTCTGATCGGCATCACCCATGGCGGGCTGGAAGGCGCGTTGTTGGCGCAGGCTTTGGCCTTACTTGCGCTACATCCGGCGGTGATTTTGCTGGCGCGCAAGCATCGGGCTTGGGATCCGGTGAATGACGTGGTGCTGTTCGGTTTGGCGGTGGCGCTTGTGGTTTTGGCGTTTTGGGTCAATGCCGATATGCTGGGGATGGCGTAGGGCCGCAATCCGGTCTGGGCGTGGCTGCGCGCTTGCGGTAAAGCTTCGCGGCGGATGTGCGAATGGGTTTGAGATATGCAGATTGAAGAAACGGCACTGACGGGGGTGTTGATTGTCACGCCGAAGCGGTTTGGCGATGATCGCGGCTGGTTTTCTGAGACGTGGAATGCGACGGCGATGGCTGGGGCGGGGCTGAGTTTGGGCTTTGTGCAGGACAATCACTCGATGTCGGCGCAGGCGGGCACGTTGCGGGGGCTGCATTATCAGGCTCCACCGCGGGCACAGGACAAGCTGGTGCGTTGTACTTCTGGTGTGATTTTTGATGTGGCGGTGGATTTCCGGCGAGGGTCACCGACGTTTGGGGCTTGGGTTGGGGTGGAGTTGTCGGCGGCGAATGGGCGGCAGTTGCTGGTGCCTAAGGGGTTTTTGCATGGGTTCGTGACGAAGGTGCCGAACACCGAGGTTCAGTATAAATGCACCGATGTCTATGCGCCGGACTGTGACGGTGGCGTGCGCTGGGATGATCCTGAGATTGGCATTGATTGGGGGCTTTCGGGCGCTCCGATTCTGTCGGGCAAGGATGCGGTGGCCCCGTTGTTGCGCGATGTGGTGTCCCCTTTTGAATGGGTTGCAGAATGAAGATACTGGTAACGGGTGGCGCGGGTTTTATCGGCTCGGCTGTGGTGCGGTTGGCGGTGTCGCGTGGGCATGAAGTGGTCAATCTGGATGCGCTGACCTATGCGGCCTGTCTGGAGAATGTGGCGAGCGTGTCGGGGTCGAACCTGTATAGCTTTGAGCGGGCGGATATTCGGGATCGGGCGCGGTTGGATGAGATTTTTGCGCTGCACCGCCCGGATGTGGTGATGCATCTGGCGGCGGAATCGCATGTGGATCGTTCGATTGATGGGCCGGGGGATTTCATCCTAACCAATATCAACGGCACTTATAATATGCTGGAGGCGGCTCGGGCCTATTGGCAGGGGGCGGGGCGTCCGGCGGGATTCCGGTTCCATCATATCAGCACGGATGAGGTGTTTGGGTCTTTGGGGGCCGAGGGGCAGTTCACCGAGGACACATCCTATGATCCGCGCAGCCCCTATTCGGCCAGCAAAGCCGCCAGCGATCATCTGGTGCGGGCTTGGCACGAAACCTACGGGCTGCCGGTGGTGCTGACGAATTGCTCGAACAACTACGGGCCGTTCCATTTCCCGGAAAAGCTGGTGCCTGTGGTGATTTTGAACGCTTTGGCGGGCAAGCCTATTCCGGTTTATGGCGGCGGTGAAAACGTGCGTGATTGGCTTTATGTCGAGGATCACGCTGACGCGCTGCTGTTGGTGGTGGAAAAAGGCGCGCTGGGGCGCAGCTATAATATTGGCGGCGAGAACGAGCGGCGTAACATTGATCTGGTGAAGACCATCTGCGGAATTTTGGACGCCAAGCGCCCCAAGGCTGCGCCCTATGCCGATCAGATCACTTACGTCACTGACCGCCCCGGCCATGATGCGCGCTATGCGATTGATCCTTCGCGGATCCGCGAGGAACTGGGTTGGCGGCCAAGTGTGACGGTCGAGGACGGTCTTGCGAAAACCGTGCAGTGGTATCTGGACAATGAGGCATGGTGGAAGCCATTGCAGGCGCGCGCGGGTGTGGGCGTGCGGCTGGGGGTGAAAGCGTGATCGGAATTCGCGCGAATTCCGGGGCGATTTTCGCGCGAAAATCGTGGGGGTGGCTGTGAGGGTTTTGGTTTTTGGCCAGACTGGGCAGGTGGCGCGGGAATTGGCGCGGCGGATGCCTTTGAGCGTCTCGGCGGAGTTTATCGGGCGCGGGCAAGCGGATTTGGCGGATCCGGCGGCATGTGCGGCGGCGATTGCGGCCTGCGATGCCGATGTGGTGATCAATGCGGCGGCCTGGACGGCGGTGGACAAGGCAGAGACCGAGGAAGCAGCGGCGCGGGTGGTGAACGGCGATGCGCCGGGAGCCATGGCGCGGGCCTGTGCGGTGCGAGGACTGCCGTTTTTGCATATCTCGACCGATTATGTCTTTGACGGCACGGGGGATCAGCCGTTTGGGGTGGATCATCCGGTGGCACCTTTGGGGGCCTATGGGCGTACGAAGCTGGCGGGTGAACAAGCCGTGCAGGCGGCGGGCGGCGTGCATCTGATCCTGCGGACCTCTTGGGTTGTCTCGGCGCATGGCAGCAATTTCGTTAAGACTATGCTGCGGTTGGGGGCGGAGCGGGACAGTCTGAACGTGGTGGCGGATCAGATTGGCGGGCCGACACCTGCGGCAGATATTGCCGATGCTTTGTATGTGATGGCGGCGGGCTTGCGTGCGGGCAAGCCGGGCGGCGTGCAGCATTTTGCGGGCGCGCCGGACTGCTCTTGGGCCGATTTTGCGCGCGCGATCATGGCGCGGGCGGGCTTGGCTTGTGCGGTGCATGACATCCCGTCGAGCGCTTATCCGACGCCCGCGAAGCGGCCGTTGAATTCACGGTTGGATTGCAGCGGATTGGCGGCGTATGGGATTGCGTGGCCGGAGTGGCGCAATGGTTTGGACAAGATTTTGCAGGAGTTGGCGGTATGACGCGCAAGGGGATTATTCTGGCGGGCGGCTCTGGCACGCGGCTCTGGCCGATTACCATGGGGGTGTCGAAGCAGCTTCTGCCGATCTATGACAAGCCGATGATCTATTATCCTTTGTCTGTGCTGATGCTGGGCGGGGTGCGTGAGATCGCCATCATCACCACGCCGGACGATCAGGATCAGTTCATCCGGTTGCTGGGCGATGGCAGCCAGTGGGGGCTTTCCTTAACTTATATCGTGCAACCCAGCCCTGACGGCTTGGCGCAGGCGTATCTGTTGGCCAAGGATTTTCTGGACGGCGCGCCAAGCGTGCTGGTGTTGGGCGACAATATCTTCTTCGGCCATGGCTTGCCCGAGATTTTGGCCTCGGCTGCGGCGAAAGCGGTGGGCGGCACGGTGTTTGGCTACCGGGTGGCCGACCCCGAGCGCTATGGCGTAGTGCAGTTTGACGCGGCGGGCAATGTGCAGGCGATCATTGAGAAACCCGAGGTGCCGCCATCGAACTATGCGGTGACGGGGCTGTATTATCTGGATGGTCGCGCGCCGGAACTGGCGGCACAGGTGCAGCCCTCGCCGCGCGGTGAGTTGGAGATTGCCGATCTGCTGGAGATCTACCGCGCCGAGGGCAGCCTGACCGTCGAGAAAATGGGCCGCGGCTTTGCTTGGCTGGATACTGGTACGCATGGCAGCTTGCTGGACGCGGGGAATTTTGTGCGCACGCTTGAGGCGCGGCAGGGCTTGCAGGTGGGCTGTCCGGATGAGATCGCCTATCGCGCGGGCTGGATTGATAAAGCCGCCCTGCTGGCGCGGGCGGATATTTTCAAAAAGAACGATTATGGCCGATATTTACTGGGGATTGTTTCAGAGTAAGCGGTCAATCATCGCGTCAGGGTTGAAAATTGTAGCGTTCCACCGAGCTTTTTGCATTTTGCGCTAGCATTGTTTCGGAATCCTGTAAAACAGAACCTCTCAGGAATAGTCTGATGAAAGCGTGGCGGATGATGATTGTCGGCGTGCTGTTCAGCGCGATTTCGGGTGGGGCGGCTGCTTTGGCGGTCGCGCTTGTGCATGACAGTGGATTGGCGCACGCGTTGCTGTCCTATCCTTTAGGGGGAATGCTGGCGATTATGGCATTTGCGGCGCTCGGTTTGGGCCGACAGGATGCCGGACGCTCTTAAGCGTCGCGCGGCGTTGGTGATTAAGTCGAAACAATAGCTTGGTGTTGCGGATGCACGGCCAAGCTTACCGCAAGCAGGGTGATTCGCATGCCGATGCTGCGCTGCCGTATTCACTGTGCACTTGCGGCGGAGAGGTGTTTCGGAGTTTCACGTCAGGGTTGCGCTAGTTTGAAACATGGCAAGATCATGGCGGCAATATGGCAAAATATCTTGGTTAAAATGGCTTAAATATGTTCGCCGCCTCTCAATAGCTGTCGCCAAGCCCCCTTTGAAACGGCTAAATTAGCTGTGGGGGCGTACTTCTTAAGTGCGGCAAATGAACTGCTAGTTTCTGATCGAATCCGGGTAACCGGGCGTTTGGTCCGTTTCCTGAAACCCACGAGACGGTGGGGCGGGGTGGTGGTGTCATTATGCCGTTTGGTGACGCGCAATGACGATCAATTACAGAGTGTTTTACAGTTTCCGATCTGCCTCGGCTGATCCCGCACGGGGGTCTGGCGACATTGCGGCGACACCGATGATCCTGGCCGGCCCGACAGGGCGTGGGCCGTATCGGCGGTTTTTCAAACGGGCCTTTGACATCACGGCGATTGTGCTTGCGGCCCCTGCGGTACTGCCGATTGTGGCGATCGCTGCGGTTCTGGTGGCATGCGATGGCGGCAGCCCATTCTACACGCAGATGCGGGTCGGCAAGGGCGGCAAGCGGTTTCGGATGTGGAAGCTGCGCTCGATGGTGCGCGATGCGGATGAGCGGATGGAGGAATTCTTAGCCTCTGACCCGGAAGCGCGGATGGAGTGGGACAGAACGCAAAAGCTGAAGGCGGACCCGCGCATCACGCGGATGGGGAAGTTTCTGCGCAAATCGTCGCTGGATGAGCTGCCTCAGATGTGGAACGTGCTGGTGGGCGATATGAGTCTGGTGGGGCCGCGCCCGATGATGATCAGCCAGCAAAGCCTGTATCCTGGCCAAGCCTATTACGCGCTGCGGCCGGGGATCACCGGCTATTGGCAGACCTCGGGGCGCAACCGCACGACGTTTGAGGCGCGGGTGCAGTTCGATGATGCCTATGAGGCTGATCTGTCTTTGCTGACCGATATGAAGGTGCTGGCCGCGACGGTGGGCGTTGTAGTGCAGGGCACCGGGTATTGAGATTTTACGGATGGCATGAGGCTCGCTTCGTATGTGGAGCGGGCTTCTTCATGTCTTGTGCTTCACAAAAGCTGGGGGTTTCACACCCCCACGCCGCCAAAGTGGGCGGCTTCCCCTGTGGGATATTTGCGCGCAGAGGATGATAATTTTAGAAAAGTTTTAGGCGTTTAACCGATCACGGCGGCCATCAGCACCAGCGCTAGGGTCGTGGCGGCGGCGAGCACGGCAAAGCGCGGCAGGCCGAAAATCGGGCGTTTGGGATCGTCGATCAGACGCAGGGCGGCGCTGCCGACACGGCCTTTGGGCGCGCGGATTTCGGGGATGCAGACCACCGGTTCCAGATCAAGCTGGCGCTGCATCTGGGCTGCGGTGCGCACCACGGGTTTGGCGAGATCAAGCAAGAAGGCAAGGCCGATGGCGCCCAGCAGGCTGGCAATCGCGCCCGCGATGGCGATTTTCTTTTTGCCGCCGCCCGTGGCATACTCTGGCGACAAGGCGCGGTCGAGCAGGGTGAAACGCTCGGACTGCTGGCGCTCGGCGAGGCGTTGGGTGGTTTCGGCCTCGGCCATCCGCTGGGTGACGTTGTCGTATTGGCCCTGCAACTGCTGAAGTTGGCGATCATACCCGGCCAGCACCCGTTCCACCTCGGGCGTGGCGGCGAGGGCGGTTTCGACAGCGGCCTTGCGGGCATTGATCGAGGCGATCTGGGCGTTCAGCACGTCAATTTGCGTGGCGATATCATCCGAGCGGCGCTTGTCGGTTTCGCGTTGCTGCGGCTTTGCGACAATCGCGGCTTGTTCGCCCTGCAGGCCGACGAGGTCTTGCGTGGCTTGGCGCAGATCGTCGGAGAGGCTGACGATTTCATCTCGGCGGGCATCGGACAGGGTGGGCATCGCATCTGCATGGGCGTTTTTATAGGCCGTTACGTCATCTTCCAGCTTGGCGATCTGATCATATATGCGGGCTTCCTCTTCCTTGAAGAAGGCGACGTTCTTGTCGGCACGGTCGCGCTGGCCTGCGGCGCTTTGGTCAAGGATACCTTGGGCGAAATCATTGGCGAGTTCGGCGGCGGTTTTCGGATCGCCGAAGCGGACCGAGATGATGATCGCCGAAATGCTGCGGCTTTGGCCAAAGCCCTGCCCGCCCGCGCTGTCTACGGCTTGGAAAGTGACCGAGCTGCGCAGGGCGACGAGTTTCTCATCGCTGGTCAGTTGCGGCTGATCGGTAAACAGGTTGTGACGCTCAATCACCGCCGTCAGCGCGTCACGGGTGGTCAGGCGTTGTTCGATGGTTTGCAGGATCTGCGCCGCACCACCGCCATCTGGTTGCGCTTGCGCGCCGGGCGTTGTGGGTTCGGCCACCTGTGCGCCCTCAATCTGGATGACGGCGGCGGTCTCATAGATGTCTGGGCGCGATTTTGCGAAGATCACAGCGGCCAGCAGCCCTGCTACGGTGATCAGGATGATCATCCAGCGGCGGCGGAGCAGCAGGCTGATAAGTTCCTCAATAGATTGAATTTGACCCATAATTTACTTCTTGGCGTAGCGGTAGCGGCCCGCATTGAAATCTTGCGCGCGGTTCAGTACCACGCCCAGCAGTGGAATACGGCCTTCAAACAGTTTCTCGCAGGCGCGGATTTCCTGCGGTGAGGATTTTGAGCCATCGGTGACCAGCAGCACGGCATCCAACGAGGGGCCAAGGGCCAGCAGATCGTCATTCACCAAAGCCGGGGGCAGGTCGTAGATCACCACCTCGGGGTCAAGCTGTTCGATCATCGCGGCAAGGGCTGCAACGGTGTCGGGGTCGTGCAGGGTTTCCGAAGCGCGCACGATAGGGCGGGTGTTCAGACCCAGCGCGAGGGTGCGGCCAAAGCGGCGGAATTCGCTTTCCAGCGGCTGGTGCCCCGCGAGAAATTCACCAAGATTGATGTCGCCTTTGACGCCAAGAATTTGCGCGATCTCGGGGTGGCGCAGGTCGAAATCCATCAGCACGGTGCGGCTGGCGGGGCGGCGGGCCAGCGAAAAGGCAAGGTTGGTGGCAACGAAGGATTTGCCGCAGCCATGCGTGGGCGAGGTAACGGCGATGCGCTTCCAGCCTTTTTCGGCCAGACCGCGCAACAGCCGGGTGCGCAGGATGTCGAAAGCTGTGGCTGCTGGATGCGATGAGGCTTCGAGAAACAGAGCGTTTCCAGATTTCGAACGTGTGTCGGCTTGAATCGGGCTGAGCGATTCCCAGACCCTTGCTGGGTTGAACAGGGCGGGCAGATTGGAAGAAAAAATCTCACGCCCGGTGATCAGATCGGGCGAGACATCATGCGGTGCGGTGGTCTGACCGGTGCCGAACACCGAAATGCCGCTGGCTTTGCCGTCTTTGCGAGGACCGGGATGGTTGGCAGTCATGGCCGAAAGCTCCAGATCTGTGGGGCCAGTGGGCCGCGACGTCAAGATATTGTGTCTGCTCATCCGAAGGCCGGGCTCCTGCAAAACCGCGCCGGACCGGGACGCAACCATCTAAACAAAGACCCAACCAAGGCTGGGGGTGGTGAAGAACGAACCCTGCCGCAGACTGCGCCGCATGACACAGCTCGGCGAAAGATTCGTCCGGGCCCCCGCCCAGAAGGGGTATACATAGCTGAACTGCCCTCAAATTGAAAGACTTGCGGCCTATGCTGCGTGTGCAGCAGGGCATAGCCAAGGCACAAACATGGCCTTAGATTGGCAGCAGGTTAAGGGGTGTTTGATGCAAGATGCAGTGATTGACGCGGTGGTGATCGGGCGCAACGAAGGCGCGCGGTTGATTGCCTGTTTGCGGTCATTGCAAGGCCGGGTGCGGCGGTTGGTTTACATCGACTCCGGCTCAACCGATGGCTCGGTCGAGGCCGCGCGCGCGCTGGGGGCCGAAGTGGCGGCGCTGGATATGCGGCTTGGGTTCACGGCGGCGCGGGCGCGCAATGCGGGGTTGGCGATGCTGGAAAGCCCTGAGTTCGTGCAGTTCGTCGATGGTGATTGCGAAATGCAACCGGGCTGGTTTGCGGCGGCTTTGGCGGGGTTTGCAGAGCATCCGGCGGCAGTGGTGGTCTGCGGGCGCAGGCGAGAGCGGTTTCCGGAGGCCTCGGCGTACAATCGGTTGGCGGATAGGGAATGGGACACTCCGGTGGGTCAGGCGCTTGCTTGCGGCGGTGATGCGCTGATGCGGTTTGCGGCGGTGCAGGCGGCGGAGGGCTATGACGCCAGCCTGATCGCGGGTGAGGAGCCGGATTTGTGTCTGCGGTTGCGGCGGGCGGGGGGGGAGGTCTGGCGGATTGAGGCTGAGATGACGTTACACGATGCAAATCTGCTGCGGTTTGGTCCGTGGTGGCAGCGGATGGTGCGGGCGGGGTATGCCTTTGCAGAGGGTGCTGCGCGCTATGGGGCGGCACCGGAGCGGCATTGGGTTGTCGAAGTGCGGCGGGCGATTTTGTGGGGTTTGGTGCTGCCTGTTGCGGTGGTTTTGGCGGGATTTCTGCATCCGTTGGGTTGGTTTTTGGCGCTGATCTATCCGGTACAGGTGCTGCGGTTGGCGCGGCGCGGCGGGCTTGCTTGGGGGTTCTTCACCGTCATGGGGAAATTTGCCGAGGCGCAGGGGGTGATCAGCTATTGGGTGAACCGGCTGCGTGGCCGCAGGCGCGGGTTGATCGAGTATAAGTAGTCAGCGCAGTTTTAGGGCGGCGATGATCTGGCCGGGCAGGATCGCGAAGCAGGCGGCATAGCGCGGCAGCATCCGGCGGGGATTGGACAGCGCGCGCCAGAGCCATTCCATCGCCAAGGTGCGCATCCAGCGCGGCGCGCGGGTTTGGCTGCCTGCGAGAAAATCGAGCCCTGCGCCGAAGTTGCCGAAACCTGTGTGCGGGGTGAAGCTGCGGCCAAGGGCGGCGAGCGCCTCTTGCTTGCCGGTGGGTAAAGCAAGGACGCAGAAGCCGATGTCTTCGGAGGCAAGGCGGGCGAGGATGGCTTGCGCCTCGGGACCTTGGGGGTCAAATCCCATCGGTGGGGCGATGGTGAGGGCGATTTTCAGGCCAGGGATTTGAGATTCAAGCGCGGTGGCGGCGGTGGCGAGGGCGGATTCTGTGGTGCCAATCAGCGCGACGCGGCGGCCCGATTGCACCGCCAGTTGCACCAAGGGGACGACCATATCTGAGCCCGGCACCAGTTCAACCGGACGGCGGGCGAGGTAGGACAGCCAAACGATGGGATTGCCATCGGCCACGACGAAATCTTGCGTGACATAGATGGTGCGAAACGCGGGTGAGGCGCGCAGTTTCACCAAGTGATCCAGGTTAATCGTGGCAAGTGCAAAGCCATCCCGCGACGCAAAGCGCTGACCGACTGCGGCCAGTAAGGTGGCGCGGTCGGGGATATTCACCGTGATCGTGGTTGTCTCAAACCGAAACTGCACCGGAACCCTCTTGATTTCCTGCGGGCGTCGCACAGCAACATGGCTGATATGTGGCCGCAAGGCTTGGTAAATGCGAACAATCTGTTTCGCGCTTGCAGCATAGAACCCGTTGCATGGTTTTGGCGTTATGGATTACCCACAGGGGATGAGTAAAGTCAGTAATCATCGCCAATCAGTTGATCTGGCCCGCTTCCTTGCCTGCTTTGGCATCGTGGCGGCGCATGCTTATGCGTTGGAGGATGATTGGGTTGGCCATCTGTCGTTGGGGCTGTTTCTGGTGCTGACCGGGTTTCTGGCAATGCAATCCTATCAACGCGCGGGCGGGACGTATAATTTCCGCTCTCGGGCCGAAAGGTTGCTGCTGCCGTGGCTATTTTGGTCGGCGTTTTTCCGATTGGTCGATCTGAAAGTTTCCGATTCGCCGGACAAGTGGCAACTGCTGCAAGATCCATGGACGTTGTTCGTCGGATCGGCGATCCATTTGTGGTTCTTGCCGTTTATCATTCTGGCGATGCTGTTGGTGAAACCTGTTGGGTATTTTGTGACAACGCCGGAGCGGCTGGCTGGAGTTTTGGGGGTGCTGGTGCTGATCTCGGTGCCGATGTTCTGGGGGATGCATTACTACGCCCCGCCCGCGCCGCTGCCACAGTGGCTGTATTCGCTGCCTGTCTACACGCTGGGCCTATTGGTTGGGGTGGCGCATCCGATGGGGCGTGCGTCTTGGCCGGTGATCGCCGGGGCGGCGATGGCAGTTGGAGCCTATCTGGTGACCGAGGCCGCACCTTGGGCTTGGACGGTGTTCGCCGCCGTGCTGCTGTTTGAGTCGTTCTGGCGCGTGCAGATGCAGCATAGGGTGCTGCCAAAGCTGGGGCAGGCGGCGTTTGGCATCTATCTGCTGCATCCATTCTTCATGCTGGTGACCTATAAATTCGCCGGTCCCGATGTTGACAGGATGCTGGCCACCCTTGCCACCTTCGGGATGAGTTGGGCCGCGGTGGTGATCCTGCGCCGTATCCCGATTTTCCTGCGTCTGACCTGACATCGGGCCAGCGTGTCATTGGCCAGTGTCGGCGGTCTGTGCTAAAACGCTGGCATTGCTCACAGAAAGCTGATCCACGCCGTGGCCTCGCCGAATATCCTCGCCTATCTGATGCTGTTTGTCTGGCCGATGCTGAGCTGGCAGATGTGGAACCGACTGGACCCGGCGCGGGCGCTAATCTGGACGGTGCTGGGCGGCTATCTGATCATGCCGCCGCTGACGGTGATCAACTTTCCGATCATCCCCGATCTGGACAAGACCACGATTCCGAACCTGATCGCTTGGTATTGTGCTTTGTATGTGGTGCGCGACAAGATCAGCTTTCTGCCTGAGGGGCGGATGGGTAAAGCGCTGATCCTGATGTATATTCTGTCACCTTTTGCGACGGTTTTGACCAATACTGACGCATTGTATTTTGGTGCAGGCTATGTGCAGGGCATGAAAATATACGACTCAGCGGCGGCGGTAGCGAACCAGTTCATCGCGTTGCTGCCGTTCTTTTTGGCGCGGCGTTATCTGGGCACGCCCGAAGGAATGCGCGCGGTGCTGGAGGCTTTGGTGCTGGCCGGGCTTTGGTATTCGGTGCCGATGCTGATTGAGGCGCGGTTCTCGCCGCAGATGAACGTCTGGGTCTATGGGTTTTTCCAGCATGACTTTTTCCAGACCATCCGGCAGGGTGGTTATCGCCCGGTGGTATTTCTGCCGCATGGATTGTGGGTGGCGTTTTTCGCGCTCATGTGTCTGCTGGCCGCGCTGGTGCGCCTTCGCGACACGCCAGCCGAGGTACGGCCCAAGGCTTTGGTAATCGTGCTGTATTTGGCCTTTATGCTCTACATCTGCAAAAGCGCGGGTGTGGTGGTCTATGCTCTGTGCTTCGCGCCGCTGTTGC
Organism: Cypionkella psychrotolerans; assembly: GCF_001294535.1. GTDB lineage: Bacteria > Pseudomonadota > Alphaproteobacteria > Rhodobacterales > Rhodobacteraceae > Cypionkella > Cypionkella psychrotolerans. Next base: position 54,310 of record NZ_LGIC01000031.1, on the reverse strand, counting down.
TGCTGGCAAGCTGGCGGGTGCAGGTGTTGGTGGCCGGCGTGCTGGCGCTGGTGGTGATCAGTTACCCGATCCTGCGGGGGCTGCATCTGGTGCCGCTGCAGCAGATCCTTGATTTCGCCAATGGCTTTAGCGCGGATCGGGCGGGGTCTTTGCAGTTCCGTTTTGACAATGAAGAAGAATTGCTGGCGCGGGCGCAGGAGAAATCGCTATTTGGTTGGGGCGGTTATGGCCGGGCGTTTTTGCATGATCCGATCACCGGGCAGATGACGGCGATTGCCGATGGCTATTGGGTGATCGTGATGGGCACCTATGGTTGGCTTGGATTTATTGCCGAGTTTGGGCTGACCGGATTGCCGCTGCTGATTTTGGGACGCGAGGCGCTGTCGCGGTTTGCGCCGCCGTTCAGTCGTTATACAGCCGGGTTGGCGCTGATACTGGCCGCGAACATGGTCGATCTGCTGCCCAATGCCACACATATTCCGTTCACTTGGCTGATGGCTGGCGGGTTGCTGGGCGAAGCCGAGCGGATGCGGCGCTTGCGCTTGGCTGAAAGCCGCGCGGTGCTGCGAGGGGGCTTGAAGGACGGCAAGCAGAAGCGGACGGTGATCTGATGCGAGTGGATATTGGCGTCTTTGCCCACAATGAGGCGGCAGGAATTGCTGCAATGGTCGCCCGGCTGTTGGCTCAGGACATTCTGCTTGATCCGGCCTTCTCAGCGCGGATTCTGGTGCTGGCGAATGGTTGTTCGGATGATACCGTGGCGCAAGTGCCGCGCGCAGACGTTGAGGTGGTCGATCTGCCCGAAGGCGGTAAGTCACGTACGTGGAACCGTTTTGTGCATGATTTGGCGCGGGCGGATGCCGATGTGTTGGTATTCGTCGATGCGGATATCGAGTTCTGCGATGCGGGGGCTTTGCGGCGTTTGGTGCAGGCGATGGGGTCGCATTGGGCGATCAACAGCCAACCGGTCAAGGACATTGTGGCACGGCCCGAGGGATTGTCTGTGATAGACAAGATCATCGCATCGGCGGGCGGCGGCTTGGACGATTGGCGATCAGCGATCTGCGGTCAGCTTTACGCGATGCCTGCGACCGTGGCGCGGCGGTTTCATCTGCCGATTGGCCTTCCCGTTGAGGATGGTTTTCTGCGCGCGATGGTGTTGACGGATGCCCTGACGGGACCGGAAGATTTCAGCCGGATTGGTGGAGCGGAGGGGGTGTTTCACATCTACGCCTCGGAGCGTTCGATCGGGGCGTTGATCCGGCATCAGGTGCGGATTGTGATCGGCTCGGCGGTGAATTTCGCGGGCTTTGGCGCGCTGGTGGCGGTGCCAGAGGTTGCGCGGCACGCAGAACTGGCGCGGGCGGCAGCCGAGCCGGGCTGGCTTGGCAGTGCGTTGCGTCAGGTTTTGCCGCGCTGGCCGTTTGGGTTCGTGCCGGGACATTTCTTGACCAAAAGGCTGGCCCGCGCTGCCGCAAGCCCGCGCGATCTGCTGCGGCCCAAGCGGCTTTTGGTCACGGTTTTGGGCTTGGGCTTTGATCTTGTGGTCTACTGCCGGGCGCAATGGGCGATGTGGCGGGGCACAGGTGTCGGGCATTGGTAGCCGATTTGCCCGAAACTTTGCCATAACCGGGCCGTATTGTTTCAGTAGTGCGGGATTGTTCAAAGGCCCTGCACGCTGCATTTCAGAGCGTGCTAGGGTAGGAGAGCTGTGGATTTTGCGGTAAATTGTTGAGGTCTGTCTGAGGGTTTTGACCTGCGGGCAGCGAGAGAGAGAAGGCGCATGAGCGAAGATTTTGATCCCTCGGGCATCAGCGATAGCGATATCGCCGTGGTTGGCATGGCGGCACATCTGCCGGGGGCGGCGGATATTGCCGCCTATTGGGCCAATCTTGCGGGTGGGGTGGAATCGATCCGCGTGCTGAGTGAGGCGGAATTGCTGGCCGCTGGAGAATCCCCGACGCGGCTGCGCAAAGCGAATTATGTACCCTCGGCGGCGGTTTTGGAGGGGTTTGCCGATTTCGACGCGGATTTCTTCGGCTTTTCGCCAAAGGAGGCGGCGATCATGGATCCGCAGCACCGCCAGTTTCTGGAAGTGGCATGGGAGGCGTTGGAGAATGCCGGCCATCCACCCGAAAATTTCCCCGGAGCCATCGGGGTTTACGCAGGCTGCGGCATGGGCAGCTATTTCTATTTCAACCTGTGTTCAAACCGCGATCTGGTCGATCAGACGGGGATGTTCCTGCTGCGCCACACCGGCAACGATAAGGATTTTCTGGCGACACGGGTGAGCCATATCTTCGATCTGAAAGGCCCGTCGATCAACCTGCAAACCGCGTGTTCGACCTCGCTGGTGGCGGCGCATTTCGCCAGCCAAGCCCTACTGAATGGCGAATGTGATATGGCGCTGGCGGGCGGCGTGACCATCGAGTTGCCGCACGCCCGCGGGTATCTTTACACCGAGGGCGAGATTCTATCGCCGGATGGCCATTGCCACGCCTTTGATCATCGCGCCGAGGGCACGGTGTTTGGCTCGGGTGCCGGGGCGGTGGTGTTGCGGCGCGCGAAGGATGCTGTGCGGGACGGCGATCATATCTGGGCAATTCTAAAGGGCAGCGCTGTTAACAACGATGGGGCGGCGAAGGCGGGGTATTTGGCGCCTTCGGTTGATGGACAGGCGAAATGCATTGCCGAAGCGCAGGCGGTTGCCGGGGTTTCGGCGGCGGATGTGTCTTATGTGGAATGTCATGGCACGGGGACCTATCTGGGTGATCCGATTGAGGTGGCGGCGCTGACTTCCGCGTTTCGCCAGACCACGGATGCGGTGGGCTCGTGCCGGATCGGCTCGGTCAAGACCAACATCGGGCACTTGGATACGGCGGCGGGGGTGGCCTCGCTGATCAAGGTGGCGCTGTCCCTGCATCATCGGCAACTGCCGCCAAGTTTGGGCTATGAGGCGCCGAACCCGTCGATTGATTTTGCGACCAGTCCGTTCAAGGTGAATGATAGTCTGACGAATTGGGTCAGTGACGGGCCGCGTCGGGCGGGGGTGAACTCGCTTGGTGTCGGCGGCACCAATGCGCATGTGGTGTTGCAGGAAGCGCCTGTGCGGGCTGTGGGAGAGCAAAGCCTTTGGCCATTCCAACCAATTGTTATCTCAGCAAAATCTAAGGGCTCGCTGGATGCGGGGGCGTCTCGGCTGGCAGCGCATCTGCGCGATAATCCGGGGCAGGATCTGGCCGATGTGGCCTATACGTTGAAAGAAGGCCGCCGCGCGTTTGAGAAGCGGCGGGTGCTGGTGGCGGGGTCGCATGACGAAGCGGCAAAACTGCTTGAGGGCGGCGATCCGCGTCGGGTGTTTAACCACGACTATTTGGGCGACAACCCCGAAGTGGTGTTCATGTTCCCCGGTGGTGGTGCGCAATACGCGGGCATGGCGCGGGATATTTACGCGACCGAGCCAGTGTTCGCCGATTGGATGGACAAGGGGCTCGCGGTGCTGCAACCGAAGCTCGACTATGACATTCGGGCGCTGTGGTTGCCGGAACCGGGGGCGGAAGCGGCGGCAAACGAGCGGTTGAAGCGGCCTTCGGTGCAACTGCCGCTGATTATGATCACCGAATATGCACTGGCGCAGTTGTATATGTCTTGGGGGGTGACGCCAACTGCGCTGGTTGGACATTCGATGGGCGAGAATACCGCCGCTTGTCTGGCCGGTGTGATCGAATTTGAGGACTGCATTGGCCTCGTGCATCTGCGCGGCACTTTGTTTGACACCATTGCGCCCGGCGGGATGCTGTCGGTGCCACTGGCCGAGGCGGATTTGCGGCCCTATATCACAGGCGATCTCGATCTGGCCTCGGTCAACGCGCCGGGACTTTGTGTGGTGTCGGGACCGGATGCGGCTCTGCTGGCTTTGGCTGCGGAACTGGCGAAAGCGGATGTGGAAACCCAACGCATCCAGATCGACATCGCCGCGCATAGCCGGATGCTAGAGCCGATTTTGGCACGCTTTGGCGATTACCTCACAAAAATTCACTTAAGCCCACCGCAGATTCCGATTGTGAGCAATCGTTCGGGAATCTATCTGACCGATGCGCAAGCGACCAGCCCGGACTATTGGGTACAGCACCTGCGCAACACGGTGAATTTCCAGGCTTGCATGGCTGATCTGATAGCAGAGCCGGGGCGGGTGTATCTGGAAATGGGGCCGGGGCGGGCGCTGTCGTCACTGGCGCAGGCCAATGGAGTGCCGCAGGGTCAGGTGATCGCAGCGCTGCGCCATCCCGAGCAAAAGATGGCGGATGATGCGTGGCATGTGGCTTCTATCGCGCGTCTGTGGGCTTGTGGCGTGTCGGTGGATTGGGAGCCGATCTGGGGCGGGGCCGCGCGCAAGCGCGTGGTGCTGCCGACCTATGCGTTTCAGCGCAAAACCTACTTCATCGAACCCGGTAAGGGAGCAGAAGTTGAGTCGGTGGCGCTGCCTGCGCGGATTGATAGCATCAGCGATTGGGGCTGGAAGCCGCATTGGCGACCTGCGGCGACAGGGTTTGATTACGCGGCTGATTTTGCGGATGCAAAGTCAGAGTCATGGTTGATTTTCCTTGATACAGAGGGCCTTGGTGCGGAATGTACGGCGCGGTTGCGTGGCGCTGGCCATCAAGTAACCACCGTGCGCGCGGGCGATGCTTTTGGCCGCGACGGCGAGGGTGGTTATATATTGGCGCCAGAGCGGGGTCGTGAGGGTTATGATCTGCTGATCCGCGATCTGGTTGCAAAGGGCCACACCCCCCGCCGGATCGCGCATTTCTGGCTGGTGACGCGGGTGCAGGATTTCCGCCCCGGTTCCAGCTTTTTCCACCGCAATCTGGAGCAAGGCTTCTATAGCCTGCTGTTCCTCGCCCAAGCGATTGCCGAGGAAAATCTGCCGCGCCCGATCCATATCACCGTCGCCTCAACCGGCGCGGTTCAGGTGAAATCCGAGCGGCTTGCCGACCCGGAAAAAGCCACCATTCTTGGCCCGGCGCGGGTGATCCCGCGTGAGTTGCCGGGAGTGACGGTTTCGACTTTGGACGTGACGTTGCCAGCAATGCCGCGCAGAGGCAAAGCCGGGTTGGAGCCGCTGGCCGAGCAGGTCTTGGAGGAGCTTTTTGCTGAACCCGTCGGTGCCATAGCGGCTTTGCGGGGTGAAAAGCGCTATGAGTTGGGGCTGAAAGCTGCCAGCCTTCCTGAACAAATATTCACATTGCCGCAAGCCGCGCATGTGCTGATCACCGGGGGCTTTGGTGGCATCGGTTTGACCATAGCCGAGGATATGATCCAGCGCTTTGGTGCGAAAATCACCCTGATCGCGCGGCGTAATTTGCCGGATCGGGGCACTTGGGCGAAGTATCTGGCGGCGCATGACCCTTCCAGCCCGATTGCCCGGCGGATTTTGGCGCTGCAGCGGCTGGAGGCTTTGGGGGGCGACGTTCTCGTCGCCCCGGCGGATGTCTGCAATATGGAGGATATGCGCGCGGCGGTGGAGGCTGGGACCAAGCGGTTTGGTCCGGTCCGGGCGGTGATCCATGCGGCGGGGGTGGTCGATGATGGGCCGCTGATGCTGAAGACATCGGCTCAGGTTGAGGAAGTGTTCGCGCCGAAACTGCATGGCACGCTGGTGCTAGATCGGCTGTTCCCGGATGGATCGGTCGATCTGCTGGTGCTGTTTGCCTCGACGTCGACCGTGACCGGGCCTGCCGGACAGATTGATTATGTGGCGGCGAATGAATTCCTGAACGCTTATTCGAAATCGCGCAGCGGCGGCAAAACCAAGGTTGTGGCGCTGAACTGGGGCATCTGGACCGGCGTTGGCATGGCGGCCGAAGCTTTGGCGGATCGCACGGGCGCGCCGCCTGCACCGCGCCTGCCGATTTCCGCGCCGATGCTAGACGAGGCAAGCTTCGATAGCAGTGGAAATCGTCTGTTTACAGCAGCTTACAGGGTTGACCGTTGGGTGCTGGATGGCCACCGCACCAAGTCAGGTCAGGCGCTGATCCCCGGCACCGGCACGATTGAAATCGCCGCCGAGGCCCTGCGCGCGCAGGGTGAGACGGGCGCATTTGAGCTGCGAGATCTGTATTTCTTCCGGCCCTTGGATGTGGCCAATGGTGAGTTGCGGCAAGTGCGTGCCACGCTGTCGCGCAATGATGAGGGCTATGGTTTTGAGTTGCGCTCGGGCGTGACGGTGAAGGGGCGGCTGGGCTGGCAGTTGCACGCGCAGGCGCGGGCGATTCCACTGGCAGCGACCTTTGCTAAGATTGACGTTTTGGCGATTGCCGGGCGATTGCCTGCGGCGGAGGTTGGCGTCGGTCTGCGCAGCCCGCAAGAGGAGCATCTGGCGTTTGGGTCGCGCTGGCGGGTACTGCGCTCGCGCTCGATTGGCGGCGGTGAAGGGCTGGCGCGGCTGGCTTTACCTGCGGAATTTGCGGCTGAGGCGGGGCCGTGGTTGCTGCATCCGGCGCTGATGGATATGGCGACCGGCTGGGCGATGGGGCTGATTGCGGGCTATCAGCCGGATCATCTTTGGGTGCCGGTGTCGTATGCCCGCATCCGTGTGCTGCGCCCGCTTCCGGCAGAGATAGTGTCTTGGGTGCGCAATGCGGCAGACAATCGCGCAGGCGCGCAGACCGCAAGTTTTGACGTGACGCTTGCCACGCCAGAAGGTGAAGTTTGCGTTGAAATTGAAGGCTTTAACATTCACAAGCTGGAGGGAGGGCTGAGCTTTACCGCCCCCGATCCGCGCGAAGTGAGCTATGATGATGCGGCCGCAAAGCCGATCTCACCCGCCGAGGAACGCCTGCTGCATGCGTTCAGTTTGGGCATCAAACCCAGCGAAGGCGCTGAGGCGTTTGGCCGTGCTGTGGCTTTGGGTGGCAGTCAGATCATCGTCTCCAGCCTCGATCTGCCCGCGTTGATCCGGCAGACTGCAGAGGCGCAGGCGGCAAAATCCGAGGGCAAGGCGTTTGAGCGGCCCGATCTGGACACGGCCTATGTCGAGCCGCACAATGATGTCGAACGCACGTTGGTCGGATTCTGGCAGGAGTTGTTGGGCGTCGCCCAAGTGGGGGTCGAGGACAGTTTCTTCGACCTTGGTGGTCATAGTCTGATCGCGGTGCGGCTGTTCGCGATGGTGAAAAAAGCGTATCGGGTGGATTTCCCGATTTCAGTGCTGTTTGAGGCGCCAACGATTGCGCGCTGTGCGGCGCTGATCGTGACGCAGATTGGCGATGTGGGCGGCGATGCGCCTGCGAAACTGACGGCTCCAGCGCGGCGGTTTACCCATCTGGTGCCGATGCATCAGGGCGAGGGCGGGGCGAAGCAGCCGTTCTTCCTTGTGGCGGGCATGTTCGGTAACGTGTTGAATCTGCGCCATTTGGCGCAACTGTTGGGTGGTGACCGGCCGTTCTATGGCCTGCAGGCGCGTGGGCTTTATGGCGATGCCGCGCCGCATACGACATTGCCGGAAGCGGCTGCCGATTACATTGCCGAGTTGCGCCAGGTGCAGCCCGTTGGCCCCTATATGCTGGGCGGTTTCTCGGGTGGCGGTCTGACCGCGTGGGAAATGGCGCGACAGTTGGAAGCGGCGGGGGAAGCGGTGTCTTTGCTGGTGCTGCTGGATACACCATTGCCGTTGCGACCGGGTTTGAAGCGCACGGATAAGGCTTTGATCAAACTGGCAGAATTGCGCGCCAAAGGCCCCAGCTATCTGGCCGAATGGGCTCGCAAACGTTGGGCTTGGGAGATGCAAAAGCGCCAACCGCAGGCGACCGAACAAACCGACGCGCAGTTCCATAATGCGGCGATTGAGGCGGCCTTCCGCGCTGCGTTGCCGATGTACCAGATGACAGTGCGGCGTGGGGCGACGGTGTTGTTCCGCCCACCTTTGGACAGGCATTGGGCGGTGACAGGCGGCAACTGGGTGTCGAAAGCCAAGGAATATGTGTTTGGTGACAATGACTTGACCCGTTTTGCGCCCACGCTTGTGACGGTTGAGGTGCCCGGTGACCACGACAGCATGGTGTTGGAGCCGAATGTGCGAGTGCTGGCGGCCAAGCTGCGGGCGGTGATAGCTGAAGCCGAGAAGGGCGCGACGAATATCGTCCCCCTCGCCACTGCGGCGGAGTGAGCATGGCGGGCTTGCTCACGGTTTTGCTGAACTGGCGCTCGGCCGAGATGACGCTGCGGGCGGCGGAATCGGCTCTGCTGGCGTTGGACGGGATCGAAGGCGCGCTGGTGATTGTGGACAATGATTCCGGTGATGGATCGTTTGAGGCGATCACGGCTGAGGTGCAAAGACGCGGCTGGGACTGTGGCGCTCAGAAAGTACGCGTCCTGCAATCAGGGCACAATGGCGGCTTTGGTGCGGGTAATAATTTTGGGATCCGGGCGGGGATGCCGGATGGTTCTGCGCCGGAATTTGTCTATATCCTGAACTCGGATGCCTTTCCCGACCGCGGTGCAATCCGCGCCTTGCTGACGCATTTGCAGGCCCATCCGGCAACCGGGTTCGCGGGCAGTTTCATTTATGGCGACGATGGTGCGCCGCATCGCACGGCGTTCCGTTTCCCCTCGATCGCCTCGGAATTTGAGTCGCAGATCCGGTTCGGCCCTGTCAGCCGGATGTTGAACCGCTGGATCGTCGCGCAACCGATCCCGCAAGCCGCCTGTCGGGTGGATTGGCTGGCGGGGGCAAGCCTGATGATGCGGCAAGCGGTGCTGGATCAGATCGGGTTGTTTGATGAGCGGTTCTTCCTGTATTTTGAGGAAACCGATCTGTGTCGCCGCGCAGCGCTGGCGGGCTGGCCGACCGATTATTTGGTGGAAAGCCGGGTGATGCATATCGGTTCAGCCTCCACGGGGATGCGGGAATGGCAGCGCATACCGGGGTTCTGGTTGGACAGCCGTTTGCATTATTTCGTGAAAAACCATGGTGTTCTCTATACGCTGGCCGCAACACTTGCGCTGCTTGCCGGGGGTATCCTGTGGCGTGCGCGGCTGCTGATCCAGCGCAAAGACCGCGGCGATCCGCCACTGTATTTGACAGACCTGACCCTGCACGCGTTGCGCGCGGCGGTCAGCCCCATTTTCGGCAAACCTGCCGCTGTAGCCAAATCACCCCGCACGACCGAGGGGTAAGGACGCCAAGATGACCCAGTTTTCCGCCTATCTGATCGGCAATGAAACCCTGACCCGCCAGTGCGGTGAAATGCTGTTGGCCCGTGGCCATAAGCTGACGGCGGTGGTGACACGCAACGCGGATGTGCGGCTGTGGGCGGAAGCTAAGGGACTGCGGGTAGAGGCCTACGGGCGCGATCTGCCGGAACGTTTGGGCGCGCGCGTTGATTGGCTGCTGTCGGTCGCCAACCTGTCAGTGATCGGGCCAGAGATTTTGGCATTGGCGCAGGGGGCGGTGAACTTTCACGACGGACCTTTGCCGCGCTATGCTGGGCTGAACACGCCGGTCTGGGCGATTTTGAACGGCGAAACTCAACACGGCATTTCGTGGCATCTGATCGAAGGTGGCGTCGATGAAGGCGACGTGCTGGAAAGCCGCAGTTTTGAGATCGCCCCACAGGACACCGCGCTGACTTTAAACACCCGGTGTTTTGAGGCGGCGATGGAAAGTTTTCCCGGCGTTTTGGCACAGTTGGAAAGTAGCGTGCTGCAACGCAAGCCGCAGGATTTAGGCCAGCGGCGACTGTTTTTGCGCAATGATCGCCCGGCAGCGATGGGGCGGATTGATTTCTCGCAGCCCGCCGAGGCGGTTGTGCGCTTGGTGCGGGCCTTGGATCACGGACGCTATTGGAACCCGCTGACCACGGCGAAAATTGCCTTTGGGTCCGGTGTTTTGAACGTAGGCACTGCGGAGATTGCCGAAGGTTCGGGGGCTCCGGGGCAGGTTTTGCGCGCCGATGAAGCGGGGTTGGTGGTGGCTTGCGGCGTAGGTGCGGTGCGGTTGCTGCGGCTGACTTGTCAGGAAAAGGGGCTGGCGGTTTCGCCTGCGACAGTAACGGATACAGTGCTTCTGGCTGGGGTCGAGGGGCTGACCGCGTTGGCGCAGAGCCTGGCTTTGGCGGAGCCCACCTTGCGCAAGGCCTTGAAATCAATGCAACCTGCCGCACTTGGTCATGCGAGCAAGGCGGTGGCAGACTGGCAAACGCTGCCACTTACGGGCGAACTGGCCGACCTTGCACTGGCCGCTGGACTGGCCTCTGGCACGGCTGTGGTTGATCTGGCGCAGGCCGCGCAGGGGGTGGCGGGCTATGCCTCGGGCTGGCGGCCGTTGCGTGTTGCGGCTGCAGGCCACGTCGCGCAGGCGCGGAACGGGTTGGATTTGGCACCAAAGCCGGGTTTCGCGCTGGATTTGATGACGCGCGACACGGGGCTTGCTGGCCTGCAATGTCCGCAAGTTGGCGTGGCAGAGGCTGGCCCGGTTGCGGGAACCACCGTTACGCTGACGCCCACCGCCCTTTATTTCGACGCCACGCGCCTGTCCTTGAGCGAGGCGCAGGCCTATGCTGCGCGCATCAGCCATCTGGTCGTGGCCTTGGAAGAAGCCGCCGCCGATGCATCATTGTCCAGCATCTCAACCCTGACCGAAGTCGAACGCGATCAGGTGCTGCACGGCTGGAACCAAACCAAAACTTCATACGATTCAAGCCTTTGCGTGCATCAGGCGTTCGAGCAGCAAGTGCTGCGCAGCCCCGATGCGGTGGCTTTGGTCTGCAATGATCAAAGCCTGACCTATGCGGCGCTGAATGCCCGCGCCAATCGGGTGGCGCATGTGCTGATCGGCATGGGGGTTCTGCCCGGCACACTTGTGGGGCTTTGCGCGCATCGCAGTCTTGATCTGCTGGTCGGCGCTTTGGCGATCCAGAAAGCAGGTGGGGCCTATGTGCCGATGGACCCGACTTATCCCGCAGACCGTATCGCCTTGTATATTGAGGATTCTGCCTGCCCGGTGATCGTGACGCAAAGCGCTATTGCGGCGGGTTTGCCCGCGCATGCCGCGCAAGTGCTATGTCTGGATACCGACGCGCGTCCCAGTCAAGCCAGCGATGCCAACCCCATATCTGGTGTTACCTCGGCTGATTTGGCCTATATGGTCTATACCTCGGGCTCTACCGGGCGGCCAAAGGGCGTCATGGTGGAACACCGGAACGTGGCGAATTTCTTCACCGGGATGGATCAGCGGATTGGTCCAGAAGCTGGGGTGTGGCTGGCGGTGACCTCGCTGTCCTTTGACATTTCGGTGCTGGAGCTGTTCTGGACCCTTGCGCGCGGCTTCAAAGTGGTGCTGACCAGTGATGAAAACCGGGCTTTGGTGTCGGGTGGCACGATTGCTTCGGCGCAGAAGATGGAGTTCTCGCTGTATTACTGGGGCAATGACGACGGTGTAGGCCCGAAGAAATACGAACTGCTGCTGGAAGGCGCGAAATTTGCCGACAGCCACGGCTTTTGCGCGGTTTGGACGCCCGAGCGGCATTTTCACGCCTTTGGCGGCCCTTATCCGAACCCGTCGGTGACCGGGGCTGCGGTGGCGGCGGTGACGAAAAACATCGGCGTGCGCGCAGGGTCTTGCGTGATGCCGCTGCACCATCCGGCGCGGATTGCCGAGGAATGGGCGGTGATCGACAACCTCACCAATGGCCGCGCTGGGGTGGCGGTGGCCTCTGGCTGGCACCCGGACGATTTCGTGCTGCGGCCCGAGAATACGCCGCCGAACAACAAGGCGGCGATGTTTGCCGCCGCCGATCAGGTGCGCCGCTTGTGGCGGGGTGAAAAGGTTGGTTTTCCGACCGCAGATGGCGGTACGTTTGAACTGATCAGCCAACCGCGTCCGGTCTCAAAAGAGCTGCCGTTGTGGGTGACGACGGCGGGCAACCCGGACACTTGGCGCGAGGCCGGGGCGATTGGGGCGAATGTGCTGACGCATCTTCTGGGCCAGTCGATTGAGGAGGTTGCGGGTAAGATTAAGCTTTATCATCAAGCGCTTCGCGAGGCTGGGTATGACCCGGCGGCCCATACCGTCACGTTGATGCTGCACAGCTATATCGCGCGCGACCGCGATCATGCGCGAGAGGTTTCGCGCGGGCCGATGAAGGATTATCTGCGCTCGGCTGCGGCTTTGATCAAGCAATATGCTTGGGCCTTCCCGGCGTTCAAAAAGCCGCAGGGCGTGTCAAACCCGATGCAGATTGACCTGCAAACGCTGAGCGCGGAGGAGACTGAAGCGATCCTCGATTTCGCCTTCCAGCGCTATTTTGAGGACTCGGGCCTGTTCGGCACGGTCGAAGATGCACTGGCGCGGGTTGAGCAGTTGAAGCGGATCGGGGTGGGTGAAGTGGCTTGCCTGATCGACTATGGCGTAGCACCTGAAAAGGTGCTGGAGGGGCTGTATCCGCTGGCCGAAGTGGTCAAGCGCGCCAATGCGGGTGGCGGTGTGGCCGAGGATGATTTCTCAATCGCGGCGCAGATCCTGCGACATGGCGTGACGCATCTGCAATGCACACCGTCGATGGCACGGATGATCACGATGAACGATGAGTCGCGTATGGCTTTGGCCGGGGTGAAGACGGTGATGCTGGGCGGCGAGGCTTTGCCAGGCGCGCTGGTCGCCGATCTGCGGCAGGCGACCACGGCACGGGTATTGAATATGTATGGCCCGACCGAGACAACCATCTGGTCCTCGGTGGAGGAAGTCGGTGCGGTTGATGGGGTTTGCAATATCGGCAAGCCTTTGGCGAACCAGCAGATTTATGTGCTGGATGAGGCGATGAATCCGGTCGCCCCCGGCGTTGCTGGGGAGTTGTGGATCGGCGGCGATGGTGTGACGCGCGGCTATTGGCAGCGATCTGATCTGACGGCAGAGCGATTTGTGAACGATAGTTTTGTTTCGCCAGAGCGCGCCTGTGCTTGGGGCGCGCGGATGTATCGGACCGGCGATCTGGTGCGTTGGCGGGCGGATGGTAAGGTCGATTTTCTGGGCCGCACGGATCATCAGGTCAAACTGCGCGGTTACCGGATTGAGCTCGGCGAGATTGAATCTGTGCTGGAGGCGCAGCCGGGGGTGCGGCAAGCCGTGGTGATGGCCCGCGAAGATGCGCCGGGCGACTTGCGGCTGGTGGCTTATATTGTTGGCGCGGCGACCGAGGTGGCACTGCGGGCAGAATTGGCGGGGCTTTTGCCGGAGCACATGATGCCCGCGCATTTCGTCAGCCTTGATGTCTTTCCGCTAACGCCCAACCGTAAGGTAGATCGCAAGGCACTGCCTGCCCCGAGCGCCAAGCCGCTGGAAACGCAAAATTTTGTTGCGCCCACCTCGGATATCGAGACGCAGATCGCGGCGATCTGGGCGCGGGTTTTGGGGCTGGCGAAAGTCGGCTCGAAGGATAATTTCTTCGCTTTGGGCGGGCATTCTCTGCTGGCGGTGCAGGTGCATCGCGAGATCAGGGATAGTCTTGGTGCGGCAAAGCTCTCGATCACCGATATTTTCCGCTTCCCGGTCTTGTCGGCTTTGGCGGCGCATCTGGATGATCGCCCGAAAGCGGCCTCTGCGGTGGTGTCTGACCGTGCCCATGCGCGCGCCGATGCGATGGCGCGGCGACGGGCGATGCGTGGGCAGGTGAATGCCTGACATTGCAGCCCGCCTGCGCGCGGTTCTACCAAGTGGCGTGACGCTGGGTGAGGTGGACGAAGCGCTGGAACTGTGGCCGGGCGAGGTTCTGCCGGGTGCAGTACCCGCGCGGTTGGCAGAATTCGCCGCCGGGCGCAGTGCCGCGCGACAGGCGCTGCGCGGTTTGGGCTTTGCAGCTGTGGCGATTCCGATGGCTCTGGATCGTGCTCCGATCTGGCCACAAGCTGCGACAGGCAGCATCAGCCATTGCACCGGGGCTTGTCTCGCCGTGATGGGATTGACGCGCGACTATCGGGGGCTGGGTTTGGATATAGAACCCTTGCACCCTCTGCCAGCAGAGCTCTGGTCGACGGTGCTTCGGCCAGAGGAACACAAAGAAATCAGCGACCTGCCGTGGCCTCAGCAAGGCTTGCAGGTGTTGCGGATTTTTGTCGCGAAAGAGGCGGCGTATAAAGCGCAATACGCGATCACGCGTCAGATTTTTGATTTCCAAACTTTACGTATTACCTGCCAAGATCAAAGCTTTACCGCAAAGTTTTACGATGCGGTACATCCGGTCGGAAAAGGCTTTCAAATCCAAGGGCGCTGCGCAGAAAACCACCACTTTTTCGCAGCATTTTGCGCTGTGCCTACTGGGTAAACATCCCAAACGTCGCCAGCGGCACACGGCGCAGCATCGAGGCGTAGACCACCGAGTAAATCCCCTCACCGTCGCTGTCATCGGGATCATAAATCCGCAGCGTTGTCGTGCTGCCATCGGCGCTGTGAGAACCGCGCGCCCCGACGATCACCACATAATGCCCCGAGGAGCCGGTGCCACGTTGAAAAGAGCCGGGATTGTGCAAGAATTCCAGCATGATCGGGCCACTCCGCAACAACCCGATCAAGGTCGCGACGGGCCAGCTTTGCGGCGGCTGATAGCGCAGCCGGTGCAGCTGGGCGAAAGTCTGATGCACCTCAAGCCTTTGGCCGCGCTCACTTTCGTTGATCAGCGAACCATCGGCGGTCAACAGACGTTGCGGCGTGGTCATGCGGATGGCCTGAATCGACAGCCGCGTCAGCATCGCCGTCGCCGCGACCCAACAGGTGGTCGGTGTCGGTTGGCTGAGATAGGGCACGTTGTGCAGGATGATCGGCGCGGACTCGGTGCCATAGAGCGCATCCAGCGTGCAGAGCCCGGCGATGCCATCCATCTCCAGCCAGTTAGAGCGTTGAAACGCCAGCACGGCGCGTTCGGTTTGCGGTGTGAAAAGGCCGTTGATGGTCAGATTGGGCGAAGGATTCAGGCGATTGTTCAGCGCCATTTGCAAGTCCCGGACGGATTGCCCAGACGAGCCTGATCGCACAATGACATTTCGCATGAAACGTCTCCGATATAATAAAATCCGATCAAAATGGCCGGCCCGGTGAATCTCGGATCGACATGCATTAAGCCTAGGATAAAGACCGTAGCGGCTCAAGCACTCGTTTGATGCTGTAATGCCTTGATCCAGAAGTAGCTTTTTCTCTTGCCGTGGAGTTAAGCAGCGACAACGGGGCGCTTGATCGCAGCGGACGCCTCTAGTACCAGCGGCCGCAGGCCCGCGCCGCCTGCATCCAGCACTTCAAACAGATGACGGCGCATCCGGGGTTCCCAGAAGTCATTGATATGCGAGGCCAGTAGGGTCAGCCCTTCGTCATGCGGTTTCGATTCCATGAACTTGGCGATCTGGTTCGCCATATAGATCAGCTTGGCGTGTGGGCCTGCGTGGGTGTCGTTAAGCGACATGAGCGGTCTCCTGCGAAATGCGGTCGGTGTGGGTATAGGCCTCAAACCGATCCGGGCGGGCGAGGGCGATCAGGGTAATGCCAGCGAGGTCAGCAAGGTGGACGGCATGGGCGGTCGGAGCGGACACGGCGATGAGGATTGGCGTGCCGAGGGTGGCAACTTTTTGCACCATGTCGATGGAAACTCGGCTGGTCAGCACGACGGCTCCGGTTGGATGCGCGGTGCGGATCAGATGGCCGCAGAGTTTATCCAGCGCGTTGTGGCGGCCAACATCCTCGCGGGCGGCGAGCAGTTTGCCGCTATAGTAACCAGCCGCGTGGACCGCGCGGGTTAGATCGTGCAGCGGTTGGGCGGCGGGCAGGGAAGCGACGGCGGCCATGATTTCGGACGGGGTCATGCGGAAATTTGAGACGGAGACGGGCTGCATCACCCGCGTGGCTTCTTCCAGACTGTCGATGCCGCAGAGCCCGCAGCCAACCGGGCCTGCCATGGTGCGACGGCGTTTGGTCAGGCGGGCTTCGGCTTGCGGTTCCAACCAGATTTGCACATCTAAGCCGAGTGGCGTCTCAACCACTTCAACACTTTGAATTTCTTCAGGTTTGGCGATACCTTCGGTCATCGCAAAGCCATAGGCAAAATCTTCCAGATCAGCAGGCGAGGCCATCATTACGGCTTGGGTGGAGCCGTTGAACGACAAGGCCACCGCGACTTCCTCGGGCAGTTCTCGGGCCGATGCCGACCCGTTGATCGCGCCCAACCCGAAGGTCAGGCGCGGCAAGGGGCGGTGGGTTTGCATCACTCTGCCGCTGCGATGCGGCGCGACATCGCGGCTTGGGCGTTGTATTCTTCTTGCCATTCCGACGGGCCGTTGCTGGGCGAGACTTGCACAGCGGTCACCTTGTATTCCGGACAGTTGGTGGCCCAATCCGAGAAGTCGGTGGTGATCACGTTGGCCTGCGTGTCCGGATGGTGGAAGGTGGTATAGACCACACCCGGATTGACCTTATCAGTGATCGTCGCGCGCAGGGTAGTATCGCCCGAGCGGCTGGCAAGACGCACGAAATCACCCTCTTTTACGCCACGCACTTCGGCGTCATGCGGGTGAATCTCCAGCAAATCTTCGGAATGCCAGGCCACATTGCCCGTGCGGCGGGTCTGCGCGCCGACGTTATACTGCGACAAGATGCGCCCGGTCGTCAGCAACAGCGGGAAGCGCGGGCCGGTTTTCTCATCCGTTGCCACATATTCGGTGTTGATGAACTTGCCCTTGCCGCGCACGAAGCCATCGACATGCATCAAAGGCGTGCCTTCCGGAGCCTTGTCGTTGCAGGGCCACTGGATCGAGCCCATGGTTTCGATCTTCTCATAGCTCACACCCGCAAAAGACGGGGTGGTCATGGCGATTTCATCCATGATTTGCGTCGGGTGCGTATAGGTCCACTTGGCGCCGCCGGTGTCTTTCAGCATCGCATTGGCCAGCATTTGGGTGATCTCCCAATCACCATAGCCATTGCGCGGTGCCATCACCTTGCGCACCATGTTGATGCGGCGTTCGGCATTGGTGAAGGTGCCGTCTTTTTCCAGGAAGGTCGAGCCGGGCAGGAACACATGCGCGTAGTTGGCGGTTTCGTTCAGGAACAGGTCATGCACGATCACGCAATCCATCGCGGCAAGACCGGCGGCGACGTGTTTGGTGTCGGGGTCGGATTGCAGGATGTCTTCGCCTTGGCAATACAGACCCTTGAAGGTGCCCTCAACCGCCGCGTCCAGCATGTTCGGGATGCGCAGGCCGGGCTCATCGTCAATCTTGACGCCCCAAGCCTTCTCAAAAATGTCGCGCACGCCTTCGCCTTTGACATGGCGATAGCCCGGCAATTCATGCGGGAACGACCCCATGTCGCACGAACCTTGCACGTTGTTCTGACCACGCAACGGGTTCACACCCACGCCGGGGCGGCCAATGTTGCCGGTCATCATCGCAAGGTTGGCAATGCCGATCACCGTGGTCGAACCTTGGCTGTGCTCAGTCACGCCGAGGCCGTAGTAGATCGAGCCATTGCCGCCCTTGGCATAAAGCCGCGCCGCAGCACGCACTTCCGCAGCAGGAACGCCCGTCAGCAGGGCCACGGATTCGGGCGAATTTTGCGACTGGCTGACGAATTCGGCGTAATCTTGGAACTCATCCCAATCGCAGCGATCTTGGATGAATTGGGCATCGAACAGCCCTTCGGTCACGATGACATGCGCCAAAGCGGTGACAATGGCGACGTTGGTGCCGGGGGTCAGCGCGAGGTGATGCTCGGCTTTGACATGCGGGCTTTCGACCATCTCGGTGCGGCGCGGATCGACGACAATCAGCTTTGCCCCTTGACGCAGACGTTTTTTCAAACGGCTGGCAAAGACCGGGTGGGCAGCGGCAGGATTGGCACCAATGATCATCACAACGTCGGTTTCTTCAACCGAGTCAAAGTCTTGCGTCCCTGCCGAGGTGCCAAGGGTTTGACCCAAACCGTAGCCGGTGGGTGAGTGGCAGACGCGGGCGCAGGTATCCGTATTATTGTTCATAAACACGGCGCGGGTCAGTTTTTGCACCAGATACGCTTCTTCATTGGTGCAGCGCGACGAGGTGATCACCCCTACGGAATGACGGCCGTGTTTCTCAATAATGCCCTTCATCCGCTTGGCGGTGAAGTCCATCGCTTCATCCCACGACACTTCCTGCCACGGGTCGTTGATACTGTCGCGGATCATCGGGTTCAGAATGCGGTCTTTGTGGCTGGCATAGCCGTAGGCGAAACGGCCCTTGACGCAGGAATGGCCGCGGTTCGCCTTACCGTGCTTGTAGGGCACCATGCGGACCAATTCATCGCCGCGCATCTCAGCCTTGAAGCTGCAACCGACGCCGCAATAGGCACAGGTGGTAATCACCGAACGCTCTGGCGTGCCGATCTCAATGATCGACTTTTCTTGCAAGGTCGCGGTCGGGCAAGCCTGAACGCAAGCGCCGCAAGACACGCAATCGGACGACAGAGCGGTGTCAGTTTTCGCGCCGAAAGACACGCGGCTATCAAAGCCCCGGCCCTCGATGGTCAGCGCGAACGTGCCCTGCACTTCCTCGCAAGCGCGCACGCAGCGCGAGCAGACGATACATTTCTGCGGGTCGTAGCTGAAATACGGGTTGGAATCGTCGCGCGGGATGTAGTTCGGATTGGCAATGCCCGAGGTGTCTTTCACCTTGAAATGGGTATCAATCGCCTCATACCGCACGTCGCGCAGGCCTACTGCACCGGCCATATCCTGCAACTCGCAATCGCCATTGGCCGAGCAGGTCAAACAGTCCAGCGGGTGATCCGAGATGTAAAGCTCCATCACGCCACGGCGGAGTTGCTTCAGTTTTGCGTTCTGGGTGTGAACCTTGATGCCGGGCGCAACCGGGGTGGTGCAGGACGCCGGAGTGCCGTTGCGGCCCTCGATTTCCACGAGGCACAAACGGCACGATCCGAAAGCGTCGATGCTGTCCGTCGCGCAGAGTTTTGGCACCGAAATGCCGATTTCTGCGGCGGCGCGCATGATGCTGGTGCCTTCCGGCACGGTGATGTCAAAGCCGTCGATGGTCAATGTGACCATTTGTTTGCTTTTGGCGGCAGGGGTGCCGAAATCGCGATCCGGGATGATGAAGTCTTTCATTCAGCGGCTTCCTTCATAGGGGCGAAATCATCGGGGAAATGGGTCAGGGCGGACATCACCGGGTAGGGCGTAAAGCCGCCCAAGGCGCAAAGTGAACCGGCCTTCATGGTGTTGCACAGATCGGTCAGCAGAGGGATCGCCGAGGCATCACCCTTGGCAATCCGGTCAACGGTTTCAACACCGCGCACAGCGCCGATCCGGCAGGGGGTGCATTTACCACAGGACTCGATGGCGCAGAATTCCATCGCGAAACGGGCTTGTTTCAGCATGTCGGCGCTATCATCAAACACCGTCAGGCCCGCATGGCCGATCAAGCCATCCTTGCCTGCGAATTCCTCGTAGCCAAACGGCGTATCAAACAAAGCACGGGGGAAATAGGCACCCAAGGGGCCACCAACCTGCACCGCTTTCACCGGGCGACCGGAGGCGCTGCCGCCCGCAATTTTGTCAACGATTTCACCCAAGGTCAGGCCGAAAGCGATCTCATACAGCCCGCCGTGCTTGACGTTTCCGGCGATCTGCAACGGGATGGTGCCGCGCGAGCGACCAAGGCCGAAGTTCTTGTAGAACTCGGCGCCTTTTTCGAAAATCACGGGCACCGAGGCCAGCGAAATCACGTTGTTCACCACCGTCGGCTTCGCCATGAAGCCCTGCAAAGCGGGCAGCGGCGGCTTGGCGCGAACGACGCCACGCTTGCCTTCAAGGCTGTTCAGCAGGGAGGTTTCCTCACCGCAGACATAGGCACCGGCACCGACGCGGATTTCTATGTTGAAGGTGTGGGATGACCCCAAAACCGACGTGCCAAGCACCCCCGCATCCGCCGCGATTTTCACCGCCTTTTGCATCACATCAATCGCAATCGGGTATTCTGAACGGATATACACAAATCCCTTGGTGGCCCCGGTTGCGAGGCCAGCAATGATCATGCCTTCGATCAGCGTGAAGGGGTCGCCCTCCATTAACATGCGGTCGGCGAAGGTGGCGCTGTCGCCCTCATCAGCATTGCAGACGATGTATTTGCGATCTGCCGCAGCCTCGGACACAGTCTTCCACTTGATCCCCGTCGGAAAGCCCGCGCCACCGCGACCACGCAGGCCCGAATTCGTGACTTCGGCAACGATAGCCGCCTTGTCCATGGCAAGCGCCAAAGTCAGGCCAGCCAGACCACCGTGCGTTTTGTAGTCGTCCAGCGACAGCGGGTCGATCACGCCAACGCGGGCAAAGGTCAGGCGAGTTTGCGCCTTCATCCAAGGCAGATCGTCGGTCAAGCCCAAGGCCTTTGGATGCGCTGCCAGATCATCGAACAAAGCAGGCACATCAGCCAGCGTCAGCGGGCCAAACGCCATCCGGCCTGCATCGGTCACAACCTCGGCCATTGGCTCCAGCCAGACCATCCCGCGTGACCCATTGCGCACCAGCGTCAGGGTGATCCCACGCGCTTGGGCTTGAAACATTAGCGACTCGGCGAGCTCGTCAGCGCCAAGGGCGACGGCTGCACTGTCCAGCGGCAGGTAAATCTTCATTTCAAACCCCCGATGATCGCATCAATTCGGGCTTCATCGATCCGGCCCACCAGTTTGCCGTTGATCATCGCGGCGGGGCCACAAGCGCAAAGGCCAAGGCAGAAAATCGGCTCCAGTGTGACGCGGCCGTCCTTGGTGGTTTCGTGCCACTCAATCCCCAACGACTTTTGTGCATGAGCAGCCACCCGATCTGCACCCATCGACTGACAAGATTCCGCGCGGCACAGTTTCAGCACATGATCGCCCGCCGGATGTTCGCGGAAATCGTGGTAAAAGCTCATCACGCCATGCACTTCGGCCTTCGACAGGTTCAGGTCTTGCGCGATGATCGGCAAAGCCACCTGCGGCACATAGCCAAACTCGGCCTGAATGGCGTGCAGAATCGGCAGCAGAGATCCCTCCATGCCTTTATGGGCGCTGAGAATTTCCTCAAGCCGGGAGGTGATGTCGACGGAATCAAGCATGTGGCGGCCCTTTGGTAGCTTTGCTACGTCATACGCCGATTGATATGGAAATCAATATTGATATACCGTTGTTCAATAGCCTAAGGCTATCAAGCCTAACGGCGCAGCCGGATCGCCAGCTTGGCGGCCTCATCCATAAGCGCTTGCAGAACAGGGGTTTGCGGATCACGCTTGGCGGTGATCAGGCCGACCAGATGCTCGGCCTCTGGTTCAACGATGGGAATCGCCCGTAGGCCCTGCCCCGAGAACATATCCGCCAGTTTCATCGGCACCACCGAGGCCCACAGCCCCGACTTCACATGCGCCACCAAGGCGATGCTGGAGTTCGACTCCACCGTCGGCGCTACCCGCACGCCGACCTCGGCCAGATGCTGATTGACGATACGGCGGTTCTGCATATCCGCAGTCAAAAGACACAAAGGTTCATGCACGAGTTCGCTCCACGTCACCTGCGCCCGATCCGCCAGCGGAGAGTTTGGTGCGCAGAGATAGCGGTAGAACTCGGTGTAAAGTGGCGTCTGCGCCACCCGCCCCAACGGTTCGTTGTCGAGATAGGTCAGGCCTGCGTCCAGCTCCAAGCTTTCAATACCCGCCAGAATTTCCACCGAAGTCCGTGACAGCAAGGTGACGCGCATGTTCGGATGGCGCGCAGTGAACGGCGCGGTCAGATCGGCCACCATCGGCAGGGCCGTGGGGATGACGCCGATGCGCAGATTGCCCGAAAGACCGGAATGCACCGAGCGCATTTCATCCTTCAGCGCCCGCATATCGCCGACAATCCGCCGCGCCCAATCCAGCACGCGCTGGCCTTCCGGCGTCAGCCCCTGAAAGCGAGAGCCGCGGAACACCAGTTGCACGCCCAACTGATCCTCAAGCTGGCGGATGGCTGACGACAGGCTGGGTTGCGTCACCCGGCACACTTCCGCCGCGCGGCCAAAATGGCGCTCGTTGGCGAGGGCAATGAACATTTCCAACTTGTCGATCATGCGGTGCAGGGTGACGGGGAATGGTTTGATGCGCAAGGGATGTGAAGCGGCCCCCCCCCGGGGGGAGTATTTGGGCCAAGATGAAGTTGCAAGAGTTGTGCTTGCGGGTGCGAAGCCTTAGCTTTGCGGCATGATGAAATTTATCCCCTTTGTGAAAAAATCCCCCGTGGTGCCGGTGATCCGGCTAGCGGGCACGATTGGCTCTGGTCGCAATGCGTTGAACGACGCGGGGCTGGCGACGATCATCGAAAAGGCGTTTCGGATGAAGCCCGCAGCAGTGGCGCTGGTGGTGAATTCTCCGGGCGGATCTCCAGTACAATCCAGCCTGATTGCGGCGCGGGTGCGGCGATTGGCAGAGGAGAAATCCGTGCCCGTTCATGCCTTTGTCGAGGATGTCGCCGCAAGCGGCGGCTACTGGCTGGCCTGTGCGGCGGATCAGATCTGGGTCGATCCGTCCTCTATCGTCGGCTCCATCGGCGTGATCTTCGCGAGCTTTGGTTTCCCCGAACTGATGGCGAAGCAGGGGGTTGAACGCCGCATCGTCGCCATGGGCAAGCAGAAAAGCCTCGCCGACCCGTTCCTGCCGCAAAAGCCGGAAGACATTGAACGCCTGAAAGCCCTGCAAGCCCCGATCCATGAGGCCTTCATCGCCCATGTCAAAGCGCGGCGCGGCAATCGCCTTGCCGATGCCGATCTGTTCAACGCCGATATTTGGGTAGGCCAACGTTCGGTTGATCTGGGCCTGGCCGATGGCGTGGCGCATCTGGTCCCCAAGCTGAAATCGCTTTATTGCGATAAGGTAAAGCTGGTGCCATTGGGGCCAAAGCGGGGCTTGCTGAGCCGCTTTGGCCTGAACATGGCCGAAGATGCGCTGGCCTCAGTTGAAGATCGCGCGCTTTGGGCGCGCTACGGGTTGTAACATGATCAAAGCCGTCCTCGTTTTTCTGCTGGTGATGCTGGCCATAGGCATGGTCGGCAACGCATTATTCCCCGGTCGCATCGGCGGTTCGGTGAAAAAACGCCTTGGATTGGCCAATCCGGCTACCTGCAAACGCTGCGGGCGCTATGTGATTGGCTCCAAGGGGTGCGATTGCAAAAAGGGTGGACGATGAGGGCATTGGTGACGGGGGCGGGCAAGCGGCTGGGCCGCGAGATGGCGCTGTATCTGGCCAAGCGTGGCTATGATGTGGCGGTGCATTACGCCAGTTCCCGCAAAGAGGCCGAGGCGGTGGTGAAAGAAATCACCGCTTTGGGCCGCAAAGCCGTCGCCCTGCGCGCCGATCTGCTGATTGAAACTCAAGTCGAAAAGCTGGTGCCGATGGCGGTGCAGGGGCTTGGCGGGCCATTGACGGTGCTGATCAACAACGCCTCGATCTTTGAATATGACACGGTTGCCACGGTTACCCGCAAAAGCTGGGATCGCCATATGGAAAGCAACCTGCGCGCGCCCTTCGTGCTGATACAGGCGTTTGCCGCCCAAGTTCCCACGCCGAAACTCGACGATCATGGTGAACCTGTGGCCAGCGGCATGGTGCTGAACATGATCGACCAACGTGTGCATAAACTGACGCCCGAATTTCTGTCCTACACTTTGGCGAAAATGGGCCTCTGGGCGCTGACGCGTACCACGGCGCAGGGTCTTGCCCCGAGGGTTCGGGTGAACGGCATCGGGCCGGGGCCGACCTTGCAAGGCAGCCGTCAAAGCGCCGAAAGCTTTGTGACGCAACGCAGCGCCACGATCCTGAAACGCGGTGCAAATCCTGCCGACATCACCGCAGCGCTAGGGTTTTTTCTCGATTCCCCCGCCGTGACAGGGCAAATGATCTCCGTCGATGGCGGCCAGCATCTGGGTTGGAAAACCCCCGACGTGATGGATTTCGACTAGGCAAAATTTGGCCTCCCGTGAAAGTTGTCCACTTTTTGTATTTGCTTCACAGATGCGTTACAAAAAGTCCTGACTTATCAGGGATTTGCCAGATGGTCAGAAATCTTTCCATTGTTATCAATGCTTTATTATTTCGCCTAAAAAATAGGCAATACAGCGAATGGGGCCAAAAACAAGGGAAATTTGGCGGTTCTGAAATCTTCTCCGCAATGTTATCCACAGAAAGCGGGGATAGCTTTCCTCTTGTCCCAGCCTGCCTATCATTGCAGGCAGCGTTAAGAATCAACGAATCCGAGGGCGATGTTTCTGCATGAGTGAAGTCAGTCTAACCGGGCACGATCTGATTCAGGATTACCTGAAAACGCTGGATGGCAGCCCCGGCGTTTACCGCATGTTGAACGCGGCCTCGGAAGTGCTTTACGTCGGCAAAGCCCGCAATCTGCGGGCGCGGGTGTCGAATTATGCCCGCCCCTCGGGTCATTCGGGCCGCATCGCGCGGATGATTTCCGAGACCGTCTCGATGATGTTCCTGACCACGCGGACGGAAACCGAGGCGCTGCTGCTAGAGCAGAACCTGATCAAACAGTTGAAGCCGCGTTACAACGTGCTGCTGCGCGACGATAAATCCTTCCCGAACATCCTGATCAGCACCGAGCACCCCTTCCCGCAGTTGAAAAAGCATCGCGGCAAGCGTAGCGAAAAGGGCAGCTATTTCGGGCCATTTGCTTCGGCAGGGGCCGTGAACCGCACTCTCAATCAGCTGCAAAAGGTGTTCCTGCTGCGCAACTGCTCGGATTCGATGTTTGACAGCCGCACCCGGCCTTGCCTGCAATATCAGATCAAACGCTGCTCTGCCCCCTGCACCGGGCGGATTGACGGGCCGGGATATGCGACCTTGGTGGCCGATGCCGAGCGGTTTTTGCAGGGCAAGACCACCACCGTGCAAAGCAATCTCGCCGCCGAGATGAACATTGCCTCGGAAGCGATGGAGTTTGAGCGCGCAGCGGCTTTGCGCGACCGGATCAAGGCGCTGACCCAAGTGCAGCAATCGCAGGGGATCAACCCGGCGGGGGTGGCTGAGGCCGATGTGATCGCGCTGCATCTGGAGGGCGGGCAAGCTTGCGTGCAGGTGTTCTTCATCCGCGCCAATCAAAGCTGGGGCAACCGCGATTTCTACCCGCGCACCGGGGCGGGGGCGGAGGAGGCCGAGATTCTGGAGGCCTTCGTCGCGCAGTTCTATGACGACAAAGAGCCGCCCCGGCTGATCTTGCTGTCGCATCCGGTGGAGAACGAAGACTTGGTCAGCAATCTGCTGGCCGAGCGGGCAGGTAGGAAGGTCGAGCTTGCCGTGCCACAGCGGGGGGAGAAGGCGGAACTGGTCGAAAACGCAGTCAGGAACGCGCGCGAGAGTCTGGCGCGGAAGATGTCGGAAAGCTCGACCCAGAATAAGCTACTGGCGGGGCTGGCCGAGGCATTTGATCTTGATGCGCCGCCAACC
This sequence comes from Cypionkella psychrotolerans, assembly GCF_001294535.1. GTDB lineage: Bacteria > Pseudomonadota > Alphaproteobacteria > Rhodobacterales > Rhodobacteraceae > Cypionkella > Cypionkella psychrotolerans. The sequence goes on along the minus strand of NZ_LGIC01000031.1, from coordinate 28,821 downwards.
CGGATTGAGGTCTACGATAACGCCCATATTCAGGGCTCGGATGCTGTCGGCGGCATGATCGTCGCGGGGGCTGATGGCTTCCTGAAATCGCAGTATCGCAAGTTTAACATCAAGTCGGCGGCGGGGAAGAATTCGGACGATTTCGGCATGATGCGCGAGGTGATGACGCGGCGGTTTGAACGGTTGTTGAAGGAGGATCCTGACCGCAGTTCGGGGTCTTGGCCGGACTTGCTGCTGATTGATGGCGGGGCGGGGCAGGTCTCAGCCGTGGCGGGGATTCTGGCGGAACTGGGGGTCGATGATATCGCGATGGTGGGGGTTGCGAAGGGAATTGATCGCGACGCCGGCAAAGAGGAGTTTTACCGCACGGGGATGCCGGTGAAGGCGTTGCAGCGTAATGATCCGGTGCTGTATTTTATCCAAAGGCTGCGGGATGAGGCGCATCGCTGGGCGAATGGGGCGCATCGGGCGAAGCGGGCGAAACAGGTTTCGATCACGCCACTGGATGATATTCCGGGGGTGGGCGCGGTTCGCAAACGGGCGCTTCTGGCGCATTTTGGCTCGGCCAAGGCGGTGGCTCGGGCGGGGATTTCCGATCTGATGGCGGTGCCGGGGGTATCGGAGGCGATGGCGAAGGCGATCAGCGATTTTTTCAGTGCCAGGGGGTAGTGTCCACGCGTGGACATCTGTGCGGTCTTATATTTATCAATGATTTAGCGGGGGATCATTTACGAGTTGTTAAGATAGTCCGCCGCTTGACCTGCTTTGCTGCCACAGTTTCAAGGGCGCGCAGGCCTGCATTTCCGCACAGGGGGGAGGGCGGAAACAGGCGTGGTCTCTGCTGGGAAAGTGGCTAAACTTCCGGGTTCAGATTTCTGTCAAAGGACGCGAAACAATGACTGCTTCGATTTTTGACCCGACCTCGATGGGGCCGCATAAGCTGCAAAACCGGATTGTGATGAACCCGATGACCCGGTGCCGTGCTGACGTTGATGCGGTGCCAACGCCGATCATGGCGGACTATTATGGCCAACGTGGCGCGGCTGGTCTGATCGTCACTGAAGGCACGGCCCCCAGCCCGAACGGTCGCGGCTATGCCCGCACGCCGGGGCTGTGGAGCAACGCGCAGGTGGCGGCCTGGAAGCCTGTCACCGCGGCGGCACATGCCAAAGGCGCGGTGATTTTCGCGCAGATCATGCACACCGGGCGGGTCAGCCATCCGGGGAACATGCCTGCAGGCGCGAAGATCGTGGCCCCTTCTGCGCTGGCCTTGGCGGGTCAGATGTATACCGACGCCGAGGGCATGCAGGACTATCCGGCGCCGCAGGAAATGACCGAGGCTGATATTCAGCAAGCCAAAGCGGAGTTCGTGACGGCGGCTAAGAACGCGATTGCGGCGGGGTTTGACGGGGTCGAGCTGCACGGGGCCAACGGCTATTTGCTGGAGCAATTCCTGTCGCCCGACACCAACAAGCGCACCGATGCCTGGGGTGGCTCGGTGGCGAAGCGGTTGCGCTTTGTGACCGAGGTTGCGCAGGAGGTTGTGGCGGCGATTGGCGGCGATAAGGTCGGTATCCGCATCTCGCCCTATGGCATGGCGTCGGGGATGGCGGCTTATCCGGAGGTGGATGAGACGTATCTGGCGCTGATGGCGAGCTTGGCTAAGATCGGGCTGGTCTATGTGCATCTGGTCGATCATGCGGCGATGGGCAATCCGGCGATTCCGGCAGAGTTCCGCGCCAAGTTGCGCGCGGCTTGGCCTCGGACGTTTATTGTCGGTGGCAGCTTGGATGCGGCTTCGGGGCAGGCGGCTGTGGATGCGGGTGCTGCGGATCTGGTTGGCTTTGGCCGGGCATACCTTGCCAACCCGGATCTGGTGGCACGGATGAAAGCGGGGGCGGAGTTGAACGCGCCGGACTTTGCGACGTTCTACACGCCGGGTGAGAAGGGCTATACGGATTATCCGGCTTTGGGGTGATTTTGGCTTTTAGTTTGGAGGGGGCCGCGCAGGTTGCGCGGCCCTTTTTCTTTGGTCCCGACTCGGGACCAATTTGAGATACTTTAAGATCAACGACTTAGAAGGCAGTGTTCAGGAAGTTTTAACGAATGGGGGTGGGAAGCGGGGAAGGTGTCAGTGCGGGTGTGTCCCTTAGTTGTGTGCGTAAATGCGCAACTTAGGTGCGATTCCTCTAATTGCGCAGAGATAGGAAAAGGCGCATCTAAGGCGCATAGAATTCCTCCTCATCCTGAACTGGACCCTGAAAATGACCAATATCCTGCGCGTAGAATCCTCGATCAAACCCGCTGGTGCTGTGTCGCGCCGCCTGACCGATCGGATCATGGAGCGTGTGCTGGCTGCCAATCCGGGCGCTACTGTTGTGACCCGTGACCTGTCGGCTGGCGTGCCCGCGATTGACGGCGCCTGGCTGGGCGCTGTGTTCACCCCGGCGGACGCCCGCAATGACGATCAGAAAGTGACTGCAGCTTATGCCGATGCTTTGCTGGCCGAAGTCAAAGCCGCTGACCTGCTGGTCATCGCGCTTCCGGTGTATAACTTTGGCGTGCCGTCGCAGTTGAAGTCGTGGATTGATCAGCTGGCCCGCAAAGGCGAGACCTTTAACTACACCGAAACCGGCCCGATTGGCCTGTTGACCGGCAAGCGCGCGATCGTGGCCTATACCTCGGACGGCACCAAGATTGGGTCGGAGATTGACTTCGCTTCGGGCTACGTGCGTCACATGCTGGGCTTCTTCGGCATCACCGACGTGCAGTTTGCAGCGGCGGACGCGATGGCTTACGGCGTGGATGCAGCGATTGCCAAGGGTGAAGCTGAAGTGGACGCACTGGCCGCTTAAGGTTTGCTTTGCTGGCCCCGGAGGGTTTCACACCCTCCGGACCTCCCGTGGGATATTTGGGCCAAGATGAAAGCAAATTTTAGACTAATTTGAAGGAAAGGTCCTGCGGTTTCGTGGGGCCTTTTGTTTTGGGGCGGAGTGCCTGCGCGTTGCGCGGATGGCTTGCAAAGCAAAACGGGGGCAGCTTGCGCTCCCCCCGTTTCAAATATCGATGGGCGGTGTGAACCGCCCGGTTGGCTTATGCCAGAGCGAGGTTGATCGCCGACTCGCGGCCATCACGGCCAGCTTCGATGTCGAAGGTCACTGCTTGGCCGTCATTCAGTTGACGGATGCCAGCGCGTTCCATTGCGGAAATGTGCACGAACACGTCTTTGTTGCCGTTTGCCGGGGCGATAAAGCCGAAGCCTTTGGTGGCGTTGAACCATTTCACGGTGCCGTTAGCCATCGTGTGTCTCCTAGTTTTGGTGTGCCATCCGCGGAATGCGATGACGTGGCTCAGTCGTAGCAATCGAGAACTGAGGCCTAGAGAGGAGACAGATGTTCGATAGATAGCGTTTCGCCCTGCCTACATGCGCCATTTTGGCTGGCAAAACAAGGGGGGCGAAAAAAGAATCAGATTGGTCGGCGGGTTAGAACAAATCAAGCAAGCGGTTGAGGTAGCTGCGTTCCTGATCGGTGCGGGATTGATCGGCGGAGCGTTTGCGAATCTGGTCGAGCAGTTCCTGCGCGCGTTTGTAGATGTCTTTGTTCTCGGCCAAGTTGCCGTCCGAGCCGATGTGCAGGCCGTTTTCGCGGCCCAAGGGATCACGCGGGCCACCCGATTGTGGGTCTTCGGTCTTTTGCGTGCCGTCGGGCGAGGCACCTTGCTGGCGATCTTGATCGGCGAGGGCATCGCCGAAATCGCGCAGGCCTTCGCGCATTTTGTCCATGGCTTCGGCTTGTTTGTCCAACGCACCGGGCAGATCGCCTTGTTTCAGCGCGTCTTCGGCGTCTTTCATCGCCTGTTCGGCGTCGTTCAGGGCTTGCTTGCCGTCTGCGTTCTTGTCGCCGCCCTGACCGGGAAGTTTGCCGCCCTCGCGCAGCTCTTTCAGCTTTTCGCGCAGCTCTTGCTGGCGTTGCGACAGCGTCTTGCCGTCTTTGCCGGGGCCTTCTTGGCCATCTTGCAGATCGCGGAAGCTGTCGTCGGACAGGCTTTGCTGGCCGCGCAAAGTGTTGCCGAGGTCTTTCATCGCCTGTTTGCCGGGGCTGCCTTTGCCGCCAGTGCCATCGCCTTGCTGGACCTTCATGTTGTTCATAAGGTCTTGAAGTTGCTTCATCAACTCGGCGGCTTCGGCGGTTTTGCCTTCTTCCATCAGCTTTTGCAGCTTATCGAGCATCTGGTCGATCTGGTCTTGGGTGATCGTCGGGCCCTTTTGCTGCGGCGAGGTTTCGTCATTGGGATCGGCGGGGTTTTTCTTGGCTTCCTCGGCCATGTATTCGTCCAAAGCGTCGCGCATCTCATCCATCAGTTTTTGGATTTCCTCGGGCGAGGCCCCTTTGCGGATGGCTTCGGCGAGGCGTTCTTGCGCGCGCATCATGCGGTCTTTGGCGTTGTTCAGCTTGCCGTCTTCGATCATCAGCGAAATCGCCCAGAGTTCCTTGGCGATCTCATCCCGTGCTTCCGGGGTGAGGGTTTTTGCTTCGGCATCCAGCCGTTTGATCAAGGCTTTCAGGCGGTTGTAGGAGGTGTCATCGGGGAAGATATCGCCGGGTTGGTTGGAGACGGCTTTCAGGATTTCCAGCGAGGTCGGGGCGTTGCTGCGCGACCACAGGATATCGCGGCGCATCTCGATCAGCGCATCGGCGAGCGGGTCGAAGAAGCGTTTGCCAGGCAGGATCAGGTGCAGCGGATCAGCGGTGCCGGTGTTGCCTGCGGCGTCGGTGACGGCATAGGTGAGGGTGACGGGCAGGTTGGAGAGCACGGATTCCGAGAGGTCATCGACGAGGGTGGTTTTAATGTCGGCGCGGCTGCCCTTGAACGGCAGCGGCAGGTCGAGGGTGACGGGGGCGATGGAGTCGGGGTCGGTTTTCAACCCGTAGGTGCGGGTGACGGCGGCAAGGTCTAGGGCGATTGTGACTTCGCCTTTGGTGACGCCGTAGTCGTCTTTGGCTGCGAATTTTTGCTTGAAGCGGCCTTCGCCGTCGCGGGTGATCTCGGCCGCCGGGGTGATGCTGGGGGCTTTGTCGGGGGTGGCGATGATTTTCCATGCGCGGCCCGCAGCGCCTTCGATGGCGAGTTTGCCGGAGGTGGTGACAGTGAAATCTTGGGTAGGTTGGCTGGCGGGGGGGGCATCGGTGCGGCCCGAGACGGTTTCCGACACGATCAGCGCACCGGGTTCGCCGTAGAGGCGGATTTGCAGGCGAGTGCCGGTGGGCAGGGTCAAAGCGTCGGCGGTTTGGTCGTTGAGGTAGAGCGCGGGTTTGCCGGTATAGCTGGGCGGCTGTGCCCAGCCTTCCCATGCTGGGCCAGCGGCTGCATTGGCGGTGCCGCCGGGGGTGAGATCTGCGACGGAGGTGACGCGCCAGATCGAGCCGAACAGCAGGGCCATCACGAGGGCGGTGAGGGCGACGTAGCGCAAAGCGAAGGGGTCGCGGGAGGACAGTTGCAGGTCGGGCTGCACCGGTTTCGCGCCGGAAGCGCGGGCGGCCATGCGGGTGCGGTGGGCGGCCCAGACGGCTTTTGAGGCCTCATCCGTGATGCCGATGGCTTGGGTATCGCGCAGGGCTGCGATGGGTTGGCCGGGGAGTTTGCTGTCCAGCCGGATCAGCGCCTCAACGCGGGTCGGGCGGCGGAAAGCGCGGAAGCCGTGGGCAATGCCCCAGATCAGGCCGAGGGTGGCTGTGACCATGCCGAACCATGCGGCCTCAATCGGTAGCAGGTCTTGCAGGCCGAAAGCGGCAGCGGAGAGGCTGGTGATGGCGATGGTCCAGAACGGCCAGAAGGCGCGGGTGATGCGTTCAGCCCAAAGCCCCGCGAGCGTGATCCGCAGCGGGGTTTCAATGCGTTTTAATGCTTGCGCTTCGGTGCTTTCGGTCATCGGCCTCTACAGTTTCAAAGCCACAAGGGAATGGTATCGCGGTTCAGGATGTCTTCATAGCTGGGGCGGGCGCGAATGACGGCGAATTGATCATCTTTCACCAGCACTTCGGGGATTAGAGGCCGTGTGTTGTATTCCGACGCCATCACCGCACCATAAGCGCCTGCCGAGCGGAAGGCGATCAGGTCATCTTCTTTCAGTGGTGCCAGCGGGCGGGCTTTGGCGAAGGTATCGCCGGTTTCGCAGACCGGGCCGACCACGTCATAGCTATGGGATTCGGTGGCAGCTTTGGCTTCAGTGACGGGGATGATGTCGTGATGCGCGCCATACATAGAGGGGCGCACAAGGTCGTTCATCGCGGCATCGACGATCAGGAAATCGCTGATCTCGCCGTTCTTGACATAGATGACCTTTGAGACCAGCAGGCCGGAGTTGCCGGAAATCAGGCGACCGGGTTCGATTTCGATTTCACAGCCCAAGTGGCCAACGGTGCGTTTGATCAACGCGCCATATTCTTGCGGCAGCGGCGGGGCGGTGTTGGACCGCTCATAGGGGATGCCCAAGCCGCCGCCAAGGTCGAGGCGGGAGATGACATGGCCTTCGCTGCGCAGGCGCAGGGTCAGGTCGGCGACTTTTTTGTAGGCTTGTTCAAAGGGTTCAAGCTCGGTCAACTGGCTGCCGATATGCACGTCGATGCCAATCACCTGCAGGCCGGGAAGCTTCGCGGCCTCGGCATAGACCTCAGAGGCGCGGCTGATCGGGATGCCGAATTTGTTGTCTTTCTTGCCGGTGGCGATTTTCTCATGCGTGCGGGCATCGACATCCGGGTTGACGCGGATGGTGATCGGGGCGGTGGTGCCCATCGCGCTGGCCACTTCGGAGAGGGCGCGCAGTTCGGGTTCGGATTCGACGTTGAACTGGCGGATGCCGTTCTCTAAGGCGAGGCGCATTTCCTCGCGGGTTTTGCCGACGCCAGAGAACACGATGCGGCTGCCGGGCACACCGGCTGCGATGGCGCGGCGGTATTCGCCGCCGGAGACTACATCCATACCTGCGCCCAAGTCGCCCAGCAGTTTGAGGACGGCAATATTCGACAGTGATTTGATCGCAAAGCAGACGAGGTGCGGCAGGGGGGAAAGCGCCTCGGTGAACAGGGTGTAATGTCGGGTCAGGGTGGCGCTGGAATAGACGTAAAACGGCGTGCCGACTTGGGCGGCAATATCGGCCACGGCCACATCTTCGGCATGAAGGATGCCGTCACGATATAGGAAATGGTCCATTCGGCGGCCCCTTATGAAATCAGTCGCTTGGGGTATAGCAGAAGCCGAAGCTTGCGCAATTCGACGCAGTCGGGTGTTGCGGTGATTACGGGGTTTCGCCCGATGAGATGCCAACGCGGGCATCGCCGGACATGGTTATCCCGGTTTCCGGGGCAGTGGGAGGGCCATCGGCTCCGCAGGCGGTGAGGACAAGCAGGGCGATCAGGGGAAGGAGTTTCATGTCTTGTCCTCAAGGCGAATAGCTGATGCGGCCGCCGCCGGGGATAGCGCCAGAAATCACTGGGCGGATGGTTGCGCCGTGCGGGCCGATGCCTATGCCTGCGCCAAGACGGGGCTCGGTGCAGGCGGTGAGCAGGAGGGCGAGGATCAGCAGGCGCATGTTTGCTTTCGGGGTTGCTGGCCGGAAGGTGCCTTAGGCCAGCAGGGTTTTCCAGCGGGCGACTTGCTCGGCGACGCGGGTGGGCGAGGTTCCGCCGTAGGACATCCGGCTGCGGACGGAGTTTTCGACGCCTAGGACGGAATAGACCTCTTGGGTGATGCCGTCATGGACGGATTTCATTTCAGTGATGGAAAGGTCGGGCAGGTCGCAGGCTTTGGATTCCGCAAGGGCGACGAGGGTTCCGGTGACGTGGTGGGCGTCACGGAACGGCAGGTTCAGGGCGCGCACCAGCCAATCGGCGAGATCGGTGGCGGTGGAGAAGCCACTCGCGGCAGATGTGGCCAGAACCTCACGGTTGGCGGTCATGTCGCCAACCATGCCTGTCATCGCGGCCAGCGCCAGCATCAGGGTGTCGGCGGCGTCGAAGACTTGCTCTTTGTCTTCCTGCATGTCTTTGGAATAGGTCAGCGCCAGACCCTTCATGATGGTGAACAGCGCGACGGTTGCGCCCAGGATGCGGCCCAGTTTGGCACGCAGCAGTTCGGCGGCGTCGGGGTTTTTCTTTTGCGGCATGATAGAGGAACCGGTGGTCCATTTGTCGGAGAGTTTGACAAAGCGGAATTGGGCCGAGGACCAGATCACCAGTTCTTCGGCGAAGCGGCTTAGGTGCATGGCGCAGATGGAGGAGGCGGACAGGAATTCCAGCGCGAAGTCGCGGTCGGAGACTGAGTCGAGGCTGTTGGCGGTGGGGCGGTCGAAACCTAAGGCGGCGGCGGTCATGTGGCGGTCGATGGGGAAGGAGGTTCCGGCGAGGGCGGCGGCCCCGAGCGGGCATTCGTTCATGCGACGGCGGGCGTCTTCAAAGCGGGATTTGTCACGGGCGAGCATTTCGACATAGGCCAGCATATGGTGGCCCCAAGTCACGGGCTGCGCGGTTTGCAGATGGGTGAAGCCGGGCATCACCCAATCGGTGCCAGCCTCGGCTTGGGCGAGGAAGGCGCGCATCAGGGCATTGAGGCCTTGGATCGCGGCATCGCATTGATCGCGCACCCAAAGGCGGAAATCGACGGCGACTTGATCGTTGCGCGAACGGGCCGTGTGCAGGCGGCCAGCGGGGGCACCGATCAGGTCTTTCAGGCGGCTTTCCACGTTCATGTGGATGTCTTCAAGGGCGGTGGAAAAGGTGAAATTCCCGGCGTCAATCTCTGACAACACCGTGAGCAGGCCTTCCCCGATGGCCTCGGCATCACTAGAAGTCAGAATGCCCGTGGCAGCCAACATGGCGGCATGGGCGCGGCTTCCGGCAATGTCTTGCGCGTAAAGCCGTTGGTCAAAGCCGATCGAGGCGTTGATCGCGGTCATGATCGCGTCAGGGCCAGAGGCAAAGCGGCCGCCCCACATCTGATTGGCGGTGGTTTTTGGGGAATTGGTCATGGAAGGGCCTTCGACATGATGCGCAAGATGCTGTTGGTGGCTCTGTATACGGCCTTTGCCTGTGGTGCAAATGCGGGCAGCGTTGAGGGGCTTCTGACGGGTGACATGAAAAAGCTGGCTCTGGTCGCGCCTGTGGCTTTGCCCGAGGCAGTGTTGCTGGATGGCGCGGGGCTTGAGACTTCGCTGGCGCAATACAAGGGCAAATGGATGGTGCTGAACTTCTGGGCAACATGGTGCGCGCCGTGCCGCAAGGAAATGCCCGCGTTGCAGCGGTTGGCGGATGCGATGCCGGAGATTGCGGTGGTGCCTGTGGCGACCGGGCGCAATGATGTGGCGATGATCGAGAAGTTCTATGGTGAGGCGGGGGTGACCTCGCTGCCGGTTCTGCGCGATCCGAAATCTGGGCTGGCGCATCAGATGGGGGTGATGGGGCTTCCCGTGACGTTGATCGTCAATCCTGCGGGCGAGGAAGTGGCGCGGTTGATTGGCGATGCGGAATGGGATTCAGTTGAGGCTCAGGCGGTGTTGAAAGCGATGATGGCGGAGTGACGGGATGCGAGGCGATTTTCGCGCGAAAATCGTGGACGGAATTCGCGCGAATTCCGGGCGTCGGGTCAGGCGGTGCGTTTTATACTGCGGCGCAGGCGTTTGATCAGGGCGTGTTGGATCACGCCGCTGATCAGGGTGGCGGTGGAGAGCACCAGGCTGACGAGGCCCGCGCCTAAGGCCCAAGCGGTTTCGGAGAATCTTAGGGTGGCGCGGAACAGGCGGGCTTTGCCGAGGACTTCGGCGCGGCCGACGAGTTTTGGGCCGAGGGCTTCGGCGGCATTGGCAAGGCGGCGGGCGTCATTGGCATCGTCAACCATCGGCAGCAGGTGCAAGGCGGTGGTGGCGTCTGTTGCGGTGTTCAGGCGGCTGAGGTCGGTGAGGGTGTTGGTCAGCGGCAGGAAGGCTTCGGTGCGGATCGCGGCGGTGAGATCGTCGAGACTGCGCACGGCGGGGAGGGCGGCCCAATTTACGCCTGCGCGGGCGGCGTCTATGGCCATTTCGATCAGCCGAGGCGACAGGCGGTCCATTTTTCGGGCGAGTTTGGCGAGGCTTGCGCCTGCTTTTACCACTCCGCTGGAGCCGCCCGAGGCGAGGATGGCGGCGGTGGCTCCTAATCCTACGACCGAAAGAGCGAGGTCGATTTGGTCTACTTCGTCGCCGCTGGCGTAGGCCACTCCGGCGCGGGTGATGCCTGCGATGTCACCGATGGGCGTCAAGGCGATGGGGGCTTGGCAGATCATCACTTCGCTAAGGGAGCATTGCGCGGGATCATAGGCGCAGGTGGCGCAGGAGGTGACGGTGGCGTAATAGCTGTGATCATCCTCGCGCGCGGTTTGCACGGCGGCGTTTAGGGCCGAGGGCAGTGAGATTTTCCGCTCGTAGGCGAGATCCACCAATGCATCGAGGGCCAGCCAGTTGCGCGGGGATTCGGCGAGGCGGTTGGCGATATGGGCGCTGAGGGTTTCGGGCGTGGCAGCGGTTATCAGCATCCGTTCGGTTGCGGCTGCGATCTGATCTTTGCTGGCCTCGACAAACGGGGCGAGCAGCGGATCAGAGGCGATGCGGGCGGCGGTGAGGCTGGTCCCGGCAAGTGAACCTGCCAGAACCAGTAACAAAATCAGTCGGGTAAGCCCCCTCCACATCAGGCTTGCGCCATCAGATTTGACGCGACCGGATCATGCCGATGATGTCGTAGACCTGATCGACAATGGGCCGCGCTATGGCATTGGCGCGGGTGGCACCTTCGCCCAAGATGCGGTCGATCTCGGCGGGGTCTTGCATCAGATGGCTCATTTTGGTGGTGATCGGTGAGAGTTTCGCCACTGCCAGATCAGCCAGTGCGGGCTTGAAGGTGCCGAATTGTGCGCCTGCGTATTCGGTGATCACGGCTTCGGGGGTCATATCGGCCAAGGCCGCGTAGACGTTGATCAGGTTGCGGGCGTCGGGGCGACCGGACAAGCCCTCAAGATCGCTGGGCAAGGGTTCGGCATCGGTTTTGGCTTTGCGGAACTTCTTGGCGATAGTGTCGGCGTCATCCGTGAGATTGATGCGGGATTGATCGGAAGGGTCTGATTTTGACATCTTTTTCGTACCATCGCGCAGGGACATCACGCGGGTCGCAGCGCCTTCGATCACCGGTTCGGTGATCGGGAAGAAATTCACCTTATAGTCATTGTTGAACTTCAGCGCGATGTCGCGGGTCAGTTCGATATGCTGCTTCTGGTCCTCGCCCACCGGGACATGCGTGGCCTTGTAGGCCAGAATATCGGCGGCCATCAGGGCGGGGTAGGCGTAAAGGCCAAGCGAGACGTTCTCGGAATTCTTGCCGGCTTTGTCCTTGAACTGGGTCATCCGGCTCATCCAGCCCATGCGGGCGACGCAGTTGAAGATCCAGCCAAGCTCGGCATGGGCGGTGACTTGGCTTTGGTTGAACAGGATCGAACGCGCTGGATCAATGCCAGCCGCGATAAAGCCAGCGGCGGCTTCGCGGGTTTGTTGGCGCAGTTTCGCCGGATCTTGCCAGGTGGTGATCGCGTGCATATCGACAAGGCAATAGATCGTCTCGATGCCCTCATCCTGCTTTTGCACGAAGCGTTTCAGGGCTCCGAGGTAATTGCCAAGGGTCAATCCGCCGGAGGGCTGGATGCCCGAGAAGATGCGGGTGGGGAAAGTCTGAGGCGTTTGGACCGGCTCGGACATGGGATACTCCATCTGGAAAAAGCTGCGCTTTGGGCTTAACGCTGCGGGGCGGGGGCGTCAATCAGTGGTGCCGGAAGGGAATGCGATGCAGGACGATGTGAGAGCTGACCAGATTGCGCCGATCAATCCGCTGCCAGGGGTGGTGTGGTTGCTGGCGCTGCCGATGATCGCGTTGGAGATCGCGTTTTCGCTGGCGGATGCCGGGGTGATTGGGGGTCCGCAGGCGGTGGGCTGGCGGATAGCTGCAATCGAGGGCTACGGGGTGTTCCCCGAGTATTGGCGGCAGAATTGGGCGGCGGGGGCGGTGGATATGCCGTTGCTGCGGCGGTTTTTGAGTTTTGCGTTCATCCACGGCTCGGCGACGCAGGCGCTGTTTGGCATCGCGATGACGATGGCTTTGGGTAAGTTCGTCGGCGAGGTGTTCAAAGGCTGGGCGGTGGGAGTGGTGTTTCTGGGGTCGGGCGCGGTGGGGGCGTTGGTTTATGCCTATGCGGTGCCGAACCAACCGTTGTTTGGCGCGTTTCCGGGGGTCTATGGTCTGATTGGGGCGTTCTCGTTTCTGATCTGGGTGAAGCTGGCGGGCACTGGGGTGAACCAGTTGCGGGCGTTCAGTCTGATTGGCGCGCTGATGGTGTTTCAGGCGATTTTCGGAGCGTTTTACACGCTGCTGCCGATGCTGATGCCGAGCATGGGCGAGGTTGGGCATGATTGGTCGTGGGTCGCGGATTTGCCCGGCTTTGCGGCAGGGTTCTTGCTGTCGTTTGTGGTCAGCCCCGGTGGGTTTGTGCGGGTGCGCGAACGGATCAGGGGGCGTTAGCGCCGGCGCAGTTTGCGGAAGTCGGAGAGTTTGAACGCACCGATGGCGGTGCCAGCGGCGTAGTAGCTGACCATGCCGACCGCGATCAGTAGGGCTAGGCCAGCGTAGCGCCAGCCGTGGCTTGCGAGCATATCGCCGAGGGCGATCTGTGCGCCGTAGAGGGCTGCTCCCATCGCGATGGCAGCGATGATGATGCGGGGGGCGCGGCTGCGGAAGCGGGTGTCAAAGCGGGCGGCGTCGCCCATGCGTTTGGTGCCGAGCCAGAGTTGGGCGGCCATCATCCAGCCTGCGAGGGTGGTGGCGAGGGCGGCTGCGGCGAAGCCGATGTAGTGCGTCAGGCCTATGGCGATCACGGCGTTGATGATCATCGAGACGATGGCGAAGCGGAACGGGCTGCGGCTGTCTTCGCGGGCGTAGTAGAGCGGCTGGTAGACTTTGTGCAGCACGAAGGCGGGCAGACCGGCGCCGTAGATCGCCAGCACAAGGGCGGTGGCGGCGGTGTCGTCGGCGGTGAAAGCGCCGCGTTGGTAGAGCACTTGGGTGAGCGGCAGGGCGATCACCATCAAAGCGACGGCGCAGGGGAAGGTCAGCGCGAGGGCAAGTTCGGTGCCGCGGTTGAAGCTTTCGCGGCCTCCGGCTTCGTCGCCTGCGCGGAGGCGGCGGGAGAGGTCTGGCAAGAGGACGGTGCCGATGGCGATGGCTACCACGCCGAGTGGGAGTTGATAGAGGCGGTCGGCGTAGACCAGCCAGCTGACTGCGCCCTCGGTGTAGGAGGCGACTTGGCGGCCTACCAGCATGTTGATCTGAACGACTCCGCCTGACAGGATCGCTGGGCCTGCGATGATGGCGAGGCGCTTCAGTTCGGGCGTGATTTTCGGCCAGCGGGGGGAGAAGCTGAGGCCGAGTTTGGCGGCGGAATACCAAGTGAAGGCGAGTTGAGCGACGCCGGTGATCGGGACGGCCCAAGCGAGGGTCAGGCCGATGTCCCAGCCGAGTTTGGCGGCGAGGAACATCATCGCGATGAAGATCAGGTTCATCAGCACGGGGACGAAGCCCGCCTCGGTGAAATGGCCGTAGGCGTTCAGCACGCCGGACAGCAATGCCACGAGGCTGATGAACAGGATGTAGTTGAAGCCGATCTGGCCGTAGAGGACGGCGAGATCGAACCGGGCGTCGCCTGCGAAACCCGAGGCCATCGCCCAGACCAGCCATGGCATCGCGAAGGTGCCGATGATCGAGAAGATGATCAGGATCGCGGCAAGGCCGTTGAAGGCGTCGCGGGCGAAGCCGTTGGCATCTTCGCCACCCTCCAGCTTTTTGGCGAACATCGGCACGAAGGCCATGTTGAAGGCACCCTCGGCGAAGAAGCGGCGGAACATGTTGGGCAAGCTGAAGGCGACGTTGAAGGCGTCGGCGATGGGGCCGGCACCGAGATAGGCAGCCATCATCATGTCGCGGGCGAAACCGGCGCCTCGGGACAGCAGGGTCCAGCCGCCGACGGTGAGGATGGAGCGCAGGAGGCTGATCGGTTTCATGGGCGGCCCTTTGATTTGGGCAAGGCTTACAGGGGAAAGGCTGCGGGGTGAAATGGGAAATTGCGTTGGCTGGAGGCGGGCACGCAGATGTGTCCGCGTGTGGGCAATGGGGTGGGGTGTGAGATTTCAAAGGGTTATGGGAGGGGTGTTAAGGCGTTGTTAAGGGTCTGAGCTGGGGCGAAGGTTTGGCGCGTGACATCACGCCCCCTACGGCGGATGGCGGCGGGGAACCATCGGGCGGAGTGGGCGTTGGTTTCGCGACGCTCATGCAGCTTGCGCTGCCAGATCAGGAGAGGACACCAGATGACCGAGCAAATGAAAGTTGTGCCGAAGGCCGAGCGGGTTCAGACCGGGGTGAAGGACACCAAGGCGTTGGCGGCGGCGTTGACCAAGGCGGTGGCGGATACCTATCGTTTGATCTTCAAGACCCACGCCTATCATTGGAATGTCGAGGGGCCGTTGTTCTACTCGATCCATCATCTGACCGATGAACAGTATAAAGAAATGTTCCCCGCCGCTGATGATTTGGCCGAGCGCATCCGGGCTTTGGGCCAGTTGGCCCCGTTCTCGTTTGCCGAGGTGATGAAGGTGTCTGGGATCAAGGATCTGGAGGCGCTGCCCTCGACTTTGGAAATGGTGGATGATCTGGCGCAGGATCACGCGGCGGTAGCAGTCGGGTTCCATGCGTTGTTCAAGCTTGCCGAGGAAAACAGCGATCCGGTCACGGCTGATCTGGTAACGCGGCGGTCGGCGTTTCACGAGCAGGCGGCTTGGATGTTGCGGGCTACGGCGAAGTAGCGGGCTTGACGGCGGCGTGTTGCTGGGCTGGCGGCTGGGGGTTTCGCACCCCCAGACCCCTGCGGGATATTTGAGCCAATGTGAAAGATCGAAGGAATGATGGCCGTGGCCTTTCACGGCGGGCATTCCCGTGAGCCGGGGCCAAGTCCGCGCAATGTGGCACCGCCAATATGCGCGGTGGTGAAACATTTTCGCGCCGGAAATGGAACGGATTGCAGCCTTGGTCGTTTGCATCTTGGCAGCCGTAACCACTGCCGTCGCAGCAACGTGGGGAATCAAATGGGCATCATCTGGACAATTCTGATTGGTTTCGTCGCGGGTGTGGTGGCGAAGTTTGTAACGCCGGGCAGCAATGAGCCTTCGGGTTTCATCCTGACCACCATTCTGGGCATCATCGGCGCTTTTGTCGCGACCTATCTGGGGCAAGCGATGGGCTGGTATGCGCCGTATGAGGGCGCGGGCCTCATCGGGGCGGTTGTGGGCGCGGTGATCGTGCTGTTGATCTGGGGCTATGCGTCGCGTCGGACCTGAAGGCCGCGCGCTTTGCAAATATACTGAGGAGAAGTACCATGGGTAGAGGTTCACCATCTATGACGGCGCTGCTGGCTTTGCTGGCGGTGGCGGGATACCAGAATCGCGACAAGATCAGCGATCTGCTGCGCAAGGCCGGTGGTTCGGGTGATCGGCCTGCGACCGGTTTGGATTCGCACAACAGTCAGTCGATCTCGAATGTTTTGTCGGAGATTGGCTCGTTCTTCACCGGATCTTCGGGTGGCGGGGCTTTGTCGGGCGGGTTGGCCGGGTTGGTCGATCAATTCCGTGGCAATGGTCACACCGAGGCTGCCGACAGTTGGGTAGCCTCCGGCGAGAACAAGACCGTGGCGGGGCATGATCTGGCTGCGACCTTGGGCGAGGATACACTGGCGGAACTGGCGGTGAAAACCGGGCTGAGCCGCGAGACCTTGCTGGAGCGGTTGTCGCGGGTGATCCCCGAGGCGGTGCATGGCATGACGCCAGACGGGCGGTTGCCGACGCCAGAGGATGCGCAACGCTACATCTGATACCGGGCTTAGTTGAACGGGCGCACCGCTTTTGCGGCGCGGGAGACGACAGAAAACCGGACGCAGCTTGGCTGCTGCGGTCGGTTTTCTTTTGCCGAATTGACGCGGGATTTGCGCAATTCACTTCAATCAACCTGATGGAGACTATCATGAAAACTCTGGCTGAAGCGTTTCATCACACCCTGCAAGACATCTATTATGCCGAAACCGCGCTGACCAAAGCGTTGCCGAAAGTCGCGGCTGCAGCGGGCAATGCTGAGCTGAAAAAGGCGGTGACGCATCACTTGGACGAAACCAAACAGCAGATCGTTCTGCTGAAGCAGGTGTTCGCGGTGATTGGCGAGAAGGCCGAGGGTGTCAAATGTGATGCGATTGAGGGTCTGATCAAAGAGACCGAAGGCATCATTGCTGAGGCCAGCGGGGCGGCCTTGGATGCGATGCTGATTGGGGCAGCCCAAGCGGTGGAGCATTACGAGATCGCGCGCTACGGCACGCTGCGGGAATGGGCGAAGGTTTTGGGCCATACCGAGGCGCATGATCTTTTGTCGCAGATTCTGGACATGGAGAAGGCGGCCAATGCCAAGCTGACCAGCATGGCGGTCGAGTCGGTGAACGGTAAGAAGTAGGGGCGCTGCGGTCATGTGATCGTCGGGAGACTGACGCGGTGGCTGGGGGTTTCACACCCCCAGACCCCCGTGGGATATTTGAGCCAAGATGAAAGTTGGCGGTTTTTTCAGGCGGAATTCTGTGCCCGCTCGGCACCTTCGGTGATGGCTTGGCGGAGTTTGCGGTCGAGGGCTTCTTGTTTGCTTTTGGTGTGCAGTTTCAGGCCAAACATGTCTTTGACATAGAAGCTATCGACCACCTGTGCGCCGTAGGTCGCGATCACGGCGGAGGCGATGTAGATGTTGTTGGCGGCTAGGGTGCGGGTCAGATCGTAGAGCAGGCCGGGGCGGTCGCGGGTGTCGACCTCGATGATGGTGTAGATCTCCGAGCCTTCGTTATCAAAAGTGATATGGGTCGGGAAACGGAACTCGCGTTCGCGTTTTTTGACCTTGTCGCGGCCAGCGAGGGCTTCGCGCGGCAGCACTTCGCCGCGCAGGGTTTTTTCGATCATGCCGCGCAGGCGGGGCAGGCGTTCGACGTCATAGGGCCGACCATCAGCGTCTTGAATCCAGAACACTGGCGTCGCGTAACCGTCTTTCGAGGTGTAGGTGCGCGCATCCACCACATTTGCGCCGACGAGTGCCAAGGCTCCGGCGAGGCGGGAGAAAATGCCGGGGTGATCACCCAAGGCAAAGCAGGCGCGGGTGGCGTCGCGGGCGGGTTCGGGGTGCAGATCAATACGGATTTCATCATCGCCAAGGCCGCGCAGCAGGCGGGCGAACACCTCTTGCGTGTCGGTTTGCAGGCCCTGCCAATAGGGCGCGTAGTGGCGGCCTTGCTCGGTCGTGATCTCGGACTCGGGCCAGTCGTGCAGGCGCAGACGCAGCGCAGCTTTCGCCTCATCCTCGCGCTTGTCGCGGTTGATGGTTTCCAAGCCACCTTGTAGCGCTTCGGCGGTGAGGCTGTAGAGCTGGCGCAGCAACATGGCCTTCCAGTTGTTCCATGTGGTGGGGCCGACGCCGCGAATGTCGCAGACCGTCAGCACCGTCAGCAGATCAAGGCGTTTGCGGGTTTTTACCGCTTTGGCGAAATCGCGCACGGTGCGGGGATCGCCGATGTCACGCTTTTGCGCCATGTCGGACATCAAGAGGTGATAGCGCACCAGCCATTCGACGGTTTCGGTTTCTTCCTGATCCAGCCCCAGACGGGGCGCGATGCGGCGGGCCATTTGCGCGCCGATGATGGAATGGTCTTCGGGGCGGCCTTTACCGATGTCGTGCAGCAGCAAGGCCACATAGATCACCCGGCGGTTGATACCAGCCTTCAGGATCGAGGACGACAGCGGCAGGTCTTCGACCAGCTCGCCGCGTTCGATCTGGGCCAGAACAGAGATGGTCTGGATGATGTGCTCGTCGACCGTGTAGTGGTGGTAAACGTTGAATTGCATCATGGCGACGATGTTTTCAAACTCGGGGATGAAGGCCGAGAGTACGCCCAACTCGTTCATCCGGCGCAAAGCGCGTTCGGGGTTGCCGTGCTTCAGCATCAGATCGAGGAAGATGCGCTGGGCTTCGGGAGTGTCGCGCAGGGTGTCGTCGATCAGGTCGAGGTGGCTTGCGATCACCCGCATGATGTTGGGGTGCAACAAATAGCGCGAGCGCAGGGCTTCTTCAAACACCCGCAGCATGTTCAACGGATCCGCAAGGAACTGCGCCGGGTCAGCGACGTCAATGCGGCTTTGCACCAGTTTATAGGGCGGCTTGACCTTGCGGCGGTTGAACATGCCAAGGATGCGGGCCTCGGGCTTGGCGTGACGGGCTTCAAGTTCGGTCAAGAAAATCCGCGTCAGTTCACCGACATGGGTGGCGTGGCGGAAGTAGTCTTGCATGAACAATTCCACGGCGCGGCGGCCTGTGGTGTCGTGGTAGCCCATGCGAGTGGCGACATCGACTTGTGCATCGAAGGTCAGCTGATCGACGGCGCGGTGGGTGATGTAATGCAGATGGCAGCGCGCCGCCCAGAGAAAATTCTCGGCACGTTCAAACTGGTCGTATTCCTCGCGGCTGAGCAGGCCAGCGGCGACAAGGCCTGCCGAGGAGGAGACACGCAGCAGATATTTGCCGATCCAATACAGCGTTTGCAGATCGCGCAAGCCACCCTTGGCCTCTTTGACGTTGGGTTCCAGCACATAGCGCTGGCCGCCTTGGCGTTTGTGCCGCTCAGCCCGTTCCGCCAGTTTGGCCTCGATGAATTCGGGGCCGGAATTGCGGAACAGGTCGGACCACAGGCGTTCGTTGAGTTCGGCGGCGAGGGAGGCGTCGCCTGCGATGAAGCGGTGCTCCAGCAGCGCGGTGCGGATGGTGATGTCTTCGCGACCCAAGCGGATGCAATCGGGAACGGTGCGGCTGGAATGGCCGACTTTGAGTTTCAAATCCCACAGCATGTAGAGCATGGATTCGATCACCGATTCCGCCCAAGGGGTGATTTTCCATGGTGTGAGGAACAACAGGTCTACGTCGGAATGCGGGGCCATCTCGGCGCGGCCAAAACCGCCGACCGCCAGAACTGTCAGGCGCTCGGCGGTGGTTGGCGATTGTGCGCGGTGCAGATGGTCGCGAGCGATCATGAGAGCGGTGGTGACCAGCACATCGGTGAGGTGAGACTGGGCCGAGACAAGCGCGCGGGCTTTCAGTGGGTTCAGCAGGAAGGCAGCCTCTAGGGCCGCATTGGCGCGGTTCTTCGCGAGGGTCATATGGCGGACGGCGACGGCTCGACCTGCGCGGGCATCCGCTGCGGGAAGCTCAGCGAGGATCGCGGCCAGCAAAGCCCCGCCGTCGATCAGATCGGCGGCGGGGATCAACAGATCGGGTGCTGCCACAGGGCCAGCCGCTGGGGCCACGGCGCGTTTCATGCCGGACTCCCGTTTCTGCCTTAGGACCCAAAGCCGCCGAAGCTGCGCGGGGCGGGATCAATGACCACGGCACGTCCGCCTTGGATTTGCGCAATGGCCAGACCGCGCTCATTGGTGCCATCCGAACGCAGCCGGAAGATGCCGTTGACGCCGACAAAGCCCGCGCCTTGGGTCAGGGCTTGTTTCGACAGCGGGCCGGGGCCTGCTTTTTTCATCAAAGCGCCGATGGCTGCAATGCCGTCATAGGCAAGGCCGGAAATCGGATGCGGCGGCTCGTTGAAGGTGGATTGGTAGCGGGCTTGGTATTGCGCATAAAGTGCGGGATCAGGCAGCGCAAACCAGCCACCTTGCACGCCGGGCAGGCCGAGGGTGGCGGCAGGAATGTCCCAGCGGGTCAGGCCGATGAACTGGGCCGAGGCGCTGGACAGGCCGTTGTCGGTCAGAAGCTGGCTGACCAAGGGCAAAGCACCTGCGGTATCGGCGGTCAGGAACACCGCCTGCGCGCCTGCGGATGTTGCAGCCGCCGCGATGCCGGGGGCCGCCGCCACCACGCCGTTTTGCGAGAATTCGTAATTGCCGGTGGCGACAACCGAGCCACCCGCTTGCGTCACGGCCTGCGCGATCGCGGCACGGCCCAATTCGCCTGCGGTGTTGCGATCATGCACGATCATGATCTGGGATTTGCCTTGGCGCACGGCATAAGACGCCAGACGGCTGGCGGTGTTGCTGAAGGTTGGTCCCAGCACGAAGACGTTGTTGCCGGCAATATCGGGGTTGTTTGAGAACGCCAGCACATTGACGCCAGAGCCTGCCACGGCCACGCCGGCGGCATTGGCCTCTTGCGCGAACACCGGGCCAAGGATGACCTGCGCGCCATCGGCGACGGCTTGGGTCGCCATTGCAGCGGCTTGGGCGGGCTGACCTGCGGTGTTGTACACCCGCAGATCGACGCGGGCGGCACCGCCAAGATCAGAAATCGCCATGCGGGCGGCGTTTTGCAACGAGCGGGCGAGAAGTTCATCGCTGGCTTGGCCGGAGCCTGCGGGCACCAGAAGCGCCACCTGAATTTTGCCCGAAGCGTTGCCTCCGCCTACGGTTGGGCCAGAGGAGGGCACGCAAGCGGCCAAGACCACTGCGGCGGCTGCAATAACTATTTGGCCCAGCGACTTGCGGGCCCGCATCAAAACGGACAACATAGAACTCCCTCACCCTTGGCGGACTGGTGTTCAGGTTAAGCGCATCGGGGCGGGAAGTAAACTTGTCAGGGAGGGATTCGGCGTGACGATCAGCAGAGCGGCGCCGGAAAAACAGCGCTTGACGGCGGGGTTATATTTTATCGCAACCCCGATTGGTGCGGCGCGGGATATTACCTTGCGCGCGCTGGATATTCTGGCCTCGGCGGATGTTCTGGCGGCAGAAGATACAAGGACCTTGCGGCATCTGATGGAAATTCATGGGGTTAGCCTTGGGGACCGCCCGTTGGTGGCCTATCACGAGCATAACAATGATGCCGCCTTGCCGCGCCTGCTGCGCGCGATAGCGGAAGGCAAGTCGGTGGCCTATGCCTCGGAAGCCGGAACGCCGCTGATTTCGGACCCCGGTTTTCAACTGGCTCGTGCCGCGATAGCAGAAGGTTACCCCGTGCTGTCCGCGCCGGGGGCCTCGGCGGTTCTCTGCGCGCTGACGGTGTCGGGGCTGCCGTCGGACCGGTTTTTGTTCGCAGGCTTTCCGCCAGCGGCCAAAGGGGCGCGGCAGACGTTTATACGCGAACTGGCACAGGTGCAGGCGACGGTGATTCTTTATGAATCGCCGAAGCGCGTTAAGGCATTATTAGATGATTTGGTGCAAGGGTTAGGGGAAGGGCGTAAATCTGTGGTGTGCCGGGAGTTGACCAAGCGATTCGAAGAAGTCTCGCGCGGGACGTTGGGCGAATTGGCGGCGGCATTTGACGGGCGCGCTGTGAAGGGCGAAATCGTCGTGTTGATTGATCGCGCGCCGGAACAGGCGGCAGATGCGGCAACGGTGGAACAGGCTTTGGATCAGGCTTTGACGCATATGACGATGAAAGATGCGGCGGCGGCGGTGGCGCAGGCTTATGGGCTGGCGCGGCGCGATGTGTATCAACTGGCATTGAAAAGGGCAGGCGGATGAGCGGAGCACGGTCTTATCACGCAGGGTTTGCCGCCGAAGAACAAGTGGCGCAGCTTTATGACCGTTCGGGTCGTGTCGTGTGTGCGCGGCGCTGGCGTGGCTCGGCGGGGGAGATTGATCTGATTGCACGCGATGGCGCTGAGGTGATCTTCATTGAGGTCAAGCAAAGCAAAACCCATGCGCTGGCAGCGGAACATCTGACGGCGCAGCAGATGGCGCGGATTTATGGCGCGGCTTCAGAATTTCTGGCGGGGGAACCTGCGGGGCAGTTGACCGATGTGCGGTTTGACGTGGCATTGGTCGATGCGGTGGGGCGGATCGAAGTGTTGGAAAACGCTTACGCCGCCTGATTGCATCCGGTGCGGGCTTGCGGCATCAAAGGAGCAATGGTTTCCGGAGAGTCTAATGCCCCTCAAAGTCGCGCTACAGATGGACCCAATCGGGTCGGTCAATATCAACGGTGACAGCACGTTCCGCATCGCACTTGAAGCGCAAGCGCGCGGACATTCGTTGTTTTTCTATACGCCTGACAAGTTGGCCTTTGTTGAGGGTCGGGTGATGGCACGCGGGTTTCCGATCACCTTGCGGCGTGAGCTTGGCAATCATGTCAGCTATGGGCCGGAGACCGAGGTCGATCTGAGCGAGTTTGACGTGGTTTGGCTGCGGCAGGATCCGCCGTTTGACATGGGTTACATCACCACGACGCATCTGCTGGATATGATTCATCCGAAGACTTTGGTGGTGAATGACCCGTTCTGGGTGCGGAATTATCCTGAGAAATTGCTGGTTCTGCAGTTTCCTGAGCTGACGCCGCCCACTGCGATTGCGCGGGATCTGCAGACGATTCGGGAATTTAAGGCGCAGCATGGCGATATTATTCTGAAGCCGCTCTATGGCAATGGCGGCGCGGGGGTGTTCCGGCTGGACCCGAATGATCGCAATTTGGCCTCGCTTTATGAGATGTTCACCGGGATGAACCGCGAGCCGTTGATTGTGCAGAAGTTCCTGCCGGATGTCTCAAAGGGCGACAAGCGGGTGATTCTGGTCGATGGCGAGCCTGTGGGTGCGATCAACCGGGTGCCGCAGGCGGGGGAAACCCGGTCAAACATGCATGCGGGGGGGCGGCCGGAGAAGATCGGGCTGACGGCCCGCGATTTGGAGATTTGTGCGGCGATTGGGCCCACCTTGCGCGAGCATGGCCAGATTTTTGTCGGCATCGACGTGATTGGCGATTATCTGACCGAGATCAACGTGACCTCGCCTACGGGGATACAAGAGTTGGAGCGGTTTGATGGCACCAACACCGCCGAGCGGATTTGGCAGGTGATTGAGGCCAAACGCGGGTTGTAGGTGGGCGCTCATCAGGCCGGAAGGCTTGAGGAGTGGATGGCTAGTTTTTCACGCCCACAGCCAGACGGTAGCTGACGGCTTCGGCGATATGCGGCAGGCGGACGCCGGGGGAGGGGTCTAGGTCGGCGATGGTGCGGGCGACGCGCAGCACGCGGTGGTAGCCGCGCGCCGATAGGCCGAAGCGTTCGGCGACTTTGGCGAGCAAAGCGCGGCCTTCGGGATCGGGGGCGGCCACTTGTTCCAGCAGGCTGCCCTCCATATCGGCGTTGACGCGGGTGTTCTCATGGCCTTGGAAGCGTTTGGTTTGCAAAGCGCGGGCGGCTTGTACGCGGGCGGCGACCGTTGCCGAGCTGTCGCCGGAGGAGGGCAGGTCGAGGTCGGTATAGGCCACCGGGGGGACTTCGACGCGCAGATCGAAGCGGTCCATCAGCGGGCCCGATATCCGGCCAAGGTAGTCTTCGCCGCAGATCGGGACTTTCGCGCAGGCGCGGGCGGGGTCGGACATATAACCGCATTTGCACGGGTTGGCAGCGGCGATCAGCAGGAAACGGCAGGGATAGCGGATATGGGCGTTGGCGCGGGCGACCATGATTTCGCCGGTTTCAATCGGCTGGCGTAGGGTCTCTAAGACGGCGCGGGGGAATTCGGGAAATTCGTCCATGAACAAAACGCCGTTATGGGCGAGGGAAATCTCGCCGGGTTTGGCCCCTTTGCCACCGCCCACGATGGCGGCCATTGAGGCGGTGTGGTGCGGCTCTCGGAACGGGCGGGCGCGGGAGATGCCGCCTTCGGATAGCAGGCCCGCGAGGGAGTGAATCATGGAGGTTTCAAGGGCTTCTTGGGCGGAGAGTGGTGGCAATATGCCGGGCAGGCGGGCGGCGAGCATGGATTTCCCTGACCCCGGCGTGCCGACCATCAGCGCGTGGTGACGGCCGGAGGCGGCGATTTCCAACGCCCGTTTCGCGCGTTCTTGCCCCTTCACATCGCGGAAATCGCGGCCGGTGGCTTGCGGTGCAACCTCGCCTGCCTCTGCCGGGGTGATCGGGATTTGCCCGGTGTAGTGGCGCACCACGTCGTTGAGGGTGGCGGCGGCGAGGACTTGGGTGGCGCCGACCCAAGCGGCTTCGGCACCGCAGGCTTTCGGGCAGAGCAGCACGCAGTCTTGTTCGGCGGCGG
The DNA here is from genome assembly GCF_001294535.1 of Cypionkella psychrotolerans. Classification (GTDB taxonomy): domain Bacteria; phylum Pseudomonadota; class Alphaproteobacteria; order Rhodobacterales; family Rhodobacteraceae; genus Cypionkella; species Cypionkella psychrotolerans. Next base: position 4,643 of record NZ_LGIC01000031.1, on the reverse strand, counting down.
CCATCGCGGCAGGGAGTGCGCCGAGCACGGCAATCAGGCGGCCATCGAAGGAGAGTTCGCCGAGGGCGACGGTGGCCTCAACCGCATCTTTCGGGATGATTTCCAATGCGGCGAGCAGCGCCAGAGCAATCGGCAGATCAAAATGCGAACCTTCTTTCGGCAGGTCGGCGGGCGAGAGGTTCACCATGATGCGCTTGGACGGCAAAGCGATCGACATCGCGGCCATCGCGGCGCGGACGCGCTCTTTCGCTTCGGACACCGCTTTGTCGGGCAGGCCGACGACGCCAAAATACGGCATGCCGGGGGCGATGGCGCATTGCACCTCGACGATGCGGGCCTCCACGCCTTCAAAGGCGACTGTGTAGGCTCGTGCGACCATTGCGCCCCTCCCCGTTCATCTTCGTTAACGGCTAGGGGGCAATGGTTTACGAATGGTAAAGATCAGGCTTCAGGGCTGATAAATCGCCATAAACTTCGGCCATGCTTCGGGATCGGCCACGGTTTTATCGCGGCAGAAGGCGTTGCAGAAGCCGATGCGGCGGGTAGCGATTTCAAGCACATGTGTGATGGGCTTGCCGGAATAGGGGCAGGCGGTGTTTTCAGATGCGCTGCCTTCGACCGGGCGCGCGGCGAGAGGAACCGGGCCGGGCCACGGGCGGCGCGGGTAGGGGCGGCGGTAGAAATCCTGATCCGCGCCGTCGATCATCCCCATCGCCCGCCAGCGGCGGAAGGACGGACGCGCGAGATGGGCGTGGACATAGGCTGCAGCTGCCGGGGAGAGGGGGAGGTTATAGCTGGCGACGCGGGCGGCGACGGGCGCGAAGAAGGCATCGGCGGCGGAGTAGGCTCCGCAGAGCCAAGTGCTTGATCCGGTTTCGTTTTGCGCCCAAGCCCAGATGGTTTCGAGGCGTTTGAGATCGGCCAGAACCCCAGGCGTGGGCGCGCAATCGGTATAGCTGACACGCAGGTTCATCGGGCAATGCTCGCGCAGGGCGGCAAAGCCCGCGTGCATTTCGGCGGCGAGCACGCGGGCGATGGCGCGGTGTTTGGGATCGCTGGGCCAGAGGCCAGCCTGCGGGTGGCGGGAGGCGAGTTCTTCGGCTATGGCGATGGTTTCTGGCACCACCACACCGTCGGGCGTGCGCATGGTGGGGGCGGTTTTGGCGGGGTAGAAGTCTTTGAGAAGATTGGGAAGCTCGTCGGTATAGAGGCGGGCGGTGTGCAGTTTGACGGGGATGTTGAAGGCATCGAACAGCAGCCAGCCGCGCAGGCTCCAACTGGAATAGGCGCGGTCGCCGATTACGAGATCATAGGTCATTAGAGGCTCCGGGTTTGGGTTGGGCGCAGGCTAGGCGATGCACGGGCGCGATGGAAAGCGGTGATTTGTGCGCAGGTTCATCACGGGAAGTGATGGGTGAAGATAATTCACCTTTGTAGGAAGCTGCGAGGGATCCAAATGGGCTCGGGCTGCGTATGCCTTCTGTCAGCCGCAAATGCGCGGGGCATTGGGGGATCAGATGGCACTTGACGCGCCCTATCAGCAGGTTTTTTCGCGGCAGGCGCGGGCGGCGGAGTTGCTTGACGCTGAGACTGAATTGCGGCTGGCCTATGCGTGGCGCGATCAGCGCGATGAGGCGGCGCTGCATCGGTTGATCACCGCCTATATGCGGCTGGCGATTTCGATGGCCTCGAAATTTCGCCGCTATGGCGCGCCGATGAATGATCTGATTCAGGAGGCGTCGCTGGGGTTGATGAAGGCGGCGGAAAAGTTTGACCCGGATCGCGGTGTGCGGTTTTCGACCTATGCGGTGTGGTGGATCAAGGCCAGCATTCAGGATTATGTGATGCGGAATTGGTCGATGGTGCGGACGGGCAGCACCTCGGCGCAGAAGTCGTTGTTTTTCAACATGAAGCGGGTGCAGGCCAAACTGGAGCGTGAGGCTGCGGCGGAAGGGTTGGTGCTGGATCAGCATCAGTTGCGCGAGAAAGTCGCGCAGGAAATCGGCGTGCGGGTGGCGGAAGTTGAGATGATGGAGGGGCGACTGGCGGGCTCTGACGCATCGCTGAACGCGACGCAGGCGGCGGATGAGGACGGACGCGAGTGGATTGACGCGCTGGAAGATGACGGCCCGCAGGCGGCGGAGCGGGTGGAGTTTTCGCATGATACCGAGCGATTGCGCGGCTGGTTGGTGGCGGCGCTGCGGGGGTTGAGTGCGCGCGAGCGTCATATCGTGGCGGAGCGGCGGTTGCGTGATGAGCCGAGGACGTTGGAGTCTTTGGGGGTGGAACTGGGCCTGTCGAAAGAACGCATCCGGCAGTTAGAGGCGGCGGCCTATGTGAAGCTGCGCCGGGCGCTGGAAGCGCAGTCGCCGGAAGTGCTGGCTTTGCTTTGAAAACCCACGCCGCTTTAGGGCGTTGAGTTTGGTCCCGCTGCCGCCTACATCTATGGGGGGCCAAGGGAGTGGGCGATGCTGGCGAACAAGCGGATTTTGCTGATCATTGGCGGCGGTATTGCGGCGTATAAGTCTTTGGCTTTGATCCGGCTTTTGAAGCGGGCGGGGGCGGCGGTGACTCCGGTTCTGACGCGCGCCGGGGCGGAGTTTGTCACACCCTTGTCGGTCAGTGCCTTGGCGGGAGAGAAGGTGTATTCCGCTTTGTTCGATCTGACCGATGAGGCCGAGATGGGGCATATTCAACTTTCGCGCGTGGCGGATCTGATCGTAGTGGCCCCTGCGACGGCGGATCTGCTGGCGAAAATGGTGCAGGGGCGGGCGGATGATCTGGCCTCGACCCTGCTGTTGGCGACCGATACCCGCGTGCTGGTGGCGCCTGCGATGAATGTGCGGATGTGGCAGCATCCGGCGACGCAGCGCAATCTGACGCAGGCACGGGCGGATGGCGTGGTGTTTGTCGGGCCGAACGACGGCGAGATGGCCTGTGGCGAGTTCGGGCCGGGGCGGATGGCGGAACCTGAAGAGATTATGGCGGCGATTTCTGGCGCGCTTTCTGAGGGGCCGTTGCGCGGCAAGCATGTGCTGGTGACCTCGGGGCCGACGCATGAACCTATTGATCCGGTGCGCTATATTGCCAATCGGTCGTCGGGCGCGCAGGGCACGGCGATTGCGGTGGCGCTGCGGAATTTGGGCGCGCGGGTGACGTTTGTGACTGGCCCTGCTGTGGTGCCTGCTCCTGCGGGGGTGGCTGTGGTGCGGGTGGAGACGGCGGCAGACATGCTGGCAGCGGTTGAGGCGGCTTTGCCTGCTGACGCGGCGGTGATGGCGGCGGCAGTGGCGGATTGGCGGGTGGCCAATGCGAGTGGATCGAAGATGAAGAAGGATGGCTCGGGGAAGGCACCGAGCCTGGAGTTTGCCGAGAACCCGGACATTTTGGCGCGTGTTTCCAAGGGGATGCAGCGGCCAAAGTTGGTGGTGGGGTTTGCGGCTGAGACGGATCGCGTGGAAGAATATGCGGCGGCGAAACGGTTGCGCAAGGGCTGCGATTGGATCGTGGCCAATGATGTCTCAGCTGCCACCGGGATCATGGGCGGGTCTGAAAATGCGGTGACGTTGATTACCGATGCGGGGGCCGAGGTTTGGCCGCGTATGGGTAAAGATGCGGTTGCGCGGGCTTTGGCGGAGCGGATCGCGGCAGTTTTGCTGGAGTGAAGCCAGAATTTTGCGGAAAGTTCCGTGGGATAAGGTCTGAAGCGGTGATTTTGGTGGATGGGTCGGATGCCTCCGGCGGGGATATTTTTACACAGAGGATGACCATGACGCTGGTGCAAGTGATGAGGGAGGAATGGGCGGATCGAACGGTGGCTTTGCCCAGTTATCAGACGGCTGGGGCGGCGGGAGCGGATGTTTGCGCCAATTTACCCGAGGCGGATCGGGCGGGCGGTATTGTTATTGCGCCGATGGAGCGGGTGATCGTGCCGACCGGGATTCGGGTGGCGGTTGCAGTGGGATATGAGATGCAGATCCGGCCTCGGTCGGGGTTGGCGGTGAAATTTGGCATCACTTTGCCAAACACTCCGGGGACGATTGATAGCGATTACCGTGGGCCGTTGGGGGTGGCTTTGGTCAATTTGGGCGCGGAGCCCTATGTGGTGCGGCACGGCGACCGGATTGCGCAATGTGTGGTGGCACCTGTTGTGCAGGCGGGATTTCAGGTGGTTGAAAGTTTGGATGAAACCGCGCGGGGTGCGGGCGGGTTTGGCTCCACGGGCTTTGGCCAGGCTGCCCCGCGTTCGAGTGGAAAAGACTGATGCTGGTTGTCGCGCTCGCCTTTGCACTGTGGGTTTTGGGCTGGGTTTTGGGCACACCAAAGCGGGTGCGTTGGGGGGCGATTGCGGCTTTGTGGCTGGCGGCGGTTTTGGTGAATTTGCTGCTGCCTGCGGGGCATCCATTGCGCGAGATGACCGGAGGCGATGCGCGGGTTTGGCTGGCGGTGGCCTTGGGGTTTGGTGCGGTGCTGGGTTATCGGGCTCTGCTTAAGAGATTGAAAAGTAGGGTGGAATTGGCGGCTCTGGTGATCAGGCCCACAGCGTTTTCCAGTGGTGAGGTGGAGCGCTATGCCCGGCATATTCTGCTGCGCGAGATTGGCGGGCCGGGGCAGCGTAAGCTGAAGGATGCGAAGGTTTTGGT
>NZ_LGIC01000030.1 GCF_001294535.1 Cypionkella psychrotolerans | reverse complement strand
CCCCTCGGCTGCGCGTAAATCGCGGCGTAGATCGTCTCATGGCTGATCAGACGGGTTGGATCGTCGGGGTGCATGGACTTGAGCCTGCACGCAATCTGCTCGGGAGACCAGCGCCGGTGGACCAGCTTGCCCCGCACAAAGTCATGAAGCCACCCACCCTTGACCAGCTTCTGCCGCCGTCCGCACCGCTTGCGCAGCACCCGGTATCGGTCCGCGCCAAGCTGCGGGCAATACGGCCGGGCGGGGTCTCCCTCCGGACGGCCACGCCCCAGTTCCCGCCCGACGGTCGAGGCGCTGCGCCCCAGCAACGCCCCGATCGCCCCAAGGCTTGCCCCGCGCCGATGCTCCGCCAAAATCACGCCACGTTCCTCGCCGTTGAGGTGCTTGTATCGTCTGTCCATCGCAACATCCTATGCCCTGCGGGCGCTGGGTGTTGCACTCGAAACTTGAGCCTAAGCAGTGCCTCATCGTAACGATCATGGACGTTTGCCAACTCTAGACACAAATCTCGAACCATTTCGTATATCTTCTTTGAGCGACCCTCCTCTTGTCCCCTAAACTGAAGATACACTTGGACCGGCTGATTGATTGCGTCCCAACCCTCCAGCATCTTTGATATATTTCGGACTTGAGCCGATACGAAATTAGTGACCTCTCTGGCCGCGGCGATCGCAGCTCCAATAGAATCCTGTATTATCGCAAGCTGTGGTTCACTTTCCTTGTCGTATATCTCGACCAAGTGTCGCAGAAATTGGCCCTCAGGATTTCTCTTGAGTTCTTGCTCTACAAATATGTTCATTGCGGATCCAGGCGCCGCGAGCGTCCAAATCCAGTTAGCAGCAGCTGCGGCATGACGCTGACGAATGTCGCGCAACGTTTCGCTAACCTGAAGCCCCTCGACTTTGGGAAAACCTGACAATCGACGCCCCTCATTGATGGACGTCAGGGTGCGCGCTTCATCAATCTCATCCCATGACCGAGCCAAGGAACGCACTACTTCAACCGAAGAATGCCCATGGGAGCATAAGTGTGCGGCGACGTTGGCACTCGCCAGTTCCGAGAAAGGGTCAATTAGTGAAAGGACAGTCGATGGATCCGGTTTGCGCAGGAGTTCAAAGAGCTTGGCCGCCTGAATCTGGCTTAGCTCGGGCAACCAAGTCAATTCATGCTTGAGACGCGTCCGAGGCGTAACGAGCGCTTGCCTTGCTTTTTGTAGTTCCTCTTCCGGAAATACACCATCCAACTCCGCATCTTCAACCAGATGAGAGATATCGGTCACCGTCGACCGATAAGTTGCTTTGAGCGTGTGAAACGGGTTGTCCTCAAGGGAGAAGATTCTTGGCATGCGCTCCCTGTTCAGTGAATAGCCCCGAGTTTCCTAGACACCTTGCAGCTTCAGTTTTTGCTGCTGCTCGAATGCGATCGGCGACAGCATTCCGTTCCTAACGTGTTTGCGCTGCGGGTTGTAGAAGAACTCGATGTAGTCGAACACATCCTGGCGGGCTTCTTTGCGGGTTTTATACTTTCTTCGGCGGATGCGTTCGCGTTTGAGCAGGTTGAAGAAGCTTTCGGCGACGGCGTTGTCCCAGCAGTTGCCACGTCGGCTCATGCTTTGCGTCAGATTGTGCTGTTCGAGGAACTCCTGCCACTCATAGCTGGTGAACTGTGAGCCTTGGTCGGAATGCACTTGGACTTTGGTCTTCGGTTTGCGGCGCCAGACGGCCATCAGAAGGGCTTGCAACGGCAGATCCGTATAGGTCCGACCCTGCATGGACCACCCAACAACACGCCTAGAAAATAGATCGATGACAACTGCGAGATAAACGAAGCCCTCGTGGGTGCGGATGTAGGTGATATCTGTGACCCAGAACTGGTCCGGAGCGTCGACATCAAAC
>NZ_LGIC01000029.1 GCF_001294535.1 Cypionkella psychrotolerans | reverse complement strand
CGCTCGACCACCGTGCCCACCGCCGAGCGGTTGAAGGCGCCCTTGATCAGATCGCCTTCCCAGTGGCCGGGCACCAGACGGGCCTCGATCTCTTCGGGGCGGTGGATGATCCTCAATGATTCCGGGGCGATGGAGCCGCCCGCCAGCGTTGTTCGCCGCAGTCCGCGGGAAGTTTGTGCTGTCGTAAGGCCGCGATCATCTCGGCCTTCAACCCACCCCTCGGCTGCGCGTCAATCGCCGCGTAGATCGTCTCATGGCTGCTCAGGCGGGTTGGAACGTCGGGGTGCATGGACTTGAGCCTGCACGCAATCTGCTCGGGAGACCAGCGCCGGTGGACCAGCTTGCCCCGCACAAAGTCATGAAGCCACCCACCCTTGACCAGCTTCTGCCGCCGTCCGCACCGCTTGCGCAGCACCCGGTATCGGTCCGCGCCAAGCTGCGGGCAATACGGCCGGGCGGGGTCTCCCTCCGGACGGCCACGCCCCAGTTCCCGCCCGACGGTCGAGGCGCTGCGCCCCAGCAACGCCCCGATCGCCCCAAGGCTTGCCCCGCGCCGATGCTCCGCCAAAATCACGCCACGTTCCTCGCCGTTGAGGTGCTTGTATCGTCTGTCCATCGCAACATCCTATGCCCTGCGGGCGCTGGGTGTTGCACTCGAAACTTGAGCCTAAGTTGTAACGTATCTTGCTTAAGGGGAAGGCTGCGCTGTTTCTGGGTCAGCAATTTATGATTATTGAGTGTCACTAGATCAAACCAGAACCGGGTGACACATGACAAACCTCTTTCAAAACGACCGCAGCTACATCCTTGGCGACCCTGAACTCGATGTGATCGGGGACCGGGACAAGCTTGCCCAGTGGCGTCACAAGGGCATTGGTCCGGCCTTCTACCGCCTCGGCCGTAAGATCATTTACCGCGGGGGCGACCTTAACGCTTGGGCAAATGCCCACCGCGTGGAACCCGGCAAGGGTTAATTGAGGCTGCGCCCCAGCAAATGACCCCCCATGTCTAAAATGCTGACATTGTCGCAGCTGCACTCCTGTTTACATGGCGTTCCGTAGGCAGGCGCCCACACGATCACACTCTTTATCCCTCAAATCCCAAAGCTCCCGCCCAATACCTTCATTGGGCGGATCGTGCCTGCCGAAACTTCACTAGCGGAGCTTTTCATGCAGCTGCCTCTTGCCTTTGAAACAACGGATTTGGGGAAAAATTTCCTCGCGGAACCGCGCACGACTCCTTCGCCGTATGTCCACAAATCAGCGCCACGGATGGTCACAGCCGATCTGCCACTCGGCACCCAAGCCAGCTTTCTCGCTGCAGCTGAAGCAGCCTCTTCGCTCGGCACGCCCCTCAACGTCCTGCTGACAATCCGGTGGATAAGCCTTTTCAGTGACAATGACGTTAATCAACTGCGTCCTTACCCCACACCCGAACGCATCGACCGCCTAGTCGAGCATTTGCGGAAATGGCTTGTCCGCAATGGCGCGCCGCCATATTATATCTGGGTAAGGGAAAATGCCGACAGCGTGGGCGAGCATTGGCACATCGCCTTCCATTTTCCCAAAAGCCGCCAAACGCCTTTGACGCACTACATCGCGAAATTGACCGGCGAGGCGACCCATCGGAGCCGCCAACAGGTTCGGGTTACAGAGGGAGAGTTTGCGCGGGGAGAGCTAGGCTCCTGGCATTTGACGCGAGACACGCGGCCAGAACGCGGCGGCTACTACCTCGCTGCATATCTCGGCAAGGGAGAGCCGTCACAGCGGTATTTTCGCGGCAAGCTTGTCGACAATGAAAAGAAGCCGGTTCGCGGCATGAGCTACGGCGGCAAGTACAAGGACGGCAAGTACGACATCACTCAGGGTTTGATTGATGGCACCGCCCGCCGCCGCGATCGCTTTTTCATCGCAAATGACCTGAAGCGTGTGGCAGGCCTGACGCCACAAAAGAAGAAATTAGGCCGGTCCCAGAATCCCCCCGACTGTCAGCAAGTCTGCACGCGTAATGGAATTCCGGGTCCGCAGGCTAGTACCTGAAGGTCACAGATTCAAATCCTGTCCGTTGCCTTGGTTATCGGTGAGGTTGCGTACGTGCTGGTCGAAGGGTGCGGCACCACGATGCAGTTCTCAACGCCTGGCTATGTCTTCACGGTAGCCCAACTCGTCCAGGACAACCAAGTCAAGCTTCGTGAGGCTTTCAGCGATCTGGCCGGTCTTGCCCTTGGTCTTCTCCTGTTCCAGGGCATTGACCAGTTCGATGGTCGAGAAGAAGCGGACCTTGCGGCGATGGTCCTCGATGGCCTGAACACCCAAGGCCGTTGCGGCATGGGTCTTGCCAGTGCCCGGGCCGCCGATGAGGACCACGTTCTCGGCACCATCCAGGAACTCGCATTTGTGCAGCTGCCGCAGCGTCGCCTCGTTGATCTCACTGGCCATGAAGTCGAAGCCGGAAAGGTCCTTGTAGGCCGGGAAGCGGGCAGCCTTCATGTGATACGCGATGGATCGCACCTCGCGTTCGGCCATCTCGGCCTTCAGGAGTTGCGACAAGATCGGCACCGAGGACTCGAAAGCAGGAGCGCCTTGTTCGGTCAGATCAGTGACGGCTTGGGCCATGCCATACATCTTCAGGCTTCTGAGCATGATGACCACGGCAGCTGCGGCGGGATCATGACGCATGACGACCCCCAGCGATCTGGGCACGCAGGCCGTCATAGCGTTCGACATTGGCCTTGGGCTCGCGATGCAGGATCAGCGCCTGAGGCGTGTCAATGTTCGGCCCGTTGGTCGTCTTGCCGTCGACCAATCGGTGCAACAGGTTCAGGACGTGGGTCTTGGTCGGGACACCCGCTTCTAGAGCCATCTCCACGGCGATCAGCACCGCCTGTTCATCGTGATGCAGAACCAGCGCCAGAATATCGACCATCTCGCGGTCTCCACCTGGTCGCCGCAACATGTGATCCTGCAACTGTCTGAACGCCTTTGGCAATTCTGCGAAGGGCGCGCCATTGCGAAGAGCTCCGGGCTTGCGTTGAACGACGGCCAAATAGTGCCGCCAGTCATAGATCGTGTGTGCCGGCACATCATGGGACCGCTGGATCAGCCGCGGATGCTCACACAAGATCTGGCCTTCGGCGGCGACAACCAGACGCTCGGGATAGATGCGCAGGCTGACTGGCCGGTTGGCGAAGGATGCCGGAACGCTGTAACGGTTGCGGTCGAAGCTGATCAGACAAGTTGGTGACACGCGCTTGCTCTTCTGGACAAAGCCATCAAAAGCCTGTGGCAGCGGCATCAACGCCGCCTGTTCCTCGGCCCAGACATCGGCAATTGTGCCGGGCAGAGCGCCATGCGGAATCTCTCGCCACAACTCCATGCAGCGCTGTTCCAGCCAGGTGTTCAGGGCTGCCAGATCTGGAAAGTTCGGCATCGGCAACCAAAGACGCGGCCGGGAGTCCTGCACGTTCTTCTCAACCTGGCCTTTCTCCCAACCGGATGCCGGATTGCAGAACTGCGGCTCGAAGACATAGTGATTGGTCATCGCAAGAAATCTGGCGTTGATCTGCCGCTCCTTGCCGCGACCAACCCGGTCCACCGCCGTCTTCATATTGTCGTAGATACCGCGATCTGGAACACCGCCGAAGACCCGAAATCCGTGCCAATGGGCATCAAACAGCATCTCATGGGTTTGCAGAAGATAGGCCCGGACCACAAAAGCCCGGCTGTGCGACAGCTTGATGTGGGCGACCTGCAACTTCGTCCGCTCGCCGCCGAGGAGAGCAAAATCTTCGCTCCAGTCAAACTGAAACGCCTCCCCAGGACGAAAAGCCAGGGGAACGAAAGTGCCGCGTCCCGTGGTCTGTTGCTCTCGCTGCCGTTCCGCCCGCCAATCTCGCGCAAATGCCGCAACCCGGCTGTAAGACCCGGTGAAGCCAAGTGCCACCAGTTCCGCATGCTGTAAAACAGCGTGCAAAAGTGACCAGCTGACGGGGTGGAACAGCGTCCAAAACTGACCACCCCAGTCGTGCAACAATCCCGTTTTTTGGGCGGGAGCAGCTGGAGTGTTATGCGTGGAAACGATTGGGAAGATCAGGCGACGAGGGCTGCGGGACGGCGAGAGTATCAGTGGCTTGGCGCGGTCCCTGCAGCTGTCGCGGAACACCGTTCGCAAATATCTGAAGGAGGGGGTTGAGCCGGTTTACAAGCGCAAGCAGCAAGCCGGGCCCCAGCTTGGACCGTGGTGCGGCCGTCTTGATGAGTGGCTGCGCGGTGATGGGCTTTTGCCCAAAACACGGCGGCGGACGGCGCGTCGGTTGTTCGAATGTCTTCAGGCCGAGGGATATGCTGGTGCCTATGACAGTGTTCAGCGTCATGTGCGGCAGTGGAAGATTGAAGTGGGTCGTGCCACGAGCACGAAGGCGTTTGTGCCGTTGTTCTTTGCGTGCGGTGATGTGGCGCAATTTGACTGGAGCTACGAGCATGTCGTGCTGGGCGGAACCACCACGACGATCAAATTGGCGCACTTCAGGCTGGCTTACAGGCGTCAGATGTTCGTTGTGGCCTATCCGCGCGAGGCGCAAGAGATGGTTCTTGATGCCCACAACCGGGCCTTTGCGTTCTTTGGCGGCGTGCCGCGCAAGGTCATCTACGACAATCTGAAGACGGTTGTTGATGCTGTGTTTGCGGGCAAAGAGCGCCAGTTCAACCGGCGATTTCTGGCACTGGCCAGCCATTATTTATTCGAACCTGTTGCCTGCACTCCTGCCTCAGGTTGGGAGAAAGGCCAGATCGAGAACCAGGTCGGCAATGTACGTGAGTGGCTATTTACGCCCACGCCACGCTTTGCGGATTTTG
>NZ_LGIC01000028.1 GCF_001294535.1 Cypionkella psychrotolerans | reverse complement strand
CCATAGACCTCGCCGCTGTCATCCCAAGCCTGCTTCAACAGCACCGTTTGGCGCTGATCCTCCAGCGCACGCTGACAAAAAGGTTCACGCAGCCATGCATAGAAGCCGCTCGGATGAACGGCCAGCATCCGGCACATAGCCCTGACGGCAAAGATTGGCCGGTGTTCGGCGATAAACGCATACCTCACCGGGATTCCCTGGCGAAGTATGCGGTCGCCTTTTTTAGGATGTCCCGTTCCTCCGTGACCCGCAGCAGATCTCGCTTCAACCGGCGGATCTCATCAGCTTGCGCATCGACCTCTTGGATCACCTTTGCGGGCCGCGAAAACTGCTTCTGCCATGTGTAGATCGACTTGGTGCTGACCCCCAATCGCTCGGCCACCTCGCGCACCGGGTAGCCCCGATCCTCGACCTGTGCGACCGCATCGCGCTTGAACTCATCTGTGAATTTGTTCGTGGACATATCGTCCTCCTTGCTTCCAAAATTACCAAGCAAGGCGTCTACAAATCTAGGGGCTATTCAACTGGCGACGGCTTTCGGATGGTGACATTGGCATCGTGACCATCCTGCACGAGCGCATGCACCAGACAGATCGCTTTCGCGATGATCTTGGCGGCTGATTCTTCTCCCATCAAAACGCAAAGGCTCCCGCTTTTCAGGGGGGACTCGTCAAACGTTGACCAGGTGTTGACAAGAATTCCAAACAGCAAAACCCGACTGTTTAGGTCTGGTTCTATCTATTTGATATATTTTATTATTTTTGTTGCGGGGATGCGCAACCGCTGTAATCTGCCGGAACTTAGATGTGGTGTTTAGTCTGCGACCTTCAGGTTATGAGCCCCATCTCCCGGAAGAGCGGCTATCGTTTGATTTCAAATGATTGCGCGATAACCTCTTGAACTTTCGCCGTTTTTTGGCCGCACTGCGCCGCAACCAACCGCAGCGGACTGGTCCAAACGGGGAACAAAGTAGTTAAACAGGTTGACCTACTGTTGACCCGCCCGATTGATCGCCGAGATGCTAGTAGCGCTTGGCGGTTTGTGGTCGTACGGCAGTGCGCGTGTTAGGCGCGACACTTCCTGGGAAGCAGCCGTTCGTCGTTGCCACAGCACGACTTTGGTGTACACGGATGAGCCGAGCGTAACGGCGATACTATCTTCACAGCTGCTGGTTACGCGGCTGAAATGGTGATTTGCGCTTTCGCTCATTGCGGCGCGGATTGAGCCATGCTCAGCATCGCGCGCAGTCGTTTACGGGGCAGAGGCAAAATGGTTGTTCAAAAGGGACCTCTGATGGGATTTGTCTTTTACTTCACAAGGTCAGAGTCAGACGTATTCGCAGAGATTATGCCACAGGCGGCAATACGGAGGCTATAGCCTCATCGCGCAGGTGCCGAATGGCGAGAGGATCGAATTGAATGCCTCGGAATAGAGCCGCATGCCAACTATTCCTTCCTTTGGCAGCCAACGCCACTTGAAGCTCTTGAGCAACCTGACGCGTCACACTCCCAATGCTTAGCTCTGTATCGCGCAGCTTTATCTGGGTTGGAAGCGATGACCATTCCGTTGCCATCGATAAATGAAACTGGGTGCCCAAGACATTCTGCAAATGGAACGCGACAATTTCATCTCTTGGTGCCGTCAAACCGGGAAGAGCACATGGCCTGAACTGAGCCGCCTCAAATGGTGGTACTATTTCGACGTACCAAATAGCATCTTCTACCCAGTCGTCGAAATATGGATGAATGAAACGCCGCGGTTCCCCGCCATGAACGGTGGTTCCCTTCACCCCAGAGTTGCAATGGCGACAAGCGGGCACAAGGTTCGCTCGCATGATCGAGAACTCAGGATAGATCGTGCGGGGAAGATAGTGGTCAAGGTCACCAGTTACAGGTGAGCCGCAAACCGGGCAAGACTTAAGCCCTTCCTTCCGCCTCATCCGTCCAAGGTCGCCAGACCCCTTGCGACTATCGTATAGGTCGTATTGTCGATCATGAATACCGGGTCCGAAGTTATGCGGAGCAACCACGAACGGGCTTCCGCCATTTGCGCGATATGCCTGATAGCCGGCAATCCAAGCAGCCTCGTAGGGCTCCCAGTCGGGTTTCTTCCCCATTTTCTTTATCATCGCCTCGTCATCGGCAGCGCTCACGGGAAAGGGCAGATGCTGCATTTGTCAGAGTTCCGCTTCTTCTTGCACGGCGGCAGGAGGTTCGGCCAAGCGACGAGCGACAAAGGAAAGGCTTTCCGAATTCAGATCGTCTCCGTACTGTTCGATGACGCCGCCAACGCCGAGTTCCCGCCCAGTGGTGTCGGCCCAATCTGCCAAGGTTTTTTGGAACCTGTGAGATATGGTCATATCGTTGAAAACGAACTGAGAGATGCTGTCTATGGTCGCCCCGAAAGTCTGCATACGTGGCCTATCAATGCGCACCTGACGTCCCTCTAGGGTAAGGACATTGACTCTATCACGGGAAGCCTCGCGTACCACATATGCTGAGTGCGTCGCTACAATGGCGATTGATCCTGTCGACTGCAGCAGGTTGTCGAGAATTTCCATCATATTGGAGATAAAATTAGGGTGAAGGTGTGTCTCCGGCTCGTCCAATAGAAGCAGACTACCCTGTTCGATAGCTGAAGCTGCTTGAGTCGCAAAACGCAGCATTGCGTACTCGCCACTGCTGAGACGACGTACTTGCCCATTCACATCAAAAATAGCGGCCGTACGGCCCCAATCAATTTGTTGGATCAGGTGGATAGAGTTTTGCTCTTGCAGTGCTCTTCGAATGGGGAAATAATTTTGGCCGTTGACTTCCATAACGTACGGCAGCGTGTCACCGGGCCTTCTCGCTCGGAGAGGTACATGCAACCCATGCCATAGTCCAATTGAGTCTAAAGCCTCCTGAACCACATCCATCCGTGATTTGTCTTGGCCATCTCCAAATACGTTCATGGTACTGGACTTCTTGCATGCGGTCAGAGCTGCAAGTACTGAGTCAGCGCCGTCATCAACTGCAGAGTTCACAGCGAAGTATTCGTAGTCGATGCCGTGCCAAGCCCCAATTGATCGAGGGAATGGATCTGTCGGAACTGAAGAAAATACGATTACGCGTGCGGGCCGGAGCGCAGGAAAAAACCGTCCACTAGGGCGATCTGGTGCATCTGATTCGTGAAGGGTGCTGACGATTGCATTCAATATCTGTGTTTTACCGACGCCGTTCCGGCCTATAACTACAGACGCTCTATCGCGGAAAATTCCATCCTGATTGAAGCGGAACGGCAGTGTATAACGATTAGCGGCGCTAGGTATGAGAGTAGAAAAGATGAAGTCGGCGGCCAAATCATTCACTGGAGCCACCGGATCGCGCCTGAAATGGCGCCCGCCGCGCCTGAGCGCATCATAAGCACCACCGTTTCGAAGAGCACCAAGGTGAAAATCTTCACTATTAATCAATTCGAGCAAGTCAGGGTTGTTCCCTTCCACCCGTGCGACAGTGGCATCGTGCATAACCCGCAGTGCACTTACCCCGATTTCAAAGCCTAGCGCCTCGATAACATCCCGATACATGTCGACATCAGGGAGCAATGAAACAAAAGTACTCTCAATGTTTTCAACCAGAATCGTGTCTCCGAACTGCGCGAAAAGCTCCGCGAAAACGGATGAGCAGCGAGCTTGTCAACGGCAGAGTAAAAGTGGACCAAAGGGCAGCGCAAAATGTTGCCACTTTGGGGTTATCAAGATTGCCGCATAGGCGTGCGCTAGCATCTGGGCGGCCGCGCTTGTCACAGAGCTGGCGGTTGCCCGGATGCTTTGGCCCGTGAGGGCCAACTGCTTACGATGTTGGTATTGGGTTAAGCCTTGTCTTGGCGGGCTTTGCTCTGGCCGAGGCGATAGCTTTCACCGTTCATCTCGAGGATGTTCACGTGGTGGGTCAGCCGGTCGAGAAGTGCGCCTGTCAGTCGCTCAGACCCGAAGGTTTCGGTCCATTCGTCGAAGGGCAGGTTGCTGGTGATCAACGTGGCACCCCGCTCATAGCGTTGCGAGATCAGTTCAAACAGCAGTTCGGCGCCAGTTTTGCTGAGCGGCACAAAGC
>NZ_LGIC01000027.1 GCF_001294535.1 Cypionkella psychrotolerans | reverse complement strand
GGGCTATGGAAAAGAGTAAGACATCAAACCGTTATTCACCGGAGATGCGGGCGCGTGCCGTTCGCATGGTGTTGGAGCATCAAGGCTCCTATGAAACGCAATCTGCGGCAGTTGCTGCGATTGCCCCTAAGATTGGCTGCATCCCGGAGACATTGAGGGTCTGGGTTCGGCAGGCGGAAAAGGACAGCGGAGCACGGGAAGGTGCGACCAGTGCTGAGCGTGACAAGATCAAAGAACTGGAACGCGAGGTGCGCCAGCTTCGGCAGGCAAACGAGATCCTGCGCAAGGCGTCAGCGTATTTTGCACAGGCGGAACTCGACCGCCCGTTCAAGCCATGATCGACTTTGTTGATGATCATCGCGTGGTTTATGGGGTCGAGTCTATCTGCAGGGTGCTGCCGATTGCCCCATCGACCTACTACGCCTGCCTCGCTGTGCGCGCCGATCCGTCCAAGGCCTCGGCACGCCAGCAGCGGGATGCGGCTTTACGGCCAAAAATCCAGAAGGTCTGGGATGACAACTGGGAGGTTTACGGTGTCCGCAAAGCCTGGCGACAGCTGTGCCGTGAAGGTGAAGCCGTGGCGCGCTGCACCGTTGCTCGCCTCATGAAAGGCATGGGTTTACGGGGAATCGTTCGAGGAAAGGCCATGAAAACAACGATCCCCGACACGTCAGTGCCATGCCCACGCGACAAGGTGAACCGCAAGTTCCGAGCGCTAGCGCCAAATATGCTGTGGGTCAGTGACTTCACTTATGTCTCAACGTGGCAGGGCTTTGTCTACGTCGCCTTCGTGATCGACACCTTTGCCAACAGCATCGTCGGCTGGAAGGCATCGCGGTCTGCCAAGACCGACTTCGTTCTCGATGCACTTGAGCAAGCGCTTTATGCCCGCCGTCCAACCTATCAAGGCGGGCTTATTCATCATAGCGATCGCGGCGGGCAATACGTGTCCATTCGCTACACCGAGCGATTGGCAAATGCGGGCATTGAGCCATCCGTTGGCAGCGTCGGCGACGCCTATGACAACGCTTTGGCCGAAACGATCAACGGTCTCTACAAAACCGAGGTCATTCGGCGGCGCAGTTCATGGAAAACCATGGAGGAGGTAGAATTGGAAACGCTGAAATGGGTCGATTGGTTCAACAACAGGCGGTTGCTTGAGCCTATCGGAAACATCCCACCCGCAGAGGCAGAGGAGGCCTTCTATGAAAACCTGAACGCACTCGATATGGTCGCGTAACACGGACTAATTGGTCTCCGGAAAACCCGGAGCGGTTCACGGATCTTCGGCGACAACGTTCGCAGCAAGGCGGATGAGGTCGGCGCCGAACTGGCGTCGATGGATAACCCGGCCCTGTTTGGTGAGACGCTGTTCTATCGCGGCTTCGGCTGGGCGGTGCAAAACGGCCTGCTGACTGACTACAAGGTCATCGTGTTGGCGATGGACGAGGGCCTGGTCAGTGCGGCCGTGCAAAAGCGCCTCGGAGATGCGGGCAGCGAACTGGTGCTGGACGACGCGACCAAGATCATCGGCTGCTACAAGGCGCTGACAAAGATCGACCTGAAAGCTGACGTCTCGACCGATCCGCACCCGATGCGCCGCGCGCTAGCCTTCGCGAAGGACATCCGCAGCTCGAAGCTGATCCGCGACGAATTCACGGCCGTGGTCGACGAATACCTCGGACAGGACAGTCTGATCGACGATGACACCCCGTCCGACCACCTCCAGTGCCAGATCGAACACGTCGACGGCACCTTCAACGCCAAAACGCGCGGCGTTCTGCTTGACTGGCTGAAGGCCGATGCGGGCGACAATGTCTGCCGCATCCTGACCAATGCCCGCTGCCTGTCCGAGGGTGTCGATGTCCCCGCCCTCGATGCCATCATGTTCCTGCATCCGCGCAAGAGCCAGATCGACGTCGTCCAGTCGGTCGGCCGCGTCATGCGCCGGGCCGAAGGCAAGAAGATGGGCTATGTCATCCTGCCCGTGGGCGTTCCTGCCGGGGTGCCACCCGAACAGGCGCTGACCGACAACGAACGCTACCGCGTCGTCTGGCAGATCCTGAACGCCCTTCGCGCCCACGACGAACGCTTCGACAGCACCATCAACAAGGCGTCGCTGGGCCAGGACATCTCGGACAAGGTAGAGATCGTCGGCATCAACGCCGACTCCGAAGAACTGCGGTCCGTCACCGCTGTCGTCCAGAAGCTGCCGAACAAAACCAAGGCCGCCAGTTCCGGCATCGGTTCAGGCAGTGGCGGCCCCGGCGATGATGTCATCGAGGGCCCCCAACCGACCCAGACCGAAATGACCTTTTCCATCGACGAATTCTCCCGTGCGATCATGGCCAAGATTGTAAAGAAATGCGGCACTCGCGACTATTGGGAGGACTGGTCCGCCTCCATCGCCGAAATCGCCAAGAACCACATCACCCGTCTGACCGCCCTTCTGAAAGACCCCGACACCGAGGCCCGCCGCGCCTTCGATGCCTTCCTTGGCGAGTTGCGCGACGATCTGAACGACACCATCTCCGAAGGCGACGCCATCGAGATGCTGGCCCAGCACATCATCACCCGGCCCGTGTTCGAAACCCTGTTCGAGGGCCACAAGTTCACCGCCGAAAACCCAGTGTCGCGCGCCATGCAGCGCGTGCTGGATGTGCTGAACGAGGCCAACCTCGACAAGGAGTCCCGCGACCTCGAAAAGTTCTACGCGAGCGTCAAGATGCGGTCGCAGGGCATCACCGACCCCCAGGCCAAGCAAAAGCTGATCGTGGAGCTTTACGACAAGTTCTTCCGCCGCGCCTTCCCCCGCACCACCGAAAAGCTGGGCATCGTCTACACGCCCGTCGAGATCGTCGATTTCATCATCCTGAATAGCCCCTAGATTTGTAGACGCCTTGCTTGGTAATTTTGGAAGCAAGGAGGACGATATGTCCACGAACAAATTCACAGATGAGTTCAAGCGCGATGCGGTCGCACAGGTCGAGGATCGGGGCTACCCGGTGCGCGAGGTGGCCGAGCGATTGGGGGTCAGCACCAAGTCGATCTACACATGGCAGAAGCAGTTTTCGCGGCCCGCAAAGGTGATCCAAGAGGTCGATGCGCAAGCTGATGAGATCCGCCGGTTGAAGCGAGATCTGCTGCGGGTCACGGAGGAACGGGACATCCTAAAAAAGGCGACCGCATACTTCGCCAGGGAATCCCGGTGAGGTATGCGTTTATCGCCGAACACCGGCCAATCTTTGCCGTCAGGGCTATGTGCCGGATGCTGGCCGTTCATCCGAGCGGCTTCTATGCATGGCTGCGTGAACCTTTTTGTCAGCGTGCGCTGGAGGATCAGCGCCAAACGGTGCTGTTGAAGCAGGCTTGGGATGACAGCGGCGAGGTCTATGGATACCGCAAGTTGCATGATGATCTGTGCGACATGGGCGAAGACATCAGCCCCAACAGGGCTTGGCGTTTGGCGCGTCTAGCAGGGATAAGGGCCCAGATTGGTTACAAAAAGAAGCCTGGCTCTTACGGCGGCAGCCCTGCGGTCGTGGCCGACAACACCTTGAACCGAGAGTTTGATGTCGACGCTCCGGACCAGTTCTGGGTCACAGATATCACCTACATCCGCACCCACGAGGGCTTCGTTTATCTCGCAG
>NZ_LGIC01000026.1 GCF_001294535.1 Cypionkella psychrotolerans | reverse complement strand
GAGTTGGAAACCAACGCGTTGATCGCGGGCGATGGCGAGGCCGAAGCGGTCCGCGCCCGCGAAGCTGATCTGGCCCGTCGGCGCGATGAAGCCGAAGCCGGGCCTGGCTGGTCCTTGCTGCACCAGATGCCCCTGCCCCGGCACCCGCTATTGAAACCGCCTCGGTCAGTGACTTCCAGGGCGATGGCACTGGCACCGATGGGTTCAGCGTTTCACGGCCCAAGCCGCAGATTGTCCCCGCCGCACCAGATCGCAGTGAGGCCGAGCGGTTGCAGGCCGAGGTCGAGGCGCTGACCGCCCAGATCTCGGATTTGAAGGCCAATCCTGTGACCGATGAGGCGGCCCTCGAGGCGCTGAAAGCGCAGGTTGACGCATTGAACACGGATGCAAAAACCCGCGCCGCCGCCTTGTCGGACCTCGAGCGCGAAAACATCCGCCTGCAGACCGAGTTGGAAACCAACGCGTTGATCGCGGGCGATGGCGAGGCCGAAGCGGTCCGCGCCCGCGAAGCTGATCTGGCCCGTCGGCGCGATGAAGCCGAAGCCTTGAAGCAGTCTCAGATCCATTCCGATATGGTCGCCTTGCGGTCCAGCATGGATATGGGCGGTGATGCCGGGGCTGCAGGCCCTGCCACCGGCGGTACAGCGGCATCAGGCGATGAAGCCTTCCGCCGCGCCGGGGCCAAGGCCGCCGAGGTGCGCCAGGCCGAAGTCATCGCCAATCCATCCAATACCGTGATGCAGGGCACACTGATCGAGGCCGCCCTCGAGACGGCTGTCAGCACCGATCTTGCCGGCAATGTCGCAGCCATCGTCAGCCATGATGTCTGGTCGTTCGATATGAGCCGGGTCCTGATCCCGCGGGGTTCGCGCCTCTTCGGCCGCTACGAATCCGACGTGGGCGCGGGTCAGCGCCGCGTGCTGGTCGCCTGGGATCGTCTCGTCACCACCGACGGGCAATCGGTGACGCTCGCCGCCTATGGCACGGATCGCATTGGACGCTCCGGTCTGCCCGGCACGGTGCGCAATCATTTCCTGCAGCGCTTTGGCACGGCTGCCCTGATTTCTGTCATCGGTGCAGTTCCCGACATCGCTGCCGCGAAATACTCCGGCAACGAAGTGGCTTCGGACACCGCAGAAAACGTCGGCACCGATCTGGGTGAGGCGGTGAACACCGTGATGGCCGACTATTTGCGCATCCCGCCAACCATCAGCGTCACCCAAGGGGCTGTCGTCATGGTCCGGGTTGATGCCGACATCGAGTTCTATTGATGAGTTACCTCGACACCTATCTCGGGCAGCTCGACGCGGGCCTGTCGGACCCGGCGGTCATGGAACTGGCGATCAACGCCGATGGCAGCATCTGGGTCGAGCGTGCAGGGCAGATTCATATGACCCCAAGCGGTCTGCCCGCCCTGCCCGCACGCGCAGCGCGTGACTTGGCCTCGCAGATTGCCAACTCGACCTCGAACACCTTTACGGAAAGCTTACCCCTGGTGTCGGCCGCCGTGAGTTACCGCGATCTGATGCTGCGCTGTCAGGTGGTGGGCTCCCCCGCCGTTGCCAGTGGCACCGTGATCGGCATCCGGATTTTCCGCTCGCGTCAGGGCGATACGCGGCGTGCGGCTCGCACATTTCATTTCTTGCGCGGGCAGGAGAGTTCGCTGGAGGAGGAGCGTCGCGCCATGGTGGCGGATATTCGTGCAGGGTCAGAAGGGGCCGATGTCGATGCTTTCCTTGGCAAACTGGTCTCTGAGCGGCTGAATGTCATTGTCTCGGGCGGCACTTCGACCGGCAAGACCGAGCTTGGCCGCAAGCTGTTGGAAATGGTCGCCTCGGATGAGCGGATCGTCACGATTGAGGACTCCCTCGAACTGCTGCCCGGCCAGCCCAACACCGTTAGCCTGATCGCGCAGCGAGATGAGGCCTCGCCCCGTTCGGCCGCGAAACTTCTGCAGGCCACCCTTCGCTTGCGGCCTGACCGGATCATCCTCGGCGAATTGCGCGGCTCGGAAGCCTCGACCTTCCTTGATGCGATCAACACAGGGCATTCGGGCTCCTTCACCACCCTGCACGCCCATTCGGCCCGCAAGGCGATGGACCGGCTGGCGCTTCTCGTGATGGCACAAGGCACCAAGCTCAGCTTTGGCGAGGTCATCCGATACCTTCAGACCTCGATCGACGTAATCCTGCAGATGGGCCGCATCGGCGACCAGCGCGGCATCATGGAGATGTATTTCCCCGGGCTGGATGACTGACCCCGTCGACCGCGCTCCCTCAAATTCCCCCTTTCTGCCCGCAGGTTCCCCCATGGAAAACGACACTGATCCGGTCACCGAACGCCTGAAATCCGAGCGGGGGCAGTCCGAGCCCATCGCGCCCGAGCGCCCCAAAGAATACTTCTCGGTGCGTTTTACGTTTTCCGGGGCGACGCAGGAATTCGATGATCCCCGGCAAGCAGGCGAGGCGTTTTTCCGCGCCGATCCGGCAGAGCGTCCGTCCGTTGCCCATATCGACGGCAATACCGCTCGCACCATGGCCCGGACAGAAATCCATGGTTTCCATGAAAGCGGCGAGACGCGGTACTTCAAGACGCTGCCGGACTCGCATGCGCCCGATGCGGAGTTCCGCGCAGGGTTTCTGAATGCGATGGAGGCCTCGCTGACCGAGAGGCTGGGCAAGGTGGAATGGGGCAAGGACGGTCCAGCCGAGATCGAGCGTCTGGATACGGGGCTGAGGGAAGATCTTGAGGCCTTAGCGCGTCGCGAGCCGGAAAAGGCGGCGGCGCTTTGGGCTGACCACAGTGACGCGAGCGCGCCCGGGCCGGATTTGCGCGCAGCAGTGAAATCCCGAGAGGAAATCGCGGATCGCGAAGTTGCGGCCTACCAGGACGCCCTCACTGAGGCGCCGCCCATCATCGCCACCGGCGACTGGGTCACGACCGATGCAAATGTCGAATTGCGGCCCGTGGCGGTGGCAACCGACCGGGGCATTCACACGGGCTACGAGGCCAATCTGCCGGGAGGGGAGAACGAGCTCACCTACTCAGAGCGCACCTTCCCGAACTCCCGCGAGGCCCTGCGCCATGCCTTTGATTTCTACGAAGGGGTCGAGGAAGGCCTCGAGCTGGCGGTAAAGCGCGCGGCGGAAATTGACAGCGAGTTGTTGGAAGACCCGGCTCGCGGGCCGGAAGGGCTTGTCCTTGAGCATCGGACACAGCCCGAGCTTGCTCGCCCCGAGGCGGCAATTTACGCGGGCGAGGACGGGCAACTTGTTCTGACCCTTGGTCAGGACAACGAAAACACCCGCGATCTGGCCGAGCGGCTGGTCGCCGATCCTGATTTCCGAAAAGTGGTGGCCGAGCACATCCCGGACGCCGAGGCGACGCTTGGCACCGGGCGGTTTGTCGATGGCGAAGGCTCCGCCGGATTCTTGCCCGAAGAGTTGCTTGCCGTCACCTCTTATGGCCGCGATGGCGGTGCTGAGGTGCTGGCGAAGTTTCCAGATGAAGGGCCGCTCAGTGAAGCCTTGGCCAAGCATCTCGCGCAAAGTCCGGTTTTGGCTGAGTATGCCCAAGCAGAACAGCAGCGCGGCGATTTTGCGTCTGACCCGGCCCGGGCGATCTCAGTTTGGGTCGCGCAATCAAGCGCGCAGATCGACAGATTGCCGTCGGACCGACAGGACGACCTTCGATCCGAAATGCAGGGCATCGCCAAGGAAGCGGCGGCGGCCTTTGGACTGGACCGCGAACAGGGGGAGCGTGAGGCCCCGCCCCGTTCGACGATTTACAGCACCTCCATCGGTGCGACTGCGCTGGTGGTTGGTGGGAACGAGAAAGAGCTGAAAGACAATGCCGGCGATAGCCTTCAACTTGCCCTGAGGCTAAACGCCGCCGATGTCGGGATCGATGCGGATAAAATCAGGCAACGTCTCGAAACCGGGGCCGCGAATGCCCGCGAAGAAGAAACCTGGGTCAAATCCGACATCTCCGAAGTGGCCAAGCGTCACGGCTACGACCTTGGCAGCGCGCAAGGCCGCAGTTCTGCTGCCGAGAAGGTGGATCGATTCTACGAACGCGCCGCCGAACTGATCCAGTCCGCCCGAACGATTGAAGTAGGGCGAGGCCCTGACCCGGTGGTCGAAGCTTTGGGTAAATTGGCAAAGGTTCATGCCCAGCAAGGCTCTGTCTCCTTCCGGAATGAGGATCAGGCGCGGGATTTTGCGGAAGAGATGAAGGAGCGATACGGGGCATCGGTGCTGAAGGACATCGCCGCGGGCCGAACTGATGCGCTTGCCAAGGACGTGCCGGACCCGGCCGCTCGGGCGGCGATGGCGGTTGCCGTTGTTTCGGCGGCCAAAGAGCATCCCTCGCT
>NZ_LGIC01000025.1 GCF_001294535.1 Cypionkella psychrotolerans | reverse complement strand
GGAGGCCTGCCTCAAGGCGTTGCGGACGAGGGCTGTGCCGGTGGTGTGGAGACTCGACAGGCTCGGGCGCAGCCTGCATCACTTGGTCAGGACCGTGAGCATGCTGTCCGAGCGTGGCATCGGCCTGAAGGTGCTGACAGGTCAGGGCGTACAGATCGACACAACCACTGCAGCGGGCAGGCTGTCGTTCGGTATCTTCGCGGCCCTTGCCGAGTTTGAAAGCGAGCTGATCCGCGAACGCACCATGGCCGGCTTGCAAGCTGCCCGTGCGCGGGGCAGAAAGGGCGGCCGAAAGTTCGCCCTGACCAAAGCTCAGGTTCGGGTGGCGCAAGCCGCGATGGCCAACCGTGATACCAGCGTCGCTGAGCTGTGCAAGGAACTCGGGATACGCCCGGTCACCCTCTATCGATACGTCGACCCTAAAGGAAATCTCCGCGACTACGGCAAACAGGTTCTAGGAGCTTAACGTACGATCCTGCACTCTCCGGCATTCGACCCCGATTATGCGGAGTCGAATGACATTCTCGACGTGCCCACGTTCGAAGTGGAGGAATGGTCATGACCGGGGCAGGGGAGTTCGCGCATCTCGATCCGAACTATCGACGTTTTGCGGCTCTCCCGGATGACGAGCGCATCGCCTGGATCCGGGCCGACCGCTGGATCGGCTTTGACCAAGCCGGCCTCGCACTTGCACGCCTGGAAAACCTGCTGACCTACCCGCCGCGCGACCGGATGCCCTGTTTGCTGATCTACGGCGATACTGGCATGGGCAAGACCAAGATTGTCCGCAAGTTCGAGCGCAATCATCCGGCTAGGTTCAATCAGGTGACTGGTGTCGATCATCGCCCGGTGGTGGTGGCACAAGTGCCATCCGAACCGATCGAGCGGGATCTCTACCGCGAATTACTGTCCAGCATGGGCGCGCCGGCGATGGCCGGAGGGACACTGGCCCGCGAGAAAGATGTCTGCCGCTCCCTGCTGCGCACGGTCGGGGCGAAGATGATTATTCTGGACGAGGTAAACGGCATGCTGGCCGGAACCTTCCGCCAACAGCGCATATTTCTCAACGCGATCCGGTTTCTGGCCAATGATTTGCGGATCCCGCTGGTCTGCGCCGGGACAGATCTCGCCCGCCAAGCACTGCTGACGGACGCGCAATTGGCGGAAAGGTTCGAAGCGTTTCACCTCAAGCCCTGGAAGAACGATGCCATCTTTGCCGGACTTTTGAAAAGCCTCGGTCACATCCTGCCGCTGCGCGCGCCGTCGGATCTGACCAGCGCCGCGACCAGGGCGCGGATTCACGCGCTGACCTCCGGCGTGACGGCCCGCATCTTCCGCCTGATCGAGACCGCGGCGGAAGCAGCCGTTCATTCTGGCCGGGACAGGCTTGATATCGAGAGCTTTGGGGACGATCTGGTGCTGCCGCTGGTGTCGATGACCCAGAGCGATCGTCGTCGGACGCGCCAATCCCTGCAGGCCCAGGCGTCGGCATGACGGCAGCAATCCGGCTTCCGGTTGCGCCGCGCCCGTTTCGGGACGAATTGCTCACCTCCTGGATGGTCCGGGTCGCCACCCGCTATGGTTTGGAGGTGCCGGAACTGACGGTCTACCTGGCAGGGCAGGGGGGCGGCGCGCCGGATTTGCGGAAGATCAGCGATATAAATCCCGATCCGGGCTTGCTCAGGCTTTGGGCGCGGAGCTGCTCGATTGATCCCGCGCGCCTCGAACGGCTATCTCTGAAGTCCAGATACCCCGAACGTCCGCGGGACTGGTTCGTGGACGGGGCAGGCGGCATAGTACCTGCTTGCCTTGCCTGCTTCGATGCCGATTTGGCGTCAGGGCAAGACGGCTACATGCGGGCGGAATGGCGGCTGGCTGAACGGGTCGTCTGCCCGGCGCACAGAGAAATGCTGCGGGATCGCTGCCCCGCCTGTGGATGTCATCTGCGGACCTCGTTCAGAATGCGTGACGGCCGGTTGCGCCCATTCTGTCGCAAATGCGATGGTCTGCTCACCGGAAGGGGAGGGGAGGTGGCGGTTCGTTCGGCCGCTGAATTCGCCAATGCTGTCCTCGGTCTGCAACGCCGGGCCGGACGGATAGTCAGGGCGCGCGCGGATCTCCTTGCGCCTCTGGAGCAGGTAATTCGTACCTTATGGGCGCCGCTTGATCGCATGGATGCGGCTCGCCCCGTCTTGGCGCTCTGGGTCGATGAGCCCGGATGGCATTGTCCCTTCGAGGTCCGGGCCGCGGTGGGCACCCCTGCGCCGCTCCAGAGCTTGCCGGTTCGGTGGCGTGCCCTGACGCTGGTTGTACTGCAGGACCTGTTCGGGGCTGCGCTTGTTTCAGACGGTACGATGCCGGAGGCGGTCTCCAGGTTGTTCAGGCGCACCGCGCCAACGCCATATCTGAGCCGGGAGAGCGCCAGGCGTCAGCAAAGGAATGAACCGCTCCGGGTTTTCCGGAGACCAATTAGTCCGTGTTACGCGACCATATCGAGTGCGTTCAGGTTTTCATAGAAGGCCTCCTCTGCCTCTGCGGGTGGGATGTTTCCGATAGGCTCAAGCAACCGCCTGTTGTTGAACCAATCGACCCATTTCAGCGTTTCCAATTCTACCTCCTCCATGGTTTTCCATGAACTGCGCCGCCGAATGACCTCGGTTTTGTAGAGACCGTTGATCGTTTCGGCCAAAGCGTTGTCATAGGCGTCGCCGACGCTGCCAACGGATGGCTCAATGCCCGCATTTGCCAATCGCTCGGTGTAGCGAATGGACACGTATTGCCCGCCGCGATCGCTATGATGAATAAGCCCGCCTTGATAGGTTGGACGGCGGGCATAAAGCGCTTGCTCAAGTGCATCGAGAACGAAGTCGGTCTTGGCAGACCGCGATGCCTTCCAGCCGACGATGCTGTTGGCAAAGGTGTCGATCACGAAGGCGACGTAGACAAAGCCCTGCCACGTTGAGACATAAGTGAAGTCACTGACCCACAGCATATTTGGCGCTAGCGCTCGGAACTTGCGGTTCACCTTGTCGCGTGGGCATGGCACTGACGTGTCGGGGATCGTTGTTTTCATGGCCTTTCCTCGAACGATTCCCCGTAAACCCATGCCTTTCATGAGGCGAGCAACGGTGCAGCGCGCCACGGCTTCACCTTCACGGCACAGCTGTCGCCAGGCTTTGCGGACACCGTAAACCTCCCAGTTGTCATCCCAGACCTTCTGGATTTTTGGCCGTAAAGCCGCATCCCGCTGCTGGCGTGCCGAGGCCTTGGACGGATCGGCGCGCACAGCGAGGCAGGCGTAGTAGGTCGATGGGGCAATCGGCAGCACCCTGCAGATAGACTCGACCCCATAAACCACGCGATGATCATCAACAAAGTCGATCATGGCTTGAACGGGCGGTCGAGTTCCGCCTGTGCAAAATACGCTGACGCCTTGCGCAGGATCTCGTTTGCCTGCCGAAGCTGGCGCACCTCGCGTTCCAGTTCTTTGATCTTGTCACGCTCAGCACTGGTCGCACCTTCCCGTGCTCCGCTGTCCTTTTCCGCCTGCCGAACCCAGACCCTCAATGTCTCCGGGATGCAGCCAATCTTAGGGGCAATCGCAGCAACTGCCGCAGATTGCGTTTCATAGGAGCCTTGATGCTCCAACACCATGCGAACGGCACGCGCCCGCATCTCCGGTGAATAACG
The DNA here is from genome assembly GCF_001294535.1 of Cypionkella psychrotolerans. Taxonomy (GTDB): domain Bacteria; phylum Pseudomonadota; class Alphaproteobacteria; order Rhodobacterales; family Rhodobacteraceae; genus Cypionkella; species Cypionkella psychrotolerans. The sequence goes on along the minus strand of NZ_LGIC01000025.1, from coordinate 29 downwards.
GTTTGATGTCTTACTCTTTTCCATAGCCC
>NZ_LGIC01000024.1 GCF_001294535.1 Cypionkella psychrotolerans | reverse complement strand
TTGTAGCGCCGGCAGGTCAGTGAAAAAGAGTTGGGGCACCTTGTTCTCCTCGATCACGAATATCCGACAGCGGCGGGCTCGAGCCCGCCGCTGTCGGATATTCGCATCGCCACTCGCCTGGCGGGGAGCGGCATCATCAACACGAATTCTGCGCCGCGAACGTCACGGCGATAAGACAGAACACAGAGTCAGGATAATGGTGCGGTCCCCGCCGATGAAATCGACGGAGACGAGGTCCTGATCGTCTCGGAGTACGATCCCTTCGCATGAGGCCTTGGCCTCACTTTTACAGGCCCGGGCACGGCGCGAACGCGCCTCCGGGCCTCTCGCCTGCGAGCCGTCCCGCCCGCCAGGCACAACGCGCCGACGAAGGTCGGCACCCCCGCAGAAAAGCAAAAAAGGAGTTCAGCCATGTCCATGACATGTTTCCCCTACGGCTTCCCCACGGGCTATGCCCCCTCACCGAGGGGCAGCGCACGGATCTGGCCACGCTGCACCAATGCTGAGCCCGGCAGCTACGGCCATGAATGTGGTGAACCGGCTGGCTTCATTGCATCAAAAGCGGATGGGGGCCAATCTTGTTTCTGTTCCGCCTGCAAGGCGCATGGGTCTAAGGCACGGCGCTATTCCCATTGGCACACATTGCAAGCGATGGGGCAGGGGGACGAGGCTGCCGAGGCAACGGCTGTGCGCGCCTTCATCGTGACACTTCCGGGCGATGCTGGTTCAGACTGGATCGGCCGCACCTGGGCCAGCACGGCAGAACAGGCCACCAGACAGGTTTGCGACTGGCAGGGTATTCCGACGCATTTTGTGCGTGCGGTCAGACCAGACGCATGATCCGGTCGTCCGCCGCTGAAACCAAACTCAGGTTCAGCTTATTGCCAGATCCTCAGGCGATTTACCTGCATCGAGAGCTGCCACAAACCACAGCGGTTTACGCCCACGACCGGACCAGGTGAGGCTCGGGTTTTCTGGATGCCGGTATTTTGCAGTGGCCGGTGCACGGGTGGGTTTCACGTCAGCGCCAATCAGGTCGGCCAAGGAATAGCCCATCTCTTTGGCGATCGCGTCCAGCTTGGCGCGGGCTTCGGCCTTGTGACGGTCCTCGTAAGTGGAAATCGCCTTGGCGATATCCTTTTGCAATTGCCGCAGTTCTTTGAGCGACAGTGCCTCGAGATTGAAATCAGCCATGCGTGCCTCGTGTCCAGAATGATCGATCCGGGATAGCCGTCTGGTCAACGCATCGCAACCGCCTTTGGGCAAGGGCTGCTTGGTGGGGCAGGGGGGTAGGGTGATCTACCGCAGGGCTGCAAAGCGGTTCTGTGGCTTTAGCCCAGTTGCATTGGCAAGGAAGGTCATTGTTCTGCAAGGGCCCCAGGTCGCTCCCATCCCCGGAGTCATCCCTTCGACTGACAATCCCCTAAGCCTGTTCGGGTTCAATCGCGCAACCCCGCGTCAGTCCGGGCCGTGTTGGCCGCCTTTGGCGTCCTGCCCGCTCCACCCCGGTCCTTTGGGGGTTTCCGTCGTCCATGCTGTCTGAACCGCCCCTTGTTTACCGGAGACCTTCAACCTGACTAAGGATGAGGGCTATGGAAAAGAGTAAGACATCAAACCGTTATTCACCGGAGATGCGGGCGCGTGCCGTTCGCATGGTGTTGGAGCATCAAGGCTCCTATGAAACGCAATCTGCGGCAGTTGCTGCGATTGCCCCTAAGATTGGCTGCATCCCGGAGACATTGAGGGTCTGGGTTCGGCAGGCGGAAAAGGACAGCGGAGCACGGGAAGGTGCGACCAGTGCTGAGCGTGACAAGATCAAAGAACTGGAACGCGAGGTGCGCCAGCTTCGGCAGGCAAACGAGATCCTGCGCAAGGCGTCAGCGTATTTTGCACAGGCGGAACTCGACCGCCCGTTCAAGCCATGATCGACTTTGTTGATGATCATCGCGTGGTTTATGGGGTCGAGTCTATCTGCAGGGTGCTGCCGATTGCCCCATCGACCTACTACGCCTGCCTCGCTGTGCGCGCCGATCCGTCCAAGGCCTCGGCACGCCAGCAGCGGGATGCGGCTTTACGGCCAAAAATCCAGAAGGTCTTGGATGACAACTGGGAGGTTTACGGTGTCCGCAAAGCCTGGCGACAGCTGTGCCGTGAAGGTGAAGCCGTGGCGCGCTGCACCGTTGCTCGCCTCATGAAAGGCATGGGTTTACGGGGAATCGTTCGAGGAAAGGCCATGAAAACAACGATCCCCGACACGTCAGTGCCATGCCCACGCGACAAGGTGAACCGCAAGTTCCGAGCGCTAGCGCCAAATATGCTGTGGGTCAGTGACTTCACTTATGTCTCAACGTGGCAGGGCTTTGTCTACGTCGCCTTCGTGATCGACACCTTTGCCAACAGCATCGTCGGCTGGAAGGCATCGCGGTCTGCCAAGACCGACTTCGTTCTCGATGCACTTGAGCAAGCGCTTTATGCCCGCCGTCCAACCTATCAAGGCGGGCTTATTCATCATAGCGATCGCGGCGGGCAATACGTGTCCATTCGCTACAC
>NZ_LGIC01000023.1 GCF_001294535.1 Cypionkella psychrotolerans | reverse complement strand
CATCGAGCACGCTCATGAGATGGGCACATCGGAATTGCATTGAACCAGCATCATGTTGGCGGCCATCGCGCTGACCCGGACCGAAGCATGCACCCGGGTCGACCTCAGGCGAAGGTTGCCGAGAAGGGAAGCAGACTAAGCTCTCAAAGCACAAAACCGCAGTTCGGCGGCGCATCCCGCATGCGCAAAACCGCTTGACTGGGACGACCCCGTTACCGAAGTCTGGAGCCTAGAAGCAAGAAGAATTTGACCTTGGGCGAGATCGAGTGCGGTCTTCTGTCAGGCCTCAGTGTGCGGCGCTGTTAAAGGCCGCGGGCCGATATGGTGATCAGCGTGATCGGGTCCAAATCTGTTCAGCGAGCTTATGGTCTCGTAGCCCCTAACTGGTTTTCCCTATCCTGATCTTTTCGATCATTTCCCATATAGTCGTCGTCTTCTCCCTCCATCGCACCGGCTTTCAGCGCAGATCAAGCATGAGACTCATGCCGTTGTCGCCTTCACCGGATTTCGGTAATCCTCCTGACTTATAAGCATCGCCCAGATTTGCCGGGCCATCTTGTTGGCCAGTGCTATGGCTGCCAACATCTTCAGTTTACGCTGTATCATTCGACCGAGCCAGCTTTCTTGGATGATGTTTCTTGCCCCTCGACCAATGACCCTAGACATCGCACCGATTATCAAAAGGTGTCGAATATCTATCTGCCCGGCCTTTGAGACCCGCCCAAGGCGCTCCTTACCGCCAGAAGAATATTGGCGCGGAACAAGGCCAAGCCACGCGGCAAAATCGCGGCCACATCGGAATTCCGCAATGTCCGGCGCAAATGCTTCTACAGCGAGAGCCGTCATGGGGCCAACGCCCGCTGCCCGCCAGCGCATGCCTTCATGCGCGAGAGGGGGCATCGTCTGCAAACGGCGGGCTATCTCGCTGCTGGCGGCGACACGCGCCAGTATCTTTGTCTTGGCTTCGATCCGAGTTGTTTGCTCGAAAATCTGCATCAGGAGATCCTGACACTCCGCGACAACCAGCGCCGCAAGCTCGGCGTCCGAACTGCCGACATAGGCTTCAATTCGCTTTGTTTGGCTGAGGCCGATGGGGAAGACTGCCCCGTATTCGTAGAGCAGGCCGCGCAGTGCAGTCATCAACTCGGCTCGCTGGCGCACAAGACGCTCACGGGGCCGGAAAAGCGCGGCCTGAGCTTGCTGCTCTTCGCTCTTGGGCGAGACAAAACGCATCTCAGGTTGACGTGCTGCAACAACGATCGCTTCGGCATCGGTCGCGTCGTTTTTCTGACGCTTAACAAAAGGCTTCACATACTGCGGCGCAATCAAACGCACCTCGTGGCCGAGCGCCTGCATCTCGCGTGCCCAGTAGCTCGAACTACCGCAAGCTTCAAAAAAAACGAGCTCGGCGGGTGACGCGACATGAAATCCCGACATTGATCCCGCGTCAGCCTCTTGCGGAAAAGGAGCTCACCAGATCCACCCCGATAATAAAATCCTCCATAGACCGTCCTCCCCCGAGCGCTATGATACCAAGACCTGATCATGCCATACACACGCCCCACCGAAAGGGAGCTGGACGGCAACCACCCCATCTATTCAGCTCAGGGACAGTAGGGGAACGGCGGGCATCCAGAAGGGTGCTCGTCGAGCATTGCTGCCTATAAGAAGACCTGGTCGCAAAGGAACAGAGGGGGAGAGCATTTCCTGCGATCGGGTTGCGCGGAAAAGCAAAAAGCCCGGTCGCCAACGCGCCGGGCAAGATGCGGGTTCAATTTGGCAGATCTCAACCAACTGCGGCGATCAGCGGCAGTTTGGGCTGTTGCGCCAGACTCTTGACGCTTTGCGATAATAGTCCCCACATAAATCCGCCCGTAATGGTCTGCACGCCCAAGGAGGCCGTCACCACAGTAAAGGCGGCGGGCCGCGCAATTATCCCCGCATTCAGATCGCCAAAGCCCGCATTGGCCCAGAAGAGCACCGAAGCAATCGCGGTCAGCATCGAGACCAGCAGGAAGATCCCGCCAAGGATACATGCATTGTCGACCGAAATCTTTGCCGCGATCCGGCTAAAGCGGGGCGATTGCGGCAAGAGTCCAAAACGCACCGCAAAGAGCTTGGCCAGCGCCGAGAAACAGCTCATCTGATAGCCGATGAGGATCAGTGCCGAGGCTAGGATCAGCGTTGCCACGTCAAAGTTCGCGCCGCCGATATGGACCGGACCGAACAGCAGTGTCCCGAAGGTTAGAGTGCCGGTCAGCAGCAACAACAGCCCCGGGTAGAGAAACAGCCAATAGGGCGCAAAGGTCAGCAGCAGCTTCAGATGCAGCCAGCCATCGCGCCAGCTGCGCAGATGGGGCGGGCGCGAGCGGCCATCGGGGCTGAGGGTGGTTGGCACCTCCTTGATCCTCAAACCCAGAAGAGTCGCCTTGATCACCATCTCGGAAGCAAACTGCATGCCAGGCGTGTCCAGCTCCAGCCCCAGGATCGCCTTGCGCGAAAAGCCTCGCAGCCCGCAGTGGAAATCGCCGATCGGCGCTTGATAGAGCACCCGCCCGATTGTTGAGAGCACCGGATTGCCCAAATAGCGGTGCAGCGGCGGCATTGCATTCTTGGAGATGCCGCCCTTAAAGCGGTTGCCCATCACGAGATCCGCGCCGCTCCGCAGCGCCTCGACAAAGGGGTCAAGGCGGGAAAAGTCATAGGAATCATCGCTGTCGCCCATGATGATGAACTTGCCGCGGGCGTCATTGATCCCTGCGATCAGCGCAGCACCATAGCCCTTTTGCGAAGCATTCACCACCCGAGCGCCCAGCCGGAGCGCAATCTCTTGGCTGCCATCGGTAGAGCCGTTGTCCGAAATCAGCACCTCGCCCTTAATGCCAGAGCGCGCCAGATAATCCGTGGCCTTGACGATGCAGGCCTCGAGCGTTTCTGCCTCGTTGAGGCAAGGCATCAAGATGGTCAATTCGGTCATCGCAAAAGCCTCTCGAATCAGTACGGACCAGAGCCGAACTTTGAATTTGTTGTCAAAAGAGTGCTGCTGGAATGGGGCGACATAGCGGCGAGGATCGTGAATTTTCATGACCCATTCCTGCAACGTGGCGGGGATATTTTTGCGCGTCTTGCGCGCTGAATTGCAAAAGCTTGCAAAAAAAGCCATGACGGAAAAAACAAATAAACAGATCAAAGCAGGAACATGGCCGCAAACCCCACATCCCGCGCCGAAACGATGTTTAAAGTCGCAACCCTTTTGGCGATCGTCTTTGTGATCGTACGCGCGGTGCAGAGCTATCCGTCAATCCAGGATGTCTTTTACAGCGCCGACAACGACGACATGATGCGCCTGCTGTCAGTTCGCGATTGGCTGAATGGTCAAAGCTGGTTTGACATGACGCAGTACCGCGTCCTTCCGCCCGAGGGCATTCCGATGCATTGGTCGCGCTTTGTCGACCTCGGTATTGGCGGCATTATATCGCTGTTTCATCTGTTCATGCCGATGAACCAAGCCGAGAATCTGACGCTTGTGGTCTGGCCCTCGATGCTGCTTGTCGCGATGGTTTTGCTGACCGGCTGCGGCACACGCAAGATTTTGGGGCCCAACGCGGCCAGCGTTGCGATTTTAAGCACGATGGTTTGGCTGCCGCTTTTCAACCGTCATTTTGCGCCGGGGCATATTGACCACCATAATGTGCAGATCCTGATAACCACCATTCTGGCCTATGCGCTGATCTGGCCCGTGCGTCCGCTGCGCGCTGGGCTGATCGGCGGGGCGGCGGCGGCCTGCTCCTTGGTTGTGGGGCTGGAGATGTTGGTGCTGATCGTGCTTGCGGGCGCGATGCTGACCATCCGCGCCAGCTTTTACCGCCCGGGTGCCGGGCGTAAGTTGATCGGGTTTTGCAGCAGCCTGCTGGTGGTCTCCATTCTTGGCTTTCTGGGCCAGACGGCCCCGTCGCAGTGGTTTGTGCCCTATTGCGATGCGATGGCCACGCCTGTGCTGTCGCTGATTATGATTTCCGCTGCTGCCTGTATGATCCCGATTGCGGCGGCCCGCTGGCTGCCCTCGCCATGGGCGCGGCTGGCCGCGACCGCAGCGATTGTGCTTGGCAGTCAGTGGCTGTTCTGGTCGCTGATTCAGCCTTGCCTTGCCGGCCCTTACGGCGCGTTGCCGCTCGAGGTGCAAAACCTCATCCGCAACAATATATCCGAGGCCCAGGGCGCGGTGGCAGTGTTCCTGCTGCGCCCCTTCCAGTTTTATGCCGAGGTGGCCCCGCAGATCGTCGCTGTCCTCTTTGCGATATCGCTGTGGCTCTTGCGGTTTCGCAAAGCCTCGGGCGCGGAATCCGAGGCGGTTGTTCAGATCATCGCGCTGGTCTTTGTCGGCGTGGTGGGCATGTTCTACCAGGTACGCATGTTAGTGCTGACCGCTGCCGGTTTTCCCTTTCTGGTTGGATATGTTATCAACTGCCTTATCCAGGGCTGGCAACAAAACCCAAGCCCGCGGCGTGCGGTCTTGATCGGGGTCAGCGCCGCCGTGATCCTGATGCCAGCCGATATCTATTGGAACGGGCGGGCGATCTGGCGCATGGTCACGGGCCTCGACGCAGACGGTGCCCAGGTGAACAAGATGCTCGACGATCGGTGCCGCACCAAGGCGGTCATGCAAGAGCTTGATCAACTTCCCAAGGCGCGCATCCTGACGCGGCTCAACTTCGGCGCGCCCCTGATCAGCCTGACGCATCACTACGCGCTGACCGCACCCTATCACCGCAGCGCTGACGCCTTTTGGAATGGCGAGTTCGCTTTCTACACCGAGGCAAATATGGAAAAGGCCTTGGCCAAGACCGGCGCGAACTATGTGGTGCTGTGCCGCGATGCGTCTTATGGCACCTATGAAGCGGTGCCAAAGGCGCTGTTGGCCGGAAAAACGGTCGCGGGCCTGCGCCAGATCGACTTTCCAGGCAAGGATTTCGCAGTTTTCGAGGTGATCGCTAATCCGACTGCGGCCTCGCAATGAATTGGCGGGCGCTGAGCCAGAGCAGCCTTCTGCGCTTTCTCTTCGTCGGGGGCAGCTTCAGCCTGATCTATTCCTTTGTCACCGCAGGGCTGATCCGCTTTGCAGCAACCCCGGCCTTTGCAACATCGGTGGCGGTCTATATCCTGTGTATTCCCTTGGCCTTCCTGTCGCACAAGCACTTTGCCTTTGGCGCTGAGACAACCCACAAATCGGCCTTTGTGCTCTATACCCTGACCCAGATCGCCAGCCTGAGCGCGGTCTCTTTCATCACCACGCGGCTGGTATCTCATCGGTTCTGGCTCGATGTCGGGTTGTTTTTGATCACCTCGGCCTCGGCCGCAGTAGCAAGCTTTGTCATCAACCGCTTTGTGATTTTCGCAGGCCAAGGAAAAAGATGAAGAAACCCTGAGTCTTCTGCTCAAAACAACAGGGCCGCAAAGCGCAGCCCCTCTACGTCGAGGAAGTTCTGATGATGGCCAGAGTTGTTTGAGGCCATAGCGTGGCATTGGCCTTCTACCTAGGTGCTATCTGGCTTGTTCTTCAGGTCCGACGTGCGCAGTATCGAGAAGCCTTTTTGGGCCAAACCTTCCCCGAATATGCCGATTCCGCCGCCTGCGTGCCCATGCTTATTTTGGGCGTTCGCCTCGACCGGCAGCTAAGGGGCGATCGTGTCTGACCAGTGAGATTCACAAGATGGGCGGTAGGCAGCCTGACGGCGTCGCGGCAGAGCAGATACAGCTGGAGCGGTTGTTTGCCAACCGTGCAACATTTCCGGCTTTGATCATTAGGCGGAGCGGAAAACGGCCTGATCGAGGCGCGGCATGACGACCGCAGCAACGTCGAACTGCGGCCATTCGTTCGCGCCGCAACGACCGGCCCGCCGAGTGATCTTGGAGATTTCCCTAAGGCCATTGCGCAAGTTTTGAAAGCAAAATGGAGAACAGCCTTTGCTGGTCTACTTGCGTCATGACGAGGCAATTTCCATGCGGGTCGATGTTTGCCATTGATCGTCCAAACTGCGGTCCGGGCTCGGTCACGATTCTGACCCGACTTTGTGTTCCCGAAAAAATAGACGGTTCGATCAACCACGCAACGACGCACGGGTCGTGCAAATGCTGATCCCCCTTGGCATATGCGGTCAACAGTCGTTCTGCGATGTCGGAGCAGACGTTTCCGTTCTGCCGTAGGCGTGCTAAATGGAGTTCCTCGATCCGGGTCTGTTGCGTAACATCCAAACCGAACATCACCAGTTGTGCCCCGGATTGTAGCACAATCTCGGCGGCATGTGGGTCAACCATGAAATTGAACTCGGCGAAATCGTTCATATTTCCTGGGCAATAAGCCGCCCCGCCCATAAAGACGATGGAGCGCAGCTTTTCCCCCAATAACGGGTCAAACAGCAGCGCCACCGCCACATTGGTCAGCGGTCCAATGGCGCACACCACCACCTCGCCGGGGTATTTCTCGACCTGTTGCCGGATAAAATCGACCGCATGGGTCTTGGTTTCTGGGAAATCATCGGGTAGCGGCAGATCAATATCGCCCAATCCATCCACCCCATGCACCGAGGCGGCAAGATCTGCGGGCGCAAGGATTGGACGCGCGATGCCACGCAGCACCGGGATATCCAGCCGACCTGCCGCCGCACAAATCCTTTGCGCGTTGCGGTATGTCTTGTCCAGCCCGACATTGCCTTTGACGCAGGTAATGCCAAGTACCTCGATATCATCGCGCGCAGCCAACGCCAGAAAGATCGCGACGGCATCATCTATACCCGGATCACAATCTATGATGATCTTTTGCAACGTGCGGCCTTTCTGGATTTTGGCCCGTTTCGTCGCGCCATCCTGTGCAGATTTCGACACTTTGCGCCGAAACGAAAGCATGCAGTTGCGGCTTTTGACTTATATTTTCTAAGTCAGGCTAAGATTTTGCCAACTTGTCGAAGCCTGCGTCTTTGGCGACGCTTGCTTACCCAAAACCAAGGACTCTGATGCCGCAATACTCTATGTTGACAGCGATTGAGTCATGCATGTTGCGCAATGCAGCCGAGTCGATGCTGGGTGCCCTCCTGATCGGTCTCAAGTCATGTATCAGCCGATCCCGCCCCTGAACTGCAAAAAGCCACGCCAGATGGCGCTTTCCCCAACAGCCAGAGAGACAAATATGACAATCAATCACAAATTGCTGGATATTTTGCGTCGTGGACGCAACGAACACGAGAACCATCTGATTGATGGTGTGGTGCGCGAGGCGGTCAGCCGTCGCGAGTTTCTGCGCTATGGCTCGGTGCTTGGCCTGTCGGCACCCCTGCTGGGTGGGATTTCGGGTGCGTTGGGCTTCGGCCTTGCCCCGGTTGCTGCCCGCGCTGGCACGCCGGGCGGCACCATACGCTTTGGTCATATTGTGCCTGCGGGGGCAATCAATCCGGTGACGATTGCGGATCCCGGCGGCGTGACCATCTTGTCGCAATTCGCAGAGGCGCTCGTGCTTTCGGCACCGGATTTGTCGGCTGTGCCGCTGCTGGCAGAAAGCTGGGCACCAAACAACGATGGCACAGTCTGGACGTTCAAACTGCGCCAGAACGTCAAATTCCATAACGGCAAGCTGATGACGGCGGATGATGTTGTCGCCACCTTTGATCGGCTGGCGGACCCGGCGGTTGGCTCGAACGCTCTGTCGGCGCTGTCGGGGATGCTATCGAAAGGCGGCACGCGCAAGGTCGATGACTATACCGTCGAATTCCACCTCGATGCCGCCAATGGCAACTTCCCCTATGCGGTATCAACCGACAACTATAACGCGGTGATCGTGCCCGCTGAGATGCCTGATGATTTTGAAGCCACGATGATCGGCACTGGCCCGTTCAAGTTGGAGAAATACACCCCGAAAGTTGGCGCGTCCTTCGTGCGCAACCCGGATTATTGGGGGGCAGCGCCGCTGCCTGACCGCATCGAAATCACCTTCTACGACGATTATCAGCCGCAGATTCTTGCCTTGCAGGCCGGGGAGATCGACATCATCCAGCAAGTGCCGGTGTTGCAGGCCGTGGGTCTGCTGGCGGATCCGACCTTCAACATCATCACCACGCCGTCTTCGGCGCATCATCAGGTGCATATGCGCACCGATATGGAACCATTCAAAGACAAGCGCGTGCGCCGCGCGATTGCGCTGACGCTGGATCGGCCGAAATTCGTGCAAGGCCTATTGCGCGGCAAGGCGCAGATCGGCAATGACAGCCCGTTCATGCCCGCCTATCCCTCGACCGATAGCAGCGTGGCACAACGCGAGATGAATATCGCCGAGGCCAAGCAGTTGATGGAAGCAGCAGGGATGGCGGGCGGTTTCAAGACCACGCTGACCACCGAGAAATATCTGGAGATTCCAGATTACGCAGTGCTGATCCAGAATGCGGTCAAGGAAATCGGCGGAGATATTACGCTGAACATCATGGATCAGGGCGCTTATTACGGTGATGCAGTGCCGGGCAAATCGCCTTGGCTTGATTCCGAAATGGGCATTACCGATTATGGCCATCGCGGGGTGCCGAACGTGTTCCTGCAAGCGCCGTTGAGCAGCACCGGCACTTGGAATTCGGCCCATTTCGCCAATGCGGAATATGATACGCTGGTGAAGGGCTATATCGCCTCGCTGGATTTGGAATCGCAGCGCGCATCGGCGGGCAAGATCCAAACCCTGCTGCTGGACGAAACCCCGGTGATTTTCTCGTATTTCTACGACTTCCTGACCGTGACCAAAGCGGGTGTGACGGGGGTTGTGGCGACGGCGATGGGTCATATCATGTTGGCACAGGCAAGCTTGTAAATCTTAATCCGGGCCGCAGATCGCCTGCGGCCCGCCCCCATCCGCCCGGGAGAGTTGCGATTTCCAGATATATCCTTAAGCGCACGCTGCTGGCGCTGCTAACTTTATGGCTGCTGAGCGTGCTGATCTTTGCGGGAGGGCATCTGTTGCCCGGCAATGTTGGCCGCGCAATGTTGGGGCCGTTTGCCGATCAGGCGGCGGTGGATGTGTTGAACCACGAAATGGGCACGGATCGCCCGGTGCTGGTGCAATATGCTGATTGGATTTCCGGCTTTGTCACCGGCGATATGGGGATGTCTTATGCTTATCGCTCGCCCGTGGCCCCTTTCCTTGGCACGGCGCTGCTGAATTCGGCCAAACTCGCCGCCGTGGCCTTTGTGCTGGTGGTGCCACTGGGGATTTTCGGCGGCGTGATCGCAGCGCTGTACCGGGGCCGCCCGACCGACCGCATCCTGTCCGTGGTGGGGCTGTCGGCGACAGTGGTGCCGGAGTTTGTCTCGGGCATCCTGCTGATCCTGATCTTTGGCGTCTGGCTGCGTTGGTTTCCGATCTCGGCGACTTGGGCGGACGGTGCGGGGCCGCTGACGCAGCTTTACCATCTGATCCTGCCCGCGATCCCGCTGGTGCTGATCCTGTTTGGCTATATCGCCCGGATGGCGCGGGCCGGGATGATCGAGGCGCTGGATGCCGATTACACCCGCACCGCTGTGTTGAAGGGCTTGAGTTATCCGCAAGTGATCTGGCGGCATGTACTGCGCAACGCTTTGCTGCCCACCATCAGTGTGATCGCGACGCAGACCGTCTATCTGATCGGCGGGCTGGTGGTGATCGAGATTCTGTTTCACTATCAAGGCATTGGCAGCTTGATTTATACTGCTGCCAAGAAGAAGGACTTCCCCATGCTGCAGGCGGGTGTCATGTCTATCGGCGCGTTGTTCGCGCTGACCACCTTGCTGGCTGACCTGCTCTATGCCCGGCTAAACCCCCGCATCCGCTTTGGAGGTCAGGAATGAATACCCAAACCGCAGCCGCGGGCTGGCGCGGCGACCTGCGTCGGCTGTCGCGGTCGGCCAGTTTTGATATCGGCGTTGTGATCGTGCTGTTCTGGGTCGCTTGTGCTTTGTTTGGCCCGCATCTGGTGCCCTATGATCCGTTTGCCGATGATCTGTTGAATTCCTTGATGCCGCCCTCGTTTGCACATTGGTTCGGCACCGATCAACTGGGTCGTGATGTGTTTTCCCGCGTCATCGTCGGCGCACGCGATATTCTGACCGTCGCCCCGATTGCCACCGTTCTAAGCACGATCTTGGGCACGGCTTTGGGCTTGACGATGGGCTATTTCGGCGGGGTGATTGATGAGGCGCTGAGCCGCATCGTCGATGCCGTGCTGGCGCTGCCGACGGTGATCGTAGCACTGTTGGCGCTGACCGCACTGGGCACCTCTAACATCACCGTCATGGTTGTGATCGCGTTCAGCTTTGCCCCGGTGATCGCGCGCACAGTGCGCAGCGCGGTGCTGGCCGAGCGCGGCTTTGACTATGTTGCCGCCGCCGAGTTGCGCCGCGAGAACACATTTTACATCTTGTTCATCGAAATTTTGCCCAACGTGCTGCCGCCGATCCTTGTCGAAGCCACGGTGCGCCTTGGCTATGCGATTTTCACCGTCGCCACGCTCAGCTTCATCGGCTTTGGCATTCAGCCGCCCTCGCCGGACTGGGGGCTGTCGATCTCGTCCAACTACGGGCTGATCGGTGGTGGGTTTTGGTGGACGGTGGTGTTTGACGGCGCGGCCATTGCCTCGCTGATCATCGGCATCAATCTGATCGCCGATGGGATTGAGGGCCTGCGCCATGACTGACACCACCCCCGCTTTGCAATTTGAAAACCTAAGCGTTGCTTACCGCGTCAAGGGCGTATCCCGCCCGGTATTGGCGGGCGTAAGCTTGGAAATCCGCAAGGGTGAGGCTTATGGCCTTGTCGGCGAATCCGGTTGCGGTAAGTCGACGGCGGCCTTTGCGGCTTTGCGCTATCTGCCGCGCAATGGGGCGGTGACGGCGGGACGCATTCTGATCGACGGTCAGGATATTGGCCAAATGGCCCCGCCCGCGTTGCGCCAGTTGCGCCGCCAATCGGTCGCAATGGTCTATCAAGACCCCGGCAAAGCGCTGAACCCGTCGCTGACCATCGGGCGGCAGGTGCAAGAGGTGTTTGAACTGGCAGGCGTTCCGCGTGCCGATTGGGCCGCGCGGACGGTCGAAATCCTTGCCAAAGTGCAGATCAGCGATCCGCAACTGGTGATGGGCCGCTATCCGCATCAGCTTTCCGGCGGGATGCAGCAAAGGGTGGCGATTGCGATGGCGATTGCCAGCAATCCCACGCTGCTGGTGCTGGACGAACCCACCACCGGGCTTGATGCCACCGTCGAGGCCGAGGTGTTGGACCTGATCCAGCACCTGCGCCGCGAACTTTCCACCGCAATCTTGTTCATCAGCCATAACCTTGCCGTCATCGCCCGGATGTGTGACCGCGTCGGCGTGCTGTATGCGGGCCGTCTGGTCGAAGAAGCCCCGACCGCGCAGATTTTCAACGCCCCGCAGCATCCCTATACGGCTGGGCTGTTGTCTTGCCTGCCGCAAGCCGGGCGCAGCAAAGATCAGGCTCCGCTGGCGACAATCCCCGGATTTCTGCCGGTGCCGGGTGAGGTGATCAGCGGTTGCGTCTTTGCTGCGCGCTGTGCGGTGGCGGATGATCTGTGCCGTTCGACCGAGCCTGCGTTTCGCGTTGCGGATGGCCATGCCAGCAAATGCCACTACCCCGAACGCGCCGGGGCTTTGCCCGTTGTTGCCAAGGCGGGCGCGACGTTGCGCATGGCTGAGCAGGCGGCGGCGATCCTGCAGATCGAAAACCTGTCAAAAAGCTTTGGCGATGGTGATCAGCGCCAGCGCGTGTTGCGCGATATTGGAATTGAACTGCGCAAGGGCGAGACACTCGGTCTTGTCGGCGAATCTGGCAGCGGCAAGACCACTCTCGCGCGTTGTCTGTTGGGCCTGTTGCAGCCGGATATGGGCAGCGAACTGAAGTTTGCGGGCGAGCCCCTTGCCGGGCGCACCGCCGCGCGCACACGCGATCAGGTCAAATCCATCCAGATCGTGTTTCAAAACCCGGATTCCGCGCTGAACCGTTCTCATACTGTGCGTCGGATGTTAGAGCGCACGATTTCTCTGCTGGTCGGGCTGAAAGGCGCTGCGCGTGAGGCGCGCGTGCAGGCGCTGACCCAAGGTGTGCGGCTGACCGAGCGCCACTTGGCCTCAATGCCACGCCAGCTTTCGGGCGGGTTGAAGCAGCGTGTCGCCATCGCCCGCGCTTTTGCCAGCGATCCGCAGGTGCTGATCTGTGACGAGCCTACCTCTGCCCTTGATGTGTCTGTTCAGGCGGCGATCTTGAATTTGCTCGCGGATTTGCAGGCGGAAACACAGGTCAGCTATATCCTGATCTCGCACGATCTGGGGGTGGTGCGCTATCTGTCCGACCGGATTGCGGTGATGTATCTGGGGCAAGTCTTGGAAATCGGCCCGGCCGAGACGGTGTTTTCCGGCCCGCATCATCCCTACACGGCGGCCCTGCTGTCTTCGGCCCCCGCCATAGGCGATGAGGGGGCAGAGCGCGTCAAGTTGGTGGGCGCGCTGCCGACCACTGCGCAACGCCCAACGGGTTGCGTGTTCCATACCCGCTGCCCGCAAAGCATTCCGGGCCTATGCGGCAGCAAGGCCCCGCCGCAGATCGTATTAGAGGCGGGGCATGTGATCGAATGCCACTTGCCCGCCGACGCGCTGCCGGTGCGTGGATGAGCCTGTCTGCGGGATTACCCAACCTGCGGAAAACTGATAGGACTGGCACGACCAACCAAGAGAAAGCCCCGATGCCCCTGACCCTGCCACCGCTGAACGCTCTGCGCGCCTTTGAAGCGGCGGCGCGGACGGGCAGCTATGTTGCAGCTGCAGAAGAACTGGGTGTCTCTGCCGCAGCGATCAGCCAACAAATCCGCAAGCTGGAAGATTACCTTGGCAAGCAGATGTTCATGCGGATGAACAACCGCGTCGTGCTGACCGATGCGGGCCATGCCATCCGTGAAGGCACCGCCGCAGCGCTTCAGATGATTTCGGATTCAACCGAACAGCTGGTGTCAGACCGTTCGCGCTCTCGGCTGGTGATCAGCACCATCGATTCAGTGGCCGAAAAATGGCTGATCAGCCGGCTTGCCGCCTATTCCCGCGCGCATCCCGATTTCCGGTTTGATCTGCGGGTGGAACCGGACCCTGCCGATTTCTCTCGCCATAACATAGACTTGCGGTTGGGGTATGATCCCGCGCAATACCCCGAGCACAGCATCGTACTGCTGGAACAAGACGTGGTCCTCCCGCTGTGCAGCCCGGCTTACTTGGCGCACAATCCAGCGGCGCTGGGTATGGCGGCTGTTCCCGAAGACGATTTGTTGCACACCAGTTGGGGCAGCAGTTTCGGCTCGCATCCGACGTGGCACGGCTGGTTTGTGAAGGCGGGGTTAAAGCCGCCCTCGGACACCAAGGGCTTTCAGGCTGGACGGTCAAGCCTTGTGCTGGACTTGGCACGCGAAGGCCTTGGCGTGGCTTTGGGGCAAAGGATGATGGCGCTGGATGATATTGCCTCGGGTCGGCTTGTGGCGCTTTCGGATATCAGCATCGCCTTGGGCTATCCCTATTGTCTGGCCTATCCGCGCGCGAAAGCCCGCAAGCGGCATCTGTTGGCCTTGGCAAGCTGGCTATCCGCCGCGCCATCGCTTGGCTAAGTTATTCTAAACTTCGCTAATATTTCAGGCGGTTGCGCCGCGCTTTCGGGCAGGTGACACTTGCTGCATGAAATAGCGGAGGATGCCCGATGAACCACCTTCTTGATCTTGACACCTACCCGATCGACCGCCCCGACAGCCCCGAATACGCGGCCCTCGTGGCCAGCTGCAAAGCCCGTCTGGCTGCGGATGGCATGTTCGATCTGCCCGGCTTCATGCGCGCCGATGTGACCCAAGCCGCAGCCGACGCCACCAAGCCCGCGATGGCAACCGCCTCGTTCCGCCATGCCCGCAAACACAACATCTACTTCCGCGATACAGTCGAAGGCTTGTCCGAAGATCACCCGGCATTGGCCCAGGTCGAAACCGTCAACCACACACTGACCGCCGATCAGCTTGCGGGCAATCCAGTGATTGATCTTTACGACTGGCCGCCCTTCGCCACTTTCCTTGCCGCCACCATGAGCAAAGACACACTGTATCGCATGGACGACCCGATGGCGCGGGTGAACGTGCAAGCCAGCCGCGCGGGCGAGGCGTTGAACTGGCATTTCGACCGTTCCGAATTCACCACCACCATCTTGCTGCAATCGCCCGAGCAGGGCGGCGAGTTGGAATACCGATCCGATCTGCGCAGCGCCGAAGACCCCAACTATGACGGCGTCGCAGCGCTGCTGCGCGGCGAAGACCCGGAGGTGAAAAAGGTCAAACTGCACCCCGGCGCGCTGAACGTCTTTCGTGGCATCAACACTTTGCACCGCGTCGTGCAGGTGCAAGGACCGACAGAGCGCATAGTCGCAATCTTTGCATTCTTTGATCGCCCCGGTGTTATAATGACCGCCAAGGAACAGACCGGCTTTTATGGCCGCGCCGTTGCCGCCTAGATCCTGGCCCCGCCGCTGCTGCGGCAAAGCCCAACCCTTCACCCAAGGCCGCCGCATTGTGGCGGCCTTTTTATGACCCGGACCAAAGACGCCATGACCCCTCCCACCAATGCCGATCCGCTTGTCCTTGACGGCATCAGCCTGACCTGTGCGCAACTTGTCGCCGCCGCGCATCGCGCCCGCCCGATCACCCTTGCCGAAGGTGCCGATCTGCGCATCCGCCAAGGCCGCAGCGTGGTTGAAGACATCGTGTCCAGCGGCGTGAAAGGCTACGGCATCACCACCGGGGTCGGTTCGCAAAAGGAATTTGCCGTCCCGCCCGAAGGTATGCGCGATTACAATCGCCGTCTCGCCCGCGCCCATTCCACCCATATGGGCGGCGCCGTGCTGCCTGAACACCGTGTTCGTGCCGCGCTGATTATTCTGGCGAATGAGTTCTCATTGGGCCTGTCGGGCGTGTCCGCGCCGCTTGTGGACCTGATCGTAGGTCAGATCAACACGGCCGAGATGCCACAAGTCTCGTCCTATGGCACCGTCGGTGCGGCAGACTTGATCCCGATGGCGCAAATTGCCGATTGGCTGCAAAGGCAACCCGAGGCTCTGGCGCGCGGTATTCCCGGCCCCAAAGAAACGCTTTCTCTCATCAACACCAACGCGATCACGCTGGCCACCGGTGCCGATGCGCTGATCGAGGCGCAAGCCATCCTGCGGCTGGCAAACCTGTCGCTGGCGCTGTCACTGGAAGGCTTCCGGGGCAACCTGAACGCCATCAGCGCCAAGGTCAACCAAGCGCATCAGCGCGGCGGTCAGGCCAAGGTCAGCGCCGAGTTGCGCGACCTGCTGGCAGGTAGCCAGCTTTGGCAAGACGGTGCCGCGCGGCGCATCCAAGACCCTCTCAGCTTCCGCTGCGCCTCGCAAATCCACGGGGCTTTGCAGGAATTGCTGGAACGCGCGACCCAAGTTTGGGACGAGGAATTGAACTCTGTCACCGACAATCCCATCGTCGATCATGACGACCGCTCGGTGCGCTCGCATGGCAATATGGATTCCAGCCGGATGACGCTTGCGATCGACGGTCTGCGGCAGGCCTTCGCCAAAGCCGCTGATATTGCAGGCGAACGTCTGCACAAACAGCAGTGGACCGAGTTTTCCGGCCTGCCTACCGGGTTTTCCGACCCGAACAGCCCGCTGGGTGGGGTGCAATTCCTGAATCTCGGCCATCTTGCGGCCTCGCTGATCACCTCGATCAAAATCTGGGCGGCGCCGTCCTTGCTGTTGTCGGTCGGCCAGATCGCCGATGGTGTGGAAGACACCGCTGGTCATGCTCTGCATGCTGTCGCGGATTTTGAGCGTATGCTCGGGGCGCTGCGCCTGGTGTTCTCGATTGAGATTATCGTCTCGATTTGGGCGATTCAGAAAAGGCAACTCGCCACTGACAGTCTCGGTAAGGGTCTGCGGGAATATGTAACGCGGATCGCCCCCGAGCTTCCCATTGGCCGAGAAGGGCTGGAGGTTTTTTCAATCGAGGCGATTGTCGACATTCTAATGAACATGGATGAAGCTGCCTTCCCTCGGTGATAGGATTTTACCTAAAAAGTCTTCGACGACCATTTGTCCCGTGGCGTCGGGGTTTCAGGCGAGGGGAGGATAAAAGCTGGGTTGGTGGTGTCGGTGATCCGCGCATCAATGGAAATCACTGGCAGCGTTAGCCTGTCCTGCTTTGCTGTCCAAGTCGCCGGGCGAGTGGTACGCGGAGCAGAAAGCCTGCACGAGCGAAAGCTCTGTGCGCATCGGCGACATTGGTGGACGATTTTCGCTGCGGCGAGCATGAACGTCTGGTTCGTGGCCGTTGCACAGCCGCGAGACGGCACTGGGCGCGGGTTAAAGCATCCGTATTGTTTGATGGCGGGAAATAGTGGCCCTCAGTCCAAAAAACTCTGCAGATTTCTCGCAGAAGCTGCGTTCTCGGATCAACGGCAGCTCCGCAATAATACTTCCGCAAAGCAGCAATGCGGGCCCGGTGCCAACGCTAGATGCCTATGCCGAGCGGATCGTCATCCGGCAGAATGGGCTGATCGTGGGCGAACATGCGCGCGCCTTTGGGCGTGGGCAGACAATCTATAATCCATGGTGTCAATCAGCGTCGAATATTGAACAGGTAACAGCGTTCAATATTGATCAGTTTGGTCGCTGATTTTCTTGCGCTGTTTGAAGCGCCAGGAGTCGTTTCCGGTTTCGAGAATGTCGCAGTGGTGAGTTATGCGATCGAGGAGCGCAGTGGTCATCTTTGGGTCACCGAAGACCGTGACCCATTCGGCGAAGCTGAGATTGGTTGTGACGATGAGGGATGTCTTTTCGTAGAGTTGGCTGATGAGATGGAACAGCAGGGCGCCGCCAGAGGCCGGGAATGGCAGATAGCCCAACTCATCAAGAATGACCGCGTCGATCTGGGTGAGTTGCTTGGCCAGATTTCCGGCTTTGCCCTGAGCTTTTTCCCGTTCCAGAAGATTGACCAGATCGACGGCGTTGTAAAAGCGTATGCGCTTGCCGTGATGGATGGCGGCGACACCGAGTGCGATGGCAAGATGGGTTTTGCCGGTGCCTGTTCC
>NZ_LGIC01000022.1 GCF_001294535.1 Cypionkella psychrotolerans | reverse complement strand
GCCCTGCGGTCGTGGCCGACAACACCTTGAACCGAGAGTTTGATGTCGACGCTCCGGACCAGTTCTGGGTCACAGATATCACCTACATCCGCACCCACGAGGGCTTCGTTTATCTCGCAGTTGTCATCGATCTATTTTCTAGGCGTGTTGTTGGGTGGTCCATGCAGGGTCGGACCTATACGGATCTGCCGTTGCAAGCCCTTCTGATGGCCGTCTGGCGCCGCAAACCGAAGACCAAAGTCCAAGTGCATTCCGACCAAGGCTCACAGTTCACCAGCTATGAGTGGCAGGAGTTCCTCGAACAGCACAATCTGACGCAAAGCATGAGCCGACGTGGCAACTGCTGGGACAACGCCGTCGCCGAAAGCTTCTTCAACCTGCTCAAACGCGAACGCATCCGCCGAAGAAAGTATAAAACCCGCAAAGAAGCCCGCCAGGATGTGTTCGACTACATCGAGTTCTTCTACAACCCGCAGCGCAAACACGTTAGGAACGGAATGCTGTCGCCGATCGCATTCGAGCAGCAGCAAAAACTGAAGCTGCAAGGTGTCTAGGAAACTCGGGGCTATTCAGGACCGCCTCCCCTTCGTACGCCTGATATTGATGCAGGATGTGCATAGTCAATGAATCGTGTTTAGTTCGGTGACGGTGTTCACGAAAGTAAAACAAGCCTAGCCTCGCTAAAATGCTATCCCTTGGACGATATTGGAAGGCGCGTGTGTACTGTAGGACCGTTCATGCAGACACTTGTTTTTCCCGACAATGCAGAATTCCGGTCTGAATGCAGTGGGCAAAGACAGAGCACTTTCGAAAGCGAAGTAGATCTAATGGCCGTGCGCAGATCTACTACAAAGACCCTACACCCACGTCAGTCTGTCTAACAACACTTTTACATTCCACATCTGCCACGCTTCCCCACGCCGAATCTGTATTCCCCGCCGGATCAACCCCACAGCAATTGCCCGCAGGCTTGCTTGCCGTGCCCCACGGACATCCGCGACCACACCTGCAAGGTCACCCGCGAAGCCGTCTGCGTTGACCGCCGCCGCCGCTCTGAGCGCCACACCGCCCTTCCCGGCCCGCCTCAGCGCCTTGGCCCCATTGGGCTTGCCCAACTTTATCCCGCGTGCCCGTGCCACGGCCAGCGCCTGTTTGCTGCGGCGCGAGATCGCCTCACGTTCAGATTGGTCGACAAGCGCCATGATGCGAAGCGAAAGTCCGGCGCATTTTCACTGTGAAGACATTGTAGAGGAACCGTTTCAAAGCTGAAGCGTTGTTCGCAATAAGGTCGATAATGCCTTAGATGCTAATAAGAGCTTAGCTCAGTGGCCTGACATGCATGCAGCCCATGCATATTCACTATGCGCACCGCAATCCCAGGAGACTTTCATGAGCACGTACACCGTCGGACCCAATTCCGATTTCCCCTCGATTGCGGCCGCCATGCAAGTGTCAGGACCCGGAGACGTCCTTCGCCTCGAGGCGGGCTACGGCAATGAAACGGCAACCGTAGCTTTCAGCGGCATGACCATCTTCGGCGGCGCATCGTCGCACAATATCCTATTAAACCTCGCATTGGGCGTCACCACCGTGACCTTGACCGGCAATGCTCCAATCCGCCTGCATGACGCCAGTGATGCCAATGGCATTGTCGGCAACGCTGGCAACAATATCGTCACAGTCACGGGCGGCATCGATGCGGTGAATGGCGGCCTCGGCATAGATCGCCTAATTGTTGACTATAGGGGTGCTATTGGGGCTGTGACAGGCGACAGCACCTCCAGCTTTACCGAAGCAGGCGGTGGTGGGCGCATGGTCACCATTACTGACGGTACCATCGAGCACTTTACCATTTTGTCGGGTAATGGCACTGACACAATCACGACTGGCGCAGGAAACGATATCATAAAGACCGGGCAAGGCGCGTCCACCGTTTCAGCAGGTCAAGGGGCGAACACGATCATAGGGGGTGGAAACGCAGACACTATCACCGCTCTCGACGGTGGCAACTCCGTCTACGCGGGAAATGGGGCCAATACCGTTACAACCGGTAACGGAGATGATGTCATTTATTGCGGCGTCGGGGCTGACACAATAACTGCAGGCGGCGGAAGTGACCGTATTACTCTGCGTGGCGGTGCCGACAGTGTTCATGCTGGCGCAGGCGATGACCGACTGATCATCGACTATACGGCGATGACGTCCAGAGTGTCCGGCGGTATCACGGGCGGTAATCTGCTGACGGGCTATGTTGGACATGTGGCAGATCGCCTCGGCAGCTCTGTCGATTTCCAAGGGAGTGAAAACTTTACGATTATGGCAGGTAGTGGAAATGACGCGCTGACCACGGGCAATGGTGCCGATGTTTTGCTTGGAAACGCCGGAAACGACCAACTGAATGGGGGCGGTGGCCGCGATCAGTTGATTGGCGGTGCTGGAAGCGACACGCTGCGGGGAGGCTTGGGGGCTGATATCGTCACTGGCGGCGCTGGAGCCGACGTGTTTGTGTTTGCTTCGGTTGCCGAAGGTAGTACCGGCTTTGGCCACGACCTGATCACCGACTTTCAGATTGGAACCGATCGGATTGCACTGACAGCGATAGACGCAAACCTGAGCCTCGCGGGGAATCAAAGCTTTGATTTTGTAGGTTCTGCGCAATTTTCGTCGGTTGCCGGTGAGCTTCGCTATTCCAATGGGCTTGTGACGGGAGAT
Organism: Cypionkella psychrotolerans; assembly: GCF_001294535.1. Taxonomy (GTDB): domain Bacteria; phylum Pseudomonadota; class Alphaproteobacteria; order Rhodobacterales; family Rhodobacteraceae; genus Cypionkella; species Cypionkella psychrotolerans. The sequence goes on along the minus strand of NZ_LGIC01000022.1, from coordinate 2,613 downwards.
GTCGACGGCGATAGCGTGGCTGACTTTACCATTAACATTGGCGTGCTCTCGGGTCTGACGCAGAGCGACTTCCTACTTTAAATTATCCCCGGACTTACCAATCGCGGCGGGTCCGGACTTAATCAACTTGCTCAATTTGCCAGGCAGAAAGCTGGGCGGCCTGTATCGGCAATTGATGACGACGACAGGCACCCTCACAGGTAACCTGAAAAACTATCCATCGTCCCCTTAGAACCAAATTGCTTCGCGCGCGTTTTCTGGGGCCTAATCTGAGGTTTACATGCGGCCAATATTGTTCTGCGCTGCTCTTCTGACCACAAACCCTGCCTTCGCTCTGTCTCCCGGCGACATTGAAGCCGCAACCTTTGAAGGTTTCGATACGCCGGATGGCCAGTCCGGGCTGACGGTGAAGTTGCAAGTCCTGCTGGATCGGGCCGGCATCTCTCCGGGTGTCGTCGACGGATACAAAGGCGAGATGAGCGAAAGCGCGCTACGCGGATTTGAAGAGCGCCAAGGCCTGCTGGTCGACGGCATTCTGGATGCAGACGTCTGGTCTGCTCTCATCGGCGATGATGTAATGCCAATTCTGACAACCTACACGGTGAGCGCCGATGATATTTCTGAGCTGACCGAAACCATTCCCGACAACGTGGCTGAAAAGGCAAAACTTGCCAAGCTGGGGTATGTCCGCGTCGCCGAGAGGCTTGCCGAACGGTTTCACATGGATGAAGATTTTCTGAGGGCCCTCAACCCAGAGGCAAACTTTGTCATGGGCGAGTCTGTTTGGGTAGCAGACCCCGGCGAGATGCTGGTGGCCGAGGTGGCACGGATTGAGATTCGCAAATCCGAACGCCGCGCCGTAGGCTTCGACGCAGAAGGGCGGATGGTGACCAACTATCCGGTAGCCATTGGTTCCGCAGCCACCCCGTCGCCTGAAGGGCTTGTAGAAGTTGTCGCCATCGCGATGGATCCTACCTACAGCTATCTGCCTGAAACCAACTTCGTCGTGGATGGCGTGACAGACGCGCTGATCTTGCCACCAGGACCAAATGGCCCCGTGGGGTCGGTTTGGATCGATCTGTCTAAACCAACCTACGGCTTGCACGGCACGGATACTCCGGAGTCGCTGTTTCAGGCCGTTAGCCGCGGGTGTGTGCGATTCACAAACTGGGACGTTGAAGAGTTGGCCCATTTGGTAAAGCCGGGCGTGTCAGTGGAATTTCTGGAATGAAGCGGGTTGCCGCCATTATGTTTGCAATTGCCATCGCCATACCAGCAACCGCACAGAATGCCGCAACGCAACAGCCTATACGCCCGATGCCCCGCCCCCAAGACGCCCCTACGGCCGCTGCGCCTGCACAGGTCACTCCGCCACAGGCCGTTGAAGAAACCGAAAATGTCGCCGCCCCGTCGCGGGCAATTGCGGCGAAGGGACAGCGGGATTTGCTCCGGCAGGACGATGCAACCTATGCCTCCTGCCTTGTCGCGCTGCACGATTTGGCGGTCGTCTACGAGGAAGTTGTGGCCGTCGTGCCAGAAGACGATGTCGATTGCGGAATCTTGCAACCCATCAAGGTCAGCGAGATCGCTCCGGGAGTCGCCCTCGTCCCTCCAGCTGTCATACGTTGCCCAACGGCACAGGCACTGGCCTCTTGGGTGCAGGATTTCGTTCTGCCCGCCGCAGCCCGCCTTGACGGTCGGGGCGCCTTGACCGCCATAGAAAACGGCTCTGGCTACACCTGCCGCAGACGCAACAATGAGGACGACGGAGCATTGTCGGAACACGCCTTCGGAAATGCGTTCGACGTGATGGGGTTTCGTTTTGAACTAGGTTCCCCCGTGATGGTCGGACCAGGCAAATCGCAAGACGGCCTTGCCCGTGCCTTTCAGGATGCGGTCTGGGCCTCCGCGTGTCTTGATTTCGCAACAGTTCTAGGGCCCGGTTCGAACGCGTCGCATGAAGACCACCTGCATTTCGATATAATTGCGCGCAAAAACGGATTTCGAATTTGTGAATTGGGCGCTGCGATCGAAGAGTGATCTGAAGAGTACTCACGGGCATTTTGCTGCGCGAACCGCGAGCGGCAGAATTGGGACAATACGGCCAAGCCGCACAGGGAAGAGTTGCCCCTTCGCAGGCCGATGATATCTCCGCCCTCAGTTCAGACAGCTGCAAGAGGCATCTTACCCATCCATCCGTCGTAACAAATTCCGCACGTTCGACACATGCCATCGCGCGCCCTGCCGGGTGAGCATGCCCCGCTCGCTTAGCTGCTCGGCTATGGCACGCAGCGTCAGATGCCCCTCCGCGCGAATATCCGCGATCACCGGAGCAAGGTCGCTTGCATGTAGTCTGGCATTGGCACTCACCGCCTCGCGCAGGGCCACACCGCCCTTCCCCGCGCGCCGGAGCGCATCCGCACCGTTGGGATTGCCCAGCTTCACCCCGCGCGCCTTGGCGACCGCCAGAGCCTCCTTTGTGCGCCTAGAGATCGCCTCCCGCTCCGCTTGCGCCACCAGCGCCATGATTCCTACCGTCAGGTCATTGGCTTCCGGCATGTCAACAGCAAGGAAACGCACACCACTATCGCGCAAAGTGAGCAGGAAGGCGGC
>NZ_LGIC01000021.1 GCF_001294535.1 Cypionkella psychrotolerans | reverse complement strand
AGCCCCAACAGGGCTTGGCGTTTGGCGCGTCTAGCAGGGATAAGGGCCCAGATTGGTTACAAAAAGAAGCCTGGCTCTTACGGCGGCAGCCCTGCGGTCGTGGCCGACAACACCTTGAACCGAGAGTTTGATGTCGACGCTCCGGACCAGTTCTGGGTCACAGATATCACCTACATCCGCACCCACGAGGGCTTCGTTTATCTCGCAGTTGTCATCGATCTATTTTCTAGGCGTGTTGTTGGGTGGTCCATGCAGGGTCGGACCTATACGGATCTGCCGTTGCAAGCCCTTCTGATGGCCGTCTGGCGCCGCAAACCGAAGACCAAAGTCCAAGTGCATTCCGACCAAGGCTCACAGTTCACCAGCTATGAGTGGCAGGAGTTCCTCGAACAGCACAATCTGACGCAAAGCATGAGCCGACGTGGCAACTGCTGGGACAACGCCGTCGCCGAAAGCTTCTTCAACCTGCTCAAACGCGAACGCATCCGCCGAAGAAAGTATAAAACCCGCAAAGAAGCCCGCCAGGATGTGTTCGACTACATCGAGTTCTTCTACAACCCGCAGCGCAAACACGTTAGGAACGGAATGCTGTCGCCGATCGCATTCGAGCAGCAGCAAAAACTGAAGCTGCAAGGTGTCTAGGAAACTCGGGGCTATTCAGTTCGAGGACCTGTTTGCTGGTAAGCTGCACGCCGCCTTGGACAGGCAGCATCCCCGGGATCTCTACGACGTCACGCTCCTTTATGAAAACGAGGGCCTGACACCGGGCCTGTTCCACACCTTCCTGATCTATGTTGCCAGTTCTCCGCGCCCGGTGCACGAGTTGCTCGATCCCAACCTGATCGACCTCGCGCAACCCTATGCGCGGGAGTTCGAAGGCATGACCCGGACACCCGTCCCGCTCGATTCACTGCTGGCGACGCGCCTGAGGTTGGTCGCCGATCTGCGGGCGCGGCTCGATGACAAGGCCAAGCGGTTCCTCCTGTCGCTGCAGGACGGAGCGCCTGACTATGCCGCGATCGACCGCTCCCAGGCCGCTGACCTGCCGGCCGTCAAGTGGAAACTCCTCAATCTGACCAAGTTGAAGCGCGACAACCCCGAAAAACATGCCGCGCAGCGTGCCGCCTTGCTGAAGCTCTGGGGCTGAGCCATGCCCCTCCCTGCAAAGGAGGGGCACTCATCCCCTCAGTCGATGGCTTTGAAAATCTCGCCGGCCTCGGGATGATCCCCGGCGAAGGCGTAAAGCCGCAAATAGGCCTCGACGAGCTGGTCGGACTCGTGCCGGAACGACAGATGCGAAAGGGCAAACAGGGTTGTGATCAGGCCCGCTGCTTCCGCCGAGACCACGCCTTGGTAACCGTTCGTCTCGCAAGTGATGCGGAAGCGTTTTTCAGTCGCGGGTGAGAGGAACAGCGGCCGCCCCGCCAATTCATGGAAATTCCACATGCCCCCGGTGTAGTCCTGCGGTGAGAGCCAGGACATGAATTGGAAGACGGCGCGCTCGCCCACCAGCATGAGATTGCGGCCGAAGAGACCGGGAAAGAACTCCATGCGGCGTTCTTCGGGGACGAGGGTGGCGGGCATAGCGGCGTTGGTAGTCAGCTTCATCGGATTTCCTCCGGTTTTGAGGTGAAGGACGCACGTCGACAGCTTTCTCGACCCGCCTGCACGTCCCCCGAACTCCACCCCCCTCGGCCTCTCGGGATGCCGCCGCCCAGAGCTGCGGGGGTTGGCTTTCGGCAACGGTTGGGCGAGGCTAGCCCCCTGCCCTGCCGCGCCAGCCGATGAAACTCGAAGGCCCGTCATAGGCGGCATGGCGGGTTTCATCGATGACAAAGCCGAAGGGACCGATCTTGTAGTCCTTGGACGGGACAAGGAAGCGGCGTTCCTCGGCCCGTTGGTCGCGCCGCCCGCCCCGCGTGGCGGCGACCTCGGTGAAACCGGGATGGTGGTCCGAATAGATCGCCGAGATCACGACCCAATCGTCGGCGTGCTGACGGGCAAACGCCTCGGCGTCGCGGGCGCGGGACTCGCCCGGTTGCAATACCCGTCCGTGGATCGCCTCCCAAGCATCCGGCCAGCTGTGGCGCAGGGTTTCATCGGCCTGTCGCCGCTCGAGGCCAGTGAAGAGATCGGGCCAGGCCGTTGCAACGGCAGCCCAGGCGGCATCCTCTTCGTAGTTTCCACCCGCGTCCCGCAGCAGGGGGTGGACCTTGGCATTGCGTTCTGCCGACAGGTGGAACCCGCCATGACCGGAGGTCGAGTGGAACACCACGCCTTCGCCATAGCGGACAGCGCCCTGCGACGGACCCCAGGGCGTGCTGGCGTGGGCGCGGAATTCCTGCCGACCGAGTGCGGCTTTCTCGGCCTGATGTACCGCCTGTTCCTCGACGAAGGCGCGAAACGCAGCCTCATCGGCGATGTCGCCGCCATGGCCATAGAAGTCGGAGCGCGTCCATTCGGCGAAGGGCTTTGAGAGCCGCCAGCCGCTGCCGAGGAAATACCCGCCCTCCCGCTTGGGGACCATGGCATATGCGGCATTGCTGATCCGGGCGACGGTCAGGCCATCGGCGCTCTGGCCGAATTCCGGGATGGGAAGGGACGCTTGGACGCTTTTCGGGGCGGTGGTGCTCATTGGGTCAGCGCCTCCACCGCATCGATGTCTTCGCCATTCAGGGCGGCGGTCAGCCATTCATGGGTGCTGATCCAGCCAATCGTGGTGCGCGCACCAAGGTCGATGACATGGGCACCGCCGCTAAAGGCTTCCAACCTCGGACGCGAACAAGTCAGGGCGTAGTCGAAACCCCAGAGTCCGATCAGGTTGATCTCGGCAGCAAGGCGCAGCACAAAACCAATGACCTGTTCGATATCGCCATGCTCGTCGTCCCGGATCCAAAGCATGCTGCTGTCGGGCCCGTCTTGGATGGACAGATCGAAGCCGGATACCTGAGGCTCGTCGGCCTCCTGATCCTCCGCGCGGAGCTGTTGGAACAATGCGACGGCGAGGACCGCATTGCTGGGTTTGCCGACATCAAGCAGGCATGAAAAGTGGGTGAAATAGTCAGCCATATGGATCTCCAGATGTGAATGCGCCCAGCCGTGGGGGCTGGGCGAGAGATGCGGGTGAGGTGTGGGCGGAGTGCGCGCAAGACCGTCAGTCGATTGATGTGTCAGGCCGTGCCGGACGGTCTGCATCTCGGCGAACCGCGTGCTGGCGTAGCATGTCTCTGTAGAAGCGCTTGCGCGCCTCCCGAAAGCTGCGAACCGCCAGCGTATCGGGGTGAAGCGCCCGGATTGCCGCACGGACGACGGCGCAATCTGTCGCTGTCGGTGGCAAGTTAAGCCAAAGATAGGAGGCATCGGACATGTCAGGCGACCTCCACAACTGGTGGCACCATATGCGGATCGACCAGAGGCTCGATCTTCTCGGTTCGACCCATCCACGGCTCGGGTCGAATGGCTTTCACCCAATCTGCAAAGCTCGGGATGAAGCCGAGGTCTTCGCGGACGTGCTGCTCGCCCACCCAGCGGGTCGGGATGATACGCCCAGTGGACAGGGTATTTGTCGGTCCGAAGATCGCCGCAGATTGCCAGACCCCTTGGGCGTGATGGCGCAAAGCGCGATGTCGAAAATCAGCAATCTGTTCCTTGCTCTGGTCGTACCAAGAGTGGATTTCGATATAGTCGTCGACCGTGCCGCCCCATCTTTTCACCGAAGACAGGGCGTGATGATAGGGATGTGCCATTTTCCCCTCCGTCAGAAATCATGGGTGAAGAGTTCAGACGAGGTAAACCGCTCGTTGAACTCCAGATGGATGCAGCGCGCCGCGGCGTCGAAGCAGAACTCGCCGTAAGCGCCGTCGTTGTTCTCCCAGCCGCCGTGGGCATCGGACAGAAAATCATAGGCCAGTTGCTCCACGACGTCCTCAAGCGAGAGGTTGCGCATTTCCGCCTCGGGATTGTCCCAAGTCAGCGCCGCATAGGGGATCACAACAACTGGGAAGTCGACGGCCTTGTCGCCCGCTCTCGCATCGATACTTTCGATCTGGCCGCTGTCACCTGCGCCATCGAAACTCACGATGACATAAGTAATGCCCGCAGCCGTCAGGGCGTCAAAGAGCCGGTCCTTGTTGCCCGGCCGCAGCGCTTCGATCCGGGCCATGCGTTCGCCGTGAGCGGCGAAGATCGCTCCCATGTCGATGGTGGACGGCGGCATCGGCGCCGGGAGGGTGGGTTCAGCTTGGGTCATCAGGAAAATCTCCGGAAATGAGGAAAGGGTCGGAGCCTGCGGGGCGATCTCTCTCACCCCGCAAAGCGCGCAAAAACCCCCTGCCCTCCTCTGTCTCTCGGGCGTCACGCCGCAACCTGCAGGGCGCGGGCGGTGAACGCGCGCCAGAGCGGGTCGACGAGACGCGCATCCAGAAGATCGGCGCGATGGTGCAACCGGAGCGTCAGATCGGGCTCCCTCCAGTCGGCGGCGCGGCCTGCCTGCGCGCGAAGCTGGCTCGCCTCGGTCACGACGGCCCGAGCCTCGACCGAGCTGCTCACCGGATGACACCAGGCGACGGCCCCGGCGTGGGCTGCACCGGCGAGGACAAGGCGATCCTCACGGTCAAGGATCGCCAGCAGCTGCGGGGCGGCGTCCGAGGCAATACCGTCAGCATGGCCGATAGCCCCAAGCATGGCCTCAGCAAGCGTTGGAAAACGGCCGATAACGGAGGGGCCAGCCTGACCCGACATCAGCGCGGCGGGCTCGCGGTTCGACAGCGTCAGCGCGAAGGGCAGGTTGGCATCAGCCGCAACGAATGGCGTTCCAGAAACTGGGCCGGTCGTGCGCGTGGCCGGCTGGATTGGTGTGGGAAAGTCGAACATGAGCAAAAATCTCCAACGGCGCAGGAAGCCTCTCTCCCCGCCTCATCCGTCAAAGACCCCACCGCCCCCCTCTGCCTCGAAGGGGACGGCGGCTAATGATCAGGGCGCGGTTTCAAATCTTGCCGAGGCCCCGCAGGCTCAGCTCCGTGCCGGCACCGACAATGATGTGGTCATGCAAGGTCAGGCCGAGATATTTGCAGCCCTTCTGGATTTCCTTGGTCATCGTCAGATCAGCCTCCGATGGGGTCGGATCGCCTGAGGGGTGGTTATGGATCAAGATTAAAGCGCTGGCGTTCAGAATCAGCGCCCGCTTGATCACCTCGCGCGGGTAGACCGGGACGTGATCCACAGTACCGACCGACAGAAGCTCGTCCGCGATGATCCGGTTCTTGCGGTCGAGGTAGAGGACGTGGAATCGCTCAACCGGCCCGCGCACGGCCATTGCACAATAGTCCAGCACCGCCTGCCAGCTGCTGATGACAGGATTCTGGCTGAGATAGCGGCCGAGGATATCGCGGGCCTCTAGTATGATCGTTTCTTCCTGGGGGGTCATGAGAACCTCGCTGAATTGCGCACGCCGAGGGCCCCTGCCCCATTTGGGGCGCGGCCATCGGTGGATATGAAGGAAAAGCCAGCGACCGCCGCAGATGCAGGCGGTCGCCGTGATGTGGACTGGCGTCAGCCGACCCGGTCGAGGAGCTTTTTCGCGCGCCCTTCCATATCGAGCCGGGCATCCTGCTGCGTCTTGTCCCGCGCCAGTCTCGCGATTCCCTGCACAAAATCAAATATGCTCTCGGGAGGCCTCCCTTCTTCCTGGAGAACCTTCTCGATGATCTTGCCGGACTCGGCCTTTGAGAAGCCGCGCTTGCGCAGAAAATCATCCCGGTCCTCATCCGTCCGCGCCACGATCTGCTGTCGCGCCGCTTTGATACCGTTCACGAAGCCTTGCGGCGAAGAGTTGGCGAACCGCGTCAGCGCTGGTGCGGCTTCATGGGCAAAACGGGAAGCTGCGTATTTCGAGTGGCGGATCTTGATCTCCTGGAAATCTTCGACACCCCAGAGGTTGCGGTTCTGACACACGGCGCGCAGATAGAAGCTGGCGATGCCAAGAGTCTTGGCACCGACCTCGGAATTCCAGCAGTAAAAACCCCGGAAGTAGAGATCGGGAGAGCCATCGGGCAGGCGGCCCGCCTCGATAGGGTTATGATCGTCAACCAGAAACAGGAAGACATCCCGGTCCGAGGCATAGAGCGTAGTGGTGTCGCGGCTGATCTCGACATCCGGGTTATAGACCCCGGTCGACCAGTCGAGCACCCCTGGAACCTTCCAGCGCGTGTCACCCGTACCATTGCCGGCAATGCGCTGCACCGCTTCAACCAATTCAAAATCATGTATCCGGCCGTTATCCTGACACTGCGTACCTGTCTCACAACCGTCACTGATCGGCGACACACTTGGCCTGATCATTTCCCCCGAAGTCTCTATTGCGCCGGGGCGGGATTTTTGCGGGGAGGGGCTCGAGCCCCTCCCCGCAAAAATTTCGCTGCTGATTGGAGGTCCCTTGCCACAGCTTTGCTTCACCGATCTCTCCTCTGTTTCCAGAAC
>NZ_LGIC01000020.1 GCF_001294535.1 Cypionkella psychrotolerans | reverse complement strand
CCCCCCTGCTGCCTCGCGTCATTCCACCGGATCACTTCCGCCTGGACGGCTGAGCATCCCGCGCCGCACATCGCCAACGACAGAAGGCACATCGAGATGATCGAGGTTGAGCTTGCCAAAGGCGATCCCGAACATCCCGATCGGTGAATTGACAATCCGTTCCCGCGCCAGGGCCGTGACGAGGAGGTATCGCTCGCCCGCTTTGTTGACGACGTAGAATAGCCATTCTCCGGTGAACCGGCTCTCGGGGTTTGGCGCAGAAACACACTCGATCTCAACACTTGCTCCTGTCGTGAGTGCTATGGCGCGGAAGTCGCGCTCCAGCAGCACCGGCAATGCACGCCGCTTGGTATTCATCTCGGGGTCCCCTCGGATCATCTGTTGGGAACGTCATATCTCAGATTTCTGAGTGTGGCGATGCCTAACAGATACTATGGCGCATTCAATACAAAAATGACAAACACGGGGAAAGAAACGCTAGGGATGGTTTGGCCACCTCTTTTGCGGCGGGTGGCGGACGGTCAAGAACCCGGGACTTTGGGTGGCGGGAACACGTGAGAGCTTGAGGATGTGCGAATGAGAAAACATCAAGAAAGACTGATGATTTTGCCACCGAGGGCAGATGCGCGCCGCACCGAAAATGCCGCCTCATGTCGAGTCTGATGCTGCCTCGAGCGGGAATCGCAGCGATGTTTCTGGTGAGTGTTGCGACAGCCGCACAACCAGAGATGATTCGCTGTTTGCCGCCGCAGGTCCCGGTCACGGACCTGCCCGAGGCAGTCCTGCTCGAGTATCGGGCCGAGATCGGCGCCGAGTTCGAGAGCTATTTCATCGCCATCAGCACCCACATCGCCTGTCTTGATGAAGAGCGGACCCGTGCCCTGACCGAGGCGCGTACGCCGCGCATGCCTATGCAACTTTCCTCAACATTTCCCCAGCCCAGAAGGACCTCCCGTGAAACCCTTCCTCCCTGCCCTCTTCCTTAGCCTTGATCTCTCAACTGCGGCCGTCACGCCCGCTGCCGCCTATCCCGTCGACTGCGCGATCCTCTTGTGTCTTGCCGGCGGTTGGCCGGCTTCGGCCGAGTGCGCTCACGCCCGTGCGGTCTTTATCCGCCGCATCACCCCTTGGCCCATCGAGCCGCCACTGCAGATTTGGAACTGCCCGATGCGGGCGAGCTTCCCAGGCAAGGATCGGCCCTTGAACCGGCTTTTTGACATTGCGTTTCGGGATGAGCTGGCGGCGCCAGCAATGTCCCTCCCCGAGCAAGCCGTTGAACTGATGCTGGTCGATGCTCAAGCCGATGTCGATATCTCTGACCCGGCCTTTGATTTCGTCCGCTCGATCCGCGTGTTCGAAATCACCTACCAACAACGCCGCAGTTCAGATGGCGACTGCAACAGTTGGGGAACCATCTACATGGGCAGTTACGGCGCGCAGGGCGACTACACACGCCGGCGCAGCAGCACGTCCGCCGTTCCCGAAGCCTCAGATTTCACCATACCCACCAGTTGCAGCAGTTACTGGCATCGCTCCGTCTTCGTCGAATGGCGGGACTACGAGGGCAGCTACGGCCACGAGGAGGTGCATTACTGACCATCCCCGCCAACGCGCACTGAATCTAAACGGAAAACCAACCCTCACAAACAGAAACGACGCCAGACCATAGGTCCAACGCCGCACTGAATTCTTTCGTTGCACAGGGAATTTAGCGTGAGTGGAGGACCCGTTCAACCGGCAAAGCGCTTTGTCTGAACGAATTATTGCATGCCGCAGTCTGGCGTCCCTCTCAAAAGGACGACCACCCCATGACGTTGACCACAGGCGCACTTCTGCGCCGCATCATCGAGACCCCGCTCTCAGCTTCGGCCCACAAACTGGCCACATTGATCCTCGATGGCATTGCGTGGAAGGACGGCTACAATGGTCTCGACCACGGCACCGCAGCCTTCACCCTGACACATCTCAGCGAAAAAATGGGGGTGTCGCGGCAGCATCTGTCGGACTTGCTGTCCGAGTTGGCCGAGTCAACCTTAGCGCTGGTCCGATGGAAGCCGCACGGAAAATTCGCGCCATGGCTCTTCCGCTTCGGCGGGCCAGATGCGCGCGTCACTACGCCAGATGTCGCGTCGTCTACAGACGACACATCACAATATAAAGACTGTAAGAACAAAACTATCTTCACAGGAAGGATCGATATCGACGCAGTCACCAACGTCTATCACACGCCTTGGGCCGAGATGATCAAAGCCGCGAAAACCTCCCTCGCCTGCTGGAATGTTGACACCCAAGCGATCTGGGACCGCTTCCTCGCATTCAACAAGGCACGCGGAAACTCGGCCGTGCCTGCGGGATTTCTTCTTGGGTTCATGCGCAAATGGCGGGCATCTCCGGCGGCAAAACAGCGTGATCAGGCGAGGTTTGATCCAGTAAGAAATGAAACACCGCAAGACCCGGAACTGGTTTCCCTGATCAGGAAAGCGCCGACTGCCAACCGGCACTTCCACGAATCGGATCTATGCCGCAAGGTTGGCAAATTGGCCTACGAAGAACGTGTGGCGTGTATCATGGTTCAATTTTCATGTCTTCGTTTCCCAGCCATGCTCGCCGTTCATGGGCTTGCGATTCAGGCCGGAGAAATAATGCGCTGATTGAGCGACTTTGCCGTAGTGAATGATTACAGCAAGCGTTCTTCGCAACTGTTGGCTTGGATTTTCGATCAGACAGACCCCAGCGTTACTGCGGTCAGCACGAGATAGCGCCCGACCTTTGCGACAGTGACGAGCAGCAGAAATACCGGGAAAGGTTCGCGCATGACGCCCGCAACCAAGGTGAGGGGATCACCAATTACAGGCATCCAAGCGAGCAGTAATGACCATTTGCCAAATCGGCGATACCATCGTTCGGCCCTCGCTAACGCCTCAGGACTGGCGGGAAACCAACGCCGCTCGCGGAACCGTTCGATCCCTCGACCAAGAAACCAGTTCACCACCGAGCCCAGAACATTTCCGACGCTCGCCACCGTCAAGACCAGCCACGGCGCATAATCGAACAGCAACAGCCCCACCACAAGGGCTTCGGACTGGGCAGGCAGAAGAGTCGCCGCGAGAAAAGCTGCGCCAAACAAGCCGAAATATGCGGCGATTTCGCTCATGCTGGTGGGTCAGGCGCGCGCAGGCGGCCAGCGCCGGTGCAGTCCGTCAATCACAAAAGCATGACGGTGACCCGGTTCATGGCCCCGAAGATGCGGATGATCGGACGGCAACTCGGAATGGTTATGGGTAAGCTCGATCGGGTCAAGCTGGGGCCAGAGCCGGATAACGGCAGTCATAGCCACCGCCCCGATCAGGGCGAGCCCACAAGCGGCTATGTCCATACCGAAGGTGGCCCCAAGCCAGCCCGCCAGTGGATAGGTCACCAGCCAGGCCGCATGTGACAATGCGAACTGTGCGGCAAAAACTGCCGGGCGATCCTGTTCGCGGGCCGAACGGTTGAGGATGCGTCCGATAGGGGTCTGTGTGAGCGAAAATCCGAAACCGACGGTTCCCCATAGTACCATCAAGCCAGGAAGGTCTGTCACCAGCGGCGTGAGGACAACGCCCGCCACCATCACCCCTGCGCCCGTAATCATCACCGGACGGTCTGCAATCTTTTCCAGAATGCGGGGTAGCAAGAACGCTGCGACAATTGACCCTCCGCCGAAAGCCGCGAAAGCGAGCGCCACCTGCGGCGCACCCAAACCCAGATCCGCCTGAACCAACACGACTGTATTGACATAAACCATTGCACCAGCGGCAGCGACGGCCATTTCCATCACCATCAACCCACGCAGGCGCGGCGTCGAAAGATAGATCCGGATACCTTTTGTGGTGGAGGCCCAGAACTGCCCGGGGTCTGACGACGATTGCGCGGGAAGGAGGACAGTGACGACAAGTATTGCAGAGCCGACGAAGCCGACCACAGTGCCACCGAACAGGACGGGAAAGCTGACGACGGTCAACAAGGCAGCCGCGAGCATCGGGCTTAAAAGCTGTTCCAGATCTTCGGCCAGTCGCAACAGCGAAAGCGCTTTGGTGTAATCCCTTTCATCCGGCAACACATCGGGGATCGTTGCCTGAAACGCCGGCGTAAAGCCTGCAGATGCCGCCTGCAAAAAGAAGATCAGCACATAGATTTGCCAGACTTCGGTGACGAAGGGCAAGAACAGCACGACACCTGCGCGGGTCAGGTCGAGTGCCACCAGAAACGCCCTGCGCGGCAGGCGTTCGGCAAAGGCGGCTGCGATAGGGGCAAGGGTGACATAGGCAATCATTTTGATGGCGAGCGCCGTGCCCATGACCAACCCGGCATTTTCACCCGCCAATTGCCACGCCAGCAGGCCAAGCGCCACAGTGGCTAGTCCGGTGCCGAGCAGAGCTATGATCAGCGCCGCAAAAAGGTGGCGAAACGTACGGTTGGCTAGAACACTCAGCATTTTGACTGCCTTCTGGACATTGGATTATTGCGGCGCAGGATCGGCAAACTCGATCATCCGGAAGTGAAAATCAATCGCTTTACAACCGCATGACTGAGAAGGCTCAAGCAAAATTCGTTGGCGCTCGGCCCTGTCGTACGCGGAGCATACAGTGAAATGAAACGGTTCGGCCGATCCTTGTGACGTTGCGAAACAGTGGGGAGCAGACGTGTCTCCTCTTCGTAATTCTCAAGCTTGTCAGTCCTCACGTTCGGGGTTGTATCGCAGCAGGCGCAAGGCGTTCAGCGTCACCAGAACCGTGGCCCCGGTATCGGCCAGAATGGCGATCCAGAGACCGGTCATGCCCAGTACGGTCGTTACCAGAAACACCGCCTTCAGACCGAGGGACAGCATGACGTTCTGGCGGATATTACCCATCGCGGCGCGCGCGAGGCGGATCATCGCGGCGACATCAGTGACCCGGTTGCGCAATAATGCCGCCGCCGCGGTTTCCAGCGCCACATCGGTGCCAGATCCCATGGCGACGCCAACGCTGGCCGCTGCAAGGGCAGGCGCATCATTGATGCCGTCACCGACCATGATCACGCCACCAGACGCCGCCATCGCCTTGATCGCCGTCACCTTGTCTTCGGGCATCAGGTCGGCCTTGTGGTCCATCCCCATCACGTCGGCGATTGCTGCCCCAGTGCGGGCGTTGTCCCCGGTCAGCATGACGGACGAAACGCCCATCGCCTTCAACTGGCGTATCCCCTCGATCGCATCGGGTCGCGGCTCATCGCGCATTGCAATCAGGCCAAGCGCTTGCCGTTCGCGGAACACCACCACGACAGTCTTGCCGTCTTCTTCCATCTGGGCGGCGCGGCGTATCCCCAGTCCATCCAGTGCCTGCATTTCAGCGGCATAGCGCGGCGAGGCAACCCAGGCTTTGGCACCTCCCACCATTGCCTCGACCCCCTTGCCGACCAGCGCTTTGCTGTCAGTGGCGGGTAGCGGCGCAACTTTCGCCTCCTCCGTCCGGCGCAGGATGGCCTCAGCCAACGGGTGGCTCGACCCTGCTTCGATCCCGGCGGCGACCGCCAGGAGTTCAGCCTCTGTCGCCCCCAGCGGCACCAGATCGGTCACGGCGGGTCGCCCGACTGTCAGTGTGCCGGTCTTGTCAAACGCTACACGCGTGGTGCGGGCAGCGGCCTCGATCACTGCACCGCCTTTCATTAGGATGCCGCGCTTTGCTCCTGATGAAAGCGCCGATGCAATGGAAGCGGGAACCGAAATAACCAGTGCACAGGGGCAGCCGATCAGCAGCAAGGCCAGCGCGCGGTATATCCAGGTGTTCCAATCCCCATCCATCGTCACTGGCGGAATGATGGCAACCAAGACCGCAAGGCCAACGATCGCCGGCATGTAGATGCGGCTGAACCTGTCGATGAACCGCTCGGTCGGTGCGCGGGCGGTTTCGGCCTCTTCGACCAGCGCGATGATTCGGGAAATCGTATTATCCTCGGCGGCCTTGGTCACGGTGATCCGCAGCGCCGCTTCGGCGTTGATCGAACCTGCAAACACCGGATCGCCTGGGCCCTTGGTTTTCGGCACCGACTCGCCGGTGACAGGGCTTTCATCAACGCCCGATGTGCCCTCGGCTATCTCGCCATCGCAGGGAATACGGTCACCGGGGCGTACCAGAACCCGCTGGCCGATGATCAGCGCTGCGGCATCCACTTCGCGCGTTGTGCCGTTCTCTTCCAAGAGCGCTGTCTTTGGCACCAGATCACCCAATGCGCGGATGCTGGCGCGGGCGCGGTCGGCGGCAACACCTTCCAGGACCTCGCCCACCGCAAACAGGAATACGACCAGTGCGGCTTCTTCCGCTGCACCTATGAACAGCGCGCCGATGGCCGCGATGGTCATCAGCCCCTCGATGGTGAACGGAATGCCCGCCAGCAGGGCCACCACAGCGCGCCGCGCCACCGGAGCCACGCCGATGATGCAGGCCGCAACAAAGGCCCAGCCTGCGATGGTCTCAGAGGCAAAGAACTTGACCGCCCATGCCGCGGCCAGCAACAGGCCGGTGCCGATCACCAATTGGCCCTTGCCGGTCTGATACCAGCGTTTGTCACGGTCTGCAGGGTCAGTGGCGTGCGTGTGTTCTGGCCCGCCATGGCCGGGATCGCTGATGACTTCGGGCTTTGTCGCCGTTTCAGCGGACTTTGCCTCGCCGGAGTGCGCGTGTTCGTGAGAGGAGGGATCGTGACCCAAATGCTCTTCTTGGGCAACGGCGGCCTCGGTCGGCAACACAAGGCCGCGTTTGGCGGCACTGACCTTGGGCCCAATGCCAAAGCCCAGCTTCCTCACGGTTGTCTCGATCACTTCGCGCGGGGTGCGGGTTGCGTCAAGTTGCAAGGTAAGCCGCTCTGACATAACCCCGACGGTCACATCCGCAACTCCGGGCAGACGGTTCAACGCCGTGGTTATCTTCGTGGCGCAACTGGCACAATCCATCCCCGTCACGGTCCAGTCAATGCGTTCACCCGTCTCATTCGCACTCATCAAAATCCTTTCGACCGCCCCCGGCGGCGGTGCTTGCATACTCTAATCCGAACAGATAATGTCTCTAGTAACTAGAGGTTTAAGAGGTTTCTCATGCTGACGATCGGAAAGTTGGGAAAATCCGCCCATGTAAAAGTGCCGACGATCCGCTACTATGAACAAATTGGACTTCTGCCCGAGGCGGAACGCAGCAGCGGCAACCAACGGCTCTATGGTCGCGGTGCGCTGGACCGGCTGTCGTTCATTCGCCATGCACGCGAGCTCGGCTTTCCACTCGATGCAATCCGCGACCTCTTGGGCCTGTCAGACCGGCCTGATCAACCTTGTGATGCAGTGGACAGCATCGCAAAAGCGCAGCTTCTGGCAGTGGAAGGCCGTATCGCCCGGCTGTTGACGCTGAAATCAGAACTGGAACGAATGGTGGCCCAATGCGCAGGCGGTCGGGTAGAAGACTGCCGGGTGATCGAGGTCCTCGGCAACCACGCTCATTGCGCCGCCGAGCATGGCCGCGATCTGAAACAGGTGTCGGAGTGAGTGGAATGCGCAGTCGAAGGTTCTTAATATGTGGATCGGCAATGCAATTCAGTCGACCTCATCCCCATCTTGCGCTTTGCGCGTAAGTTTTCATGGTCTTCTCCTTGAAGTAATTTGCGGCAATTGGACTCGCCAGTTCCAAAGTGGCTTCGAACGGTGTTTCGACCGAGGGCGCCTGATTGAACGGAATCTTCAGCTTTCGCACTAAGCGCACGGATCGAGTCGCTTTGGCTCAGGAGCCATCAGCTCGATCTCGTAATTGGCTGAGCCATTTATGCGCCTTGGCGGCTTCACTCATATTAATACATCTGTGCAATCAGTAAAATTTGCGGCACCCTATCGGGTATCACGGAGCAGACTTGGCCGCGATTGACCGGACATGCTCTAACGCCCGGCGCAGCGCAGGACGTGCTAGCGAACGGCGAGGGCAGTTTGCATCAAAATCACGCTTGTTCAGTTGTTGGCTGGAATTGCGACAAGCGCCTTCCAGTAATCATCCACTTCCTGACTGTGCTGACCGATGGCCGAAAAGTCATGGGGATTCACATGAGGGGCGGCGTCCATGACAGTTTTGGTGGCGTTGAGGACGAGTAAGGTCGCGTTCGGGGCCACCTTGAAGGCACCCCAAGGCACCGCAAGTTAGTGTTCGCCAATCCCGAAAAGCCACCCGCCTCGCGCTACCAACAGATAGGCGATCTTGCAGTCTGCGGACTGGTCGCAACGTCATCGATGTTGCCAAGAGCTTCATTCTGCGCATTGCGCACTTCCGTGCCAAGCAATTGGTCGGATCGGAAAACTGATGTCGTGCTTGCAACAGGTTGGGCCGCAGCGATCTGTTGTAGCTGCCAGCCGGGAACGTTTGTCATTTTCATGCCCGCTTTTCCCATGTCGGCCACATACTGTTTGTATTGATCGCGGGTCGCGGCAAGGACTCCTTCACACGGCTCTATTTGGTCGTGCCGGGCGAGGATGTCAGCGGCCGCAAGCAGTGAACGTATTTCGTAGCCGGGCCGGGCGTTGAGGTAGCTAGTGCTCGCATCGCCCTGAGAGTCATCACCTCCGGACCCATAGCCGGATCCGTCCAGCGGGTAGCCGTAGCCGTAACCGCCGAGTGCGGGATCTACTGCCCCGCCGTAGCCGCCTAGCCAATAGCCGTCCTTCTGCATTTGCTCATTGAAGGCGCGCAGATCGGTGAGACATTGATTTGCAGTAGAACCACTTGAAGCCTCCGCCGCGACCGGCGGAGCGGCAAGCGCAACAAAGAAGCACGCTGCCAATGAACTCGACAAAACTGATCGTTTCAAGGATTTCTGTCCTCCCGTCACCACTCGATCTAAAGCACATGTTGAATTGGCCAGCTTAGCTGCGAGCGGGCCCACGCTCAGCTCATCGAATTTTCTCAAAAGCTTCAGTGTTTGAGGGATTGAAGATTTGGGAAATCATGGTCGTCTTCTTGATGTCAAATCGCGGCGAAGGGCCTTGCTTGTGCCAAAGTCCAAAAAAAGGACACGGCGAACTGGACGCAGGGTCCGTAGAGGTCAGGGCTTGTGAGCGTCCGGCCTGCTTATGGACGCAGTCGTTGATCCCGACGTCTCACTGCCCGAAACGCCAGCATCGGGTCGATAAGAAATTGTCTGCCCTATCAGCGAGATCACCATGAATGCAGTCCACACGATCGCCAGCGAGCGCTGTTCCAGCGGCGCGACCCTGATCGCCTTACGCATGGTGGTCTGGATTGTTCCTGCCTGTAGCAGCAGTGCGATCAGCCGCGTCGCAATGCCGCTATGGTTGGCGACCGCGGATGGCACATCCGCGAGAGCCAGAATCATCCTATCCAGCCGACTGGCCGCGTCAGCCTGCGACAAATTGGAAAGCACTTCAGCCTCCCTCCAGGGGTCCACGCCAAAACGCGCCAGCGCGGACAATACGCTGACCAGCATACCTTTGCTGTCCTCGCCGACCAGAGCGAACAGGAAGGCCTCGAACTGAGGGCTTTGCAGGCCCAATGCAGTGGAAGCGTTCATTTCATCCGACTTTCAGCGACTTTGTAATCCGGTCGGGATCCGATTAAGGACGAGGCTTGGCATAGTGCCCGGCCATCCGGTCCTCATAGGCACGGTCGACTGGCTTAGCGGGATCGAAAGGTGGGCTGTCCTTGACCTTCTGCCGGTTGACATCGAGGTAGATCAGCTGCTCGGTCCAGCGAATATCCTGCGCCGAGCGGGGCGAGACCAGCACTTTTTGCCCCATCCACCAGTTGCTGGTATCCACGATCAGGAAATGAATGCTCCAGTCAGTATCCTCGATGATCAGGTCGGAGAGATGCCCGATTTCGCCGTCGGTGGCGTGAATGTGATACCCGCTGACTTCTTCGGCGCTGCGCAGGTGCGGCTCATCCTGGTCGTGCTGGTGCCGAGCTATATCGTCGGCGCGGCGCTGCACCTCGGGGTCCGCGCGCATCGGCATGGCGGCACTCAACGCACCATATCCGCCCATGTAATAGCCTGAACCCCAATATGGGCTCCAGCCATAGTAGTCATAGGTCGATGTCTCGAACTGGCGCGATACAGGCCGGTGGGTGTCCAAATCGGGACTTGCCTTGACCTGAGCCCGCGTCAGACGCACGGGAAAGGTCGTGCTGTCGGGCGCGGCATGGCCCAAAGCCGATGGCGGCAACAATACTTTTCGGCCGGGCAGCCAATCGCCGGTATCCACGACCAACCAGCGGATCATCCAGCTGGTGTCATCGAAGAGGACATCGCTGACAAAACCAATCGTGCCGTCGCTGGCCTCGATGCTATGTCCCCGGATGGTTGACAGATTAAGCAGCATATCCGAATTCCTTTTGGTTGACCCGCTTTGGAGGGCAGGCTGGACGCGAAAGACAGGTCCGGATCAGGCCACTTGACGCGATCGCCAAGTTCCGAACTTCGGCTAAGGTTTTGTCAGACCTGAAGGGGCGAAGACGTGAACGCACCAATGGCCGAATCATGCGCGATGGAAGTGGTTAGCGGATTGATCTGTGTCAGTCCTATCCGCACGTTTGCGTGAAATCGTGGAGAGCACCAAGGCGTTGAAAGTGATCATTAGCCCCTGATGTGCGCGTCACCAGGCTAGGACCAGCCCCGCGCGGGTAAAATCAATGTGATCCAGATCAGGAGTTACCAATATGAGCGACACATCAGGTCTTATCCTCGTCACCCGCTCGAATGGACGGATCGGCAGCGCAGTCATGAAACGGCTGACCGGAAAATACGGTCAGGTGATCGGATTTGACCAGAAAGCTCCGACCCCGCCGCCGCCGGATTGTGTACGTATCGCCGTTTATACCAGCTCTGACGACAGCCTGAATGAGAGTCTCAAGATGTTGCGGGCGCATCACGGCTCGAAGATCGCGTCGGTGATCCATTTGGCTGCCTACTACGATTTTCTGGGTGAACCAAATCCGAAATATGAGGAAATTACTTTCAAAGGTACCCAGCGACTACTGCGTGCGTTGCAGGACGGCTTTGAGGTCGAGCAGTTCATTTTCTCCAGCACCATGCTGGTGCATGCACCCAATCAGCCGGGCGCGGTGCTGACTGAAGAATCGCCGATTGTTGCAACTTGGGCTTATCCTGAATCGAAAGTGCGGACCGAGGCGCTGACCCGTGCCGAACATGGCAAGATCCCAGACGCGATCATGCGGCTGGCCGGAGTCTATGACGACGTGTGCCACTCGTCGCCGCTAGCCGATCAGATGCAGCGGATTTTCGAGCGGCAACTGGCGAGCCACCTTTACTCCGGCGAAACCTCGCACCGTCAATCCTTCCTGCACATGGATGATCTGGTTGCCGCGCTATTGCGCCAAGCTTGCTCCACCAGCGATACACCCGCATTTTGCTGAAGCGACACCGGCAGGTTCGGCACCCTTCGCGGCCGCAGGGCGATGGATTGAGGTGGGCCAAAGCTTATTACATGAAGGACCCGCCGCTCGGAACCAATCATCTCTTCGCGGATCGGCGACGCACCGCGCCAAGATGACGTCGGTTGGCCCGGCGTGAGTCGAAACCAACAATCTAGCTAAATCCTCAGAAAAGCGGCGAGGCGCAGATTCACGCGACCGGCGCGGTAGCGATTGTCTGGGTGATTGGGTTGGACAGCGCTTCCACGTCCCTGACCAGTTCAGGCAGTAGTGGCTTGGCTTGGATGGCGGATGCCAGCGACGACGCCGGTTGCAGGCGGCGAGACATCTCGTCCCATTTCCGTGCGATCTGGTTCCAGTCCATGGTCGTTGCCCCCAAAGCTCGGATTTTGGCAGAACCCGATGATAGAAGAGACGCCCAGTGCCAGTGAGCTGTACGACATGTTCACAGGACTGCCAACGCACTGTCTGTAACGAAAGTGCCCTGAAGCTGACTGTCGTTTGCTGGCACTGCGTGTCGGCGCTGTCCGAATAAAGGTTGTTCGCCAAAGATCTTTCAGCAGATACATTACCCTAGCGGTAGCTCTCCGCTGCGTCGCTAACGCAGATCAGCGGGGCCGTTCGGCGCGGTGATTTTTTTCGATACGGCGCAGGGCCAGCCGCTAGAATTGACTCAAGAAAATCAGCGCCGCATTTGGCTTGAAATCTAGTTTCGGCAGTCTGAAAAGCTCTAGCCGATCGACGCTGCTGTGATATCGGCGCACCGGCACTAGCGTCAAGCGACATTCAGCCGGCCAGAAGAGAATGTCCAAACTCTTCCGGGATGATTTCCGTGTTTTGCGTGCACTTCTGCGCAGCTTCATCTTTATCAGGCCGACTTATCTCGGGTCAGCGACGAGCAAGCGGAGGAGGAGCAGCCTCAACTGCGGGCGGCTGACGGGGCATTGAACTGGTTTGGACTCAGGCCCTTCCCGGCAGCACGTTCCGTGTCGCAAATGGCAGAGATCACCTCGAACAAGTTAAGGTCGTCGCACCGAATTACCGCCTTCGATGATCTTGTGGATCAAAGTTGCGACCGCTTCGTGCAATTCGGTCTGCCCATCGTCTCCAGGGTCGTAATTGTGGGCGGCAGCCGCGTCGCGCAGAACGCCTAAGATCTCGCGCTCTGGCAGGATCTTGTGATCATTCAGCGCCAGCAGCAGCGATTCGCAGATGGCAAGCGCAGCTGCGGCTGCAACATCTGCCGGGGGCGGTGCGACAATGGGAGCCTTTGACTTTGGCAGGTGCTCTGGACCGGACATGGTGGGAACCTCGCGATGACGTGGCTACGCGCAGTATGCCCGCCCACCTTGTTTCAGCAATCATCGCTACTGTCGCAGGTTTGTGGTACTAAAAACTGATCTAAAGTAGCGTTGCTGTCTGCAAAGCCTGACAAACGTTGATTCAAGACCCTGAGGTCAGGCAACGCGGCGAAAGGCGGTCAAATGCAAAGTGTCCAAAGCCCGTTGACCCGCAAATTGGGCAGCTTTGTTGTCTTGTCGAGCGCAGAGTTGAAAACGCTTGACGATTTGCACCGACGACGACGCAACTTTGTTGCTGGCCGCGACTTGATGCACCAAGGTCAGACTGATCAGGCGGCTTATATCCTCTCGGACGGTTGGGTGTGTTCTTACAAACTGATGCGGGATGGCAAACGCCAGATCGTGGACTTCCAGATTCCGGGCGACTTTCTGGGTTTGCGATCGGTTCTGTTCCACACCGCTGACCACAATATAGAGCCGATTACCCCGGTTACGGCGTCAGAGGTCTTGGCGAGCGACCTGATTGATGCTTTTGCCTCGTCCCCCCGCTTGGCAACGGCAGTTCTTTGGGCGGCATCGCGCGATGAGGCGATGGTGGTTGAGCATCTGGTCAGCATCGGGCGGCGCAGCGCGCTGGAGCGAACGGCACATTTCTTCCTTGAACTCAGTGCACGGTTGAAGCTGGTTGGTCTTGGCACGGTCGAAGGTTACGCCTGCCCGTTGTCGCAATACATGCTGGCCGACGCTCTTGGCCTTAGTGCTGTGCATGTGAACCGAGTGCTGCGTGAGTTGCGTGAGGAGGGCTTGCTGACATTTCAGAAAGGCAAGGTGACGATTCACGACTTCGAAAAGTTGGTGGATGTAGCCGACTTCGACCGCACCTATCTGGATGACTACGGCCCGTTACTGCGGTAGTTGACGGCTGCCGAGCGGTATGTGGTTTGGCGTTGCTCGCCAGTTTCGGCTGCGGAATTTGGCTTGCTATATGGATCAGAGTTTCTTGGCTGCATCCATTCTACGTCACTTTTGGCAGAGACGGACGGTGGAGTTGGACAGTCGAAATGACGCCCCTTGTCAGGTAGTTAGAAAATTGGCGCTTTAGTTTTCGCCGATAGGGCCGAAGCATCGGCTGGGCTTCGTATGTGGGTTACAAAGTTGACTGAAACTTTGGTCAGAACTCCGCTCGCACCGCCACCCTTGGCGGGTTCCACGCAGATGCGCCCAAACACGCCAAACTCGCTCCAGCTGCGGCTCCTCAGTCTCGAAAGGCCGCTCAAAGCCAGCCATTCGTGAACCCGGCCCGCCGCAGTCCCGCAACGATATAAGGGCAATCCCGCATCAGCCGCCAGACTAAACCCGAACGGTAGTTTTCGATCATCGAGATATTGGGCCCCTGATTGAGCGCAAAATGCTCCTCGCAGACCCAACCCACTGCATCCCCAGTTCGAGACGGGTAGGTCGGATTGAAGCTGCCGACGAAGCCGTAGGAGGTTCGGGTCTGCGGATATACGTCCTGACAATGCCGGATCGCTGGGAGGGCGATTTCGGGTGCGAATGGCAACGAGGCGATAATCCCCCACGGGGCGAGTGTCCCATCATCAGGCCCGTAGGGCACGCCGCGCGCCTTGTATCCGAAAAAGCTGCGCTTTTTGCCGTCGGTCCGGCGCGATCCCGGTCCGGGGCCGTCGCTGGCAGTCAGGCCCCAGGCCAGTTTGCCATACCCCTTGAAACCATGCGGGTTGCGCACCGCGTATTCCTGCTGCACGTAGGTCGCCCGCCTGCTGTTCTCGAAATAGTCGATCCCCTTGTCGCGCATGTACGCGTCCTGAATACCGCGAAAGTCGATCCACAGATGCGAGAATTGATGGATGAACAAAGGGCCAGCGTAGAGGAATTCGCGGTCATAGATCGTCGTCCAGTCATAGGTCGACGTCCATGCGGCGTAGCTTTCTTCGGGCAACGGAAATGTGGGTGAGCCGAGGCCCAGCACATAGAGAAGCAGCGCCTCGTCATAGCCTTCCCAACGGTATTTCAGAAAACCGCTTTTTGGCTTCCACCCATGAGTGACGGTGGCCTTGCCGTTCTGTGCCCACCGCCAGTCGACCCGCCGGTAAAGTGCATCGGCGAGCGTTCTGATCTCGATCTCTTCCACAAACTCTTGGTCAAAATAAGCCGCGGCGGTGAGCATCCCAGCGATCAGAAACGTCGTGTCGACGGTCGACAATTCGCACTCCCACACCCGCCGCCCGGTCTGCATATCCAGAAAGTGGTAGTAGAACCCTTTGTAGCCAGTCGCGTCCGGTTCGGTTCCCTGCGGGCTGTTCCAGAAAAATCGCAGTGTCGTCAGCGTCAGTGCGACGGCGTCGGCACGCGACCAGAATCCACGTTCGACCCCTACCGGGTACGCCGCCAGCGCGAAGCCCACGACCGCAATGCTGGACGGTGCGCCTTCTCCGGTCCGGTCCCGTACCAGTCCGTTGCTGGGGTTCACCTGGTCCATGAGGTATGCAAACGTATCCCGCTGGATCCCCTCCAGCAGGTCATCATCCAGAGATGGCCGGATCATGCGACTCATTCTTCCTCTGCCGACATCGACGCGAATCTCTCCGTGAAGGTGTGTGCTGACAGCGGGTCACTAAGCGTGTCTTTCGGTTCGATCATGTTCTCGCCTTAAATAATTAGCTCTCAGCGTCACCGGTGCAACCGCGTAGCTCACGCTGAACTGCGCCTTTTCAGGTTTCGCCAAGTACGACGCGTAGGGCATGGGTCTTGCCATCATCCGCCAGAGCAATCCCGCCTGTGGCGGCGATGACCTTACCGTCGAGTTCCAAGCGAGTGACACCGTGGCAGACATGGTCCGGGTTTTCCACCGTTATGACGTATCGGGTGACGGCATGCTGAAGCCCGCGCCGCTGATAGGTGATCTGAAAGCCGGGCCAGGATTTCGGGATGCACGGATCGATGAGCAGCCGATCGCCGAGCAACTGAAAGCCAAGCACCGCTTCGAGCCCGGCGCGATACAACCACGCGGCGGAACCTGTGTACCAGGTCCAGCCACCGCGACCGACGTGCGGCGCGACTGAATAGACATCGGCGCAGGCGGCGTAGGGTTCCACCTTGTAGCGTGCCACGGCGTCGGCACTGTCGCTGTGGTGGATCGGGTTGAGCAGATCGAACATCGCACCTGCACGATCGCCGTCACCGAGTTTGGCCCAGGCAAAGACCGACCAGGTCGCGCCATGCGTGTATTGGCCGCCATTTTCGCGGATGCCCGGCGGATAGCCTTTGATGTAGCCTGGGTTTTGCGCGCCGCCGTCAAACGGCGGGGTGAATAGTTTGGCGACCTTGTGCCGATGGTCGACCAGCAGGCGATCAACCGATCCCATCGCCTGTGCGCCATGTTGCGGGTTTGCAGCACCTGCAAGCACGCTCCACGATTGGGCGATGCTGTCGATCTGGCATTCGTCGCTTTCGTGCGAGCCCAGTGGGGCGCCGTTGTCGTAATAGCCCCGGCGATACCATTCACCGTCCCACGCCTGTTCTAGGGCCAAGCGCATGTCGGCGGCGTAGTCGCGCCAGCGTCGGCTGCGTTCGGTATCGCCGCGCTGGTCGGCACAGGGCGCGAACGCCGCAATGGCGGCCAACAAATGCCACGCCAGCCAACTGCTTTCGCCGCGACCCTTTTCGCCGACGCTGTTCATGCCATCGTTCCAGTCGCCGGTCTGGATTAGCGGCAGGCCGTGCGTGCCGCTGGTCAGGCTGGAGTCGAGCGCCCGGGCGCAGTGTTCATAAACGCTGACGGTCTGGTCAGACTCGCCCGGCTGGAAGAATGCATCGGTGGCACCGTCGGGAATGGTCTGGCCGGTCAGGAACGGCAGTGCTGCGTCCAGCACCGCAGCATCGCCCGTCACGTCGACATAATGCATGGCAACGTAGGCAAGCCAGACGCGGTCGTCGGCAATCCTGGTTCGGATGCCCTGACCGGCTGGCGGCAACCACCAGTGCTGCACGTCGCCTTCGGCAAACTGGCGACCGGCTGCGCGCAGCAGATGTTCGCGGGCAAGATCGGGCCGACTGATACACAGCGCCATCACGTCCTGCAACTGATCGCGAAAACCGTATGCCCCACTTGCCTGATAATAGGCGGTCCGCGCCCAGACGCGGCTGCTCAGCACCTGATACAGCAGCCAGTCGTTGAGCATGATGTCCATCGCCCGATCCGGCGTGCGGACCTGCACGACATCAAGCAGACCGTTCCACTGGGCTGCGACGTCGCCGAGGACCCACTCCATATCGGCCGCGCGGTATTTCACGACCAATTTCTGCGCCTCGGCTTCGGTAGCGGCATCGCCAAGCAGGAAGACGAGGTCGATCTGCGTATTGGGCGGCAGTTCGATCCGCGTCTGCAGGGCACCGCACGGATCAAGACCTGCGCCAAGGCGACCCGACAGCGGCGTGTTGTCTTGCAGCGCGGCAGGCCGGTCGATCGCGCCGAACGGTCCCAAAAATTCACCGCGATTGCCGGTCATCGATTGTTGCTGGCCCGCAAGATCGGCGAACGCGACCCGTCTGCCAAAATCGCTGCGCCACGGATTGCGTGCGAACAGTGCACCCGTCTGCTCATCGCTTGAGGTGATTACGAACGGCCCCGGCGTGGTGCCGTTAGCCCCAAGCGCCCATTCAACATATCCGGTGATCGACAGGTGCCGTGTATCCGTCGAACGGTTGCACAGACGCAGCCGTGACAGCTTGACCGGATCTGCGGTCGGCACGCACATCGTCAGCTCCAGCGCGATGCCGTGAGCATCGTTGATGAACCTGCTGAAACCCTTGCCATGTGTGATCTGGTAGGTCGCGCCGGGGACGCGGATCGGCAGGGCGGTTGCGCTCCACACTTCGCCACTGTCTTCGTCGCGTAGATATAGCGTCTCATGCGGCATGTCGCTGATCGGATCGTTCGGCCAAGGCGTGATTGGATTTTGCTGACTGTTAATCGACCACGTGTAACCGCCGCCCTCTGCCGATACGATAAAGCCGAACGCAGGATTGGCGATCACATTGATCCACGGTGCCGGTGTGCAGGAATCGTCGTCGAGATGAATGTGATACGCGCGACCCGCATCGCTGAACCCACCGCTGCCGTTGGAAAATTCCAGCGGGCCATCCGAAGCGCTGGCGGCCTGTGCGGGCGTACTGGCGCACATGGCCTCGCCCGTGATCGGCGCGGCAACGGGGCCGGTATCCGAATGGTCATTGTTGCCCAGCACGACGCGGGCCTGCGTTAGCAAGCCGTCGCGCAAATCGTCGCTGATCGCGTCGTCGCGCAATACGATCAGTTCGGCCTTGACCGCCGTGGTATCGGCGTTCAGCAGCGCCTCTTGGGCCTTCACCAGCGACTCCAGCGTGCTGTGCAGGACGTCGCCAGCGGTGCCGGTTGCGGTGTTCAACAGCACCACATCGACGCCCAGCCGTTTGCTGCGCCAGTCGCTCTGCGCCAACAGCAGGTCCTGCACGCGCGACAGTTCGGCCGGGTTGTCAAGGCGCAGCAGCACAATCGGGCGATCCCCGGAAATGCCAGCGGCCCAAAGCGTCGGCGGCCCGCCGCGACCACGTGCCAACACGTCGGCGGGTGCGCGTTGGCGCGGATCGCTGATCAGCACCGCGCTCAGCCATTGCGCAAAACCTGCGGCCTGCTGCGCGTCGATGTCAAGACGTGCCTGTTCTGCCATGGCGAAACCTGCGGCACCGGCGAATAATTTCCCAGCGGCGTTCGCGTTGTCCAACTGGGCGGTCAACGCCAGTGCGCCCTCTCGCGTGTCGGCCAGTTGCGTCCACAGCAACAGCCTTATGCTGGCACCGGATGTGAGCGTGATACTTTTGCGCAAGCTGAAGATCGGATCGAGCACGTAGCCCGTGGTGTTGGACAAGGCGGCACCCGGCTGCATCGCCTGCGCATCACGCAACGTGTGGCAGCGGCCAAGAAAACGCGCACGATCAGTTTCGTATTCATGCGCACGGTCGGTCGGCTGGCCTTCGATTTGCATCGCCTGAGCGGCCCAGATGGCCGGCTCGTCGTCCGCGCGCTGCCGCCGGGTGGCCAGCAACACGCCAAGACGTGCATCCCATTCCGTTTGCACGAACATCTTAGAGAACGCCGGATGGGCGTTGTCGGGACCAGCCGGACCGACCACCAATTCGCTGTAAGAAGTCACTGACAGGGTGCGCTGCTTGTCGCCATGATTGCGTAAAGTAAGGCGGCGCAATTCGATATCGGCGTCGCCCGCCACGGCGATTTCCAGCGTGCTGTCAAGCGTGTCGTCGCGGCGTACAAATCGGGCCAGACCGGGGCTGAAATTCACCACGATATCCGGCGTCGCGGCACCCATTGGTTGCCGGGTGGCCGACCACACCGCGCCGCTGTCCTCATCGCGCAGCAGCAGATAACTGCCCCAGCAATCGCGGGTGGCATCCTCGCGCCAGCGCGTCACAGACAGATCGCGCCAGCGGCTGAAACCGGAACCGCTGTTCGACAGCATCACACTATACGTCCCGTTTGACAGCAGGCAGTGTTGGCGCGACGCGTCGGCAGAGGAATGGATGGGTCCGGTCAGGGCATCAATTCCGTTTGCGTCCGTAGAGACATTGGCCGCCTTCACGTCGCTGGCCGGTGTTTGGTCGCTCATGGTGTTCCTCCGGTGATGGCTTCGACTGAATGCGCGACGCCGCTGCGTTGCACACCTCTTTCAAAGGCGCTCCGCCGCCAGCGTGTCGCTGACGATTGCCTGCGCTTCCTCCAGGATCTGGCGCAGATGATCCGCGCCCCGAAAGCTTTCAGCATAAATCTTGTAGAGGTCTTCGGTGCCCGAGGGCCGCGCGGCAAACCAGCCGTGTTCAGTAATCACTTTCACTCCGCCCATTGCAGCACCGTTGCCCGGTGCCTGGGTCTGAATGTTTTTAATCTTTTCACCGGCCAATTCTTTCGACTTTATTTGCGCTGGTGTGAGCTTGGACAATCGCGACTTTTCCGTCGCTGTCGCGGGCGCATCGACCCGTTCGAATCTCGGCTCGCCAAATTCGCATGCCAGATCACCATAGATCTCGCCGGGATCGCGTTCCATCCGCGCCGTGATTTCCGCGGCGAGCAGCGCTGCAATCATGCCGTCCTT
Source organism: Cypionkella psychrotolerans (assembly GCF_001294535.1). Lineage (GTDB taxonomy): Bacteria > Pseudomonadota > Alphaproteobacteria > Rhodobacterales > Rhodobacteraceae > Cypionkella > Cypionkella psychrotolerans. The sequence continues at coordinate 54,783 of NZ_LGIC01000020.1, read as the reverse complement.
GTCGGTCGTCCAGACGCTGCCATCTCTGCGCAGGAATGACGCGCCGGCGCTTTCTTCGCCGCCAAACCCGAGGGATCCGTCGAAAAATCCGTCCACGAACCACTTGAACCCGACCGGCACTTCATAAAGCCTGCGGCCCAGCCTCGCGGCCACACGGTCGATCATGGTGCTGCTGACGATGGTCTTGCCGATGGCGGCGTCCTTGCGCCATTGCGGCCGGTTTTGAAACAGGTAGTCGATCGCCACGGCAAGAAAATGATTGGGCGGCATCAGACCGCTACTTTGCGTCACGATGCCGTGGCGGTCGTGATCGGTGTCGCAGGCGAAGGCGATGTCGAAACGATCTTTCAGCCCGATCAGGCTTTGCATCGCATAGGGCGATGATGGGTCCATGCGGATGCGGCCATCCCAATCAAGTGTCATGAACCGAAACGTCGCATCGACGGTGTCGTTGACGACGGTCAGGTTCAGCCGGTAACGGTCGGCAATCCGGGGCCAATAATGCACCCCCGCACCCCCAAGGGGATCGACGCCCATCTGAATGTCCGCGCCGCGAATGGCCTCCAAGTCAATCACGTTGGCAAGGTCGTTCACATAAGCGGTGACATAATCGTGGCGGTGGGTCGTACCCGCACGCAGCGCCCGGTCGTATCCAATGCGTTTGATGTCCTTCAGGTCGTTGGCAAGAAGCGCGTTCGCCCTGATTTCGATCCAGTCGGTGATGTCCTTGTCGGCGGGCCCGCCGTTCGGTGGGTTGTATTTGAAGCCGCCGCTTTCGGGCGGATTGTGCGACGGCGTGATCACGATGCCGTCGGCCAGTCCATTCTTTCGCCTGCGGTTGTAGCTCAGGATCGCGTGCGAAATCGCAGGCGTCGGTGTATATTCGTCGTTTTCGGCAATCATGACGTTCACGCCGTTGGCCGCGAGGATTTCAAGCGCACTGGCGCAGGCCGGTGCGGACAGCGCGTGCGTGTCGATGCCGAGATACAGCGGGCCGTCGATGCCCCGTTGCTTGCGATAGTCGCAAATGGCCTGGCTGATCGCCAGCACGTGCCATTCGTTGAAGGTTTTATCGAATGCCGAACCGCGATGCCCCGAGGTGCCAAATGCAACCTGCTGCGCCGCTACCAAAAGATCGGGCCGTTCGCAGAAATACGCCGTGATCAACGTTGGTATATTGACCAGCATCGAAGGCGCGGCAAGTAGACCTGCCCGAGGGACTGTTTTCGGTATCGGCTCTTTTGCGTTACTCATGCTGCGCCTCCATCGTTGGGTCCGTGTCCACCCGGCTCATTGCTTCGCGCCGTGACGTCCCACCTCGGAAAAGCCCAGCAAGGTCGGTAAGTCAGCATTGAGCAGATCGCTGATGTGTTCGATGGTCAGATCCGCCGGCGGAAACTTGGCGATGATGTCTGCATCGAAGGCGTAGTGTCCCTGACGCGGAAAGACGGTAGTCAAGCGGTCGCCCCAGATGCTTTTCATCGCCGCCAGAATGCGCAGTTTGTCGTCCACCATGACGTAATGGCGCGCCGGATAGCGGCTTTCGACTTCCGTCAGCATCTGCTCTTTGTTCAGGTAAATCAGCACCCGACCCTCGACAGCATCCCATAATCCCGATCGCTTTGCCTTGCGCGGCTGAAACACCACGTCGCCATCCGACAGGATGACCGTCGGACCCCATTTGCCAAGATGCTGAATGACGTCCTGCGCGCCGGGATAAAGTCGTTTCGCAAACGGGTAGTCCACCAGAAAGCAGGACATCATCAGCAGTCTTGGATCGGTCAGATCCTCGATCCGATAGCGCTGCAAGGCACCGAGGTAATCGGAATAGCCGACCTCATCGCGCAACGCTTCGAAGATTTTCCAGTACCGGTCCCGGCTTTCGCGGCCAAACTCGCGGCCCAGATGTTCGTCAAGATCCGCCACAATTCGATCGTTATCAAGCAGGGTATTATCCACATCCAACAGGAATACGACCTCATCCAGCGGCATCATTCCATCTCCTCTGGCTTGGGGTTGTACCAGCTTCCGCTCGCAGCAATAAGCGCATCTGCCTGTTTCGGCCCCCAACTTCCGGGTTCGTATGGCGTAACACGCTGATGCTTTGTCAGCACGAGACCCACCACCGCCCAAGCGGCTTCGATACAGTCTGCGCGGGCGAACAGGGCGCCTTGACCGGCGATGGCATCACCCAACAGGCGCTCATATGGCGATTGTTGCTCGAGCTCCTCGTCCAGCAGGTAAAGCTCGCGCTGCTCTCCGGTGAATGCCTTGCCTGCAAGCTTGACGCGCGCAGCCAGCGCGATGGCGGGTTGGGGTGAGAGCCGGAAGCGCAGATAATTGGCGCGGCCCTTCGCCGCCTTCGCATCGTCGAAAAGTCGCTGTGGCGGCGGCTGCAATTCCACCAGCACCTCTGCCACCGTGTCTGCCAGACATTTACCCGAGCGCAGATACCACGGCACGCCGTCCCAGCGCCCTGAATCGATGAACAGTCGCAGGGCGCAAAACGTCTCGACGTCAGAGTTTTTCGCCACCCCGGCCTCTTGGCGGTAGCCGCGATACTGGCCCCGCACCAGATCATTGGGTTGCAGCGGGCGCATCGCCCGGAACACCTTGAGCTTTTCGGCATGCACGACCTCGAACCCCTGACATGCCGGTGGCTCCATCGCCAGTAAAGCGACGATCTGGAACAGATGATTCTGGACCACATCGCGCAGGGTCCCGGCGCTCTCGTAAAACGTGCCGCGCCCCACGACACCGAACTCCTCAGCCAGCGTGATCTGTACGCTGGCCACATGCGCGCGGTTCCAGATCGGCTCAAGAAAGGAATTGGCAAAGCGGAAGTAGAGGATGTTCATGATCGCCTCCTTGCCGAGAAAGTGATCAATCCCAAAGATCGCCTCGTCCGCGAAAACCGACCGCAGCACGCGGTTGAGGTCACGCGCCGAGGCCAGATCGCGGCCGAATGGCTTTTCGACAATGATGCGTCCCTGTTTGGCCAGACCTGCAACGTCCAGTCCGTTGATGACAGGCTCGAACAAGACAGGCGGGATGGCCAGATAGTGGACGGGACGCCGCGCGTCCCCCAGTGCCTTTTTTAACGCCGCAAAAGTGTCGGCTTCTTTATAGTCGCCACTCACATAACCAAGCATGGAAAGCAGATGATCAAAGGCTGTCTTGTTGTCGATCCCACCGGATTCCTTGATCGCCTCCGTGGCCCGCTGGCGCAGCTGCGCCGGACTCCAGTTCGACCCCGCGACACCTATGACGGGGATGTCGAGGGCACCGTGCTTTGCCATGGCGTAGAGCGCCGGGAAGATCTTCTTGCGGGCGAGGTCCCCGGTTACGCCAAACAGGACCAAGGCGTCAGACTGCGGTTCGGAACCGTTGTTACCGACCATAGTATTCTCCGTCGCGCCATTCTTGACGCGGAAGCCCCCGGTAGTGCCGGGTGTCCGCGGTGTGAACACCGCGGGCGGTCACGACTTGCCCCCAGTCGCGGCCGATGCGATCAGCCCCGGCCAGTCCGTGTGCACGAAACCCGCGTCGGGCCGATCAATGCGCTGATAGGTGTGGGCACCGAAAAGATCACGCTGGGCCTGGGTCAGATTCTGCGGCAGGACGGCACTGCGATAACTGTCGAAATAGCCGAGCGTGGCTGACAGTCCAGGCACCGGGATGCCATGTTCAACCGCGGTTCCTATGGTAAGTCGCAAAGCGGCCTCTCCCGCCAGCACCTCGGGCCGGAAATCGGCGTCGAGCAGCAGGTTCGCCAGGTCCGGGGCACGCCCGAACGCCTGTATGATGGGGTCCAGCAGGCGCGCGCGGATAATACAGCCGCCCTTCCAGATGCGCGCGATCTCGCGCATGTCAACGTCCCAGTCATATTCGGCCGAGGCCGCGCGCAGCAGGGCAAAACCCTGAGCATAGGTGCAGGCGATAGCCGCGCCAAGCGCATCGCGAATGGAACGGGCGAGCTCATCAGTGTCGCCCGCCATGCGGGCCGTGGCGTCGCTCACCAGCAGTTGGCTCGCGTGGACGCGTTCGGCCTTCATACTGGACAGCACCCGCGCATCGATGGCGGCGGCGATGGTCGGGACCGGCACGCCAAGATCCAGAGCGGCCTGCGCGGTCCACTTGCCGGTGCCTTTTTGTCCCGCCTGATCAAGGATCATCTCGACTAGTGGATTGCCGGTCTCGGGGTCGCGCACTGACAGCACCTGTGCCGCGATCTCGATCAGGTAGGACGCCAGCGGGCCGCCGTTCCAATTGGCAAAGATCGCCGACGTCTGCGCCGCCGAAAGACCCAGCCCGCGACGCAACAGATCGTAAGCCTCGGCGATCAGTTGCATGACGCCGTATTCGATGCCGTTGTGAACCGTCTTGACGAAATGGCCGGCCCCATCGGGCCCAACATAGGTGACACATGGCCCCGAGTCGGTCTTTGCGGCGATGGACTCGAGGATCGGCCGCAGGTGATTGTAGGCTGTTCGGTCACCGCCGGGCATCAGCGATGGTCCATTGCGCGCGCCCTCTTCGCCGCCCGACACGCCCATGCCGATAAAGCGTACGCCGCTAGCACGCAGAAATACCTCACGCCGCTGCGTATCGGTGAACAGGGAGTTGCCGCCGTCCACGATAACGTCGTCCGGCGCAAGAAGCGGCGCAAGTTTCTCAAGCATTTCGTTGACCGGAGCACCGGCCTTGATCATCAACAAGATGCGGCGCGGTCGATCGAGGACGGCGGCGAACTCCTCAAGCGTTCTGGTGCCGACAAATTGCCTGTTTGCGTCAGAGTCCTCGATAAGCCGGGTAACCGACGCATGGGTAAGATTCCACAGTGCCACCCGGAATCCGTGATCCTCGATGTTGAGCGCCAAGTTGCTGCCCATCACGCCCAGACCGATCACGCCGATGTCCGCCCTCGACGGCACCGCACTTTGAGATGCCATGACAGCCTCCTTCTAATCGGTTGGGCGCAGTCGCTTGCGCTCTCTTTCGCAGATGACACCGCCATACGACTTGTGTCGCGGTCGGTGACTGCCCGATGTTAGCTTCTGGAAAGATAAATTAGGGCGGTCCTCCACCGGACGCTGTGGGCAAGCCAGGACGTTGATCCCGATCCCCCATGGCTGGGGCTCAAAGCATTCTGGTTCGCCACCAACGCAACAGTGGCTACCAATTCGACCCACCTCGTGCAGCAACGCACGGTTATCGGCTGTTGGACCACGAGATCTGCCGCCGAAGTCTGTCACAAGATAAAAGTCGATGTCGCTGATTTGCGTTAGCTGACAGGGATCGTATGCGGCCTAGTGTTTGCCCAAGTTTGTGCAGCAACTGATCGGCGCGGAGTCGAATAAGTACGCCGCCGCATCACGGAGGGCAAGCGAAAAGCCGTCTTCGTAGCGTCGTCAAACGCTTCATCGCTTCGCCCGTCAAAAACTACCTCGTTGATATGACCTTCAAATACAATTGTTCACGAAGGTGGCGCGCCGACCGGCTGAATTCATTCCGAAGGACTGCGGCATCTTATCGGAACTGTCCACCGTGAGGGTGATGCAGCCAATCAAAACCATCAGAACAGTCATCATTCCTGCTGCTGGCAAGGGTAAGCGCATGCTGCCCGCAACGCAGGTAACGGCGAAAGAGCTTTTGCCGATCTATGACAGTTCGGTCATCCAGTTCGCCATCGACGAGGCCATCGAGGCGGGAGCCGAACGGATCATCGTCGTCGTCAGTGACAAGAAGCCTGCAATCTGCGAATTTCTTGGCCACGTGGCCTACCCATCGATCGAGGAGGCGGCGAGTCGGCTAGGGGCTGCACAGGCAGGCCCCGAGATCGTGTATGTAAACCAAGCTGCGCCGATGGGCCTTAGCCATGCAATTCTGCTCTGCAGGGGACTGACCTGCCGGGACCGTTCGGGGTCATTCTGCCGGACGATATCATCATGGACCGTGGCGCTCTGGCCGAGATGGCGGAACATTATCGTTACGGGCATATGATTGCAGCGATGACGGTGCCGGATCATGAAACAAGCCGATACGGGATATTCGCCCCCGGCGGTTCCGCGACAGAAATGTGTATTCCGGTCGGCGGCATGGTGGAAAAACCGCCTTTGGGCACCGCACCTTCGTCGCTCGCCGCCGTCGGACGCTATATTCTGCAGCCGATGATCTTCGACGTTCTGGACCACACGCCGAAAGGCCCCGGGGGCGAGCTTACAGTTGACCGACGCCATTGCAGTTGCGACCCGATCCGTGCCGCTGAACGCGTTCCGGTTTTCCGGCACTCGATACGACTGCGGGTCCCATGATGGTTTGCTTGCGGCCTCGATCGCGCGTCAGGTGGCGATCAAGTTAGGTCGGATGAACGCCCAGCCGTCCATCGCACGCTCAGAGGGGCCCGAGAGAAACAGCAAAATCCAAAGTCTGGATACCGTCGGATTGTTTCTTGAACCTGCCCTGCACGCACTTTGACGTACTTGCCGGTCAGGCGCGGCATGATCGCGCTCCCGATCCGCCCGTTCGAGCCGGTGACGAGAATAAGGCCTGACGTGTCGTTCATGTTGGAAATTCCTGGATTGGATCGGATGAGTTGACCGGATCGAAAGGCAAAACGAGGCGGGCTGTCGGCGTGATCACATGATTGTACTGGTCTGTCATTCGGCCGGCGAGCGGGCTGAGACTTTTTCCTCGCTTGCCTTCCTCGCAAAGAGGTTGAAGATCGGAACGAAAATGACCGCGATGTACCAGCCGTAGGCAAATGCCTCCACCAGCCCGAGCAAGGCGGTGGGCCAGGTTATCCAAGTCACGCCAGGCAACAACGGCAGCCAAGCCTGATACATCTTGGCAGTCGGGAACAGCAGCCCGAAGACGACGCAAAAGGCAAAGCTGAAAGCAAGCAGAATGCCGAGCGCCATGCCCACTGGATACATGCGAAGGAATGATGATTTAGGGTCCATGTTGGAAACTCCTGATCTGGATTGCACTGATATGACAGGCGCCGGGCCGCTGGCGGGCGGCCCTGACACTTTGCTGTTTGCGGGTTTAGACTACTATGCCACGACACCCCCGCCTTGTTTCATATCAACCAGCCGTCAGGCCGGGCTGATGATCACTTTCAGCGCCTTGGTCTTGGCGGCATTGCCGAATGTCTCGTAAGCCTTTTCGCCTTCGGCCAGCGTAAAGCGGTGCGAGATCAAAAGCGCCGGGTCGATTGTCTTTGCGGCCGTCGTCTTGAACAGCATCGGGATCGTCGCGGTATCGACCAGCCGCGTGGTGATCGCGATGTTGCGGTCCCACAGCTTTTCCAGATGCAGATCGGCCGGTTTGCCATGCACACCGATGTTGGCGATGGTGCCGCCCGCCGCGACGATCTGCTGGCACAGCTCGAAAGTGGCCGGGATGCCCACCGCCTCGATCACGGTATCGACGCCGGCCTTGTCGGTCAGTTTCATCACCGCTGCGGTGGCCTTGCCATCGGCGCTGTTGATCACATCCGTCGCGCCGAATGTCTTGGCGATCTTCAGACGGTTATCGTCGATGTCGATCATGATGATCGCGCTTGGTGAATAGAACTGCGCTGTCAACAAGGCAGCAAGACCCACAGGCCCCGCCCCGACGATGGCCACCGTCGATCCCGGTTCCACCTTGCCATTCAGCACACCGCATTCGAACCCGGTGGGTAGGATGTCGCTGAGCATCACCAGTGCCTCTTCGTCGGCGCCTTTGGGGATGTGGTAAAGGCTCATATCGGCAAAGGGCGTGCGCACGAACTCGGCCTGGGTGCCGTCGATCGCATTGCCAAGGATCCAGCCGCCGTGGATGCAATGCGAATACATCTGCTTGCGGCAGAACGAACAGGTGCCGCAAGCGCTGACGCAGGAGATCAGCACATGATCGCCTTTCTTGAACGACGTTACTGCCGCACCGACGCTGTCGATCACGCCGACGCCTTCGTGCCCAAGGACACGGCCCGGCGTGGCGGTGGGCACGTCGCCCTTCAGGATATGCAGATCGGTGCCGCAGATCGTGGTATGGACGATGCGCACGATGGCATCGCCCGGGGCGGTGATCTCTGGCTTGGGGCGGTCTTCCAGAGCGATTTTGCCGGATTTGGAATAAACGAGCGCTTTCATTGCGGTATCCTCATTTGTTGGATGTACTTTGCGAAAGCCACCTCGCCCAGTATGCGTTGGATCGCAGCGCCCGGCTGGCAGACTGGATAAGCCGCGGCATCATGCCGTCCTGGCGCGCAAGATCAACGTATCCCGGCAGTTCAGATTTTCGGACCCACTGCTATGGTAATACCTGCGGTTCTGCCCCTCCGCCCTGATACAGATCAGCCATCCCGAAGTTCGCGGGCTTGCTTTATCGTCTGCACGGCGCGTTGTTCAGTCTTTGGGCCCTGGCGCGACCGGCACAGAATCTGCCAAGGGTTCAGCGTGAAAAGGTGTCCGGTCCTGCCACGGATGCAGAGGCTGCGCCTAGTGCGGTATCGTCTGATGCGCCAGCGTTAGGTCGTAGTGCCATCGCCTGCCCGAACAGAATGGCCAAGACGGCCACGCTCTACAGGATGACCTGCGCACGCTCGTCCGGCGCCGCACCGCCGGTCGCGTTGTGCAGGGTGGTCTGGATCCTGCCTTTCTGCGGCAGCAGCGCGATCAGCCGTGAAGCGATATCGTGATGGTCCGCAAGCGCGGATGGCACATCCCCGAGTGTCAGGATCAGCGCGTCCAGCCGGTCGGCTGCCGCCGTCTGCGGCAGACCGGCAAGCGTTTCAACCTCTGTCCAGGGATCGACGCCAAATCGCCATTGTTGACAATACGCTGATCATAATGCCATTGCGGTCCTCGCCCACCGGCGCGAACAGGAAGGCGTCGAACTGCGGGCTTTGCCCACCAAAGGCTGCCGAGAGGGTCACTTTGTCGAGCTGTCTGCGGCGGTTCCGTCCGGTTCGGATCGGGGCGTGGCAAAGTGCGCGGCCATCCGGTCCGCGTAGGCACGGTCAATCGGGTGGTCCGGATCGTAAGGCGGGCTGCCCATGATCTTTTGGCGGTCAACGTCGAGATCGATCAACCGTTCGGCCCAGCGGATCTCTCTGGCCGAACGGGGCGAGATCAGCACCTTTTGGCCCATCCACCAGTTACTGGTATCCACGATCAGAAAACGGATGCTCCAGTCGGTATCCTGAACGATCAGGTCGGACAGATGTCCGATCTCTCCATCGGTGGCGTGGATATGATAGCCGGTAACTTCTTCAACGCTGCGCAAATGCGGCTCGTCCATATCCTTCTGAAGCCGGTCGCGTTCATCAGTGCGGCTGGGCGCCTCGGGATCTCCGGTCATCGACAGGGCACCGCTCGTCATGCCCGTTCCGCCAAGATCAAAGCCCGCGCCCCAATACGGATTCCACGCATAATGGTCATAAGTGGACGCTTCGAATTGGCGCGACACCGGCCGGTGGCTGTCCAATGCGGGGCTGGCCTCGACCTCTGCCCTGGTCAGGCGCACCGAAAATGTCTGGGTATTGGCATCGGCATGACCCAATGCTGCAGGTGGCAACAGCACCTTGCGGCCTGACAGCCATGTTCCGGTATCCACTACCAACCAGCGGATCATCCAGCTGGTGTCATCGAAAAGGACATCGCTGACAGCGCCGATGGTGCCGTCGCTGGCCGCGATGTCATACTCCCGGATCGACGACAGGTTGAGCCGCATATCGAAACTCCTTTTGGTTGGTAAGCCTCAACCGGCAGGTCCGTCGCCAACATGGTGGCTTTGGTGGGTCTGCTGGGCCCGAACGGGCGGCTGCGCACATGCGCCAAAGAAGCCATCATGCGCCTTCGCGGCCTGTGACGCGCTGATCTGCGTCAGCCCGGTGCGTAAAATTCGGGGGATCCGTTCCGGTAGGAAGACGGACGGTCAAAAAGAGCCCGTAAGCGCCGGGCGTCTTGCCTGGCGCGATGCTGATCTTTGTTTTCGTGCTGATGATTGTTGGCGACACGCAAAACCGACGCAGTGGTTGACCGCATCAGGCCCACTCAGGCCAGCAGCGGCCCGGTCTGATCCAGATAGGCCGGATCGAACTCGGCTAGCGCCACCAAACCCTCATGGTCGTCGAACGTGACGTAACCGTTCTGGAACGTCGCCAACCCCTGTTCGCGCAGTTTCCGCAGGACGCGGTTGACGTGTACTGAACTTAGCCCAAGCGCATCGGCAAGGTGGTATTGCGACAGGGGACAGGCATAGCCCGCCTTGGTCCCCAGCCCGACCAGCGCCAGCCTAGCACTGAGTTCCAGCAAGAAATGCGCCACGCGGACTTCGGCGTCGCGGCGTCCGACCCCGACCAGATGCTCGACCACCATCGCCTCGTCGCGCGACGCCGCCCAGAGCACGGCTGCGGCAAGTCGCGGGGTTCGCGCAAACGCGTCGAGAAGGTCGCTCTGGTGGACCTCGGCCGCCATGATGTCGACAATGGGTTCAAAGCTGTGGTCCGAAGTGCGCAACAGGATACTGCGCAAGCCCAGAAAATCCCCCGGAATCTGAAAATCCGCGATCTGGCGCGACCCGTTGGGCTGAAGCTTGTAGGAACAGACCCACCCCGCACACAGGATATAGGCGGATTGTTCGGCCTGCCCCTGATACACCAGATCCTTCCCGGCAACGAAGCGGCGTCGGAGTTGATGCAGACGGTCCAGAACCACAGACTCGTCGTCAGTCAGAGCCATGAAAGCCCCAAGTTTGCGGACGAGAGGGCATGTTTCTAGAGCAAGCATAAGTCTCTTTCGATTAGCAGCGGCCGACAGATATTGGAAGGAATTAGGCCACCGGCCCGTGCCACGGACTGCTTTAGATCAGTGCAGCATAGCATGCTTTCCTACAGACTCTGAAAATAAATCAGATTCTTTCACCTTCTGGGAGTTGAAATCTTGAAAAACGACCACTCTGCAATGCCCGACTCCAACAACCACGCGGCAAAACCCGACCTGACGGATCACAGCGGAATCGCGGCGCTGTCGATCGTCGAGGCTTTGCTGTTGGCAATGAACGACCGTGATCTTCTTCCCGAACACGAGATCGTCGGGATCCTGCGCGACGCCGCCACTGCGCACGAAAACGCGGTCGGTCCGAACGTTGACCGGGCCATGCATCAGGCCGTTGCAGGCCTGATAAACAAGATCATCTCGGGCGGAAACTCGGTGCGGCGGCCTGTGTGACCCACGCACCGTCCCGGGCATCGTCACCACCGCTGTAAGCCGGGCCGACTCAACCGTCGGTGAATTCGGCCGGTCATGCGGCAACACCCCGCAGAGCAACCTGCGTCACAAGCCGATCAGTTTGACAATCAAATCCATCAGGGAGCGTTGTGATGAAAACGAGTGATATTGAAGTCCGGGATATGCTTTCGGTGCTGAGCGTGGTTGGAGTCGAAAACCGGATCGGCGAGGTGCCGGGTGTCGAAAGTGTGACCGTGAACTATGCTGCTGGTCTTGCCACGGTGCGCTACGACGAGACCCGGTTGAACGTCACCGATATCAAGTCAGCCGTGCGGCAAGGTGAGTATGAACCTGCCATGGGTGGTGCCAATTCGTCGGCTGGCCACCATGAAGACCACGCAGCCGCGGATAAATCGCCTGAACGCCCGACACCCGTCACCTCGCCTGCAAGCGTAGGGCAATCGGGCAAACTAGAGCCGGTCGCCCCGGCCAAACCTGCGCCAGCACCCAGTGCTGCAAAACCGTCGCCGGTCGCAGGGGATGCATCCGCTTCAGACAAGCCGGTCCCCTCTGCCGCTGACGATGCTGCGGAGAAAAAGGACGTGGACAAGTCGGGAATGAGCAAGGGCAAGCCCTGAAATTCGCCTTTCACCGGGCCCGATGGTTCAACTCGGGTCAGACAAACTCAACAGGAGATCTCCATGATAGCGCAAAATGTTTCACAACAAGATGCCCGCAGATTTCCGGAGGCGCTCAGAAGAGCGCAGGCTGCAATCCATCTACCCGAGGTGCAGGATATGCTACGCCGATTGTCTGCATATGAGCTTGGCATTTTCATGCCGCATATGCACGACGCGCTAACCGGTGACTTCCAGCCGCTGCCCGATGATATGATGCAGGTGGAGTCCGGGCTGGACGTGTCGTTCCGGCCATCGCGGGATATCGCGGCACAGACTGACCAATTTCTTCCGACCGGCTGGTGCTGGCGCGCAGGCGCAGCGAACGCGGTCGCAGCGTGCGAAATGACCCGAGACGACGAAAATGACGGCGCCGAAACTGCCATCAAGCACAAGATGACTGCGTGAAAACGTCTTGGCAAGAGCAGCTTGGGGGCTCTGAGTTGCGACATGGGCGTCGGGGCGAAATAAAATTCGGCGAACACGTGATACGCGAAAACGCGTGTTCAATCAGACTTTTTCAGATCGGCGGATGACATGGTAAGCACACAATGAAAACCAGCGTTATTGATGTGCACGATATGCTGTCGGTGCTGAGTGTTGCGGGCCTGGAAAAGCGGATTGGGGCTGTTCCCGGTGTGGAAAGCGTGACGGTGAATTTTGCCGCCGGAAGCGCCACGGTCCGCTTTGATGAAACCCGTCTCCATGTTGCTGACATCAAATCCAACGTGCGCCAAAACGAATATGAAGCCAGCACGCCTGATGGCGCCGCGCCGGGCGAAGGCCAAGAAGATGGCAATGGGTCGGAACAGCCCGATGCAGGAACGGTTGCACCGACTGAAGCTCAAGATGTTACGCGGGAAGCAATCACGGTACCAACTGGCCCCCCTGATCCGTCCACGGCTGCCGGGGCACCTGATGTCGTGCCGCCACCGGTCGGCGAAAAGGCTGCCAACCCAGCGGGCGCAATGCCTTCGGCACCGCCCGCTGATGATCCCGAAACTGCAGCACCTGCTCCGCCGGACGCACCAGCGCACGCTGTCCACGGGACGTCAGGCAAATCTGCTGATATGGCCTTCGAGATGGGTCACGGCAGCGATGATATGTCGGCCATGGTGCGCGATATGCGCAACCGGTTCTGGATCTGCCTGATCTTCACAATTCCGATCTTCGTCTACGCTCCGATGGGGAACTTTTTCACGCCGCCAGCCCCGCCGTTCGGGTTAGACCTCAATTTTTGGCTGTTCTTTTTTGCCAGTGCCGCGATCCTTTACCCTAGCTGGCCATTCGTCGTCTCTGCCTGGCGTGCGTTGAAAGTGGGCAAGCTTGGCATGGCAGTGCTGATCGTTCTCAGCGTCGGCACCGGCTATCTGTTCAGTGTTGGCAGCACATTCTTTTTCAAAGGCGGTGGGCAGTTTTACGAAGCTGTCGCCGTCCTGCTGGTGTTCATTCTGCTGGGTCATTGGCTGGAAATGCGGGCCCGGGCAGGCGCTTCCTCTGCGATCAAGGCGTTGATGAACCTCACGCCAACAACGGCCAAGGTCATCCGCAACGGCACCGAGGTCGAAATTCCGACCGCCGAGGTGCTGGAGGGCGAGATTGTGGTGATGCGACCCGGCGGCAAAATACCGGTCGACGGCGTCATCGAGGACGGCGACTCACTGGTCGACGAATCCATGCTGACCGGCGAGTCTATGCCGGTGCAGAAGGGTCCAGGTGCCACCGTTATCGGCGCGACGATCAACAAAAGCGGCAGTTTCCGCTATAAGGCCACTAAGGTCGGTGCCGACTCAGCCCTCGCTCAGATCGTGAAGTTGGTGCAGGAGGCGCAAAATTCCAAGGCCCCGGCGCAGCTTTTGGCTGACCGGGCTGCGCAATGGTTGGTGATCGCCGCGATCGTGATCGGGTTGGTCACGTTCGGCGTGTGGTTCTGGGTGGTGGGCGAGTCGCTGTTGCTGGCTGTCACGTTTACGATCACCGTCTTTGTGATCGCTTGCCCCGACGCCCTTGGCCTTGCCACGCCGATGGCTGTGATGATCAGCACAGGACTTGGCGCCACGAACGGCATTCTGTTCAAGAATGCGTCGGCGTTGGAAGACGCGACCAAGCTTGATACCATCGTATTTGACAAGACTGGAACTCTGACCGTCGGTCAGCCGGAAGTGGTAGAGATCGTGCCGGCTGACGGTGTGACCGAAGACGTGCTGCTGACCGCCGCCGCAGCCGTCGAGCAGGGGTCCGACCATCCGCTCGCTCAGGCGATCCTGCGCCGGTCAGCCCACCTTACGGTTGCGCCATCCACGGAATTTGAAAGCCTTGATGGCAGGGGCGCACGGGCCGAGACAGCCGCTGGAACGGTCTACCTTGGCAACCGGCTGCTAATGGATACGCAAAATCTTGTGCTGGGTCGCCTAGAGGCCGAAGCCACACGCCTGCAAGGCGACGGTCGCACCGTGGTCCATGTGTCGCAGGCTGGTGTGGTCATAGGACTGATTGCCATCGCCGATGCGATCCGGCCGACCTCAAAGGCCGCCATCGCCAAGCTGCGCGAGCGCAAGATCGAAGTGGTGATGCTGACCGGCGACAACGCTATGACGGCCAAACGCATCGCGGCCGACCTTGGCATCGACACCGTGCTGGCCGACGTTTTGCCGAGCCAGAAGGCCGAAAAGGTAAAGGCGTTGCAGGCGGCAGGTAAGAAGGTCGGGATGGTGGGTGACGGTGTCAATGATGCCCCGGCCCTGACCCAGGCGGACGTTGGCTTTGCGATCGGTGCGGGCACCGATGTCGCGATGGAAAGCGCCGATGTCGTGCTGATGAAAAGCGACCCCTATGACATCGTCGGCGCGATAGAACTGTCGCGTGCGACGGTGCGCAAGATGCACCAGAACCTTTGGTGGGCCGTAGGCTACAACGTCGTCGCTTTCCCGCTCGCGGCGGGTGTGCTCTATCCGTTTGTGCTCAGCCCCGAGGTTGCAGCACTGTCGATGTCCGGCAGCACATTGATTGTGGCCATCAACGCCCTTTTGTTGAAGCGCACCAAGCTCGCAGGGATTGGCCAGGGCGCCAAGCCGCCCTCACCCGCCGCCTCCACCAGCGCGGTTGCCACATGATGCTCAGCCCAGCCGCGCTGTTACTTACAACCGGGATGATCGACATCAGCGCGACGCGATCGCTGATCTGCGCAAGGTGGTTGGGACGGCCTGTAGAAATGAGAAGACGATGCAAAAAACACCGGTGATCGCCTGCCTGCTTGTCGATATCGGCGGGGTGCTGCTGACCGATGGCTGGGACCGTCATTCCCGCCAAAGCGGTGCCGTGCATTTTGGCCTGGATCTTGCCGAGATGGAGGATCGGCACGGCAAGACGTGGGACACCCACCAACTGGGCAAGATGACGCTGGCGGAATATCTGGATTTGGTGGTGTTCTATAAAAAGCAGTCGTTCACCAAGGCCGAATTTCAGCGTTTCATGTTTGACCGCTCAAAGCCCTATACCGATATGATCAATCTGGTTACCCAACTCAAGGCCCGCTACGGCCTGAAAGTCGGTGTGCTCAGCAACGAGGGGCGCGAACTCAACTCTTACCGGATCCGGAAATTCAAGCTGGGACGGTTTGTCGATTTCTTCGTGTCCTCATGCTACGTTCGGCTGCTGAAACCCGACGTCGACATTTTCCGGCTGGCCCTGGATATCGCCCAGACGCCGGCTTCACAGGTCGCCTTTATCGAAAACACCGCGATGTTTGTCGAGATTGCCGACCGTTTGGGGGTCCGCGGCATTCTGCACACCGACACCGCGTCGACCCGCGAAAAACTTGGCGCGCTTGGGTTGCATAAGGACGGGCCAGTTCATGCCTCGCGTTGACCCCTGCGTCCTGGCACTCAATGGCGGATCCTCGAGCATCAAGTTCGCGCTGTTTGAGGCCCGCGATCCGCGCAAACGGATTCTGGCGGGCGAGATCGCGCGGATCGGCCTGCCGGACGCCACCTTGCGCGTGACCGGGGCTGCCCCGGCAGACAATATCTCGCGGGCCGTCGCTGCTTCGGACCACGCGGCAGCCGCAGATGTGGCGGTTGAGTGGATCAAACTGCGCGCTGGCGACGGATTGATCGGCGTTGGCCACCGTTTCGTTCATGGTGGCCCGACTTATTCCGCGCCGGAAACGATCACGCCTGATCTGATCGCCGACCTGCGCCGATTGAGCCCGTTCGATCCCGAACATCTGCCGCTTGAGATACGCCTGAGCGAGGCGGTGTCCCGGCAGTTTCCAGATCTTCCGCAAGTGGCATGTTTCGACACGGCATTCCACCATGAGCTACCCCGTGTGGCCCGCATCCTGCCGATCCCGAGACGGTTCGAGGCGCAGGGTGTCCGGCGCTATGGGTTTCATGGGCTGTCATACGCGTTTCTCATGGGTGAACTGACCCGACTGGTTGGCACAAAGGCGGCCAGAGGCCGGGTTGTCCTGGCGCATCTTGGCAATGGCGCAAGCCTCGCGGCCGTTCTGGACGGTAAATCGGTGGACACCAGCATGAGCTTTACCCCCACCGCCGGGGTGCCGATGGGCACACGTTCCGGCGATCTCGATCCCGGATTGTTCGGCTATTTGGCTCGCACCGAGGGGTTCGACGCTGCGCGGTTCACCAGGATGGTTAATTTCGAATCCGGTCTGCTCGGTATTTCCGAAACCAGTTCCGACATGCGCGATCTGCTGGACCGCGAGACCGATGATGTCCGCAGCGCCGAGGCCATCGCGCTTTTCTGCTATCAGGTCAAGAAATGGATCGGCGGTTTCGCGGCGGCACTTGGTGGGCTCGACACACTCGTATTTTCGGGCGGTGTCGGGTCCAACGCTCCCGTGATCAGGGGACGCATTTGCGACGGGCTGGGCTTTCTTGGCCTGACGATTGATGAGCAGCGCAACGCGGCGAATGAAGGCGTGATTTCGTCAGCGGTCAGTCCGGTCACGGTCCGCGTCATTCCCACCGATGAAGAACGCATGATCTCCGAGATGGTCAGCGTTGTCCTTGGCCCCGATAAAAAAAGGAGGATCAACTTATGAACCCCGCTACGCTTTCCCCCAACCTTCTCGACAGAATGGATGCCTATTGGCGCGCCGCCAATTATCTGTCTGTCGGCCAGATCTATTTGTTCGACAACCCGCTGCTGCGTCGGCCGCTCGTTATCAGTGACATCAAACACATGCTGCTAGGTCATTGGGGCACCACGCCGGGGCAAAATTTCATCTACACGCATCTCAACCGGGTCATCGGGAAATACGACCTCGACATGATCTATGTTTCAGGCCCCGGCCACGGCGGCCCGGCTGTCGTCGGCAGCACTTATCTCGAGGGCACTTACAGTGAGATCTACCCCAAGATCAGTCAGGACGAGGCCGGGCTTCGCAAACTGTTCCTGCAATTTTCATTTCCCGGCGGCATTCCGAGCCATGCTTCGCCTGAAACCCCCGGATCGATCCACGAAGGCGGCGAGCTCGGTTATTCGCTCAGCCATTCCTTCGGCGCTGTGTTCGACAACCCCGATCTTGTCGTCGCCTGCGTTGTCGGCGACGGCGAGGCCGAGACAGGCCCGCTGGCCACTGCGTGGCATTCCAACAAATTCCTCAATCCCGTGACCGATGGCGCTGTGCTGCCCATCCTGCATCTGAACGGATACAAGATTGCCAACCCGACGATCCTTGCCCGCATCAGCCGGGAAGAGTTGGACCAGTTGCTGCGCGGTTATGGCTGGACCCCTTATTTCGTCGAAGGTCACGACCCGGCGCTGATGCACGAGGCGATGGCGATGACGCTTGACACAGTCGTGGAACAGATCCGGAAAATCCAGGCGGACGCCCGGACCAACGGTATCGCCGAGCGTCCGCGCTGGCCGATGATCGTGCTCAATTCACCCAAAGGCTGGACCGGTCCAAAGATGGTGGACGGAAAGCAGATCGAAGGCACCTTTCGGTCGCATCAGGTGCCGCTTTCCGATCCTTCCAAGCAGCCCGAGCACCTGAGGCTGCTGGAAGACTGGCTACGGAGTTATCGGCCTGAGGAACTTTTCGATGAACAGGGCCGCCTGATGCCCGAGCTGGCAGCCCTTGCGCCCAAAGGGACGCGGCGCATGGGGTCCAATCCCCACGCGAATGGCGGGAAATTATTGCGCGACCTGCACATGCCGGATTTCCGCGACTATGCCGTCGATGTTCCCGAACCGGGTGTGCGCGGCATTGGTGACACGCGCGTGCTGGGGCCGTTCTTGCGAGATGTTATAAAGCTTAACACCGAACAGCGGAATTTCCGGGTGTTCGGACCAGACGAGACGCTGTCCAATGGCCTCGGAGCCCTGTTCGAGGTGACCGACCGGCAATGGAATACCTCGATCGAACCGAACGACGAATTTCTAGCACCCAGCGGACAGGTGATGGAAATGCTCAGTGAACACCAATGCGAAGGCTGGCTTGAAGGCTATCTGCTGACCGGCCGGCACGGTTTGTTCAACTGCTATGAGGCGTTCGTCCACATCGTCGATTCGATGTTCAACCAGCATGCCAAATGGCTAAAAGTCACATCCGACCTGCCGTGGCGGCGCAAGATTGCCTCGCTCAACTACCTGTTGGCCTCGCATGTCTGGCGGCAGGATCATAACGGCTATACCCATCAGGATCCCGGATTCATCGACGTTGTGATGAACAAAAAGGCAGAGATTGTGCGGATTTACCTGCCACCCGATGCCAACTGTCTGCTGTCGATCATGGATCACTGCCTGCGCAGCCGGCACTACGTCAATGTGGTGATCGCGGGCAAACATCCGTCGCCGCAATGGCTGACGATGGACGCCGCAGATAAGCACTGTTCCGCCGGAATCGGCAGATGGGACTGGGCCAGCACCGATCAGGATATGGCCCCAGACGTCGTGATGGCATGCTGCGGCGACGTGCCAACGCTGGAGACGCTCGCCGCCGTTTCTATCCTGCGCGAACACCTACCGGACATCAGGATCAGAGTGGTCAACGTGGTCGACCTGATGCGGTTGCAACCCAGCGAAGAGCATCCGCACGGGCTGAACGACGCTGATTTCGACGACCTTTTCACCACCGACAAACCAGTGATCTTTGCCTTCCACGGCTACCCATGGCTGATTCACCGGTTGACTTATCGACGCTCGAACCACCGCAACATTCACGTGAGGGGCTACAAGGAAGAGGGCACCATTACTACCGCGTTCAACATGACCGTGTTGAATGATCTGGATCGTTTCCATCTGGTGATGGATGTGATCGACCGCTTGCCGCAGACCGCGAAAAGGGGGCCGATCTGAAACGGCGCTTGGGCGACAAGCTGGTCGAGCATAAGGCATATATCGAGCGAAATGGCCAAGACATGCCCGAAATCCGCAACTGGCAATGGAGCAGTTCGCAATGAATACACAAGGTTTGTCTGATACCGCAGCGCTGCTTTTGGCCGACGACAAAGGGCTTTTGGCGATGGATGAAAGCAACGCGACCTGCAACAAAATGTTCGCAAAATTGGGAATCCCCCAGACCATTGAGTCTAGGCGCGCCTATCGCGAATTGCTGGTGACCACGCCCTGTCTTGGCGACGCGATCAGCGGAGTGATCCTTTATGACGAGACGATCCGCCAGACCAACTCTGACGGCACTCCCATGGCCGAGGCGATCATCGCAAGGGGCTTAGTTTTAGGCATCAAAGTTGATACCGGAGCTATGAACCTGGCGGGCCACCCGGGCGAAAAAGTCACTGAAGGGCTGGACGGGTTGCGGAGCCGTCTTGCGGACTATGCGGACATGGGCGCGCGTTTTGCAAAATGGCGCGCAGTGTTTGCAATCGGCGCGGGCCTGCCGAGCAGCGCCTGTATCGAAGCGAACGCTCATGCCCTGGCCCGATATGCCGCGCTGTGCCAGGAGGCAGGGATGGTTCCTGTCGTCGAGCCAGAAGTATTGATGCAGGGCAACCACTCTATCGAGCGCTCTTTCGAGATAACCGACCACGTCCTTCGAACAGTTTTCGATCACCTCCACGCCCAAGGAGTTTCGTTTGAGGGGATGATTCTGAAGCCCAGTATGGTGTTGCCGGGATCAAGTGCCCTATCGCAGGAACCATTAGAAAAGGTCGCCGACGCCACTGTGCGGTGTCTCTTGCGCTCGGTGCCAGCTGCCGTTCCGGGAATCGCATTCTTATCGGGCGGGCAAACTGGCGAACTGGCGTCGTCTCGACTGAATGAAATGAATGTCAGATTCAGGTCGCGCCTGCCTTGGCAACTGACATTTTCGTTTGCCCGTGCCATTCAGAATCCGGCCTTGGCGATTTGGCAAGGTCAAGACAGCCATATAAAAGCCGCACAACAAGCTCTCTATCGTCGCGCCATCTGCAATCAAGCTGCGCGTCGCGGTGAATACGATGCAAACATGGAACGTAACAGCGCCGAGGCACAGTTGTCCCTTGCGTGATGAGCTCTGCCGGCAGGATAAAACAACGCGGGCAGGCCGAAGCAATGCTTGCCCGCGCCATCAGCTCTACTGGCCCTTAGCGGCGAGCCAAGCGTTCATCTGTCCGATTTCGGTTTCCTGTGCAGCGATCACGGCTTCGGCGAGTTTGCGCATCTCGGGATCCTTGCCGTACTCCAGCTGCACTTTGGCCATCGCAACTGCTGCTTCGTGGTGCGGGATCATGCCCTTGACGAAGTCGACATCGGCATCACCGGTATAGGGCACCATCATGTCGGCCATCATCTTGTCCATGGCCGCCGCATAGGCCACCACGGCCGGATTGTCGGCCAGTTCGGGCGGGATCATCGAGGCGTGGTTCATCATGCCCATGCCCTCCATCCCGGCCATGCCTTTCATCGCCTCTTGCGCATAGGCAAAGCTGCCCAGAATTGCAAATACACCCGCAACAAGCGCCAAGTTTTTCTTTTTCATCATTATTCTCCTTGGGTTTTTTTCAATCAGGCGGGCGTGAAGCCCGCGTTTGTCAGTGCCACGACTAGGCGTTCGCGCGGGGCAGTTGAGGTCACATCAACCTTGTGTGTCGCAGGATCAGCTTTGACCTTTGCGGTCGGATCGACCGACAGGACGGCCTTTGTGACTCCGCGCACGCAGCCACCGCAGGTCATGTTTTCAATATGGAATTGCATGAGTTTCTCCTTCGCGCTCCTCTTCATGTTCCGGTATATGGGGCTTTCCACCGTTGTAAGGTCAAGGGCACAAGGCTGTGATGGAGAATTTCATTATACCTCTTGACCTTGCCATCATTGGAAGGCCTATCTGGGAAAGAGGACAGGACGAGAACAAGGTGACCCGAGATGAATGCCCCCCTAAAAAACATCGACGCAAGTCCGGTGATGACCATCACACTCGATGTCGCGGGCATGACCTGCGCCTCCTGCGTCGTGCGGGTTGAACGGGCGCTGAAAGCAGTACCCGGCGTGACCTCGGCCGCCGTGAACCTTGCCACCGAACGGGCCGAGATCATCGGGCCGGCGCTCGACCGAGCCGCGTTGGTCAAGGCGGTCGAAGATACCGGCTATGATGTCGCCTCGCCTCCGGTTGATCTGGAGATCGAGGGGATGACCTGCGCCTCTTGCGTGGCGCGCGTCGAGCGGGCATTGCAATCGGTGCCGGGCGTGACCGGTGCAACCGTCAATCTGGCGACCGAGCGGGCGCATGTGATCGGGCCGGCTGATCCAGCGGCTCTGATCCGCGCTATATCCTACGTGGGATACGATGCCCGGCTGGCAACCCCGGCCAGTGCGGTGTCTGACGAAAAGACCGCCCGCAAGGCCGCCGAGGATGGTGCGCTGAAACGCGATCTGTGCATTGCCGCAGCCCTGTCGCTGCCGGTGTTCTTGCTGGAAATGGGGTCGCATCTGTTCACATGGATCCATATGGCGGTGATGAACACCATCGGCATGCAGAACAGCTGGTATCTGCAATTCGCGCTGACCACGGCAGCGCTGATCGGCCCCGGTCGGCGGTTTTACACCAAGGGTTTTCCAGCTTTGACCCGTCTTGCCCCCGATATGAACAGCCTGGTCGCTGTGGGCACGCTGGCCGCCTATGGTTATTCGGTGGTCGCAACCTTTTTGCCCGAACTGCTACCCGCAGGCACAGTGAACGTCTATTACGAGGCGGCAGCGGTCATCGTGACCCTTATCCTGCTGGGCCGGTTTCTGGAGGCGCGCGCCAAGGGCCGCACGTCCGAGGCGATCAAGCGGTTGGTGAAACTGCAAGCCAAGACCGCGCGCGTGATCCGCGACGGCACAGCCCTTGAGGTGCCGATTGCCGATGTTCGCCCCCGAGATCTTGTCGAGGTGCGCCCCGGCGAGCGGGTGCCGGTCGATGGCGAGGTGACGACGGGCATAAGCTGGATCGACGAAAGCATGATCTCGGGTGAACCCCTGCCAGTTGAAAAGTCAGCAGGCAGCGCCGTCACCGGCGGCACGGTCAATCAGACGGGTGCCTTTACTTTGCGTGCCACGGCGGTGGGCGAGGCCACGATGCTGGCGCAGATCATCCGCATGGTTGAGGCGGCGCAAGGCGGCAAACTGCCGATCCAGACGTTGGTTGACCGCGTGACGATGTGGTTCGTGCCCGCCGTGATGGCGCTGGCTGCGCTGACCTTCGCCGTCTGGCTGACCTTTGGCCCTGATCCGGCGCTGACCTTCGGTCTGGTGAATGCCGTGGCCGTGCTGATCATCGCCTGCCCCTGTGCGATGGGACTTGCTACGCCGACCTCGATAATGGTCGGCACCGGGCGCGGGGCCGAACTGGGCGTGCTGTTTCGCAAGGGCGAGGCGCTGCAGGCCTTGCAGAGTGTAAGCGTCGTGGCCTTCGACAAGACGGGCACGCTGACCGAGGGCAAGCCACGCCTCACGGACCTGATCGTTGCCCCTGGCTTTGACCGCGCCCCAGTGCTGGCCGCCGTTGCGGCGGTCGAGGCGAAGTCCGAACACCCGATTGCCCGCGCCATCGTTGCGGCTGCGCAGGAGGAGGGATTGAAGCTGCCCGAGGTGACAGAGTTTGCGTCGCTGACCGGCTATGGCGTCGTGGCGCAGGCAGGTGGTAGCCGGGTCGAGATTGGCGCGGACCGTTACATGACAAAGCTGGGTATGGACGTGGCACCCTTTGCCGATGCGGCTGTGCGAATGGCAGATGAGGGCAAGTCGCCGCTTTACGCCGCTATCGACGGCACATTGGCCGCGATCCTGGCGGTGGCGGACCCGATCAAGGAAACCACCCCACAAGCCATCCGCGCGCTGCACGCACTTGACCTCAAGACTGCGATGATCACCGGCGACAATGCCCGCACCGCGCAGGCTATCGCCCGCCAGCTTGGCATTGACGAGGTGGTGGCCGAGGTGCTGCCCGATGGCAAGGTCGCGGCGATCAAGCGCCTTCAGGCGCTAGGCGCGCTCGCCTATGTCGGCGATGGCATCAACGACGCCCCGGCACTGGCTGCGGCCGATGTTGGCCTTGCCGTCGGCACCGGCACCGATATTGCCATTGAGGCAGCGGATGTCGTGCTGATGTCGGGGCGGCTGACGGCGGTGTCAGACGCTATCGCGCTATCCAAGGCCACGATGCGCAACATCCGGCAGAACCTGTTCTGGGCCTTTGCCTATAACGCAGCCCTGATCCCGGTGGCCGCGGGCGCGCTTTGGCCCGCTTTCGGCATCCTGCTGTCACCGGTCTTTGCCGCCGGGGCCATGGCGCTGTCGTCGGTGTTCGTTCTTGGCAACGCGCTACGACTGCGCCGCTACATCCCCACAAAAGCCTGAAGGACTAAACCCATGAACATCGGTGAAGCGGCCAAAGCCTCCGGCGTGTCGGCAAAGATGATCCGCTATTACGAGTCGACCGGCCTGATCCCTACGGCAGGGCGGACCGGCGTGGGCTACCGCGTCTATTCGGACACCGAGGTGCAGATGCTGCGTTTTATCCGCCGGTCGCGCGATCTGGGCTTTCCGGTTGAAAAGATCGAGGAACTGCTGGCGCTGTGGCGGGATCGCTCGCGGCACAGCGCTGATGTAAAGCGTCTGGCTCAAGAGCAGATCGAGGGGCTTCAGCGAAAAATCATTGAGATGCAGGCGATGAAGGAAACGCTTCAGCACCTTGCGGATGCCTGCTGTGGCGACATGCGTCCAGATTGCCCCATTCTCGTTGACCTTGGCAGCGGCCCGAACAGCATCAAGGACCACGCGCTGACCCGCTTTGGGCAATAGGAAACGCGCTCTGCCTTGACCCGCACGCTGAGCCGCTGCTTGACTGTGAAAACTGTCCTCCAAAATTCAGGATCGGATCCCCAAGATGGCTGATTTTCTGCTGAACCACGAGCCGACAATCCGTATGACCGCCTTCCCGGCGGTGCTGATCGGTATGATGCTGTGGGAGGTGGCGACGCCCCGCAGGCGTCAGGAAATTCCCAAGGTGCTGCGCTGGATGAATAACCTCAGCTTGGTCGTGATCGATACGGCGATCTTGCGGCTGACCTTGCCGGTTCTTGCGGTGGGTCTGGCGGGCATCGCCGATGCAAATGGCTGGGGATTGTTCAACATGATCGATCTGCCCCTGTGGGTGGCGGTGATCGCCTCGATCCTTATGCTGGACCTCGCGATCTATCTTCAGCATATCGTTTTCCACGCTGTGCCTGGCCTGTGGCTTTTGCACCGGGTGCACCATGCCGATCTGGAGTTTGATGCGACGACCGGGTTGCGTTTTCACCCGGTCGAGATTGTCTTGTCCATGGCGGTCAAACTGGCGCTGGTGGTGGTGATTGGCGCACCTGCCGTTGCGGTTCTGGCGTTCGAGGTGATCTTGAACGCAGCCTCGATCTTCAACCATTCCAACATCGCGCTGCCTCCGACCGTCGACCGGGTGATGCGCCTGTTCCTCGTCACCCCCGATATGCACCGGGTCCACCACTCGGTCGAGCCGCGTGAAACGAACGCGAATTTCGGGTTTTCCGTCCCTTGGTGGGACCGGATGTTTGGCACATATCTGGCACAACCGGCCCAGGGTCATTTGGGGATGGAGATCGGGATCGAACAGTTCCGAACGCCTCGCGACCTTTGGCTGGACCGCATGCTGGTTCAGCCCGTGCGGGGGATTGCGGTGGGAAAAGCGAAAAGGGGGCCGAGTGTTCCAAAATAGATAAAGTAGGAGAAGACTTTGGACACTGGCGCAACAGTCGCGACTTTGAACGTCTGACACTGTCTTGCGGTGGCGAGTGACGCGCATTTCCAAAAATGGCTACACCGTTGCGGTCCGGCCCCCACGCCTTATGCTGTCCGGTAGCTTCATCTGGGAGAGGTCACAGCAGATGCTATCCAAGTCGCGTGTTGCACCAGAACTTGACCTGCTGATCTTGTCTTTCCCGATGCATTTCACATGGGAATTTCTTCAGGCCCCACTGTTTCGCAACATGCGGGATGCCACGCATATGGATGGCATCAAGATATGCCTGCAGGCGACTTTGGGCGATATGGTCATCGCGCTGATCGCATTTTGGGTAGCGTCTTTCTTCACCGGAACGCGTCATTGGGCTGCCCTGCCAAATCGTTGGGCCACGGCGGCTTGGCTTTCGACGGGTCTCGCCATTACCGTCGCCCTTGAGTTTTACAGCACTGAAGTCGCAGGACGCTGGGCCTATGATGCGTCCATGCCGCGCCTGCCGGTAATCGGAACCGGCCTTTCGCCGCTGCTCCAATGGATCATCGTCCCCATGCTGGTGCTGTGGTATCTGCGTCGCCTTTCAGCAAGAACCGCGTGATCAGACCTCGCCGGTGGGCAGTTGAACGATGGCGATAAACCCTTCCGCCGCTTGGGTTGCGCAACTGGACCGTTCCGCCATGCGCCTGAATGATGGTGCGGGTGACGGCCAACGCCAAGCCCGCACCCCCGGTATCGCAGTTCTGTGACGAATCCAACCGCACAAAGGGTTCAAACACCGCCTCCAACTGGTCCTCGGGCAATCCCGGTCCCTTGTCCGACACGGTTATTACGGCGCATCTCGGTCCTTAAAGCACGGTAACATGGGCCACGCCCCCATAGCGCACCGCGTTGTCGAGATCAGGTTGCGTAGGGCGCGGTTCAGCGCATGGGACCGGACCGTGGCTGGCACGGGCGGTGAAGGCGTAAGGGTCGCGCGGTCGCCCCCCACGTCAGCCATCAAATCACCCAACAAGGCTGCAAGATCTACGCTGGATGCAGGTTCCGTCTTGGCCACGTTACGGGCAGACGCCAGCGTGGATTCGACAAAAGCCTTCAGTCGGACACTGTCCTTCGTTTCGTCCAGCATCTCGATCCGAAGCCACGTCGCGGTCAGTGACGATCGCAGATCACGGCTTGGCGCTGCCAGCATATTGGTCCGCTCGGTCACAAAGCGGGTCAGTCGGTTTTGCATTCGGTTGAAGGCTTGGGTGGTTGCCCGCACCTCTGACGGCGGCAAACACCGCGCAGCAATGACCACGGGTTACATGTTCATGTGCATGCTATCCATCAGGGTCATGTCGGGCATCGCATTACAATCAGACATGATTTTCCTCATTGCCTCTTCATCCGTGATATTGCCGAGCATTGATCCAGCCATCGGATCGGCCCTGAAGGCTACCGTGGCTGCCATCATCGCCTCGGCATCCAGTGTCAGATAATCCTTGCACGCCATCATGGCCGGATCGCCAGCATCCTGCGCCATAAGTGGCGTTGCCAAAACTGTGACTGCCAAGGTGGCCGCCAGGATTGCTATGGTAGATTTTATCATATCGTTCCTTCGTTAAACCCCGCATCACATTGAAACGGGTCATACCCCTTTGTCGGCTATGCCATGAAGGGAATTATTTTAAGCGCCCGGTTTGACAGTTTTATGCCGAAGCGCTTGTTTTCATGCGCAAATCCGGCACTGCGCAGACTATACATGGCCACGGGCATCCCTACTGTCAGGTGGCAGGATCACAGCGCTCAGCCGATCCAGATCGGTGCCGATGCGACCACGCTGATCGGGCGGGTAGGCGTCGGTCGATGGCAAGCCCTTGTTCAGATAGAACAGTACCAGATCACGCGCGATGGGGGCGGCCGCTGTCGATCCGCCACCACCATGTTCGACCAGAACCGATACCGCGATTTCGGGCGCATCAAACGGCGCAAATGCAGTGAACCACGCATGGTCACGCCGGTTCCACGCCAATTCTGCTTGGCTGCGGACGCCCGACGCCCGTTCGGCGGCAGAAATACTGAACACTTGACTGGATCCGGTTTTGCCCGCCATCAACTGACCTTGGGTCACGATGCGTGAGGCTTTCGCAGTGCCTTTGTCGGAATTCACCACGTCGAACATGCCCTGCTGCACCAAGGCAAGCGCTGCGGGCGAAAGGCCCAGACTGTCGGGTACCGTGTCATCGGTGTTGATCGTGGGCCGCACCAATCGCGGCACCACAGAACGCCCCGAGGCAATGCGCGCCACCATCACTGCAAGCTGCATCGGGGATGCCAGCACGAAACCCTGGCCAATTGAGGCATTGATCGTATCGCCGATCAGCCAATCGGCCTTTTGTTTCTCCTGCTTCCAGGCGCGTGACGGATTAAGCCCGGCCGAAATACCCGATAATGGCAAGTCAGGTTTGATCCCAAGCCCCAAACGGGCGTTCATCGCATTCAGCCCGTCTATGCCGACACGTTGCGCCATTTCATAAAAGAACACATCACAGGACTCGCGGAGCGCCCCTTGCAGGTTCACCCGGCCATGCCCGCCGCGTTTCCAACAATGAAACTTGCGGCCGGAAATTGTCACAAAGCCAGGACAGGACACGGTATCGTCTGCGGTTGCGAAGCCACCTTCCAGTGCCGCCAACGCAAGTGACATTTTCACGGTTGAGCCGGGCGGATACGCACCTTGAACAGTTTTGTCCGCTAGTGGGCGATATTCAGAGTCGCGCAAACCCGCATAGTCCCGCGACAATATGCCCCCGACAAACAGGTTCGGATCAAACGAAGGTGCGGAGACCGAGGCCAGAATATCGCCGTTGCGCACATCCATCACGACTGCAGCAGCACTCTGATCACCCAGTCTGGCAAGGGCAAAGTTTTGCAAATGATGGTCAAGCGTGAGATTAAGATCACCGCCTTGCAAAGGATCGGTCCGCTCAAGGGTGCGCATGACACGGCCTGTCGCATTCACTTCGACCGCCAAAGTGCCCTCAACCCCCCTCAGTTCTGGCTCATAGGCGCGTTCGATGCTCAGCTTGCCGATCTTGAACCCCGGCATAGTCAGCAAGGATGCGCGGTCGCCCGCCTCGGTCAGGTCAGCTTCACTGACCCTGCCGACATAGCCGATCACATGCGCAAAATCCGGCCCGAACGGATAGCTGCGCCGCAAGATGGTTTCTGGGGTGACGCCCGGCAGATTTGGCGTGTTGAGAGCGACGCGCGACAGGTTTTCCCAAGAGACCCGTTCCGCCACGGTGATCGGTACGAACGCACTGGTTTTCTCTGCCTGCGCCAGTATATCCGCGACCTTTTCATCGGTGATCGGCAAGATGAATTGCAGACGTTTGAGGACAAGCGACATATCGCCCGCACGTTCACGGGTGATGGTGATCTGATAGGTTGGTTCATTGTCGGCCAGAACGGTGCCAAACCGATCAAGGATCCGGCCCCTTGCTGGCGAAATGAGCTGCAAATTAATCCTATTTTCTTCGGCCAACATTCGATATTTTTCGGCGTCGCGCATCTGTAGCTGACGCATCCGCAACGCCAGAACCGCGACGAAAGCCGCCTGTGCTCCGCCCAGCATCAGTCCGCGACGGGTCAATTTTTTGTGGCTTTCCTCAAGGTCTTTTCCAGAACGCCGCATCACATATCTCCCGCTAGGTATGCGGTCGGGACAGACAGATGACGCTTTTGCCATTCCGACCAGATTGCAACGACCAACAACCCCATTCCGATGACAGTTACCGCAGGTCGCACCGGGTCAAACCAGCGCAACAACGCCTCGCCGCCGAAAATCAGCATCAAGATCTTGTTGCAAGTCGGGCAAGCAATGCCCAGAAAAGAGGCAAGACCGCCGAGGCTCACTTCTTTTGTACTACAGGCAGGCGTACGAATTGCTGCAAAAATCCCGGCCAATAAGGCCACGATGACAAGGGCAGGCAATTCCCACCAGCCGATGGCAGTCATCCTGGTGAAAAGCGGGTTGGCCCAGACAGCTGTAATCGTGCCTGTCGCAATAAAGGTCAGCAGACCCACCAGAAAGCCGGTGCTCAGCCTGAAGTTTGACAGAAGGTCGTGGGGGAGGTGTTTTTTGTGCATGGTTGCAACCTCATTCAACATTGAAAGTAGCTTCGGCAAAGTCATCGCCGTATCCAACATTTAGGATCCAGTCCCCTGCCATTGGTAACTTTCCTTGCGTGCGCCACATGCCTGCGCCCAACAGTTCGAGCGGGGGATCGAATCCATCCATGTGCATCGAGACCATTGCCATGATGACATCGGGTGGCATACTGGCCGGAATGGTCGACGTTGCTTCAGGCGAAAACTGGATGTCTATCCGGTAGCTCAGATCACCCAAGACATAGACTTGCGCTTCGATCAGGCCCTCGGACAGTTGTTCTGACAATGTTGCCGCTGGCTGACTTTGATTGCCGGGCGCAGTTTGGCTGGTGGGGCTGCGCAATCCGCCCCAGGCCAGCACGGCCAAAAGTGCAAGCAGTGGGATGCCGATAAGGGCTGATGTGATTTTGGCAATCATTCCATGACCATCCCCGAAGAGTGGGCCATTCCAGTCATCCCGGCGTCTGCTATGGGTGTTTCGCGCGCAACATCTTTGGGCACCTGTCCGTCGATTGTCAGAAGAAAGGTCGCGATGGCTTCACGGTCGGCATCGTCCATGTAGGACGTGCTGTACTGCACCACTTCAGCCATGCTGCCGCCAAGCACATCGCCGTCCGGCATCACCCCAGTGCGCAGGGCATAGGCCATGTTCGCCACCGTCCAGCCTTTGGCAACAAGCGCTACTGCCAGGATCGGCGGGGCTACACTGCCACCCGGCAATTTGTCATTTCCAGCCAGCATTTCACTTGCTTTCAGCCCACCCACGATATTGCGGCCCGTATGACAGGCAGCACAATGCGCGGCACCGGTGACCAGTTGCTGCCCCCGGTTCCAGGCCACGGATTGGCCCAGCACCGGCGAAATAGCGGCAGGCGTCATAAGGGCTGCACGCCATATCTTCAGTCCCCACCGCATGTTGAACGGAAAGGATACGTCATGCGCGGCGGCAGGCTCGGCAATCGGCGGCACGGTCTGCAAGGCCGCCCACAGATCCGCCACGTCCTGATCGGACATATCGGCATAAAACTCATACGGGAACGCCGGGTAGTAGGCCTTGCCATCCGGGCGCACCCCTTGGCGCAGGGCCACCGCGAACTGATCCAGCGTCCAGTAGCCTATGCCACCCGCAAGGTCGGGGGTGATGTTGGGCGGCACGAAGCTGCCAAAGGGCGTATCAAGAGGTGCCCCTCCGGCAAGTGCAGCACCCGCCGCAGCCGAGTTGGTATGGCAGGCGATGCAGCCCGACGACCGCGCAAGATAGGCCCCGCGATAGGCGTCGCCCGCCAGCATGCCGATATGCGTCGGCTCCGCTATCGGCCATATTGCGATTACACCAATCACCGCAAGACTTGTGGCGAGGATAGCGAAGTTGGTTCGGATCAGACCCCTCATGTCAGTTACCGCGGCGGAATTGAGCGTGACAGGACGCGCAAGTCTGGCTGATCCGCTCGAACACGTCGTCGGCTGCCATCGCAGCAAAGTCTACACCAGGTGGCCGGGTTTCTGTGGCTGCACCTGCGATCGTCCCAGGCGATACCGCAGCACGTGATGTGATGCCCATCAATTCGGAAACCGTGAACCCTTCTGGTTCAGCAGGCATCTGCATGGCGGTGTGATCCATGCCGGGCATCGCTGTGGCATTGTTAGTTGCCACCACCGGAGCGGGTACAGGCGCATCCAGGCCGTTAGCCGCCGCAATGGAGAGCCCTTCGGAATACAGCCGCAGCTCCTCAGACAGGGCGGCAAACCGCTCCCAATCCGTCCAGATTTCCCGCTTGGCATAAGAGGCTTTCGGGATATCGTCCTGCGGGAATAGCCCGGTCAGCGTTTCACCCGCGTGTCCCTGCAATGCAAAAGCCGCTTCCTGCACAGCTATTCCGTCATAGGGCACATTGCCCTGCATCATCGGGGCAAGATCGGCCATGAGCGTTTTCATCGCTGACATCCCCATCATGCGTTCCATCACGAGGCCGGTGGCACCATTATGTGCGGCCGCAACTGCACCCAACGCGGACAATACCACCGCGCCCAAAACCGTATTTTTGAACATTCTTCACCTGTCTGATTGCTGCTCTGCGGGCTTTCTGCCCATTGCTGTCAGCGTCAGACTCGGGGTGGGGGGGTATCCGATGACGGTCCAGACTGGATCAGTCGGGTTGTGTCTGTATTAAAAAAACGCAGGGATTGAAGCTGCTTGTGGTCATTCAGAGACGTTTCGGCGGGTGCCACGAATGCGGCACAGGCAGGTGTCGCATGACAGCCATACTGTGTTTGCGCTGCGGTCATCATCACCACCGCAGGGCCAATATTGGCATGGGCCGCCGACACCACCTCTTGCTGCGTAAGAACGGCCAGCATCAACAGGCAAATCGAGATCGCGCACCCAAATCGCCGTAAAATGCAGCTGATATTTAATGCCAGAGCCATCAAAGAATGCCGTTCTCGCGTTGAAGTTCCCGGATATACAAGATGATCGCGTTTAATTCGCCGTCCGTCAACCGCTGCTGTATCTGCGGCATGCTTCCGAACGACCAGTGATGCTGACGTACACCATTGCGCGCTGCGACCACAAAGGCTGCATCGCCATGATGCGACGAGACGTAAAGCGGGTGGATCAGCGGTGGAGCTATTCCGTCCTGCCCTGCCGCATTCGCGCCGTGGCATGACGCGCAGACGGCCTCATAATATGTCTTGCCAGTGGCGGCCTCTGCCGAAAGTGCTGCAGGCAGCTTAACATCGACAAGCGCTGCTCCCGTCGTGGCAGACACAGTTTCAGATGCTTGCACTAAAACCGGGGCAGATGATGGTCGGGTGAAGCCCCAAGCCAACACCCCGATAATGATGGTGACCAAAACGAATGACGAGGTTCTTGTGATCTTCATGCTTGCCTTCGCCCGTTCAGGGTCATTTTGCCTGCTCAGATCTGCCTCACTTGCATGCCGAGCTTTGCAAAGCCAAACAGTTCTGAAATATTGTTGTGCACGACGCCCTGGCCCACTTATTGCGCGAAAGTGGTCAATATCAACGAGCCGGACCCGGTCGCTAGCACACACACACAAGAAAACGTCACCGAGTTTGCTTTGATGCCATTTGCTAGCCTGACAAACCCTTTCTTTTTTACTTGGTTCCACTTTCCGCGCTGAAACCACAAGAGAAAACATCTGAATTTTTCGTGAGTGTCGCGTGGCAGCGGCAGCTAGACCTCAGTTTGTTCGTACAGGAAAACCCGCGCGCCCACAGCCACGCGATCATAAAGGTCCGTGATGTGGTCGTTTGTCAGGCGGGCGCAACCGTTCGATACTGCAGTTCCGATCGTTCTGGGTTTGTTGGTGCCATGGATGCGTAAGGCCGTGTCGTACCCTGCATCATTAAACAGATACAGCGCCCTCGCGCCCAGCGGATTATTAACGCCGCCCGGCATCCCGTCCGCAAAGCGGGCATAAGCGTCGGGATTTCGGGCGATCATCTGCGGCGTGGGCTTCCAACTGGGCCATTCACGCTTTGCCCCGACTGAGAACTGCCCTGCATGATAAAGGCCGGGACGCCCCACCCCAACCGTAAAGCGAAGGGCCTGATTGTCCGGCAAGGTCAGGTAAAGCCGAAACTGGTTGGGAAAGACATGAATCATGCCCGGCAATAGCGTGACCTGCATGTCAATCAAAGTGGGCAGGTATTCGACGGGCAAATCGAACGGTGCCTCTTCATGCGCAAAAGCAGAACCCGCAAACAACGTGGTCATTGCCGCCAGAGACCCAAGAAACGCCCGCCGATTGCTTGAACTGTCTGTCATGTCGCCGTCTTACCCCTGAAGCCACGCAGATTGTTGTTGTATTATCAATTGGAATTGCTGGCCACGGCGGATCTTGCAAGTCAACTCCACGCGAGAATGAGATCGGCCAAGTGGCATGTATCAAAAAAGTCAGTGCCAAGAAGGGTTGAGTCGAATTGCCAGCCACCCTCACCTCGCTTGCTCACGGAATAAGGCTCCACGCATGGTATGCATCTCGGCGGCAAAGTCTTACCATCGATATCTTTGCGGAAGGGTATATCTTCGCCAAGCCAGATATCCAGCCGGATGGCAACTGTACCCAGACAAAGCGGAACCGCGCGATAACGCCTCTGATCAATGGCTGCGTTTTTAGCGCGCGTAAGTCATGCCCGACATCGCCGATTGCCATCGGGTAGGTCAGACGTCGGGATCAAGATCAGCCTGATCTTCATGTCGTTTTCGGGCGTCCGGGACGGTGCAACGGACTCGGTCTAAGCCACATAAACGCCTTTTGCCGCTTAGGTCATCCGAGGAAACCCCATTGTGCGTCCTGACCGGGCGATCGCCAATATCTCTGCCTGTTCGCAACCCGTATTCGGTGTAACGCTGCACAGCATCAGCGACTCGCCGATGGACGTGTGTTCCAGCCCACTGACCAGTGCTGAACCATCATCCCGCTGAATAACATCCACCTGACCGGTAGGCGCAACCTGATCCATCCGGATCGCCGGGCCGAAACTGGCCCCATCATCATCGGCGAATGCAACCGACACCTTGGGCACTTTGTCGGCGGCTGTAAACCACGCCACCGCCGTTCACCCGCCGTTGCTGTCAATCGCGGGGCCGTTCACCGGACAATCGGAAATTTCCCAACCGTCTGCGCTGACAGCCGCCGGGTCGGAGCAGACCCCGTCAACCTGTCGAAGTATGGAAATGTCGCTTATCTCTGCTTCGGTGCGGTCGCGATTGGCGACAAGAAGTGTGCCACTCTCAGCCACAACGGCTGAGGTGTGGCAGCAGGAGCACGTCCGAGAATCCAACTGGTTTTGTCAAACAGCACGCCCGCGGAGGTGATCGTTGATGTCCATAGTTGCATTGCGTCGGACCCGTCGTCATCAGCCGCGAAGGTGTCGGATGCGCCATACTCGGCGCCATCCTGCCAGATCGCCCGCAACTGGTCGGATGCCACAGGCAGGAGTCACAAACCCGTGCTGCCGCTGGCTTTTGTCGCTGCGCGGCACTGCTGGCTCGCCCCATGTTTGCCCCCATCGGCGGAAAGCGCGGTATTAACGTCATACGCATAATCGGTATCGCCATTGATCCTGAGCCAGTTTACGGCGAGTGTCCCGTCGGGCAAGGCAGTGATAGTGGGGAAATCTGCCTAGTTGACAAAGAAATCAACACCCTGTGCAACAGTATGTGGTGTATCCCAATCGCTGCTGTCGCCGGTGACCCCCCACACAATCCATCGGGCAGTGTCGCCAACGCAGGCTCCCGCGCCCCGGTCCCCGTGGGTGGTGCCAGTTCAATCAATTCGGCAAACGCCTGACCCTGTGCGGACACGAGCGAAGGAAGTGACGAAATGACAGTAATTACTGCCACACAGGAAAGGCAGATCAACGTGGCAGGCTCTCCTTCGGGTAAGTTTGCAGGATTGACGACTGTTTCCCATCTTGGCTATTGATAAATCCAGCCCCACGAGCGTTCTTTTCGCACGGTTAGGTGTGCGATGATGATTGACCAATTTCGGCGTCGAGTTTTGTCACAAGAAGTCGTGTTCGTTTTGGATAAGTGACGAATTGACCACGGACGAGCACAAGTCTGCTTCACGCCAAGCATAGTGCGGAAAACGTCGACCCTAACGGTTGGCGTGTCGTAGAACTTCTCGCCATCGCCCACACGGCTGTCCATTCCACTCCCCACATTTGATCTCTGGTAAACTGCCAAAGGGATGATCAGGATCGGTTATAGCAAAGTGGAAAGCTGGGAGATGACCGACCATGCACCTTTCCCCACGCCATGGCTGCCGCCCGTAGCGTCGACGCGGTGAGACTGATTGACATCATGTGGATTGTTAAGATTTGCGGTCAGGCCGTCTCAGCTTTCGAGTTGGAGCATAGCACGTCACTCTAATCCGGTATCTTGCGGATGCTTGAACTGGCGATGGGCAGCAGCGAAACTCTGCCCGAAGAGCAGTTTTTGGTAGCCGCGTATGGTCGGGAAGGCCAAGTACGGACCCAGCTGCTCCGCCCGGCCGTTGGAAGTATCGGGCATTGAATGTTCGCTACATTCCCGACAGAGAATTTTGCGAAGATCGCGCTTCGGTTGCTCGGTCAGGGGTTGGTATGAAAGCGATCCATGCACAGTCACGGACGCTGATCTGACAGTCTTCTCGCCTCGCTGGCGCACTGTTCAGACAAATAATCCCCGCACCCTTCGATGCCACTGGTTAAACTGCTTACCTTTCCATGCCAGAACCATGCAGGTAGAGGGACAATTGATCGAGATCAGACCAAAACTTTACCCGTCGATGCTCTAGATGAACGAAAGGTGTCTTTTATGCCTAAATTGCCCGACAGCCACGCAGGCCACAATCATGCGGGAATGGAACCAATGCCCGCACCTGACCACCCTCCGACCGGAGCCCTCACGGCCATCGATCCGGTCTGCGGCATGACGGTCACGGTGAAAGCCGACACCCGGACCGATAGTTTCGACGGCAAACCGTTTCATTTCTGTTCTGACAAGTGCCAAACCAAATTCAAAGGCGACCCGTGGTTCTATGCCTCGGGCAATGCCACCAAGCGCGGCAAGGTCGCCACTGCGAACGTGCAATACACCTGCCCGATGCACCCGCAGATTGTTCGTGACGCGCCGGGGTCTTGCCCGATTTGCGGCATGGCACTGGAGCCCATGGTGCCATCTGACGCGCCCAGTGAAGAGCTGACCGACTTTACCCGACGCATGTGGATCAGCGCGGCAGCCGCGCTTCCGCTGGTCTTGCTGACAATGGGACCGCTGGTCGGTTTGCCGGTGCGCGATTGGGTCGGGCATCAAAATGCGATGTATCTGGAGTTTTTACTCGCCACACCGATCATCGTTTGGGCCGCCCTCCCGTTTTTCAAACGCGGGTGGAACTCTTTCATAAACCGCTCGCCCAACATGTGGACGCTGATTTCGCTGGGGGTGCTCGCCGCCTATGGCTATTCGCTTCTGGCGACATTCCTGCCCGGCGTTTTCCCGGATGAGTACCGCATGGGCGGCATGGTCGGCACCTATTTCGAGGCGGCTGTGGTGATCGTCACACTGGTCTTTGTCGGCCAGGTGCTGGAACTGCGGGCGCGGGAACGCACGGGGGATGCGATCCGCGCCCTGCTGGATCTGGCCCCGAAAACCGCGCGGCGCATTTTGCCGGATGGCACGGAATACGATGCGCCGCTGGAAAACATCATGGCGGGTGACGAGTTGCGGGTGCGCCCAGGAGATGCTGTGCCGGTGGACGGCGTTGTGGTGTCTGGCGCTTCATCCTTGGACGAAAGCATGTTGACCGGCGAGTCCATGCCGGTCGAAAAAACCCCCGGCGACAAAGTCACGGGGGCCACGATCAACAAGAACGGGTCTTTGGTCATCGAGGCGGGAAAGGTCGGTGCCGATACCGTGCTCGCGCAGATTGTAGCGATGGTCTCTGGTGCGCGCCGGTCGCGGGCGCCCATACAAGGGTTGGCAGACCGGGTATCGGCCATCTTCGTGCCGACGGTCGTGGCCGTTGCCATCTCGGCTTTTGCGGCATGGATGATTTTCGGGCCTGCGCCTGCATTGGTTTTCGCCTTTGCTTCTGCCGTGTCGGTGCTGATCATCGCCTGCCCCTGCGCGCTTGGGCTGGCGACACCGATTTCCATCACCACCGCAGCCGGGCGCGGGGCGCAAGCCGGTGTGCTGATCAAGGACGCCGAGGCGTTGGAGCGGATGGCAGGGGTGGACACGCTAATTGTCGACAAGACCGGAACCTTGACGCGGGGCAAACCCACGCTGACCGATACGGTGGCGCTTGGCCCGGTGAGCGAGGCGGACATTCTGGCTTTTGCCGCCGCGTTGGAGCGCGGGTCTGAACACCCGCTGGCCGAGGCCGTTGTGGAGGGCGCCGCCGCGAAAACCGTGCGCAAGCTGGACGCTACAGAATTTCAGGCGGTGACTGGCAAGGGCGTCAAAGGCATGGTTGACGGTCGCGCTGCCGCCCTTGGCAATGCTGCGATGATGCAGGACCTTGGGCTGGACACCGCCGGGGCCGAGGCGCAAGCCGACGCCCTGCGCGCCGCTGGCAAGACCGCGATGTTCGTAGCCATTGACGGCGCCTTGGCAGGCATAATTGCGGTCGCTGACCCGATCAAGGACAGCACCATTCCGGCAATTGCCGCCCTGCATGCGCTTGGCCTGCGGTAATCATGGCGACGGGCGACAACGAACGTACCGCAAAGGCCGTCGCGGCCAAGTTGGGCATTGACGAGGTGCGTGCCGGTGTGTTGCCCGAGGACAAGAAGGCGCTGATAGACGAGCTGCGCGCGCAAGGGCGCAAGATCGCCATGGCGGGCGATGGGGTGAATGATGCCCCTGCCCTTGCCGCAGCCGATGTCGGGATCGCCATGGGAACCGGCGCCGACGTGGCCATGGAGAGCGCCGGGATCACGCTGCTCGGCGGTGATCTGATGGGCATCGTGCGGGCGCGTAAACTGGCAAAGGCAACGCTGCGCAACATCAAGCAGAACCTGTTCTTTGCCTTTGCCTACAACGCGGCAGGCATTCCGATTGCGGCAGGTGTGCTGTATCCGCTGACTGGCACCTTGCTGTCGCCGATGATTGCGGCCGCGGCGATGAGCCTGTCGTCCGTGTCGGTCATAACCAACGCCCTGCGACTGCGGCGCGTGGATTTGTGACCGGAGCCGATCAACCATGGCGGCGGCGCGCGGTGATTGCAGGCAGCCTGCTTGCCATCGCGGGCTGGGTCATTGGTGCCCCCCATCTTGCCAGCCTAAGGCCCGCGCGACTGACATACCGCGATCTGCCCGGTCTGGCACCCTTTCGCACTTTAAACACAGCGGGTGCGCTGTCCGCAGGCGCTGGTTTGCTGGTGGGGATCGACAATGAAGCCCCTGACGTCGCGCAGACAGCGCTTAAGGCAGCAGTGCGCGCCGATCCCTGCACAGCGCTGTTTGGCCCAGAACTTGACGAACGCCTGCCGATCGCATTCTTTTCCGATTTCAATTGCCCGAACTGCCGGGTGTTGGAGGCGATCTTGGTGGCGTATGACTCCGCCAACCCCGGCACCATCCGGATCATTCGACACGAACTGCCGTTGCTGGGTGCCGCGTCCACCATCGCCAGCCAGGCCGTTCTGGCCGCCGATCTGCAAGGCGGCTATACAGCGATGCATGATAGGTTGATGCGGACGCGGTTGGTTACCGACCTCAATCTTGTGACCTCGATCGCAGACTCGGTCGGTCTCGACGGGCAACGCCTTGTGAGAGATATGCAAATTCCCGAGATTGCCACTGCCCTAGGCACGGCAAAAGCGATTGCTGCGGTATTCGGCTTTTACGGAACCCCGTCCACAGTGATTGGCCGCACGGTGTTTATGGGAGCCATTTCTGCCGCCGATGTTGCACAGATCATGACGGCTGAATTGGCGGCTCTGCCCTTGAACTGCAACAAGGCTTAAGCGCCACGACGCCCTTCTCACGCTGGCCAGTACTGCCATGCCATCACGATAAGTGCATATCGCAACATCTTTCCAATCGTCACAAACAGCACGAACTTGCCGATGGGCACCCGCATGACGCCCGCGAAAAGCGTCAGCGGATCACCGACGATCGGCACCCAGGACGACAACAGTGACCAAATGCTAAAGCGGGCAAACCAAGCCTGCGCGCGCGTATTAGTCGCCTCCTTCAATGGAAACCAGGACCTGTCCTTCTAAAGCAGAAAATACCGCCCCATGACCCAATTCACCAGCGCACCGGCGATATTGCCAAGCGATGCTATGGTGACCAGTAGCACCGCTGACCCGTGCCATTGGCCAGAAGACCCAGCAGCACCGCCTCAGACGAGCCGGGCAGAAGTGTCGCCGACAGGAATGCCGACGCGAACAAAAGCCAACAGGCCGCAAGGTCGGTCATATGAACCAACCGTCAGACAGTGCCATCATCCCGCATCAATGACGCTCGCGATCTGTGCAATTGCCGCAGGCTTATCCCATCTTGCAGGACCATAGATACGGGCAAGTTCCCGCCCCGTGCGATCGATCAGCAGCGTCGTGGGCAGGCCGAATGCGGCAAAAGCCAATTGAACCCGCACATCTTCGCCCCAGTAGAGGCCAAGGTCTAGGATCCCGATCTCATCATAAAACCTGCGCGCGGCGTCTAGCCCGTTCCTATCAATAGAGAGTGGCACAACTGCGAAATCGGCGCCACCGAGTGCGCGTTGCAAGGCATCAAGCGCAGGCATTTCTTCACGGCAAGGTGGGCACCACGTCGCCCAGATATTCAGCAGGACGACGCGGCCCGAAAAATCGGCAAGCTCTAGCTTGCGACCCGCGCCATCAGTGAACGGTGGCGACAGCAGAGGCACGGGAGCACCCCCCAGCCTGAACGGTGGGCGGGCAAAAGCCGCCTTTGGCATCAGGGTCAGCGCCAAAGTCGAAAGCAGAGCGGTGCGTCTGTTCATGGCAGCCTCCTGTCGCCAAAAAAGCCTGCCCGGTGATACCGGGCACGCCGATTGCGCAGCGATCAGGCCGAAACGGCGAACTCTGTCATCATCCCAGACGAAAGATGCGGCATGTGGTGGCAATGCAGCATCCAGCGCGCCGCCTCGCCCGCGTCCAGCAACACGGTCACGCGTGCCATCGGTGGCACATAAACCGTGTCGCGCATCGCGCCGTTGATGGCGCGACCGTTGATGTTGACCACTTGGAAAACATGGCCATGCAGGTGCATCGGGTGCCCCATCATCGACATGTTGTGGAACATCAACTCCACCCTCTCACCGCTGGTGGCAACAAGCGGTTTATGCGTGTCCCAGGTCTGTCCGCCGATGGTCCACAGATACGGCTTCATCGACCCTGCCAGCATGATCATATGTGACCGGTCCACCGCGCGGTCGGCCAGCGGGTTTGCCGCTTGCAGCAGCATTTCCTGCGCCATGTCGATATCGAAAGCGGGGGCGTCAACCTCGGCCATGCCACTGATCTTGCTAATCTGTGCGCCCGTGGTGGCCAAAATCAACCCAGTGCGTTCACGCGCCCCTTCGCGCAGCGCCAGCACAGGGAAAGCGCCCGCTCCCGGCAGATCAATCTCGATATCCAGCCGCTGCGCCATCGTCATGCCGAACCGCGTGCCGGCAATTGGCACGATGGCATGGCCGTCGACCGCCACCAGCCGCGCAGGCACGCCAGTGTCAATCCAGAATGTGGTCGCCGCCGCAGCATTGACGATCCGCAACCGGACCCGCCCGCCTTTTTCTACCGAGATGATTTCCGGGTCGGCAAGGGTGCGGTCATTGGCAAGATAAGCGTCGAAATTAAAGTCGTTCAGGTCCATCGCCATGCCGGACATATCGCCGCCCGACATATCCATGCCCGAATGATCCATGCCAGCCATATCGCCGCCCATATCCATACCAGCCATCGCATCATCGCCCATAGCGGCCATGTCGTGCCCCGCCGTCCCGCCGGTAATTTCGGCCAAGACTTCTTCTGCCGGACGGAACGAAAAATCATGCAGGAACATCACAACCTCTTGCCGGTCGGCCGCCACATCATCAGCCGAGCGCACGATCAGGGGTGCTGCCAGCAGGTTCATCTCCTGTACCGGCACATGGCTGTGCATCCAATGCGTGCCGGGATTGGGCGCGTAGTCAAAACTGCGCGTCTCACCGGTTTTCAGCAGCGGCATCGGCAGGTCGGGCACCCCGTCCTGCGCGTTTGGTGGCAGCTGCCCGTGCCAGTGAATGATGGTCTCCACATCAAGGCTGTTGGTCAGATCGACACGGAACTGCTGAGCCGGATCAAGGATCAAACCTTGCCCACCTGCCCCGTTCGTCAGCCCGTAAACCCTCGCGGCCCGGCCATCAATTTCCAACACGCGGGTGCTGACCAGTAAGGTAAGCGGCGCGGATTGCCCGAAGGCCAGACGTGGAAGCGCCGTAGATGCAGCAATCGCTGCGGATGCGGCAAGAAAGCCGCGCCGTGTTGTCGTGTATGCCATTTTTCGAAGCTCCAAGCGGCTTTTGAAAGCCAACGATAGATGCGTCCGCATGGCGGACTGCTGATCGGGTCAAGCGTGACGAAACAGGTCGGGGGGACGAAAACCTGGATCAGGCGTGGGTTGGGCCCGTATAAGAGAAGTTTCGCTGCGCCAACGGACAGAAACAAAAGCTATGAAACGCAGTGAGAAAGCGATGGGTTCTAATTCTGCGGTCCCGGAACATATCGTGGCGCACAAGGATCCATTCATCTTTTCATGAATCCCACTCATGTGGTCCATTGCAGCATAAGCTTTGCTGTTATGCGACATAACCATCGTCGGGGTTGGTTGAGCCTGCGCAATACTGAAATGGGGAAGATTCAGCACAAAAAGCAGCAGCAGCACAAAGCCAATACGAAACGCCGTCCGAATCGTGACAGAGGTGCGGCTATCGAGCTTCATAAATTCGCGAATAGGCGTCGCCCGAGCGGACTGCAAGTCGCGTCTTGCCGCAGAGCGTTGAGCGTTGAAATTTGGGCGAAACATTGCTTCAAACAGTTTACGCTTATCCTGTAACATCACAACGCAACCTTTTCTGCCCAACCTCCATTTTCGCGACACTGCTTGCTCATCCATGGAACAGTTCCGGGCATTCCTGCGCGCATTTATTGGTCAGGATGATGTAGACTAAATGCAACGTCGCCAGCCCCGCCAACAGGCAGAAGAACGAGATATAGGCAAATTGTAGCAGCGCAAAATCCACCAGGACAACAGCAACCAATGTCAGCGCGAAATGGCGCATATGCCGATAGTGAGACAGGCTTGGAGGTATGATAATCAGTGCGACATATATCGTGTTGGTAAGCCAACGCGGCATAATGAAATCAAGCCACATCGAT
Source organism: Cypionkella psychrotolerans (assembly GCF_001294535.1). Lineage (GTDB taxonomy): Bacteria > Pseudomonadota > Alphaproteobacteria > Rhodobacterales > Rhodobacteraceae > Cypionkella > Cypionkella psychrotolerans. The sequence goes on along the minus strand of NZ_LGIC01000020.1, from coordinate 12,635 downwards.
TTTTCATAGGCCAGCGATTGGTTGTTGATCTCGACCACCACCATGTCAGAGGTGAACCCGTGCGGCACATAAAGCAGTAGGCCGAACAGCAGTCCGGTCAGCGCCATCGCCAGAAACCACGGCTTGCGGGGGCTGATGTCAGGTTCCAGAACATAGACGCAGAACGGGATCCAGACCGGCCACATGAACCAAGTAAAAAACATGAACCCCATCGCGCCCCGTACAACCTCAACCGGGCTATCCCCGGTCATACCTAGCCAGACATAGCCCTCGGAAAACTGTTGAATCCCGGCAAACAGCGGCATTAGGGCAAGTGGCAGATAGCGCAGGTTGCGCGACCATGCGGTGCCCGTGATCGCAGCCCCCCCGACCCCGAGGAAAACGCTTGCGGCAAAACTGACAGCGGCTGACATGCACATTTTTTGCCCCTCATTGCGGAGTTCAGATGACTTGCGTCGTCACCAGCGTGCCCGACGTACCGTTCAGGATTGATCCCGCATCTTCCAACTGTCCGATCGCGGCCAGCTTGCCACCAGTTCTGCCACCACGATTATAAACCCGAACGGAATCATGTAGGCGGTGGGGAGGCGCGAGGTAAGGTTGTCAGGTTCGGCAGAGGATTTTGCTGCGGGAGGGAGGGCCATGACAATCGCCTTTCTGGTCAATTTGCATGCTGGGGCGCAGATTTAAGTCTCGGGAAGAACGCCGGGACGCGCCGGGCGTAATCGTCGTAGACAATGCCAAACCGGTCGCGGGTTTCGCGCTCCTCGCTGCGGGCAAGACGGGCATACATCCAGATGAGGAACGGATACATTACCAGCGTGAGCAGTGTCGGCCACTGGACCAGAAACCCGGTCAACACCAGCACAAAGCCCGCATATTGCGGATGGCGCAAGCGTGCATATAGCCCGGCCATGGCCAGTTTCCCGCTGCGCTGCGCTGCGTAAAGCACTGGCCATGCAGCCGAAATCAGCCAGAAACCGCCACCAATCAACACAAAGCTGAGAATGTGGAACAGCCCGAAATGCGGATTTGCCTGCCAGCCGAACATCATCTCGGGCAAATGCCCGGCGTCATGGCCAAACCAGTCGATGCCGGGATAACGGGTCTGCAACCAGCCCGACATCAGGTAAATGGTCAGCGGAAAGCCATACATCTCAGAAAAGAGGGCTACCAAAAACGCGCTGAACGCGCCAAAGCTGCGCCAGTCGCGAGACGTTTGCGGTTTGAAGAAGCTGAACGCGAACAGGATGAAGATCGCCGCGTTGATAAAGGCAAAAAACCAAAGTCCATAGCCGGAGGATGGCGTGATCATCGCTCGTCTCCGTCGTTTTTGATTGGTTCGCGGCTTGTGTTGGCCTGAAGCTCGCTTGGGCGGCTATGCCCGGAATGACCCCCGTGACCACCATGACCGCCGTGGCCACCATGACCGCCGTGGCCGCCGTGGCCGCCGTGGCTACGATGCATGAAAAAATGCATGCCAATCCAGGCAAATAGAAACAGAAACGACGCCGAGTTGCTGCCGAAGATATGAACGCGGTGTTCGTAGCCAAGCAGGATCGCTGCAATGACAAGAAAGGCGATCAGAGTGATTCCGGTCCGTGACTGCCAGAAACTGAGACCGGGCGCTGGCTCGTGGGTCGCATGGTCATGCTCGTCCATTTCATTCTCTCCGTGAATACCAAGGCAGCGCGGCCGCCTTCAGGAAACTGATTGCTTTACATTTCGATGTCGCGGCCTTGCGTTTTGTCGCTCTGGGCGACGCAGGGTTCACTGGGGGCTTGCAAAAAGGCACTGGTGGATAGGATGGCTTCATGCTTCCAACCCGGGTTCGGCGAAGCTGCCAAAGTGTCGGCAGGCATCTTGACCATGCGCGAAACGCACCACCTGGAGTAGAACGGCGCAAATAGAAGTCCGAGCCAGCGCCCAGATAGGCTATGTGGCAGTTGGTAGTCGATGAAGACTCTCACTGCAGTGGCCTCGCCGATCACGCGTGTTTCAAACGCCATGACAGAGCTGTCGATCACCAACATTCGTTGAGGCCCCGTGGGTTGCCAACGCTTGCAGATGGGGGATATCCGATCCGTCACCACTTCCTCGACGAACTGCAAAATTCCCAGAAGGCTCCCGCCCATCCGGAGGACCGAACCGACGGCACGGCATTGGGCCACATCGAATTCATAGGTCAAGCGACCGCCCAGCAGCGACATCGACGGCTTTTCCATATGGACCTCAAGATGGATCTGGTCGTCGAGATAGCCGAAAACCGTTGCCTGCGAAGCCGTGATGATCGCTTCTGCATGATCGTGATACATGTTTGGCTGCATGGTCTGGTCCTGAGGACTCGCAGCATGGAAATGCCGCTATTGATGGCGTCGTGACCAGTTAAGACGCGGGTCATGCCGATTTATTACACCGAGTATTTTCGCCGCCGTCTCGTCGACTGCTAAATGCAAGATAGTCCGCGCTCAGAAACTCTGCTTTTTTTCCGGCGCTATCATTTAAGCAATTCCCGAGCCCCGGAGTTGATCGAGATCAAGTTGAGGTTGGGCTGTCTGTGATCAGATAGGTTTGAGGAAAAGATTCATTTTTGGTGGCCATATGCGGATGTACCTGCAATCAAGAGCGCCGAAGAAAAGATCCGCCCTGCGGCTGGCTTTAACGCTTCTGATGCTGTGCTTTTTCCTCTTGCCCAGTGCAAACCCCACGATTCAATCTACTTCCGACCACTTCACAGCACAAAGCCCGCGCACAACCGCTTCGTTGGATTGCACCGCTGCTTCAACAGTGTCGAGCCGTGCACATTGCCAAAATGCAGTCTACGGCACTTTGACGGGATCACGATTTGCGGTGCCCCTGCCGACTATCGTGGGCTTTGGCGTCTGGTGCTATGCGGCGGTGACGTGCAATCCTGCCCCTTTAAATCAGCGGTTGCTTCGCCCGCCACGCCTTGGCGTTGCGCTTGTCTAACTGATGCGGGGCAGCTGAACGCTTGTGCGTCGCACGCCCAAACCATTTTTCCGTGCCCGGAGAATCCAATGCATATTCTTATCCAACCACAGCTGGACGCACCGCTTACGCGTGGTCTGGCGGTTAATCAACGCTTGCTTGCAGGCCAACAGAAATTTCTCGGTTACCTTCGGCGCAGGCTTGGCAGCCTGGACGAAGCCGAAGACGCGTTGCAGAATTTCAGCTTCAAGGTGATCCGCGCAGCGCAATCTTCGGGCCCTGAGGAAAAGATCAACGCTTGGATGGGACAGATTTTGCGCCACACGTTGATCGATCATTATCGGCGCCGGGCAGTGCGGCAGCGGGCCGAAAACGCCTATGCGTACGAACTGAGTATTACTGTGACTGCCCCCGATGACATTGAAATTACCGGCCAGTGCCGGTGCCTGCACAAGGCGCTCCTGCGACTCCGGCCTGACCACGCCGCGATTCTGCGCCGCGCCGACCTCGAAGAGGAACCTCGCGCCACCATCGCGACCAACCTCGGGCTCACTCCCAACGCCTTTAATGTGCGCCTGCACCGGGCCCGCCAGGCGCTGCGCCAAGAGCTGGAGGCAACTTGCCCGGCCTGCCGGGATGGCAGCTTTCTGGACTGCGCCTGTAGCTGACCATGTCGAACACCTCATTCGTTTACGCCATTGCACCAACCGTCATTCCACCTGCTATCTTGAAGGGCAAAAAGATGAACCCAGAACTTGCAACCAAAGATACCATCGAGGGCCATTCACCTGACCTTGCAGGCGGTCCGAACGCCGATGCGGTTCGTCAGGCGCTGACCGAAAGCCACCAGCGCTGTCTGTCCTATCTGCGGCGGCGGCTGGGCAACGTCGATGATGCCCGCGACGTGATGCAAAGCTTCATGTTGCGGGCGATTGATCGGGCAGACGCGTTGCGCGACGTCAACACCGTGCGGGGCTGGCTCAGCCGGCTGTTGGCTACAACCATCGTCGACCACCAACGCAGTGCAGCGCGGCGCAGACAACGGGAGACGGTGATGGGTCCGGAATTTTTCGATACAGGTTCCGCATCTGGCGCTGAACTTGAGGTCGCCGTCTGCGCCTGTCTGCATCAGTTGCTTGCCACCGTGAAGCCCGACTATGCCGAAATCATTCAGCGGATCGACCTGAACGAAGAACCGCGTGCGACCGTGGCAGCTGATTTTGGCCTGTCGCTGGCAACCCTTACCGTTCGGCTGCACCGTGCCCGCAGCGCCCTGAAAAAGCGACTGGTCGAGATGTGTCTGACGTGCCCGGAGCATGGCTTTATGGATTGTGGCTGCGATACGGCCCGGCAGTCAGAATTGTTGCGCGCCGCCGCCTCGGCAAGAGGTTGAGGTGTAATGCTGACAAGGCTTGAGCGTCTATAGGATGATGACAGGCGAGACGATCGCATCCCTGCATCTTCGCAATGAGGTTGATCAGGAGAAAAGCCATGAACGAGATTTCAAAATCGGTGAAACCCCACAGTGAACATGGCCATACGAAGGGCGGCTCGTGCTGCGGTGGCGGCAGCGCCAAAACCATGACCAGACCGCAGGCAGTCCCCGTTGACAAGGCCACCGATGCCCAAGCAAGCGACACCAAGATCAAACCGGCAGGCTCACCTGGCTGCGGCTGCGGCTGCGGCTGATTGTGCGACCTGCCCAAACAACCCATTTCAGCCCCGCCATCAAGAACAAGACATGACCAAAACCATAACGCTTGATGTCAGTGCCTGCTTCGGAGGGCTGGACCATCTTGGGGTCACAAAGCAACTTCTTGCCGAGGCAGGGGTGCAGGCGTTAACGCCTAACCCCGGCTCGACTTCTGTCATCGTGCGGTTTGACGAAACCGTCACCAGCGTGGCGAAACGGCGCAAGGTTATCGCGGCTTGCGGCCAGCATTGCCGGGCCGAAGCGACCCCGCGCCATGTTTGCACACCTGAGGATCTGCCCGACGGGGCGATGCCTGCCCCCGTCAAAAGAGAACCTCACGCGGGGCATGACAAGGCAGAGATGGCCACGGAGATAAAGCCCGCCCAAGACCATGCGGTGGATGATGTGTTGCGGGCTGCGGCGACGCTGGAGCGCGGGTCAGATCATCCGCTGTCGGTTGGTCTTGTCAATTGCGACGCGCAGGCCGAAATTGGCGAAGCCCTGATTTACCTCGCCAACCGCCGCCTGATGCACGAGCAAAAGATCGACCTCGGCCTGCTTGGCCAGCAGGCTGACCTGCTGAGAGGTGACGGGCGGACCGTCGTGCATGTCGGACAGGGCGGCAAGATCCTTGGCCTGATCGCAATTGCCGATGCGGTGCGCCCAAGTGCCAAGGCAACTGTGGCCAAATTGCGCGAGGGTCGTGTGCAGGTGGCAATGCTGACGGTCGACAATGCGAACACCACCCAACATATAGCCGAGGAACTGGGCATCGACATAGTGCTGGCTGACGTGTTGCCGGACCAGCAGACGAACAAGAATAAGGAATTTGCAAGCCCAAGGCAAAAAGGTCGCCATGATCGGCGACGGCGTGCACGACGGATCCGCGCTGACTCAAGCCGACGTCGGCTTACGATTGGGGCTGGCACCGGTGTGGCGATGGAAAGCGACCCCTATGACGTGGTTGGGGCCATCGTTCTATTGCGCGCCACCCCGCGCAAAATGCATCAGAACCTGTTCTGGGCGATGGCCTACAACATCATCGCCTTCCCCGCCACCGCAGGCGTGTTTTACCGCTATGTCGTAGGCCCCGAGGTTGCGGCACTGGCAATGTCGGGCAGTTCGGCAATGGCCGCTGTCAACGCACTGCTCCTGAAACGCACCTGGCTTGAAGAAATTTCAAAAGAAAACAGCCGACACCGGCTTTGGTATAGGTGCCGACTTCCCTTTGATCGACCCAATCAAAGACCAGCAACCTGAAAAGGTCTGGCTAAATCCCGAAAGCACAATGAGAAAGAAAGATCATCATGGACTTCGAAAGCCAACCAATCAAGAACGTGAAAGCTTGCCGAACCGTTCGGCGGCGTTTGTATGGCCTTTTCATGGCGATGAGCACTGTTGCTCTAAGCTTGGGCAGCCCGGCAAGCGCCCAGACGCCAGTGCCAGGTTTGACAACCGGCGTGGTGTTTACGGCTGATGAATACGGCTCTACCATCAGCCAGATCGACCTGAGCAGTGGCAAAGTCACCACGTTCCGGCGACAATTGAGCCGCACAATATTCAGATTTCCCCCGATGGCTCACTGTTGCTTGCCGTCGGCCTGAAGTCGGACCCAGCCGAAAAACCCGCCGATCAGTCTTCGGGTGGTGCCATGGCGAACATGGAGGGCATGGACGTGCCGGGCGAACTTGTCTTGTTCGATCCACATAATATAGCAGCAGGCCCGGTCGCGCGAATTGCCGTGGGAAAGCATCCCGCCCATGTCATCACCGACCTTGCCGGAAAGCGCGCGTTCGTGACCAATGCCGAGGATGATACGCTGAGCGTCATCGACCTCGCCTCGCGGGAGGTGATTGCGACGGTAGGCACCGATGACTATCCGCACGGCCAACGGTTGAGCCCGGACGGGCGTCAGATCATGGTTGCCAACGTGCAAAGCGGCACGGTTTCAGTGATCGACACCGAAACGCTGAAAAAAGTCGGCAGCATTTCAGTTGGTCTGACGCCTGTGCAGGTGGCCTTTACGCCGGACGAAAGCCGTCTGTATGTCTCGCTGCGTGATGCCAATCAGGTGGCAGTGGTTGACGTGAAAACCAAAGAGCTGATTGGGACCGTCGATGTCGGTCGCAATCCCATTCAGGTTTTCGCAACCCCGGACGGTCGTTTTGTCTATGTAGCAAATCAGGGCACCGAAACCGACCCTGACAACAGGGTTTCGGTGATCGCGGTGGCCACAAACACCGTGGTGGCAACGATAGAAACCGGACGCGGCGCTCATGGCGTGGTGGTCGGCCCTGATGGCGCGACGGTCTTCGTGACGAACATCCTTGATGCAACCGTTTCCGCAATTGAGGTGGAAACGCAGACCGTAATCGCGACGATTCCAGTCGGCAGGGGTCCGAACGGAATCACTTTCCTGCCCTGAAGTTTTTTCGCACGCCGCAACCATCGGCACGCGCGGCGTGCAAACTTCCGAACATCCGTAAAGAGAGAATGCCGCGTCAGATATTCAAAGGAATCAGATGGTGAGCAAGAAATCAAAAAAAGCGAACCATACTAAGACCGCCGCTGTCGAACCAGAAGACTACAAACCAGCCTTGCACGGATTGCAGATCGAGCTGGTCAAGTTCCAGAGGCATTTGATCAAGAACAATCTGCGGATATTGATCCTTTTCGAGGGCCGTGATGGCTCGGGCAAGGATGGGGTGATCAAGCGCATAACGGAATATTTAAGCCCGCGCGACACCCGCGTTGTCGCACTTGGCAAACCCTCTGACCGCGAAAGGCATTCCTGGTATTTTCAGCGCTATGTTGCCGAACTGCCGGCAACCGGCGAATTGGTTCTGATGAACCGCAGCTGGTACAACCGCGCCGGGGTGGAAAAGGTGATGGGGTTCTGCACAAAGCCTGAGCATGAAGAGTTCATGCAATCCGTCCTGCCGTTCGAGCGGTTGCTGGTCAGGTCGGGCACGCAGGTCTTCAAATACTACCTCGACATCTCGAAACCCGAACAGAAACGCCGTCTGGAAAACCGCCGCGTTGATCCGCTGAAGCAATGGAAGGTCAGCCCGATCGACAAGACGGCGCTGCGGCATTGGGATGAATATTCGGCGGCGCGCAACGAAATGTTCGCACGCACCCATAGTGACGATCTGCCGTGGCATGTGGTGCGGGCCGACGACAAAAAATGCGCCCGGCTGAACGTGATCCGCCATTTGATGTCGCGCGTTGATTGCCCGAATAGCGACAAGCATCTGGCGCTGCCCGACCCCGAAATCGTGTTCAACTATGCCGAAGAGCACTTGCAAAGCGGTGCCATTGCACCGTGATCGGGCAACCGCCGCAGTGGTGACCGGTGAGAAACTGCCGGGACCGTGGGCTTCATTACACTGGCTCTCAATGGCTGTCTGTCGTAACACTGGGCTGGGATTAATCGCGCGGCCGGGCAAGATGCCTGACGCCCGGGCCGAGAAGGACAGCAGTTGACTGACGCCGTTCAAACCGAGGCCTGTGCCCCGTCCGAGTTTGCCCCGGAGCACCTCAACCAGACCTGTTATTGCATCACGCTTGATCAAAGTGAATTGGCGCTGGCGCTGGATGCGGCTTCGGGCGAGCCTGGGTTTCAGGCTCGCATTGCAGTGAATCAACCGCATTTGTTTTCCAATGTGCCAGTGTTTTTGCCCGCAAGCACACTGCTTGCCATGCAAGATATTGTCGTGGCCATCGAACAGGTGGCGCAAATCCCCGCCTATCGTGCCGAGGTTCTGAGTTGGGCACCCGCAATAGCGCAAATGGATCATGGGCCGCAGGGTGCCCTGATGGGCTATGATTTTCATTTGTCCGACGACAGCCCGAAACTGATCGAGGTGAACACCAACGCGGGCGGAGCGTTTCTGAATGCCTTGCTGGCCCAGGCACAGACACTGTGCTGTATCGGACGGATGCCTGTCGCAAGTGATAGCCTTGTTGCCAGGTTCGAAGCTGCGGTGATTGCGATGTTTCGCCGCGAATGGCAGCGACAGCGCGGTGCGGCCCCGCTTCGCCGGATCGCCATAGTGGACGATGCGCCGCAGAATCAGTATTTGTATCCCGAATTCGTACTGGCCAAAAAGATGCTGGTGCGGCAGGGAATTGATGCGGTGATCTGCGATCCCAAGGCGCTGATCTTGAATGATGGCGGGCTATACTTTGGGGATCTGCCGGTTGATCTGGTCTATAATCGGCTTGTAGATTTTGCGCTGTCTGAACCCGAACACGCCGCTTTGCAGGATGCGTATCAGTCCGGTGCCGTTGTCGTGACACCCAATCCCCACAATCATGCGCTTCTGGCGCATAAACGCAATCTGACCTTGCTGTCAGACTCAACTGCCCTTGCCGCAATGAACGTGTCGGCGGCACTAGTCGCGCGGTTGCGGTCGATCCCGCAGACGCGGATGGTTACGCCGGAAAACGCCGATGCGTTATGGCAGGCCCGGCGTCAGTTATTTTTTAAACCGGTTTCAGGGCATGGCGGCAAGGCAGTTTACCGGGGGGACAAGCTGACGAAATCGGTTTGGGCTGACATCGCCCGTGCTGATTATGTGGCTCAGGCGTTGGCAGCACCCAGCCAGCGGATGATCAAGCTTGACGGGGTGCCGACCGCCCGCAAGGTCGATGTCCGGCTTTACACCTATGAAGCCAAAACGCTGCTGGTGGCCGCGCGTATCTATCAGGGCCAGACCACGAATTTCAGAACCCCTGGCGGCGGATTTGCGCCGGTTTTGATCCTGTGAGCGAGTGGCCCTGCCACAAGTTGGCGCATTTGACCCCGACCAGGTAATCTTAGACGAGTGTGACGTCCGTAGGTTCAGATGGTTCGCAGACTTGTGCAAATATGCCACCCTTCATCGACCGGCCAGAGTTTGGCAACTTCCCATTCAACAGCACAATTGCGCAACCAACCTGGCAATCCTTTACCGTTAAACTGAGAAGCTCCGTATTCTTTGACGCGATGCAGAGCTTCAGCGACAACGAGGCGGGCACAGGCGGTCTTGTCACCTTTAAGGATTCCAACTGGCTGATGTCTATCGTGTGGGCGCATCAGCCGCATTTCGCGGGCCAATCGGCCGATGTGCGGTGTTCTGGGGCTATGCGTTTCTGACATACCGGATCGGCGTTTTTGTCACCAAAGCGATGGACGACTGCACGGTGCCTGAGACTTTGCACGAACTAGCGGGTCATTTGCGGCTGGATCCCGCAACATTGGCAAGCGCGAACTGCATCCCCTGCCGGATGCCATATATCACATCGTTGTTCATGCCGCGCAGCCAGACCGACCGCCCGCTGCCGGTGCCACCCAACAGTCGCAACTTTCCCTTTGTCAGCAACTTCGTCGAAATCGACGACGCCGTGGTACTCACGGTCGAATACTCGGTCGGGGCAGCGCAAATGGCGGTTTATCAGTTGTTGGGAATTGCCCGTGCGGTTCCGGCCATCACGCGCATGACAAGTCATTGCAGGTGGAGTTCAAGGCGCTGGTCAAGGCGTTCAAATTATAGAGGCAAGGGCCTTAGCGCGAGGCCGTTGGTGGAACGAAACCGGGTTCCAAGCGTTGTTATTGTGTCGCGGATTTTCGCGACTGGAGGAGATAGATCCCATGTCCCATGCAGCCAATACCACCGCAGCCGAACATCACGAAATGAGCGCGAAATCGCACCGTGCGGCGGCGTCCTGTTGCAACAATTCCGACACAGCAGGTGAGCAAAAGCATTGTGCCGAAGGCGTGAAACATTCGGAAATGGCACATAAAGCCTCGGTTGCTGCACAAAGCAGCCCAAAGATGTAGTCTGTGGGTTCGGGCAATCAGTTGCCCGAACCCGCCGTTACTTGCCTGTCGCCCGACGCGGTACCAACCACTCCGGCAGTCACAAACTTGGCCAGACAGCCGACAATACCACGATTGCCGTAAGCACGAAAGCAGCGTTGGGCAGCCAAGCCACGTCATATAGGAGCCCGCCTGCCGCCGACCCCAACGCGGCTCCCAGACTGGCAGCTGCTGTCTGCCTGCCAAGCTCCGCGCCGGATTTATGCCCGGCATGGCTGGCGATCCAATATGTCAGGATTGGCGAGAGTATGCCCGCACTGGCCGCCACCGCCCCAATCACCACCAGCATAGCCCGAAAATCCGTGGCGATTGGCGCGACAAATAACCCTAACCCCATCACAGCAAAAGCAGGCGCGATCAGCCAGCGGGTGAATTCCGGCTTGATAAACGGCGAAAATACCAGCGCTTGCACGGCGATCATCACGCCCGAGCACATAGTGAACATCGCCGCAATCTGTCCCGCTGTCAGGCCCAGCTCTTGTTTGCCGCGTAGGGCCAGTCCCACTTCGAACACCGCGACCCCGGCGGACACCACAAAGCCCAAGGTCAGAAGCCACCGCGCGACGTTCGGCGCCGTGGCGATCGCCTGTTGTGGATGCGTGACGGAGGCTGCTGGGACCGGGCGAACGGTCACCGCCACGGCCAGCGCCGCGATCAGCGCCAGACCGCCCGTCGCCACCAGTGGCAGCGCCAAAGCATCAATCTCCGCGTCCAATCCTCGCGTCAGCGCTACGCCCAAAGTTGGCCCGAGCAGAAACCCCGAAATCCCGGCCAGTGAAACGAATGTCAACCGACGGCCGAGTTCCGCCTTAGCTGCCGACACATCTGTCACCGCTGCGAGGGCAACTGGGGTCACTGCGGCGGCAAACAGACCGCTTAATGCCCGCTCAACGTAAACAGCCGCCAGCGTTTCGAAAAATGCAAATGCAATCATCGTCGCGGCAAAGCCCGCCAGCCCGATCAACAGGACTGGCCGCCGCCCCCACTGATCCGACAGCCGCCCCCACACCGGCGCACACAGAAAAAGGGCGAACATATAAAGCGCGGTCATCAGCCCGGTGGCGCGCGACACCTGCGCCGCTGTGCCACCGGCGCCCAGCAGCCGCTCGATCAGGGCGGGCAGTTGCGGCAGCAAGATCCCGAAACCGACCGAGATACTGAACACCGCCACCATCAAAGCAACCAGCAACGGCAGCGTGGACGCGGCTTTGACAAGTTTAGGGCTGTGGCCAGTCATGCGCTTACGATCAGACCGCTGCAACGGCGCCAGCCAGCAGATCGCGCACCTGCCCGGCCACCGCATGCAGCGCCGGATTGTCGTTAGCCGCCTTTGAGGCTGTCGGATCAATGGCGCTGCCCTCTACCCCACCGTCAACCGCCCGCAGGATCACGTTGCAGGGCAGCATCGCGCCCACGCGCGGTTCCAGCCCGATCGCTTGATGCGCCATTTTCGGATTGCAGGCTCCCAGTATGAGATATGTTGACATCTCGACACTCAGCTTTTTCTGCATCGTGGCCGCCACATCGATTACTGTCAGAATACCAAAGCCGATGTCAGCCATCGCCTTTCGCGTGCTCACATCAACCGCGTCAAAGCTGGCCCCGGTGATCAAGCGGTTGATGGTATAGTCTTTCGCATTTTCGCTCTGTTGGGTCATGTGCGCAGATATTTCAGCAAGGCTGCGATGGCCAATACCACGACAACCAGCATAACAATCATCCAAAGCCCGCCGAACCCCATACCCGGTCATCATTGGAACCTTTCCTTTTTATGGTAGCTTTGCCCCGCCACAGACGCAGCGGGGCGCAGACGATGTCAGTTATCGTCCGTCATTCCTTGCCCCATGCCCGGCATTCCACCCGCATCGCCCGCCATCTGGCTTTGCATCATCGCGGCCATGGCGGCCATTTCGGCCTCGGTCACCTTTCCGTCGCCATCGGTATCGTGCATCTGAAACGCCCGGACCATCATCGGCCGCATGTGGGCCGCGTGCAGGATGGCAAACTCGTCCAGTGACATCGTGCCGTTTGCATCGGTGTCATAGGTCTTCAACTCGGCTTGGATGCCAGCGGTCATTTCTTCAGGGCTGAGGGTGCCGTCGGCATTCGTGTCAAGGCTGGCCATGGCAT
>NZ_LGIC01000019.1 GCF_001294535.1 Cypionkella psychrotolerans | reverse complement strand
CCCTTGCAGATCGGAAGATCGAGGCCTGTATCCCATCAAAATCCAACAGGAAAATCCAGACACCGCACGACAGACTGCTTTACCGCAAGCGGCACAAAATCGAAAACATGTTCGGCAAACTCAAGGACTGGAGGCGTATCCACACCCGCTACGACCGCTGCGCCCACACTTTCATGTCAGCCATCGCCATAGCAGCCATCGTCATCTTCTGGATATGATCAATGAGTCCTGAGCCTAGCGCTATGTTTCGCCTGATTGTATTGTGAGCTCCTTAAACTCGCCTCTTAGTTTAGATTCCCTACTTCTTGGAATCACCCAACCGTTCAAGGCTCCATTCCAGTTTCCAAGCTCCGTCAGTTTTTCTTTGTATGGAAGAGTGTCTCCGCTCACGAGGATACTCTTCTTGTAATATTTGGCAGAGATACTGGCCTGTGCAGTCTCTTGCGTGCCCGTGCTCTTTATTTGTGTTAGAGATTTACCTCTGGACGGAGTGGGGAGGGACGGCGTCTTGAAAAGATTTAAGTCTGTTCATCTGCAACTTTATCTGCATGCATTCCGGATTGAGTGCAGCCATCCAGTTACCGTCACCCCTGCTGCCTTCATATCGTCCGGGCGTTACACCGGCCAAGTCGCTAGGCAGTCGGAGGTCAGAAGCGTCATCCGGGATCAAGAAAAAACAGCGCTCTTGGCCTAGACGGCCGATAAAAAGTCCGAGCTCGAAAATAACATTATCCCGAACCGTACTGTTGGAAGCATTGCGCATCACTGTAATGTCGTCAGGGGAGAATACGAATATTCCAAAATCTGATCCTCTCAGAACCTCAATTAGGCTTGAGAGTATGTTTCCAGAGAGTTGAAATACGCCGTCCTTCCAGACGGTACACTCTGCTTCATAGGTTAAATTGGAGTGGATTGCATCCGCAATCTGTACACCTTCCCTGGAGGACCCTATAAATACTTTGGGCTTCAAGCGAAATATCCTATCTTTAATCGAGCTATTGCGAAGGCTTGCCTTAGCAATAGCTCTCAATTGGAGCTTACCGTACGTGCCTTTTTCCGATAAACGCAAGCCACTCATCTGTGCCATGAGCTTCCACTCTCAAAATTAGGCCCCTTTCTCGGCACTGCGATGTAATTGTGACTTTTCCGCCGCGCCGCCAAAGCGGATTATGGAACGGCAACTTAAGGTCGGGAACCTTTGTCGATGCTACACCAGCATGGCGTCCACCGTTTACGCGACATGGTTAGCCAAGCTCAGGTTCTGCCTGTGGTAGGCCGATTCCATTGCGGTGCCCTTGGGCACGGTCCTCTAGGGTTAGCTAACCGTTAAATTTGAACAAGGAACAGCGCATGCCCCCTCCCCTTCTTTTCTTTGCCGCGTAGCACTGCCGTAGCACCGCCCAAAATGGCAAACGCAGAAAGCCCCGCGCGATGCGAGGTTAAAATGTTGTAATTATGTGGTAATTTAATGGTCGCGGGGACAGGATTTGCGCACTACTTCGCACTGTCGAACGTTATCATCTCATCCTGCGATGCGCGAGCGGGCTGAACTCGACAGTCACCATAAGTGTTGGTTTCGCGGACGGGCACCGGAGGGTTGCGATTGTCGCGCTGGACGACCCAGTGCGCGGCAACTGCGCCCCGTCGGCGCTGTTGCCCATGGTTGACGCCCCACGCCAAGTCTGCGGCCCATCCTGATCCAGTTCAGTTGGCTGCGGGCGGTGGACAAAAGACATCCTGGAGCGCGGCAATCACCGGTTTCACATCCTCTCGCAACAGACGATAGATGACGGTCTTGCCCTCGCGACGCGCACCGACGTAGCCTTCGGCCCGCAAGCGCATCAGTTGCTGGGAGGCGGTTGGCTGTGACAGACCAAGCGCATCGGCCAAAGTGCCGACCGAAAGCTCCTGATCCAACAGCAGACACAGAATTTGCAAGCGCCCTTCATGCGACAGGGTCTTTAAGAAGGTCACAGCCTTGGCGATGGCCGTGGGGCTGCCGCCGAAACTTTCCGTCTCAAGAAGTGGTGTCGTCATAAAGCCTCCTGTAGCTTCGGGCTCAGACGTTTATGTGCGGCTTATTCGAAAGCGCAACCTTTCTTGATCCCGAACGCCCGGAAAACCGAGGCGGCCGGACAGAACCCCGTGAAGGCCGACTGGATCAGGTTGGCCCCGATGAAAACAGTAAGCCAGATGAAGTAAGGGGAGACAAAGGCTGTCAGAACCACGCTAAGTAGGGTCATGATGCCGGCAAAAAGCAGGACGGAGCGGTCGAGGGTCATTTTGATTTCCTTAAGGTTGGGGCCTAGGGCCAAACGCCCCGGCGGCGGGCGTCAGCCCTTTTTGGTTTCTTTCAGCTTGTCGATGCCCAGCACTTTCAGGGCGAGACTTTCGTAGAACGGCTCTGACTTGCCCTGCCGCAGCTTGCGCATGAAGTATTTCTCGAACCCCACCTTGGCGAGGTGGACCCATTTGCCAGAGGCCGACCAGTTGACGTTGCGCGGCGGGATTTGCGGCTGGGCCACAAAAGCGATGCCCCCGTCGCCGAAGTCAGCGAGGCAGATGGCATTCCAGGTGCCAACCTGATCCGGCTCTGCCCCGCGCACGAGGTTGGCGATATTGTGGGAGGTGGCGGTGACCATGCTTTCGATCATAAAGCCGGTCTTGGGCACGCCACAGGGCACCGGCGTTGGAGCCAAAGGCGGGATGGCGACGCAAACCCCCACGGCGAAGATGTTCTTGAACTTCGGGTTCTGCTGATACTGATCGACGATGGTGAAGCCGCGCGGGTTCGAAAGACCTTCAATTCCCGACACCGGTTTGATGCCACGAAAGGCGGGCAGCAGCATCGAATAGGCAAAGGGCAGCACCTTTTCCGGCTTGGCCACGCCGTCCTCGCCCACTTCCTCAACCGTCATCTTGCCATCTTCGACCTTTTTGATCCGGGTCGAGGTCATCCATTTGATCGTCTTGCCCCGCATTTCAGATTCCAGAAGGCCCTTGGTGTCGCCCACGCCGTCGAGGCCCAGATGGCCGATGTAGGGTTCCGGCGTCACAAAGATCATCGGCACCTTGTCGCGGATTTTCGCGCGGCGCAGTGCGGTTTCAAGGATGAACAGAAACTCATACGCCGGGCCAAAGCAGCTTGCACCCTGTGCTGCGCCGATTATGACCGGGCCGGGGTTTTTCAGCAGCGCCTGAAACGCCTGTTCGGCCTTTTCGGCATGGTCGATGTGGCAGACCGACTGGGTGAAGCCGCCATGCGGGCCAAGGCCGGGCACTTCGTCAAAGGCCAGGTCCGGGCCGGTGGCGATCACCAGATAATCGTAGGTCACCGACTGGCCATCGACCAGTTCGATACGGTTTTTGTCCGGGTGCAGGCGTTCGGCGGCAACGGGGATGAAGTTGATCTTCCGTTTCGCCATGGCGGGGGCCAGATCCACCGTGATCTCCTCCCGCTTGCGCCAGCCCACCGCGATCCACGGGTTGGAGGGCACGAAGTGATACTTCGCATCCTTGGTCACAACGGTGACAGTGTCCTCTTTGCGCAGGCTGTCCTTCAGCTCGTAGGCCATGATGGCCCCACCAAGACCGGCCCCCAATACAACGACATGTGCCATGGATTTCTCCCTTTCCAATGCGTGAACCCGTCCGGCCTCCTCCGCCGGGTGGGTGGTTTTCAGGTCTTGAACATGCGGTAAATCGCCGGGATCACCAGCACGGTCAGCAGGGTGGACGACAGCAGCCCGAACAGCAGCGAGATGGCGAGTCCCTGGAAAATCGGGTCCGACAGGATCACCACCGCGCCAATCATGGCGGCGATGGCGGTCAAGAGGATCGGCTTGAAGCGGATCGCCCCGGCCTCGATCAAGGTCTCGATGGTGACAGCACCGGAGTTGCGGATGAAGTCCACCAGCAGGATCGAGTTGCGGACGATGATTCCAGCCAGTGCGATGAACCCGATCATCGAGGTGGCCGAGAAAGGTGCGCCAAACAGCCAATGCCCCGCCATTATGCCAAGGAAAGTCAGCGGGATGGGCGTCAGGATCACCAGCGGCAGCCGGAACGAACCGAACTGTGCGACCACCAGAATGTAGATGCCCAAAAGCGCCACGCCAAAGGCCGCCCCCATGTCCCGGAAGGTGACGTAGGTGACCTCCCATTCGCCATCCCACAGCAGGGTGACCTTGCTTTCGTCAGAAGGCTGGCCGTGCAGGCTGATGGTCGGTTTGCCATTGGGCCAGTCTTGCTGGCTGATCTGATCAGCCACCGCCAACATGCCGTAAAGCGGCGCTTCAAAGGCTCCGGCCAGTTCCGCTGTCACCATCTCTGCATCGCGGCCATTGTGGCGGAAGATAGGGTAAGAGGCAGGTTCCTCGGCCACCGTCACCACATCGCCCAGTTCGACCACCCCTTTGGCGCCCGGCAAAACGTTGGCCGGGATCGGCGTGGTCAGCAATCGCTGGTCCATCACCCGGTCGCCCTTGGCGCGGGCAACCTCCAGCGGGATCGGCAGACGCCCCGAGCCGCGGTTGGAATAGCCGACCGTTTGCCCACCGTTCAGCAGGGCCAACGTGTCGAACACGTCCTGTTCCTGCACGCCAAAGAAGTCGAGGCTATCGGTCGAAATCGTCGCCCGCAGGCGGCGCGCCTGGGTGCCATAGCTGTTGTCCACGTCCACGATGAAGGACACGGCCTTGAAGGCCGCTTCAATCCGGGCCGCAGCCGTACGGCGAGTGGCGGCGTCGGGGCCATAGACCTCGGCCAGAAGGGTCGAGATCACCGGCGGACCTGGCGGCGGTTCCACCACCTTGAGGCTGGTGCCGGGCGGCACGGTTAGGCTTGCCAGCTTGGTGCGAATATTCAGAGCTATGGCATGACTGGCCCGCGCCCGGTCGCCTTTGGGTGTGAGGTTGATTGCCACCTCACCCAGCTGCGGGTCTTGACGCAGATAATAGTGGCGCACCAAGCCGTTAAAGTTGAAGGGGGCAGAGGTGCCGGCGTGGGTCTGCACCGTGGTGACCTCTGGCATCTGCATGACGGCCTTGGCCACGTCCTGCGCCACGCGGTCGGTCGCCTCGACCGAGGAGCCTTCGGGCAGGTCGATCATCACCGACAGTTCGGATTTGTTGTCAAATGGTAGCAATTTGACCGTGACATCCTTGGTGTAAAGCGCGGCCAATGACCCGAAGGACAGCACCGCCGTGACCAGCAGAAAGGTCAGGCTGCGCGCCTTGGTTTTCAGCAAGGGCCGGGCTATGCGGTTATAGGCCCGCTCCAGCCGACCGCTATGGTGGCCGCCATTGGTGTCGTCTGCCCCATGCACCGCCATATCAGCGCGGCCGGCAATCTTGACCATCAGCCAGGGCGTGATGATGACGGCGACAAAGAACGAGAAGATCATCGCAGCCGAGGCATTGGCCGGGATTGGCGACATATAGGGGCCCATCAGGCCGGATACGAACAGCATCGGCAGGAGTGCTGCCACCACGGTCAGGGTCGCCACGATGGTCGGGTTGCCCACTTCGGCCACAGCATCAATCGCGGCTTTGGAGCGGCTGCGGCCATTCTGCATCGCCCAGTGGCGGGCGATATTCTCGATCACCACGATGGCGTCATCAACGAGGATGCCGATGGAGAAGATCAGCGCGAACAGGCTGACCCGGTTGAGCGTGTAGCCCATGATCCACGCGGCAAAAAGCGTCAGCAAAATCGTCACCGGAATGACGATGGCCACCACAACCGCCTCACGCCATCCGATGGCCAGAAACACCAGGATGATGATGGAAACGGTGGCAAGGCCAAGGTGGAACAGCAGTTCATTGGCCTTGTCATTGGCCGTGGCACCATAGTCGCGCGTCACGGTGACGGTCACGCTGTCCGGGATCATATGACCTTTCAGCGCCTCGACCCGCGTCAGCACCGCCGCTGCCACCACCACCGCATTGGCCCCGGCCCGCTTGGCCACAGCCAGCGTCACGGCAGGGGCGCGTGTGGTGGAGCCGTCGGCATTGCGAGTGATGTTGGCCACGATATGGTTCGACGTGTCGGCCACGTAAGTCACCTTCGCGACATCCGCCACATAGACTGGACGGCCATCCCGCGTGGTCAGCAGCAGATGCGCCACTTCCGAAGGCGCGGTTAGGGTCTGACCCGCCACAAGGTCAATCTGCTGCCCTTTGTCGCGCAGCTTGCCAGTGTTGAGCGTGCGATTGGCCTGCCCCACCTTCTGCGCCAGTTGCTGCAAAGTCACACCATACAGCGCCAGCCGGTCCGGGTCGGGTTGAATCTGGATGGCAGCCTGCGCGTCGCCGACCAGATAGGTCAGGCCGACATTGTCGGCCTTGGCTACCTCGACCTGCAGCGTGCGCGCGATGCGGGTCAGGTCATCGGCGGAAATGGCCTGACCGGGGGCCGAGGACAGGGTCAGCGACAGGATCGCTACATCATCAATGCCGCGCCCGATGATCAGGGGTTCGGGGATGCCCAGCGGAATCCGGTCAATATTGGCGCGCACCTTGTCATGCACGCGCAGCATCGCCTCATCGGCATTGGTGCCCACGGCAAAACGAGCGGTGACCAAGGCGCTGTCATCCCGGGTCGAGGAATAGACATGTTCCACCCCGTTGATGCCCTTGACGATCACCTCCAAAGGCTCGGTCACCAGCTTGACGGCATTCTCAGCCTGCAATCCCTGCGCCTGCACATGGATATCCACCAAAGGCACCGAAATCTGCGGCTCTTCCTCACGAGGAAGCGAGATAACGGCCAGCATTCCCGCCGCCAAAGCCGCCAGAATGAACAAGGGCGTCAGGGCGGATTTGATGAAAGCCTGCGTCAGGCGGCCCGCGATGCCCAGTGACTTCTCTGGCAGCTTTTCAGACAGGATAGTCATTTTGCGGCACCAGGCAGCACGCGGTCCCCCGCCTCAAGGCCGGACAGGATCTCTACCATCTCGACCCCACCCACCACCTGATGTTCGCCCGGAACCACGCTGCGCTGCATGGGGCCTGCGGCCATTTCGACGCTGACAAAATCCAGTCCGGCGTTCGATGATAGTGCTGTTGCGGGCACCATCAAAACCTTGCGCTTGCCCACGGGCAGCCGCACCAGCACCCGCGCATCGACAAAGGTGTCGGGCAGACCGGCCAGTTCCACGTCGGCAATCACCCTGCCATTCTGAATCAGCGGATAAATCCGCGACAAGGTGCCGGTCTGGGTCTTATCGCCTTCGGCAATCTCGATTTTGTCGCCCTGATGAAGGCTGGGGGCATGACGTTCGGGAACCGATATGCGCAGGAACGTGCCCCCACCGCCGATCAGAGCCACGGCTTCGCCCGGCATCACGACGCCACCCTTGGCGACTGGCACATCCAGCACGCGGCCATCGGCGGGGGCCAGAACCGTGCCCTCCCTGCCCTGCTGTTGAATCACGCCGGCCTGCGCATCCAATGCTGCGATCTGGCCCTTGAAGACATCGGCCTTCGTGCGCAAAGCGTCCAACCCCTGCGCGGTGGTCACGCCCTGTTTCAAAAGGCTTTCGCCCCGGGTAAGTTCCGCCTGTGCATTGGCCAGTTGGGCCGCTAGCGCCCCCCGTTGTGCCGCGAGGGCGGAAAGCTGGATCGCCAGCTTTTCATCCTCGATCCGCCCGACGGGCTGGCCCGCCGTGACGAGATCGCCCTCCACCACAGTCAACTCGACCAGAGTTCCGCCAAGACGCGCCCGTGCCGGTATCCGGTCGCGCGCCTCGACCTGACCGTAGACCGCCTTCCACTCGGTGATCGTGGTCGGCTGCAAGGCGGGCGTGTCAGCCAAGGCCAAGCCTCCAAACAGCGGTAGGCTGGCACACAGAAATCTCGTCAGGGGAAGGCGCATGGATAGGGTCCTCAGTTCGATGATTACTTATTATTCTAATATTTGAATTTATCAATATGAAATCTACGAAAGCGGACGAGTAATCAAAGGTCGGCCACAGACGCGTGGCCCGATCCCACAATCTTAGCGCAAATGTTCAGTTTGACATTTGATCCAAATCACGCGGCAAGCGGTCTGGCGGCATTAGATTCCAAGCACAGAATAGGAAGTTGTTGATTTTCACCCAGAACTGACTCGGGTGTGGAGTGAACCCCTCGGCCTGAACCAATGTAGGACCTGTCGATTCAGCGAGACACCTTCTGTAATCTCCATTTTAGAGTGGGAGGGTGATTTCGATGGCCAAAGACCAACATGAAATCCGGCGCAAGCTGCGCATTCTGGATCACGCTGCGGCGTCGGGTGATGTCAGCAAGACCTGTCGATACTTCGGGATCGGGAGAGCAAGCTTCTATCGATGGCGTCATGCCTTGGCAGATCATGGCGAGGCGGGGCTGGCCAATAAGCGATCAGCTCCGCACAACCATCCGAACAGGACGCCGGAGGCCGTGGCTGATAGGGGACTTCAGGTTTCTCGGGGATGCAAGACCGATATCGTCGTGGGTGGTTCAGTCGAAATCACGCTAACAACCGAATCTTGTTGGATTTCGCGCATGCGCGCGCCCGTCATTCCGAAATATGCGCCGCCCGCTTTTTTTCACGTCAGCTTCCTTTCCACAGAAAGTCAAAGCGGTGGCCAGGCGCGCGCCTGAGAAACCGTACCGCCACATGGGCGGGGCAGAGACGGATGCTCTAAACGGGCGGATTCACAAGCGGAGCTTCTGGTCCCTCCACCTGCCACAATCCCCTAACGGCTGACAGACGCAGCGCCTGGGAGTTCCTCCAGCACATGCTCGAAGTCGTGCCCTATCAGGTTCATACCATTCTCACCGATCGAGCCATTGGAAGCGCCACGGGTTCAAGCCCAATGGCGAGGGGCATCCCGTTCGCCGAGCGGCCACGGAACCGCAATACCATCTATTCCCGGCCAATGCGCTTCGACATGATCTGCGAGGCCAACGGCATCAAGCACCGATTGACGAAACCCAACCACCCATGGACGAACGGCCAAGTCGAGCGAATGCTTCTCGGTGTTTGACGGCAAACAGCTGTCAGCCAACCGAACCGCACGATCAAGGACGCGACGATCAAGCGCTTCCACTACGACAGCTACGATCAGCTGCGCACGCACCTTGCCGAC
>NZ_LGIC01000018.1 GCF_001294535.1 Cypionkella psychrotolerans | reverse complement strand
GGGTTGGGCTCTCCGGTTCTTTTGTATCTCGCGGCGGCGGGGGTGGGCGAGATTGGGGTGATCGACGATGACACGGTTGATCCTAGTAATTTGCAGCGGCAGATTATTCATAGCGATCAACGCATTGGCATGGATAAGGTGCGTTCGGCGGAAATCGCGATGCGGGCGTTGAACCCTTATATTGTGGTGAAGCCTTATATGCGGCGGTTGGATGCGGCCTCGGGCGGGTTGATCGCGGAATATGATCTGGTGCTGGATGGCTCGGACAATTTTGACACGCGGTATTTGGTCAATCGGTTATGCGTGGCGGCGGGCAAGCCCTTGGTGGCGGCGGCGATCACGCAGTGGGAGGGGCAGCTTTCGGTCTACGATCCAGTGAAGGGAAGCCCTTGTTATGAATGCGTTTTCCCGGTGAGGCCAGCGTCGGGCACGGTGCCAACTTGTGCCGAGGCTGGGGTGGCGGCCCCTTTGCCGGGGGTGATTGGCAGCATGATGGCGATGGAGGCGGTGAAGCTGATCACCGGGGCGGGGGAGCCGCTGCGGGGGCGGTTGCTGATCCACGATGCGCTGTATGGTGAGACGCGGGTGATTGGGGTGAAATCACGGGCGGATTGCGCGGTGTGTGGGGTAAGGCATTGAAGGCGCTGTGGAAATTTCTTGGGATCTGAGAAATTGGCGAATGGAAAAGGGTGTGAGCCGATACAGAACAGGGCAATATGTTTTGCCATTTGCGGCGGGTTAACCATTCTCAACTAAGATGGCCGAATCGGGGAGGTCGTTATGTTCGAGGGGGTGGATTGGCTGGGTGTGGGGGTCATCGCCGCCTTTATTGCCGGGTGGTTTTGGTATTCGCCGAAGGGGTATTATCCGGCGTGGAGCGCCTCGGCCAAAGTGCAGCATGCGCCCGGCGATCCGATGGGGCCAGCGTTTGGCTCGCTGGTGCTGGTGCTCTATGGGTTGTTCGTTGGCGTGATGATGGCGCGCGGACTTTGAGGGCCTCTGGTTTTGGGCATCGTGGCCTTCATCGTGATGGGATATTCCAACAATGCTTTCAAGAAGTTGGGACCCGTTAGCCGCTTGGTCGATGCGGGCAGTTGGGCCGTGTCGGGCGCGCCGATGATTTTGGCGCAGTGGCTGATTTAGCGCGTAGCGGGGACTGAGTTTAACCCAGCCCCCGCAGGCGTCTTAACCAATACGGTAGCTGGAGGCGGTAACACCGCCGAAGACATTTTTGTCGTGATAGACCATGGTGGCGCCTTCGTTTTCGGCAGCACCTAATGCGGCGAACAGCGGCACGAGATGGTCTTCTTGTGGGTGGCAGATGCGGGCGGAGGGGGCGTTTTCCCAATCCAGCAAGGCTTTGGTGCGTTGGCCGCCGGGCAGAGCCATGATGTCTGACAGCCAAGCATCGAAAGCGGCGGAGGGGGCTTTGGCGCCGGGGCCGAACAGGCGCAGGTTGTGGTAGCTGAGGCCGGAACCGACGATCAACACGCCTTCATCGCGCAGCGGGGCTATCGCGCGGCCGAGGGCGAAATGGGTGGCGGGATCGTAGCTGTGTTGCAGCGAGACTTGGAAGATTGGGATTTCGGCATTGGGATACATCACATAGGCGGGCGCGAAAGTGCCGTGATCAAAGCCGCGCTTGGGATCTAGGTGGGTGGGCAGGCCTGCGGATTTAATCAGATCGGCGGTGCGCTGGGCCAGTTCTGGTGCGCCGGGGGCGGGGTAGGTGATTTTATAGGTCTCGGGCGGGAAGCCGCCGTAATCATAGAGCATGCCGGGGCGAGCTGCGGACATCACGGCGAAATCGTCTTCCTCCCAATGGCCGGAAATCATCAGGATGGCTTTCGGGGTGGTGCCGATCTCCGCGGGCATCCGGGCGAGCGAGATCTCCAAACTGGCGAGCATCTGCCGCATGTTTGGCAGCCAAGGCCAGGGGCCACCGCCGTGGGAGATGAAATAGGTGGGAAGTTTGGGCATCGGCGCCTCCTGTGGTTATAGGGAAGATGAGGCCGGGGGAGGGCTGGCGCAATGGGGCGGAGTGGCGGGGATTTGGTGACAGGATGTGCGGGGATGCACAGGTCAAAAGGAGGCAGAAATTTACCGCCCGTTCATCTTTTCTGGGTTACTGTTGTTATGACAAATAGAGGTGATTGGCTGTGTCAGTCGTTCGGATTGTCTTACAGAGGATTACGGCGCTTGGATTTCTTTTCATCCTTTGGCCAGTCATGGCTGTGGCAGCGCCAAGGCCGTCAGATGGCGTACTTTTCGTTACAGTCCTTTCTGTGAGCGGCAGCTACGCAAACAACGTCGAATATGCCGTGGCTGGCAGTTCTCATGTGCCGGACACTGTCCAGTGGTGGATTTCACCGGAGGGCATTTGGCGGATCAGAACCTTTGGCGTTGATCACGATATTCACGTCTATAAGGTAGAGGGCGATCTAAAGGATCCGCTTGAGTTTGCGAAAGCAAATACGTTGAAGCATTTTGACGATGTTGTGGCTTCGCAGAATTTGCTGACCATTGAAGGCGAAGCGGATTCTGAGATGATTGCTGGACGCTTCGCTGATGAAGGGCTGGCACCTTACTTTGACGTTGCTCCGGCAGGCTTTATCTTTTGGCGACCTGATGCAGTGTATTACTTCTCACAAACGGCACCTTAGGTCTGCGCTAAGCAACCGATTTAGAATATTTGCCCCCCTTGCCCCCGCCCCCCTGCCACTGTCATAAACGCGCATCCACTCTGTGACAGGGAGTTCACATATGAAGATTGCTGCTGCCCTTGCGGGCCTTGCTTTGAGCGTTTCTGGGGCTTTTTCTGCAGCTTTTGCGGGCGATTTGCCCGATCTGGGCGGCAAAGAGATCACCATTGTGACCGAGAACGCCTATCCGCCGTTGCAGTTTGTTGACAAATCGGGGGCTGCGGTGGGCTGGGAATATGACGCGGTGGCGGAACTCGCCAAGCGGCTGAATTTCACGGTGAAATACGCCAATATTTCGTGGGATGCGATGATTCCGGCGGTGTCGGAGGGGCAGTTCGACATGGGGATGACGGGGATCACCATTAAGGATGATCGCAAAGAAAAGGTCGATTTCTCGGACCCCTATATGCGCTCGGAAAGCATGATGCTGGTGCGTGGCGATGAGGCACGGTTCAGCGATGCCGCGACTTTTGCCGCCAATGCCGATCTGCTGGTGGGCGCACAGGCCGGGACGACGCCGTTCTACACGGCGGTGTATTCGGTGCTGGATGGCAATGAGGCGAACCCGCGGATCAAGCTGTTTGAGACCTTTGGTGCCAGTGTTGAGGCGTTGAAGGCGGGCGATGTCGATACGGTGCTGACCGATATGACGGCGGGCAAAGGCTATGTGGATGCCTCAAACGGCGGACTGAAACTGGTGGGTGCGCCGCTGGGGTCGGAAGATTTCGGGTTTATTTTCCCCAAGGGATCAGACTGGGAAGCGCCGATCAATGCCGGGATTGCGGCATTGAAGGCGGATGGCACCTTTGAGGCGCTGAACAAGAAGTGGTTCTTGGATTACAAGGCTGAGTGAAGTGAGCGGCCCCGGCGGGTGTCGGGGCCATTTCCGATGAAGGCATTGAAAGATCAGGATTTTCCGTGGTGGCTGGTGGCGCTTGGCGGCATCGGGGCTGTGCTGTTTTACCAAGTTTGGGCGAGTGAGGTTTACTCCTCGGCGATGCGGTTGCTGGCCAAGGGGATTTGGCTGACGATTTTTGTGACCGTGGTGGCTTATGCGATGGCCTGCGTGTTGGGGCTGTTGCTGGCGCTGGCGGGGCTGTCGCGGTTTCGCGCGATCCGGCAGGTGGCGCGGTTTTATATTGAGGTGGTGCGCGGGGTGCCGATCATGGTGCTGCTTTTGTATGTGGCGTTTGTGGCGGCACCGGGGGCGATTTATGGTTGGAACTGGCTGACGGCGCATTTGGGGTTGGAACCGGTGAAGACGCGGGATTTTCCGCTGTTGTGGCGGGCGATTATCGCGCTGACTTTGGCCTATTCGGCGTTTCTGGCCGAGGTGTTCCGGGCCGGGTTGCAGGCGGTCGATAAGGGCCAGATCGAGGCGGCGCAGGCTTTGGGGTTGTCGGGCTGGCAACGGTTCCGGCACGTGGTGTTTCCGCAGGCGTTTCGGATGATCCTGCCGCCTTTGGGCAATGATTTTGTGGCGATGGTGAAGGATTCGTCCTTGGTGTCTGTGCTGGGGGTGGCGGATATTACGCAGTTGGGCAAAGTCACGGCGGCGGGGAATTTCCGCTATTTTGAGACCTATAATCTGGTGGCGCTGCTGTATCTGACGATGACGGTGGGGTTATCGCTGGTGCTGCGGCGGATTGAGGCGCGGTTGAAGGCGCGCGATCAGCGGTAAGGGGCGTGATCTGATTGCGCGCGTGCCGCGCAAGTCTCTTGAGCGCTTACGCGCGGTGGGTGCCTTGTGCGCAGGTTGGGATTGGGCTTGCGAGGCGGCGTTTGACGCCTGCAGCGGACGCTCCGCGGGGAGTATTTTAAAAAGAGCAATGGTTAGGCTGGACCTTATCGGGTGCGGTGCCTAGCTTTGGCGCAAAGGAGATTTGCGATGAATGTTTTGCTGAGCGCTTGGGATGGGGAATTTGGGCTGCCGCCGTTTGCGCAGATTAAGGACGCGGATTTTGCGCCGGCGTTTGAGGCGGCACTGATCGAGGCGCGGGCGAATATTGCGGCGATTACCGAGCAGGCTGAGGTGACGTTTGCCAATACTATCGAGGCGATGGAGCTGGCGGAGGGCGCGTTGGACCGGGTCGGTGGGGTGTTTTACAATCTTGCCGGGGCGGATTCGACGCAGGCGCGCGAGGCGTTGCAGATGGATCTGGCGCCGAAGATGTCGGCTTTTGCCTCGGAGGTGACAAATAATACGGCGCTGTTTGGGCGGATCGAGGATCTGTGGCAGCGGCGGGAAGGTTTGGGGCTTTCGGCGGAGCAGTTGCGGGTTTTAATGCTGTATCGGCAGATGTTCGTGCGCTCGGGCGCGTTGTTGCAGGGCGAGCAGGCCGAGCGGTTGACGGCGGTGAAATCACGGTTGGCGGTGTTGGGCACGCAGTTCAGCCAGAACCTGCTGGCGGATGAGCGGTCTTGGTTCATGGAATTGTCAGAGGCTGATCTGGAGGGATTGCCGGAGTTTGTGGTGGCCTCGGCCCGTGCTGCGGGGGTGGAGAAGGGTGCGGCCGGGCCGGTGGTGACGCTGTCGCGGTCGCTGATCGTGCCGTTTTTGCAGTTTTCACCGCGCCGGGCGTTGCGGCAAAAGGCCTATGAGGCTTGGGGTTTACGCGGGGCGAATGGCGGGGCGACCGACAATCGGGCGGTGGCTGCGGAGATTTTGGCCTTGCGGGCGGAGCGGGCGGCTTTGCTCGGCTATGCCAGTTTTGCCGATTACAAACTGGAGCCGGAGATGGCGAAGACGCCTGCTGCGGTGCGGGATTTGCTGATGCGGGTTTGGGCGCCCGCCAAGGCCAAGGCTTTGGAGGATGCAGGCCTTTTGGAGACGCGGTTGCACGCGGATGGCATCGCGGGGCCGCTGGAACCTTGGGATTGGCGGTATTATTCTGAGAAGCGGCGGGCGGCGGAGCATGATTTGGATGAGGCGATATTGAAGCCTTATCTGGGGTTGGAAGCGATCTTGGCGGCTTGCTTTGATTGTGCCAATCGGCTGTTTGGGTTGGAATTTCGCCAGTTGGACATCCCACTTTATCACGCCGATGCAAGGGCCTGGGAGGTCACACGCGACGGCGCACATATCGCGGTGTTCATTGGGGACTACTTTGCGCGGGGATCAAAACGCTCGGGCGCTTGGTGTTCGGCGATGCGGTCGCAGCGCAAATTGGGCGGCGATCAGCGGCCCGTGGTGGTGAATGTTTGCAACTTTGCCAAGGGCGATCCGGCGCTGCTGTCTTATGACGATGCGCGGACCTTGTTTCACGAATTTGGCCATGCGTTGCATCAGATGCTGTCGAATGTGACCTATGGCTTTATCTCTGGCACGTCGGTGGCGCGTGATTTTGTTGAACTGCCGAGCCAGCTTTATGAGCACTGGATGGAAGTGCCAGAGGTGCTGGAAAAGCATGCGCGGCATTGGCAGACTGGCGCGGCGATGCCTGCCGATCTGATCAAGCGGCTGTTGGATGCCGGGACCTATGATCAGGGCTTCTCGACGGTGGAGTTTATCTCGTCGGCCATGGTCGATCTGGCGTTTCACGAGGGGCCAGCGCCTGCCGATCCGATGCAGAAGCAGGCGGAAGTGTTGGAGGCTTTGGGGATGCCGCGTGCGATCAGGATGCGGCACGCGACGCCGCATTTCGCGCATGTGTTCTCGGGGGATGGCTATAGCTCGGGCTATTACAGCTATATGTGGTCGGAGGTGATGGACGCTGATGCGTTCGCGGCCTTTGAGGAGGCGGGGGATGCGTTTGATCGGGGCGTGGCGGCACGATTGGAGAAGTTCATCTTGTCGGCGGGGGGCTCGGAGGAGCCGGATGTTTTGTATACCAAATTCCGCGGCCGGATGCCGGGGGTGGAGCCTTTGCTGAAGGGGCGGGGATTGGTGGAACTGGCGTAGGAACCAAACCCAGATCAACGCGTTATCGCCGGATGTTTCAGCCAAGGAGTGTGTCCGGCGATGATGAGTTCTTTCGACCTGACGTTTGATGCGCAGGAAACCGCTTCGCATCTGATCAAGCTGGTGCTGGCTTATCTGCTGGCGCTGCCGATTGGCTGGAACCGCGAGAAGGAAGAACGCAGCGCGGGGATCAGGACGTTTCCGCTGGTGGCGATGGCGGCGTGTGGCTTTGCGATTATCGCGATTGGCGTGTTGGGCAAGGACAGCCCGGAGCAAGCTAAGGTCCTTGAGGGGCTGATCACCGGGGTCGGCTTTATCGGCGGTGGCGCGATCTTGAAGCAGGGTGCGCAGGCGCGTGGCACGGCGACGGCGGCGAGCCTGTGGGGCACCGGGGCTTTGGGCGCTGCGGTGGGCTATGGGTTGGTCGATATTGCGGTGATCTTGAGCGTGGTCACATATTTGGCGTTGCGGATTTTGTCGCCGCTGAAGGATGTGGTGCGGGAAGCGGAGTCAGCGGCGCAGGCTGCTGGGGGTGAGGCCGAGCTGAGCGCGGAAGGCGCGGGCAAGGCTTGAGGCCGAGGAAAAGCCGCACCGTAGGGCGACTTCGGCGAGCGGGTGTCGGGTGTCGGTGATCATGCGTCTTGCGGCGGCGAGGCGCAGGGTGAGCGCGTAGGTGGCGGGGGGCAACCCTAGGTTTTCTTGGAATATTTGCTCTAAGCGGCGCGACGACAGGCCGATAGCGGCGGCAGTTTGTGCTGTGGTTTCGGGGGCGTCGAGGCTGGCCTCCATCCTCGCGATGGCGGCGGATACACGCGGGTCTAGGCGGGGGTCGGGCTTTGCGCTGGTCATTTGCGGCTCGTGGCCGTCGCGGGCGGTGGTGATGAAAGAGGCCGCGACTTGCAGGGCCAAGACCGGGCCGTGGCGGGCGCGGATCAGGTGGAGCATCAGATCGCAGGCGGGGGCGGCACCACCTGCGGTGAAGCGGTTGCGGTCGATGACAAAGCGGTCGGGGGCGACGTCGATTTGGGGGTGGGTGGCGGCGAAATCCTCAAGGTCTTCCCAGTGGACGGTGGCTTTGTAACCGTTCAGCAGGCCCGCGCGGGCAAGCACCCATGCGCCTGCGTCGATGCCGCCGATGGCGGCAAAGCGCGGCGCGGCGCGGGAGAGGTCGCGGATCAAGGGTTGCGTGGCGGAGTGGGATTGTTGGAACCCGGCGATGACGATGAGGGCGTCGGCACCTTCGGCGGCGGACAGCGGGCCGTTGGAGGGCAGTTCAATGCCGCAGGTCAGCGGGACCGGGCGGCCATCGGGGGAGACGACGCGCCAGCGGTAGGCGTCATGCCCCAGATGGCGGTTGGCTGAGCGGAGCGGGTCCAGGGTGGAGGCAACCTCTAGGATGGAGGATTGCGGCAGGACCAGCAGGGCCAAGGTCAGCGGCTCGGGACGCGGCGCGAAGATGGATGTGTCGATTTTTGCGGATTTTGCCATGCTTATTGCGTAAATCGTCAAGCGTGGCGTTGCAAGCCCGCTATGCTGCCCGCAATCGAATTGGAGGATTCCCATGCCCTTGGCCATGAACCGCGAAGTTTTCATCACCGCCGCCATCACCGGATCGGGCGGCACGCAGGACCGCAGCCCGCATGTGCCGCGCTCGCCTGAGCAAATCGCGAAATCGGCGATTGATGCGGCGAAGGCGGGGGCGGCTGTGGTGCATTGCCATGTGCGCGATCCCGAAACCGGCAAGCCTAGCCGTGATTTGGCGCTTTATCGTGAAGTGACGGAGCGTATCCGCGATTCCGGCACCGATGTGGTGCTGAACCTGACGGCGGGGATGGGCGGCGATTTGCTGTTTGATGGCACCGAGAAGATGAACCAAATGGCGGGTCATTCCGACATGATCGGGGCGACGGCGCGGGTGGCGCATGTGGTGGAATGTCGGCCCGAGATTTGCACGCTCGACTGCGGCACGATGAACTTCAACGAGGCCGATTATGTGATGGTCAACACCCCCGGCATGTTGCGGGATATGGCCAAGCGGATGACGGCGGCGGGCGTGCGGATTGAGATTGAGGCGTTTGACACCGGGCATCTCTGGCTGGCGAAAGAGCTTGCGCGCGAAGGCGTGATCCCGGCGCCGACCTTGGTGCAGCTGTGCATGGGCGTGCCGTGGGGCGCGCCGGATGATCTGAACACCTTCCTTGCGATGGTCAACAATGTCCCCGCTGATTGGCATTGGAGCGCCTTTGCGATTGGCCGCAACCAGATGCCCTATGTCGCGGCCTCTGTCTTGGCGGGCGGCAACGTGCGCGTCGGGTTGGAGGATAACCTGTGGCTGGATAAGGGCGTGCTCGCCACCAACGCGCAACTGGTGGAGCGGGCGGTGACGATCATCTCGAACCTTGGCGCGCGGGTGATCACACCGGCTGAAGTGCGGGCGAAACTGAAGCTGGAGAAGCGCGCGCCGTTGCCGAAGTAAGACCCTCACCCCGGCCCTCTCCCTAAGTGGGAGAGGGAGAAGTGGCCCGCCGTCTTGTTGCGGCCAAACAAACCAGTGCGAATAGAGAGATAACATGACAAAAAAAGCAGCGATCATTGGTGGTGGGGTTATTGGCGGCGGCTGGGCGGCTCGGTTTTTGCTCAACGGCTGGAATGTATCGGTGTTCGATCCCGATCCGCAGGCAGAGCGCAAGATCAGCGAAGTGATGGCGAATGCACGGGCGTCGCTTCCGGCGCTGAGTGACATTCCGATGCCGAAGGAGGGTGTGCTGTCCTTCGCGCAGACCATCACCGAAGCCGTGGAAGGCGCGCATTACATTCAGGAATCGGTGTCAGAGCGGCTGGATCTGAAGCATCGGGTGTTTGCACAGATCCAACAATCGGCGGAATTGGGTACGCCGATCGGGTCTTCGACATCTGGCTTCAAACCATCCGAGTTGCAGGAAAATGCCGCCAATCCGGCGACGATTTTCGTCGCCCATCCGTTCAACCCGGTTTACCTGCTGCCGCTGGCCGAAGTGGTGCCGTCGCCGAAATCTGACCCTGCAGTGATCGAGAATGCCAAGCTGATCCTAAAAGAGATCGGCATGTTCCCGCTGCACATCAAAAAGGAAATCGACGCCCATATCGCCGACCGTTTCCTGGAAGCGGTGTGGCGCGAGGCGTTGTGGCTGGTGAAGGATGGGGTGGCTACGACGGAAGAAATCGACGAGTCGATCCGCATGGGCTTTGGTCTGCGCTGGGGCCAGATGGGGCTGTTTGAGACCTATCGCGTCGCGGGTGGCGAGGCGGGCATGAAGCATTTCATGGCGCAGTTCGGGCCGTATCTGACCGCCCCTTGGACCAAGCTGACCGACGTTCCCGAGTTCAATGACGCGTTGGTTGACCTGATCGCGGGCCAGTCCGATGCGCAATCGGGGATGCACTCGATCCGCGAGTTGGAGCGGATTCGCGACAGCAACCTGATCGGCTTCCTGCGCGCGTTGAAGGATCGCAACTGGGGCGCGGGCAAGGTTCTGCGCGAACATGACGCAGCCCGCGCGGTGGCGTTCCATGCGGAAATCGACAGCGCCCCGAAGGATGCGCCGCTGGTCATGGCGCAGATGCAGGTGTTGCCGGGATGGATCGACTACAATGGCCATATGACCGAGAGCCGTTACTACTTCGCCAACTCGGAAACCGTCGATGCCTTCCTGCGGCTGATCGGGGCTGGGATGGACTATGTGGCGGCGGGGAACTCGTTCTACTCGGCAGAAACCCATATCCGGCATCTGGGCGAGGCCAAGCTTGGCGACAAGCTGACGGGTACGTTGCAGATTATTTCGGCGGACGAGAAGCGGTTCCGTAGTTTCGTGCGGATCATGAAGGGCGAGGAATGTGTCGCCACGATTGAGCAGTTGTGCCTGCACGTGAATATGGCTTCGGGCAAATCGGCGCCTGCCTCGGCTGAGGTTTGGGCGAAGTTGAAGTCGATTGCCGAGGCGCAAGCCGGGCTGCCATTGCCGGAAGGTGCAGGTCGGGCTGTGGGGCAGAAGAAATGAAAACCGTTCTGATCACCGCAGGCGCGAATGGCATTGGTCTGGTGATGGCGAAAGCCTTTGCCGGGGCGGGCTATCGCGTCTGGGTGACGGATGTGGACGCAGCCATGGTGGCCGCATTGCCGCCGGGCATTCGCGGCTCGGTCTGCGATGCCAGTCTTGAGCCGGGGATGCAGGCGCTGTTCGAGCAGATCGCAGCGGAATGGGGCGGGCTGGATGTGCTTTGCGCCAATGCCGGGATCAAGGGGCCGACGGCGGCGATTGAAGATATGGATTTGGCGGCGTGGCATCAGTGTCTTGCCGTCAATCTCGATGGTGCGATGCTGGCGGCGAAATATGCCGCTAGACTGATGAAACCTGCCGGCAAGGGCGTGATGATCTTCATGTCCTCGACTGCTGGGCTTTATGGCAACCCATTCCGCGCGCCCTATGTGGCGGCGAAATGGGGCGTCATCGGCTTGATGAAAACCGTGGCGATGGAATTGGGTCCGCATGGCATCCGCGCCAATGCGATCTGCCCCGGTTCGGTGAATGGCCCGCGCATTGACCGGGTGATTGAGGCCGAGGCTGCGGTCAAGGGCATGACGCCCGATGCGGTGCGCCAAGGCTATGCTTCTGGCACCGCTTTGAAACGGCTGACCGACCCCGAAGATGTGGCGGCGATGGCGCTTTATTTGGCCTCTGACGGCGCGCGCATGGTTTCAGGCCAAGCGCTGGCGGTCGATGGCATGACCTACAACGTTGATCCGTAAGGAAATAAGATGAATTTCGGCCTGTCTGAAGAACAGCAGATGATTATCGACACCACCCGCGCCTTTGTGGAGAACGAGTTGTTCCCGCATGAGGCCGAGGTGGAGCGCACCGGGGTTTTGCGGCATGATCTGATGAAGGAAATCTCCAAAAAAGCCGTCGAGGCGGGGCTTTATGCGGCCAACATGCCGGAGGATGTCGGCGGGGCTGGCCTCGATACCCTGACGTGGCTTTTGTATGAAAAAGAGTTGGGCAAGGCGAACTATGCTTTGCACTGGAACTGTGTGGCGCGCCCTTCAAACATCCTTCTGGCGTGCACGCCAGAGCAGCGCGAGAAATATCTGTTCCCTTGCATCCGCGCCGAAAAGCACGACTGTCAGGCGATGACGGAACCCGGCTCGGGCTCAGATTTGCGCAGCATGAAGGCCTTCGCGCGCGCCGATGGCGGCGACTATGTGCTGAACGGCACCAAGCATTTCATCAGCCATGCTGACGTCGCGGATTTCGCGATTGTCTGGGTAGCGACGGGCGAGGAAGACACGCCGCGCGGCAAGAAAAAGCTGATCACCGCGTTTCTGGTCGATAAAGGCACGCCGGGATTCACCGTGCGCGAGGGCTACCGCAACGTCAGCCATCGCGGCTACAACAACATGATTTTGGAGTTTGATGACTGCCGTTTGCCGTCCAGCCAGATCCTCGGTGAAGTCCATAAGGGCTTTGAAGTGGCGGGGAAATGGCTGGGTGCAACCCGACTGCAAGTGGCCTCGACCTGCTTGGGCCGTGCGGAACGTGCGTTGGGCCATGCGATTTCCTATGCGGCAGAGCGTAAGCAGTTCGGCCAGCAGATCGGCAAATTCCAAGGCGTTTCGTTCAAGCTTGCCGATATGGCGATGGAGTTGAAAGCGGCGGAATTGCTGACGCGCGAGGCGGCTTGGAAATACGATCAGGGTTCGGTGACCGAGGCCGATATGTCGATGGCGAAACTGAAGGCCAGCGAAGTGCTGGCGATGATCGCCGATGAGGCGATCCAGATTCATGGTGGTATGGGCCTGATGGACGAGTTGCCGCTGGAACGCATCTGGCGCGACGCGCGCGTGGAGCGTATTTGGGAAGGCACCTCGGAAATCCAGCGCCACATCATCAGCCGTGAATTGTTGCGGCCCTTTGGCGCGTAACGAAAGGCCAGATTTATGAGCGATATCAAGCGGCCGGTGATCACCTTGAGCTATTGCACGCAATGCAACTGGCTTTTGCGCACGGCTTGGATGGCGCAGGAACTGCTGTCTACCTTCGGGCAGGACATCGCCTCTGTCACGCTGATCCCGGCGACGGGCGGGCTGTTTCAGATCACGCTGGACGGTGAGGTGATCTGGGACCGCAAAGAGCGCGGCGGTTTCCCGGATGTGAAAGTGCTGAAACAGATGGTGCGGGATCGGGTGTGGCCAGAGCGGGATCTGGGCCACATCGACCGCGCTGGTAAGACCGAAGGATAGTGAATGGCCAATCTTGACCGCCTGCTGCGACCCCGCAGCATTGCCGTGCTGGGCGCAGGTTGGGCGCTGAACGTGATCGAGCAATGCCGCAAGATGGGCTTTGCCGGGGATATTTGGCCGGTGCATCCGACCAAGGCCGAGATTGGCGGGCTGAGGGCCTATGCCTCGCTGGCCGATTTGCCCGCAGCGCCGGATGCGACGTTTATCGGGGTCAACAGGTTTGCGACGATTGAAGTGGTGGCGGAACTGGCGGCGATGGGGGCGGGCGGGGCGATTTGCTTTGCCTCTGGCTGGACCGAGGCTGGCGAGCCGGAGTTGCAGGCGCGGTTGATCGCGGCGGCTGGCGATATGCCGATTTTGGGGCCGAACTGCTATGGGGTGATCAATTACCTCGACGGCGCGCTGCTTTGGCCGGATCAGCACGGCGGGATTCCGGTGCAGACCGGAGTGGCTTTGGTCAGCCAATCCTCGAACATCGTGATCAATCTCGGTATGCAGAAGCGGGCTTTGCCGGTGGCTTATGTGGCATGTCTGGGCAATGCGGCGGTGGTGGGTTTGGCCGATTTGGCGGGCGCGTTGTTGGACGATCCGCGCGTGACCGCCTTGGGGATGTATATCGAGGGCATTGACGATGCGGTGGCCTTTGCCGCTTTGGCGGAACGTGCGCGGGCGAGGGGCAAGGGGGTTGTCTGTATTAAGTCCGGCAAGACGGAGTTGAGCCGGACGGCGGCGGCCTCGCATACCGCATCCTTGGCGGGGGGTGGAGCGGCGTCGTCGGCGTTTCTGCGCCAGATCGGCGTGGCCGAGGTGAATACGCCTTCGGAACTGATTGAGACTTTGAAGATTTTCCATGTGCATGGGCCGCAGATTGGTTCACGGATTTGCAGCCTGTCGTGCTCGGGCGGTGAGGCTGGCTTGGTGGCGGATTTGGCGGCACCTTATGGCATTGATTTCCCGCCCGTGCCGCAGGCGACGCATGACCGGTTGTTCAAGGTGCTGGGCGAAATCCCGACGATCTCCAACCCGCTGGATTATCACACGTTTATCTGGGGTGACGGGCCGAAAACTACCGAAGTTTTTACCGCGATGCTAGAGGCTTACGACGCGGGCCTCTATATCATCGACCCGCCGAGGAATGACCGCTGCGATCCGGCGGGCTATCAGCCTGCCTTGGAGGCTATTGTGTCGGCGCAGAAAACCAGCGGCAAGATTGCTTTGCCTGTGGCTTCGATGCCCGAGAATTTCGACGAGGCGCAAGCGATTGCCTTGATGGATCAAGGCGTTGTGACGCTGATGGGGCTGGAGACGGCACTGGCTGCGGTGAAGGCGGCGCAGGTGGCTCCGGGCGTTTCGGGGTGGCGGCCTGCCAAGGCGCTGCCGCCGCGCGACAGCCGGATGTTGTCGGAGGCCGAGGGGAAAGCTTTGCTGGCGCAGGCGGGCGTCGCGGTGCCACGGGCGGTTTCGGGGACGTTGGCCGAGGTGGTTGCGGGGGCGGCGGGGTTGACCGCGCCCTATGCTTTAAAGGGGCTGGGGTTTGCGCATAAGACCGAAGCGGGGGCGGTGCGCTTGGGGCTGTCTTCGCTGGAAGGGCAGGCCGAGATGCCGGGGGCCACGGGCTATCTGGCCGAGGAGATGGTGACGGGCGCGGTAGGGGAAATCCTGCTGGGGCTGCGGCGTGATCCGATTTATGGCGTCAGTTTGACCTTGGGCATGGGCGGGGTCACGGCAGAAGTGCTGGCCGATACGGTGACGTTGATCCTGCCCGTGAGCGTGCCACAGGTGCTGGAGGCAATGCGTGGCTTGCGGCTGTGGCCGCTGCTGGATGGCTACCGGGGGCGCACCAAGGCTGACATGCAGGCGGTGGCCGAGATTGCCGTAGCCTTGGGCGATCTGATGCTGGCCGATGCGCGTTTGGAAGAAATTGAGATTAACCCGATCCTCGTGCGGCCCGAAGGGGCGGTTGCGGTGGATGCATTGGTAAGGATGGCTTGAAGATGGAAATGCGAACCGAAGGCCCGATCAAGACCCGGCGCGAGGGGGCCATTCTGGAGGTCACGCTGGACAGCCCGAAAGCCAATGCGATCAGCCTGAAAACCAGCCGGGTGATGGGGTTGGTGTTCCGTGATTTCCGCGACGATGACTCTTTAAGGGTATGTATTCTGCGCGCGGCGGGGGAGAAATTCTTTTGCCCCGGTTGGGATTTGAAGGCTGCCGCAGAGGGCGACGCGGTGGATGGCGATTACGGCGTGGGCGGCTTTGGCGGCTTGCAGGAATTGCCGAACCTGAACAAGCCGGTGATCGCGGCGGTGAACGGGATTTGCTGCGGTGGCGGTTTGGAACTGGCGCTGTCGGCTGACCTGATCCTGTGTTCGGCCAACGCGACCTTTGCCTTGCCGGAAATTCGCTCGGGCACTGTGGCCGATGCCGCCAGCATCAAGCTGCCCAAGCGCATCCCCTATCACGTCGCGATGGATTTGCTGCTGACCGGGCGTTGGTTTGATGCCGAGGAAGCGCATCGCTGGGGGATTGTGAAGGAAATCACCTCATCCGCGGATCTGCTGCCGAAGGCTTGGGATCTGGCGCGGCTGTTGGAATCTGGACCGCCGCTGGTCTATGCCGCGATCAAGGAAGTGGTGCGCGAGGCCGAGAATATGCGCTTCCAAGACGCGCTGAACCGGGTGTCAAAGCGGCTGCTGCCGACGGTGGACAAGCTCTATTCGTCCGAGGATCAGTTGGAGGGCGCGCGCGCCTTCGTGGAAAAACGCGATCCGGTGTGGAAGGGCAAGTAAGCTACATATCGGCGAAATCCGCATCCTCATAGAATGGGCGGATTTCGATTTCCGACAGGCCGGGCATCGGGTTGGGGCAGCGTGTCACCCAATCCACCGCCTCGGCCATATCTTTGACCTCCCAAATCCAGAAGCCCGCGATAACCTCATTGGTGGCGGCGAAGGGGCCATCGGCGATCGTGCGTCCGGTGCCGTCAAAGCGAACCCGTTTGCCGAGTTTCGATGGCTTTAGCCCACCCATCGCGCGGGTGATGCCTGCGGCTTCGAGTTCGTCGTTGAACGCCTCCATCGCCGCCCATGCCTCGGGCGTGGGCATCAGGCCGAGTTCACTGTCTGCGGTGGATTTGACGATCACCATGACGCGCATTTGACACCCCCATTCGCGCCAAGGCATAGCAAACTTGCTGCGAAAAACCGCGCGCTAATGCGTGCTTGACAGTTTCATCAGCACCAAGCCGCTGACGATCAACGCGGCGGCGATCAGGCGCATCGGGGTCGCAGCCTCACCCAAGAACACGATGCCAAGGATGAAGGCGCCAACGGCACCGATGCCGGTCCAGATTGTGTAGGCGGTCCCTAAGGGTAGGCTGCGCATCGCCACAGCCAGCAGGCCAAAGCTGGCCGCCATCGCGACCAGCGTGATCAAGCTGGGGGTAAGTTGGGTGAAGCCTTCGGATTTCTTCATATAATAGGCCCAGACGACCTCAAGAACTCCGGCGATTGTCAGATAAATCCAAGCCATAGGGCCCTCATTAGCAAACCGGGCCGTCCCGAAGCGGTGCAGATGCCGCAGGCCGTCCTGCGCAGGCTGAATATGGCGGCGGGGGTGCTGGGATGCAAGAGTTGTGGGATGCAAGAGCGGGGCGTTTAGAAATACCGACATATTTTGTCGTATCTTGGCAAGGGGCCGCGTCATTGCCCCGTTACAAACGCAAGGCCCACCCCCCGGTGTGGCGCGAAGGGGCCGGATATGCAGGACACGGATTACATCATTGTGGGCTCAGGCTCGGCAGGCTCGGTGCTGGCCGAGCGTTTGACGGCATCGGGGAAACACAAAGTCACCGTGCTGGAAGCTGGCGGCACCGATCGGCGGTTTTTTGTGCAACTGCCGTTGGGATACGGCAAGTTGTTCTACGATCTGGCGGTGAACTGGATGTATCAGACCGAGCCTGATCCGGGACTGAACGGGCAGCGCGATCACTGGCCTCGGGGGAAACTGCTGGGGGGGTCATCGAGCATCAACGCGATGGTCTATATTCGCGGCCATAAGGACGATTACGCCGAATGGGGGGCAGAGAATCCGGGCTGGGGCTGGGACGAATGTCTGAGCGCCTATAAGGCGATGGAGGATACCGAGGCAGGCGGGGATGATTGGCGTGGCAAGGGCGGGCCGTTGTTTATCTCGGAAAACCGCAAGGGGCTGCATTGGCTGGTTGACGATTACATCAAGGCCTGCGGGCAGGCGGGGCTGGCCTATAACCGCGATTTCAACGGCGCCGAGCAGGAAGGTGCCGGCACCTATCAAATGACGATCAAGAATGCTCGGCGCAATTCGGCGGCGCGGGCGTTTTTGCGGCCTGCGATGAAGCGGTCAAACTTGCAGGTGATCACAAACGCACAGGTGACGCGGGTGCTGTTTGAAG
The DNA here is from genome assembly GCF_001294535.1 of Cypionkella psychrotolerans. Lineage (GTDB taxonomy): Bacteria > Pseudomonadota > Alphaproteobacteria > Rhodobacterales > Rhodobacteraceae > Cypionkella > Cypionkella psychrotolerans. The sequence goes on along the minus strand of NZ_LGIC01000018.1, from coordinate 37,360 downwards.
GCAAGCGTGCGGTGGGGGTGGACTATCTGCGCGAAGGCGTGCGCTGCGCGCTGCGCTGCAATGCCGAGGTGATTTTGGCCGGGGGGGCGATCAACTCGCCGCAGTTGTTGCAACTGTCAGGCGTGGGGCCGGGGGCGTTGCTGGCGGGGCTGAATATTCCGGTATTGCTCGACAATCCGAATGTCGGCGACCATCTGAGCGACCATCAGGGCATCAACTACACATGGCGGATGAAAGTCGCGACCTACAACGATTTGCTGCGGCCGTGGTGGGGTAAGCTGTTCGTCGGCGCGCAGTATTTCCTGACCCGGGGCGGGCCGCTGGCGAAGTCGATTAACCACGCGGGCGGGTTTTTCAAGACCAGTGCCGATTTGGACCGGCCGAATATGCAGTTGTATTTGCAGGCGTTCTCGACGTTGTTGCCGAAGGCCGGGGAACGTCCCTTGCTGACGCCAGACCCATTTCCCGGCCTGTCGATCGGGCTTTCGAACTGCCGCCCGACCTCGCGCGGGCGTATCTATATCAACTCAGCCGATCCCTTGGCACATCCGGTGATCACCGCCAACGCGTTTTCAACCGATCACGATGTGGCCGAGATGCTGGCGGCGGTGAAATACCTGCGCCATATCGCGGCGCAGCCTGCTTTGGCGAGCCTGATTGCTGAAGAACTGCGCCCCGGCCCCGCTGTGCAAAGCGATGAAGATCTGATCGCCGATTTCCGCCAACGCTCTGGCACCGTCTATCACCCCAGTTGCACCGCGCGGATGGGGCGCGATGCGGCGATGTCGGTAGTGGATGCAGGGTTGAAGGTGCATGGCGTGCAAGGCCTGCGGGTGATTGATGCCAGCGCCTTCCCGAACCTGATCGCAGGCAACACCAACGCGCCCGCCATGCTGATGGGCTGGAAGGGCGCGGAGCGGGTCTTGGCCGACGCGCGCTGAACCTAAAACAGGGTGCCGCCTCGGGGCCCATCGAGGGCCCTCTCGGCGGCGCTGCCGGCGAATGGGTCTGGGGCGTTGCGTGGGATTTCAGGTTGGACGCTCCGCGGGGAGTATTTCGAAAAGAGCAACTGCATAGGATTTGCTCTTTTCGAAATACTCCCGCCGGAGGCTTCCACAGAGGAGCCGATACAGTCGTATCAGATTAAAATCCAACAGCGCCGCCACACGAATTTCGTCGTCTTTGAAATTCGCCTTGGTTACTCCCCGCGCGGGAAGCGTTTGTTGTCTTCCAGCAAGTTCAGATCCATGTGGTTGCGCATATACCGCTCGGATGCTGCACGCAGGGGTTGGTGATCCCAGGGGTAATAGGCCCCGTTGCGCAGGGCCTCGTAGACCACCCAGCGGCGGGCTTGGCTCTGGCGGACTTCGGCGTCATAGGCGGGAATGTCCCAGCGGTCTTGCGTGAGGGTTTGGAAATGGGCGAGGACTTCGGCAGCGCGGGGGTCGGCTGCCAGATTGAGGTTTTCTTCTGGGTCCGATGCGAGATCGAAAAGCTGATCGGGGTCAGCGGGGCAGTGGATGTATTTCCATGCGCCCAGACGCAGCGCGACCATGGGGGTGATGCTGCCTTCGGCGGCGTATTCCATCGCCACGGGGGTGGTGCGGGGGGTGCCTTTGGCCAGAGGCAGCAGGCTTTCGCCGTCGGTCCAGGGCATGACTTCCTCCATTGAAATCCCTGCCAGATCGCAAAGGGTTGGCGTCAGGTCGATGGTCGATACCGCCGTGTCGATGCGTTTGGGCTCAAGGCCGGGGGCGGATATCATCAGGGGGACGCGGGAGGCGCCTTCGAAGAAGTTCATTTTGAACCACAGGCCTTTGCGGCCCAGCATCTCGCCATGGTCGGAGACGAAGATCACAATGGCTTCTTGGCGGGCGGCTTCAAGGGCCTCAAAAATCTCACCGATTTTGGCATCGACGTAGGAGATATTGGCGAAATAGCCTTGGCGGGCGCGGCGGATGTGGTCTGGCGTTACTTCGAGGCCCCGCCAATCGCAGGCGTCCATCAGGCGTTGCGAATGCGGGTCCATGTCTTCGTAGGCGCGTGGTTCTGGCGGTTCCAATTCAGGTGCGTCGTTGTAAAGATCCCAGTATTTCTTGCGGGCGACGAAGGGGTCGTGCGGGTGGGTGAAGCTGGCGGTCAGGCACCATGGACGGGGATCGAGGCCGCGGGAGAGGTCGTAGATCTTCTGCACCGCTTGGTGGCAGACGTCATCATCGTATTCGAGTTGGTTGGTGATCTCGGCCACACCTGCGCCCGTGACCGAGCCCAGATTGTGATACCACCAGTCGATCCGCTCACCGGGTTTGCGGTAGTCGGGTGTCCAGCCGAAATCGGCGGGGTAGATGTCGGTGGTCAGGCGTTCCTCAAACCCGTGCATCTGGTCGGGGCCGACGAAGTGCATTTTACCTGACAAGCAGGTGTAATAGCCTGCGCGGCGCAGATGGTGGGCGTAGGTGGGAATATCCGAGGCGAATTCGGCGGCATTGTCGTAGACGCGGGTGCGGCGGGGCAGGGCACCGGACATGAAGGCGGCACGCGCAGGCGCGCAGAGCGGCGAGGCGGTATAGGCATTGGCGAAGCGCACCGAATGATCGGCGAGGCGGCGCAGATTGGGGGCGTGCAGGAAGGCGGCGGGGCCATCGTCAAACAGGGTTCCGGTCAACTGATCCACCATGACAATCAGGATATTCGGGCGGCTGGTCATGGTGGTTCCTTTGCGGTGTTCGGGGTTGCGCCAAAGTGGTGCCGCGCTTGGGTTTGCCTTGCAAGGGGGCATTTGACGCGAATGTGACATGAGGTCGCAAACGGGGTCTAAAGCGCCGCTTGAAGGACGGATTTCAACACCTTAGCGTCGCCTCATACGCGCGCAGCGCATGAGGGATCTGAATGAAAATTGTCACCGAGTTTCCCTTTGCGATTAGCGATGATCCCGACATGGGAATAGTGCTTTCCGACGGCTGCCGTTTGTCGGCGCGGGTGTGGCGGCCTGCTGGCGCGGGTCCGGTGCCTGCAGTGTTGGAATACATCCCCTACCGGAAGCGTGACGGCACTTTGCCACGCGACGAGATGATGCACGCCTATGTCGCGGGGCATGGCTATGCCTGCGTGCGGGTCGATATGCGTGGCAATGGCGATTCCGAAGGTCTGATGACGGATGAGTATACCATTCAGGAACTCGCCGATGCCTGCGAGGTGATTGAGTGGCTGGCGGCGCAGGAGTGGTGCTCGGGCGCGGTGGGGATGATGGGCAAAAGCTGGGGCGGCTTTAACTGCCTGCAGACGGCGTTTTTGCAACCCCGGGCGTTGAAGGCGGTGGTGTCGGTGTGCTCGACCACCGACCGTTTTGCCGATGATATTCACTACAAGGGCGGCTGTTTGCTGGGCGAGAATTTCGGCTGGGGGGCGGTGATGCTGTCTTATTCCAGCCGTCCCTCGGACCCGGTGCTGCGGGCTGACTGGCGCGCGGAGTGGTTGAAACGTTTGGAGAATGAGCCTTGGCTCGCGCCGCGCTGGGCCGAGATGCAAGAGAAGAACGATTACTGGAAGCATGGCTCGGTGTCCGAGGATTACAGCCGCATGACGGTTCCGGTGCTAAGCTGGGGCGGTTGGGCGGATAACTATATGAACACCGTGGCGCATCTGGTCGAGAATGTACCAGCGCCCGTGCAGGGCATTGTCGGGCCTTGGGTGCATCAATATCCGCATACGGCGGTGCCGGGGCCGGCGATTGGGTTTCTACAGGTGGCTTTGCGCTGGTGGGATCGCTGGTTGAAGGGGATTGAGAATGGCGCGGAGCATGATCCGGCCTATCGCGCCTATATGATCCATTCTGAGGCACCGGATGCATCGGCGAAGCATCGGGCGGGGCATTGGGTGGCGGAGGCGGCTTGGCCTTCGGCGCGGGTGTCGCGGGTTGTGTTGGCGCTTGGCGCTGGCGCTGGGGAGAGCGGGGCGCCCTCCCCAGACCCCTCCGGCGGCACTTTGGGCGGCAAGGTTGGGCAGGAATTCTCGGTTGCGGTTAGCACGCCGCAGCAGTTGGGGATGCACACGGGGGAGTTCTTCCCGATGGGCCTAAATGCTGAGATGCCGGGGGATCAGGCGAGCGATGATGCGTTGTCGGTGTGCTTTGATGGTACGGTTCTGAGCGCGCCGCTCGATCTGCTGGGCGCGGCGCGGTTGTCGCTGACACTGTCCAGCGATCAACCTTTGGGCTTCGTGGTGGCACGGTTGTGCGATGTAGGGCCGGATGGATCATCGGTGCGGATCGCGCATGGGATGTTGAACCTGTGTCATAGGGGTGGTATGGAAGACCCAGCGCCAATGCCTGTGGGGCAGGTGGTTGAAGTGGCGTTTGACATCGACCAGATGGCGTATCGCTTGGCTGCGGGGCATCATCTTCGCTTGGCTTTGTCCACAACTTATTGGCCGTTCCTTTGGCCCTCGCCCGAGGCTGCTATCTTGACCGTGACGGCGGGCAGCCTTGATTTGCCGGTGCATCAGGGCAGCGAAAATGAATGGACGCCGCCAAGTCCTGAAGGCGCAAAGTCGTGGGCGCATCGGGTGCTGCGCCCCGGCAAGACCACGCGCAAAATCGAAACTGACTTGATTTCGGGCACAACTGCCTTGGTGATCAGCGATGATCTGGGCGATGTGGAGAACCTCTCGCACGGGCTTTGCACCGGGGAGTCTATGACGGAACTGTGGGAAATCCACCCCGATGATCCGTTGTCGGCGCGCGCTGTGCATACTTGGGAGCAGCGGCAATCTCGGGGCGATTGGTCTGTGAAAACAAATGCTTGGGCCGAGATGACCGCCACTGCCAGCCATCTGCATCTGAAAGCCAGTCTGACCGCTTGGGAAGGCGACACCAAGGTGTTTGAACGCCACTATGACGACAAGGTGCCACGCCGATTTGTTTAACCCGCGCAGGGCAAGAATCGTTGCCAGAACGGAAATGCACGGGTTACTGATTGGGTAATCAACAAAAAACGGCCCACAAAACCGGGGCCTTCTAGGGAGACTAAAATGTCGAATGAGCTGAACTATCTACTCGCCCGTGCCGCCAAAGGTCTGATGAGCCGTCGTGAATTCGTCGGCCGTGCTGGGGCTTTGGGCGTGTCTGCGGCTTTGGCCTCGACCTTGCTCGCCTCAACTGCCCGTGCGGAAGAACCGAAAAAGGGCGGTCTGTTGCGCGCAGGGATGCAGGGAGGCGAGAGCACCAACTCGCTCGACCCAGCGCTGGCGGCCTCGGAAGTGCCTTTCGCGGTGAACATGATCTGGGGCGAAATGCTGCTGGACGTGAATGCCAAGGGCGAGCTGGATTACCGGATTGCTGAAGAAGTCTCGTCCAGCCCAGACGCGATGGAGTGGAAGTTCAAAATCCGCAAGGGCGTGGAATATCACGACGGCAAGACCGTCACCGCCGATGACGTGGTCGCCACCCTGAAACGTCACACCGATGAGAAATCGCAGTCGGGCGCTTTGGGCATTGTGAAAGATATCGTGGATATGAAGGCCGAGGGTGACATGGTCACGCTGAAGCTGAAGTCGGGCAATGCCGACTTGCCGTTCCTGATGGCGGATTACCACCTGATCATCCAGCCCGGCGGCGGTATTGATAACCCGACCGCAGGCATCGGCGCTGGTCCCTATAAGATCGTCGCCAACGAGCCGGGCGTGCGCCATACCTTCACCAAGCATGCCAATTATTTCGACAGCACCATCGGCCATGCCGATGATGTCGAGATCATTGTGATCAACGACAACACCGCCCGCACCTCGGCTTTGCAGGCCGGTCAGATCCATATGATGAACCGGGTTGATCCGAAGATTGTCGAACTGCTGAAAGGTGCGCCGGGGATTTCGATTCAAGCCGTAGCTGGCCGTGGTCACTACGTCTTCATCATGCATTGCGACAAGGCACCGTTTGACAACAACGACCTGCGGATGGCGTTGAAACTGTCGGTCAACCGGCAGGAAATGGTTGACAAGATCCTTGGCGGCTTGGGTTCGCGCGGCAACGACTTCCCGATCAACGCGGCGTATCCGCTGTTTGACGACACCATTCCGCAGCGCGAATATGATGCGGCAGCGGCGGCTGAGGCCTATAAGAAATCCGGCCATGATGGCTCGCCCATCGTGCTGCAAGTGGCGGCGGGTGCCTTCCCCGGCGCGATTGAAGCAGCCCAACTGTTCCAGCAATCGGCCAATGCGGCGGGCATCCCACTGGAAGTCAAGCGCGAGCCGGATGATGGCTATTGGTCGAACGTCTGGAACGTCGCTCCGTTCTGCGCCAGCTATTGGGGTGGCCGTCCGGTACAGGATCAGATGTATTCCACCGCTTATCTGTCGACCGCGGATTGGAACGACACCAAGTTCAAAGACCCGCATTTCGATGAGGTGCTGATCGCCGCGCGCGCCGAGTTGGACCAGACCAAGCGCAAGGCGGAATACTCGGAACTGGCAAATCTGGTGCGCGATACCGGCGGTCTGATCTGCCCGATGTTCAACGATTTCGTCGAGGCCAAACGCGAGGAAGTTGGCGGCTGGCAGTCGGACCCGAATGGCGAGTTGATGAACGGCCGCGCACTTGCCAAGTGCTGGCTGAACACCTGATCGCCGCATGCACCCGGTTGTAAAACTCGTGACCCAGCGTTTGGCGCTGGGTCTGCTGCTCATGCTGGCAGTCTCGGCGCTGATCTTTTTTGGCGTTGAGGCTTTGCCGGGCGATACCGCGCAAGCCATGCTCGGCCAATCGGCGACGCCCGAGGCTTTGGCCAACCTGCGCGAGAAAATGGGGCTGAATGAGCCGGTGCTCTGGCGCTATGGCCATTGGCTGTATGGGTTTGTCACCGGGGATATGGGCGTCGCGTTGACCAATGGCGAGGATATCGCCAAGTCGATCGGTTCGCGTCTTGGCAACACGCTGTTTCTGGCGTTCTGGGCGGCGCTGATTTCGGTGCCTTTGGCTATTTTGCTGGGGCTGCTGGCGGCCCGCTATAATGGGCGCTGGCCGGACCGGTTGATTTCCGGCGTGACGCTTGCCACCATCAGCTTGCCTGAGTTTGTGGCGGGCTATCTGGTGCTGTATTTCCTTGCCGTGAAACTGCAACTGTTCCCCGCCATGTCGATGGTGTTCCCCGGCATGGGGGTGTTTGAGCGGTTGCAGGCGATCATCCTGCCCGTCATCGTTTTGGTGATGGTGGTGCTGGCGCATATGATGCGGATGACGCGCGCGGCCATTCTGAACGTGATGCAATCGGCCTATATTGAGACGGCGGAGCTGAAGGGCCTCTCGCCGCTGACGGTGATCTGGCGGCACGCGTTTCCGAACGCCATCGCGCCCGTGGTTAACGTGGTGATGCTGAACTTGGCCTATCTGGTGGTGGGCGTGGTTGTGGTTGAGGTGGTGTTTGTCTATCCCGGCATGGGGCAGTATCTGGTCGATCACGTCACCAAGCGCGACCTGCCGGTGGTGCAGGCCTGTGGAATGATCTTTGCCGCCGTTTACATCGGGCTGAACATTCTCGCCGATGTGGTGTCTATCCTTGCCAACCCAAGATTGAGGCACCCGAAATGAGGCGTATTCCGCTTTCCGCCCTGCTCGGTCTCATCCTGACCGGGGGCTTTTTCTTCGTTGCCATCTTCGCGCAACTGATCGCGCCCTATAAGATGGATGAACTGGTCGGCGGCGTCTGGGACCCGATCTCGGCGGCACACTGGCTGGGCACTGATTCGATTGGCCGCGATCTGCTGACGCGGATGATCTACGGCGCGCAGGTGACGATTTTCGTCGCCACGTGTTCGACGATCCTGTCGTTTGTCACCGGATCGGTGTTGGGCTTTCTGGCGGCAACCGCTGGCGGCTGGGTGGACCAAGCTTTGTCGCGGTTCATAGATTTGATCATGGCGATCCCGACGCTGATCTTGTCGTTGGTGATCCTGACGGCGGTGGATGTGACCACGCTGAACCTGATCCTGGTGATGGGGTTTCTGGATGCGACGCGGGTGTTCCGTCTGTCGCGCGCGGTGGCCGTGGATATTACCGTGATGGATTACGTTGAAGCGGCGCGGTTGCGCGGGGAAAAGCAGGGCTGGATCATCTTCTCGGAAATTCTGCCCAACGCCTTGTCGCCTTTGGTGGCGGAACTCGGACTGCGCTTTATCTTCGCGGTGCTGTTCATCTCGACCCTGTCGTTCCTTGGCCTTGGCGTGCAGCCCCCCTTGGCTGATTGGGGCGGCTTGGTGAAGGAAAACTCCGCTGGTCTGGTTTACGGCATCCCGGCGGCCTTGGCCCCGGCGATTGCGATTGCGGCACTGGCGATCTCGGTGAACTTGGTGGCGGATTGGGTGCTGTCGCGCACCACCAGCTTGAAAGGCGGTCGCGGTGCTTGATCAAGCGAAACCCAGCCTGTTGGAAATCAAGAACCTGCGGATCGAAGCGACCTCGTATCCGCCCGGCGAGGCGCCGCGCAAAGTCGTGCTGGTCGATGATGTGTCGGTGGCAGTCGAGCAGGGCAAAGTGCTGGGGCTGATCGGCGAATCCGGCGCGGGCAAATCAACCATCGGGCTGTCGGCGATGGCCTTTGCGCGGGGCGGTGCGCGTCTAGCAGGCGGGCAAATTCTGCTGAACGGCCGCGATATTCGCAGTGCTGGCCCGAGTGATCTGCGGTCTTTGCGTGGTCGGGAAGTCACCTATGTTGCTCAGTCGGCTGCGGCGGCGTTCAATCCGGCCAAGCGGCTGATGGAGCAGGTGATTGAAACCTCGCTGCACCACAAGCTGATGACCCGCGCCGAGGCCGAGGCCCGCGCGGTCGATCTGTTCCGCAAACTCGGCCTGCCCAACCCGGAAACCTTCGGCACCCGCTACCCGCACCAAGTCTCGGGCGGCCAGTTGCAGCGCGCGATGACGGCGATGGCTTTGTGCCCGAAGCCTGACCTGGTGGTGTTTGACGAGCCGACCACCGCGCTGGATGTGACGACGCAAATCGACGTGCTGGTGGCGATCAAAGCCGCGATCCGCGATACCGGGGTGGCGGCTTTGTATATCACCCACGATCTCGCGGTGGTGGCACAGGTCGCCGATGATATCCTCGTGCTGCGCGGCGGCAAGAAGGTCGAATACGGTACGACCGATCAGATTATCAACGCGCCCCAGCAGGCCTATACGCAGGCGTTGGTTTCGGTGCGCTCGATTGACCACGTTGAAAAAGCCGACACCGCCCCGGTGCTGTCGGTCGCCAATATCACCGCCCGCTACAGAGGCACCAATTTTGACGTGCTGAAGAATGTCACCGTCGATCTGTCGGCTGGCCAAACCCTCGCCGTGGTGGGGGAAAGCGGTTCGGGCAAATCCACCCTTGCCCGTGTGATCACTGGCCTTTTGCCAACAGCGCAAGGTCGCATCACCTTCGCAGGCCGCATTTTGTCGCCCGATCTGGCCAGCCGCTCAAAGGATGATCTGCGCGAATTGCAGATGATCTACCAAATGGCGGATACCGCAATGAACCCGCGCCAGACCGTTGGCACCATCATCGGGCGACCCCTAGAGTTTTACTTCGGCCTGAAAGGCGACGCCAAGCGCAAGCGCATCCAAGAACTGCTGGAAGAAATCGAAATGGGCGCGGGCTTTATCGACCGCTACCCAGCCGAGCTTTCCGGCGGCCAAAAACAGCGCGTCTGCATCGCTCGCGCCTTGGCGGCCAAGCCCAAGTTGATCATTTGCGATGAGGTGACTTCGGCGCTGGACCCGCTGGTCGCCGATGGCATCCTGAAGCTGCTGCTGTCCTTACAAGCCCGCGAAGGCGTCGCCTATCTGTTCATCACCCACGACCTTGCAACGGTGAAAGCCATCGCCGACAAAATTGCGGTGATGTATCGCGGCCAAGTCGTGCGCTATGGCAGCAAAACCGACGTGCTTACGCCGCCGTTCGACGATTACACTGACCTCTTGCTGTCCTCGGTGCCCGAGATGAAACTCGGCTGGCTGGAAGAGGTGCTCGCCTCGCGCAAAATGGAAAGCGGCGGCAACTAAAGCCCGAACCAAGGCTTTCACATTGGCCCAAATATCCCCGCCGGAGGCTTCGACAGCTCCGTCGGGCCGGAGTTATAAATGCGTAAACTGCTGCTGATCATCCTCGACGGCGTCCCCTATCGCAACTGGCGCCGCTTGTTTGGCAATCTTGAGGGCTGGGTCGCGCAAGGCGAGGCCCGGGTGTGGCGGATGCGGTCGGTGCTGCCCTCCACCTCCGGCTCCTGCTATGCCTCGATCCACACTGGCACCCCGCCGCAGGTGCATGGCATCTGGGGCAACGGGTTGCGGCGTCGGTTGGAATTGCCGGATGTGTTCTCGGAAATCTCCAAGGCTGGCGGCAAAACCGGGGCGGTGACGCACAGCTTCTGGTCGGAATTCTTCAACCGCTATCCGTTCGATCTGGTCCGCGACATTGAATATGATGAACCCGATGGTCCGATCAGCCATGGTCGTTTCCACACCATGAGCGGAGATACCAGCTACAACCAAATGACCCCTTCCGATGTCGATCTGTTCGCCACTTTGACCCGGCTGTGTCTGGTCAAAGGCATCGACTACGGCATTTTGCACACCTGCACACTCGACAGCCTCGGCCATCGGTTCTTTCACGATTGCGAGGAAATGGACGACGCCTGTTACCGGATGGATGAAATGCTGGCCACATTTCTGCATCAATGGCGCAGCGCGGGCTATGAGGTGATCGTCACCGCCGACCACGGCCAAGACGAACGTGGTCACCACGGCGGCACCGGCGCGTTGCAGCAGGAATTCGCGTTCTACTACTTCGGCGAGTCTGAAATGCCGGGGCCCGATACCGTGCTGGACCAGTTGGCGTTGGCGCCGTCGATCCTGACCCGGATGGGGGCGCCGGTTCCGCCCAGTATGAAGGCGAAACCGTTCTTCACCGCCTAGCCGATTTTCGCGCGAAAATCGTCACGGAATTCGCGCGAATTCCGGCCTTAGCTGGCGTAGCTCGCGCCGTCTTCATCCAGTAATGCCTTAACCTCCCGCAGATGTGCCTCGGCATAGCCGGGGTAGCTGTCCCATTCGCCAGCGGTTTTCTCGGCCACCGCATCAGACAGGATCCGCAACTCGCGCCCGGTTTGCAAAGCGCGAATATACGTCTCAGCCGCGCGCTCAAAATAGGTCAGGCGGTTGAACGCATCGGCGACCGATTGACCGATGATCAGCACGCCGTGGTTGCCCATGATCATCGTGGTGATCTTTGGGTCGGCCAAAAGCTGCACGCAGCGGGCGGCTTCTTCCTCAAACGCCATGCCGCCGTAATCAGCATCCACCACTTGCCGCCCGAAGAACATTGCCGAGTTTTGGTCGATCGGGGGCAGATAACTATCCGCCAAGCTGGCCAGAACGGTGGCATGGATCGAATGCACATGCATCACGCAGCGCGCATGGGGCAAAGCGCGATGGATGCTGCCGTGTAGGCCCCAAGCGGTGGGATCGGGTGCATCCGGGCGGTTCATCGTGGAGGGATCGTTGGCGTCGATTTCCAGCAGGCTCGACGCAGAGATCCGGCCAAAGTGCCGCATGTTTGGGTTCATCAGGAACTTGCTGCCTTCGGGGTTCACCGCCAAACTGAAGTGGTTTGATACCGCCTCATGCAGGTTCAGCTTGACGCTCCAGCGGAAGGCCGCCGCCATATCGACGCGCTCGGCCCAGTGGGTGATATTGGCATGTGCGTTCATTTGATCTCTCCATAGGGCCAATTGCCTTGCGCCAAAGCGCTGATAGCGTTGCAAATTTCAGTGAAGGATGCCGCTGCCCGAGGCACCGTCACCCGTGCGCGCAAATAGCCATGCACCATCCCCGGCGCGGTAAATGATACGGCGCGCCCGCCAGCGGCCCGGATCGCCGTGGCATAGTCATGTGCATCATCGGCGAGCGGATCACATTCGGCAGCAATCGCGACGGTCGGCGGCAGTCCAGCAAAATCGGTATCCTGCAAGGGGGCGACGGTTGCATCGCCCAATACCTCAACCCCGCCATGTCGGATGCCCGCGTAGAAGTCCACATCCGCCAGCGTCAGCATTGGCGCGAAGGCGTGGGTCTGATAGCTGCCCTTGCTGCGATCGCCACCCAACCCCGGATAGATCAACACCTGCCCCAGAATCCGCGCCTCGCGTCGCAGGGCATGGCTGACCGAAGCCGCGAGATTACCGCCTGCGGAATCCCCCACCAGCACCAGCGGCCCCGGCAAGGCTTGCACCACCGCGCACGCGTCCTCAAACCCCGCCGGATGCAGATGTTCGGGCGACAAGCGGTAATCCACCGCCACCACCTGCAAGCCGGTTGCCGCGCGAATATCGGCGCAGACATCGTCATGGCTGTGCAAGCCGCCCACCACATAGCCGCCGCCATGCAGATAAACCACCGTGGGGGCTGCCCCCGGATAGACCCGACACGGCACGCCTGAGATCGCGCGATCTTGCGCCACCACTCCCGCCGGATAGCCGCGATGAAACTGCGCGCACATCGCATCATAAATCCGCCGTTGATCGGCAATCGTCAGGCTGGCGGTGTCCGGCGGATAGGACACCTCGCTATCGCGAATAAAGCCCCAAGTGGCGGCGTCGATAAGGCTTTGGTAATCTGGCGCTGGCATGATGAGCGAAATCCCGGTGCATTTGGGGGATCATGACGGGCAAAGCCTGCGGGTTCAACGCCCAATCTTCGCCACAATTCACCAAAGAACGTCTCATTGCCCGCCCAATTTCGCCGCAACTGTCGCCTAAAGTTAAACAATCAAGACGCAGACCGCCTACCATGTTTAGGGGAACAATCGTGCAAGTCATTCGGTCACTAGAACAGCACAGCGCCTCACCGGTCGGGCTTGGCATCCGGGTGATGTTGGTCAGCCAAGGCCAAGACGGCAACCCACTGCCACACCGCCTTGCCGGTCTTGGGGGCAAGGTGGAAATGACCGATGATCTGTTCGTGGGCCTAGAAGCGGTGATCGAAGATCCGGCAGGCTATGGGCTGTGCGTGATTGACTGTGATGCGTTTGGCGGGCTTGCGGCGGGTCGCCGTGCCCATGCGCTGCTGATCGACGTGGCGCGGCGGGTGCCGGTTATTCTGCTCTCAAAAGACTGCACCGCGCAGGAATTCCCTGAGGAACGCGGTGAGGCTGTGGTATTGCGCGCGCCCACCTCGGGCATCTCGCTGCGGGTGGGTTTTGAACATGCGCTGCGCGACCGGCTCGCCATGCGCCTGATGTGAGTTTTCGATCAAAAGAATCCTGATTGTCGATGGCGATCAGGGTCTGTGCTGTAATACAAAAGGGGCGCATCTGGGATGCGCCCCTTTCAAATCTCAATCAGCCCCTGACTTTAAGGTTAGAGGCTTTCGGTTCAGGCCAGCGCCAGATTGGTCGCCGATTCGCGGCCATCGCGACCCGCTTCGATGTCGAAGGTGACCGGCTGGCCATCTTTCAGCGAGCGCAGACCAGCACGCTCCAGCGCCGAGATGTGCACGAACACGTCCTTCTTGCCGCCTTCCGGGGCGATAAAGCCGAAGCCTTTTGTTTCATTGAACCATTTCACGGTGCCCTTAGCCATCGTGATGTCTCCCTTAGCAGTGCCGCCCGCGAGATTGCGGCGGCTTGGCGCAGTCAGCCTTTGTCGAATGCTGTGGCCGAAATCGGAGACAGAGATCGCAGAGAGTCAACGTCGCACTCTTTGATAGGGGCGACTCTGGCCACAGATCAAGAAAAAATTACGCGCTAGGCGTGTTCCGTCCGGTGCAACTCGACCGCTTTGCGGCGGGGCCACATCGCGCATCCGAGCAGCAAAGCGGCGACAGCGCAGCCAATACCGCTCCACAACCCTAGGGCCGTCATCCAGCTGACGTTCAATGCCACCAAGCTGAACAGAGCCGAGAAAAATCCCAGCATTCCGCCTGCAATCATTGAAACAATGGCCATAGCGCCCTCCGGTTTTCGGTTAACCCAGTTAAGAGCCGGAATATGGCGGGAATACGGCGAAAGCGCGGTATGGTTGTGAAGCAGGCTTAAGCTTGGGCGAGAAACGCCGTTAAAAGCTGCGGCGCGCCCGCAGCGCCGCGCCAATCGTACCATCGTCGAGATAGTTCAACTCGCCACCAATCGGCACGCCCTGCGCCAATGAGGTGATCTGCACGCCCAGCCCGGCCAGCGCATCGGCGATGTAATGCGCCGTCGTCTGGCCATCCACCGTGGCATTCAGCGCCAGAATAACCTCCGTCGCACCCGCCGCACGGTCCACCAAACGAGGGATGCCCAATTCTTCCGGCCCAATCGCATCCAGCGCCGAAAGCGTGCCGCCCAGCACATGATAGCGGCCCTTGAACGCCCCGCCGCGTTCCATCGCCCAAAGGTCCGAGACATCCTCGACCACACAAATCTCACCATTGGCGCGGGTCGCGTCGCTGCAAATCGGGCAGATTTCAGCCGTGCCGATATTGCCGCAAATGGTGCAATCCTTTGCCGTCAGCGCCACCGTCGCCATCGCCTGCGCCAAGGGGGCCATCAACGCTCCCCGCTTTTTCAGCAGCGCCAACACCGCCCGACGCGCCGACCGAGGCCCCAGCCCCGGCAGCCGCGCCATCAGTTCGATCAGCGTTTCAATGTCACGGGATTGCTCCATTCAGGCAGGGTCCTCTCAGATCGGCAGCTTGAAATCCGCAGGCAGGCCAAGCGCTTGCGTCATTTTCTGCATCTCAACCATGTTGCGAGCTTGCCCCTTGTTCTGCGCATCTTTGATCGCCGCAAGGATCAGATCTTCGACCACTTCCTTTTCCGAAGCGACCAAAATCGACGGGTCAATATCCAGCCCCGTGACCTCGCCCTTGCAGGTGGCACGTGCCTTGACCAACCCCGCGCCGGCCTCACCGATCACCACGGTGCGCGCCATTTCTTCTTGCAGCTCGGCCATCTTGCCCTGCATTTCCTGCGCAGCTTTCATCATCTTGGCCATATCGCCAATGCCGCCCAAACCTTTTAGCATGTTCGCTCCTTAGTCGTCTTCAAACGGATCAAATTCATCTTCCACTTCCGGCAAAGCCTCGATCGCGGCACTCGCCGCCATCGCCTCTGCCGTCCTGATTTCGGTAATCTGCGCCCCCGGAAACGCCAGCATCACCGCCTGTACCAAGGGGTTGCCCATCGCCTCGGCCTTGGCAGCATTAGAGGCCGCATCGCGCTCCTCGGCCAGCGTCGCAGCACCGCCGGTGTTGACCACCGACACACCCCAACGCGCGCCCGTCCAGCCTTGCAGCCGCTGGCTAAGTCGTGCCGCGAGATCGGGCTTCGCCCCCGGAGCCGGTTCAAACTCGATCCGCCCCGGCGCGTACTTCGCCAGTTTGACGCCTTCCTCAACCTCAACCAACAACCGCATGTCGCGCTTTTCACGGATCAATTCAATGACTTGCGCGAAGCTGGCATAGACCACCAACTGGCTTTCCGCCACGGCCAAAGCCTGCCCGCCCTGCATGGTCGGTCCCCGCATCGGCGCAGAGGGCGCCATCCGCAGCGCGCCATGCACCATGCCACCGCCGCCACCAGCCGGAGCCCCCCCGGTCGGTCGCGTAGGCGCACTTTGCGACATCAGCTTTTTCACCAAAGTCTCGGGGTCGGGCAAATCCGCCACATGGGTCAGCCGGATCACCGCCATCTCGGCCGCCATCATTGCATTCGGCGCAAGGGTGACTTCCTCCAATGCTTTCAATAGCATCTGCCACATCCGCGTCAGCACCCGCATTGGCAACACGGCGGCCATCGCCAGCCCGCGTTCGCGTTCATCCTGCGGCGTGGTCGGATCTTCGGCGGCTTCGGGCGTGATCTTGATCACCGAAACCCAATGGGTGATCTCGGCCAGATCGCGCAGAACCGCCATCGGGTCGGCCCCGTGGGCATATTGCCCAGACAGTTCCGCCAAAGCTGCGGCAGCCTCACCTTTCATAATCAAATCAAACAGATCAAGCACCCGGCCGCGATCCGCCAGCCCGAGCATCGCCCGCACCTGATCGGCGGTGGTCTCGCCAGCCCCATTCGAAATCGCCTGATCCAGCAGCGAGGTCGCATCCCGCGCCGAGCCTTCCGCCGCTCGCGCAATCAGCGCCAAAGCGCCATCGGTAATCTGCGCGCCCTCCGCCAAAGCGATCTTGCGCATCAAAGCCATCTGCACCTCCGGCTCGATCCGCTTCAGATCAAACCGCTGGCACCGGCTAAGAACCGTCACCGGAACCTTGCGAATTTCCGTGGTGGCAAAGATGAATTTCACATGCGCCGGAGGCTCTTCCAACGTCTTCAACAGCGCGTTGAACGCCGCGTTGGACAGCATATGCACTTCGTCGATGATATAGATCTTATACCGCGCCGAAGCCGCCCGATAATGCACAGAATCAATGACTTCACGCATGTCATTCACGCCGGTGCGCGAGGCCGCATCCATCTCCATCACATCGACATGACGGCCCTCGGCAATCGCCACGCAAGGCTCACACACCCCACAAGGCTCAGTCGTAGGCCCGCCTTTGCCGTCTGGGCCGACGCAATTCAACCCTTTGGCAATGATCCGCGCTGTGGTGGTTTTACCGGTGCCCCTGATCCCGGTCATCATGAACGCATGCGCAATCCGGTCCGCCGCGAAGGCGTTCTTCAGCGTGCGCACCATCGCCTCTTGACCGACCAGATCGGCAAAGGTCGCGGGGCGGTATTTGCGGGCCAAAACCTGATAGGTTTGCGGCGTGGTTTCGGTCATCATACCTCAGAGAACATGCGGGCGGATTCGGGTCGCGCCAGACTACGGCGCGCGCGGCGAAACGTAAACCAAAGAGGAACAGATGCGGCTGACAATCGCAGAGCTGGCGGTGGGGCAGGGGGTCTTAGGCATCAGCCCATGCCCCGGACGGGCGGGGTTCTACGAGGCCGATTTGATCGCGATCCAGCATTGGCATCCGGCGCTCGTGGTCAGCTTGGTGAGCGCCGAGGAACTTTCTCGCACAGCCCTCGGCCTTGGCGCAGACCTGTCGCACTTCGGCATCCAATGGGCGCATTTGCCCACCGCAGATTATGACACCCCAAGCACAGGCTGGGCCGAAATTTCTGCGCTCGCCCATAGCAAACTGGCAAAAGGCCACAAAGTCCTGCTGCATTGCATGGGCGGCTGCGGCAGATCCGGCACCGCCGCGCTGCGCCTGATGGTCGAGGCCGGAGAAGCCGCCGATCCCGCGCTCAATCGCCTCCGTCAAGTCCGCCCCTGTGCGGTGGAAACGCCCGAGCAATTCCTGTGGGCCAGCCAGGCCGCTTTAATTTAACTCAAATTTGCATTCATACTGGCAAAAATACTCCGGGGGCTTGGGGGCTGGCCCCCAATCAAAGCTAACCCCCAGGCCGCCGCTTTGCCGCTGATTTCTTGGTATATTTCCCCGCCGCCCGCACCTTAGACACCTGCATCGCCGATGAATTAGCCTTCTCCTCCGCCCCCAGTTTCCGCCAACTGTCCAACCTTCGCGCATCGACCACACCCGCTTTGATCGCCGCCTGCACCGCACAACCCGGCTCGACCGTATGTTTGCAATCACGGAACCGACAGCCCGCCGCCAGATCAATCAGATCGGAAAACAGCATATCAATACCATCGGCCACATCGGTCAGCTGCAACTCGCGCACCCCCGGTGTGTCGATCAGCCAGCCGCCTGCGGGCAAAGCCAAAAGATAGCGCGAGGTCGTCGTGTGCCGCCCCTTGGCGTCATCCTCGCGAACCGGGCCAACCTCCAATGCCCCACCGGTCAAGCTGTTGGCCAAAGTAGATTTTCCCACGCCGGATGAGCCCAACAAAACCACGGTCTGCCCCGCACGGCACCATGGGTCGAGCACTGAAAGATCGCCGGATTTGGCGTTCAACGCCACCACCGCCATGCCCGCCGACAGCCCCTCTGCCCGCGCGATGTAAGGCGCAGCTTCGGCCATATCCGCCTTGGTCAGCACCACCACTGGCGTGATCCCGGCAGAATGCGCCAGCACCAGATAGCGCTCCAACCGCGCCTCGTTGAAATCGGCGTTGCACGAGGTGACCACGAACATCGTATCGACATTGGCGGCGATCAGTTGCGCCACCGTCCCGGTTCCCGCCGCGCGGCGTTGCAACAGGCTAATGCGGTCGAGCACCCGGCCCACCCGAGGGCCATCCGCCAGCACCCAATCCCCCACCGCCATCCCAGCCACCGACAGCGTTGGCGGGCAGAGCAATTCCACCGCTCCCGAAGCCGTCAAAGCCTGCACCCTTGCCCGATGCAGCGAGCTAAGCCGCGCAGGCACAAACCCCGCATCTTCCTCGGTCAGCTGTTCAGAGAAATGGTCAGACCAGCCCAAATCGGGCAGCGTAAAATCAGGCAAACGGCATCCTTTTCGGCCCCAATCGGGCAATCGACAGCTTACGCGCGCAAGGCCCATGCGGCAAGCAGGGGCTTGCACCCGCACCGCCAAACCCGCACGCTGCGGCCAAAAAGGAGCCGCCCCATGTCCGCCAAAGCCGCCGCCCGCATCGCCATCCTCACCGTGTCCGACCGCGCCTCAAAAGGCGAATACCAAGACCGTGGCGGCCCCGCCGCCGAGGATTGGCTGCGCCGCATCATCACCACGCCCGCCGAAATTCTCCGCCGCATCACCCCCGATGGTCGCGCTGAAGTGGCCGGCGAACTGCGCGATCTGGCGGATAACTGGCACGCCGATCTGATCCTCGCCACCGGCGGCACCGGCCCCAGCCCGCGCGATCAGACGCCCGAGGCGCTTGCGGATGTGATCAATATGGAACTTCCCGGCTTTGGTGAGGCGATGCGGGCCGCGAACGGCAAAATCGTCGCCACCGCCATCCTGTCGCGGCAAACGGCAGGCATCCGCGGCAAAACCCTGATCATCACACTCCCCGGCAGCCCCAACGCCATCGCCACCAGCCTCGAATCCATCTTCGCCGCCGTGCCTTATTGCATGGACCTGATCGGCGCGGGCTGGGTTGAGACCGACCCCGCGATGATCAAAGCCCACCGCCCGAAAACATGATTCGGCTGATCGGCCCACTCAGGCCTCTGCACTGTCAAAGCCATGACAGCGGGCCGCTGGAAAAGCGCATCAGGCCCCCACGCCCTGCTGCGGCAACAGTTGCACGGCGTTGATCTGCCAGCCATCTGGCGTCTCAACCATCATATAATCCAGCAGATAGGTTCGCCCCCCGGCATCGGTGATCATCACCCGCTGCCAAAGATTGCCCGCCACCGTGCGCAATTCCAGCATCCGCACCGCGTCATGCCGCCAGACCATCGGATAGACCTTTTCGACCATCTCGCCAAACTGATCCGGTGTGCCGAAAACGCCTTTTATATTCGGCGAAGCATAGGTCCAAGCCTTGCTGATATCGCGGGCGTTGAAGGCGTCAAGCTGCTGTTGAATGGTCTGTTGAATAGGCACTTCCTGCGCCAAAGCAGGCAACGCCAGCCCCGCTAAAGCGGCAACATAAAGGTAAAGTCGCATCGCAACACCTCTTACCACCGTCCCCATTCATAAAGGTAAACCAGCGCGAGGTTTCGTCAAATAAAAACCCCCGACACACACGCTAGCGTTGAGTCGGGGGCGTATTTTTCAGCAGATCAGGCGATAAGCTCACCATTCAAGCCGCGATCCAGCAGGGCAATCGTCTCGTCCACGCCGTAAAGCGCGATGAAGCCGCCAAAGCGCGGTCCATCCGAGGCGCCGAGCAGCACCTCATACAGCGCCTTGAACCAATCGCGCAAAGGCTCGAACGCATGGTCCTTGCCGACGGCGAAGACCATGCTTTGCAGTGCCTCGTCGTCCAGCCCGCCATCCCAAGCCACCAACCGCGCCCGCAGATCCAGCATCGCGGCACGTTCCTGATCGGAAGGCAGGCGGAACACCCGTGTCGGCGCAATACGGTCGGCAAAATAGCGCAGGGCATAGCCCGCCGCCGCATCGAGATCGGGGTTGCCTTCGGGCGAAGCATCCGGCGCATAGCGCTTGATAAAACCCCACAGCCCCTTGGCATCCTTCGCGCCGGACACCGAGGCGAGGTTCAACAGCATCGAGAACGGCACCACCATTTTCGACAGGGGCGGATTGCCCTTGTGGATGTGCCAGACCGGGTTGTTGACCTGCTGATCGACATCCTGCGTCGGATAGGCCCGCAACTGCTGATGATATTCGTCCATCGCCCGCGGGATCACGTCGAAATGCATCCGCTTCGCCGTCTTCGGCTTTTGATACATGAAATACGACAGGCTCTCCGACGAGGCATAAGACAGCCATTCGTCAATCGTCAGGCCATTGCCCTTCGATTTGGAAATCTTCTGGCCCTGATCGTCGAGGAACAACTCATAAGACATATGGTTCGGCTTGCGCCCGCCCAGCACCTCACAAATCCCGTCATAGATCGGGGTATTGGTGGAGTGATCCTTGCCATACATCTCGAAGTCCACATCCAGCGCCGCCCAGCGCGCGCCGAAATCCGGCTTCCATTGCAGCTTGACGTTGCCGCCGGTGACCGGAAGCGTCCATTCGCGGCCCGTCTCATCATCGAAGGTGATGGTGTGGTTGACGGCGTCGACGTTTTTCATCGGCACATACATCACCCGCCCGGTCTCGGGATGGATTGGCAGGAAGCAGGAATAGGTCTGCTGGCGTTCTTCACGCAACGAGGCCAGCATGATCTTCATAATCGCATCATAGCGCTCGGTCGCCAGCTTCAGCGTGTCGTCGAACTTGCCCGATTTATAGAACTCAGTGGCACTGATGAACTCGTATTCAAAGCCAAACGTATCTAGGAACCGCCGCAGCATGGCGTTGTTATGCGCGCCAAAGCTGTCAAACTCGGCATAGGGATCGGGCACCGAAGTCAAAGGCTTCTGCATATGCTCGCGCAGCATATCCTGTTGCGGCACGTTCTCGGGCACCTTGCGCATCCCGTCCACGTCGTCCGAGAAACAGATCAACCGCGTTGGAATATCCGAAATCGCCTCGAACGCGCGGCGGATCATCGTCGTCCTCGCCACCTCGCCAAAGGTGCCGATATGCGGCAGACCTGACGGGCCATAGCCGGTTTCAAACAGCACATAGCCCTTTTCCGGGGCCTTTTTTTCATAGCGTTTCAGCAGCGCGCGGGCCTCTTCAAAGGGCCAAGCTTTCGATTTCATCCCAGCATCGCGCAAAGCGGACATCGCGGCATACTCCAACGCGTGATGACCCCATGTCATCACAAGCCCTTGTCCTCTATTGCCGCCAAGCCCTCAGGTCAATATTCTGCACTGCAACAATAGGAGAGCAGACGTGCCCGATACCCACCCCTCGCTGTCGCCCCAAGACGCACTGCTGGCCGTGATGATCGCGGTTTCCGCCTCGGATGAGAACATGCGCACCGCCGAATTGGTGGCGATTCAGCGCACCGTCAACCACATGCCGGTGTTCGCCAGCTATGACGCCGACCGCATCCGCGTCGTGGCACAAACCGTTTTTGATCTGTTTGAGGAGGAAGACGGCCTTGAAGCTTTGTTCGGCCTGATCCGCGATGCTTTGCCCGAACGGCTGAACGAAACCGCCTATGCCCTCGCCTGCGACGTCGCCACCGCCGATGGCAGCCTGCGTGAGGTCGAGTTGCGGATGCTGGAGGAGGTACGCGAGGAGTTGAATATCGACCGCCTGCACGCCGCCGCCATCGAATGGGGCGCAAGGGTGCGGCATTTGCGGCCCTGAAGCCGCGCCCCGGTTTTGCCGATGCCTGCGCCGCTTGACCTTACGTCATCGGTAAATCGAATCTAAAATTAAGCGCTGATTGCGATCTGCTTTGTATCGCTGATTGACCGATAGCCGCGAGTTGACCAAACTCAACCGCAACGGAGGGCCATCATGTTGATATTATCGCGCTTTATAGATCGAAGCACCGAGATGATCGGCAAGGCGGTCGGCTGGTTCATTCTGGCCGCCATCCTGCTCAGTGCCGGCAATGCGGTGGTGCGCAAGCTGTTCAACAGCTCATCCAACGCGCTGCTGGAAGCGCAATGGTATCTCTATGGCGCGGCGTTTCTGCTGGCGGCGGCCTACACGCTGCGGCAGAACGAACATATCCGCATCGACATTGTCTATGGTGCGCTGCCCCGGCGCGCGCAGCACTGGATTGATCTGCTGGGCCATCTGTTCTTCCTGATGCCGTTCGCGATCCTGATGGATGTGTATTTCACCTCTTATGTGCTGCAATCCTATCATTCCGGCGAAACCTCAAACAACGCGGGCGGTCTGACCCTGTGGCCCGCCAAGGCCTTGCTGCTGATCGGGATGCTGCTGCTGACCCTGCAAGGCATCTCGGAAATCATCAAGAAAATCGCGGTGATGCGCGGCATCATCCCCGATCCGACGCCCTTCGTATCCAGCCACGAAGCCGCAGCCAATGAGGGCGCGGAACTGGCTGAAAAACTCGCCGCCATCCAAGCCGAAGCCGATAAAACCGCCAAAGGGGACCGCACATGATGGAACTGATCGCGCAGAACATGGCGCCGATCATGTTCGTCTCGCTGGTGGTATTCCTGCTGGCAGGCTACCCGGTGGCGTTTTCATTGGCCGCCAACGGCCTGTTGTTCTTCGTGTTTGGGGTGTTTCTGGCCCCAATGTCCGAAGGCACCATCACCCTCGATTGGCCGCTGCTCTACGCCCTGCCGGAACGATTTTGGGGGGTGATGCAGAACGAAACCCTACTGGCGATCCCGTTCTTTACGTTCATGGGCATCGTGCTGGAACGCTCCGGCATGGCCGAGGATCTCTTGGAAACCATCGGCCAGTTGTTCGGCCCGGTGCGCGGCGGGCTTGCCTATGCGGTGATTATCGTCGGTGCATTGCTGGCCGCAACCACGGGCGTTGTCGCGGCATCTGTCATTGCTATGGGCTTGATTTCGCTGCCGATCATGCTGCGCTATGGCTATGATCGTCGGATGGCCAGTGGCGTGATTGCGGCCTCTGGCACCTTGGCACAGATCATTCCGCCCTCGCTGGTGCTGATCATTCTGGCCGACCAGCTCGGTCGCTCGGTCGGCGACATGTACAAGGGCGCGATGGTGCCGGGTCTGGTGCTGACCGGGCTGTATATGTCCTATGTGTTCCTCGTCAGCATGTTCCGCCCCAACTGGGTTCCGGCGCTGCCGAAAGAGGCCCGCACTTTGGGCAATGGTGTCAGCTCACTGGTGGTGTCGCTGCTGATCGCGGGGGTGATGGGCTATCTGATCATCAAAGCCCTGCTGCCACTCTACGGCGAAGGCGCTGATATCATTGGGGCTTCCGTCGCTATCATCGCGATCTATGTCGCGGCCTTGCTGGATCGGGCACTAAAGCTGAACCTGATGTCCAAACTGTGCTCGCAGGTGATCATCGTGCTGATCCCGCCGCTTGCGCTGATCTTTCTGGTGCTGGGCACGATCTATCTCGGCATCGCCACCCCGACCGAGGGCGGCGCGATGGGCGCGGTTGGCTCATTGTTCCTTGCAGGCATCAAAGGCCGCCTGAACCTGTCTGTCATCCAGCAGGCCCTTGCTTCCACCACCCGGTTGTCGTCTTTCGTGATGTTTATCCTGCTGGGCGCGCGGGTGTTCTCGCTGACCTTCTACGGCGTGCAAGGCCATCTCTGGGTGGAACATCTGCTGACAGCAATGCCGGGGGGGCAGTTGGGCTTCCTGATCGGGGTGTCTATCCTGGTGTTCCTGCTGGCGTTCTTCCTCGATTTCTTCGAGCTGGCCTTCATCCTTGTGCCGCTGCTGGCCCCGGTGGCCGAGAAGTTGGGGATTGATCTGATCTGGTTCGGTGTCATCCTCGGCGTCAACATGCAGACCTCGTTCATGCACCCGCCGTTCGGCTTCTCACTGTTCTACTTGCGCTCGGTCGCCCCGAAAGAGCCGTATAAAGACCGGGTGACCGGCAAGATGATGGCCCCGGTCAAAACCAGCGAGATTTACTGGGGAGCGGTGCCGTTCGTGATCATCCAAGTGGTGATGATTGGTCTGGTGATCTCTTTCCCGCAGATGGTGATGCATTACAAAGGTGCGGTGGTGGATACCTCGCACGTCACCTTCACCGCGCCGAATTCTGGCCTTGGTGGGCTGGGGGGCTTGGGCGGCTTGGATGGCGGGCTTGGCACTGGCTTGGGGGGCTCTGCTACCCCCGCCGCGCCCGCGACGCCTGCACCCTTGGGTAATGAACTGCTGTCACAACCGCCCAGCTTTGGCACAGCAAAACCTGCGGCTCCGGCACCATAACACCGCTGCGCTGAACGCATGAAAAAGCCCCCGCCGATCACTCGGCGGGGGCTTTTCTCAAAGCAATTCGCTTACAGCTTGCCGTCGCGCTGCTGGATCATCATGAAGGTGTCGTAGTTATACTCCGCAACCTGCGTCCACTGATAATAGTCATTGCGGAACGCCTTGATCGACTCCCAGATCTTCTTGAACGGCGCGTTGGTGGCTTCCATCTCGGCATAAACCTCATTCGCAGCGGTGAACGAGGCTTGCAGGATTTCCGGGCTGAACGGCCGCAACTGCACGCCCTGACCGACCAGAGATTTGATCGCCGTCGGGTTCTTGTAGTCGTACTTCTGCAACATATCGGCGTCGGCCGCGCGGCAAGCGGTGCGCAGCAGCGATTGATAGGTCGGGGTCAGCGCTTCGTATTGCGCCTTGTTGAAGAAGAAGTGAACCGTCGGCCCACCTTCCCACCAGCCCGGATAGTAATAGAACGGCGCGACCTTGAAGAAGCCAAGCTTTTCGTCGTCATAGGGGCCGACCCATTCCGCCGCATCAATCGTGCCCTTTTCCAGCGCCGGATAAATATCACCGCCCGGAATTTGCTGCGGCACGACGCCGAGCTTGGTCAGCACCTTGCCGGCAAAGCCACCGACGCGGAATTTCAAGCCCTGAAGATCGGCCAGAGTGTTGATTTCCTTGCGGAACCAACCGCCCATCTGCACCCCAGTATTGCCGCCCGGCAGGCCGAAAATGCCCTTGGTGGCGAGGAATTCGTTATACAGATCAATGCCGCCGCCGTGATAATGCCACGCATTGATCCCGCGTGCCGACAGCGAGAACGGCACCGCCGCCGCCAGCGCAAAGGTCGGGTCCTGCCCGAAATTATAATAGCCAACGGTATGACAAGCCTCGACGGTCCCGGCGCTCACCGCATCCGCCGCAGGCGCGCCACCGGGTACCAGCTCCCCCGCCGCAAACACCTGAATCTGGAAATTGCCATCGGTGGCTTCCGACAGCATCTTTGCGAGAACCTCAGCCCCGCCATAAATCGTGTCCAGCGATTTCGGGAACGACGAGGTCATCCGCCACGTCACCTTCGGGGACGACTGCGCAATCATCGGCGAGGCCAGCATCGCGGCCCCCGCAGCACCGACACCCCCGATAGAAGCTTTTGTCAAAAACGAACGACGATCCATGCAATCCTCCTGTTGATGCAATAGCGAACTCCGGCGCGGCCGTTCTGCCCGTGCCGACACATCGAAAGACTACACGCTCCGGTGGTTCTGTCTATGCGGTTAGAACGGGTTCTGCGCATTCAAGCGGGAAATCTCCGCGTGTTTTCCGCGTGATGCGGCTTAACGTAACGGCAAGTCGCGATCCGGGGCGCTGGCTGTATATGGGCTTTAGGGAAGCCCGCACGCTTGCGCAAAGACATCGGTCGGTCTGGCCTGCTGCACCCAACTTAAAGATAAACCTGCCCCCAGCGGTTCAACAACTGCCCTTGCAAACGATGCGCCCGCTTGACCCAAGCCTTATCCCCCTCGGGCGATTCGCGGTTCCATACCGGCACCGCCGCGCGACGCGGCAGATCGGCGGTGAAGATCGCAAAGGCCAGCGACCGCCCCCCCGGCGCATCGACATAGCCCGACAGGTTTGAGACGAAATTCATCGTGCCACTTTTCGCCGAAACCCGCGCCAGCTTGCCGGGCTTGCCAGCTTTCGCCGCAGGCTTGCCATCCGCACTAGGCAGATCGGCAGTTTTCAGCAGATCGTGCAGCAGCGACAACCGCTTATCCTGCCGCGTCTTGATCATCACCTGCACCATCTCCGCCGGGCTGATCCGGGTTTTCGGCCCCAGCCCGGAGTGATCGCCAAACACCGCTTGCACGCCAAACCGCCGCCGCGCCCAAGCGGTCATCACCGCCGCAGACCCCTCCAGAGTGCCCGCGCCCGAGGCGGTCAGCCCCACCGCCTCTGCCGTCAGATTGGTCGAGAATTTCAGCATCTTGCGCAGCAGATCCGGCAAAGCCTCGGACTCGTGCCGCACTATCTCTGCTGCCGCAGGCAAAGCGTACACCACCTCGGCCTCAGGCAGCTTTATCCCCTGCGCCGCACACAGGGTCTGGAACACCTCAGCCACATAGGTCGCCGCATGGCGCACCGGCAGCCAGCGCGAGCCCTCGCGCCCCAAAGCCCCGCGCGCCACTGACCAGTTGTCGCGCGCCGCCCCCGCTTCATAGGCAAACACCGGCACGTCCCGATCCACGACTTGCACGCTTGCCATCGTAACGGCTGGCACAAACCGCGCGCCCTCCGCGTTCATCGCCAGCGAATACCCGTCATTCACCGCTTTCCAGACGAAATTCACCCGATTGAAATTCAGCATCAGCCCCGAAATCGCTGGATTATAGCCGACGAAATCCGGCTGATCCGGCGCAATCTCGGCCCTTTCCGGCAAAGCCCCCGCGTAGGCCACGAACTTCCCCGTCACCTCGCGCAGCCCCGAGGCCGCCAGCGCCGCCACCAGATCGCCCATCTTGTCGGTGTCAAAGGTCGGATCACCGCCGCCTGCCAAGATCAGATCGCCGTCGAGCCGACCGTTCACCACCGCCCCCACCCGCATCACCCGCGTCACGAAGCGATGCTCGACCCCCAGTTTTTCCAGCGCAAAGGCGGTGGTCACGGTCTTGGTGACACTGGCAGGCGGCATCTCTTGTGCCTCACCCGCAGCCTCCAACACCCGACCCGAGGTCATATCAACCACGCAATACCCCACCGCCCCGGTCAGCTTGGCCGCCGCCACCAATGCCGCAGCGCCTTGATCCGCAGGCTTGACCAACGCGCTCGGACTTGGCCGCGCGCGGGGCCGCAGCGACAGGGCAGGCGCTTCCGCCCACGCAGGCAGCGCAGCCCCCGCCAGCAGCCCTCCCAACACCCATCTGCGCCCAACCTGCATCACGATTCCTTTGGTCATCCCGTCGTACAAATATCCCGCGCGCAGGCCGTGATGCAATCGTGAGCAGGGCCAGATAGCCTCCGCCCGCCGCAGATCACGGCAAATTCACCGCTTCCACTCGCCCCGCGCCCGGATCGCACTGGAAGACGCGCCATTCATCGGGATGTTCACAAAACACCATGCCGGAGCCCTGCGCCCGCGCAAATTCTCGCCCCGATCGACCTGATTGACCCGAAACGCCCGCGCGGCAACAGAGGTCCGCGCCGCCACTCCAGACCCCGGCCGCGCCAAAACTCCAACAGGCACGCTGCGCAGAATATCCCGCCAGCGGTTCCAGCGGTGAAATTGCACCAGATTATCCGCTCCCATCAGCCAGACGAAATGCACGCCGGGATAGATCGCCCGCAACTTGCGCAAAGTGTCCGCCGTCGCCCGCGTGCCCAACCGCGCCTCCAGATCGGTGATCACCACGCGCGGATCGGGCATCACCGCCCGCGCCCGCGCCAGCCGTTCCACCATCGGTGCAGGCTGGCGCGCCTTCAGCGGATTGCCGGGGCTGACCAGCCACCACACCCGATCTAAGCTCATCCGCTTGATCGCTTCCCGCGTGATATGCACATGCCCCTCATGCGCCGGATCAAACGATCCGCCCAAAAGGCCGATGACCATGCCTCTGGTCGCAATGGGAAACCCTGTTCTCATGCCGCCATGTTTCTCTGAAGCCTTGCAGCTTTACAATCGCTTCCCGCATGCCAAGCCCAGACTGTGCCCGATCTGCGCCAGCCCCTCTTGACCGCATAAACTACTTGACTAAAGTCAGGCAAAATATCTGACCGGGGCCAAACATGCTCGACGCCATCGACCGCCTGCGCCGCTTTAACCGCGCCGTCACCCGTGAGGTCGGCGCGCTTGACCATTCCTACCTAGGCCGGGGTCGCCCGCTTGGTGCCGCCCGCGTGCTGCAACTGATCACCCCGCAAGGCACTGACATCGCCGACATTCGCGCCAAACTGGCGCTCGACTCCGGTCTGCTCAGCCGCCTGCTGCGCGCGCTCGAAGCCGAAGCCCTAATCCAGCTTGCCACCGATCCCATTGATCGCCGCCGCCGCACTGCGCAACTCACCCCGGCAGGCCAAACCGAAATGGCTGCCTATGAGGCCATCGGTTACGCCCGCGCCGCCGAAACCCTTGCGCGCGCAGGCAGCCGTCCCCAAGCCCTGATCGACGCGATGGACCTGATCGCCACCACCCTGCTGGGCGACCAGATCGAGATCCGCGACGCCGACGCCAGTGATCCTGCTGCCATCGCCTGCCTCGACGCCTATTACCAGCTGCTGACCGAGAAAATCCCCAGCCTCAGCCGCGATATGCTGACCCTGCCGCTGACCGATCCCGAGGCTTACCGCCCACCCCACGGCGGCTTCCTGATCGCATGGAGTGACGACCTGCCGATCGGCACCGTCTCGCTCCGCCCTCTCGACAAAACCACCGCCGAGGTCAAACGCCTCTGGGTCGACCCTTCCGCCCGTGGCCAAGGCCTCGCCCGCCGCCTGATGCACACCGTTGAGTCCCGCGCGAAAACGCTTGGCTACAGCCAGTTGAAGCTCGACACCAACGCGGCATTGACAGAGGCCATAGCGCTCTACCGCCGCGACGGCTGGCAAGATATTCCGGCCTATACCAGCTTTCCCGCCACACTCTGGCTGGGCAAAACCCTGTAGGCACCTCAGCGGGACGGCGCGCCCAGTCTGCGTTGCGGCCGATGGGTGCACGCCCGATCAGAGCGCCTGCCACAGAACATCACGCTGCGGGTTGGTGAGCAGACCGCCCAACGCGCGCTGCTGCGCCATAAACTGCGCGACCACCAGCGGCGCACGCAGGTCGGCAGCGCTGTCTTGCGTCAACATGCGCTTGGCCCAAGCCTGCAGGTTTGGCAGTCCGGTCAGAAAATGCGTGTCACACCGCGTATCAAAAACCTGCAACCGCCAGAGCAACACTGCGCCATCGCGATCCCCCAGCGGCAACTCTGCGGTGGGCAGGCGCTCGATCTCTTGCAACAACCCGCGCAACCGGAACGCCGCCATGTCGTAATGGCTTTGCAAGGTGATCAGCGCCAACCCAGCCAAAGCGGCTGCGGCCTGGCGCACCAACAAGGCCAAGTCTGCCTCTGACGGGGACGGCACGCGGGGCAGCGGGAAGCTGAAAACCGAATAGCTCATTGCGGTCATCTCTCTATAGGAAGCTGTGCTTACACGACCTGTGTGATCGTGTTTATTCTGCGCCTTTGCCACCCAAATCGGAATTCTAAACTGAGTGGGTTTGAGAGAACGCCCATCCCGCAGCGGGCCATAACAGAGAAGATATCCATCGCAGCACAGCAATCGGGTGATTTTCCCGCCGAACAGGGCCGATACCTCCGCCCTGCGCAAAGGCTGGTTGGTCCAATCGCGGCCTGCCCTCCCGCAATCCACGGGCTGTTGCGGGGCGGGGGGGGGCGTGTGATTGAACCACACGCCTGCCGCAGGCGCGGTTCAGGCTGCAACACTTCCAGCCCTCAGCAGAACGGAAATGCTGCGGCCAAACCCCGGACAACCGCAAGTTTCTCTCTGCACGCCTCCCCCCAGCCGATTTCTTCCAAATGTGGCTCCTGCGCCGTGTCTCCATCATAACATACTGTTTGTACTTCGTAATTCTGATACATCTGTGATGAAAGACGCAAACGTTTGCGACCGCATGGATAAGACAATGGCCTCACCTGTACAAACCCTGCAGCCGGACAGCGCCCAGCCGCAAGTGACCATAGCTCAGGCCTTTGCCCCCGACCGGCCCGCTGCAAACCTAAGCGTTACGCCAGACCTCCGCCCGACCCCGCCACAAACCTTCGACCTTGACCGCGTGGTCGCTGATCTGGCACAGGCCCGGCAAGACTGGCGCGGTCTGCGCGACCGCAGCGCCGAGCCGTTTGGCCGCGAATTGCCCTCAGCTGCGGTGGTGCGCGGCATTGTTGAAGGCCTGCGCGGCATCCTGTTTCCGATGCGGCTGGGGCCCGCCGATTTGCGCCCCGAAAGCGAGAATTACTACGTCGGCCAGACCCTCAGCACCGTCTTGCAAGACCTGACCGCTCAAGTCCGGCTGGAACTGCTCTGGGCCGAGCGTCACGCCCTTGCCACCGCTGATCTGCCCGCCGATCTTGCAGCGCTGCGTCTGGTGCAAGATTTTGCCTCCAGCCTTGCCGACATCCGCCGCCTGCTCGATACCGATGTGCGGGCCGCCTTCGCTGCCGATCCTGCCGCCCGCAGCGTCGACGAGGTTCTGCTCTGCTATCCCGGCGTTCATGCGATGATCAGTCACCGCATCGCGCACCGTCTGCACCGCTTGGGCCTGCCCTTGCTGGCGCGGTTGGTGGCCGAATTGTCGCACAGCGCCACCGGCATTGATATTCATCCGGGTGCCACCATCGGCCAAAGCTTTTTCATCGACCACGGCACCGGCGTCGTAATCGGTGCCACCGCGATCATCGGCAACCGGGTGCAAATCTTCCAAGCCGTCACCTTGGGCGCGAAAAGCTTCCCCACCGACGAATCCGGCAACGCCATCAAAGGCCTGCCCCGGCATCCGGTGGTCCAAGACGACGTGGTGATCTATTCCGGTGCCACCGTCCTAGGCCGAGTCACCATCGGCCGCGGCGCGGTGCTGGGCGGCAACGTCTGGGTCACCGAAGACGTGCCACCCCACGCCGTGATCTCGCAAGCCAAAGCGCAACGTGAGGCGGATTTGGCAGAGCGGAAGCTGGCGTGAGATCGCCCTCCTTTCACTGAAGCTGAGGTTAGGCCCAAGCCGGGCACGCCAGATCGCAGCGAAATCTTCTGCGCGGCCCCGCTTCCCGCATCATAGCCACCACCCCCACGTTGCTCTTGCCACCAACAATCGCTACATACCGCCCCAACAGCGCAGAGCGACTTTGTCCAGGAGCACCCAATGGCCTCGTATCAATATGTCTACCACATGGAAGGCGTCTCCAAGACCTATCCCGGTGGCAAGAAGTGCTTTGAGAATATCCACCTGAACTTCCTGCCCGGCGTAAAAATCGGTGTGGTCGGCGTCAACGGCTCGGGTAAATCGACCCTGTTGAAGATCATGGCTGGCATGGACACCGACTTTAAGGGCGAGGCTTGGGCCGCTAAGGGCGCGAAAGTCGGCTATCTGGCGCAGGAACCCTACCTTGATCCGTCCTTGGACGTGAAAGGCAACGTCATGCTCGGCGTGGCGAAACAAACCGCCATTCTGGAACGCTACAACGAACTGGCGATGAACTACTCGGACGAAACCGCGGATGAGATGGCCGCGTTGCAAGACGAGATCGACGCGGGCAACCTGTGGGAGCTTGAGGCTTCCGTAGGTGTCGCGATGGACGCCCTGCGCTGCCCGCCCGATGATGCCGATGTGGAATCGCTGTCTGGCGGGGAACGCCGCCGCGTGGCTCTGTGCAAACTGCTGCTTGAAGCCCCCGACATGCTGCTGCTCGACGAGCCGACCAACCACTTGGACGCCGAATCCATCGCCTGGTTGCAAAAGCACCTGATCGCCTACCGCGGCACCATCCTGATCGTCACCCACGACCGTTACTTCCTCGACGACATCACCTCTTGGATCCTCGAACTCGATCGTGGCCGCGGCATCCCCTACGAGGGCAACTATTCGGCCTGGCTCGATCAAAAAGCCAAACGGATGAGCCAAGAGGCGCGCGAGGACAAGTCCAAGCAAAAAGCGCTGGAGAAGGAATTGGAGTGGATCCGCTCGGGGGCCAAAGCCCGCCAGTCCAAAGGCAAGGCCCGCTTGGCGCGCTATAACGAGATGGCAGGCCAAACCGTGCTGGAACGTGCATCCTCGGCGCAAATCATCATCCCGAACGGCGAACGTCTGGGCAGCAAGGTGATCGAAGTCACCGGCCTGAAGAAACACATGGGCGACAAGCTGCTGATCGAGGATCTGACCTTCACCGTGCCACCGGGTGCCATCGTCGGCGTGATCGGCCCGAACGGTGCCGGTAAATCGACGCTGTTCCGTATGCTGTCGGGGCAAGAACAGCCCGATGAAGGCAGCATCGTTCTGGGTAACACCGTGCAACTCAGCTACGTCGACCAATCCCGCGACGCGTTGGACCCCAACAAAAACGTCTGGGAAGAAATCTCCGGCGGCTCGGAGGTCATCCAACTCGGCGATATGTCGATGAACTCCCGCGTCTACACCGGCGCTTTCAACTTCAAAGGCACCGACCAGCAGAAGAAAGTCGGCCTGCTGTCCGGCGGTGAGCGGAACCGCGTCCACATGGCGAAACTCTTGCGCTCGGGCGGTAACGTGCTGCTGCTCGACGAGCCGACCAACGACCTTGACGTCGAAACCCTGCAAGCCCTTGAATCCGCGATTGAAGACTTCGCCGGCTGCGCCATCATCATCAGCCACGACCGCTTCTTTCTCGACCGCCTCTGCACCCATATGCTGGCGTTTGAGGGCGACGCCCATGTCGAATGGTTCGAGGGCAACTTCCAAGCCTACGAAGAAGACAAAGTGCGGCGTCTGGGGCCAGATGCGCTGGAGCCGAAACGCGCGAAGTACAAGCGATTCAGCCGTTAATCGGTAGGGTGGGTGGTTCCGCGCCGCTTTGCGCGAGTTCACCCACCGTACCCCGACGGTCATAATGGTGGGTGAACCCAAAGATTTGGCGCGCCAAATCCATGGAATCACCCACCCTACGCCGTCCTCTACATCCGCCCGGTCAGAACCAAGACCAGCACGATAATTGCCACCACGCCGATCACGCCGACGCCGCCGTGGCCATAGCCATAGCCGTAACCGCCGAAACGGCCGCTAAAGCCGCCGAGCAGGAAGATCACCAGAATGATCAGCAGAATGGTTCCAAGCGACATCGGATAACTCCATGATAAAGGGCCAGATCGGGCACAATCGCCAGATCGGGTGCGGGTCAGCCGGAACGGCAAACCCGCGAAATTCTTCGGCTTACTTGCCCTTGATCACATCGCGCACAGTATCCTTGGCGCTACCGACGGCGTTCTGCACCCGGCCTTCCACTTGATCGGCCTTACCTTCGGCCTGCATCTTGGCATCGCCGATCACCGAGCCAACCGCCGCTTTCGCCTTGCCCTTAACCACTTTGGCCGAGCCTACGATCCGGTCTTTGTCCATGATAATCTCCATTAACGCTTTGGGTTTGCACAAACGTCACCTTAGCCTGACCATCAGATCTCCCCTGATAAATCAAAGACTTCGGCACCGCTGTCCTGTGCAAGCTCAACGCGTGAAACCGCAAACGGTTCCCAAGGCCGCGCTCGCCGCGGCAAACCTCCCAATTCTGCAAACTTATCTCAAAGCTGCGCGACGACGGGAACCAAACCGCGCCCTCCGGGTTTTCCCAGCAGGTTCGACACCAAATATAAGGAGAACACCATGAAAGGCATCGTCGCCTATTTCCTCGGGATCCCGATTGTGATCATCATTCTGCTGTATCTGACGGGTGTTTTCTGATCGCCCCAAAGCGCAGAAACCGCTGCTCAAACAAGCGCGTTAAATCAAAGAGGCGAGGGATTTCCCTCGCCTCTTTGTCATTCAGAGCAAGGCTCAGATCATTCCTTGATCACATGCCATTTGCCGCCCATGCCGTCGCCCTTGGCATCGCCTTTGGCTTTATCCTCCACGAAATAATACACGGGCTTGCCGTCATAGGCCCATTGCTTGGTGCCATCGGTACGATCCACCAGCGTCCAGCCCTCGGTCATTTTGTCGGTCGCCGCACCCAGATAGGGCGGCCATTTCACAGCGCAATCGTCGTAGCAGGCTGAAACCCCGCCCGCATCCTTGTCGAAAGTATACAGAGTCATGCCCTTGGCATCGGCCAGCATCCCCGCCGCTTGTGCGGCAAGGCTGGAAGCCAAAATGAAAGCCGCACTCAACGCGGTCAGGTGTTTGCTATATTGCATCACAGATCTCCTTGCGGTCGGACGTTCCGCAGCAACGTCGCAGGATCAACCAAAGCCGCAGCGGCCCGGTCCTGCGAGACTGCAGGGGTGGCGCACCACGACCCTGCATGGCCACCATAGCACAAGGCAGGTGCCGCATGATCAGCCTTTGGTCTGATGATCGGCCCTGCTCGCGCAAGCGTGAAGGCTGGGCTATTCTGCCGGAAGCACCCGTGGCTTGCCGTCCTCATCAATGGCGACAAAGGTGAACAGCCCATGCGTGACCTTCTCGCGCCGCTCTTGCCGGTTGCGCAGCACCCAAGCCTCAATCTGCAAGCCCATCGAGGTCCGCCCGACCCGCGCAATGCTGACATAGATGCAGAGCACGTCGCCGACCTTCACCGGACGGATGAACTGCATCGCATCAATCGCCACCGTCGCCACCCGGCCCTGTGCGCGGGCCGAAGCCACAATCCCCGCCGCCATATCCATCTGTGACAGCACCCAGCCGCCGAAAATATCGCCGTTGTTGTTGACATCGCGCGGCATGGTCAGCGTGCGCAGGGTCAACGCTCCGGTGGGTTGCTCGGGGTCTGGCGATTGCGGCATGGGATCTCCTGCATCAGGGTTTGAAGGATTAAAAAACCCTTAATGAGGCAGGGTCAACCAATTGTTTACAAAGGATTATAAAAGGTCCCGAGTTGGGACCTCAGTTCAACATCCCACCATCGGAATCGTCTCCTGTTTCTTCCAGCAATCGGTCCAGATTCGGCACCACCACATGCCGTTTCCCCTCCAACACAATCACCCCCTCGCGTTTCAGGGTCGAGATCTGCCGGCTGACCGTCTCCAATGTCAGCCCTAGATAATCCGCCATCTCCTCACGGGTCAGCGGCAAATCAAACCGCACGCCACCCTTCGTCGCCTGCTTCAAAGACGCATTCCGTCGCGCAATGATCGTGAGCAGCGAGGCAATCTTCTCCCGCGCCGTCTTGCGGCCCAACAGCAGCATCCATTCCCGGGCTGCATCCAACTCATCCAGCGTCATTTCCAGCAACCGCTGCGCGATATGCGGGGTCGAGCCCATCAATTCCTCAAACGGCTTCTTGCGAAAACAACACATCACCAGATCGGTGGTCGCGGTCACATCATAAGCCGCCGTCGCCCGACCGGGCCGCCCGACGAAATCCGACGGCAGCAACAAGCCCACCATCTGCCGCCGCCCATCCTCCATCGTCTGGGTGAGGGTGGCGATGCCCGTGACCACAGAGGCCACAAACTCCATCCGATCCCCCGACCAGATCACCGGTTGCCCAGCCTGAAAGCTGCGATAATATTTGATCGCTTCCAACTGATGCAGTTCATCCGTCTCACAGCGCGCGCAAACCGCCCGGTGTCGGATCGGACAGTCGCCGCAATTCAGATCGGCGATTTTGGGGTCGTTATGTGACATATCCGGCCTTTCGGTTGGTTGGGTCGGGTCAGTTGATCTGGGTCAAGGCATCCGAGCGCCCTCGCTGCCAAACTACGCGCATGACAGTCCATTCGCAACTGATGCAGCTCGGTCTTTTTGACGCGCGCGTGCCCCGCTATACCAGCTACCCCACGGCACCGCAGTTCAGCGGCGCAGTGGGCCCTGCCGATTTCGCAGGATGGATAGGCAGCATTCCTAGCAGTACAGAGATTTCGCTCTATGTCCATGTCCCATTCTGTAGGCGCCTGTGCTGGTTTTGCGCCTGCCGCACCCAAGGTACGGTATCGGATGATCCGGTGCGCGCCTATGCCAAGGTTCTGAAAGCCGAGATTGATCTGCTGCGCAGCCATCTTGCGCCCGGCATTCGGCTGGCGAAACTGCATTGGGGCGGCGGCACCCCTACCATGCTTGCCCCCGAACTGATCCACGAACTTGCGGGCCAGATTTTCGATGTGGTGCCGATGGCCGATGGCGGCACCTTCTCGGTTGAAATTGACCCGATGGAAATCGACGCCCCCCGCCTCGACGCATTGGTCGCCGCAGGCATGAACCGCGCCTCGATTGGCGTGCAGGACTTCGATCCGCAAATCCAAGCCGCGATTGGCCGGGTGCAGCCCTCCGAGACAACCCTCGCCGTGGCCGAGATGATCCGTGCCCGTGGCGTGACCAGTCTTAACGCCGATATCCTCTACGGCCTGCCACATCAGACCCCAGTCCGCATCGCCGATTCCGTGCAAAAACTGCTGGCCTTGTCGCCTGACCGGGTGGCACTTTACGGTTACGCCCATGTGCCGTGGATGAGCCGCCGCCAACAGATGATCCCCTCCGACACCATGCCAACGCCCGAGGAACGGCTGGAGTTGTTCGAGATCGCCCGACAGCTGTTCGTCGCCGATGGTTACGCCGAGATCGGCATCGACCATTTCGCCAAACCCACCGACAGCATGGCGCAGGCCGCTCAGGCGGGGAAGCTGCGTCGGAATTTCCAAGGCTATACCGACGATACATCCCCCATCCTGATCGGGCTTGGGGCCTCGTCAATTTCCCGCTTCCCGCAAGGCTACGCGCAAAACGCCCCCGCCACCGCCGCCCATACCAAAGCCATCCGCGCAGGGCAGTTCTCAACCGAGCGCGGCCATGCTTTTGCCGGAGAAGACATCCTGCGCGGGCGGTTGATTGAGGCGCTGATGTGCGATTTCCACATCAACCGCGCCGAGATTCTGCGCGATTTTCCAGTGACGCCTGAGCGGTTGGACACGCTGCTGACCAATGCCGCGCAGGCCTTCCCGCAGATGCTGGAGTTGGATGCAACCGGCCTTTCGATCCCAGAGCCCAGCCGCCCTTTGACCCGCATGGTGGCGCGGATGTTCGACGCTTACGACCAAAGCAAGGCGAAGCACTCGGCGGCGTGGGATAGAGGGAGCGCGTCATCACCGTTAACCCTTCGGCGCAAAACTCTCGACAAACGCTACCATACGCGGCAGGCAATTCCCGCGCAGATCATAGCGCTCCAGCGCCACTTTGCGCACCGCCGCCCGCATCTCGGTAAAGCGCTCCGGGTGCGCCAGCCCTTCAATCATCGCCGCCGACCAACCCGGCACATCGAAGAAATCCACCAAGGTTCCAGTCTTGCCATGCTC
>NZ_LGIC01000017.1 GCF_001294535.1 Cypionkella psychrotolerans | reverse complement strand
ACGCGCAAAACGCCCCCGCCACCGCCGCCCATACCAAAGCCATCCGCGCAGGGCAGTTCTCAACCGAGCGCGGCCATGCTTTTGCCGGAGAAGACATCCTGCGCGGGCGGTTGATTGAGGCGCTGATGTGCGATTTCCACATCAACCGCGCCGAGATTCTGCGCGATTTTCCAGTGACGCCTGAGCGGTTGGACACGCTGCTGACCAATGCCGCGCAGGCCTTCCCGCAGATGCTGGAGTTGGATGCAACCGGCCTTTCGATCCCAGAGCCCAGCCGCCCTTTGACCCGCATGGTGGCGCGGATGTTCGACGCTTACGACCAAAGCAAGGCGAAGCACTCGGCGGCGGTGTGAGTTATCCCATTCACCACGCCGCCCCGGCCTTGAGCCGGGGCCTCTTGATCAAACCCCGAGGACCCGGCTCAAGGCCGGGGCGGCGTGGGATAGAGGGAGCGCGTCATCACCGTTAACCCTTCGGCGCAAAACTCTCGACAAACGCTACCATACGCGGCAGGCAATTCCCGCGCAGATCATAGCGCTCCAGCGCCACTTTGCGCACCGCCGCCCGCATCTCGGTAAAGCGCTCCGGGTGCGCCAGCCCTTCAATCATCGCCGCCGACCAACCCGGCACATCGAAGAAATCCACCAAGGTTCCAGTCTTGCCATGCTCCAAAGCCTCCATCACCGGACGGGTGGCCGAGCCGATGATGTGGCAGCCCGCCGCCATTGCCTCAATCATCGACCAAGACAAAACGAACGGATAGGTCAGATAGGCATGGGCGCGGCTGACCTTCATTAGGGCCACGAAATCGGGGTAGGGCACTTTGCCCATGAAATGCACACGGGACATATCCAAGCGGTCGCGCACTTCGGATAGGAAGCGTTCTTTCCAGCCCTTCTCGCCCTTTGGCGCGGCACCATAAGACACCTCGTCGCCGCCGACGATCACCACTTGCGCCTGCGGTCGTGCCGTCATGACCGCAGGCAGCGCGCGCATGAAGGTGTGATAGCCGCGATAGGGCTCTAAGTTGCGGTTCACAAAGGTCAAAACCTCATCCCCCGGCGTCACCACCCGGCCATTTGGCAAGCTAAACCGCGCCTGCGGATCGGGGGCCATACCAGAGGTATCGACGCCGTCATGGATCACGGTGATCATCTTGCGCAACGGATCGGGGTAGGTCGAGGCCTGCCATTCCGTCGGCGACAGCCCCGCATCGGCATGCGCCAATGCCTGCCCCAGATAGGTGGCGCGGCCTTGCGCGATCATCACCTGATCGAAATTCGCCTCGCCAAACTCGGGGTCAAAGCCGACATCCGCGCCGCGCCCGCGATAGTAGAACTCGGCATAGACGATCAGCTTGGCTTCGGGCCAGACCTCTTTCAGAAACAACGTCTCGCCCCAGCCGGAGTGGCCGAAGATCACATCCGGCACATAACCCTTGGCCCGCATCGCCTGCGCCGCCCGCGCCACCGTCACGCCGCGATCACTCATCGTAGTGTAGTTGCGCCCCAGACGGGTCGCGGCAGGGTCAACTGGCTCTGGAGTGTGCTTATACTTTGCCAGCGGGATCGGTGAGGCGCGGTTGTTCGCGGCATCGGTCAGCGCCATGCAAATATGGCCGCGCGCCGCGAGCTCGGGGGCCAGATGCAGAAACTGGCCGGGGAAATTCTGATGCACAAACAAGATCTTCATGGCCGCAGATTATCTCCGAAAGCCGCTGCCATCAGCGCGCGGGTATAGTCGGTTTTCGGGTTGGCGAACAGATCAGCGCCGGTGCCCGCCTCCACCACATCGCCGTCTTTCATCACCATCACCTTATGCGCAAGCGCGCGGACCACCCGCAGATCATGGCTGATGAAGATATAGGCCAGCCCCCATTTGCGCTGCAAATCGCGCAGAAGATCGACAATCTGTACCTGCACCGTCATATCCAACGCGCTCGTCGGCTCGTCCAGCACCACCAGTTTCGGCCGCAAAATCATTGCCCGCGCAATCGCGATGCGCTGCCGCTGCCCACCGGAAAACTCATGCGGATAGCGCGCGGCCATGCTTGGGTTCAGCCCGACCTCGGCCATGATTTCCGCCACCATCTCGGCGCGATTGCGTCCCGGCTCGAGCCCATGCACGCCCAGACCTTCGGCGATGATCTCTGCCGCCGTCATGCGCGGGGAAAGGCTTCCGAAAGGGTCTTGAAACACGATCTGCATGTCGCGGCGGTGTTCCCGCATCGCCCGGGTTTGCAGGCCCTGAATATCCCGCCCCAGCACGGTGATCCGCCCCGTGCTGTCAATCAGCCGTAAAATCGCCAGCGCCATCGTGGTTTTGCCCGAGCCGCTTTCGCCCACAATCCCCAACGTCTCCCCCGCCCGCACCGATAGACTGGCCTCATTCACCGCCTTTACATGGCCCACGACCTTGCGCATAAACCCCTGTTGGATCGGAAACCACACCCGCAACTTGTCGACCTCGACCACCACAGGCGCATCCACCGCCACCGGATCAGGCCGCCCCTGCGGTTCCGCCGCCAGCAGCTTTTGCGTATAGGGATGCTGTGGATTGGCAAAGATTTCCGCCGTCAGCCCCTGTTCAACAATCTCGCCTCCCTGCATCACACACACCCGGTCGGCGATGCGCCGCACGATGCCGAGATCATGCGTGATGAACAGTAAAGAAAGTCCTTCGGTCTGCTTCAGATCCGCCAACAGCGCCAAAATCTGCGCCTGGATCGTCACGTCCAGCGCCGTGGTCGGCTCATCCGCTACCAGCAATTCCGGCCCATTCGCCAAAGCCATCGCGATCATCACCCGCTGTCTTTGCCCGCCGGAAAGCTGATGCGGATAGGCGGTCAGGCGGCTTTCGGCGTCACGGATGCCCACCTTATCCAGCAATTCCAAACTGCGCGCCCGTGCAGCTGCCCCGGTAAGCCCTTGATGCAGACCCAGACTTTCCGCCAACTGCCGCTCAATCGTGTGCAAGGGGTTCAGCGAGGTCATCGGTTCTTGGAAAATAAAGCTGATGTCATTGCCGCGCACCCGCCGCAACTGCGCTTGGCTGGCCCCGACCATCTCCTGCCCAAGATACTTCACCGAACCTGTCACCTTGGCGCTATCTGGCAGCAGCCCCACTGTCGACAGTGCCGTCACCGACTTGCCCGAGCCAGACTCGCCGACCAAAGCCACCGTCTCGCCCTTATTCACGGTGAAATTGACGCCCCGCACGGCGGAAAAATCACGACCATCCTGCCGGAAACCGATATTCAGGTTCGAGACCTCCAACACAGCGCTCATTGGAAGGTCTTTCTGGGGTCAAACGCATCGCGCACGCCTTCAAAGATGAAGACCAGCAGCGACAGCATGATGGCAAAGGTGAAAAACGCCGTAAACGTCAGCGAGGGCATCTGCAAATTCTGCTGCGCTTGCCGCGAAAGCTGGCCCAGCGAGGGCAACGAGGCAGGCAGACCAAAGCCCAGATAATCCAGTGCCGCCAGCGATCCTATCGCGCCCGAAACCACAAACGGCAGCATGGTCAGCGTCGCCACCATCGCATTCGGCAACACATGCCGCACGATGATCACCAAATCCGACACGCCTAACGCTTTGGCCGCACGCACATATTCAAAGTTCCGCGCCCGCAGGAATTCGGCCCGCACGATGCCGATCAACCGGGTCCAGCCAAAGGCGATCATCAGGAAAATCAGGATCCAGAAGCTGCGCTGCCAGAC
The DNA here is from genome assembly GCF_001294535.1 of Cypionkella psychrotolerans. Lineage (GTDB taxonomy): Bacteria > Pseudomonadota > Alphaproteobacteria > Rhodobacterales > Rhodobacteraceae > Cypionkella > Cypionkella psychrotolerans. The sequence goes on along the minus strand of NZ_LGIC01000017.1, from coordinate 100,259 downwards.
CGAGAACACGATGATGATGACATACAAATCCGGCGTGCCGCCCCAAATCTCCAGCAGGCGCTGGAAAATCAGATCAACCTTACCGCCGAAATACCCCTGCACAGCCCCCGCGGCGATGCCCAACACCGAGGTCAAAACCGTCACGATCAGCGCAAAGGCCACCGACAGCCTAAAGCCATAGATCACCCGCGCCAGCACATCGCGGCTGGTGTCATCGGTGCCCAGCCAATGCGTCGCATCGGGCGCAGAAGGGGCCGCCTTGCCGCCCAAATCATTGATCGTGTTGTAGGAAAACGGGATCAGCGGCCAGATGATACGGCCCTTCTCAAAGCCTTCGGCCTTATAGCTGCCATCCGCCACCGCCGCCAGAATATCCTCGGGCGTATCGAAACAATCGACCACGCCGCCAGTGACGATCAGGCATTGCACCTCTGGCGCTTTGTAATTCGCCTCGGTGCGGAAATCGCCGCCATAGTCGGTTTCGGTGTAGAATTTCAGAAACGGCATCCGCCATTCGCCGCGGTACTCCACCAACAAAGGCCGATCATTCGCCAACACCTCGGCGAACAATGACAGCCCAAACAGTGCGGCGAACAAGATCAAAGACCAATAGGCCCGCCTGTTGGCCCTGAAATTCCGCCACCGCCGTTGGTTCAAAGGGGACAATGCCATCAGCCCCTCCGCTCAAAATCAATCCGGGGATCGACCCAGACATACATCAGATCCGAGATAATCCCGACGATCAGCCCCATCAGGCCAAAGGCAAACAAGGTGCCAAAGATCACCGGATAATCCCGCTCGACTGCCGACTTAAAGCCCAACTGCCCCAGACCGTCCAACGAAAAGATGTTCTCGATGATCAAACTGCCGCCAAAAAACACTCCGATGAACAAGGCCGGAAACCCCGCGATCACGATCAGCATGGCATTGCGAAACACATGACCATAAAGCACCCGCCGTTCGGACAATCCCTTCGCCCGCGCCGTCATCACATATTGCTTTTTGATCTCGTCCAGAAAGCTGTTCTTGGTCAGCAAGGTCAGGGTGGCAAAGGAAGAAATCGTGCTGGCAATCACTGGCAAAGTGATATGCCAAAGGTAATCGCCCACCTTGCCCAGCAGCGACAACTGCGCAAAATTCTCAGAGGTCAGCCCCCGCAGCGGGAAAATCTTCCAATACGAGCCACCCGCGAACAAAACCAGCAGCATCACCGCCACCAACAGGCCGGGGATCGCATAGGCCGCGATGATCACGCCAGAGGTCCAACTGTCAAAGCGCGAGCCATCCGTCACCGCCTTGCGGATGCCCAAGGGGATCGAGATCAGATAGGCCAGCAGCGTCGACCACAGCCCCAAAGTGATCGACACCGGCAGCTTTTCCGCCACCAACCCCATCACGCTTTCAGACCGGAAATAGCTTTGGCCAAAGTCAAAGCGGATGAATTTCCCCATCATGATGAAGAACCGCTCGTAAGACGGGATCATTTCCTTCTGGCAATCCTTGGCCTGTTTCAGCAGCGACCCTTCATACCCCGCCGGACAGATGAACCGCGCAAAGCCAAACTCAACCTCCAGCTTGGCGCGAAATTCGGGCGGCAGCCCACGCGCGCCGACATACCCCTTGCCGCCTTCAGCATCGGTGCCCGCATCTGCACCCGCAGCCCCGCTGACCGCGCCGATGGAATCGCCTGAGCCCTGCATCCGCGCTTCGATCTGGTCAAACGGGCCACCGGGGACGAATTGCGTCAGCGCAAAGTTGATCACCATGATGCCGAGCAGCGTCGGGATCACCAAAATCAGTCGCCGAAGGATATAGGCCAGCATCTATTTCAACACGCCCGCAGCTTTCAGCTTGTCGGCCTTGGCCTGATCAAACCACCAGAACGAAAGCTCGCCCAAGGCATAGGGCGGCAGCGTGGCGGGGTGGTCGTATTGGTCGTAATAGGCGACAAAATAGTTGTCGTTGAACCAACCCGGAATCCAGAACCGTTGCGCGCGCAACACACGGTCCAAAGCGCTGACCACAGTGTCCAATTCTTCGCGGGTTTTCGCGCCTTCGACCATATCCAGCAGCTTATCCACCGCCGGATTGGCAAAGCCCGCCCGGTTGCGGGTTGAATTGTTCGCCGTCACCGAGGAATAGGCCTGCTTCAACTCACCCCCCGGCTCGTATCCGCCATTCACCGCATTGCCCGAGATGATATCGAAATCGAAGTTCGGCGGATCGGTGCGCTGGCTCATCTGCGCGGGGTCGATCATGTTCAGCGACGCATCTATGCCCACAGCCCGCAGGTTTTCAACATAGGGGCTGATCACGCGTTCAAAGGCAGGGGTATCTTCCAGAAAATCGACCTTCAGCGTCTCCCCCTTGGCATTGCGGCGGATACCGTCGGCGCCGACTTCCCAGCCAGCCTCATCCAGAAGCTTAGACGCCTTACGCAAATTCCCCCGGTCCATGCCCTTTTCCGAGGTCGACACCGACCCCATCACCGCATCATCGGTCAAGATCGACGCGGGCAGCAGGCCTTCATCGACCAAGGGTTGCAACAGCGCCACCTCAGCGGGGCTGGGCGCGCCCTTGGCGGCCATTTGCGTGTTCTCCCAGATCGAATTGATCCGGCTGTACAGCCCATAGAACAGCGTCTGGTTTGACCATTCAAAGTTGAACATCAACCCAATCGCCTCGCGCACCTTCGGATCGTGGAACTTTTCCCGCCGCAGGTTCAGCAGAAACCCCTGACCCGAGGCTATATTGCCGTTCGGCAGTTCGGTCTTGATCACCGATCCGTTGCTGAGATTGCTGAACTGATACCCCGTCGCCCATTGCTTGGATGAATTCTCTTGCCGGAACGTGTAAATCCCGGTCTTGAACGCCTCAAACGCGGCGGTGTCGTCGCCGAAATATTCATAGCGGATGCGGTCAAAGTTGTTCTGGCCCACCGAAAGCGGATGGTTCGCCCCCCAATACTCCGGGTTACGCTTGTAAATAATCTGCTGACCGGGCTTCAGGCTGTCCAGCACATAGGGGCTGGTGCCCAGAAACGGCTTTAACGTGCTGTCTTCCAGATCGCGCTTGTTGGCCTCGTAATCTGCCTTTGACATGATGGTCAGGCTGCCCGCAATCGCGGGCATATCGCGGAACGGCGTGCCGGGAGTGAAGACAAACTTCACCGTATAATCGTCCAGTGCCTCAACCGACTGGAACTTCTGGTTAAACACCGAGCGGTATTCCGCGATGCCCTTATCACGGAACATCTCATAGCTGAATACCACATCGGCGGCGGTCATCGGGCTGCCATCCGAGAATTTCACATCATGGCGCAGATGGAAAATCACCCAAGAGCGATCCTCGGGGTATTCCATCGTCTCGCACATCAAACAATAGGCCGCCCCAATCTCATCTGCGGGGCTGACGAGGATGCTTTCGTAGAAGATGGATGAGGCAACCGCCGCGACACCTTTCACCGAATAGGGGTTCACGCTGTCAAAGGTGCCGGGATACCATTCCGAAATCTCGCCACCCTTCGGGGCATCAGGGTTCACATAATCCAGATGCTTGAAGTCGGCAGGGTATTTCAGCGTGCCAAAGGTCGAGATGCCATGCGCGGTGATCACCTTGGCTTCATCGGCAAACGCGGACCCTGCGCCAAAAACCAGCACCGCCACCAAGCCCGCTCTGATCTGCCGCATCCCCGACCTCCTGCCATCCGCCGCTATGCTGCGGCCATTGCTGCACATGCTAAATCGGAACCCGCGCACGCCACAAGGCGCGAATGTGTGATCGCAGCCGCGTCCCGGCTTCCAACCCCGTGAAAATGGAAAAGCCGCCCGAAAGAGCGGCCTTTCCCGGCAATCTGCCGTATATTTACTTCAGCGTCGCCAGATAGGCGATCACATTGGCGCGGTCTTCGATTTTCGGCAAACCGGCAAAACCCATCTTGGTGCCTTTGACATCGGCCTTCGGGTTCAGCAGGAACACTTCGATCAGCTCTGGCGTCCACGGCTCATGCACCGAGGCCATGCCGTCGGAATAGGCAAAGCCCTCAACCGAGCCGCGTGCCCGGCCAACCACACCGTTCAGATGCGGACCGGTGCCGTTGCTGCCATCCACCTTGTGGCAAGCCGCGCATTTCTTGAACACTTTCTCGCCAGCTGCCGGATCAGCCGCCGCGAACACTTCCGCCCAAGGCGGGCCTTCGGCGGCTGCACCATCGGCAGGGGCTGCATCATCGACCGCAATCGAATAGGCCTGCGCCACTTCTTCGCCGCCATGGCTTTCAGCGCCACCGCCGTAAACCGCTTCACCGGCCCAGGAAATGAACAGATATACAAGAAGCGAGCCACAGACCGCGCCGGTCACCTTGGTCAAAGTCATCGTGTCGAACATGTCGCGCCTTCCTTCGGGTCGTGTTTGGGTGGGCTGCAAAGCCGGAACCTGATTTGGGGTTATCTACCCGCTTCCCCCGCCTTCTTTCAAGGTGTAGTAGCGCGACCAATAGCCCCAATGCGGGGCTTTTTACGGCGGAGTGTTCGAAATGTCAGGGCGTATCGCGTTTCAGGGTGAATTGGGGGCCTATTCGCATCAGGCGTGCCAGCAGGCACGGCCCGATATGGAAGCATTTCCCTGCACCACTTTTGAAGATGTGGTCGAACTGACTCGCTCGGGCGAGGTTGAATTGGGCATGTTGGCGGTGGAAAACTCCACCTATGGCCGGGTTGCCGACGTCCATTCGCTTTTGCCGCGTGCAGGCCTGCATATCGTCGATGAAGCCTTCGTGCGGGTGCATGTGAACCTGCTCGGCCTGCCGGGGGCGAAATTGGCGGATGTGAAAGAAGCCCATGGTCATGTGGTGATCCTGCCGCAATGCGCAGGGTTTCTGAAAGCCCACGGCATCAAGGGCAAGGTCAGTTCCGACAACGCCCGCGCCGCGCGCGAAGTGGCTGAAGGCCGTGATGTGACCAAAGCCGCCTTGGCCAGCGAACTCGCAGCTTCAATCTATGGCCTTGATGTGCTGGCTCCGCATATCGAGGATCACGCCAACAACACCACCCGCTTTCTGGTGATGAGCCGCACGCCGGATGACACCCGCCGCGCCAAGGAGATGATCACCACCTTCACCTTCCGGGTGCGCAACATCCCGGCGGCTTTGTACAAGGCCATGGGCGGCTTTGCCACCAACGGCATCAACATGACCAAGCTGGAAAGCTATATGGTCGGAGGCTCCTTCACCGCGACCGAGTTTTACGCCGATATTGAGGGCCACCCCGAAGACGCCCCGGTCAAACGCGCGCTGGAAGAACTGCGCTACTTCTCAACGCAGGTCGATATCTTGGGCGTCTACCCCGCCGATCGTCGTAGGGACTGACCTCCCCTGCGCCTGCCAAGCACACCAGCCTAGCCCGGAATCAAGGCGCTTTTGCGCCGCCGGGCAGCGCCTGACCGCCCCCTCGGGCGGGCGCTATTGCAGTGTCTCGCCTAGAACATCTGGGGGATTGCTGAGACATAAACCGCCTAGAACCAACGTGGCTCGCTCACCCGGCGGTCAGGCGCAGCCCTGTGCCAGCATTGGGAAAACGCTTCGCCCTCGGGCGCCCCGCCTCAATACTTCTTCACCGCCCGATACCGTGCCTCAATCTCAGCCGCCAACTGTGCCGCCCGCTGATCAAACTTGCGATCAATCCGCGCCCGCGCCAGCCGCAAAGATTGCAGGAACAACCGCGCGGTCAGGCTGCGCGGTGAGATTTCTAAGACCACATGCATCCGGGTGCGTTTGCCACCCAACTCCATCAGATCAATCGAGGCAACCCCCTCAATCGCCTGCGAAATCCCGGCAAAGCGCAATAATGTTGAGGGTTCAATCTGGGTCAGCTCCAGCTCCATGTTGCGCGGCTTGCTGCGATAGGAAAACCGCGCCGCCCAACGCATCCCTGCTGCCACCGCCCGCAGCTTGTCGATACGCGATACTTCCGCGCCGCGACGCATCGCCGCCCGCTCCCAAGCCTCGAAATCCGAGATGATCCGAAACACATCTGCGATCGGCGCTTCAATATCCTGCTTTGTCGCAAACCGCATCGCCTGTCCCCCAGCCTTGCTTGTTCTTGTTTTTATCTGCCAACAGGCGCAGCCAAATCGTTAACGCGCTAGGAATAACGATCAATCCAGCCGTTCTGCAAGGAAATTACCCATCAGAAACTGCGCAATCGCACCTTTGCGCCCCGGTTTAATCTTTGGATGCTGCCCCGCCATCACCTCAACCAATTCCTCGCGGCTCACCCACAGCGCATCTTCCAACTCGGCAGGGTCCAGCGTGATCTCATCCGAGGTCGCCTCCGCAATGCAGCCGAACATCAACGAGGCCGGAAACGGCCAAGGCTGTGAGGCCAAATACCGCACCGCCCCAGTGGTGATCCCGGTCTCCTCAAACACCTCACGCCGCACCGCCGCCTCCAGCGTCTCGCCGGGTTCGACAAACCCCGCCAACAGCGAATACATCCCTTCCGGCCAAGGCGCAGACCGCCCCAGCAACAGCTTATTGCCACGCGTGACCAGCATGATCACCACCGGATCGGTGCGCGGAAAATGCTGGGCATGGCAAGCGGGGCAAGACCGCTGCCAACCGGCATGGCTCATCACCGATGCCACACCACAGCTAGAGCAAAACCGATGCGTGCTGTGCCATTGCAGCACCGCCTTCGCCGTTGCCGCCAATTCCGCCTCACGCGGGGTCAACAGCGCCATCACGCCGCGCAAATCCTCAAACGCGTGATCTTCCGGCAGGGCAGGGTGGCCTTGCCGATTGGCATCGACAAATCCGGCAGGCTGGCTGGCCTCCAGCACCTCCGGCTCCCAGCCCGAAATATCCTGCGCAAACCACGCCACGCCGTCATCCAGCCCCAGAAACACCGGCTCCCCAGCACCCAAAACCACGCTATCCGCCGCCACCCACCCCAAGCCATTCTGCGCCACAATCAACGGCTTACCGCGCCAGATCGGCAACACCCGCCCGTCCGCCAACAGCTCTGCCATCCGCACCGGATCGCTGCGCAAAGCCGCCGCCCGATCCAGACCCGAGCCGCCAAATGTCACCGTTTCCGCCAATCGCATCGCCGCACTCCCGCTTTGCGCCGTTCATCGCATGGAACACCGGATAGGGCAATTCGCCGCACCCCGTGTCAAATCCAACCCAGCCGATCAAATATGCAACTTGAAGGTGAAACTTTTCGACTAGCCGCGAATTTCACCTTCCTTTCGGCAGTTTAGGATGAGACGCTAAACCAAGGGGAGAAAATCCTGACACAGATCAGGCCTCTCGCTGCGTCGGGGAATGGGATTTACGGTGCAATACAGCTTTGCGAACGAGCGTGGTGCGGTATCGGGCACCATTGGCGGCCCGGTGATTGATCTGCGCATCCTTGCGACCTCGGATCTGCATGCCAATCTGCTGGCGTGGGATTACCACACCAGCCGTCCCTGCCCACAGCGCGGTCTCGCCCGCGTGGCCACCCTGATCCACAAAGCCCGGTTTGAGCGCCCGCAGAGCCTGCTGTTTGACAATGGCGACTTTCTGCACGGCACCGTGCTGGGCGATTTCATTGCCGAAACCACGCCGCTGCTGCGCTCGGGCCGCCCGCTGCATGCGCATCCGATGATCGCGGCGATGAATGCGCTGGATTACGATGCGGTGGCGCTGGGCAATCACGAATTCGGCCATGGTTTGGGCTTTTTGCGCCGCTCGCTGGCCGCCACCCGCTTTCCCATCGTCTGCTCGAACCTCTACTTCAAACCCACCCGAGGTGCGCCGCTGGCCGCGCCCTATCTGCTGCTGCACCGTGATCTGCGCGACCGCCACGGCAAGCTGCACCGCCTCAAAATCGCCATACTGGGCTTCATTCCGCCGCAAACCACGGTCTGGGAAAAGCGCTACCTGAAAAGCCGTGCCTCGGTGGATGACATCACAGCTTCCGCCCGCCATCTGGTGCCCGAGCTGCGCGCGCGCGGCGCCGATCTGATCATAGCGCTGTCACATTCCGGCATCGGCGAAGCAGAGGCCGAGCCGGGGGCCGAGAACGCGAGCTCAGCTTTGGCCGAAATTGACGGCATCGACGTGGTGATTGCGGGCCACACCCATCTGACCTTTCCCACCGCCAGCCGTCCCGATCTGGCCGGGAAACCCGCCGTGATGCCGGGGTTTTTCGGCTCGCATCTGGGGGTGATTGATCTCACCCTGCGCCACAGCAGCAAAGGCTGGCGGATTGCTGGCTTCGGGGCCGAAATCCGGCCGGTCTCAAGGCGTGATCCGGTGACCGGGCAGGTCGAAGCGCTGGTCAGCGACGACGCCGCGATTGTCGAAATCGCCCGTCCGGCGCATGAGGCCCTGCTGGCGCGTACCGATATCGAAATCGGCCACAGCCCAATCGCACTGAACAGCCATTTCGCCCTGCTGACGCAAAGTCCGCCGCTGGCGCTGGTGGCGGCGGCGCAGGCGGATCATCTGAGGCGGGTGCTGGTGGGCACAGCGCTGGCCAACTTGCCGCTCCTCTCCGCTGTCGCTCCGTTCAAGGCGGGCGGGCGCGGTGGGCCTGAAAACTACACCGACATCCCGGCAGGCCCGCTGCTGACTCGCCATGTCAGTGATCTCTACATCCATCCCAACAGCCTGTCCTGCCTGCGGGTCAGCGGCCAAGACCTCTACGATTGGCTGGAACGCTCGGTCAGCCTGTATCATCAGATCGCGCCCGGTGCCGTTGACGCCGCGCTGATCGACGAAGATTTCCCCAGCTTCAATTTCGACACCATCCACGGTCTCAGCTATCAGATCGACCTGACCGAGCCGCCGCGCTTCAATACTTTTGGCCGGGTGATTGCCCCCGAGGCCCGGCGTATCCGCGATCTGCGCTATCAAGGCCAAGCAGTGCGCCCCGAGCAGATCTTTGCCTTGGCCACCAACAACTACCGCGCTGCGGGCGGCATCGGCTTCCCCGGCACCGGCACAGCACAAGTGGTCTACGAGGGGGCCGAGGGCAACCGCGAGATGCTGGCCGCCTATCTGCGCAGCGGCGGCATCCCTGCGCCCGCCCCCTTCGACTGGCGCTTTGTGTCGATGCCCGGCAGCACGGTGACGCTGGATCTCAGCCCCAATGCCGAAGCCCATCTGGCCCAGGTGCCGCATTTGCGGCTGGAACCGCTCATGCAGCTTGCCACCGGCTTTCGCCGCTTTCGCCTGTATCTGTGATCGGCTATGAGGGCGGCAGATAACTGGGGCCGCGGATAACTGGGGCCGACAACCGGGGCTTACGATGTTTGACGCGATTTTCTTCGACCTTGACGGCACGTTGATCGACACCGAAAGCCTTGCCATGGCCTCCGGCCTCGCCGCCTTTGCCGAATTGGGCCATCCGGTGACCGAGGCGTTTTTGCACCAACTCGTCGGCGTCGATCTGCCGACAGGCGGCAAAATCATCAGCGCCGCGATGCCCGCGGTTGACCCCGAGGCGTTGCATCCTTTGTGGCAAGGTGGCTTCCGCGCCGCCATGGATCTCAATGGCCTGAACCTCAAAGCCGGGGCGATGGATCTGCTGCAAGCCCGCCTGCTGCCGATGGCTCTTGTCACCTCCTCGGGGCGGAGCGAGGCGCATCACAAGCTGGAAGTCGCAGGGATAGCTGAGATGTTCGATCTGATCATCACCGTCGATGACGTGACCGCCCCCAAACCTAACCCCGCGCCCTACCTTCTGGCCGCCGAAAAACTAGGTGTTTCGCCTGCGCGATGCCTGGTGTTTGAAGACAGTGAAACCGGCGCAGAAGCCGCCCACCGCGCCGGCTGTTTCGTGGTGCAAGTCCCCGACGTGGTCCCCAGCCAAGGCCGCTGGGCGCATCATCTCGCCGATAACCTGCTGGCAGGCGCAAGGCACGCGGGCCTGCTGATCTGAGCCTGCCAAACCCCCTAAAACTTATCTAAAATTGTCATCCTCTGCGCGCAAATATCCCCGCCGGAGGCTTCTGAGGCCTGCGCACGGAGCCTCCGGCGGGAGTATTTCAAAAAGAGCAAATCCTGCGCGGAAATCCTTAACAAACCGTTGATGCCCACTTGTAACTCATTGAAATCATATCAGAGCAACCTCTGTCCACGCGCGGACACATGCCCAAACGAAAACGGCGCACCTTTCAGCGCGCCGCCTTGATCCGTGAAATCCGTTCAGTTCGTCATCAAATAATAGCTGTTCCGCGACGCGCCATTATTCTGCACCGTCACATAAAAATACCCGTTCCAGCTGGGCACGAAGTCGCAGTAAATCTTGTCCGACCAGCTCACGTCATAGCAAATCGTGTTGCCGTTCTCATCGGTGACCAGCACGTCGAGGTTGGAGTCGCCATCCCCCACCACTGCGAGCTCGGCATAGCTGTCACCATAAAACGGCACCTCCCAGGTATCGGTCTGCCCGGCAGGCAGCCGCGACAGGGTCGACGACGCCCCGCCAACCCGGCCGCGCCCAGCCTCCACCATCGCATCCTCAACCAGCCCCGCCAGCACCTCATCCTCGCCCGCGAGTTCCTTCGCCGAGGCCATCATCACCGCCGCATCCACCGGCAAATCCTTGCCCTCGGCCTCACCCGCAAGCTCGGTCCCCTTGGTCTCTTTTTTGCGCTCGACCTCTTTCACCTCCACCGATCCTGCCAGCTTCGCCGCCGTCAAAACCGTTAACGCATCCTTGTTGGCCATGCCCAAGGTGTACAAATCCTGCGCCATCGCGAAGGTCGCCACCGCCCCCTTGCTGCCCGTCGCCGAGGATTTCACATTCGGCCCCTTCGCCGCAGCCGGGGCTTCCGTCGTGGTGGTCTGCGCGAAGGCAGGCAGGCTCAAAGCCACCAAAGCGCTGGTCGCAAGGGCGGGGAAAAACGCTTTCAATGTCATGTTCTGTCCAATCGGTTGTGACCCGCGCGGGCGATATGCACTGAATTTGGCAGGAAGACCGCCGTTTGGGAAGTGGGTTCCGCGTGACAAATCGTGTCACATCCGTCGTTCCCAGCCTTCCCCCTCTCGCGGCTTCGCGCTAGCTTGCGCGCAACAAAAGGAGACTCTGATGCGCGCGATTTTGGAACGGTTGCTGAGTTTTGACACGGTCAGCTCCAAGCCCAACATCGCTTTGATGGGTTATTTGCAAGACCTGCTGGCCGAGGCTGGCATAGACTCCACGCTGATCCCCGACCCATCCGGCGGCAAAGCCAATCTCTACGCCACGGTCGGGCCGCAGGGTGTGCCGGGGGTGATGCTGTCGGGTCACACTGATGTGGTCCCTGTCGAAGGTCAGGCTTGGACTGTGTCGCCTTTCGCGCTGACCGAAAAAGACGCGCGCTATTATGGTCGGGGCGCTGCCGATATGAAGGGCTTCGCCGCCTGCGCGATTGAGGCGATGGTGTTGGCTGCCAAACGCCCGCTGAAAGTGCCGCTGCATTTGGCGTTGTCCTATGACGAGGAAATCGGCTGCATGGGGGTACGCAGTTTGATTGACATGCTGGAGGCTGCCCCGATCCGGCCCCGGATGTGTATTGTGGGGGAACCCACGGCGATGCAGGTCGCCACCGGCCACAAGGGTAAGATCGCGCTGCGGGCAACTTGCGTGGGCAGGGAAGGTCATTCGGCGCTGGCGCCGCTCGCCCTCAATGCGCTGCATTTGGCGGCGGACTTTGTCGGGGTGGTGCGGGGGTTGCAGGCGCGGGTGGCGGCGACCGGGTTGCGGGATGGCGATTATGATGTGCCCTATTCGACGCTGCATGTGGGGAAGTTGAACGGGGGGGTGCAGGTGAATATCGTGCCGAACTCTGCCGTGATCGACTTTGAAATTCGCAGTTTGGCGGGCGAGGATACCGAGGCATTGATCGCGGATCTGCGGGCGGGGGCGGAGGCGATTGTGGCGCCGCTCCGGGCAGAGTTTCCTGAAACGGAGATCAGGATTGAACGGCTATGGGATTATCCGGGGTTGGGCACGCCTTCGGATGCGGGGGTGGTGAACTTTGTGAAATCGCTGACCGGGGCGAATGGCACGATCAAGGTGGCGTTTGGCACCGAGGGCGGGTTGTTTGATGCCCGGCTGGGCATCCCGACGGTGATCTGCGGGCCGGGGTCGATGGCGCAGGGGCACAAGCCGGATGAGTTCGTTTCGGTCGAACAGATTGAACGGTGCCGCGCGATGCTGGCGGAATTGGTGGATCGCTGTGTGGCGGGATTTTAGGGGTGGTCCCAACTCGGGACCATTTTTAGATGTTTATAATCAATGAGGTAACGTGCCCATTTTAAGGGTTTGTTAATTTTTCGTCCGGCTCGCCCCGCCCAAACAGGCCTGCCAAGGCGCGGCTGGTGGTGGCACTCGTCCCCGGTCGCGGCAATGCCACGAAGGGCATCGGGCGCGACAACTCCATCGCGGCAAGGCCGACGCGGGCGGTCAAAGCACCGTTGACCACGCCTTCGCCAAAGCGCCGGGAAATCTTGGCAAGTAGTCCCCCCGACGCCACAGAGCCTACGAGATCATCGGCCAAGGCGATCGCGCCCGCGCCCAGCAGCGCCGAAAACACCCGGCGCATCAGGCGGAAACTGCCCATGCTGCCGGACCGCCCGCCATAAATCTCGGACAGGCGGCGGATCAGTTTCAAATTGGCATAAAGTGCTGTCGCCACATCCGCCAAAGCCAGCGGCACAAAAGCGGTGATGGTGGCGACGAGGCGGGCGGCGGCTTCAACCTCGGCCAGTGCGGCACGGTCCAAGGGGGCGATCAGTTCGACCTCTGCCAGCGACAACAAAGCGTCGGCATCGAATACATCGGCCTCACGCTCGGCCAGACGGGCACGGCCCCAAGCCGTATCGGCGCGGTCGGAATACAGACTGACAAGGCTCGCCACCACGGCGCGGGCGGCTTTCAGATCGCCAGCGAGGCGTGCTTCGGCGGCGGCGGCGCGCAGCTTATCCAGCCGCGCCATGCGGGAGAACGCCATCAGTTCGCGGCCCGCCAGCACCAGCACCACAAACAACGCCAGCACGAACAGTACAAAGGCCAGCCAGCCCAATACGCTGTTTTCACCAAACAATCCGATAACGAAATTCCATGCCGACACCGACAGCACCAGCGTGAACAGGCTGCCGAACACCCAAAGCGCAAAGCGGGCAAAGCCGGACCCCCGGCGCTGGGCGAGAAAAGCGGCGGTGTGCAGCGCGCGCGCGGCCCCCGCATCTGGCACGGCTTCAGCCATGCCGGGATCGGCGGCATCGCCATCATACTCTTGCATCAACGGGCCGTGCAGGCGGGCCCGTTCGTTTTGAGACGGGTCATTCAGATGCAGGCTCACAAGCGATCTCCGATCAGGAATTCGGCGGCGCGGTCGAGGCGGATATGCGGCGGGCCTTCGCCGGGGCGCAAGGTGACGCGGGCCGGGGCGAAGGCCATCAGTGCATAATCGGCGTCGAGCCATTGCTCGGCGCCTTCGCGGGCGGGCGAGAGCAGGCGGCTGGGGTCGGCGGGCAACTGGCCCGGATACATCACGGCCTGTTTGCCATTGGTCAGCAAGCGACCGCGCACGGCATCAAGGCTAACACCTTCGCGTGACACGGTTTCTTCCACGGTGCAGCGCAGGCTTGCCATTGAAATGGCTGCGGTCTGTGCGCCCGCGAAATCGGCGCGGCTGACGGCTTCGCGCAGCATCGCCCGCATGATCCCGGTTAAGGCGGGGTGCTGGTGGTGGTGGAGATGGTCGGCCTTGGTGGCGGCGAACAGGATTTTCTCCACCCGTTTGCCGCCCAGGATGCCCGTCAGCCAGCCGTTGCGACCGGGGCGGAAGGCCGCCAGCACATCGGCCATGGTGCGGCGCAGGTCTTCCACGGCTTGCGGGCCTTGGTGCAGGGCGGAAAGGACATCGACCAGCACGATCTGGCGGTCAATCTTGGCGAAATGCTCGCGGAAGAACGGCTGGATGACGCGGGATTTATAGGCGTCATAGCGGCGCTGCATCTCGCGCCAAAGGCTGTTGCGCGGGGTTTGCGCAGGCGCAGGCAGTGGGGCGAAGGTCAGCACCGGAGAGCCTGCCAGATCACCGGGCAGCAGGAAGCGGCCGGGGGTGCAATCAGACCAACCTGCGGCGCGGGCGGCTTTCAGGTAGTCGGTGAAGTGTTGGCTGAGGGCTTGGGCTTTGGGTTCTTCCAAGCGAAGCGAGCCGTCCTCGGCCCGGGCATGGGCCATGAAATCGGCAGCTTCGGGGCGTTTGGCGATGCGGTGCAGGGTGTCTTCCGACCATTCGGTGTAGGATTTATCCAGCAAGGACAGGTCCAGCAGCCATTCGCCGGGGTAATCGACGATATCGACATGCAGGGTGCGCGGGCCAGCAAAGCTGTTGATGAAACCGCTGGGCCGGGTGCGGAACGACAGACGCAGCTCGGAAATCGCGCGGGTCGATTGCGGCCAACGCGGATCGTCGCCTGTCATCGCGGCGAGGTGATCCTCGAAGGCAAAGCGTGGCAGGGTGTCGTCGGGTTGCGGCTGCAAATAGACCGCCTCGATGCGGTTCTGCGCCTGTGCGGTCAGTTGCGGCATCCGGGCGCGGTCGAGCAGGTTGGCGACCAGGCTGGTGATGAACACGGTTTTGCCCGCGCGCGACAGCCCGGTGACGCCGATGCGCAACACCGGTTCATAGCCGGTCAGGGCCGAAGCTGCGGCCTCTATTTGCCGGGCAATGCCGTGGGTTAGGCTGGAAAACACGCGCGATCATCCTGTTGCTTGGCGTCAACATAGGGGTGAGGCGGGCGTTTTGGAAGGCATGGACAGGAAGGTGCGTATTGGGTAAGCGCGGGAGATGCCCAGATATGCCATGCTCATCGACTATGACGGAGGTCCGTTCAACGGCTGGCAGCGCCAGGCGGGCGGGCAGTTGACGGTGCAGGGTGCGATTGAGGCGGCGCTCGGGCGGCTGGAGCCGGGGCCGCATACAATTGCCGCCGCAGGGCGGACGGATTCCGGGGTGCATGCCACGGGGCAGGTGGCGCATTGCGATTTGGTCAAGGATTGGGACCCGTTCCGGCTGGCCTCGGCGCTGAACGCGCATCTGCGCCCCGCTCCGGTGTCGGTGCTGGCGGTGGTGCGGGTGGCGGACGATTTCCACGCGCGGTTTTCGGCGCGGGAGCGGCGCTATCTGTTCCGGCTGGTGGCCCGGCGCGCGCCAGCAACGCATGACCGGGGGCGGGTGTGGCGGGTGCATTCTCCCTTGGATATTGAAGCGATGCGGGCGGGGGCGGCGTATCTGATTGGCAAGCATGATTTCACCACGTTCCGCTCGACCTATTGTCAGGCGGCTAGCCCGGTGAAGACGCTGGACGAGGTTTCGATTGTCACGGTGCCCTATGCGGCGGGGGTGGAATACCGCTTTACCCTGCGGGCGCGGAGTTTCCTGCACAACCAAGTGCGCTCGATCGTTGGCACGCTGGAGCGGGTCGGGGCGGGGGCTTGGGCACCCAGTCAGGTGAAAGCGGCGCTAGAGGCGGCGGATCGCGCGGCTTGCGGGCCAGTCTCGCCGCCGGATGGGCTTTATATGACCGGGGTGGGCTATCCGGTAGACCCGTTCAGTTCGCTTTGACGCCAAGCCGGGGGCTCGCCCCCGGACCCCGAGGATATTTAAGCGCAGAGGATGATCAGAGCGGTCAAGCACCCCAACGGGAGAACGGATCTTGCCGCGGGGTGCCATCCACTGCGTCGGTCATCGGCGTCCCCGCCTGTACCGCTCTTTGAGTTTGAGCGATTCGGATTAAAGCCTTCTTAACGGACATCCTCTGCGCTCAAATATCCCGGGGGTCCGGGGGCTGGCCCCCGGCTTGGCCAATGCAGCGCGCAGCGGCTGCTAGACCTACCCCGCCCCATCGCTTATCAAGGTCAAAAGCATTGGAGCCTGCATGACCCTTCCCGATCTGCTGTTGTCACAACTGTCCGATCCGTTTCGCATCGGTCTGTTGATCGCGTTGTTCCTCACCATGCTGCGCACGCGGGCGGCTTCTGGAACCATCATCCCGCTCGCCATCGGGGCGGTGTTTGTGGCGGTGTTGTTGCCGCTGACGGCGCAGGCGCAACTGGCGGTGCCGATGGCTGTGGCCATCGGGGTGGGAATTCTGGCCAATGTGATTTGGCTGGCGGTTATTCTGGGGGTTTGGACGTTGTATCAGCGCCTGCGCGCCCGCTGACCCCCGCAAGGTCAAGTACCCGGTGCCTCAGCAAACGGGCGGCATAGCAAAAGGGCCGGGAGTTTCCTCCCGGCCCTTTGCCCGTTTCAGACGTCAAACGCTTATTGGTTGTTCGCGTCCGAGAAGATGTCTTTCTTATGCGTGCCGTTTGGCACCAGCAGCGTACCGATCACCACCGTCGCCAGAGCCACCACGATGGCATACCAGAGCCCCGAGTAGATGTTGCCGGATTGTGCCGAGATTGCCAGCGCGGTTGCCGGAAGCAAGCCACCGAACCAGCCGTTGCCGATGTGGTAGGGCAGCGACATGCCCGAGTAGCGGATCCGGGTCGGGAACAGTTCGACCAGCATTGCAGCAATCGGGCCGTAGACCATCGTCACCAGAATGATCAGATAGGTCAGGATCGCGACCACGCTGATGTTTTGCTTGGTGAAGATGTCAAAGAAGCCACCGACTTTCGCCACCGTGGTATTGTCGGCAGCCACCAGCGGATAGCCCGCTGCGGTCAGAGCATCGTTGATCGACTTCTCAAAGCCGGCTTTCACACCATTGGCGGCATCCAGTGCGGCTTGCGCTGCATCAGTTGCGGCTTGGTCGGTGCCGGCTTTGGCGGTTTCAAGCGCGGCTTTGGCTTCAGCAATCGCTTTGCCGTTCACACTGCCATCATAGGCGGGGATCACGGTCTCGCCGATTTTCACCGAAGCAATCGTGCCAGCCGCCGCATCGACGGTCGTCGAGTTGACCGAGCCTTTCAGCAGCAGGGCTTTGGCAATGTCGCAAGATTTGGTGAACTTGGCGGTGCCGACCGGGTTGAACTGGAACGAGCAATCCGCCGGGTCTACCGTCACCACAACCGGGGTGTCTTGTGCTGCGTGCAGCGCCGGGTTGGCGGTTGCGGTCAGCGCGTTGAACACTGGGAAATAGGTCAGTGCAGCAATCAGGCAGCCTGCCAGAATGATCGGCTTGCGGCCAATCTTGTCGGACAGCGAGCCGAAGAACAAGAAACCGCCTGTGCCGAGGATCAACGACCACGCCACGAAGACGTTGGCCGAATAGCTGTCGACCTTCACCACGTTTTGCAAGAAGAACAACGCGTAGAACTGGCCGGAATACCACACCACGGCTTGGCCAGCGGTCAGGCCGAACAAAGCGATCAGTGCGATTTTGGCGTTTTTCCATTGACCAAAAGCTTCGCGCAGCGGGGCTTTCGAGGCAGCGCCTTCTTCCTTCATTTTCTTGAAGGCCGGGCTTTCATGCATGGTCAGGCGGATATACAGCGACACCGCCAACAGGAGGAGCGATCCGATGAAGGGCAAGCGCCAGCCCCAAGCCTTCCAAGGCTCCAGCATGACTTGCACGCCTTTGGCGTCCAGAAGCGGCGTACCGTCCAGGCCGACTTGCGCCACTGTCGGATAATGGCCGTTGACGTAGCCCGTCAGCACCAAGATCACCACCAGGGACAACAGCAAGCCAAGCGTCGCGGTGGTCTGGATGAATGAGGTGTAATAGCCACGACGGTGTTGTGGCGCGTGTTCGGCGACATAAACCGCAGCGCCGCCGTATTCACCGCCCAAGGCCAGCCCTTGCAGCATCCGCAGGCCGATCAGGGTGATTGGGGCCGCGATCCCCCAGCTTTGATATCCCGGCAGGATGCCGACGAAGAAGGTCGACAGACCCATGATCAGGATCGTCATCAGGAAGGTGTATTTCCGCCCGATCAAGTCACCCATGCTGCCGAATACCAATGCACCAAACGGGCGCACGATGAAGCCTGCAGCGAAGGCCAGCAGCGCGAAGATGTTGCGGGTGGCTTCGGGGTATGGTGTGAAAAACTGCGCGCCGATGATCGCGGCAAGCGAGCCGTAGAGGTAGAAGTCATACCACTCAAAAATCGTGCCGGCGGACGAGGCCAGAATAACCTTGCGCTCCTCCGCCGTCATTGGCCGTGAGCGTACGCTCACATCTGCTAAGCTAGCCATGTTTGGCCTCCCTTGTTGTCCGGCGCTGGTCGCCGGTTCCCTATCCCAATCCAGAGCCGGGCAAACCTTCTGCGATCCTTGCCAAGGCAAGGTTCAGCCGAGGGCTGCTGGTTCTGGTTCTTGTATCCCCCGCAGCCGCTCCTCAACGGCGGCGGGGTATGCTTTAAGCCGCGATGCCGGCTATGATCTGGCCAAGGCTGTGGCGAATCTCGGCGATGGGCCCCATCGCGTCGATGCGTTCCAAAACGCCTTTGGCCTCGTAATAGGCAATCAACGGTGCCGTCTGGGCGTGATAAGCGGTCAGCCTGTCGCGTACCGTTTCGGCATTGTCGTCGGCGCGGCGTTTGAATTCCAAGCCGCCGCATTTGTCACAAACGCCCGCTGTGTGGGGGCGTTTGAACGTGTCATGGTAGCCTTCGCCGCAACTGCCGCAGGTGTGGCGGCCCGAGACCCGGCCCACCATCGCGGCATCATCGACCTCAAGGCTGATCGCGGCGGTGATCTTTTGCCCGCTCTCGGCGAGTAGCTTGTCGAGCGCTGCGGCTTGCCCAGAGGTGCGCGGGAAGCCATCCAGAATGATGCCCTTGGCCACGTCGGGTTGCGCCATGCGGTCTTTCAGGATCGCAAGCACGATCTCATCCGACACCAAAGCGCCTGCGGCCATCACGGCTTTGGCCGCTAAGCCCGCCGGGGTGCCCGCGCTGACAGCCGCGCGCAAAAGGTCGCCGGTGGACAGCTGGATCAGACCGAAGTCCTCCTCCAGCATCCGGGCTTGTGTGCCTTTGCCAGCGCCGGGGGGACCGAGAAGGATCAGAACCGGGGCCATCCGCTCAAGCCTTGTTCATGCGGTTGGCGATCAGCTCTTCCACCACCGCCGGATCGGCGAGGGTGGAAATATCGCCCAACGCGCCAAAATCATTCTCGGCGATCTTGCGCAAAATGCGGCGCATGATCTTGCCCGAGCGGGTTTTCGGCAGGCCGGGAGCCCATTGGATCAGATCGGGCTTGGCAATCGGCCCGATCTCGGTGCGGACCCAAGCTTCGAGTTCCTTGCGCAAAGCGTCCGAGGGTTCCTCGCCGCGCATCAGGGTGACATAGGCGTAGATGCCTTGGCCCTTGATGTCATGCGGATAGCCGACGACAGCGGCTTCGGCGACTTTCGGATGGGCGACAAGCGCGCTTTCCACCTCAGCCGTGCCCATACGGTGACCCGAGACGTTGATCACGTCATCGACGCGGCCAGTGATCCAGTAATAGCCATCGGCATCGCGGCGGCAGCCGTCGCCGGTGAAGTAATAGCCGGGGTATTGGCTGAAATAGGCTTCCTCAAACCGCGCATGATCGCCCCACAGCGTGCGCATCATCCCCGGCCAGCTGTCGGAGATGCAGAGCACGCCATCGGTTTCGGTATCGGTTTGCACCTTAGCCGTGGCGGGATCGAGCACGATAGGTTTGACGCCAAAGAACGGCAGGGTGGCTGAACCGGGTTTTTGCGGAATAGCCCCCGGCAACGGCGTGATCAGATGGCCGCCGGTTTCGGTCTGCCAGAACGTGTCTACGATGGGGCAGCGGCCCTTGCCGACATGCTGGTTGTACCAGTGCCACGCCTCGGGGTTGATTGGCTCGCCGACAGAACCCAAAAGCTTGAGGCTGGAGAGATCGTGCTTAGCGGGCCATTCCGGCCCCATGCCCATCAGCGAACGGATCGCCGTCGGGGCGGTGTAGAATTGGCTGACCTTATGCTTGGCGCAAACCTCCCAGAACCGTCCGGCATCGGGGTAATTCGGCACACCTTCAAACATCACCGTGGTCGCGCCATTCGCCAGTGGGCCGTAGATGATATAGCTGTGGCCGGTGACCCAACCCACATCGGCGGTACACCAGAACACATCGCCATCATGGTAATCGAAGGTGATCTGCTGCGTCATCGCCGCGTAAACCAGATAGCCGCCCGAGCTGTGCACAACCCCCTTCGGCTTACCCGTCGAGCCCGAGGTATACAGGATGAACAGCGGGTCTTCCGCCCCCATCTCGACATAGGCGCAATAGGGTTTGGCGGCGGCCATCTCGGCCTTGACGTCAATATCGCGGCCATCGACCCACGAGGTCTGATCGCCGGTGTGTTTGACGACCAAGCATTTCACATGGTCGTTGCAGTGCAAAAGCGCCGCGTCGGTGTTGTTCTTCAGCCCGGTTTTCTTGCCGCCGCGTGGCGCGAAATCGGCTGTGATCACCACCTTGGCATCTGAGTCATTGATCCGGTTCGCCAAAGCATCCGGCGAGAACCCGGCAAAAACGATCGAGTGAATAGCCCCGATCCGCGCACAAGCCAGCATCGCATAGGCGGCTTCCGGGATCATCGGCAGGTAAATCACCACCCGGTCACCACGCGAAACCCCGTGCGATTTCAGAACATTCGCCATGCGTGAGGTGTTTTCCAGCAGTTGCGCATAGGTGATGTGCAGGGAAGGGGTTTTCGGATCATCCGGCTCCCAGATGATCGCCGTCTGGTTGGCGCGGGAGACCATATGGCGGTCGATGCAGTTGGCCGAGACGTTCAGCGTGCCGTCTTCAAACCATTTGATCGAGACTTCGCCAAGCTTGAAATTGGTGTCTTTGACGCGGGTGAAATCCTTGATCCAGTCAATGCGCTGGCCTTCCTTGGCCCAAAACGCGCTCGGATCGGCGACAGATGCCGCATACATCGCCTCATACTGTGTGGCGTTCACATGCGCATGGGCGACAAATTCTTCTGAAGCCGCATATTTCTGCGCAGCAGCGTGATCCGACATAACTTTCTCCCCAGTTCCCAGTCAGGCCTTGCGACCCGTCCCAACGGCCTGCCGCATAGGGCAGGGCTCCCCCGTTTGTAGCCTGATCATAGCGTATTTGTAAAATAGTTGGTAACTCTTTTTATTCATGCAGTTTTTCTGTAAATAAATTGACAAATCGGACGGTGAATTTTGTCAATTATTAGAAAATTGGCAATGAAATGACGGTACGTCACATTGGCAGCTTAGAGTTGAATGGCAGCGGGGGGAAGCTTAGGCCCGGGCGGCAGACAATTTGGCGGGCGGTGGGCGCGCTTGGGATCGTCGCAGGGCTGCGCGGATTGCTCCGTTCACAATGGGGTGATTCGGATGCTAAACGCAGGGCAACCCCCAGCAGCCAAGTCTTGCCATCGAAGGCCTGCTCCGCGGTTTTAAAGGCCCGATATGACCCAAAAACGCCCCGACCCCGTCGCCGCCGCCGATGCAGACGCCCGCGCCTTGGCGCTGTCCTTGATGCAGACGCATCATGCCGCGCTGGCTTGGAGTGATGCTGAAACTCAGACTCCGGGCATCAGCCGGATCGCCTTTGGGCTAGACCCGGAGGGCGTACCGATGGCTTTGATCTCGGGCCTTGCCCCGCACACGGCGGCTTTGCGCGCCAACCCCGCTTGTGCGCTGATGCTGGGTGAGCCGGGCGAAAAGGGCGATCCGCTGACCCATCCGCGGCTGATGATCCGGGCGCGGGCCAGCTTTATCGCCCCCGATGATCCCAACCGCCCCGCCCTGCGCGCGCATTGGTTAAAGGGCCACCCGAAGGCGACCCTTTACATTGACCTGCCCGATTTTGCCTTCGTGCGCCTTGTGCCGCAATCGGCGCTGTTGAACGGTGGCTTCGGCAAAGCCTTCCGGTTTAGCGCCGAGGACCTTCGTTAGACTGGGTTATCCACCCGTAGCGTCACCTGCACCCGGCCCTTCACGGCGCTGGGCCATTTCAGATTGGCAAACTGCCCGCCCGCGCCCTGTTCGACTTGCGCATAGGGCGTGACAAACTGCGCCGCCCCCGCAGCATTGGTGATCGCCCCTTCCGCCACCACCGCCGTGACATTGCGCGCCCGCCCGCCAAACGGCAGCAGGTTGTTGCTGTTCACCGCCCAAGTATCCGACACGGTATTTTGCGTATGCTCAATCAGCATCGGGCTGACCGCGCGCTGCGTCACGCCGTTGAAGGTATTCTGATCAAAGCTGATGTTGCGGAACGAATTGAACTCCAGCGTCGCATAGCTGGTGTCAATCGACTCCACCCGGTCAATATCGCCAGAACGCGCGTAAAACACATTGCCCGTGACCGAGAGTCCCGAAATGAAATGCCCCGGTCCGCGTGGTGTCAGCACGATCCAACTGAACCAGGGGGCCACGTTTTGCGCGGTGAACACGTTGCCCGTCACGCTGAGGCCGCCAAAAGAGTATTCGTTGGCATATTGCGGCTCTGCATCATGTTCGTTTGACAGCTCGATAAAGCTGTTGTCGATATAGTTGCCGGTGATGAAGGTTTTGGCATTGGTTTGTGTCAGCACCAGTCCTGCGCGCCGCACCCCGTTCAGGCTGTCATCGCCGCCGAAAAAGTGGTTGCCCAAAAACACTCCACCCGAACCTGCCACCACGCCAAAATGCCCAAACCGCGACGCCCGGTTGTTGCGGATTTTGATGTCATTCGAATTGGTGTTGAACGCGATCGACGTGCGGTTCTGGGCCAACTCGTTCTGATCGTTCGAGTAGAACTGACAATTCTCGATGTGCAGATCCTGACAGCCTTCGCCGGTCGAGGTGATGGCGCGGTCTTTCACCAGATGGAAGCCGCAGTCGAACACCTCAAACGTAGCGCCTGACAGGGCGAGATTGATCGCGCTGGCATTGCCGCCGCAGGTAAATTCAACCTCCGAGATCTGAAAGCGCTTCAACTCGGTAAATCCAGAGAAATCAAGCATGTAGGCATAACGGGTGAAGGTGAAGGTGCGGGTCCCTGCGGCGGCCCACAGGGCTCTGCTCAGGGTGATCGTGCTGGTGCCGACATTTTTCGAGGTAACATAAACCTCGCGCCCAACCCCGGTGCCGCTAACCCGCGCGCCCACCGCAATGGAAGCGATATTGGCCACGCCTGTCAGCGTGAACGGATTGGCCACCGCATAGGTGGCAACTGCACTCACCACCTGTGTATTCCAGCCTGCACCCGCCACCGCGACCAGATTGCCGTTCACCAAACTGCGCCGCGTTCCAAAGCTGGTTAGGCCGCTGAGAGCCTGCACGTTGATCGGGGCTGTCAACTCCACCCGCCGGCCGTTCAGATCCAGCGTCACATGGTCGGTGAAATAAAACAACGCCTGCAACGCCTTCTTGAATCCGCTGAGTTCGCTGCCAAACGCCGCCGTATAGGTATCAAGGTTATAGTTGCGGGTGCAGGCCAAGCGCTGGCTGTCGGGCATCACAAGCGTGCCTTCAAACTGCACCGGGTTCTCAAACGTCAGGTGTGATCCGATGTAATATACCCCCGGCGACACCACCACAGTCTTGCCCAAAGCCGCCGTATCTGCCGCATCAAACGCCGCGCGGTCATCGGTCACGCCATCGCCCACCGCACCATAATCGCGCACATCCACCCAATCGAACATCTCGGGGTGAAACACATCCGTCACATCCTCAATCGTGATGTCGTCAATCCGCACCACCCCGCCCGTCGGCCCGGTCAGATCCAGCCCGAAATGCCCAAATGCAGGCGCGGTGCCCCAGACCATATCCACCCCCAGCCGATTGCCTGACCCTACGATCGCGCTGACCACCACCACCGCGCCATATCCCGTCAGTGCCACATCCGGCCCCTGCTGATCCGCCGTGGTCACATTGCTGCCAGACCCAGACCCCGCCCAACCGGCAATCCGCACCGTGGGCAGCGCGCCGCTGATCGCCTTCACCCGCGCCGTTACCCGCAGATACATCCCCGGCTGACACGGGATCGACTGAAAGCAGCGCAGCTTTTGCACCGCAGAGGTCTTTTGCAACTCCAGACAGCCCGCGAAATCCTGATCCGAAGGCACATAGGCCGCATTGGCCTGCCCCAGATACGAGCCCTGACCGCTGAGCCCATCCTCGCGCGACCACAGCGCCAGACCTGCCGAAAACGGCGGCGGCATCAGCACCAACCCTTGCGTAATTGCCTTGTTCATCGCGTTACCTCGCCTCGGTTTGCCAGTGATTCCGCAGCCGCTGCGATATGCGCAGGGCGTAAGGCCGAAGTGCTACAGACAAAGCGTTAACCACCGCCAACAGCGGCGCGCGCTGCCACAGGGGAGTTTGCGGCGGATTCTACGGCGCGTATTTCCGCATCCATCAGCAAGCTGCCGCCTAAAAAACAGCCGTCCGACGAATCGGATGGCGTGAGGTGCTGTTTTTTGGGAATAAACTGTGCTATTCAACCGGAAATAGATCGTAGATTTTACCCAAATGATTGTGTCAACCTGTGCCTTTGATAGACTGAGGATCCCCAGATGAACCCTTATGTATATCGGCTGCTGTCGATGGACCGAGGCAAAAAGCGGGTGCTTCAGGTCGCGGTTGATGTGCTGCTGCTGCCGATGATGTTCGTCCTTGCGATGTGGCTCAAGCTGGATGGGTTTGGCTTTCTGCGCGATCCACAGGTCTGGCTGGTGCTGATTCCGGTGCTGCCTGCCACGATTTACACCTTCGTGCGGTTGGGATTTTACCGCGCCGTGCTGCGCTATATCGCCGGGCGGGCGCTGATCACCATCCTGATGGGCGCAATGATCTCTGCGGTGACAATGACGGTCGTGGCGCAGCTGGCTGATCTGCCGGTGCCGGGTGCTGTGCCGCTCATCTATATGCTGCTGACCTTTTTCAGCGTTGGTGGCGTGCGCTTCGGTTTCCGCGAACTGGTGAACTACGCGCAAAACCGTCGCAAGGAACGCGTGGCGATCTATGGCGCTGGCGCGGCGGGGCGGCAGTTGTTGCAAGTGCTGCATCAGCGCAGCGACTATGTTCCGGTCGCGTTTATTGACGACTCGCGGCAGGCTCAAGGCACCCATGTCGGCGGCTTGATGGTCTATTCGCCGTTGCAGATTGAATCGCTGATCCGCAACAACGGCGTCAATGTTGTGCTGCTGGCGATCCCCTCGGCCAGCAAATCCCGCCGCAATGAAATCCTGAAATCGCTGGAAAGCCAGCCGCTGCTGATTCAGACCGTGCCGGGTCTGGACGATATCATGACCGGCAAGGCCAGCATTGATCAGATCAATGACATCAGCATTGAAGATCTGCTGGGCCGTGATCCAGTGCCGCCGCAACGTGAGCTGTTGGGGGCCAATATCACCGGCAAGGTGGTGATGGTCACCGGGGCAGGCGGCTCAATTGGCTCTGAGCTCTGCCGGCAGATCCTGCGGCTGAAGCCCGCGCGACTGGTGCTGTATGAAATCTCGGAACTGGCGCTTTATACCATCGAGCAAGAGCTTGCGACGATGCAGAAGGTCTTGCGCTCTGATGTTGCCATCTCGCCGGTACTGGGCTGCATCAAATCGGCGCGGCTGGTGGATCGCACCCTACGGCACTTTGAGGTTGAGACGGTGTATCACGCCGCCGCCTACAAGCATGTGCCTTTGGTCGAACACAACATCGCCGAGGGCGTGCGCAACATCGTGTTTGGCACCGCCACCTTGGCCGAGGCCTCGATTGCCGCCGGGGTGAAATCCTTCATCCTGATCTCATCGGACAAATCGGTGCGCCCGACCAATATCATGGGGGCGTCCAAGCGCTTGGCCGAACTGGTCTGCCAATCGCTTGCCGATGCGCCGCGTAATTCTGGGACCACGATTTCCATGGTGCGGTTTGGCAATGTGCTGGGCTCCTCCGGCTCGGTGATTCCGCTGTTCCGTCGCCAGATTGAGGCCGGTGGCCCGATCACCGTCACCCATCCCGAAATCACCCGTTTCTTCATGACTATCCCCGAAGCCGCCCAGCTGGTGATTCAGGCGGGCGCTATGGCGCAGGGTGGTGAGGTCTTCGTACTGGATATGGGTGATCCGGTGCTGATCACCGAACTCGCCGCGAAAATGGCGCGTTTGCATGGGCTTAAGCCGATCATTTTTACCGATCCGGTGACGGAAAAACCCGGCAAGGGCGAGATTGGCATCGTGTTCACCAAACTGCGCCCCGGCGAAAAACTGCATGAGGAATTGCTGATCGGCAACGATCCAAAACCCACCAGCCATCCGCGCATCATGTCAGCCACCGAATGTCGTCAGCCCTTGGATGAATTGTCCGCCGCCCTCGTGCAACTGGCGCAGGCCTGCGACCGCAATGATGTCGAGCGCATCCGCAAGATCATGATTGATCAGCAAACCGCCTACCAACCGACCAGCGAGATCTTCGATCAATTTTGGACCGGCGAAGACGAGCTTGATGTTGCTGCCGACAAAGCCCCCGATCAACGCCGCCTGACTTTGGTGCATGGCTGAGCGTCCTTTGGCGCGTCGGTTTGCGCTTCGGCTCGGGGCTGGATTCTCAGCGCAGCCGCTGCGAGGATTACCGCTCATCTGCATCGGCATCCGCACCACATTGGCGGTATTTTACTGTCGCATTGGTGGTGTTTGCGAAAAATTTCGCCTATCAATAATGCAAGGTGCCCAAGCTATAGGGCGCACAGGGTGGGGTTGGCAGGCATGACGCGATCAAAATATCTGGTTTTGTGCGGGCTCTGCGGTGTTTTCGCTTTGCCAGCGCAAGCCGAAATGCACCCCAGCCTTGGGTTTTCTGGCGTCACCGGATTGATCGACATGCCTTCGGGCGAGCAGCAAAGCGACGGCACCTTGTCGGTGGTGAAATCGCAATTCGGCCCGATTGGTCGCACCACGTTGTCGTTTCAGATCACCCCCCGGTTGTCCGGCAGCTTCCGCTATTCCTCGGTGAAAGACTGGTTCACAAACCCCAGCGATGGCATCACCACATATTATGACCGTAGCTTCGATCTGCGGTATCAGATCACACAAGAGGGTCGCTATGTCCCGGCGATCACCGTCGGCTTGCAAGACATCATCGGCACCGGCGTGCAGTCGGGCGAATATATCGCCGCCACCAAAACCTTTGGCGATAAGGTAAAAGTCACCGCCGGTTTGGGCTGGGGCCGCTATGGCAGCTATGGCTCGATCGGTGCGCCATTCGGGGATCGCCCCGCGGTTGATTTCGGCTTGGGCGGCAAGTTGCGCACCGGCCAATGGTTCCGCGGCGATGTCGCCCCCTTCGCCGGGGTGGAGTGGCAACTTAACCCGAAGTGGTCGCTTAAGGCCGAGTATTCGTCGGATGCCTACGTCGAAGAAGCTGGCAACCGCGCCACGTTCCAGCGTAACTCTCCCTTCAACTTCGGCGTCGAATACAGCGCAAAGAACAATCTGCGGCTTGGGCTTTATTCACTTTACGGCTCGGAAATCGGCTTCTCGGCTCAGATCGTGCTGGACCCTAAGAAAAACCCGCACGGCGGCAGTTTGGGCCCCGGCCCATTGCCTGTGACGGCCAGTGCGGCGGCAAAAAGCTGGGGGCCAAACTGGGTCACCGACCGGGGCGCGCAAACCGCAATGCGCGATCAGACGCAAAGCATCCTTGCGCATGACGGCATCATGGTGGAGAGCATCGCGATCTCGCCCACCCGTGTGCATCTGCGCATCCGCAACACCCGGCTGGATAATGCCCCGCAAGCCATTGGCCGCACTGCGCGCGCGCTTGCCGCGACCATGCCCGCTTCGGTGACAACGTTTGAGATTGTGCCGATAGCGCAAGGCGTGCCGTTGTCCACAGTGGTGATTCGCCGCGCTGATCTTGAGGCTTTGGAATTCGCGCCCGGCCAAGATATCGCGATGGAGCAGCGCACCCAGATCCTGCCCGCGCCCGGCGTCCTGCCCGCAGGCGCGATCCTCAGCGACAGCCAATATCCCCGCTTCAAATGGGGCCTGTCGCCCTATGTTGCGACCAGCCTGTTTGATCCTGGCAAGCCCTTGCAAGCGGATGTTGGCCTGCGGCTCACCGCCCGCTATGATTTCGCGCCCGGCCTGATCGCCTCGACCTCTATCACCAAAAAGCTATATGCTGGCATTGAACGCTCTACCTTCGCGTCGCGCACCAAACTGCCACCCGTGCGCAGTGACGCCAGCGTCTATGCCACCGAGGGCGACCCCGCCATTGAACGCCTGACCTTCGCTTGGTATGCCAAACCCGGCCCTGAACTTTATAGCCGCGTGACTGTTGGTTATCTGGAGCCGATGTTCGGCGGGATCTCAGGCGAATTGCTCTGGCAGCAAACCGGCAAGCCCTATGCGCTGGGGATTGAGGTGAATTACGTCAAGCAGCGCGATTTTGACCAGCTGTTTGGCTTTCAGGATTACAGCATCGTCACCGGCCATGTCTCGGGCTATTACAGCTTTGGCGGCGGCTATCATGCTCAGCTTGACGTGGGCCGCTATCTTGCGGGCGATTATGGCGCGACGCTTTCGCTGGACCGTGAATTTGCCAATGGCATCAAAGTCGGGGCTTTTGCCACCCTGACCGATGTGCCGTTTGACACGTTTGGCGAAGGTTCGTTCGACAAGGGCATCCGCATTGATATGCCGCTGGCGTTCCTCAGCGGGCGGCCAACGCAAAAGGTGTCGCGCATGGTGCTGCGTCCGCTGTTGCGCGATGGCGGCGCGCGAGTCGATGTCGAAAACCGGCTGTATGACACCGTGCGGAAATATCAGGAAACCGACCTTGACGCCGCTTGGGGGCGGTTCTGGAGATGATTTTGCGCCGCAGCCAACGCCTCGCCCTTTCTGCTGGCCTTACAGCCGTTCTGACCCTGACGGCCTGTGGGTCTCCGGCGTTGATGAAGGCGGTTTCGAGTGCCGCCGGATCGACCAATTCGGCCAGTGCGCAGCCTGCAGTGGGTGCGCCGCAGATTTGGTTGACCTTAGTGTCGCGCGGGGTGAAATTCCCGATGTCACAGTTGGCGGTGCGCGATGGCGTGGCAATCTACGCCTCGAAGGATGGCTCACAAGTCTTTTTGCGCAATGGCGTTCTAGTTGGCACGCGCGGCTTTGGTCTTGACCTGATGTCCGCCGATGCCCCCACCGCAGCCATATTGCGCGCAGGGGCAGCACATCAACGCAGTTATTATGACCTCGACGGCACCGACACGACGATTCGACATGTGTTCACCTGCACGGTTGAGCGGGATGCCGCCGCCGGAAATGCCATAACCGAGGCCTGCACCGCTGATATTGGGACGATTCGTAACCAATATTGGTTCGATTCTGCTGGTTCTGTAAGCAAATCGCGGCAATGGGTGTCGCAGGGTGTCGGATATGCCGCGGTTGAACGAAAAGATGGCTGATTGTGCTTGCGTTAGACTTTTCTTTTAAGCCTGCTCGCTGTATGGTTGCTTAGATCATCCATCTAACCGGAGTATTTCAATGAATAAGATCGCTTCCTTCGCACTCGTTTCGTCGCTCGTTTTGGCTTCGTCCGCAGCTTTCGCTGGCGGCATGGTTGAGCCGACTGTAGAGCCGGTTCCCGTCGTTGTTGCAGAAAACGCTTCGTCCTCGGCGACGCCGCTGTGGGCAATCATCGCTGGTGTCGTTGTCGTCGGCGCAGTGCTGTCGTCCTCGAACTAAGCTACGCTGCCCTTCTGGGTGGGTGTATTGAATTTAAACGCCCAAGCTTTTGCTTGGGCGTTTTGCTTTTGTGGCCTTGCCGTTCAACAGAAGCGGGAGGTCTTCGTCTCTGCTGCATTGCAAAGCTGCATCGTTAAGCCTCGATGCGGACCCGCGTGTCTCTGCGCGCCAACGCTCCGACGGATGCTGTCCCGCCTCCCTAGCGCTCGGTGTGGCAAAATCTTAACGATTCCTGAACGCGATCCTGTAACCCCTTGATGTGTATACAGCCCACCCCTTGTCCACGCGTGGACAGGCCTTCAATACCCCTTACCGCGCGCCGAGATCGGCCAAACCACTTCCACCGCCCCGCCTCGGACGCCCACATACCAATCATGTAAATTGCAGGTCGGATCACAATGTCCCGGCACCAGCCGCAGCTTATCATTGATCCGCAAAATCCCGCCCGGATCGCTGATCTCCCCATGCTCGTCAGAACAGTTCCGATACTCCACCCCCTGCTTGCCCGACACCAGCGGTAGTCCCGAATCAACCGCCAAAGCCTTCAACCCCGCATCACACACCGCCCAATCCGTCCGGACGTGGCTCATTACCGAGGTCAGCACAAACAGCGCGTTTTCCCACATCCCCTGATCAAACCGCCGCCCGTCCTGATCCAACACCCGGCCATAATCCGCGTCCATGAACGCATAAGACCCGCATTGCAGCTCGTTATAAACCCCCGAACCGCCCTCTAACGGCCAACTCCCGGTTCCCGCCCCGCCGATAATATTGCACTCCAGCCCCACCCCCCGCAGCGCCGATACCGCCGCGTGAACCTGATCCACCGCCACCTCAATCGCAGCCTTGCGATCCGCAAACAAAGTCAGATGCTGCATCGCGCCCTGATAGGCCTGCACTCCCGAAAACCGCAGCCCCTCCGCCGCCGCAATCGCCTGCGCCAGCCCCACCACAGCCGCCGTGCCCCGCACCCCACAGCGCCCGGCCCCGACATCCATCTCGACCAAACACTCCACCACCACCCCATGCCGCCGCGCCGTTGCCGCCAAATCCGCCACATTGCCCACATCATCGACGCAAACAATCACCCGCGCCCCCCGCAGCACCAGCCGCGCCAAACGGTCGATCTTGACCAAATCCGTCACCTGATTGGACACCAACACATCCATCACCCCGCCGCGCACAAAAGCCTCGGCTTCCGACACTTTCTGGCAACACACTCCGCAAGCGCCCCCCAACCGCATCTGCAACAAAGCCACATCCACCGATTTGTGCATCTTGCCATGCACCCGGTGCCGCACCCCCAAAGCCCGCGCGGCTTCGCCCATCTTGACGATATTCCGCTCCAAAGCATCGAGATCCAGCAGCAGACAGGGTGTCTGCACCTCGGCCTCCACCATTCCCGGCAGCGCCGGAATGTCATAGCCCACCTCAAAAGCGCTGAAATCCATCTGCCATCTCCTTACAGTCCCCTGCGCAGAGTTACCCAAAACCCAAACCTCCGCCACCTGTCCCAGCTGCGACGAAAGTTTTTTTCAACGCCACAATCCATGCTATTCTGCATCTGCATCCTGCTTTCACCCCGGCCCCGCTGCGGTGCCGCGTAAAAGGGCCGTCCCATGTCGAACCCACCCCGCCTGCGCGGCCGCCCAAAATCCACCACTGACAAGACCGAGCAAAACACCGTTCAAGCCCTCGACCGTGCGCTTGGTTTGCTAAAATTTCTGGCGGACAGCGCCGGTATGACCCTGTCGGAACTCGCCGAACGCAGCGCCCTTCCAGTCGCCACGGTGTTTCGTGCCCTCGTGACCCTGCAAGGTCACGGCATGGTTGAACTCGAAGACCCCGGCCAAGTCTGGCACATCGGCCCCGGCACCTTCCGTGCCGGATCGGCCTTTCTGAAACGCACCAAAATCACGGAACGCGCCCGCGCTCCGATGGAGGCTTTGCGCGACGCCACCGGCGAAACCGTCAGCCTTGGGATCGAGGCCGCGGGTGAGGTTTTGTTTCTGTCTCAAGTTGAGGCCACCGCCGATCTGCGCGCCTTCTTTCCCCCCGGCAGCACCGGGCTGATGCATCTCTGCGCCCCCGGCAAGGCGCTGCTGGCGTGGTATGCAACGGAAAGGACAGAAGAAATCCTGAACCGCAGGGGCATGACCCGCGCCACCACCCTCTCGCTCTCCAGTCCCGAAAGCCTCAGCCGCGACCTGGCCCGCACCCGCGAGCGCGGCTTTGCGATTGACGACCAAGAACGCGCCGAGGGCATGCGCGGCGTTGCCGCCCCGATCTTCAACGCCTTCGCCGAACCGGTCGCCGCCATCAGCATCGCAGGCCCGACCTTCCGCATGGGCCTATCCGACGCCACCCGCTTCGGCAGCCTCGTGCGCGCCAGCGCTGACCAGATCACCGAAGCCACGGGCGGCCAACGCCCCTAAGCTTTGCTCTTTTTGAAATACTCCCGCGCGGAGCGCTCCCCCGCCGCCCCGTGCGCGCCAATTTTTTGATCAAAACCCCGTCGTCCCCATTGATCGACGCCCGATCCCGTGATCTGACTTGGCCCAATCGTCAGAAAGGGCAAGCCCATGAACCTGTTCATCAACGGCTTTGGTCGCATTGGCCGTTCGGTCTTGCGCGCGGCGCTGAAAGGGGCGGCTCCGGGTGCGAAGATTATCGGCATCAACGACATCGCCGCCGCTGAGATGTGCGCCTATCTGTTTGAATTCGACTCGGTTTTCGGGCCTTGGCCGGGGCAGGTCAGCTTTGATGGCACCAGTTTGGTGATCGACGGATTGTCCATCCCGCTGCATCGCACCCCCGATATCTCCAGCCTTGCGTTGAAGGGTGTCGACGTCGTGCTGGAATGCACGGGCCGTGCCGACGCGCGCGAAATGGCCACGCGCGGCCTACGCGGTGGTGCCCGTAAAGTGCTGATCTCTGGCCCGTCAAAAGCCGCTGATCTGACCGTGGTTTTGGGCGCGAATGACGCGCAACTCACCACCCAGCAGATCGTCTCGAACGCCTCTTGCACCACCAATGCTTTGGCGCCCTTGGCCCGGTTGATCCATGAAAACTGGGGCGTGGTGACCGGCTCGATGACCACGATTCACTGCTATACCGGCAGTCAGCCCACGGTGGATGCCCCCGCCGCCGATTTCGCCCGCTCGCGCGCCGCTGCTTTGTCGATGGTGCCGACCACGACTTCGGCGCAGCGGCTGCTGGATCAAGTGTTGCCGCAGATCGCGGGCCGGATTGAAGGCTCGGCGGTGCGGGTGCCGACGGCTTCGGTGTCCGCCGTCGATCTGGCGGTGATGACCGAACGCGCAACCACGGTGGCCGAGGTCAACGTGGCGCTAAGCGGAGCAGGCGGGGTGATGGGCTCGACTGTGAAAGCCCTCGTCTCGACCGATCTGCGCGCCCGCCCGGAAAGCATCGTGATGGCCTTGCCTGAGACCCGCGTGACAAAGGGCGGCATGCTGCGGGTGTTCGGCTGGTATGACAACGAATGGGGGTTTTCCAACCGGATGTTGGATATCGCCGCCCGGATGGCGCAATGCTGAAAGGCTTTTTCATTTCTGGGCCGACTGATGATGGCGATGCGGTGACGGGTCACTATTACGAGGCCGCCAGCCCTGACCCCACCCGCGCGCAAGTCTGGATCTATAGCGCGGCACTGTCCTACGCCCCCGGCGAGACCCTGATCCTGCACGCGATGTCCAGCGCACCCGAAGCACAACTGACCATCGCCAGAGACGGCCTAACCCCCGAAATCCTACTGCAAACCACAGTTGCCACGACCTTCGCCGCCACCCCATTTGACGCCTCCGAGCACGGCTGCCACTGGCCCGAGATCCTCCGCCTGCAAATCCCGCAAGATTGGCAGAGCGGCGTCTACATCACGACCGTCACTATTCCCGGCCATTCCTCGCAGGGCCTGTTCGTCCTCAAGCCACTGACACGGCAATCAAAAATCCTGATGCTGCTGACGACAGGCACTTGGTGCGCCTACAATGACTGGGGTGGCTCGAACCACTACCAAGGCCTAACCGGCCCGACCCAAGGGGACTTCGCTCCGCATGTCAGCACCCAGCGTCCGTGGGCGAAGGGCTTCGTCGCGTGGCCCAAAGACGCCCCCCGTATCCCGCACGCCTCACCCCTCTTAACCAAACCGCGTTACCCGCATATGGACTACGCCCGCGCCAAGGGCATCTCGAAGAAATACGCCTCCTCCGGCTGGGCCGCGTTTGAGCGCCCGTTCGCGCTGTGGTGCGAAGGGCAGAATATCCAACTCGACTACACCACCCAACACGACCTGCACCGCGACCCCGAAGCGCTGCACGGCTACGACCGTGTGCTGATCGCAGGCCATGACGAATACTGGACATGGGAGATGCGCGACCACCTAGAGGCTTGGCTGGATCAAGGCGGCCAACTCGCCCGCTTCGCCGGGAATTTCTTCTGGCAAACCCGGTTGTCGGACGACCTCACCACCCAGACCTGCTACAAAACCACCGCCGAAGCGCTTGATCCCTTGGCCCAGACCAACCGCCTCACCAGCTACTGGGACCACCCGCAGATCCAACGCCCCGCCAGTGCCACCATGGGCCTGACCGGATCGGCAGGCGTCTATGCCGGATGGAGCCGCTGCGCCGCCCACGGTTCTGGTGGTTTTGCGATCTACCGCCCCGAACATTGGGCGTTGAAAGGCTCCGGCCTCGGCTATGGCGACGTGCTGGGCGCTGTCTCAAAAATCTTCGCCTACGAGGTCGACGGCATCGACTATACCATGCAGCAAGGTCTGCCCTTTGCCGCCGAAGACACCGGCCTGCAAGGTGCGCTTACCATCGTCGGTCTGTCCCCCGCCACCACGCTGTCGCATTCCACAGGCCCGCACGACCGCGACCGCTTTATCGGCACCGGCGATACCGAAGACCTTGCACTCCGGCTTTACGGCGGCCTCACCCCCGAAAACACCGCCCGCGCCTCCCGCGGCAATGGCTGCATGGCCGAATACCGCCGGGGCAGCGGGGCGGTGTTCAACGCCGCCTCCTGTGAATGGGTCGCAGGCCTGATCGCCCGCGAACGCCCGGTCGAACAGGTCACCCGCAACATCCTGCTGGGCGATTGGGCATGATCTATCTCTGCCGCCACGGCCAAACCGAATTCAACGCCATTGGCCGTCGCCAAGGTCAGGTCGACAGCAACCTCACCGCGATGGGCCAAGCGCAGGCCACGGCGATGGGCCGCCGCCTTACCAGCCTCAACCTGTCGGAGTTTCGCATCTACGCCAGCCCGTTAGGCCGCGCCCACCACTCCGCCCGCCTGATCGCAGCCGAGCTTGGCAACCCAGAAATCACCCTCGACCCCCGCCTGATGGAAATCGGCATGGGGTCATGGGACGGCAAAACCGACCTTGAGATCGACACCGCCCACCCCGGCCTGCGCGCCTCTGTTCCGCCCGAGGCTTGGTGGTTCCACTCCCCCGATGGCGAAACCTACGCCATCTTCGCCGCCCGCCTCAAAGCCGCGCTGCGCGACATCCAATCCGATCCCACTCCGGTGAAAATCATCGTCGCCCATGCCGTCGTCAGTCGGGTGATCCGCGCCCAGTGGGCAGGTCTGACCGAGATCGAAAGCCACAGGCTCCCCGTGCCACAAGACGCCTTCTTCGCGCTCACCGAAGGCGATACGATCACCGAAATCCCCGCCTAAACTCCCGCTTAGGTCATCCTCTGCGCTCAAATATCCCCGCCGGAGGCTCCGAAGTTGCGGCCAGTGCCGCCTACCAAGCCCGCAACACCGCCTCCAAATTATCCCCTAACTCCGGGCACAAATACCCGCCCTCCTGCACGATCACGCAGGGAAGCCCCATCGCCGCCACCGCCCGCCCAATCACCGCAAAGCCCGGTGTGGTCACCGACAGCCCGGCAAACGGATCGCCCTCGAACGCATCCAAGCCTAGCGCCAGCACCAGAGTATCCGCACCCCAAGCCTGCACCCTTTCAATGCCCTGCGCCAAAGCCACCAAGAACCCCGCATCGCCAGTGCCGCGCGCCAAAGGCAGGTTCAGGTTGGCCCCTACGCCATCTCCTTCGCCAAACTCGCCCTCATAACCCCAGAAGAACGGATAAAACCGCTCTGGATGCGCGTGCAGCGACACCGTCAGCACATCGCCCCGCGCGTAGAACATGCCCTGCGTGCCGTTGCCGTGGTGCAAATCCACGTCCAAAATCGCCACCCGCCGCCCGGCATCGGTCAGCCTTTGGGCTGCAATGCCGGAGTTGTTCAGATAGCAAAACCCGCCCGCCAGTTCGGCAAAAGCATGATGCCCCGGCGGGCGGCACAACGCGTAAGCCGACCGCTCGCCGCCCAACACCAAATCGGCCGCATGCACCGCCGTTTGCGCCGAAGCATAGGCGGCCCCCCATGTCTGCGCCGAGATCGGACACGAGGTATCGGTCATATGAAACCCCGCCTGACCCACCGCTGACAGCGGATAGCCATCCAGACGGCTGGCCGGATGCACATTCGGAATGACCTCGGCCGAGGCGCCCTCAATCCGCGTCCACCGCGCGTATATCCCCTGCAAAAACGTCACATACCTCTGCGGATGCACCGCCAAAATCGGCCCCAACCCGGCATCCGGCGCTTGCACCACCGCACCCTCCATCCGCCGCACAGCCCCCAGCAAAGCATCCACCCGCGCGGGCTGTTCGGGGCAGGGCTTACGCGCGCCCGAGGACAGGAAAAACTGCGGATCGTGCGCCCGCTGCGCGTCGTCAAACACCGTGATCATGGCTGCATCAGGGCTGTCAGGCCCTCTCCCTCAAGAATATACGGGTCAGAGGCATCGCGGAGCGCAAAGCCCAAGGTTTGGTAAAATCCAATCGCCAAGACATTGCTGCGCTTGACCATCAGTGCCATGAAGCTGGGCTGCCAATCCTGCCCATGTGCCAAAGCCGCCGCCAACAAGCCGCGCCCCAGCCCCTTACCGCGCGCGGCGTGATTGAGGTAAATATCCTGCACAAACAGCCCCATAGCCCCACGCCAACTGGAGTACTCGGGTAGGAACAGACAGAATCCCAGCGCGATCCCGCGCTCCTCCACCAGCACCACGCGAAACCGCGGCTCGGCCCCAAAGCCATGCTGCAACAGGCTTGCCACCCCGCCGCCAATTACGCTGCCTTCAGCCTCGGCCATCTCGGACAGCATGGCATGGATCAGGCCGGCATCCGCCGCCACGGCCAAACGATAGTCAATCAAAACGCCACCTCTGCCGCACCTTTCAACCCCAGCATCGCCCGCGCCTCATCGGGGGTCGCGACCTCACGCCCCAACCCCTCAACAATCCCCCGGATCTGTCGCACCTGCTCGGCATTGGACCGCGCCAGCACGCCTTTCGACAGATAAAGATTATCCTCCAACCCCACCCGCACATGCCCGCCCAGTGCTGCCGCTATCGTCGCCATCGGGATCTGATTGCGCCCGGCCGCCAAGACCGAAAACTGGTAATCCGCCCCGAACAACCGATCCGCCGTGCGCTTCATCAGCATCAACATATCAGGGTCCGCCGCCATGCCGCCCAGCACGCCAAACACAAATTGGATGAACAGCGGGGCCACGACCGCCTCGCGATCCACGAAATGCTTCAGCATGTATAGATGGCTGACATCATAACATTCAAACTCGAACCGCGCGCCACGCTGCACGCCCATCTCATTCAAAACAAACGCGATATCGCGCGGGGTGTTCTTGAACACCAGATCATCCGAGCCTTCCAGAAACGGCTTTTCCCAATCGTATTTCCACTGCGAAATCTTCGCCGCCATCGGATACAGTGCGAAATTCATCGACCCCATGTTCAAGCTGCACATCTCGGGCCGAAACTGCATCGGAGCCGCCAGCCGCTGCGCGAGGCTCATCACCGCCGACCCACCTGTGGTCATGTTCACCACGCCGTTGCAGCCCGCCTTGATCGCCCCCAGAAACCCAGCCCAATGCGCCGGATCGCTGGAGGGCCGCCCGGTTTCCGGCACCCGCGCGTGCAGGTGCAAAATCGCAGCCCCCGCCTCTGCCGCCTCAATCGCCGAACCCGCAATCTGCGCGCCCGTTATTGGCAAGAACTCTGACATTGACGGCGTGTGGATTGACCCGGTGATCGCACAGGAAATGATGATTTTTGACATGAAGACCCTCCGCAGCCGCCACCCTGCCACGAAGCCAATCCCTTTGCCAGAGCGTGGTCGCGGCAGGAAATCCCCGCCGCGACCGATCCGTCAACTGAACGCCCGCTTCATCCTAGGCACGTTCTGCAACACCAGAAAATCCACCAGCAGCACCGCCGCCAGCGTCAGCCCCAGCATTGGAAACGCCACCCCCAACACCAGCGCTATCACCGCCACACCGCGCAACGGCACGCCCGCGGGCATCGGAGGTGCTGCCAACCGCAGTACACCGCTCGGGCGGCGTTTCCACCACATCACCACGCCGCTTAAGCAGACAAACACCACGACCCCGCAAAACGCGATGTTCAGCACCACGTTCCACAGCCCCAACTGCCCCTCATGCAGCGCAATGCCCACCGCCATCGACTTCGCCGCCAATCCGTAATCGGCAAACCCCACGCTGGCCAAAATCTTGCCCGTGTATTGGTCGATATGCACGGTGCGATCCGCCGTCGGGTCCGGGCCATCGTAGCTGTTGGAATCTTGGCTCAGCGTCCAAACCCCGGCCTCATCCGCCGGCAGCGCCACCTGAAAACGACCCTTAAATCCAATCGTCCGCCCCAAAGCCACGATGTTTTCCAAGCTTACAGGAACCCCAATCGCAAGCCCCGTCACCCCGGCATGCGAGCCTGACGCAGGCATCTGCGTCTGCTCCAACCCCCAAGGCACCGTGTCATCGGCGGTCATGTTCATGTCCTTGTGCCGCTTGTCCGACAGCGGCACATTGTCCCATTTCGCCGCCGGAAACGTGGACCAAGACTGCACATAGCGCTCGCCCCAAATCCCGCTCCAAGCGAGGCCGGAGATCAGGAAGAACACCAGACCCAGCGAAATCCAGAACCCCAGCACGCCGTGCAATGACTTCCACCAAGCCCGCCCCTTGGCGCGCAAATCTGGCAGCAGAAGGCTGCGCAAGCCCGCCCCATGGCGCGGCCAAACCAGATACAGCCCGCTCACCACCAACAGCATTCCCAGCGATGCCGCAATCTCGACCAACCGATCACCCAGATCGCCGATCAGCAGCGTGCCGTGGATGTCATTGGCCAAAGTATACCACGTCGCGCCATTCTCGGTGTCGCGCAGCACCGCTCCCGTGTAGGGATCAACCGCGATCATCCGCTGGCCTTCCGCCAAATCCACCCGGTAAATCGCCGGAGTCATCGCGTCATGCGGTGCGATATATTGGCCGATCTTGCCCTCGGGATGGCTCGCCAGCGCAGCGCTGGCCTGATCGGTAATGCTCAGGGTTTGGGTCTGCGGCGCAATCTGCAACCGCTCGCCATATTCCGGCGCTACGGCGGTGAACCAGACCATCACGATACCGGTGATCGCGAGCATGATCAGAAACGGAATGACATAAAGCCCGGCGTAAAAGTGCCAGCGCCAGACCGCGAAATAGAGTTTATTGACGCCCGAAGGCGCAGTATTGGTATCAGACATAAGGGATCATCCCAGAAAAAAGCCAAGGAAACGGGCAGAGCCCGCAGTTGCACTTAGATCAGGACAGTCGGCGGCCCTCGCGCGGGCGGCGCGCGCGGCGGGTGGGCGCTGGCATCTGCCAAGGCCACATCCGGCCAAATCACAGCGACGGGCTCCAGTTGCACCGGGGGCAGGGTGATGACGGGGGGCAGTTCCACCGCCGCGATTATCCGACAGGCGGGGCAGGGTGGTTGCTCTTTCTGACCATGCTCCGCTGTGCCGCCATCATGGCACAACTCCGGCAACGTGCCGTCCGGCATCGCATAGGCGCTGAGATCCACCGAATCGTGCAGCGCCATGCGGTGGCCAAAGCCCAACACACCCAAGGCGACTGCCAAAAGCAGCACCATCACATTTTGGGCAAATTGGCGGGCAAAGCGGCTCATGCGCTGTGGCTAACCGATCACAGGCCCGAAGATCAAGCCGCCCAACGCTGCGATAGCGGGCTTTATTTCGGCCTGCCGCACCCTAAGCTGCGGCAAAATCAGGAGGCCCGCATGCTCTTCACCGAAACCCCCGACTGGTCGGCACTTGGGGCTCGCATCACTGCAGCGCTGATCGGCCAGCACGGCGCGCAGGGGCTCGATCCTGAAAGCTTCGGCCTCGTGCTGATCACCCAAGGCGTGGAGGGCCCTGAAGGCTTTGCCCATCGCGGCGAAATCCCGGTCTACCCGTGTTCCTTGGTGAAAACTTTCCACCTGATCCATGCGCTCGCGCTGTTGGAAGATGCCCGCATCGCCCCGCATGGCGAGATGGATCGGGCTTTGCGCGACATGATCCGCTGGTCGTCGAATGGGGCCACCAACTACGCCATCGACCTGATCACCGGCACCACCGGCGACACGCTATTGCATGGCGCGGAATATCTCGATTGGGTCAACAAGCGCGAACGTCTGAACCGGTTCTTCTGGGCGCTGGGCTGGGAGGAATGGCAGGGCTGCAGCATCGCGCAAAAGCTAATGGACGACACCCGTTACGGGCGCGAGGCGCAGTTTGCCGGAGCCGACGGCGCACATCTCAACCGCCTCACCCCGCTTGCCGCCGCACGACTGCTGTGGGAGTTGTTTGACGGCACCCTGCCGCTGTCGCCACCCTCAAAAGCCCGCGCGCAAGCGATCTTGCAGCGCGACAAAGCCAGCCCAGACGCCGCAAATCCGGCCTATCAACTGTCGGAATATCTTGGCGGCGATTTGCCGGAGGACGTTCAAATATGGTCGAAAGCCGGGCATAACCTGTGGACGGGCGATACCAAAACCAGTTGGTTCAAGCATGATATGATCCGCTGGCAAGCCGAGGGTCGAAAGCCCTTGACCATCGTGCTGACCACGCAAGGGCAGGGCATGGCGCAAACCAACCCACAGGCTTTCCCGCAGATCGGTCGGCTGATCTGGGACATGACCGAAGACATCACCCGCGTCTGACCGAGTACCTCGGCACCCGCGCGCTATGATCTCAGCCGATCACCCGCGCCAGCAGTCCCTGCCAGTTGCTCCAGCACAGTTTTTCGGTGAGCGCCGCGCCAAAGTGGGCGTGCATCGCGCCGACAAGCTTGGGCAGCCCACTGGCATCGCTGATAAAGTTCGGAATCATCGTGCCGTCGAAATCCGAGCCCAGCGCCACACCGTCCTCGCCCAAGTGTGACAGCAAGTGATCAAGGTGGCGCAGCATGTCTTCTGGGCCTGTCGCAGGATTCTTGATCCCGTCCGGGCGCAGGAAGGCGCAGCCGAAGTTCAGTCCCACCAACCCGCCGCTGTCCTTGATCGCTGCAAGCTGGCGGTCGGTCAGATTGCGGGTAGATGCGGTGATGGCATGGGCGTTGGAATGGGTGGCCACCAAGGGCTTGGCCGACACCCGCGCCACATCCCAGAACCCGGCTTCATTCAGATGGCTTAAGTCCAGCAACACCCCCAAGGCATCACATTCCCGCACCAGCCGCAGCCCGGCCTCGGTCAGCCCCGGCCCAGTATCCGGGCTGGCGGGGAAATTGAACGGCACGCCATGGCCGAAAATGTTCGGACGGCTCCATACCGGGCCAAGCGAGCGCAGGCCCGCCGCATAGAAAACATGCAATGCGTCCAGATTTGCAGCAATCCCCTCAACGCCCTCAATATGCAGAATCGCCGCAATCGCCCCAGCGGCGCGGGCGCTGGCAATCTCGGCCACCGAACGACACAGCCGGATCGCATCTGGCCGCGCGCGCTGCATCCGCAGCAGAATCGCAATCTGTTCAAGTGTTTGCCGCTCGGCCCGTGCCGCATCTATCGCCGGAAATTCGCGGTAAGTCGCCATCGGATCAGGCCCGGTTCCCGGCGCGCCGCCCACCCAAACCGCAAAGAAACCGCCCGCAAAGCCACCCGCCCGACATTTTGCCAGATCAAGATCGCCATCGCGTCCGCTAAAAAATGCCTCACCCGAGAAGGATTTTTCTGCCCAGAGGCAGGACAGCAGATCATTATGCCCGTCGAAGATTGAAAAGTCTGACATTTTGCCAATTCTGTTGTGAAACTGCCCGCTGCCGTCAGTTTCGCGCCGCAAGGCGCTGTTGACAAGCCCGCATGAAAGTTGCCCAATCGGTCAGGAAATACCCGAGGCTCAAAGAGACTCAGGGACGGCAATGAAAAAACGATGATAAAACAGGGAGTCTTCCATGCTACTTGAACCGACGCTGCGCCGCGTGGGCGCTGTTGCGATTGCCGCTTTGATGCTGGGCACCGCGCCTGCCGCACTGATGGCCGAAACCCCAGCCGATACGCTGGTGCTGGCGGGCGCGATTGACGACATCGTATCGCTGGACCCGCATGAGGCCTACGAATTCTCTGGCCTCGATGTGGTGAATAACACCTATGACGGTCTGGTTGAGATCGACCCGACCACTCTGCAAATCATCCCCGGTCTGGCCGAAAGCTGGACGGTGGCCGAAGATGGCCTGACTTATACTTTCAAGATGAAGGCTGGCCTGACCTTCTCGTCCGGCAATCCGGTGACGGCTGAAGCCGCCGCCTATTCGCTGCAACGCGCGGTCAAGCTGAACAAAACCCCAGCGTTCATCCTGAACCAATTCGGTTGGACGGCAGAAACCGTCGACAGCATGATCACTGGTGCAGGCGACACTGTGACCGTCAAGGTTGATAAGCCCTATGCGCCGACCTTCCTGTATAACTGCCTGACCGCTGGCGTGGCTTCGATTGTCGATGCTGATGTTGTCAAAGCAAACGAAGTCGTCACCGATGGCGTCAGCGATCTGGGCAACGAATATCTGAAAACCCATTCGGCAGGCACTGGGGCCTATACGCTGAAATCCTTCAAGCCAAACGAGGGTTACGTTCTGGAGATGCGCCCCGGCTATTGGCGCGGCGATGCCAAAATGGCCAAGGTCTTCGTGACGCATGTGCCCGAAGCTGCGACCGAGCGTTTGCAGCTTGAAAAAGGCGATATCGACATCGCCCGCACGCTGACTCCGGTGGATGTCGCTGGCATGGCTGGCAATGCCGATGTGGCGATCCAAGAAGACGTTGGCGGCCAGATTTATTATCTGTCGTTCAACCAAAAGAACGAAAACTACAAGAACGCCAAATTCCTCGACGCGATGCGCTGGGCGGTAGACTATCAGGGCATGGCCGACACCTTCATGAAGGGTGCCGCCGTCGTTCACCAAAACTTCCTGCCGTCGGGCTATCTGGGCGCTTTGGATGACAACCCCTATTCCTTGGATATCGAGAAAGCCAAGGCGCTGATCGCGGAATCCGGCATCAAGGACCCGGCGATCAAGCTGTCGGTCCGCAACGCCGCCGACCGCATGGATGTGGCGCAGTCGATCCAGAACACCTTCGGCCAAGCCGGTATCAAGGTTGACCTCAGCGTCGGTGAAGGTGCCGAGCAGCTGAAAGAATACCGCGCCCGCCAGCACGACGGCACGCTGCAAACCTGGGGGCCGGATTATCCCGATCCGAACACCAACTCCTCGACCTTTGCCGAAAACCCCGATAACTCGGATGCCGCCAACAACACCGGCTATCTGGCATGGCGCAACGCTTACGATCCGGGTGAGATGACCGCCGAATCCAAAGCCGCCGCTTTGGAGCAAGACCCGGCCAAACGCGTTGAGATGTATGCCGCTTTGCAGAAGAAATTCCGCGAAACCGCACCGTTCATCGTGATGTTCCAGCAAGCCCGCCAAACCGGGGTGCGCGCCAACGTTAAAGACTTCTACACTGGTGGCGCAGTAGATCTTGGTGCCACCTACTGGCTTGCAACCAAGTAAGGCCATGGGCGGCCCAGCGATGGGCCGCCCGTTTTCCATGACCAGCACCCCCGCTCCGTCCTCGCGCCTGATCCCGTTGCTTCGCCAAATCGGCGGCACGGTTGTCACGCTGTTTGTCACCTTCCTTGGCCTTTTGATGGTGACGTTCTTCATCTCTAACGTGATTCCGGTCGATCCTGTCCTGTCGATCTTAGGCGAGCGCGCGACGGAAGCGCAGATGGAGGAAGCGCGCGAGCGTTTGGGCCTGAACGAACCCCTCTGGAAGCAGTTCGGCATCTATGTCGGCAACACCCTGCAAGGCGATCTCGGCACCTCAATCCGCACCCGCGAGCCTGTGCTCGAGGAAGTCAGCCAACGCTTCCCCGCCACGCTGGAACTTGCCACTCTCGCCACCATTCTCGGCGTGCTTTTGGGCGTTCCTGCCGGAGTTATCGCCGCCACAAAACCCGGTAGCTTTTTCGACCAATCCACCCGTCTGATCGGGTTGATGGGCTATTCGATGCCGGTATTCTGGCTTGGCCTGATGGGCCTTTTGCTGTTCTACGGCCAACTCGGCTGGGTCGGCGGCCCCGGACGCTTAGACGCAGGCTATCAAATGTCACTCGACTTTGAACTCACGCAATACACCGGCATGATCCTGCTCGATACAGCCCTCAACAACCGTTGGGACATGTTCGCCAACGCGTTTTCCCACATCATTCTGCCCGCCGGGATTCTTGCCTATATCTCAATGGCTTATATCAGCAGAATGACCCGTAGCTTTATGATGAACGAACTCGGCCAGGAATACATCACCACCGCCCGCGTCAAAGGCATGCCCGAACGTCGCGTCATCTGGGTCCACGCCCTGAAAAACGTCATGGTGCCGCTGATCACAGTGATCGCGCTCAGCTACGCCTACCTCTTAGAAGGTGCCGTGCTGACCGAAACCATCTTCGCATGGCCGGGACTTGGCAGCTATATTACCGACGCCCTGATGGTCGCCGACATGCCCGCCGTTCTGGGGGGCACTGTCGTTGTCGGCATCGCCTATATCGGCCTCAACATGCTGTCAGACCTGCTATACCGCCTCGTCGATCCGAGGGCGCGGGTATGAGCACACTCACCACATGGCTGCGCGACCCCAACCCGGCCTCGCGGATGCAATCCCGCCTCGGCCAAAGCTACCTGAGCTGGCTGCGCCTGCGCCGCAACCCATTGGCGATGATCGGCCTCTTGATCACCGCCGCCCTGCTGTTCGTCGCGATCTTCGCGCCGCTGCTTGCCCCGCATGACCCGATCACCCAAGAACTCGGCCGCCGCCTGCTGCCCCCCGGCACCCCCGGCAACATCTTAGGAACTGACGATTTCGGTCGAGATATCCTC
Source organism: Cypionkella psychrotolerans (assembly GCF_001294535.1). GTDB lineage: Bacteria > Pseudomonadota > Alphaproteobacteria > Rhodobacterales > Rhodobacteraceae > Cypionkella > Cypionkella psychrotolerans. The sequence goes on along the minus strand of NZ_LGIC01000017.1, from coordinate 55,273 downwards.
TCCCGCATCCTCTACGGCAGCCGTATCACCCTCTACATTGTGCTGCTGGTGATCCTGACTGCCCCGGTCGTCGGCCTGATCATCGGCACCGTCGCAGGCTATTTCGGCGGTTGGGTCGACACCATCCTGATGCGGATCACTGACATTTTCCTCGCCTTCCCCAAGTTGATCCTCGCCCTCGCCTTGGTGGCTGTCCTCGGCCCAGGTATGGAGAACGCCGTCCTCGCCATCGCGCTGACCTCATGGCCCCCCTACGCCCGGGTCTCCCGCGCTGAAACCCTGACCGTGCGCAGCTCCGACTATATCGCCGCTGTCAAACTGCAAGGCGCAGGCCCCATCCGCATCATCTGGGGCCATGTCATTCCAATGTGCCTGCCCTCGGTGATCATCCGCGTCACCCTCGACATGGCAGGCGTCATCCTCACCGCCGCGGGGCTCGGCTTCCTTGGCCTAGGCGTGCAACCACCCCTGCCTGAATGGGGTCTGATGATCTCCGCAGGCCGCAAGTTCTTGTTTGAGCAATGGTGGGTCGCCACCATGCCCGGCCTCGCCATCTTCATCGTCAGCCTTGGCTTCAACCTGCTGGGCGACGGCCTCCGCGACGTTCTCGATCCGAAAAGCGCCAGCAAATGAGCCTCCTCACCGTCAAAAACCTCCGCGTCACCTTTGACACCGAAGCAGGCCGCGTCGAAGCCGTCCGTGGCGTCTCGTTCGATCTGAACCGCGAACGCCTTGGCATCGTGGGTGAGTCCGGGTCCGGCAAAACCATGACAGGTCGCTCCGTCCTCCGCCTGATCCGTCCCCCGGGGAAGATCGAAGCCGATGAGATGACCTTCGACGGCATTGATCTGATGAAAGCCTCGGAAACCCAGATGCGCGCCCTCCGCGGCCCCCGCATCGCCATGGTGATGCAAGACCCGAAATATTCCCTTAACCCGGTGATGAAGGTTGGCGCACAACTGACCGAGGGCCTGCGCCAGCGCGACAAAGTCTCAAAGTCCGAGGCCATCGCCAAAGCCATCGACGCGCTGAACGCCGTGCAAATCCGCGACCCGCAGCGTGTGATGGAGGCCTACCCGCACGAGCTTTCCGGCGGCATGGGCCAGCGCGTGATGATCGCAATGATGCTGATCCCCAACCCCGACCTGTTGATCGCCGATGAACCCACCTCCGCCCTCGATGTGACGGTGCAAGCCGAAGTCCTCTCCATCCTCGACAACCTTGTGAAAACCCGCGGCATGGGCCTGATCTTCATCTCCCACGACCTGCGCCTCGTCGCCCGTTTCTGCGACCGCGTTTTGGTGATGTATAAAGGCAAAGTCGTCGAAGAACTGGCCGCGAAAGACCTGATGCATGCCAAACACCCCTACACCCAAGGCCTGCTGAACTGCCTTCCGCGCATCGGCGGCACCCGCGAAGCTCTGCCAAGCCTAGACCGCGACGCAAGTTGGGCGCTCTGAACATGCTGATAGAAATCGAAAACCTCTCCGTCACCTTCACCGCCCAAGGCCGCCACGTCCGCGCCGTCGAAGGCGTCTCGCTCAACGTCAAAGCCCAAGAATCCTTCGGCCTCGTCGGCGAAAGCGGCTCCGGAAAATCCACTATCCTGCGCGCGATCTGCGGCCTTGCCCCCATCAGCGGCGGCAGCATCCGCATCAACGGCAAACCGATCACCCACGACCGCGCCTTCTCGCGCAAAGTGCAAATGGTGTTCCAAGACCCCTACGCCAGCCTCCACCCCCGCCACACCATCGACCGCACCCTATCCGAGCCCCTCGCCATCCACGGCCTGCCGCTCACCGATGCCGCGATCACCAAGGCCCTTACCGACGTGGGCCTGCCGCCCAACTTCCGCTTCCGCTACCCTCACCAACTCTCAGGCGGCCAACGCCAACGCGTGGCCATAGCGCGCGCTTTGATGTTGCAACCCGAAATTCTACTGCTGGACGAGCCCACCTCCGCCCTCGACGCCTCGGTCCAAGCCGAAACCCTCAACCTTCTCTCCCGCCTGCGCACGGAAAGAGGCCTCACCTTCCTGATGGTCTCCCACGACCTCGCCGTGATCGACCACATGTGCGACCGCATCCTCGTGATGCAACACGGCAAAGCGGTGGAGGAACTCACCCGCGAAGCCCTCGCCACCGCCCAAATGCAAACCCCCTACGCCCGCAGCCTGTTCGCAGCCTCCGCCGACCGGATGCTCGAAGGCTAATCCATCCCCAAGCCAACTTTCACATTGGCTCAAATATCCTGGGGTCTGGGGCAACGCCCCAGCCGCTTGCCCAAAACACAAAGGCACTAAAAATGTTCCCCACTTTCGACGGCCACAACGACCTGCTGCTGCGCCTGCACAAACACCCCGAAAACCGCGAGGCGATCTGGCTGACCGGTGAAGGCAAAGGCCATCTCGACCTGCCCCGGATGCAAAAGGGCGGCTTCAAAGCGGGCTTCTTCGCCATCTACATTCCCTCGCCAGAGGCCCACGACGCCCCCAACTACATGACGCAGATGGAAAACCCGCCGTTCACCATCCCGCTCGGCGACCTGATAACCGAACCCGAAGCCCTGTCGACCGCCTTCTCAATGGCCCGCCAATTCCTCTGGATGGAACGCAGCTCCAAAGGCCAGTTCAAACTCTGCACCACCACCGCGCAAATCCGCGACTGCCTGAAATCCAACACCATTGCAGGCATCCTGCACATGGAAGGCGCCGAGGCCATCGACGCAAACCTAGACAACCTCTACGCCTTCCACGCCCTCGGCCTGCGCAGCCTCGGCCCGGTCTGGTCGCGTCCCACCATCTTCGGCCACGGCGTCCCCTTTGCATACCCTTCCAGCCCCGACACCGGCGCGGGCCTCACAGACGCCGGAAAACGCCTGATCCGCACCTGCAACGATCTGAAAATCATGATCGACCTCTCCCACATCAACGAAGCAGGCTTCAACGACGTGGCCGCCCTGACCAACGCCCCCCTCGTCGCCACCCATTCCAACGCCCACGCCATCACCCCCTCCAGCCGCAACCTCACCGACCGCCAACTCCACATGATCCGCGACAGCAAAGGCATGGTCGGCCTCAACTTCGCCACCTCCTTCCTGCGCCGCGATGGCAAACAGTCGGGCGACATGGGCTGGGAAGACGTCCTTGCCCACCTCGATCACCTGCTCGCCCAATTGGGCGAAGACCATCTCGGCCTCGGCTCCGACTTCGACGGCGCAACCCTGCCCAACGGCATTGGCGACGTCACCGGCCTGCCCGCCCTGCAACAGGCGATGCTCGACCACGGCTACGGTCAGGCTCTGATGCAAAAGCTGTGCTACGACAACTGGCTCGCCCTGCTAGACCGCACTTGGGGCGAATAACTCCCTGAAAGATTGCTCTTTCTGAAATACTCCCGCCGGAGGCTCTTCCTCCAATAAGAGTCCTCCGGCATGGTGCATGAAATCCCTCTCAAAGGTCAGACCATGCCCAAACTCGCCCTCGTCACCGCAGGCCCCTCCGCCATCGGCCACGCGCTCGTGACCGCGCTTGCGGGTGCTGGCTATGACATAGGCTTCACCCACCTCAACCAAACCGAAGCCGCCGTCACCCTGATCGCCACCGTCGAAGCCCTCGGCCAACGCGCCCGCGCTTGGGAATGTGACGCGGGCGACGCCGCCGAAACCACCCGCTTCCACGCTGAAGCCGCCGATTGGGCCGAAACTGCCCCCTCTGTCATGGTCAACAACGCAGGCATCCAAACCTGGTCCAGCCTCCTCGACCTGAACCCGGATGATTGGGACCGCACCATCGCCACCAACCTGCGCGGCACCTTCCTCAACACCCAAGCCGCCGCGAAAGCCATGATCAAGGCAAACCAGCCCGGTGCCATCATCACCCTCGGCTCCGGCTGCAACAAACTCGCCTTTCCGAAACTGGTCGATTACACCACCTCGAAAGGCGGCATCGAGCAATTCACCAAAGTCGCCGCTGTTGAGCTCGGCCCCCACAACATCCGCGTCAACTGCATCGCCCCCGGCGCCATCGCCACCGCCCGCACCGCCGCCGAGGCCCCCGATTACGACGCCACTTGGGCCCGCGTCACCCCGCTGCGCCGCGTCGGCTTACCGCAAGACCTTGCCGGACCGCTGCTATTCCTGATCTCAGACGCCGCCGCCTTTGTGACGGGCCAAACCCTTTGGGTCGACGGCGGAGCCTTTAGCCAAGCCAACTGGCCCTACGAGACTTAAATCCCTAAAATTTATCTAAAATTTTCGTTTCATCTTGGCAAAAATATCCCCGCCGGAGGCGTAGGTGTCAACGCCGAGCACCGCCCAGTCGTTCGCGCGGGCGGTGCGGAGCCCAGTTGAAACCGGGTAGGGCGGGGCTTACCCCGCCATTGCTACCGAACGCCCCTCAATCGCCCCGCGTACCGCATCGCGCACATGCGCCGCCATGAAATCGGTGAACAGCTTCACCTTCGGGTCCTTCAACCGCCGATGCTGCGACAAACTAGAAAGCTGCGTCGGCAGAGGCGGCGTTGCCGTAGCTACCGGCACCAAAGCCCCAGACCGCAAATGATCTGCTACCTCAAACACCGGCTTCATCACGATGCCGCGCCCATCCAGCGCCCAGCCGGTCAGCACATCGCCGTCATCGCTCTCAAACGGCCCGGTGATCTCATAACGCCGCACCCCGTCGGGGGTCTGCAATGCCCATTGAAATTCCTTCGCGCCGGGAAACCGCAGGTTCAGACATTCGTGCTTGTCACCCACCAAAGCCACCCCATCCGCAGGCATCCCCCGCCGCGCGATATAGGCGGGCGCGGCGCACAAAACCCGCGGGCAATCGGCAATCAACCGCACCTTCAGCGTCGAATCTTCCAAAATCCCGAGATGAAATGCCACATCCAAGCCCTCAGCCGTCACATCAATGATGCGGTCTGAAAGCCGTAGCCGCACATCAATCTGCGGATACATATCCTTAAAAACCGGCACATGCGGCGCAATAAACCGCCGCCCCACCCCCAGTGGGGCCGAGACAAAGATCGTCCCCCTGGGGTTTTGTGTGACATCCATCACCGCCGCTTCGGCCTCGTCGATGGCCTCCAAAACCTTCTTCGCGCCCTCAAAGAAAATCCGGCCATTCTCGGTCGGCTGCAAACTCCGCGTCGTGCGCGAGAATAGTCTCACCCCCAAATGCTTTTCCAACTCGGATATCCGCGCCGAGGCCACCGCAGGCGAGGTGCGCTGATCCCGCGCCGCCGCCGACATCGAGCCCAACTCATACACCCGCACAAACATCTTGATCGTGTTGACATAGGACATTTTCGCGCCAATCTTGAAAGTATTCCCCGGTTTTTCAGGATTAACAGATCAATGCTGCCCGGTATAGCCTGCTGAAAACAGGAGACTACCGATGTATGACTGGGTTGTGCTGTGGGAATGGGTCGAACTCGCCGCGCGCTGGCTGCATGTCACCACCGCGATGGCGTGGATCGGCTCATCCTTTTACTTCATCGCCCTCGACCTTGGCCTGCGCAAAACCCCCAGCTTGCCTGCCTTAGCCCATGGCGAGGAATGGCAAGTCCACGGCGGCGGCTTCTACCACATCCAGAAATACCTCGTTGCCCCCGAGATGCTGCCCGAACACCTCACCTGGTTCAAATGGGAAAGCTACACCACATGGCTCTCCGGTTTCGCCATGCTGTTTCTGGTCTACTACCTCGGCGCCAACCTCTACCTGATTGACCCCGCTATAGCCGACCTCAGCCAAACCCAAGCCATCGCCATATCCCTCGCCTCCCTCGCCTTCGGCTGGATCGCCTATGATCTGATCTGCAAAAGCCGCTTCGGCGACGACAACACCCGGCTGATGATCGGCCTGTATATCATCCTCGTCGGCATGGCTTGGGGCTACACCCAAGTCTTTTCCGGCCGCGCCGCGCTCCTCCATCTCGGAGCCTTCACCGCCACCATCATGTCCGCCAACGTCTTCATGATCATCATGCCAAACCAGCGCATCGTGGTGGCTGACCTGAAAGCAGGCCGCACCCCCGACCCGAAATACGGCAAGATCGCCAAACAACGCAGCACCCACAACAACTACCTGACACTCCCAGTATTGTTCCTGATGCTGTCCAACCACTACCCCTTGGTGTTCGCCACTGAATACAATTGGCTGATCGCCTCCCTCGTCTTCCTGATGGGCGTCACCATCCGCCACTGGTTCAACACCAAACACGCCCGCAAGGGCAACCCGCATTGGACATGGTTCGTCACCGCAATCATCTTCCTGATCATCGCATGGCTCTCCACCGCCCCGATGCGCCACCGCCCCGAGGAAGCCGCACTGAACGGCCCATCGCTTACCTACGCCAGTGGCCAAGGCTTCGACGAAGTCGTCTCCATCGTGCAAGGCCGCTGCTCAATGTGCCACGCCGCCGAGCCCGCCTACGAGGGCATCTACTGGCCCCCGAAAGGCGTCGTGCTGGAAACCCCCGCCCAAATCGCAGCGGAAGCCAAACGCATCTATATGCAAGCCGGCCTGACCCACGCGATGCCCCCCGCCAACCTCAGCTACATGGAAGACCCCGAGCGCGACACCATCCGCCGCTGGTTCCAATCCGCAGGGCAGGGCGGTCAAAGCAGCTAAATGAGCCATAAAAAAGGCCGCCCAAACCGATGGGCGGCCTTGTTAACCTTCAGACCACAGCCTCAGCCGCCCGACTGCCGCCGCAGCAACCGCAGCTGATCCGCCGTCAGATAGCCGCTCGCCCGTTGGTTCTCGTCCCGCTGCCACGCCGCCAAAGCCCGGCGCGAGTTCGCCCCCAGATCGCCATCGACGCCATAGGTATTATAGCCCAATGAGGTCAGCCGCCGCTGCACCTCGCGCCGCTCGTCATAGCTCAGACCCAGCAAGCGCTCCTCAAGCTGATCATCGCCTGCCGAAGGCCCAGTTGGCGGCGTGGGCTGCACCTTGTCCCCCGCCTGCTGCGCAATCAAATTCACCTGCCGCGCCGTCACATATCCGGTCACCGCCAGCTTATTGGCTTTCTGCCACTGACCAATCGCGCCGCGAGTCTTAGACCCCCACAGCCCATCCGCCACCCCGGTTGGATAGCCCACGGCCGTCAACTGTCGCTGAATCAAAACCCGCTGCGTCCGGCTCAGACCAATCGAGGCCTCCACCTGCGCAGCAGAGGCCCCCGCAGGCGGATTGCCCGGATCAGGCGTGCCCGGATAAGGGTCCACCGAGGCCCCCAATTTCACCAGAGCCTGCTGCGCATTTACCCGGTAAATCCCCTTCGGATACTGGGTCAAATAGCCGCGATACCCCCGCACCGTGTTCACCCGCTGCGCCTCGAGATAGGCCTTCTTGTCCATCTCCTGCGCAATCAAAGACTGCGCAATGCCCGAGACAACATCACCCAAATCAGTCTGCGCATGGAGCGGAGCCACCCCCGCCAAACTCGCCACCAGCACCATCGGCAAAGCAAAATTCCGCATCATCATCACCCTTTCGCTCGGAAGACCGCACGGGTCCCCGCTCATCAAAGAGATAACGCGCGAGATGCGGAACGGTTGCGCAGAGAATTGCGGGGCGGCGGTCCTACGATCTAGCAAGCGAGTAAGTGGCTCCCCGAGTTCACCAGCCCCAACCCGGTTCATCCTCTGCGCTCAAATATCCCCGCCGGAGGCTCTTATGGGCAACGACCAGTGCGACTCCATCCGCCTCGGTCCGTTGCCCATAAGGCTGAAAGCGGTTGGGCAAGGGGCGTAGTGCCAGAGAACCTGCCTCCAGTAAATCGAGCCTTTCCTGCCCTGTCATAATGAAGGTATGCTGTACTGATTGAGGCACTGGGGAGGCGATATTACCGTGGAATTCGACGAAATTACGTTAAAATTCAAACAGATATTTCAGCCAAAAATTGTTGACGAAGTCATGGCTGTTGCCGCTCAACAAAAGAGATTCGTTTACTATACCTCGGCGGATACGGCGATTAAGATAATAAGAAATCAAGAGCTGTGGTTCAGAAATGCCTCAGTCATGAATGACTACTCGGAAATTTTATATGGGCTGAATTTGATCGTTGCGGTTTTTAATGGACCAGAAGGAGCAAGGTTTCGTGAAGCCGTCGATGATATATTTCCAGACACAATAAAGCAAGCAGATGAACTTCTTTCGGGATGGAGGCATGATTGGCAATTTGAAACTTACATTGCATGTGTTTCGGTTCACGATCCAAAAGAAGACAAACGAGGACGGCTTTCGATGTGGCGTGCCTATGGAGACACCGCCTTGGTGGTGAATAATACGCCGATGATCGCAATCACCGATCTCCTTGCCGTGTTCTCAATCCCGGTGCTGTATCTTTCTGAGGAAGGCTTAACTGAGCACCTTTCCCAGATCACGAACGCTATTCTTATCAACAGAAGATACTTGCTAGGGTTGGGCCAGCAAACTCTCGTTGCATACATTCACGACATGCTGTTCCGATTTGCAATTGCAACGAAACACCCCGGGTTCGAAGAAGAAAAAGAATGGCGATTGTATTATCGCCCAACGGAAAGAACGAGTCCGAGTATGACAGCGGAAACCGTTGTTATGGGAAATGTACCGCAGTTAGTTTACAAACTTCGATTGGCCGACGAACCTGAGAATGGCCTGCATGGTGCCGATATTCCCTCCCTAATTGATCGAATAATTATTGGTCCAACGCAATTTCCATATGTGACTTACAAAGCGTTTGTGGGCGTTTTGGAAGGATTGGGCGTTGAAGGAGCCGCAGAAAAAGTGGTTGTGTCAGATATTCCACTTCGCGTTGGATGAGGGCGCAAAGTTTTCAAACAGTTTGGGTGTAAGCCAACTATAGAGCGGCGGCCCCACGCCCCCCCCAAACCTTAACACCCCCTTAACACCCCACCCCAACCTCCTGAAATTCCCCATAAATCCAAACGGTCCCAACGCGGGACCGCCCCTCAAGTCCCCCGAGGCTTGGCCCGCAAGGTCGGTTCCGCAACCGTCGGGTCCTCCGGCCAGGGATGCCGCGGATACTGCCCCCGCATATCCTTCCTCACATCCGCATAGGATGATTTCCAGAACCCCGGCAAATCCATCGTCACCTGAATCGTCTTCTGCCCCGGCGAGGTCAAAACCACCCGCAGCGGCAACCGTTTCACCCCCACCACCGGATGCACCGTGACCCCAAACATCTCCTGCAGCCGCACCTCAATCCCCGGCACCTCGCCATCATAATCAATCGGCACCCGCCGCCCCAACGGCGTCTCAAACGCCCCCGGCACCAGCTTATCCAAAGCCGCCACCTGCTCCCAAGACAGCCGCGCCCGCAACGCCTCGGTCAAATCAAACCCGCGCAAATCCGCCTCAGTCCGCACCCCCGCCAAATGCGGCAGCAACCAATCCTCCGCGCTGTCTAGCAACCCCTGATCGCTGAAATCCGGCCAATCCGAACCACCTCCCCGCGCCAACTCCACCCGAGCCCGCAACCGCCGCGCCGCAGCCGTAAAATGCAGGCCATTCAGGCGCATCCCCTCCAGCGCCGCCCGCGCCACCGCATCGGCAGGCGCATCCCAATGCACATCCGCCAGCACCAGCGCGCCAAAACATTCCTGCCGCCGCGCCATCACCCGGCCCTCGCGTTTCGACCACTCACAAACTTCACGCCACGCGATCTGATCGCCGAAAACCGCCCGCAACTCCGCCTCACTGATGCTGACCGCCTGCCGCACCCCAGCCTCGCGCGCATCGCCATCCAGATCCGTCGCCACGATCAACCGCGCCCCGGCCAGCGGCACACCAGCCGCCATCACCGCCCCCTTGCCGCCCGACAGCACCCAGCGCGGCGCTTCGCCCTTCCTGCGCAGCCCCACCCGGTCGGGATAGGCCAGCGCCGCCATCTGCGCCAAACTATAGCCAGCATCCGCACCACTCACAGACCGCGCCAAGCGCCGCGCCTCCAGCTTCACCCGCTCCACCACCGGCCGCAAAACCGGCCACGGATGCGCCGCCTCAAACCGCCGCAGATCCGCCACCGCCGCCAGCCGCAAGCCCAGATCCGGCGGCGCGCCCTTCAACACATCGCGCTCCCCCAGCACCGCCGCCAAGGTCGCAGCCTCTTGCCCTACGACAGCCAACATATGCGCGAGCCTTGGATGCAACGGCAAAGCCGCCAGCACCCGGCCATGCAGCGTGATCCGCCCGCCCTCAAGTGCGCCCAACCCCTCCAACAGCGCACGCGCCTCCGCCATCGCACCGACATTCGGCGCGGTTAGAAACCCGACATCACCGCCCCACAGTGCCAGCTCCAGCGCGAGGCCGGTCAAATCCGCCGCCTCAATCTCCGCCGGGGGATAGGCCGCAAGCCCACCTTCCTCACCGCGCGTCCAATACCGGTAACATACTCCCTCAGCCACACGCCCAGCCCGGCCCCGTCGCTGTTCCGCCTCGGCCTTGGTCACCCGCTCGGTTACCAACCGCGACATGCCAGAGTTCGGATCAAACCGCGCCCGCCGCGCCCGCCCGCCATCGACCACCACCCGAATATCCGGGATCGTCAAAGACGTCTCGGCAATCGAGGTCGCCAACACCACCTTGCGCCCCACAGATGGCCCCAAAGCCGCCCTTTGTGCCGCAAACTCCATCGCGCCAAACAGGGTGCGCACCTCACACCCCGCAAGCCCCGAAAGCATCGCTTCAACCCGCCGAGTTTCCCCCTCACCCGGCAGAAATACCAACACGCCGCCCTCGGTTTCCTCCACCGCCTGCCGCACCAAACCCGCCACCCCGGCCTCAAACCGCATCGAGGTATCAGGACTGCGCCCCAGCCAGCGCGTCTCGACCGGATAGGCCCGCCCCATCGAGGTCACCACCGGCGCATCGCCCATCAGCGCCGCCACAGGGCTCGCGTCCAAAGTCGCCGACATCACCACCAACACCAGATCGTCGCGCAAAGCCCCGCGAATTTCCAAAGCTAAAGCCAACCCCAGATCGGCATTCAAACTCCGCTCGTGAAACTCGTCAAAGATCAGCGCACCCACACCCGTAAGCCCCGGATCGCTCTGGATCATCCGGGTCAAAATCCCTTCCGTCACCACCTCAATCCGCGTCGCCTTCGAGACCTTCGCCTCGCCGCGAATGCGGTAGCCCACCGTCGCCCCAACAGCCTCGCCCAAGGTCTCCGCCATCCGCTCTGCCGCAGCCCTTGCTGCCAAGCGCCGTGGCTCCAGCATCACGATCCGCCCTGCGATCAGCCCCGAGGCGAGCAGATCCAGCGGCACCAATGTGGTCTTGCCCGCCCCTGGTGGGGCCTGCAAAACCACCATCCCGCGCGCCGCGGTCGCGGCGCGCACTTCCCCCAACACATCTTCTATCGGCAATCTGGTCATAAGGCCTTATCCCGCAACCGCTCCGGCTTGGCCAGCAGCAGGCAAAAAGAATGAGTATTTAGAAAAGAGCAATTCCTTGTCAGTTGCTCTTTTTGAAATACTCCCGCGCGGCGCGCTTCCAGCAGGCCCGCCAAACCAACGCGGCAGATTTACTCCTCGGCAGCGCGACCGAGAGGCCCCTCGATGGGGCCCGAGGTCGCTCCTGTTTCAAGGTCACACTGGCAAAACGGCCCGCGCTCAGGCAAAACCGCGCAAAGGGAGTCGCCATGGATCTTGCTCACCTCGTCCCAAGCCTGCAATCGGGCGACCGCCGCAGTCTGGCCCGCGCCATCACGCTGGTGGAAAGCGCGCGCGCCGATCACCGCGCGCAGGCGTTGGAATTGTTGCAAGCCTTGGGCAGCGACAAGCAAGCCTTGCGCATCGGGCTTTCCGGCACGCCGGGGGTGGGTAAATCTACCTTCATCGAAAGCTTCGGGCTGATGCTGACCGGGCAGGGCAAGCGCGTCGCGGTGCTTGCGGTTGATCCGTCATCAGCCCGTTCGGGCGGCTCGATCCTTGGCGATAAAACCCGGATGGAGCATCTGTCCCGCGATCCGCGCGCCTTCATCCGACCCTCGCCCTCCCAAGCCCAGATGGGTGGCGTGGCGCGGCGCACGCGCGAAGCCGTGGCACTCTGCGAAGCCGCTGGCTTTGACATCATCCTGATTGAAACCGTCGGCGTCGGCCAATCCGAAACCGTGGTGGCCGAGCTCTGCGATCTGTTTATCCTGCTCTTGGCCCCTGCGGGCGGCGATGAATTACAGGGCGTCAAGCGGGGCATCATGGAGATGGCTGATCTGATCCTCGTCAACAAAGCCGACGGCGATCTGAAACCCGCCGCGATGCGGACCTGCGCCGATTATGCAGGTGCGCTAAGGCTGTTGCGCAAACGCCCGCAAGATCCAGCGGGCTATCCCAAGGCGATGACCGTCTCGGCGCTCGAACAGGCGGGGCTGGCAACGGCTTGGGCCGAGATGCAGGCTCTGGCCGATTGGCGGCGCGCGCAGGGCCATTGGGCGGTGCGGCGCGGTCAGCAGGCGCAGCATTGGTTCAAGGAAGAATTGCGGCGCGGCTTGCTCGCGGTGCTGGAGCAAGAGCCGACCAAGGGCATCGTCGCAGCACAAGGCCGCGCCGTCGCTGAAGGCCGTTGCACGCCCGAGGCTGCCGCAGCCCAGATCTTGACCTTGCTGCACCGCAGCTGATCACCAAGCTTTGATCATCGCGCGCGGGCAGCCCGTCGCGGATCGATTCGGACCCAAGCGGTCTTAACGATCATCTGGCGGCAAAATGCGGCAGCCCAGCGGGGCTACGCCATTTCCGTCATTAATTATAATATAACAACATCAATATGGTAACGATGGTGATGCCGCGCCAGCTTTGCCACAAGCTGCCGTGCTTTTGCTGCAATTCGCGGCATTTTCGGAAATTTCCGTCCAATTTTGGCCCGAAGTCTCACCTATCCCTTTATGCAATCACCCTTTGTCCTCCGGTCTCCCGGCGGCCCTTAACCTTGGAGCTTTAAGAATGGCGACTTTTACCGGCGGAACTGGAAACGACACGGTCACGGCAACGGCAGGGGCCATCAACGACACCTTGACCGGCCTTGCGGGCAACGACACCCTGATCGGCCTCGGCGGGGCTGACCTGCTGGATGGCGGTTCCGGCATTGACACGGTGGATTACACCGCCAGCGCCGCTGCGGTGAACGCGAACCTTGCCACGCTCAGCGCCACCGGCGGCGATGCGCAGGGCGATACCTATATCTCGATCGAGAACATCATCGGATCGGCCCTCGCTGACACGCTGACGGGCGATACTGGCAACAACGTGTTGACGGGGGCTGCGGGCAACGACCAGTTGTTTGGTGGCGCGGGCAATGACAGCCTTTACGGCGGGGCTGACAACGATCTGATCGCAGGCGGCGCGGGCAATGACGTGATGGACGGCGGCGCGGGCACCTCGGACACCGTTGATTATAGCACCTCGGGCGCTGGGGTCTCCGTCAACCTGACCACAAACAGTGCCACCGGCGGCGACGCGACTGGCGACACCATTGTCAACTTTGAGAACATCAACGGCTCGGCCCTTGACGACACACTGACGGGCGATGCTAACGCGAACATCCTGACGGGCAACGCAGGCAACGACCTGCTGAGCGGCCTTGCGGGCGCCGACAGTCTTTACGGCGGTGCAGGCAATGACGTGCTGCTGGGCGGCACCGGCAACGACCGCATCGACGGCGGCGCGGATGTCGACACCGTCAGCTATGCGGCATCCACCGCAGCCGTCAGCGTCAACCTGACCACGGGACTTGCTACCGGGGGCGAAGGCGCGGACACGTTGGTTGCGATTGAAAACATCATCGGCTCTGCGTTTGCCGATACCGTTATCGGCAATACGGGTGACAACGTGATCTTGGGCGGTGCAGGCGCAGACACCCTTGATGGCGGCACAGGCAACGACATGGTGGATTACAGCACGTCGGCTGCGGCGGTCACCGTTAACCTGTTCAGCGGTGTGAACATCGGCGGTGACGCCGAAGGCGACATTCTTTCTAACTTTGAGAACATCCGTGGCTCGGCGGGCGCAGATAGCCTGACGGGCGACAACAACGCCAACATCCTGATCGGCGGCGCAGGTGCCGATACGCTGGACGGCGGCGAGGGTGTGGATACGGTTGATTATTCGGCCTCGTCGGCCGCTGTGACCGTTTCGGTGGTTTCTGGCTCGACCGGGTCGGGCGGCGATGCACAAGGCGACCGCCTGTATCGCATCCAGAACCTGATCGGCTCGGCCTTTGCCGACTCGTTGACGGGCGACGCCTTTGTCAACGTGCTGACCGGGGGAGCGGGCAATGACACCCTGGATGGCGGTGGCGAGAACGACACCATGATCGGTGGCGTCGGCGATGACACCTATTATGTAGGCTCCTCTGCCGAACTGATCATCGAGAACGCCGGAGAAGGCAACGATCTGGTGATTTCTTCGGTTGACTTCATCCTTGGCGCCAATATCGACCGCCTGACGCTGACCGGTTCGCTGGATCTCAATGGCACCGGCAACGAGTTGAACAACATCCTGATCGGCAACAGTGGTAACAGCAGCCCCGGCACCATGGGCAAAAACATCCTGCGCGGCTTGGCGGGCAATGACACCATCTATGGCATGGATGGCGGCGATGTGCTGGATGGCGGCACCGGCAATGACAGCCTGATCGGCGGCAAGGGCAGCGACTTGTACCAAGTCGACAGCTTAAATGACGTGCTGGTCGAACTGGCCAATGAAGGCATCGACACAGTTCAGACCACAGTGAACTGGACCTTGGCTGACAATTTTGAAAACCTGTTGCTGGACGATACGGGCAACATCAGCGGTATCGGCAACACTGTCGCCAACCTGATGACCGGCAACTCTGGCGACAACCTGCTCTCCGGTCTGGAGAGCAACGACACCCTGATCGGCAACGCAGGCAATGACACGCTGAACGGCGGCACCGGGTCTGACTCGATGATCGGCGGCGCTGGCAACGACTACTACTACGTTGACGGCTCGGGCGACACCATTGTCGAGCTCGACGGCGGCGGCATCGACACGATGGAAAGCTCTGCCACCATCACGATGGACCGCTGGGTGGAAAACCTGATCCTGTCGGGCAGCGCCAATATCAACGCCACGGGGAACACCTCTGATAACATCATGACCGGCAATACCGGCAACAACTACATGACGGGCGGCACCGGCAACGACACCCTCTATGGTGGCGCGGGCAATGACAGCTTGGATGGCGGCATCGGCAATGACGTGGCTGTAGGCGGCGTCGGTGACGACACCTACACCATCAACGCCACCGCCGACGTGGTCATCGAGCAGCCGGGGGAAGGCAACGATACCGTCATCACCGGGGCAACCTGGACGATGAGCGACAACATCGAAAATCTGCAGATGAACGGCGCTGCCAGCATCAACGCGTTCGGCAACGCCTCGGCCAATACGATGACCGGCAACGGTGGTCAGAATATGTTGCAAGGTCTGGCGGGCAATGACACCCTCTACGGCGGTGCGGGCGGCGATACGCTGGACGGCGGCGTGGGCAATGACGTGCTGTATGGCGGCATCGGCAACGATATCTTCATCCTCGACAACGCCAATGACGTGGTGGTCGAGAATTTCGATGAAGGCATCGACACGGTTCAGACCACGTTCAACTACACCCTGCTCAGCAACTTTGAAAACCTGACCCTGCTGGGCACTTCTGGCCTGAGCGGCACTGGCAACGCTGTGGCCAACGTCCTGACCGGCAACAGCGGGGCCAACCTGCTGTCTGGTCTGGCGGGCAATGACGTGCTTTACGGCGGTGCTGGCAACGACACGCTGGACGGTGGCACCGGCAATGACTCGCTGTCGGGCGGCGATGGCGATGATCGCTACATCATTGACAGCGTCGATGACAAAACCTTCGAAACCAACACGGGCGGCACCGACACGGTGGATTCAACCGTCAACTGGACACTGCTGTCCTTTACCGAGAACCTGAACCTGCAGGGCAGCGCCAACCTCGAAGGCCATGGCAACAACCTCAACAACATCGTCAACGGTAACACAGGCAACAACCTGCTGACCGGCGAGTCGGGCAACGACAGCCTCTACGGCGGCACGGGCAGTGACACGCTGAACGGTGGCTCTGGCAATGATGCGCTGTATGGCGGGACGGGCGACGATTTCTACTATGTCGACTCGCTGAACGACACGATCACCGAAGCCAGTGGCGCTGGCAGCGATACGGTCAGCTCTACCGTAGACTGGACGCTGAGTGCGAACCTTGAGAATCTGGTTCTCGCAGGGTCTTCGGGTCTGAAGGGCTTTGGCAACAGCGCCAACAACCTGCTGACCGGCAATATCGGTGCCAACCTCCTGAACGGCATGGCGGGCAACGATACGCTGGACGGTGGGGCAGGGGCCGACACGCTGAACGGTGGCACCGGAAATGACTCGATGATCGGTGGCTTTGGCAACGACACCTACTATGTCGACTCGCTGAACGATGTGGTGTTCGAACTGGCCGCCCAAGGCACAGATACGGTGTTCTCGTCCGTGACCTTCACCCTCGCCGACACGCTGGAAAACCTGACGCTGAACGGCGCGGCGGCGATCGACGGCACCGGTAACCTGAACGCCAACGTCATGATCGGCAACGCAAACGACAACTATCTGTCGGGCATGGCTGGCAATGACAGCATCACTGGTGGCGCTGGCAACGACACTCTGGATGGTGGCATCGGCAACGACACCATGGTCGGCGGTCTGGGCAACGACACCTACATCGTTGACAGCGTCAATGATCGTGTCACCGAACTGACCAACCAAGGCACTGACACGGTTTATGCTTCGGTAAGCTACGCCATCCTGTCTCCGGTGGAAAACCTGACGCTGACCGGCACGGACAACATCAACGCCACCGGCAACTCGTCGGCCAATATCCTGATCGGCAACGCGGGCAACAACCTGCTGTCGGCTGGGTCCGGCAACGACACGCTGGACGGCGGTGCGGGCAACGACACGCTGGACGGCGGCGGCGGTGCGGACAGCCTGTCGGGCGGCTTGGGCGATGACACCTATATCATCGACCACCTCAGCGATGTCGTCACCGAAGGCGCCGATGCTGGCACCGATCTGGTGCGATCTTCGGTCAACCATGTGCTGGGCGCGAACTTCGAAAACCTGATCCTGACGGGCAGCTTCGGGGTGAACGGCACCGGCAACGAGTTGAACAACGTACTGACGGGCAACTCGGGCAAAAACGTGCTGAACGGCATGGCCGGGGACGATACCTTGGCGGGCGGCAGCGGTGCGGATGTGCTGATTGGCGGCGCCGGGGCGGATCACTTCGTGTTTGTTGCGGCCTCGACCTCTCAGGCGACCATCTCGGACTTCAACGCCGTGGACGGCGGTTTGGCCGAGGGCGATCTGCTGCAGTTCGTGGGCCTGCTGACCGGGACCTTCGCCTATGTCGGCGACGCGGCGTTCTCGGGTACTGCCAACACCGAAGCCCGCTTCATCGCTGGCGCCCTGCAACTGGACTTCGACGGCAACGGGGCCACCGATCTGACCATTCGGATCACCGGGTTGACGGATCAGACCCAGATTTCGGGTGGCGACTTCCTGTTCACCTGATCGGGAAATCAACTCAAAACCTCAGGGCTGGCCGATGTATCGGTTGGCCCTTTGGGCATTTATGATCGTAAATGTCGATCAGAGACGCGGGCCAAAACAAAACGCCGCAAGGCTATCGGCTTGCGGCGTTCATATTCGTGTGGTTTGGCCTGGTTCAGGCCGCCAGCAACACCCTTGCCTCAAAGGATTTCAGCGTCGGACGCGCCGCCTCGAACCGCGCGAGTTGACCCGCTTCGGCCAGGTCGGGGAAGATCTTGTAGATCTCATCGCGTTGCTCGGCATCCATGCCGCCCATGGTGCGGTCGCCGGGCTGGAAGCTTTCGCTCCACGCGCCATCGGCCAAAATCACCTCGTGGCGGTCAAACAGGATGTGCAGATAGGTCACAGCCTCGACCTCCGCCACCGAGACGCCGGGCAAGCTCAGCAGATGCTGCGCCCGCACCAGCACTTCATCGCTGCCAAACAGCAATTCGGCACGTGGCCCGCTGATCAACATCCGATGCTGGCGCGACACCATCATGTCAGTTTCCGGCAAACCATGCCCCAACGCCCCGGCTTTGATCAGGATCGGCTGCAAGCTTTCATCGGCGCGCAATTCGTCCCGCGTGATCCGGCGCGAGCCGATCCAGCGGATTTCCTGAATGCCGTTGTCGCGCGTTGCCACCATATCGCCGACCCGCAACGCCTCTACCGCCACCTCACCCGCAGGCGTCGCAATCCGCGTGCCGGGGGTGAAGCACGACACGATGCTTTCGATATTGGTGAAGCTCAGCGTGCCAATGATGTGGCCCGTGCTGTCGAGGAAATTCACCACACCATTCAAATGGTTCGCAGGATCGCGGATGATCTTGAACGGCGCTTGTCCGGTCAGATCCAGCACATCCCAATCGGTGCCACTGGTGCCGCCATCGACGATATCGCCCGCGCCCGCATAGATCGTATCGGCGCCAAAGCCACCGACCAGCGTATCGGCACCGGCGCCGCCATAGATCACATCGCCGCCGTCGCCGCCGTAGATCAGATCACTGCCGTCACCGCCGCTCAGGGTGTCATTGCCAGTGCCGCCGTCCAACGTGTCATTGCCCAGCCCGCCAAACAGCGTGTCATTGCCAATACCGCCATACAGGCTGTCATTGCCCGCGCCACCGTCCAGGCTGTCATTGCCCGTGCCGCCATCGACCGAGTCATTGCCATCGCCGCCCGAGACCACGTCGTTGCCAGCGCCGCCAAACACCTGATCGTCGCCGGTGCCGCCATCGGTATTGTCATTGCCGTCCCCGCCATAGACGAGGTCATTGCCCGCGCCGCCCAGCACGGTATCGTTGCCAGCATCGCCAAAGACGCTATCGTTGCCATCGCCGCCATAGATGAGGTCATTGCCGACGCCGCCGTAAGCCGCGTCATTGCCCGCCCCGCCCAGCACGGTGTCATTGCCAAGATCGCCATACGCGGCGTCATCGCCGTCACCACCATCGACAGTGTCATTGCCGTCGCCGCCATAGACCAGATCGTTGCCCGCGCCACCGCTGACCAGATCTTCGCCCGCATCGCCGTAAACGGTATCATTGCCGTCGCCGCCGTCCGCACTATCGTTGCCCGCGCCGCCATAGACCAAATCATTGCCAGCATCGCCGTAAGATCTGTCATTGCCGTCTCCGGCATAGATCGCATCATTGCCTGTGCCGCCATAGCTCGCATCATCGCCTGTGCCGCCATAGATCGTGTCGTTATCCGCGCCACCAAATAGGATGTCATTCGAACCCATCCCGTCGAGATAATCGTCGCCCGCGCCGCCGTAGAAAACGTTGGTGTAAACGTCGCCCGTCAGCCCCTGATCGTTGAAGCCGATGATGGTGTCGTTGAAGGCCGAGCCAATGACTCCATCGACCCCGGTCAGCTGATCCCCCTGCGCATCGCCGTAAAGTGCGGTCCAAGTGCTCAGGTTGATCGACACCGCCGCGTTGCTGGTCGAGTAATCGGCAAAGTCCATCCCGGCGCCGCCGTTCAGCACATCGGCGCCCGCACCGCCCGCCAGCGTGTCATCACCGTCGCCACCATAGAGACTGTCGATGCCTGCGCCGCCCGACAGATAATTGTCCCCGGCATTGCCCGTCAGCACATCGGCATAGGCCGAGCCGATCAGGTTCTCGATCGACACCAGCGTATCGCCCGCCGCATCGCCACCGGTGCCAGTGCCTGTCGTAAGGTTGACGTTCACCGCTGCGGTCGAAGCGCTGTAATCGGCGGTATCGGTCCCCGCGCCGCCGTCGAGATAGTCATTGCCCGCGCCGCCAAACAGCGTGTCGTTGCCGGTGCCGCCGTAAAGACTGTCGATGCCAGCCGCGCCATACAGCATGTCATTGCCATCGCCGCCGGTTAACGCATTTGCGGCCGCGTCGCCGATCAGCGTGTCGTTGTAGCCCGAGCCGATCAGGTTCTCGATCCCTGTCAGCACATCGCCTTGCGCATCGCCGCCAGTGCCGGTGCCAGAGGTCAGCGAGACCGACACCGCCGCCCCCGAGGCCGAGTAATCCGCCGTATCGGTACCAGCGCCGCCAATCAGCGTATCGGCTCCCGCACCGCCCGCCAGCGTGTCATTGCCCGCGCCACCATCCAGCACGTTGGCACCCGCATCGCCCGTCAGTCTATCCGCCGCCCCCGAGCCAGTGATATTCTCGATGCCCACCAGCGTATCGCCCGCCGCATCGCCGCCGGTGTTGACGCCCGTTGCCAGATTGACCGTCACGCCAGAGGTCGAGGACGCATAATCGGCCGTATCAATCCCCGCGCCACCGTCGATCAGATCGCCGCCAGCCCCGCCAATCAGCGTGTCATTGCCGTCGCCGCCATACAGGCTGTCAACGCCTGCAGCGCCGTTCAGGCTGTCATTGCCCAGCCCACCATACAAAGCGTTGGCATTGCCGTCGCCGGTCAGCGTGTCGTTATAGGCCGAGCCGAGCAGGTTCTCGATCCCGGTCAGTGTATCGCCCGCAGCTTCGCCCGCCGTGCCGGTGCCCGTGGTCAGGCTGACCGCAACCGCCGCCGCTGCGCCTGAATAATCCGCCGTATCAATGCCACTGCCGCCATCAAGCAGGTCACTGCCCAGACCCCCGACCAACGTGTCATTGTCCGCGCCGCCATAAAGCGAATCGTTGCCAGCACCGCCGTCCAGATCATCCGCATCGGCCGCGCCATAAAACACGTTGGCCGTCCCGTCGCCGATGATCACATCCGCCAGACCCGAGCCGATGATAATCTCGGCCCCCACCAACGTATCGCCCGCCGCATCGCCGCCAGTGTTGACACCCGTGGCAAGGTTGATCGTTATCCCCGCGCCGGAGGCCGAGTAATCAATGCTATCGGTGCCCGTGCCTCCGTCCAGCAGATCAGCACCGCCGCCGCCCACCAGCGTGTCATTGCCCACACCGCCGTAAAGCGTGTTCGCGCCCGCATCCCCGGTCAGGCTGTCGTTAAAGGCAGAACCGATCACCACCTCAATGCTGCTCAGCGTGTCGCCCGCCGCATCGCCGCCAAGGTTGACATTGGTGGCAAGGTTGATGGTAACGGCAGAGCCCGCAGCAGAATAATCTGCCGCATCAATGCCTGCGCCGCCGTCCAGCACGTCAGACCCGGCGCCACCAATCAGCGTGTCATTGCCATCGCCGCCATACAGGCTGTCAACGCCCGCCGCGCCGTTCAGGTTGTCATTGCCCGCGCCGCCATAAAGCGCGTTGGCATTGATATCGCCCACCAACGTATCGTTGAACGCCGAGCCGACCAAATTCTCGATCGAGTTGAAGGTATCGCCGTTGGCGTCGCCTGCCGTGCCGGTGTTGGTGGTCAGGCTTGCCGCCACCCCCGCGCCCGCCGTCGAATAATCCGCAGTATCAATGCCCGAGCCACCAAACAGACTGTCCGCGCCCGCGCCGCCAATCAGCGTGTCATTGTCATTGCCGCCATAAAGAATGTCATTGCCCGTGCCGCCGTCCAGCAGGTCGGCCCCAGCCGCACCATACAGCATGTTGGCCGCCGTCGATCCAGTGATCGTGTCAGCATAGGCCGAGCCGATCACATCCTCGATGCTGACCAGAACATCGCCCTGCGCATCGCCACCCAGCCCGGTGCCCGCCGCCAGATCAATGTTAACCGCCGCAGTTGAGACGGAATAATCCACATCATCCGAACCCGCGCCACCATCCAGCAGATCAGCACCCGCGCCACCAATCAGAATGTCGTTGTCGTTGCCGCCATACAGGCTGTCATCGCCCGCGCCGCCATACAGGCTATCAATGCCAACCCCACCATAAAGCGCGTTGTTGTTGCCGTCGCCGGTCAGCACATCCGCCTGACCCGAGCCTATGATGTTCTCGATGCCCACCAGCGTATCGCCGCCCGCATCACCGCCCGCGCCCAGACCCGTGCTCAGGTTGACCTGCACCGCGTTGGTCGAGGCCGAGTAATCGGCAGTATCGTCGCCCGCGCCACCATCCAGCAGATCGCTGCCGGTGCCGCCAATCAGCGTGTCATTGCCAAGCCCGCCATACAGGCTGTCGGCCCCCGCAGCCCCGCTCAGGCTGTCATTGCCCGCGGCCCCATACAAAACGTTGGCATTACCGTCACCGATCAGAGTGTCGTCAAACCCCGACCCCGCAAGATTCTCAATGCTGGTAAATGTGTCGCCCGCAGCCTCGCCCGCCGTGCCTGTGTTGCTCGTAAGACTGGCTGCAACCCCAGCTGTCGCGGCTGAATAATCGGCAGTATCGGTGCCAGAGCCGCCGTCGATCAGGTCACTGCCCAGCCCGCCCGCCAGCGTATCATTATCATTGCCGCCATACAGGCTGTCATTGCCCGCACCACCAAACAGACTGTCGGCACCCGTTGCACCATATAGCATGTTGGCCGCACTTGATCCGGCGATGGTATCGGCAAAGCCGGTGCCGATCACGTCCTCGATGCTGACCAGAACATCGCCCTGCGCATCGCCACCCAGCCCGGTGCCCGCCGCCAGATCAATGCTAACCGCCGCTGCTGAGGCGGAATAATCCACATCATCCGCACCCGCGCCACCGTCCAGCAGATCAGCGCCAGTGCCGCCAATCAGCGTGTCGCTGTCATTGCCGCCGTATAGGCTGTCATTGCCCGCGCCGCCGACCAAGCTGTCTGCCCCCGCGGCACCATAAAGCGCGTTGTCGCCGCCGTCTCCGGTCAGTTTATCGGCATAGGCAGAGCCTACGAGATTCTCGATGCCGGTCAGCGTATCGGCCGCTGCATCGCCGCCCGAGCCCACCCCGGTCGCCAGCGACACCGTGACAGCCGCGCCTGAACTGCTGTAATCTGCGGTATCAATCCCCGCGCCGCCGTCCAGCAAATCCGCCCCGGCATTGCCGATCAGCGTGTCATTGCCATTGCCGCCATAAAGTTTGTCAGCGACGGACAGCAGCAGATCATTGCCGCCATACAGCAGGTCATTGCCATCGCCGCCATACAGCGTGTCAGCGGCACTGCCGCCGTCAAGCGTGTCGTCTCCGCCAGACCCGGTGATGGTATCGGACAGAGTCGTTCCAAGCAGGGAATCATTCCCTGCGGTTCCGGTAATATTTGCCACTGCGCTGCTCTGCTCGTTTGCCCGGATCTTGCGCCCGGATCTATTTGCATTTCAATTATGTCAAATGAGCCGAAATTGTGGCGCAATTTTGGCGGATTCCCTGAACTTTCTCAGGGGGTTGTGATAAATCAGTGACGCAAGCGCAAATCTTGCAAGGCCAAGCTGGGGCCAAAGCCGCCAGAATCGGGCAGGGCAGGGGACAAGCCCTTGCGCAACTTGTGGAATTTCGCTGCGTTTTCCGCAAAAACTGCTTGGTCATCGGGCCTTTTGCCGGGCTTTTATCACCTTGCACGCTTGACGCGCCGCCAGATTACCCGTAAATGCCCGAAATCAAATTCGGGTGCTACCCATCGGGTGGCTGCCTTTTCGTCTTAAACTGACAAGGAAATAGACCATGTCTCGCGTCTGCGAACTCTCTGGCAAAGGCCCGATGTCTGGCAACACTGTCAGCCACGCCAACAACAAATCCCGTCGTCGCTTCCTGCCGAACCTGAATCAGGTGACGCTGATCTCCGACGTGCTGGGCAAATCCTTCTCGCTGAAGATCTCGGCTGCGGCTCTGCGTACCGTCGATCACCGTGGCGGTCTGGACGCGTTCATGGCGAAAGCCAAGGACGAAGATCTGTCGCTCGACGCGCTGAAGATCAAAAAAGAGATCGCCAAGGCTCAGGCCGCCGCCTGATCGCCTTTGGCTTGATGTCACAGGGCCTCGCTTGGAGACAAGCGGGGCCTTTTGGCTTTCAGCGACGGGGCAGGGGCGCTGACAAACTGTCGCCTTCCCCCGCAGCATCACCTGCGCTAAACCAAGCGCCATGATCCGCCACCTGCTCTCGCTTCTGCTCGCCCTGACGCTTGCGACCACCTCGGTCCACGCGGCGGTGATGCACGCCGAAATGCAGGGCGCGACCCAGATGGAAATCTGCGCCGACACCAGCGGCGGCCTGACCACCATCACCCTCGACGCCACCGGCAAACCGATCCCCAGCCCGCACCGCTGCCCGGATTGCACCGCAGCCATCACGGCTTTGCTGCCATCCCCACCGCAAATCGCCGCTGCCCCCACCCATAGCCGCAGCGCCCGCCCCGCACACGCCCCCCAAACCCGCACCGCCACACCGCCAAAACAATCCGCCCGCGACCCACCATCCTTTGCCTGATCCCACCTCTCCCATGATCAATCGCAAAGGAAAATCCATGCGTTTTCAAGCCCTTATCGCCGCAGCCCTCTTGTGTGCCGCCCCCGCTTTCGCCCACCAAGGTGTGCATATCGAAAACCCCTACGCCCGCACCAGCGGCGGCATCGGCGGCACCGGTGGTATCTTTCTAGAGATCATGAACCACGCCGATACCGATGATCGCCTGATCGGCGTCGCCTCTGACGTGGCCGATCGGGTCGAGATGCACACAAGCACCGAATCCGCGGGCGGGGTGATGAGCATGGCTGCCGTCCCCGAAGGCTTCCCGGTCGCCGCCCTGCAAAGTCGCGATCTGAAACGCGGCGGCGACCACATCATGCTGATGGGGCTGCATCAAAAACTGAAAAACGGCGACGTGATCCACCTCACCCTGACCTTCGAGAAGGCGGGCGAGGTGAAAGTCGATGTCCCCGTCGACAACGCCCGCAAACCCGATGCGGCGGCGGCTCCGATGGCCGATATGCCCGGCATGGACCACAGCACGATGGAAGCCCCCGTCAATTAAACCAACAGGCGGGGTTCCCAAAGCCCCGCCCAAAAAGGCAAAGCATGACTTCGCATATCTCGCTGACCAACGCGCTCTCCCCGGATGAATGTGACCGCCTGATCAGCCTGATCGCAGCGCATCACCTGAAAGATGCAGGCCTTGTGCGCGGCACCACCGCCCATAATATCCGCCGGGCCGAGATCGCGTGGCTGGATGATATCCCCGAAGCGTCATGGGTGCTTGAGCGCATGATCAGCCTGACAGCGCAAGCCAACCGCGAAGCCTTCCAGTTTGATCTTTCCGATTTCGGCGAAAGCCCGCAAGTCGCCCGCTACACCGCCGAACGGGAAGGCCATTTCGACTGGCACAGCGATATCGGCGCAGGCAACTGGGCTGCCAAACGTAAACTCACCATCGTCGTGCAACTCTCCGATCCCACCAGCTACGAAGGCGGCACGCTGGAACTGCGCCCCGACAGCAACATCACCCAAGCCCCCCGCACACGCGGCACCGCCACCATCTTCCCCAGCTTCACCCTGCACCGCGTCACCCCGCTCATTGCAGGCACCCGCTGGTCGCTGACCCTATGGTCGCACGGCCCCGCTTTCCGATAACCAAACTCTGCCCTACCCATTTCACATTGGTGATAAATATCCCCGCCAGAGGCTCCCCAAGCCAGCCGCCTATGCCTCCGGCGGGAGTATTTCAAAAAGAGCAATTCAAAGACATGACCGAGCCCAAAGCCCCCTCCGACCGCAGCCGCGCCCGCCGTATGCACGAGAAAGCCGCCTACGACCGCGCCACGATTGATGCGATTCTCGAAGCAATGCCCGTCGCCCATGTCGGCTATGTCAAAGACGGCGCGCCCATTGTGATCCCCACCCTGCAATGGCGCATTGGCGACCATATCTACTGGCACGGATCGTCGGCCAGCCGCACGCAACGCACCGCGAAAGATGCGCAGGTCTGCGTCACCGTCACCCTGACCGATGCCATGGTGCTGGCGCGTTCAGGGCTGGAGCATTCGGTGAACTTCCGTTCGGTGATGGTGTTTGGTGAGGCCCGCGCCGTGACCAATTCCGCCGAGAAAGCCGAGGCTTTGCGCGGGATGATGGAGCAAATGTTCCCCGGCCGCTGGGATCAGTTGCGCCCGATGACCACGCAAGAACTTAAAGCCACCGCGATCCTAAGCCTGCCGCTGAGCGAGGCCTCTGCCAAAATCGGCACCGGCATGCCCACCGATCCGCCAGAGGATATGAACACCCCGGTTTGGGCTGGCCTGCTGCCGATTGATTTCAGCATGGGCACACCAATCCCCGACCCAAACCTAAGCCCAGATCTGGCGCTGCCCGCTCATGCGGCGAACTATCGCTTTGGCAAAGTCAGCCCGCGTTGAACAGGGGTGGGGCGGGGTTCACTCCGCCACTGCTGAGCCCGCGTTCAGCCGCCGCAATAGGCCTGCGCCTGCGCGCCGAACGCCTTATAGCGCTCCCAAAATGCATCATCGCTGTCGGTTTTCGACATCCAGACCTTATGCGCCTTCTCGGGGTCCTTGAAGAACGCCACCGCGCGGCGCTGATCGCCGCCTTTCAGCGTCATATCGGCAACCTGCTGAATACAAGCACACAGCTGCCGATTGGCCGCCTTGCGCTCGGAGCGGTTGCACGCATTCTCAATCGGCCCGGCGCTGGCAAAACTGCTCATCACCGGAAGCACCACGCCCAGACTTAACACAGCCAGACTGGCCGCCCACAAAATAGACTTTTTCATCGCTCTGCCTCTGCCCGCCCACGACCGGGTTGCCCTCAGCCGCAGATCATTATCTGGAATCAGTATGGTAGCAAGCGCGGGATTTTTCAAGACGCGGTTGCCATTGGTCGGATTCCACGCGCCAGCTGTCTTTGCGGCAGGGCGGGGTTCACCCCGCCACGCTTGGAGCCGCGCAAAGCCACCCCTCACCTATGCCAATTCGCATGGCCGCAACCCTTAACAAACTCTTAACGACCTCCAGCTAACTCATTGAAATCACACACACCACCCTTCTGTCCACGCGTGGACACATCCTGCGCACCACAACCCCCTTCCCGCCCCCCCCAATCCAAGCTATATCGCGCGCATGACCCAGCTTGATCTCATCCGCAACTTCTCCATCGTGGCCCACATCGACCACGGTAAATCCACCCTCGCCGACCGGCTCATTCAGATGACCGGCACGGTGGCTGCGCGCGATATGAAGGCGCAGATGCTGGACAGCATGGATATCGAGCGCGAGCGCGGCATCACCATCAAGGCCAACACGGTGCGGATCGAATATCCGGCGAAGGATGGCAAAACCTATATCCTGAACCTGATCGACACCCCCGGCCACGTCGACTTTGCCTATGAAGTCTCCCGCTCGATGCGCGCGGTTGAAGGCTCGCTGCTGGTCGTCGATGCGTCTCAGGGGGTCGAGGCGCAGACGCTGGCGAACGTCTACCAAGCCTTGGATGCCGGCCACGAAATCGTCCCCGTCCTCAACAAGATCGACCTGCCCGCAGCAGAACCCGACCGCATCCGCCAGCAGATCGAAGACGTGATCGGCCTTGATGCCTCCGATGCCGTGCTGATCTCCGCCAAATCCGGCCTCGGCATCCCCGAAGTGCTAGAGGCCATCGTCACCCGCCTGCCGGCCCCAAAGGGCGACCGCGACGCGCCTCTGAAAGCGATGCTGGTCGACTCATGGTATGATGCCTACCTCGGCGTCGTCGTCATGGTCCGCATCATGGACGGCGTGATGAAAAAGGGTGACCGCGTCCGCATGATGCAAACCAACGCCGTCTACGGCATCGACAAACTCTCGGTCCTCAAGCCGCAGATGGTCGACATTGCCGAACTGGGGCCGGGCGAAATCGGCATCTTCACCGCCAGCATCAAGCAAGTCCGCGACACCCGGGTCGGCGACACCATCACCCACGAACGCAAGGGCTGCACCGAAGCCCTCCCCGGCTTCAAACCCGCCCAGCCCGTGGTGTTCTGCGGCCTGTTCCCGGTCGATGCCGCCGAATTCGAAGCCCTCCGCGACGCTATCGAGAAACTCTCGCTCAACGACGCGTCCTTCAGCACCGAGATGGAAACCTCCGCCGCCCTCGGCTTCGGCTTCCGCTGCGGCTTCCTTGGCCTTTTGCACCTCGAAGTCATCCGGGATCGGCTGGAGCGCGAATATGACATCGACCTGATCACCACCGCCCCCTCGGTGGTCTTCAAACTCCACATGAAAGACGGCACCGTGCAAGACCTGCACAACCCCGCCGACATGCCCGACCTGACCTATATCGACCACATCGAGGAACCCCGGATCAAAGCCACGATCATGGTCCCCGACGACTACCTCGGCGATGTGCTGAAACTCTGCCAAGACCGCCGCGGCATCCAGATGGACCTGTCCTATGCCGGCTCCCGCGCCATGGTGGTCTACGATCTGCCGCTGGCCGAAGTGGTGTTCGATTTCTACGACCGCCTGAAATCGGTCACGCAGGGCTATGCCTCCTTTGACTATAGCATCTCGGAATATCGTGAAGATTTCCTTGTCAAAATGTCGATTCTTGTCAACGAGGAACCCGTCGACGCGCTGTCGATGATGGTCCATCGGGATAGGGCCGAGGCGCGTGGCCGCGCCATGGTTGAAAAACTGAAAGACCTGATCCCTCGCCATATGTTCAAAATCCCGATCCAGGCGGCGATTGGCGCGCGAGTGATCGCGCGTGAGACTTTGTCGGCCATGCGCAAAGACGTGACCGCCAAATGCTACGGCGGCGACGCCACCCGGAAGAAGAAACTGCTGGAGAAGCAGAAGGCCGGGAAAAAGCGGATGCGGCAGTTTGGGAAAGTGGAGATTCCGCAGGAGGCGTTTATTAGCGCGCTAAAAATGGACAGCTAGGCTGTCCAGTTTTAGCGCGGGTGGGCGAAAGAGAATGGTGAAACCATTCGCGTGCCCACACAGTGCAGGATGGGCGGGATGTTTGGCACTTATTTGGAGAGTTGAATGTCTCGACCCGCTATTCCCGAGGATATAAAGCGCCGCGTTCGTCAGCATTGTGGATATGGTTGTATTATATGTGGCAAGATGCCGACCGAATATGAGCATGTCACTCCATACGCTAAATGTCAGGCGCACGATTTTGAAAACATTGTTCTGTTATGTCCCTGGCATCACACTGAAGTGACGGCAGGACGACTTTATAAGCGAGAAGTCGAAACTTGGCGAGCAAATCCTTATTTGAGGCAGCAGCAAAATAGCGGATTTTATGAGCCTCTGTTGAGCCCCATGTTCAAAGTTGTTTTCGGAAACTGTGGAGTCGCGATCCCAGTGGATCGGAAATTCAATTTATTCAATATCAACGGTTACGTGCCATTCTCATTCTTGCTTGGGAGTAAGCCAAAATTTAATTTGGATATATTCGGAAGGGATGGAAAACTCGCTTTGTCGATCATAGAGAATGTAATAGAGTTTAGGGCGCACTTTTTTTGGGACATTACGCTGACCGGAACTAAATTTAAGGTGGTCGGTCCGAATCGGAAAGTGTTCTTGGACATTTCCATTACGGATGGAATCGTAAACTTCAAAACCTTCCGCTCTGTCATAAGTAATGTTCCTGTAATCATAAATAAAAACGGCATTCACCTACCTAACACAAAAAATAGCACTTCGCAGATGGGCTTCGCCATCGAAAGTGAAGAATTAGACAATCTTTTCGTAACGGGCGAGCCGGGTTGGGTAAGATCTCAAAAATCGTTGATGTCGTTTGATTGGTTGCCGTCGCCTAGCTACGCTGAAGCATGGAATGCGCTTTTTAATGTTTAACAAAATGTAGGGCTGGATTTCACTCCAACCTACACCACTACAAACCGAAAAGAGCGGGCCCAATTACCCGCCCCCCACTCCCAACCCTCACTTATTCCGGCAACCCGGCACATTCAGATCGCGGCAGAAATATCCGCCCGCGCCGCCGATAACCGCGCCCGTCACCGCATTGCCGCCCGTGGCCCCCGCGATCACAGCACCGCCCGCCGCACCCGCCAAGCCGCGCTGGGCGTCGTTTTCCAAGCAGCCCGAGAGCCCAAACGCCGCGATACCGACGAGGATGTAAGATTTGATGGTCATGGAAGCCTCCTATGAAATTGGCTGATACCCGACAACGCGCCAACCCCGCCCCGGTTCCCTCCATCCACAACCCCGGCGAAACGCCGCCGTTAACGCGGCCTTAACCAAATCCGGCCAAGCTGAGGCCATGAAAGCCCTCATCCCCCTGCTGATCCTCTGCGCCTGCGGTGCCCAACCCGCGCCGGAATTCTTCAACGCCAAGCGGGTGGACGTGACCCGTGATGGCCGCCAATACACGGTTTTCTATACCGAAAAACGCGTCGAGGTGATCCGCCAAGGCTATGCCAAACGCGGCGAGCATGACGACATCCGCGCCCAAATGATCGCCCTGATTCCCGAGGTGACAGGCTGCAAACTGCGCGAAACCTCGCTCACCGGAGATTCCGGCGAAATGCGCGGCTCTATCCGTTGTCCGAAGTCTTGATGATCAGCATATAAAACGCGTAAGCCCCTGCCACAACAAACAAAACCCCCCAGCCGGGGCTGTTGTAATAGAACTCCACCAACCCCCACAGCATTGGCAAAACACAAGTCACCCACCGCACCCAAGCCTTGGCAAAGAACGGATCATTCGGGTCTAAGATCTTCATATCGCCCGCCTATTATACCTAATCCCACCATGCCGCGAAAACGCGGCCCTGCCAAGTCCCTTGCCCGACTCACCGCCACCGCCTAGCCTTGCCGAAAAAGGAGCCCGCCATGACCGACATCTCCGCCAGCTTCCAAGGCCAAACCATCATCACTACCTTCGAGATGACCCCCGCCACCGCCCATGATCTTATGGAGAAACTACAAGCCGCCTACGACGAATTTATCCGGCATCAACAAGGCTTTATCGGCGCTGGTCTGCATATGAACGACGCGATGACGCGGGTGTGCAACTACTCCAAATGGCAGCGGCGCGAGGATTATCAGGCGATGCTGCGCAGCCCGGAAATGCGCGAGCGCAACCGTCTGATCAACACCCTGTGCAAAGGCTTCGAGCCGGTGATGTATGAGGTGATCGCGGCATTCTGACTACTTCCGCCGCCGCGCCTTGCCGCCCCGCATCCCCGCCCGGCCGCCGGTTGAGCGGCCCGACATTTTCACAGCGTCTTCCACGGCGTCCTCGACCACCGATTGCCGGGCCAAAGGATCATCGGCGATGGTCAGTTCCACGGCTTCCAGCCGCCGCACCTCATCCCGCATCCGCGCAGCCTCTTCAAACTCCAGATTCTCGGCAGCTTTGCGCATCGCCAGCCGCAACGCGTCCAGATGGCTGGCAAGGTTATGCCCCAACATCGGCCGGTCGATCTTCGCCGTCACCCGCGCCTGATCGGTGTCGCCTTGGTAAATCCCAAGCAGCACATCCTCGACGTTTTTCTTGATCGTGGTGGGCGTAATCCCGTGCAACGTGTTGTAAGCAATCTGTTTATCGCGCCGCCGCGTGGTCTCACCAATCGCGCGCTCCATACTGCCGGTGATCCGGTCGGCATACATGATCACCCGGCCATCGGAGTTGCGCGCCGCCCGGCCAATCGTCTGGATCAATGAGGTTTCCGAGCGCAGGAAGCCTTCTTTATCGGCGTCCAAAATCGCCACCAAGCCACATTCTGGGATGTCCAACCCCTCGCGCAACAGGTTGATGCCGACCAGCACATCAAACGCCCCCAGCCGCAAATCCCGCAGGATTTCAATGCGTTCAATGGTGTCGATGTCCGAGTGCATATAGCGGATGCGGATGCCTTGTTCGTGGAAATATTCGGTCAGGTCTTCCGCCATGCGTTTGGTCAGGGTTGTGACCAACACGCGCAGACCCAAGGCCGCCACACGGCGGATTTCATCCAGCAGATCATCCACCTGCATATCGACCGGGCGAATTTCGATCTGCGGATCGACCAGACCAGTCGGGCGGATCACCTGCTCGACAAAGACGCCGCCGGTTTGCTCCATCTCCCAAGCTGCCGGGGTGGCGGATACGAACACCGTTTGCGTCCGCATCGCGTCCCATTCTTCAAACTTCAGCGGGCGGTTGTCCATGCAGGACGGCAGGCGGAAGCCATGCTCGGCCAGCGTCATTTTGCGCCGGAAGTCGCCCTTGTACATGCCGCCGATCTGCGGCACAGACACATGGGATTCGTCAGCAAAAACAATGGCATTGTCGGGGATAAACTCGAACAAGGTTGGCGGCGGTTCGCCCGGAGCGCGCCCCGTCAGATAGCGTGAGTAGTTTTCAATGCCGTTGCAAACCCCGGTCGCCTCCAGCATTTCCAGATCGAAAGAGGTGCGCTGCTCCAGCCGCTGCGCTTCCAGCAGTTTACCCTGCGACACCATCAAATCCAGCGTCTGCCGCAGCTCTTTCTTGATGCCGATCACCGCCTGATTCATCGTCGGGCGCGGCGTGACATAGTGCGAATTGGCATAGATGCGGATTTGCTTGAAACTGTCGGTCTTCGCCCCGGTCAAGGGGTCAAACTCTACAATCGCCTCTAATTCCTCGCCGAAAAACGAGAACCGCCAGGCCCGATCTTCAAGGTGGGCGGGCCAAACTTCGACTGAATCGCCGCGCACCCGGAAGCAGCCGCGCTGGAACGCCTGATCGTTGCGCTTATAGGCCTGTGCCACCAACTCGCCCAACACCTGCCGTTGATCATAGTGCTGCCCGACCAGCAAATCCTGCGTCATCGCCGAATAGGTTTCCACCGAACCGATGCCATAGATGCACGACACCGAGGCCACGATGATCACATCGTCGCGTTCCAGCAGGGCACGGGTGGCCGAGTGGCGCATCCGGTCGATCTGTTCGTTGATCTGCGATTCCTTCTCGATGAAGGTGTCGGTGCGGGCGACGTAAGCTTCGGGCTGATAGTAATCGTAGTAGGAAACGAAGTATTCCACCGCATTTTCGGGGAAGAAGCCCTTGAATTCGCCGTATAATTGCGCGGCCAGCGTCTTGTTGGGGGCCAAGATAATCGCCGGACGCTGGGTCTGTTCGATCACCTTCGCCATTGTAAAGGTCTTGCCGGTGCCGGTCGCGCCCAGCAAAACCTGATCATGCTCGCCCTCCAGAATCCCCTGTGACAGCGCTGCAATCGCGGTCGGCTGATCGCCCGCCGCCTCAAACGGGGTCTTCAAGACAAACCGCCGCCCGCCTTCCAGCTTGGGGCGGGTCAGCACCTCGGGGCGCTCGGACAGGGCATTGATGTTGTTATGGGGCACAGTGATTCCTTCCCGTGATTCCCTCCAGCGCCCAATCTATTCCGTTTTTGTTCACGGGGAAGGGGCATGGAAAACAAAGGCGTGTGAAAGCAGCTGTTAACCTATCTTTCGCTAAAGTGAAGAAAAGCAATGCAATTTTAACGAAAATGTAGATCAAAGATGCACTTTATAGTTGTTTTGCGGCGAAGCCTGCGGCACTCTACCCGAGCAAGCAGCAAACTTCGCTGTCGGTTGGTCGCACCACACACCCCACTCACACCCCTCGCGACCAACCGACAGCGCCTTCTGGCTTGCGTTTTCCCGCCAATTTCGGAATAAACCTACCCAACACTCAGGGAGTTTTCATCATGCGCGCCCGCATTTATCAGCCCGCCAGAACCGCCATGCAGTCTGGCACCGCGAAAACCACCGATTGGCTGCTGGAATTCGCCCCGGATTCTGCGCGGGAAGTTGATCCGCTGATGGGCTGGACCAGTTCTTCGGACACCCAAGCGCAGGTCAAACTGCGCTTTGAGTCGCGTGAAGCTGCCGAAGCCTATGCCACTGCAAACGCTATTGAATTTGACGTGACCGAGCCGCAAAAGCGCAAAGCTTTGATCCGCCAGCGTGGCTATGGGGAGAATTTCGCGACCGACCGTCGCGGTGTCTGGACGCATTAACCATCACCCCCGCCCAAGCTTAGGGCGCTTTTTGCCTGCTACATTTCGACCCAAAGAAAGGTTTTCCCATGCGTTATGCTGCCATTATTGCTCTGCCGCTCAGCCTCTGCGCCAGCCTAGCCTCGGCTGAAGCCACGCCAGAGGGGGCCGAAGCCCTGACCGCCACGCTGCAAACTTATCTTGGCGCGACCGAAGGCGTCGTCACCGTCACCCCCGAGGAGGATTACTACGATGTCACCCTCGATTTCGCGCCGCTGATCGCCAAGGCCCCGCCCGAGGTGAAAACCACCATCACCCCGATCGAATTCAGCCTGACCGATAACGGCGATGGCACATGGGAAATGGAGCAGGATCAAGCGCTTGACTTCACTTTGTCGGTGCCAGGTACGGCGGATATCGCGGTGAAGATTGCCAGCCTGCAAAGCACCGGCACTTTTGATGCGGCGCTGCAAGCCTTCACCACCTCGACCACCACGGCGACCGATATGGCGGTGACCGAGAAGGTGATTGATCCGAACACCAAATCTGAGACCAATGTCGCCTACAGCCTTGCCAGCATGAAACTTGATAGCACCGCTGAAGCCGGTGCCGATGGCGGGGTGGACGCGTCCAGCACCTATGAGGCCACCGGGCTGACCGAGACGATGACGGTCCCGGAAATGGGGATGCCGATCACCCTGACCGCCGAAAGCCAGTCGGGAACCTCCGAGATGACGGGCCTGCGCCCGGATGCGATTTATAAACTGATCGCCTTTGCCGTCGCCAACCCAGATGCCGCAGCCGCTATCGCACAGCAAGACACGCTGAAGGGCATCGTGAAAGACGGCTTGCCGCTGTTTGCGCATGTGGCGGCCACGGGCGCGCTGAAAGCGGTTAAGGTCGATACTCCGATGGGCGCGGTCGGCCTCAGCGATATGACGTTTGAGATTGAGGCGAATGGGATTGTCGATGATGGTCTGTTCCGCGAAGCCTTCACCCTGAATGGCCTGAGCCTGCCCGCGGGTCTGGTGCCGGAATGGGCGGCGCAACTGGTGCCGACCTCGCTGAGCCTCGATTTCAAAGCCTCGCGCTTCAATCTGGCAGCCCCGGCGGCGATCCTGTTGGAAACGCTGGATCTTGCTAATCCGAAGGTCAACACGCCGGAAGAAGATCAGGCGTTGCTGGCGGCTTTGCTGCCCGATGGCGTGGTCGATCTCACATTGGCACCGGGCACCATCACCTCGCCGCTGTATACCGTGACCTATGAGGGTGCTTTCAGCGCGGGCCCGGCCACGCCGATGCCCGTCGGCAAAGCCACCGTCACTGCAACGGGTTTGACGGCAGTGGAACAGGCGCTCGCCGCTGGCCCGCCCGAGATGACAGGCCAGATCACGCCGATGCTGAAAATGGCCGAAGGCATGGCCAAACCCGGCGAAAACGGCGCTTTGGTCTGGGAACTGGAATCCACCGCAACCGGTGGTTTCTTGGTGAATGGCACCAATATGATGGGTGCACAATGAGTGTGACCATCACCAAGGAAAGCCCGCTAAGTGCGGATCTGGCGCTGCTGATGCAGCGCCACACCGAAGACATGCACGCCGATACGCCGCCCGAAAGCATCCATATGATGGATGCCTCGGAACTGGCGATCCCCGAGGTGGATTTCTTCGTGCTGCGCGATGCGGGAAAACCCTTGGCGATGGGCGCGTTCAAACGGATCGACGCAGCCCATGCCGAGATCAAATCCATGCATGTGCTGACCGAGGCGCGGGGCAGGGGTCTGTCGCGCACCATGCTCGATCATCTCTTGGCCGAGGCCAAAGCCGCAGGCCTGAAACGCCTGTCGCTGGAAACCGGGGTGCAGCCCACTTTCGTCGCCGCCCGCGCGTTGTATTACAAAGCCGGGTTTGAGGATTGCCCGCCGTTTGAGGGCTACAGCCTTGATGCGAACTCGCTTTACATGACGCGCAGCCTTGCGTAGCGGCCGATCCTGCCGCACATAGGCCAAATGCGGCTCCGTAGCTCAACTGGATAGAGCACGGACCTTCTAAGTCTGGGGTTGAGGGTTCAAGTCCTTCCGGAGTCGCCATAGATTTATTAAACATTGTAAACGAGGCA
Source organism: Cypionkella psychrotolerans (assembly GCF_001294535.1). Classification (GTDB taxonomy): domain Bacteria; phylum Pseudomonadota; class Alphaproteobacteria; order Rhodobacterales; family Rhodobacteraceae; genus Cypionkella; species Cypionkella psychrotolerans. The sequence continues at coordinate 19,293 of NZ_LGIC01000017.1, read as the reverse complement.
TAAGAGTGCACGTTTTGGCGTTTTCTTGCACACCCCCTGTTAAGAGATTTCGCTATACAATGGGGCAAAAATCCGCCCTCCAGTATTTTATTTCATGATTTCAAATGGATGGTGTGACCGCCTCGATCTCTGTTTGGGAGGTGCAGTCAGTCGATAAGGCGTTGTTTACGCAACACAGGCTCCACCGAGCTCCTTAGGTAGAGATGACCATAGTCCTCACCGTCGGGCATGAAAGTGGGCACACCTGCAGATCGAAGCGCAGCGAGGTAGATTTGCCGATGCCCTCCGAATTCTTCAGTCATGGTTGTGAGGGTCATGAATCGGGCATGGAATGCGATCATGTTGGCCTCGGTCATAACATATTGCCATATACCGGTATTGGGATGGCGCATTCTTGTGGCCGGCGTATAGCCCTTTTCAACCAGAGTAGAAAAACGGCGTTTATCGCGGATGCCGACGGAGCGCCCAAACTGGACCGCCGAGGGATGGTCTCGCTGTTTGAGCACAGACGCATGATCCGCCAGATTGTTTACCTCTTCCTTATGGACGCAAAGGCTCTGGTAACCGGACTGGCCGTCTCTCGCGCCAATTTGCAGCTGCCCAGCCCAGATGGCTGCGATGAGGTCACCGACAGTGAGGCCTGAACGGGCTTTTGCGATCTGCAATCTCTCCCAATTTTGATCCTGTTCGCTGATCGATTGGGAAATGGGCTTCAGATGAGCAACGAGATCAAGGCCATCTGAACGGCGCCAAACCCTTTTGATTTTCGGGAGCTGCGTGCGAGGCACCAACAAGTTCGCCTCAACCAGCGCGTTAAGCTCATTTAGCGAAGCCCCCATCGCGCGTCTCATTTTGACAGGTTCGACCCATGTCAGGATCTCCGCCAAAAGTGGCGCATACTCTTGTGCGCGGAAGGTCGTTCGGGCGAGCGTCATCTGCATCAACGGCACCAGGTTCAACCAGCAGCTGTCTCAGTAGATTCGTGCCTATCCCGGTTTCTGTCGACGCCGTAGTGATCGAGTGCAGGATACGCCCTGGGAGGGGCGTGCCGTAAATGTGGGCACCTTCTTCGATGGGCCAATTATCTATCACGAAGGATCGCAGGACGCGGCGAAACGGCACGAAACATTAGAGGTGCAACGATGCTGTGGAGATGTTCTTGTAAAATAGATGTCCCAAGGCAGCTTTGATTTCTTGATTGCGCCCGGTCGCCGATTGCATGAGCGTGGTCAGGGCTGCGAGGATGCTGGGCTCGCCTTTACTTGCGACCTCAAAGCCTCTTGCGCGTGCTTGCATATCTAGACCGCATCCATTTGCCGCGGCCTGCGGGTCAAGGCGAAGCAACTCCGTGCCGAGAATCCGGCAGAAACTCGCGGCGGCGTAAAGATCGTGATGCGCAAGCCAAGTGTAATCGCGCGCATCCTCAAGGCGGTCATCCAGCCAGCGGTCAAAGGCGGTTGGGGCTTGAAGTTGTTTGTCGAGCTTTCCAGCCATGAGCGCGGGCAAGATCTCATTGAGCCGCGCACCCATATCGTAGCGCTCACTCGGATAATCGGCGACCCACAGTTCTACGAGGGGATGACTATGATGCAAACACAGTCCCACCTCGCGAAACTGCCAATCCCCGCGCATAACCATCGCCTCAGCCGGGTCGCCATCATGCGACTTAACATCTTCTTTGAGGCACAAGGGGCAACCGCGAACGATAGGGTTGCGCAGGCCGCGCGAGACAAAGTTCTCCCCGCGCAGCCGCAGCCGGATGTTACCGACACTTTCACCTGTCCATGACAAAAGCTCGTGTAGCTCTTTGGCTGAAAGCGCCCCCCATTTTGACAGGCGCGACAGGGCGTCCTCATCAAGGTTAATGATGCGCTTGAAGGATACGCCCATGTCATAGGCTAAACTCTGCGCGGTCACCCCTTTCGAAGCAGCTAAGCGCGACAAGTAGGATGGGATGGTTTCGCGGTGGGCTGGGTGTAGGCGGGCGGGCAGTTTGACAAAGGAGATCACACGGGGTTGTTGATGGTGAAGGTTATGCTTTCCAATGGGTCACTAGACACCAATTGTTCATTCTTAGAGGCCGAAGACGTCGTCAAGAGCGGGGGTTGTTGATTTCCACATTGCGCGCAAAGCTGGGGGAAGGGAAACATGGCTCAATTTTCAGTGGAAATTATCTGCTCACCTGCGTCCCTTACTCGAAGGCGTGGCGGGCTATTCCACGAACGCGGTGTCGCGGGTCTTCCTCGGGCTGGACCTCGCGCAGCGCGTGCCGCAGGTATCGTGAGCTCGCGGCCTCTTGCCACACAGTTATCGTTGTTCAACATTTTTCACGAGATGTTCGATGATCAGCAGGTGAGAGACACCCTGCATTCCCTGCCTGATCCACTCCCAGACACTCTTCGCGATTTGCTGCGGTGCAGAATGGCCTCGCTGACCCTTGGCGATCTATGAGCGACGCATTCGGTCCTTAGCGGACATCCACAGTGTCACGGGATGCTGCGATGCTGCTTCTCCGAAGCAGACATTACCTGTATCGCAGAATTTCGGCAAAGGGGCTCCTATGACCCATCTCTATTCGCAAACAAGGAGCGCTGATTTTTCTTCATGTAAGTCCAAGCAATAAATCGACTTGTTTTTTGCCCCTGTGCCATTTCGACAACTTTAAAATCAGCCGCCCTGGCTTTTCCTAAAATTCGGTAGAGTGGCTGGAGGTTATCTTTTTTCGACACCAACGAGGTAAACCACAGGCACTGATCAGCGAACTCCATGCTCTGCTCAACCATGCGGGCGACAAACGCTATCTCGCCACCCGGACACCAAAGTTCAGCGTTTTGACCACCAAAGTTGAGCTTTTGTGAATGTCCTTTTCCAAGATTCGCCCACTTGCGTTGGGTGCCTTTATTCGCTTGTTCCATGGACGAATGAAAAGGAGGGTTGCACATGGTTACATGAAAGGAATCGTTAGCTTCGATCACGCCTCTAAAGATACTCTCAGGATTATTTTGTCGCCTAAGGGTGATTTTCAACTTGTTGAATTCACAAATTTGCCTTGCCGATTTGAGAGCACCCGCATCTATATCGACGCCAGTGAAGTGCCAGCCGTATTCGCTCTGGCCTGTCAAGGGGTAAACCAGACTTGCACCGGTGCCGACGTCTAACGCTTTGATATGACGCCCACGCGGAGTGTCTTGGTTATTGCTGTCGGCAAGCAAGTCCGCAAGATAGTGGATATAGTCCACACGACCGGGAATTGGTGGGCATAGATAACCCGCGGGGATATCCCAAAAATCAATATTATAATGCGTCTTTAGCAATGCCCGATTAAGCATACGAACGGCGCTTACATCTTGAAAATCAATTGTCGTCTGACCGAGTGGATTGCTGATCGTGAAAGCCTCGAGTTCAGGTGTCTGCACCACCAATCGCACAAAGTCGTAGCCTTCCGAATGTTGATTGCGCGGATGCAGATTCGTTTTGGTGGCCATTTGGAACGCCTTCATGAAAGTTGGTGCACGTCACTCGCCCGACGATGAGTTGGTTTTAGGCCCTCATGCACAAATAGTAAAATTTGTCGCAAGGCAGATGCTCGATTAAAGCGACGGCCCGACCGATCATGCCCTGTGCTGCATTGGTCATTTCCGGCTCGAAGCTAACTTTCTCTAACCCACAGCATTGCGCTGATCCAATAGGTCCGTCCGTCAGTAACGGCCCTGAACTGCCAGTCGATGCCGTCCCACAGCTATCCCATTTCGCTTGAGAAGCGGCCAGTGTTGTTTGCAGCTGTGTCTTAATTTAGCAATCCAACCGCCGCGCCCCGCTTTGGCCTTGTTGCGCGCTTTTTGGGTGCAGGTTGGGGCTTTTGGCGCGGAACCGCCGTGTGACGAACTGTTCGAAATCGTCGATGAACGTATACACTACAGGAATCACCAGCAGGCTGAGTAGCGTAGACGTCGCCAAGCCACCAATCACAACGGTTGCCATGGGCTGGCGGAAGCTCGAATCCCCCTCCATCAGGCTCAGCGCCGCCGGCAACATACCCGCCGACATCGCCACGGTGGTCATGATGATGGGACGCGCCCGTTTGTGGCAGGCATCAACCAAGGCATCATAGCGGCTCATGCCAGAGCGTCGGGCAAGCAGCACGTAATCCACCAACAGAATCGAGTTTTTCGACACGATTCCCATCAGCAATAACAGGCCGATGACCGCAGGCATCGAAAAGCTGGTCCCGGTAATAACTAACGGAAACAGCGCGCCGCCCAGTGCCAGCGGCAGCGCGGTCAAGATGGTGATCGGTTGCAAGAAGTCATGAAACAGCAGCACCAAAACGGCATAGACACAAAAGATACCCAGCGCCATCGCGGTGCCAAAGCTGCTGAAAAGTTCCGATTGGCGCTTGAGATCGCCTTGTTCGACAAATTTCACGCCAGCGGGCAGATTCTGGTAGCTGGCCAGTTCAGCGACGTCCTTGTTGACGTCAGACAGGTTTCGTCCGTTCAGCTCGATAGTCACCGAGACGTTGCGCGATCGGTCAAGGCGGTTGATCTGGGCGGGCGACGACCCCAGCGACACCTGCGCAATCGCGCCAAGCGTCACGTTGCCCTTCGCGCCCTGCACCGGAATAAGCTTGATTTCATCCAGACTTTGACGGGTCTGCTCGGCGAGTGTCACCCGGATCGGGATCTGGCGCTCGGGCAGGTTCAGTTGCGACAGCTCCGAGTCGTAAGCGCCCGAGGTCGCCACCCGGATGGCGTTGGAAATGCTTTGCGATGTCACCCCGTAAGAGGCGGCGCGCGCCAGATCGGGCGTAATCACGATCTCGGGCGATTGAATGGAGGCCGAGGTGGTCACATTGCCAATCCCCACGATCTTGGCGCGCACCTCATTCGCAAGGTTGCTTGATGCGTCAACCAAGGTCTGCGCGTTGTCGCCCGCCATCGTAAGTTGCAGTTGCGTGCCATTCCCGCCAGACCCGACCTCGATCCGCGCGCCGGGGATGTCTTTCAAGGCTTCGCGGATGCCTGCTTCGATTTCGGTCTGGGTTACGTCGCGATCATCAATATTGGTCAGGTCCACAACGATCGTGGCCGAGGTGACCGAACTTGTCTGCGACCCGCCCCCCATGCCGCCGCTGGAGGCAGAGCCGGTGGCCTGGAAAACACCATGAACGTCTCCCACACCTTTCAGCGCGGCCGCAACCGTGCGCGATACCGCATCGGTTTGCGTGATGGTGGTTCCGGGTGCGGTGGTGATCTTCACCTGGGTCTGACTACTGTCCGAGGCGGGGAAGAACCCCGTGGACAGATGGCCAAGCATCAGAATTGTCAGCCCGAAGAACGCAAGCACACCGACCACTGGCATCCAGCGGTGCTGAAGCGCGCTGCGGATCACGGTAATGTAGTTGCGCATCAGAAAGCCGTCCGGCTTTTCATGCGCGGCTTTGGCCTTCATCATGTAAGCGGCCATCATCGGCGTGACAAAGCGGGCGACCAGCAACGAAAAGAACACCGCGACAGAGGCTGTGATGCCAAATTGCTTGAAGATGATGCCGATCACCCCGCTCATGAACGCGGTGGGCAGGAACACGGCAATCAAGGTAAAGGTGGTGGCAATAACCGCCAGCCCGATCTCGTCAGCGGCCTCTTTCGCGGCTTGAAGGGGCGGCTTGCCCATCTGCATGTGCCGCTCGATGTTTTCCACCTCGACAATCGCATCGTCCACCAGGATCCCGACCACCAGCGACAGTGCCAGCAGGGTGACCGTGTTCAGCGAATAACCCAAGTAGTCCATCACCAGAAAGGTCGGGATGATCGAAAGCGGCAGGGCGATGGCGGCAAGCAGGGTGCCGCGCCAGTCCATCAAGAACAAGAACACCACAAGCACGGCAATCGCGGCACCCTCGTAAAGCATGCTCATGGACGCCGCGTAGTTCTGCTCGGTCGGCAGGATGGTGTTGTAGGCCTCGGTGACCTTTACCTGCGGGTGTTCGGCTGCAAAGGTGGCCATCGCGGTGCGCACGTCTTCGGTCACGGCCAGATCGGAATAACCGGTCAGCCGCTTGATTTGTGCGGCGACAACAGGTTCGCCGTTCAGATAGGCCAGCGAGGTCAGGTTAGAAAACGTATCGGTCACGGTGCCCAACTCGTCCAGCCGCACCCACGACCCGTTTGGCAACGGGATCGGGATGGCGCGCAGATCTTCGACGCTTCCCGACGCCGCCAGAACCCGCACCGACTGCGAGGCCCCGCCGATTTCGGCCTTGCCGCCAGACAAATCGCGCTGAACCGCGTCAAGCTGGGTGTTCACATCTGCCGCGGACAGGCCCAGCCCGTTCAGCAACAGCGGATTAAGCTCGATCTTGATCTCGCGGTCAACACCGCCCAGCCGCCCGACCTCACCGACGCCATCGACAGCCATCAGTGCGCGTTTCAGATCGTTGTCGATAAACCAGCTTAGCTCTGCATCGTCGAGTTTGTTCGAGCTGACCACATAGGTCACCAGTGGCCCGCCCGACAGCGTGGTTTTCGACACGGTGGGGGCGTTCATTTCCGAGGGCAGATCGGCCTTGGCCTGATCGACGGCGGATTGAACCTCGTCCAACGCGGTCTGCACATCCTTGCCGACCTGAAAGGCCACCGAAATAGACGCGGAGCCGTCGGTGATCGTGGTGGTCACCGAGTCAAGTTGATCCAGCCCGGTCAACTGGTCTTCGATCTTGCGCGCGACTTCGGTTTCAAGCTGGGCGGCCGCGGCCCCGTCAAGGCTGGCCGAAATCGAGATTGTCGGCAGCGACATGTCGGGGAAGTTCTGCACATCCAGCCGATTGAACGCCATCAGGCCCGTGATGGTCAGCAGCAAGAACGCAAGGATCGGCGGCACAGGGTTGCGGATGGCCCAAGCAGAGAAATTCATTGCTGCACCTCGGTCGTGGCCGCATCAGATGCGGGCGCTGGTGCCGCCGTGTCTGCCTCTGCAGGCACCACCCGAACCACCGAGCCATCCGACAAAAACGCCCCGCCCGCCTGCACGACCTCCGCCGCCAGTGCCAGGTCACTGGTGATCTCGACGCGATCATCCAGACGCCGCCCGGTTTCAACCCGAACACGCGAAACGGTGTTGGCGTCGCCCGGGTTCACGGTGAAGACATAGGAAAACCCGTCCTGCATCACCACTGCCGAAGACGGCACCGACACAGCCGCGCTGCTGCCCACCTTGAACCTGCCCGATATCATGATGCCGGTCTTCGGCGTCTCTAGCCCTTTCGGCGGGGTAAGCGAGACATAGACGATGACACGCCCATTGCTTTCCGAGGCGGTGGGGGCGATACGGCGCACCTCGCCGGATACGTCGCCAATCGGCGTTGGAATACTGACGGGCATGCCAACCTTGATGCTGCGCAACTGGTTCAGCGGCACTTCGGCCTGCCATTCCACGCGCCCATCACGCACCATGCGAAAAAGTTCTTGGCCTGCGCTGACCACATTGCCGACCGCAGCACTGCGACTGGAGATGATCCCCCCCGTTGCCGCCGTGATACTGGTATGCGCCAGATCGAGCTTTGCGGAGGCGAGTTGCGCTTCAGATGATTGAACATCTGCTTGCGCCTTGCGTTCGGTAGCAAAGTATTCGGCTGCCTGTTGTTTTGAGATCGAGCTGCCACCGCTGAGTTGCTGCGCGCGCACGGCATCGGCGGATGCAAGTTCCAGCGAAGCCTTGGCCGACTCCACGGCGGCCTCTAGCTGGATGATCTGATTGGTCAGCGACCCGGTCGAAAGTTCGCTCAGCAGTGCGTTTTCGGCCACCGTATCGCCCACTTCGGCGTTGACCGAGGTGATCATCTGCCCGCCAACCTGCGCCGAGATGACAACCTCTTGCCAGGCGGCCAGCCAGCCATTGGCCTGAACTTCGATGGGCCAGACGCCCTTTTCGGGCGCAACCACCGCAACCGTCAGCGCCGCGCTCTGCGGTGCAGTCTCGGATGCCGCCACGTCGGAGGCGCTGCCCTCGGGCCGAAAGGCATAGGCCGTGCCGAGCACGACGGCGATGGCAAGGCCAGCGAGAAGAAGCTTTTTGGATCGGGTCATATCTTAGCCTTCAATTTTCTTCGGGGCCAGGTCCTTGGAGATCACAACTTTTGGCGCAACCCAGCCGCCGCCGATAGCTTTGTAGAGCGCTATCCATTGCACGAGGACGGCCTCGCTTTGGCTGATCCGGGTTATCCGCGCGGATTGTAATTGTCGGCGCGCTTCTTCGCGGTCCAAGAGCGAGGCGGCTCCGACCTTCCAATCGCGGTCAACGGTGTCAAAGTAAGCCTGATAATTAGCTACAAGACTTTGAGCGCTTGCCAGATTAGACCGTGCAGCCGCAAGGCGGGTCAGCGCGCCCTCGACCTCTGACACAGCGGTCAGCGTCGCCGCACGGTAGCTTTCTGCCGCAGTCAGCGCATTGGCATTGGCCAGCCGCACGCCCGCACGCGATGCACCACCGTCAAGGATCGGCAACGACAACGCAGGCCCGAACGACCAAGACCGCGGATCAGAAGCAGTTATACTTCCGTTCAGCGTCAAGGACGGAAACAACTGGGCTTCGGCGACTTTCATATCCAGCAGCGCGGCCGCAAAACGCTTTTCGGCCTCAAGCACATCCGGGCGCTGTCGCAACATGTCGGCAGGCACGGAAGCCACCTGAAAGGGTTTGGTTTTGGGCAGACCGCCACCCTTTGAGATAACCGCGTCGATCTCGCTCTGCGACACGCCAACGATGCGGGCAAGGCTTTGGGCGGCAACCTTGCAGTCGGCCCGTTGGTTGGTCACGCTGATCTCGGCATTCGCGACGTTGGCCCGCGCCAGCGACAGATCGGCAGAGGCGCTTAGCCCGGCATCGACCAGACTGCCCGTCGCGGTGACGGTGTCTTGCTGCGAGGCCAGCGCATTTTGGTATTCTGCTTGGGCAAGCCTGCAAGCCCGATAGCCGACATAGCCGTCTGCAACCTCGGCCGCCAAGGAAACGTAAGACCCCGCGTAGGCCAACTCCTCTGCCCCCGCCCGTGCAGTATCGGCCTTCGCCGCGTTTTGCACCTTGCCGAAAATGTCGAGTTCCCACTTGGAATCGACCAGTGCGGTGTTGCTGTCGCTGCGCGGCGTGGTCGGTGAATCGCTGATCGTGGCAGATGCAGAGCCGGTCAAACTGGGGTAAAGATTCGCGCCGGTCTGACCAGATTGGGCGCGCGCGGCCATTACGCTTGCCGCCGCACTGCGCAGGTCGGGGCTGTTTGTGCGCGCCAGCGCCAGAAGTTGCGTCAATTGCGCATCGCCCATGCGCGACCACCAGTTGACGTCCAAAGCAGCGCCGCCTTGCGGAGCAGAGGTGCCGTAATGGCTCGCCACAGCCTGAGTGGCATTGGGCTGGATCAGCGGCACGCTACAGGCTGACAGCAGGCTGGCCCCCAACAGGGCGTAGATCGTCTTCATGGTCGGCTCCGAAACTTGCTCGGATCGGTATGCACGCGCAGCATGTTAAGTTGTGTTAAGATTGTGCAAAGATTTCAAAAGCTGGCTATCAAGGCAGACACTTGGCGCTAAGGTCATCACAAAGGACGCAGCGACCATGACATCTGTTTTACTGATCGACGATGACTTTGAACTGACGGCGCTTTTGGGCGAGTATCTCGAACAACAGGGCTTTCGTGTCAGCGTGGCCGGTGACGGCGAACGCGCTTTTGGGCGTATCCTTGAGGCGCGCGCCGATATCGTAGTGCTGGATATCATGATGCCAAAGGTCAGTGGGCTTGCGGTTCTGCGCCGCATCCGGGCGGAAAGCACGGTGCCCGTGCTGATGCTGACCGCGCGCGGCGACGAGGCGGATCGCATCATGGGTCTTAATCTGGGCGCTGATGACTACCTTGCCAAGCCCTGCTCGCCTGCGGAACTTGCTGCGCGCATCCGCGCCATATTGCGACGCACTCTGCCGCCAGAAGATCAGATCAACGAAAGCGCCTCGGTGCAGCGCGAGGGGTCACTCAGCATCGACCGGCAACGTCGCATTGCCACTTGGGCGGGCGCAACGCTTGGCCTTACAGGGGTGGAATTCAACCTGCTTGACGTGCTGGTTTCCCAAACCGGCAAGCCTGTGTCGCGGGCTGATTTGTCGTTGCAGGGGCTGGGCCGCGCGCTTGCGGCTTATGACCGCGCGGTGGATGTGCATGTCTCGTCCATCCGTCAAAAGCTGGGCACCTTCCAGGATGGCAGATCGCCCATCCAAAGCCTGCGCGGGGTTGGTTATGTTTTTGTCAGGGAATGACGGAAGATGATCTTACGCGTATTCGCTTTCATCTGGTGCGCTAATCTGCTGACCCTGCTTTTGTTTCTCGTGCTGATCAATCTTGTCGATCTGTCACCGCCCGAAGACATCCAGATCAGGGCGGAAACACGTGTGCTTGAACAGCAGGTCTCTGACATCTACCGGATAGAGGGAAAAGCCGGTGCGCTGGCGTTTTGGCGGCAAATCGCGCCCGGCTTTCCAGCTTACGCGCTGCAGGCGGATGCGGATTGCAGCGACGCGAACGTCATAGGTGCGGCAGATCAGGGCTGTCTGCACCTGTCGCGCGCAGGCAGCATCGCTGAACGATTGCAGATCATTCAACCCGCAGCCCTTCCGTTGACCATAGGGGCATTGGTCAGCGCGGTCATGGCGATATTCCTGTCGCGCTGGCTGACAAGCCCCATTCGCAGGATCAGCCAAGGCCTTAAGGCCATCGCAGCAGGGCATCTGCAGACCCGCATATCGGCCAAACTCCAGACTTCGAACCGCGAGCTGCAGGATCTTGGGCGCGATTTCGACTTTGCGGCAGAGCGGTTGCAAACCCTTGCTGAGGGCCGCACCCGGCTGTTTCACGACATCTCGCACGAAATCCGCTCGCCGCTTGCCCGCCTGCGCGCTGCCGTCGGCCTGATCGAAGTCAGCCCCGCCCGTGGCGCATCGCTGGCGGGCCGGATGGAGGGCGATATCTCAAGACTTGACCATCTGGTGAACGAAATTCTGACCTTGGCCAGACTGGAGCGCGGTGACATCCTTGGCGAATTTCAGACCTTCGATTTGCTGGATCTTGTCGAAAACATCATTGCCGACGCGAATTTCGAAGGCCGCGTCCGCAACGTAAAATTGACTTATTCCGGCGTGAAGACCCTGAATGTGATGGGCAATCCAGAACTGCTGCACCGCGCGTGCGAAAACATCATCCGCAACGCGCTGTCCCATTCGCCCCAAGGCGGGATTGTGCAAGTCACTGGGCAACAGATTGGCGACGCCATAATCCTTGAAGTGGCAGATGAAGGCCCCGGCGTGCCCGAGGCAAACTTGAAAAACATCTTTGCCCCGTTCGTCAGGGTCGAAAAGGAAATTCCATCTGCAGGAATTGGCCTTGGCTTGGCCATCGCCTCCGGTGCCATTACTTCTCACGGCGGCACCATCTTGGCGCGCAACCGCCAGCCGAACGGCTTGGTGCTTAAAATCAGCGTCCCCCTGAAAACCTCGACCGCCAACCTCATCGCGGGTAATGCGGTTTTGTAGATACGCAAGGCGACCAGCCGCTGCGTAATCAATTTCCTGCGAAGCCAAAGACGCTTTGCCAGAGTTGGAATCGATGGAGATGTCGCCAGTTTTGAATCAAGCCTCATAAGGCAGATTGGCGCGCGGGAACGGCCCATGATAATAGATAATAGGTTGATCGCCTCAGGCAGCTGCCGCACTTGCACTGCCAAGACAGCGAGAGTCAGCTTTCCGCCCAGTGTAGGGGATCGGCTAAGATCGCCGCGCCCGGCCCGTTGCAATCGTTGGGCACCCGAAAAGCGCCGCATGGCAGTTTCCCCATAACAGCCGTTGACGGTGTTGCTGAATACGCTCTCTGCCGCGCATCGCACCGAACTGCGGCGCTTACGTCCTTTGTTGGGTTTGCTCGAGCGGCTTGGATAGCGGCACCGCTCCCATTTTATCGGCATCGGGGTGCGGCAACTGTGCGGGTTTGTCGGTCGCGGAAAGGATCCGGGCGGCAGCGCCATCAAGGTCGTCATACTGATCGTGCCTAAGCGACCAGAAAAAAGCGCCGAGGCCGGTCAGACCAAGCGCGATCGAAACGGGGATAAGAAAGAAATAGCTCATGCTTCGTGCTCTGCTGGCGGGCGCAGCGCGACCCAAGCGTGCCAGGTGCCATGACCGAGCAGCGGAAAAATCACGATCAGCCCCAATAAACCCGTCAGAACGGACACGGCAAAGCCTAGGGCAACAATCGTCCCCCAAGGCAAAACCGCGCGAAGATTTTGCACCGTTATGGCAAAAGAGCTGCCAAGCGCTGTCAACGCATCCACACGGCGTTCCAGCAACATCGGAATTGAAAACAGGCTGATTGCCATCGCAAAGGCAGCGAAAAGCCCACCGATGGCCGAACCGGTCAAGATCAGCGCCCAACCGCGCGGCGTGGTCAGCAGCTGCGCTGGCAGCTGATCAAAGCCCGGAAAGGGCAACAGACCGAAGAACAAAGCGTAGAGCAGATCCGCCGCGCGCAGCCAGAGCATGACCAGAAGGCAGGACAAAAGCCCCGCAAACACCAGCTGACCGCCAGAGGCTGGGCGTACCAATACCATCTGCCGCAAGCTTGCGCGCGATGCCGATTTCAGCCGGCGACTTTTCTCATAAAGCCCGATGGCAAGAAGTGGGCCGATCACCAGAAACCCCGACAAGGCTGGAAAGATCAACGACGGAAGGCCGCCCCAGATCATGCCCAGGATCACCAGCGTCGACAAAACAAAGACCGCAAAGCCGTAAAGCAGGCTCTGAGCAGGATCACGGCGCAGGTCGGACCAACCCGCAGCAAGCCAGCCCAGAGCAGCACCATGCGGAAGATCGCGTGCAAAGCGCGCAGCGATGCGAAGCCGGGGCTCTAGCGCGGGAAGAGGTTCAAGCATAGATTGCCTCATTCAACATTCGGGTTCTGCGGCAGGATGTTTTCTGTGCTCGGGGACACAGCCGGGATGCGAGCGGAAGGCAAGATCGATGAATCGCCAGTTCGCGCCTATCACCACTGCCAGAAAAGCCGCGATACCTAGGATCACCCAAAATCGACTTCGCGTGATCATTCCGCATCTCCCGACCCTTTCGAAAGACCCTCGACATAAAGCGCGAGCATACGGATATCGGCGTCAGAGAGCCGGTTTTGCCACGCAGGCATGACGCCCTGACGGCCGTTTAGCAGGGTCTGGCGGATCGTTGCCGCATCCCCGCCATAGAGCCAGTCCGTATCCGTCAGGTTTTGCGCGCCCGTGCCTTCCACGCCCTTGGCATCCTCGCCGTGGCAGCCGACGCAATTGGCTTGAAACAGAACAGCCCCTTCAGAGGTATCTCCGGCGATGACACCCTTTTGCAGCGTCATCACATAATCGGTGAGCGTGGTAATCTCGGGCCGAGACAATAAACCATCTCGGCCAAAGGCGGGCATTGGGGCAAAATGGGTGTCTGGATCGGGGCTGTTAATGCCGTGGCGCAGAGTGGTCTCGATCTGTTCAGCCGTGCCGCCCCAAAGCCATATGTCATCAGACAGACCCGGAAAGCCCGGACCACCGCGACCGCCCTTCTGATGGCAGACCTGGCAATTCTGCCCAAACACTGCTGCCGCCGTGACCTTGGCGCGTGCCATCAGGTCAGAATTGGCGCGCAGGCTGTCATAGTCTTCTGTCGCAAGCGCGGACATCCAATCTGCCCGTGCCGCATCCGCACTTGCAATATCAGTGGCAACCGCGGTCTTCTGATCGACACCGACCAGCCCCGTGGTATGGGTATCGATCAACGGCCAGCTCGGCAGCAGAACCCAGCTGATCACCGCATAGATATGTGTCACGGCCAGAAACCACAGCACGATGCGCGGGATCGGCGAGTTCAGCTCTTTGATGCCGTTCCAGTCATGGCCGGTGGTGGCATAGCCCGACACCGGATCGCGTTCGCTCACGGACATGGCCAGTCCTCCGTGGTCAGGATTGATTGCGCCGCCTGATCCGCCCGCGCCTTTTGCGACGGGCGATAGGTGTGGATCAAGATCAGGATGAAAAATCCCAGCAGGTAAAACAGCCCAAAGGTCTTGGAGAGAAAAAGCGCAAGATCATGGCTCATGGCGTGGTTTCCGTTGTGTAGGGTGCTTGGGTCAACTGACCCAGCACTTGCAGATAGGCCACTACGGCATCCATCTCGGTAAGCTCATCCGCTCCCGAAAACCGCCGCAGCGTTGTGGCCTCGCCATAGCGTTCGACAACATCCGCCGCCGCCTCGCTGTCAGGACGGGCCTGCGCCAGCGCGTCGCGCGGCGCATTGGCGATCATCGCATCGGTATAGGGCACGCCGAGTGTACGCAGTGTCGCCAGATGCGCGCCAAGGTCGTTCACTGCGAGGGAAGTCGTTGCAAGCCAGGGATAAGCGGGCATGATCGAGGTCGGAACCACCGCGCGGGGGTTGGTCAGATGCGCCACATGCCAGTCGTCTGAATATTTGCCCCCCAGCCGGGCGATATCCGGCCCAGTGCGCTTGGATCCCCAAAGCATCGGATGGTCATACTGGCTTTCCGCCGCCAGCGAATAGGGGCCATAGCGTTCGACCTCGTCGCGCAGGGTGCGGATCATCTGGCTGTGGCAAGCATAGCAACCTTCGCGAATATAGATGTTGCGCCCAGCCAGCTCGAGAGGCGTGTAAACCCGCATGTCGGGCAAGGTTTCCACCGTCTCATCAATTGTAAACAAGGGCGCGATTTCCACCAACCCGCCGACACTTGCGGCAAGGATGATCGCGACAACGAAGCCAACCGAGTGCTTTTCAAGGTTGTAATGCGCTTTGAACAGGGACATCGCTTTACTCCGCCACTTGGGGGGCAAACGGGCGATCACCCGCCACATCTTGCGCGCCGCGAATGGTCAGCCAGATATTGACTGCGCCCACACAAATGCCCGCCAGAAACAGCGCGCCACCCAGAAAACGCGCGATGTAATAGGGGCGCATCGCCTCCATGCTGTCGATGAAGGAATAGTTCAGCGTGCCTGCCGCATTATAGGTGCGCCACATCAGCCCCTGCGTAATCCCTGCATTCCAAAGCGAAAACACATAAGTCAGCAGCCCCGCCAGCGCGAGCCAGAAATGCCATTCGATCAGCCTCGGCGAATACATCCCAGCGCGGCCCCAGATCTGCGGGATCACCGAATAGAAGGCGCCAAAGGTCACCATGGCGAGCCAGCCCAAAGCGCCGGAATGCACATGGCCGACGGTCCAGTCGGTATAATGCGACAGCGCGTTCACCGGGCGGATGGCAAGGAATGAGCCCTCGAAGGTCGAAAGCCCGTAAAATACCGCCGCCACGAACATGAAGCGCAGCGTTGCGTCATCGCGCACTCGATGCCAAGCACCATTCAGCGTCGCCAAGGCGTTGCCCGCCGAGGCCCAGCTAGGCACCAAAAGCATGATCGAGAACGTCATACCAAGGTTCTGCACCCAGGTTGGTAGCGCTGTGTAATGCAGATGGTGCGAGCCAACCCAGAGGTAAAAGAAGGTGATGCCCCAAAAGCTGATGATCGAGAGCCGGTAGGAAAAGATCGGCCGCTGCGCGCGTACGGGCAGGTAGTAATAAAGCATCCCCAGAAAGCCCGAGGTCATAAAAAATGCCACCGCGTTATGGCCATACCACCATTGCACCATCGCATCCTGCACCCCCGAAAACACCGGATAGCTTTTGGCGCCAGCGAAGCTTACCGGCAGGGCGAGACCATTGACGATATGGAGCATCGCCACAACAACGATAAAGGCGAGGTAATACCAGTTGGCGACGTAGATATGCGGCTCCGCCCGCCGTTTCAGGGTGCGCAGATAAAGCACAAGATAGACCAGCCAGACGATCACCAGCCAGAGATCGGCATACCATTCCGGTTCGGCATATTCCTTGGATTGGGTGACGCCCATCAGATAGCCGCTGACCGCCCATACCAGAAACAGGTTATAGCCGATCAGCACCACCCAGGGAGAAAGCTGATCTGCCAACCGGGCGCGGCAGGTGCGCTGCATGACATGAAAAGAGGTAGCAATCAGCGCGTTGCCGCCAAAGGCAAAGATCACGCCCGTGGTGTGAACCGGACGCAGGCGGCCATAGCTTGACCAAGCCTTGCCAAAGGTGGCGTCAGGCCAGACCATCAGCCCCGCGACCCACAAACCGATGCTCATGGCAAAAACGCCCCAGAGCATTGCCAGAACGATGCCGACCTTGATCGGATCATCGTAATAGCGATGCAACCTTGCGGCATCCGGCGCCGGTTCCTCCAGCGTGCCACCAATCGCAAAAAACAAGCCACCCCCAAGCACCAAGGCCATGAAGCCATGCACGGCCATCGGATCCTGTTTGCCCACGGCTGCCATCACCAGCCCAAGAAGGGCGAGACAAACTGCAAGAAAGAGACCGATGCGGCGTTCGCTTGGGGTAAGACACGCTATCATTCAAGTCTCCTTCATCTCAGAATAGGTTTAACATAGATACACGTTTTCTTGCAGATTAAGTCGTTCTCAAGTTTGGGTTTTCGGCGAGTCAGGCCGGGACCGGCGTGGCAGCTTGAGACGGTCGCGATTTGGGCAGTGCAATATCCGCCAGCGTTGATCGGTCCAGATTGGTCAAAAACGCAGCTTCGGCAGAGCTCAACCGCGCCTTAAGACTGCAACACCCGGTGATGCTGCAGGTGTTCCCCGTGGTAGCGAAACACTCGACCAGCGGCTGTCCCGCTTCCAGAAGTCGTACCACGTCACCCAGGCTGATCGCCCGCGGCGCGAGAGCCAGCGTAGCACCACCCCCGCTGCCGCGCCGCGTGGCCACGATGCCGCCCTGGGCTAGCCTTTGCATGATCTTTGTCAGATGGTTGCGCGACAGGCCGAACTCATCTGCCAGTTCGGCCGTCGAAAAGGCGCGGTGCGGATCCGAGGCCATTCGCATCAGCGCTCGCAAGCCGAAATCGGTGAAAGAGGTCAGGCGCATCTTGGCTTCGCTTAATAAGTATTTACAATACCACTTATCAGGCTTTGTCCCTGATGCAACTACTGAGTCAAGGATTACGCGCCATGACGACCCAGATGTTCAACTTCGCGGTCAAGGTGGTAGCGGACTTAATCCGCAGCGCTGCATCGGCTTTTGCCGCGATGGCCCCCGCACTTTGGTTTGATCGACAGGGTTTTGTCAAAATGACAACCCCATCCACGGAACACATCCACCTATGTCGCGCCTAAGACATCCGGGCGAGAGCGGTTCCCGTCGGTGCGCGACTGTTGGTTGACAGGCTCTGGCCCCGCTGCATCGCCAAGACCGATCTGCTGATCGATGCCTGGCTGAAAGAGGTGACCCCCAACCCCGCCCTGTGCATATGGTTCGGGCATGATCCGGCGAAATGGAACAGCTTCAGCCAGCAGTATCTTGCCGAATTGCACAGCCCCCCGAGCTGTTCAAAATGCCCTTGACTGGTGTCACAAGGGGCCATTCACGCCGATCTATGCCGCGAAGGACCGCCTTCATACCTATGCGTTGGTCTTGCGTGCCTATCTGGCTGCAAGCCTCGCCAAGGAGATAATGCCATGACCAAATACCCGCTGCATACACCCGTTTGCTCTCCGCTAGGCTGCGTCTGCCAATCCCGCTAGTCGACATGGGCGGGGTTGCGCGCGCGAAGCTGGTGGCGGCGGGGTCTATGGCATTCTGGTCATGGTGCGTGAAAGCCCTGAGTTTATCGCGCAAGAAATCGGTGCGGTGCGGTGCGCGCGCAGTCGGATCGGCCCCTTGCCGTTACCCTTGCCGTTAACCTGATCCCATCCGCCACTGATCCGGCGCTGCTGGATGCTGAACTAGGTATCTGCCTTGAGCTTGGCGTGTCGGCAATGTGCTTTTTCTGGGATGTCGTGCCCTCGGCCGTTGTGCGGGCCAAAGCGGCGGGGTGTCTTTTGCTTCATCCGGTTCGCTCGTTGAAGGCCGCGCTCGCGGCCGAGGCGGCCGGCGCAGATGTGCTGATCGTGCAGGGGGGCGAGGCAGGGGGGCATGTGCATGGCACGCCCGCACCACTTGTTCTGGTCGAACAGGTGGTGCGGGCGGTCAAGCTCTACCCGTCATCGCTTCGGGCGGCTTTGCGACGAGTGCCAGGTTGGTTGCCGCTCTGGCACTTGGTGCGCAGGGTATCGACTGTGGCACGGCCTTTCTGGCTACGACTGAATCCTTTGCCCATGACGATCATAAGGCCCGCGTGCTTGCCGCTAAGGCCGAAGACACCGTCCATAACGACATCTATGCACTGAACTGGCCGCCCAATACTCCGGTAAGGGTGATCCGCAATTCGGTGATTGGCGGGCTTGGCCCCAATCTGATGGGTGCAACTGCACCGCCCTTACCTTCTGCCGCGCGAGGTGATCGCGGCAGCTTAGAGTAACGTGGTGGTAGGCCGCCTCAAGACATGCTTGACCTAAGGCGAGATCGATGAACTCCGCCTCTGCTTCAGCGTTGGGGAGGATCACTGACCATTCTCCGCCTGCCTAAAATCATTCAGATGTCTGTTCTGTGTAGTTCGACCCGGTGGCCGCCTTGCAACTTTGCTGCGGGTGCCACGCCGCAGCGCATCAGACTGTAAAACAGCGTGCAAAAGTGACCAGCTGACGGGGTGGAACAGCGTCCAAAACTGACCACCCCAGTCGTGCAACAATCCCGTTTTTTGGGCGGGAGCAGCTGGAGTGTTATGCGTGGAAACGATTGGGAAGATCAGGCGACGAGGGCTGCGGGACGGCGAGAGTATCAGTGGCTTGGCGCGGTCCCTGCAGCTGTCGCGGAACACCGTTCGCAAATATCTGAAGGAGGGGGTTGAGCCGGTTTACAAGCGCAAGCAGCAAGCCGGGCCCCAGCTTGGACCGTGGTGCGGCCGTCTTGATGAGTGGCTGCGCGGTGATGGGCTTTTGCCCAAAACACGGCGGCGGACGGCGCGTCGGTTGTTCGAATGTCTTCAGGCCGAGGGATATGCTGGTGCCTATGACAGTGTGCAGCGTCATGTGCGGCAGTGGAAGATTGAAGTGGGTCGGGCCACGAGCACGAAGGCGTTTGTGCCGTTGTTCTTTGCGTGCGGTGATGTGGCGCAATTTGACTGGAGCTACGAGCATGTCGTGCTGGGCGGAACCACCACGACGATCAAATTGGCGCACTTCAGGCTGGCTTACAGCCGTCAGATGTTCGTTGTGGCCTATCCGCGCGAGGCGCAAGCG
>NZ_LGIC01000016.1 GCF_001294535.1 Cypionkella psychrotolerans | reverse complement strand
CGCGCGCTTCACCGAGGTTGAAAGCGGCAAGAATGCCAACCGGCCAGAACTGACGGCAGCCATTCAGCTGGCGAGACTCACCGGTGCCACGCTGGTCATTGCCAAACTGGACAGGCTGTCGCGCAATGCCGCCTTCCTGCTCACTTTGCGCGATAGTGGTGTGCGTTTCCTTGCTGTGGATATGCCAGAAGCAAATGATCTGACGGTGGGCATCATGGCGTTGGTGGCACAGGCGGAACGCGAGGCCATATCCCGGCGCACCAAGGAGGCACTCGCGGTCGCCAAGGCGCGCGGGGTGAAGCTGGGCAATCCGAATGGCGCTGCGGCCCTTCTGCGGGCAGGGAAGGGCGGATGCGCACTATGCAAAACGGTATCCATGAATGCAGACCAACATGCCGCTGACCTCGCTCCGGTTATTGCTGATATCCGCACAACTGGTCATGTCACGCTGCGCGCCATTGCAGCCCAACTCACCAACCGCGGTATGCTGACACGACAAGGCGGGCAGTGGCATGTGTCGAATGTGCGAAACTTGCTGAGGCGGATGGATGGCTGATGCTGCCGCGGTAAACAAGCGAACCGCGAGAACAGGTGTCATCGGGGTTCAACCTTCCCAGTTCGCTCGATCATAACCGGCGTCATGCTCGCAGCGCGGGTCCAACAGCCGACTTAATCTTCCAACCGCTGCCCAATACATATCAATGCGCGCCACGACCCGATCCCGCAGATGGATCTGGTGTTTCCATAATATGGCCGAAATCCACCCCATGTTCGTAGAGTAAGAAAGCGATCAGCTTTCCAGTGCAGTCGTTTATGAAAGCGTTGGTATCACCTGGTGGCGACGGCAACCTGCGGGGAAACTAGGAAAGCTCTAGCAGCACCAGCTATTTAAAAAAAAAGGAATAGCAGCGCTGCCACGCAGGCGGCGGACTCAAGCATTGGCAAACTATTTAATTAGGTCTCGGATCGGTTTCGGCGGAGCAAAGACATTATGATCCACATTGTATGACGAATGGTTTAAGTTATCGTTTCGAAACATTTCACCCTCTACGCACACATTGTTTCCGGAGCCGGTATTCTAACAAGTTCTTATGCACCATTAGGTATATGACCAATGATGTTTGGCATAGCTGTCTTTTTAGACAGGCAATCTCCTTTCGTGCCCTACCGTCACGGTCACTGGATACTTGGAATAGCGAAACTAAGAGCGCCGCGCCGCCGAGTGTAAAAAAACTTGGAAGCAAAAAAAAAGCCCCGTCTCCACGAGCGAGGGCTTATGTGGTACGGGGAGCCACGACTTCCCTACAATAAATGACGATAGTCGATTTAGTCAATATTGCTGGAAGCGTCGGCGCGGGGTCTTCTGATACGCCATTTCAAGCACCACCACCCCAATATCCGCAAAGCGAGCCACCCACACACCACCGCGCCGCCCTCCAGCAAGCGTGTGAGGGCTGTGCGGCGCCGTGCAAACCCGTCGGGGCCAACGCGGACCAGCACGCCGCCGACTTCGCTCCGGTCATCGCCAATATCCGCGCGGCAGGTCATCTCACCCTATGCGTCATCGGCTGGCAACTCGGCCAGGGCGGCATGCCGACGCGGCAAGGTAGGCAGTGGTATATGCGGAATGTGCACAATTTGCCGTCAGAGTTGATGGGTGAGGTTGGTGCAGCCGAGTTAGGTGGCCCGCAGACTACAGTCGGCTCTAATGAGCAAGCAGAAAAAAGACCGAGCGATCCGGATCATCTGAATTATGTCAAAGGTGCTATCGGCCAAAGTCACCAGCTCACCGTTTACGACTACATTGTTATAGCCTGGCTGCAACTCTGGCAGGTCGTAAGCTTGGCACAGTTCGTCTTGGGTCAGCGCTGCCGTGGGCGAGATAAACGTCCCCAGCGCCGCTATCGAGAGAGCAGGGTGTCAAGCGAAGATCGCGCACAACTTGCACGTTGTAGGGATCAAGCGTGACTGCTTGTCCACAAGAGGTCTATCGCGGCTTCTCCTCAATCCTGCAAAGGTCAGAACAGGAAGTTATCCTGATCCTGCATTGTGGCCACTGTTTGATTTTCGACAAGAATACTGAGCGTGCCAAAGGTCAACCGCACATTGGTGCCAACTTGGGCAAAGGTTATGTCGGACACGGCGTTGGCGGCACGCAACTCGATGTGATCCTGCCCTATGGTGAAATCGGTGATCCGGTCCGCATTGTCTGTTGGCAGGAACACGAATGTATCTAGCCCAGCACCTCCGGTCAGCGCATCGTTGCCGAGACCGCCGATCAGTCGATCGTTGCCCGACAGCCCAAGCAACGTATCTGCACCCGCGCCGCCTATGAGTGTATTGGCGCTGGCATTGCCCTCAAGCTGATCTGCCTTTGCTGTGCCTGTCAGATTCTCTATGTCGATCATCGAGAAAAATCCGGCACCCGTCAGCCCGAAATCCTGCCAAGCACCGCTTTGATCCAGCGTTACCGTCACACCCGAGGTGAAGCGGGAAAGATTGATCGTATCCACTCCGGCATCGCCTTGGATAACCACGCCAAAAATCGGCTGCATAGCGGTCAGGGACAAAGTGTCGTTGCCGTCACCCAGCACCACGAACCGTGCCCCACCTACACCCAGAGTCACGGTGTCATTGCCTGCACCGGTATCAATCCAATCGGCGCGGCCGTTGGTCAGATTGAGGATATCATTGCCGATTCCGGTCTGCAGGCTGCGCACGCCGCCCGCGCCGACGGTGACGGTATCATTGCCCTCATAACTATTAATGTTGTCGACCTGTCCAGCCCCGGTTGTGATCCGGTCGTTGCCCTTCGAGGTTTGGATGTAGCCGGCCCCCCCCGTGCCAACAACCACGGTGGTCGCCTCTACATTGATCTGATCACCGGCATAGACCTGCAAAGAGCCGAGCCAACCGACAGATCGGATTTCCTGCGCTGCGGAAGAACCACTAAGTACGATCTGTTGGGCGCCGCCCTGCCCCAGAAGGATAGTGTTCTGGGCGTTGTAGGCATAGATCGATTCGATGTTGCCAGCCTGCGTGGTCAGCCGGTTTACGCCTTCGTCCATCTTCAGTTGCAGAATGCGTGCGTCGCCCAAGAGTGAGATGGTTTCGTTGCCATTGGCTTGAAAACTGTTGATCTGACCGCCGTTCATGGTCACCTTGTTGTTGCCCTCGCCCAGCAACACCGAGTTGATGTCGCCGTTTGTTACCGTAAGCGTATCATTGCCTTCGTTGGCGCGCAGAGTGCCAAGGAAATACCCGCTGCCAACCGTGATGATATTGTTGCCGCCTCCCGCATAGGCCTGATCTGTCTGGCCCGAGGTGAACTGCAGCGTGTCATTTCCGCTAAAGGCATTGACCACCCAGACATAGTCGCCATTTGTGCGGAAAAAGTTGTTGCCGTCGCCAAGATTGACAACATCAACTTGCCCACCCGCATTGACGATAAACCGATCATTGGCACCACCAAGGGCGGCCTGTTCGAGACTGCCACTGACATTGACGATGTCGACGCCACCGCTGAACCCAATGCTGCGGACCTCGGCGCTGGCCCCGATGGTGACGGTGTTGGTGCCTGAATATGAGGTGATAGAGCCATAGAACCCAGCCGTCAGGTTCACATTGCTGATACCTGACCCAAGGCTAAGCGAATCGCCTCCACCGAGCAGGGTGAAGGTATTGGAATCGCCGTGGCTGCGGATGCTGCCGAAATTCCCGCCATTGACGATGGTGTTAGTTGATCCCTCGCCGAATTCGAGGGAGTTGATGTATCCGCTGCCGCCGTTGATGGTGTTGACGCTTGCCCGCTCGGGACCGCCAAGAAACATTGACTTCACGCTGCCCGTACCAATGTTGATAACGTTCAGCCGCCCGTCAGAGAGCATGTAGTCCAGACTTTGCTCGCCCAGCGTCAGGTTCAATGTGCGGTCATCAAAGACTTCGAGATAGCGCACCCGCGTGTTGAAAAGCGTGATGGCGGTATCGCCTGCGCCGCTGACCTGCAACCGCTCAATCCGGCGCGCTACGCCGTCGTTGGCATCGGTCAGGTTAACGTCATATTCAAACGGGCCGTCGTTGAAGAAATTCAAAAACCGAATGCGCCAGTCGCCACCTGCAAGGCTGGCGTTCAAGGTATTCGCTTCGTTGGGGTCCTCGCCCGGATCAATGCCCACCGAAACATAGTTGATGCTCTGGTTGGACCAAGTGCCGTTGGTTCCGAATGCGCTGAAATTGTTGATGCCGTCGAGGGTGATGTTCTGCGTAACCATGTCATTCCCCTAAATGCTAAAGAATTTGAAGTGCCCTGCTATTGCCACAATGATATTGCAGTAGTCCTTCAAAACAACCGATTCGTTAGCGAGTCCTTCGCGCAGCATACGAGCGGGTGTCGACGGCGCGGCAGGGCGCGAGCGGGCTGGGGCTGGAGGCGCAGCGCAATACTATCGATGCCTTTGCCGCAGCGCGCGCCGCCGAAATCCTTGCGCGCTTCATCGAGGTGGAAAGTGGCAAGACTGCCAATCGGCCAGAACTGACGGCAGCTGACCTGCCCCCCGGAAGTTCCCTCGATCTGATGTAGAGTCTGCCCATCCCTGAAGGAGCAGACGAATGAGGAAAAGCCGTTTTACCGATGCGCAGATAATCGGGATGATCAAAGAGCAGGAGGCTGGTTTGCCAACCGCTGAGCTATGCCGAAAGCATGGATTGAGCCCCGCGACTTTCTACAAGCTGAAGGC
>NZ_LGIC01000015.1 GCF_001294535.1 Cypionkella psychrotolerans | reverse complement strand
GATTATCTGCGCGTTGATGCAGCTGATCCCATCGAAAACCTCGACGGCGGCGCGCGCTATTTGCTCGAGCAGATGGCCGCCTTCGGCAGTCTCGATCTCGCCGTTGCCGCCTATAATGCCGGACCGGAAGCCGTGCGCAAATATGGCGGCGTGCCGCCCTACGCCGAGACCCAATCCCACATCGTAAAGGTAATGGCGGCCTACGACCGCATCCTCGCTGACCTCAACATCTGAAGGACCTCAAAAACATGAAACCGACCGAACTGGCTCTTCTGGGCCTGACCCTTTGCACCCTGGTGGTAGCACATTCCGAGCCTGCCTTGGCACAGGTGGTCTTCACCAAAGCCGAGACTGTGGCCACCGGTGTGCTCGCCTCGTTCCGCGGCACCTTGGCGACGGCCTTCTTCGGTATTGCCTTCGTGGTGACGGGGTTCCTCGCGGCCTTCAACCGGATCAGCTGGGCCTGGGTGGCCCTCGTCGTGGTCGGCGCCTTCCTCGTTTTCGCCGGTCCCGCCATTGTTGCCAACTTGCGTTCGTCGTTCAGCTGAGGCGGGGCAGGGGTCATGGAGAAAAGTGCTGTCATCCTCGGGCTCTCCCGGCAAGCCAAGTTCCTTGGCCTGCCGATGCCCTATGCCATGGCAGTGGGTGCGATGACCGTGCTGCCCTTCATCCTGTTCAAACCGGTCTGGTGGTTTCTGACGGCACCCATCTGGTACGCGCTTGCCCGACTTGCGACCAAAGTGAACCCCAATGGCCATCACGTCTTTGCCGTCATGATACAGGTGACGCCGCTCGCCATCCTGAAAAAGGGGCGGCGTCATGTTTCTTGAACGCGATGTGGAGCGGGGCAGGGCGCGGGCATTGATCCCAGCCGACCCGAAACTCTATGCGCATCTGCCCTATATCATCGAGTTGGATGACGAGGTGGTGCGCACTCGCGACAATGGGTTGATGGTCTCGTTGGAAGTGACCGGCATCGACGGTGTCACCTCCGGCGCCGGAGCTGTTTCCGCACTGCGGGCTGGTTTTGCGCATCTGCTCGACACGCTGGATGAGCGCTTCACCTTCTATCTGCACCGGATGATGCGCGGGGCTGAGACGGGTCTCGCGCCAATCCACGGGTCCAGCTTTGCCGCTGATATCGACCGGACATGGGGCAATGAGCTCGTCCGTCGCAACCTGCAAGAATCCGTGCTGATCCTGACTGTCGTGCGCCGCCAGGTCGCGCCTTTGGCCGTGCCGTTCTTTTGTAAGGCCGCCGCCAAGGTCTTTGGCGAAGACAGCAACCGTCGACTGGAAGAACTGCGCGAGGTGATCTCGATCCTCGAGACGGGCCTCGGCATCAAGACCAAGCGGCTGAAGATCAGCGACGGCAGTCTCGTCGGCTTCTACGCCTCGCTGCTGACAGGCGAATTGCGTGTTCAGCCCCGCAGTCCATTCTGCCTTCTTGCGGAAGATGCTGCCGGGGCAGCAGTGCGCTTCGGCAAAGGCGTCATCGCCATTGAGGAGGGGGCCACAACCGCCCGCCTTGCCGCCGTGCTCTATGTCAAATCCTACGCCACAGCGACGTGGCCCGGGATGCTGGATGCGCTTGGCGCGTCACAAGATACCATTATCACCCACAGCTACACGCCGATTGAACGCGGTAGCATCACCGAGCGAGTCAAGCGCAGGGTGGCGCAAATGCGTGCGTCGGAAGACATGGCAGCGACCATCGAGGCGCAGCTCTTTGATGCGGCCGACAGGGCCGAAAGCGGCACCCTCGGTTTTGGCGCCCATCAGATGACGATCACGGTCTTCGCCGAATCCGAGGCCGCCCTTGATACCGAAGTCGCCCGCATCCGTGGCATTGCCCACCAAAACGGCATGCGCCTCGTCCGTGAAGTGACGGCTCTGGAGGCCGCCTTCTTCGCCATGCACCCCGGCAATATGGATTACCGCGCCCGCGATATGACGGTGTCTTCGGTCAATTTCGCGGACATGGCGGCTCTGCATGCCGCCGATACCGGGACCGAGAGGGCGCGATTGCCTTGGCAGACGCCAATCACCGTGTTCCAGACCCTGCAAGGGTCACTGCATCGGTTCAGTTTCCACGAGCCCGGCGATCCACAAGCGGAACCGACCAACGGCCACACGCTGGTTCTTGGCAAATCCGGCGGTGGCAAGACCACGACCGTCGCGTTCCTCGCGGCCCAAGCCCAACGGGCAGGCGGGCGTACGATCATTTTTGACAAGGAAGCGGGCCTCAAAATGGCCGTGCATGCCCTTGGCGGCCGCTATGCAGAAATCCGCGCCGGAAGGCCCACGGGGCTCAATCCGCTCGCCACGGAATCCGGTGAACGCGGTGAGGCCTGGCTTCTCGACTGGCTGGTGGCGCTCTTGGAAAGCCGC
>NZ_LGIC01000014.1 GCF_001294535.1 Cypionkella psychrotolerans | reverse complement strand
GTCCTGATCGTTGATCCAACGCAACAGCGTCTCGGGTTCGCGCGCCACCTGCGCCTCCTTCACGATCTTCCCATGCTCGCTGATCACGCAGATCGCGGTCTTCTCCAGCGACACATCCAGTCCGACAAACAGCTTCATCCCGCACTCCTCCCTGTGGATCCGATACGGGAATGGCGCCAGCTTGCCCGCGATTCTGCAACCGTAACGGGCGGGTCGCGACGCAGGCCCCGTTACGGCATCTCCACTGGCAAGTCCGGCGAATACGCCGGGGCCTTAAAAAATGCGCGCGGGGATCCCGCGCGCAGCTTGCATCAGATCGTGCCCGCAGCCATCTCGCTGGCGATATGGTCTGCCTGACGGATCGCCAGCGCCACTATGGTCAGCGTCGGGTTTTCCGCAGCGCCAGTGGTGAACTGGCTGCCGTCCGAGATGAACAGGTTGGCGATGTCATGGGTCTGGCCCCATTTGTTGACCACGCCCAGTTTCGGGTCTTCCGACATCCGGTTGGTGCCAAGGTTGTGGGTGGATGGATAGGGCGGCGTCGGGAAGGCCCGCGTGGCCCCAACCGCCTCATACATCGCCACACCACGCTCGTAGGCATGGTTGCGCATGGCCACATCATTCGGGTGATCGGAATAATTTACATTGGGCGCGGGCAGGCCAAACTGATCCTTGGCTTCCGCAGACAGGGTGACGCGGTTGGTTTCTTGCGGCAGATCTTCGCCGACAATCCACAACCCGGCCATGTTTTCGTAGCTGTCCAAGCCCGAGGTAAATTCACGCCCCCAAGCGCCCGGATCAAGGAAGGCCGCCATGAACGGCAGACCAAGGCTGAGGGTTTCCAGCTCATACCCGCCGACAAAGCCGCGTTCCGGGGCGTGATGCGCCTCGTCCTGCATGATGCCTGCCATTGTGGTGCCGCGCCACATCCGCACCGGCTTGTCGAACACGCCGTAGACCGAGCCTGTGACATGCCGCATGTAATTGCGCCCGACCTGATCGGAGGAGTTGGCAAGCCCGTTCGGGAACATATCCGAGGCAGAGTTCAGCAGCAGTCGCGGGCTTTCAATCGTATTGCCCGCGACGCAAATGATCCGCGCCTTTTGGGTCTGCAAGGTGCCGTCCTTGTCATAGTATTCAACCGCCGTCACCTTGCCCGCCGCGTCATGCAGGATCTTGGCGACATGGCTGCGGTCGCGGACCTCCAAGTTGCCAGTCGCTTCGCCTTCAGGAATGTCGGTATAAGCGGCGGACCATTTCGCGCCCCATTTGCAGCCCTGAAAGCAGAACCCGGTTTGCTGGCAAGCCACACGGTTGCCGGTTTCATCCGAGGATTGGATCGCCATCCGCCCGGTGTGGACTTTGGTGTAGCCAATCGCCGTGGCACCTTTTTCGAACACTTTGTAGTTGTTGTTGCCCGGCAGGCCGGGGCGATTGCCAGTGCGTGTCACGCCCAGCTTTTCTTCGGCCTTGTCATACCACGGTGCCATCTCGGCGCCATCAATCGGCCAGTCGAGCAAGTTCGCGCCCTCGACCTTGCCGTAGTTGGTCAGTGCTTTCCACTCGTGGTCCTGAAACCGCAAAGACGCGCCTGCCCAGTGCGTTGTGGTGCCGCCAACCGCTTTGACGATCCATGCCGGAAGGCCCGAGAAATCCTTCGCCACCCGCCAATCGCCGCTGGTAGTGCGGGTATCGGTCCACGCCAACTGACCAAAGCTGGCCCATTCGTCGTTCAGATAATCCTCGGGCAAATAGCGCCCGCCTGCCTCTAGCGCCACCACCTTGACGCCCTTTTGCGCCAATTCGTTGGCCAGAACGCCACCGCCTGCGCCGGTGCCGATGATGACGACCACGGAATCGTCGTTCAGATCAAATTTCGCTACCATGTGTTCGTCCTCCCTTTACAACCAAGCAATGTCGTCGAAGCCGCGGTCGATATAGCCGCCCTTGCTGAAGGACTCGCCCTCATAGCCAAAGATCGGCCAGATCTCTTTCTGGTTATAAAGCCCAGTCACCAGACCACCCCGGATCTTCTGGAAGAACGCACCATTCTCGATGGCTTGCAGAACCTTCACCCGGTCCTTTTCCCAACCGATCGCCAGATATGAGGCGTGACCCTGCGCCACCGCCGCCGCGTCCAACTCGGCAATCCCGGCGGCGATCATGTCTTTGCTGTCTTCGGCGTCATAGCCTTTGACGGCGACCGCATAGTATTGGTCGGCCACCTTGTCATGCGGATAGATATCGCGCGCCATTTGCAGCAGCGTCGCCATTTGATCCGGCGTGATCACCGCAACCTCCAGCGCCCAAGCCGCATCAGGTGCCGCGATAAAGCCCGCCCCCGATACCGCCAGCGCCCATGTTGCGATGGAGCGCGACAGCAGCGCGCGCCGCGTGATGCCCTTAAGTTGATCTTGCTTCATGTCATCCTCCCTTGAGTGCGTAATGGCTGCGAACTCCCCCCGCAGCCTTGCGTTAGCGCGTCAGAGATACCTGCCGCCGCGCTGCAAAACTTCGATCTGGTAGCCGTCCGGGTCGGCGATAAAGAAGAACCGCGCCACCAGCACATCGCCGTTTTTGAAATCCACAAGCTTGCGCGGCGCCAGACCTGCCGCCGTTAACCGAGCGTGTTCTGCGTCAAGATCATCCACCGACACGGCCAAATGCCCATAGCCATCGCCCAGATTGTAAGGCTCGGTGCGGTCTTTGTTGACCGTCAGTTCCACCTCAAACCCGCTCTCGGGATTGGACATGTAGATCAATGTGAAGCCCGTAAAATCGAGGCGATCCGCTACCGAAAGCCCAAAAGCCGTCTGGTAAAAAGCAACAGAGCGCGCTTCCCGCAGCACACGGATCATAGAATGTATCGCCTTGGCCATAATCCCTCCTCAACCATCCCGGTTTTGGTAAGATTACTGAACCAATTTATGCGTAGGGTAGTAGCCCTCTACTACAGCGCAATTTTATTGCTATTCCGCTGCAAACCGGGGCTGAACCTGATCGGGCATCTGATCTAGTTCGCCCAGATGAATGGTGCAGGCACAGCGCAGGAAAGAGGTAAAGTTTGGTGCCTCGCCATGTTGTTGCAGCACTTCGGAATGAAGTTTCGACAACAAGGCGGGCGTGGTCAGACCTTCTTTGTCTGCCATCGCGTCCAATATCCGCCAGAACGCACGCTCCAACCGGATACTGGTAGACTGGCCGTTCAGCCGCAAACGGCGGGTGACGGACTCGTAGCGAGCAGGGCTTTGCCCGGCGAAGATCTGGCACATCAGCTTGTACTCCCCCATCCAAGCTAAGTGATCTGCGCCCGAGTCGTCAACATTGCCGATATCACGATTGCCTTGGGTAGCCCGCTTTGCCGCACGGCAGCGTTATCAAAACTTTTGCATAGGCAACGAGGCGTCAGCAAATGACAGCGTTCCGCCCTTTACGTCGACCACGGGTCTTTAGGCATGATCGACCCAAAGCCGTCGGTTGGTCGAGATATCTTCCCCATGCTCGGCGATCAGGTGCACGACCGGGCCGTGGCGTTCGATCCTATTACGCACGCGCACAAGCCGACCGGTGATAACGGCTTGCGCCCTAGGATCACGGAGAACTCCATTATCAGCTTATTCGTCGATGGCACCGCACACATAGATGCTCTGCAGTGCCGTATCAGGTAGACCCAAGACCTTCATCTTGGATGTTGAACCCTTTGGGAATACGGCAACCCTCATCAAGAGGCAGGGCTGCATCCTGCAATAGATCTTGTGCCATTGAATCGGCGTTGGGCCCCGCAGCCAAAAGCTGCTGCCATATATCACGAACGGCGGGCGCGATCCGCGGCTCTGTCACGGCGCGTGCCGTGTGAAGCCAAATCGCCAGCCCGTCGCTACTTTCATACTCACGCTTCTTCCGCAGGGTGGTGACTTTTGCCTGCGCAGCACTGGCAAAACGCGCAACAGACGCGGATGGCCAGTCGATCAATTCTTGCAAGTTTTGCCCAGCGGAAAGGTAGGACGCTGCCCAGAAACGCGCCGCCGCTGCATGACTTTCAACGATATGTGGTTTCGCCTGTGCCAGCTTGTCCGCAAGGGCCTGCGCCTCGTCGACCAAGGTTGCTGTTGCCTTTTCTAGCTTCCATGCGCTGAACATTTTGTCCTCCATTCTCGCTTATGACGGACAATGCCGCTAGGTATTCAGTCCCGGCATCCGGTGGATCGGGTTTAGGATGAATCGATCTGGCTCTGATGTCCAGATTTTGCAGATGTATGCGTAGGGCCTGAGGCCGTTCAGCGTCTTGTGCTGTCGGGCGAAGTTGTAGGCTGCCAGGAAGTCGGCGAGATGTATTCGCAACTGGTCGTGGCTGTCGTAGTGGAAGCGCTTGATCGTCGCGTCCTTGATCGTGCGGTTCGGTTGGCTGACAGCTGTTTGCCGTCAAACACCGAGAAGCATTCGCTCGACTTGGCCGTTCGTCCATGGGTGGTTGGGTTTCGTCAGCCTGTGTTCAATCCCGTTGGCCTCGCAGATCATGTCGAAGCGCATTGGCCGGGAGTAGATCGTATTGCGGTTCCGGGGTTGCTCGGCGAACGGGATGCCCCTCGCCATTGGGCTTGAACCCGTGGCGCTTCCAATGGCTCGATCGGGGAGAATGGTATGAACCTGATAGGGCACGACTTGAGCATGTGTGCACGAACTCCCAGGCGGTGCGTCTGTCAGCCGTTGCAACGCGTTGCGCGACGGCGAACTTGGCTGTCCGGTCGATGCCGACGAAGAGCGAGAGCTTGCCTTCAGCGGTCTGCATCTCAGCGATGTCCCCTCTCGTGGTTTGCAGGCAAACCACGAGAGGGCAGCGGATGTGGAAGAACCCGCCTGTCGGCCAATGGATCGGGCAGCGCTTGAACTTCTGGCGTTTGGGGTTGTCGCCCTCGACGTCGGGCAGGCGGG
>NZ_LGIC01000013.1 GCF_001294535.1 Cypionkella psychrotolerans | reverse complement strand
GCCGTTCGTTCTCTCGAAGTAAGTTCTGGTCAGCGTCAGGCGGGCCAGCCTCATCGGAAACCATCTTCACCCACTTGTTCAGGGTGGAAAACCCAGCCCCCAGATCAGACGCAACCTGACGCCGTGTCAGGCCACTGGTTCGCGCGATGCGAACCGCATCCCGCTTGAATTCGTCGCTGTGTATCGCTGCCATATCCGGTCTCCTTGATGGCGAGTATTGCTCTCAAAAAACCGGAACGAAACCGCGACAGGTCCACTCTCAGTTTTTCGTTGGCAGCAGTCTCCGCCAAGTTGGTAATGCGCGCTCGTATCGGCTCGTAATCGACAAGCGACGCGATGTTCCTCCGCGCGAGATTGCCGATCTACTCGGGCAGAAAACCGAAAGCATGGCGCATCATTATTCTAGGAATGCGCGCCTTGCAGATAGCAACCGCAAGACTATTGAAACATTAGAGGTTGAGACTGAACGGTGAACAAAAGTTGTCAAACCTTTTCCCAAAACCGTCAAACCGTAAGAAAGGGTATTCAAAACGCAAGCCGAATTTATTAGCAATAACAATGGGATGAAGTGGTGCCCGGAGACGGAATTGAACCGCCGACACGCGGATTTTCAATCCGCTGCTCTACCAACTGAGCTATCCGGGCACATCTGCAAGGTGTTATCTTGCTTGGTGGCGGGGTGATACGTTACGGGCGCGGGGCTGTCCAGAGGGTTTTGGCAGAAAAATGCAGCCGACGGCAGATCATTGCGGGCGATGTTTCGGGTCGGTTAAATCTTCGGGGTTTTCGTCGTCAATCGCGACCGCTGGGATGGCATAACTGCCCGTAAGCCATTTGCCCAAATCAACATCTGCGCAGCGGCGCGAGCAGAATGGTTTGTATTTCTCGTCCGATTTGCGGGCACAAATCGGGCAGGTCATGCCAATACCTCGGACAAAGGTAAACGGTCGCGTTTGCGGGTGATCTCGTAGAGGCCAAGCGTGGTCCAGCCTGCGAGATTGACCTCGGATTCCGATTTGAACGCGGCGCGGATGACTTGGTCGAGGATGGCGCGGTCTTTTTTCGGCATCGGGGCGAAGTCGATCACAACCTGACCGCCCAAGCCGCGCAGGCGCAGCTGGCGTGGCAGTTCGCGGGCGGCGGCGATATTGGCTTTCAGGGCGGCGGCGGGCGAGGTGTCATTGCCGGTGTTCACATCCACCGCGATCAGCGCCCTTGTCGGCTCGATCATCATGTGCCCCTCCTGCAAGGTTACGCGCGGGGTCAGCAGGGCGTCGATCATCTCCAGCACGTCGTGATCGGCAAAACCGCCCTCGATCACCTCATCGGGTTCAGGATCAGCCCAGTCGCGCCACGCGGTTTCATGCGCGCCGGCACCCTCGACCAGCAGTTCAGCATTGCCGATGGTATCGGCGAGCACCGCCTGTGCAAGTTCCCGCATCGCGGCGATGTCTTCGGTGATTTCATCGTCATTGGCGTGGGTGCAGGCGGAGCGTAGGATCAGGCCAAGCGTCTCATCCGCGCCGTGCATGGCAGCTTTGGCGAGGGACTCCAGATCGTCACGCAGCGCGTCATCCTTGATCCGGCGCGAGATGTTCAGGCCAGGTGCCCCGGGAGTGACGATGGCATAGCGCGATTTGAACAGCAGGCGGGTGGTGACTGGATAGGCTTTGCCTGCCTCTGCTGGTCCGGTGATCTGCACCAGCAGGCGCTGGCCGGGGGCGATGCCTGCGGTTTGGCGCAGAAAGCCGGACCCTTCCGGCAGTTTGACGAACAACCCGCCTTGGCCCTTCATCGGGCGGTCGGCGATGGCGCGGTAGATCGCGCCGGGTAGGGGGGCGTCGGTGATCGGGTCGATGGCCAGATCGTGCAACTGGCCGTCCACGATAAGTGCTGCGGCGGGGCGGTCTGTTAGCGTGTCGAGCAGGACGGTGCGGGTCATTGGCTTTTCCAGACGGGGTAGCCTGCGGCGGCAAGCAGGGCTGCGGTTTCAGCCAAGGGAAGGCCAACGATGCCAGTGAAGCTGCCGGAAATCCAAGGGATGAACGCGCCAGCTGCGCCTTGGATGGCGTAGGCACCAGCTTTGCCCTGCCATTCCATTGAGGCGAGATAGGTGTTCAGCTCCACGTCGGACAGCCGTTTCATCTTCACGGCGGAGACACTTTCGCGGCTCCAGATTTTGTCGCCGCGTTTGACGGCGATGGCGGTGATCACTTGATGCCGCCGCCCGCCAAGATCAGTCAGAAACCGCGCGGCCTCACCGGCATCGGCGGGCTTACCGAGGATACGGCGGCCGAGGGCGACCGTGGTGTCGGCGGTCAGGATGATGTCATCGGGGTCCGCCGGAATCGCTGCGGCCTTCTCGCGGGCGAGGCGGGCGCAGTAGGGGCGGGGGAGTTCGCCCTTCAACGGGTCTTCGTTGATGTCGGGGGGGAGGATGGCGTCGGGGATGATGCCAAGCTGCGCCAGAAGCTCCTTCCGGCGCGGGCTGCCTGATCCGAGGATGAACTTCAATTTACTTGAAGCGGTAGTTGATGCGGCCTTTCGACAGATCATAAGGCGTCATTTCGACCTGCACCTTATCGCCTGCCAGAACCCGGATGCGGTTTTTGCGCATCTTGCCTGCCATCACCGCGATCAATTCATGGCCGTTGTCGAGTTCAACCTTGAATGTCGCGTTGGGCAAGAGTTCCTTCACGACACCGGGGAATTCGAGGATATCTTCCTTGGCCATGGTCTCTCCAATAGGATTTAGCCCGCGGGAACCGCAGGCATCGGCGGGGATATGCGCTTGTTGGGGGGGATTTTCAAGGGGGAAAATCGTGGGGTGGTTTGGTAGAAAAAGAGCCTCCGGCGGGATATTTGGGCGCAGAGGATGGGCTGGTCCCAACTCGGGACCTTTTTTTGTTGTGATATTTCAATAGGGTGGCGTGGCGTCGTTTAGAGATTTTTAACGATTTCGAGGGTTTGCGCGGCGCGGGCGGCTTGTTCGGGCCAGTGTTGGTGGTTGAAAACCGAGCCTGTGGCACGCACGGATTCGATGGCGGAAAGGTCGATTTCGGCGATGGCCCAACCGGGTTCGTTCAGCGCGGTTTGGGCGAGAATCCCGGTCTCGGGGAAGCCTTTGTCAGAGGAGCCGTAGATCGCGGCGGCGCCCACGTTTTCGTCGACAGCGGGGCAGAAATCGCACAGGCCAACGGTGGGGGCGTGGACGACCACACATTGGCCTTCCAACGCGCGGGCCATGCTGCCGACTTTGACGCGGGTGTATCCGGCCAGAGTGTCGGTGCAGGACGGCACGAGCAGGATTTGCGCGCCCGCCTCGATCAGCGCGCGGGCGAGCAGGGGGAATTCGCTGTCATAGCAGATCAGCACGCCGATCTTGCCCAAGGGCGTGTCGAACAGTTGCAAGGGGTTGCCTGCGACCACATTCCAAGTCTCGCGCTCAAACCGGGTCATCATCTGTTTGTCTTGATGGCCGATGATGCCCTTGGGGCCGTAGAGGGTGGCGCGGTTGGTGGGGCGGGTGTTGCCGAAATACGGGGCCGAAGCGCCGAGGATGTAGAGGTTATGCTTGGCTGCGAGTTGACAATGCAGAGCAGCGGCGGCGGAACCATGGCGAGCGACTTCGTGCAGCGCGGCTTCAAGGTCTTCCGAAACTTCGAGGGGGGCGAGCGAGGCCAACTCCATGCTGCCATATTCTGGGAACACCAGCAGGTTCGCGCCCATCGCTACGGCATCTTCAACCCATATGGTGAGTTTGTTGGCATATTCCGCGAAATCGACAAGGTGGGAGAGCGGGTAGGCGGCGGCTGCGAGGATCATTTGGGGCCTTGGGATAAGAGGACTTTGCGCCATTATGGCAAGATGTGCTGCGGTTGAAAGACCGGACCGAACCGCAAACAAACTCTGCGGGGCAGAGTTCGCCGGTTCGTTGCTCAAAAGGCGGGACGCCGTTGAGCAAGGGGAGTTGGGCAGCAAGCTATCCGCAGGGTAATCGGGCCGCGCCTGCCGGGGGCAGGCAGGCGGGGCCCGATTTGTCGCGGGACAAATCGGGCAAGGGGGAGACGTTAGGTTAGAGTTTGCGCATCCAGAATTGCAGCGGCTTCACGGTCTCTTCACTGTCGCCCACATCTTTCCACGCAAATTCGGCCAGCACGCCGGGCAGCGGTTCGTAGCCCCGGCCCCTCCAGAAGGCATCGTTTGAGCGGGCGTTTTCTGGCTTCATCGGATGACGCTCCGGGCGTTTGACCGAGCAGAACGCGACATAGGCGCGGTGCATGGCGCGGGCGTGGTCTTCGCGCAGATCAATGAAGCGGTGGCCCAGACCAATGCCGCGATAGGCGGGCAGCAGCACGGATTCGGCACCGTAAAGGATGTTTTCCAGTGGGATGTTCAGCGCGCGGAACGGCGCGGAAAACGCTTCGGCATGATCTTCCATCAGGGTGGAGGTCGAAGCGCCAATCAAGCGGCCTTGGTGGAAGGCAGCCACCAACAGGGCGCCGGGGTTGTCGCGATAGGTTTTCAGATAGGCGCGTTCGTAGTCGAGGTTTCCGTCGTAAAGGTAAGGCCAGTCACGAAAAATCGCGATGCGCAGCGCGGCGACGCCATCTAGAGCGGCCTCCAGTGCGGGGCCAGTCAGGGCGCGGACTTCGATTTCGGCGGCCAGATCTGCGGTCATGCCGAGACCTGAGCGATCCAGTCGTTGAGATTGTAGAACGTGGTGATGCGGGAGATTTTGCCCTCTGTCAGATCGAAGAACGACCCGGCGGGCAGGATGTAGGTCTGGCCATTCGCTTCTGGCAGACCGGGGTCGGTTTTGAGATATGCGCCGTGGACCACGAATTCGGCGGCGGCGCGGGTGCCTGCCGCGTTGACGAAAATCTCAATGTCTTTCAGTTGCTCGCGGTAGGACACGCCCATATGCGCGCAGAATTCGGCGAACTTTGCGCGTCCAAGCCGGATGCCGCCTTCGTTGACGCGGTGCTCAATGCCGTCGGTGACGCAGGCGAGCATGCCCATGGGATTCTCGGCGTTGAACGCGGCGTAATAGGCGGTGACGGTGTCGCGGGCGGATTGGGTCATGCGGGCCTCATACATAATTTGGCGTATGGTGGCACGCGGAAGCAGCCCGGTCCAGACCGGGATCGGCAGGATGGCGGTGGTTTGCGACAGCGGTTGCCTGCTGTCGCAGTTGGTTCAGAGTGCCGACTGGCGCGCGCTTTACAGCGCCGCCTTGATCGTGGTGGCGATCGGCGTGGTTGGGCGACCTATCAGTTTCGACAGGGTGTGGCTCTCGTCCAGCAGAGACCCGCGTGCTGCGGTGTCATCGCTGTCGGCGAGGATATTGGCGAAACCTTCCGGCAGACCAAAGCTTTGCAGGATGCCCGCATAGGTGTCTTTCGGCAGAGTGTTGAACGGGATGGTTTTGCCGGTCTGTTTCGAGACTTCGGCAGCGAAATCGGCCATGGTGTGGGGCGTATCGCCCGCAAGTTCGTAGGTCTTGCCCGTATGGCTGTCGTCGAGCGCCGTAACCGCAATGGCTTCGGCATAATCGGCGCGGGCGGCGGAGGCGATGCGACCGTCAGCAGAGGATCCGATCAGCGCGCCGTGTTCAACCGAGGCTTTCAGCGATCCGGTGTAGTTCTCGGTGTACCAGCCGTTGCGCAGAATGGTGGCGGGGATGCCAGAGGCTTTCAGCGCGGCTTCAGTCGCGATGTGGTCTTGCGCCAGGATCATCGGCGAGGCGTCACCCTTCAGGATCGAGGTGTAGATGATTCGCTTGACGCCTGCGGTCTTGGCGGCGGTAATCACGGCGCGGTGCTGGCCTGCGCGGTCATTGAAATCGTTCGAGGAAATCAGCACGAGGGTGTCGATGCCTTTGAGGGCGGGGGCAAGGGTTTCAGCTTTGGTGTAATCAAAGGCGCGGGCCGGGGTGCCAGTGATTTTCGCCGGATCGCGGACGAGTGCGACGACATCGGCCTGCGGCGCGCGGGCTTTTAGGGCTGTGAGGGCAAGCTGGCCGAGGGCACCTGTGGCGCCGGTGATTGCGATGGTCATTTTGATCTCCTGTTTGGTCGATGGCGCAGAGATACGCCTTTACTTACGAAAGGGAAGTACATACATTTTTGTTAGTGTAAGGTTTTGCGGCGAAAGGGTGCAGAATGAATGTAGAGGTCGAGTTTCCACCGAATGTGTTGGCGGCAGATTGTCCATCGCGGGCGGTGTTGAAGCATTTGACCAGCCAGTGGGGCGTGCTGGTGATGTTTGCTTTGCAGGATGGCACTTTACGATTCTCGGCCCTGCGGCGCAGGGTGGGTGGCGTGTCGGAACGGATGCTGGCGCAGACTTTGCAGGCGCTGGAGGGCGACGGGCTGGTGCTGCGGGTGGCGCATCCGGTGGTGCCGCCGCATGTGGAATATTCGCTGACTGCCTTGGGGCAAGAGGCGGCAGTGCTGGTGGCGGCGTTGGGTCGTTGGATTGAGGCGAATTTGCCGCAGATACAGGCGGCGCGGGTGGGGGCGTAGAATTGGGGGTTTCACACCCCCAAACCCCCGTGGGATATTTGAGCGCAGAGGATGACAATTTTAGATAAGTTTTAGGGAATTAGAGTTCCGTCGGCGGGCCGAAGCGGTCGAGCATCCGGGTTTTGATCTGGTCGCGGGCTTGGCGGTAGGCGGAGAGTTTGGCGTCGCGGCCCTCGCCCAAGGCGGTGGGGTCGATGATCGGCCAGTATTCAACCTCAAGATGATAGGATTTGGTCAGATCAAGCGCTGCATGCTGGCTGGCGGGGGACAGCGCGATAATCAGGTCGAACTGGCCTAGATCGTCGCCGAGGTTCTGCATTTCCTCGAACGAGCGCGCGCGGTGGCGGGCGAGTTCGATGCCGAGTTCGGCACAGACGGCGATGGAAAAGCCGTCGATCTCCATATCGTTCTTCACCCCCGCCGATTGCACATAGGCGCGTTGGCCGTAGAATTTCTTCATCATCGCCTCGGCCATTGGCGAGCGGACGGCGTTGTGATCACAGCAAAACAGCACAGCTTGCGGAAATGCCATCATCAGCCCCAGTGCAAAACGCAGATCAGGGTGAACAGGCGCCGTGCGGTGTCGATATCGACCTCGGCCTTGCCCTCAAGGCGTTCCTGCAACACCCGCGCGCCTTCGTTGTGGATGCCGCGCCGTGCCATGTCGATGGCTTCGATCTGGCTGGGGGGGAGGCGCTTGACGGCCTCGAAATAGCTTTCGCAGATCTGGAAATAGTCCTTCACCACTTGCCGAAACGGCCCGAGTGACAGATGGAATTCGCCAACTTTTTCCGTGGCTTCCGTGGCGATATCAAACACCAGCCGCCCCTCGCGGATCGCCAGCCCCAAACGGTACGGCCCAGGCAAGGTCGGGCGATCGTCGCGGGTGGGCAGCGCGAAGGAGTTATCCTCCAACAGATCAAAGATCGCCACATTGCGCTCTTGCTCAATCGTGGGGGTGACACGGGCGAGGCCTTTTTCGTCAATATCGATGGCGCAGATCCGGTTGGTCATGCCGTCCCCCCATTCAACCGATCCAACCGCGCGCGCACCGACAGCCCATGCGCTTGCAGGCTTTCCGAGATCGCCAGCCGTTCGGCTGCGGGGCCAATCTGCGCCAGCGCCTCGGGAGTCATTTTGGCCAGGGTCGTGCGTTTGACAAAATCCATCACACTCAATCCAGAAGAAAACCGCGCCGAGCGGGCGGTGGGCAACACATGGTTCGGCCCGCCAACGTAATCGCCGATGGCTTCCGGTGTCCATGCCCCTAAAAAGATCGCGCCAGCATGGGTGATTTCAAGGCTCAACGCCTCGGGATCGGCGGTGCAAAGCTCCAGATGTTCGGGGGCGACGCGGTTCGACAGGGTGGCGGCCTCGTGCAGATCGCGGGTGATGATCACCGCGCCATTGTCGCGCCAAGATGCCCCCGCAATATCGCGACGCTCCAGCGTGACAAGGCGTTTTTCGACGGCCAGTGCCACGGCTTCGCCAAAAGCGGCATCATCGGTGATCAGGATGGATTGCGCAGAGGCGTCATGTTCGGCTTGGCTGAGCAGGTCGAGCGCGATCCAGTCGGGATCATTGTCACGGTCGGCAATCACCAGAATTTCCGAGGGCCCAGCGATCATGTCGATGCCAACGCGGCCAAACACCCGGCGCTTGGCTGCCGCCACATAGGCATTGCCCGGACCGGTGATTTTATCCACCGGGGTAATGGTTTGGGTGCCATAGGCGAGGGCCGCCACCGCCTGCGCGCCGCCGATGCGGTAGATGGTGTCCACGCCTGCGATGCGGGCTGCCAGCAGCACCAGCGGGTTCACAATGCCGCCGGGGGTGGGGCAGGTGATCACCAGCCGTTGCACGCCCGCCACTTTGGCGGGGATGGCGTTCATCAACACTGAGGACGGATAAGACGCGGTGCCGCCGGGGACATAGAGGCCAGCCGCCGAAACGGGGGTCCAACGCCAGCCCAAGCTTGCGCCTGCGCTGTCGGTCCACATCTCATCCTGCGGCAGCTGGCGAGCATGATAGGCGCGGATGCGGTCCGCGGCGAGCGCCAAGGCTGCGCGATCCTCGGGCGAGACTTTCGCACATTCGGCGTCGATTTCTTCCGGGCTGAAGGCAAGGGTTTCCGCTGTCAGCGTCAGGCGGTCGAATTTCGCGGTCAAATCCAGCACAGCCTGATCGCCGCGCGTGCGGACATCGGCAATGATCGCCGCCACGGTGTGATCAACATCCTCGGCCTCTTCGCGCTTCATCCCCAACAGGGCGGCGAAGCGGGCCTCAAAATCGGCATCACGGGTCGAGAGATGGGTGGGCATGGCGGCCTCCGGGAATTGCTGCGCTTGCATAGCGGTTGGGGCAGGGTGCTGCAAGAAAAACGCGGGGCACAGGCGGTGATGCCGCATTCCAACTGCGCGTAAGCGCTCAAGAGGCCTGCGGCGTAAGCCGCGCCATCAGATCACCTTTGCAGCCGTTCTATCCGCCGAAATGCGAGAACCTATAGGGCGAGGTGCCATATTTCTTGCGGAAGGATTTCGAGAAATGCGAGGTCGAGGCATAACCGCAGGCCACCGCCACCTCTGTCACCTTCAGATCGGTTTCGGCCAGCAGCGCCCGCCCGCGCGCCAGCCGCAGATCGTTCATATACCGCACCGGTGTGATGTTCAGGTAGCGGTTGAACAGTCGCTCAATCTGGCGGCGCGACAGCGACAGATGGGCTGCGCAGGCGTCCAAGTCGAAGTCTTCTTCGATATGCGCCTCCAGATAAGCCGCCGCTTGCAGCAGTTTGTCGTGGCGGGTGCCAAGGCGGGCGGCGAGCGAGGTGGTTTGCAGATCCGCTTCCTGCCGGCGCTGCGTCAGCAGGCACATATTCATCACCTCTTGCCCCAAGGCGGGGCCGAAGCGGTCGTTGATCAGCTTCAGCATCAGATCGGCGGCAGCGACGCCACCAGCGCAGGTCATCACCCGGTCATCGATGCAGAACACTTGGCGGGCTGGCAGCATATCAGGATTGTTCTCGGCAAAGGCGTCGATATTGTCCCAATGCATGGTAAAGCGGTGGCCCTTCAGGATGCCCGCCTGCGCCAGAGCATAGGCCCCGGTGCAAAGACCGCCCACCACACGGCCCCGCCGCCACAACGAACGCAGCCAATCCCCCAAGGCCTGGCTGGCTTTGCCTTCGGGCTCTACCCCCGAACAGACCAGCACAATACCCGCCGGGCTGGCTTGGCCCCAAGCGCCATCCACCATGATCGGAACGCCGTTGGAGCAGGCCACCGGCGCGCCATCGTCGGACAAAACCTGCCAGCGAAACAGCACCTGTTGCGTCAGTTGATTGGCCATCCGTAACGGCTCAATCGCCGATGAAAACGCCAGCATGGTGAATTTCGGCAGCAAAACGAAGGCCACGTCCAGCGGCTCTACCTGCGCCGGCAGGGTGACATGCGCCGAGCCTTTGGCGACGAATTTGGCAATGTCGTTCATCGCTTCTCCTTTGCTGCAATCCTAGCAGAGACCCAGAGCAAACGCATTAGCTTCTGGGGGGGGGCGGTAGGGTTACATAATCTCGCTAAAGTCTATAGAGATTAAAAGTTCAGTTGACGGGTTTGATTTTCCTGCCAAACAGGGCGAGCGCAGTAGGGAGATTCTCTGAAATGGCATTTGCGGATATAAATCTTCTCTATTCGCTGTCGGGCTTCTTTGTTGGCATGATCGTGGGCTTTACTGGGGTGGGTGGCGGATCATTGATGACGCCCGTGCTGGTTTTGCTGTTTGGGGTGCATCCGGCGACGGCGGTGGGCACGGATCTGCTCTATGCTGCGGCGACGAAATCGGTCGGGGCTGCGATCCACCACAAGGCCAAATCGGTGGATTGGCGGATTGTGCGCAGGCTGGCGACCGGATCGGTTCCGGCAACATTTGTGACGTTCGCGGTGATGAACTATTATGGTGTGCACACCAGCAAGGGCGGGATTTTGGCGCTGATGCTGGGGATCGTGCTGCTGGCGACCTCGGCCACCCTGCTGTTTCGCAACCAGATTGTCGAGTTTTTCAGCCGCTTTGCCAGCACCAACGAGACGAGGGTGGCCGCCCAAACCATCGTAACCGGGGTGATCCTTGGCGCGCTTGTCACCACAACCTCGGTTGGGGCGGGGGCGATTGGGGTGACGGCGCTGTTGATCATCTATCCTCGCCTGTCGGTGCTGCGGATTGTGGGGTCTGACATCGCCCATGCGGTGCCGCTGACGCTGATCTCAGGCCTCGGGCATTGGTGGTTTGGTGATGTGGATTTCGCGATGCTGATCTCGCTGCTGATCGGGTCCATTCCGGGGATCATCGTCGGCAGCACATTAGCGCCACGCCTGCCGGAAAAAGCGCTGCGGGTGTTTTTGGCGCTTATTCTGGTGCTGGTCAGCCTGAAGCTGATCTTCAGCTAAGCGTTTGGTCTAAATGCAAAAGGCCGCAGGATTGTCCTGCGGCCTTTTGCATTTCATCTGCAGCTATTCAGGTCCGAATGCCCGCGAAGCGTTGTTGCCAATCGGCGCGTTCTTCGTCGGTGATCTTGCGGAACAGGTTTTCCGGCACCGTAAAGGCATGGCCTGCGGGCAGGGCGGCCATTGCTGCGGCCACATCATCGGGCCAAGTCCAATCATCCGAGCCCATTGCGGCCATCATCGTGGCACTCGCATCGGGAATGAACGGTGCTGACAAGATCGCATAGACCCGGATCAGGTTCAGGCTGAGGCGGATCATCGCTTGCGCGCGCTCGGGGTCGGTTTTCACCACCGTCCAGGGTGCGGCGGCTTGCAGGTATTCGTTGCCGATCACCCAAATCGCGCGCAACTCGGCAGAGGCCTTGCGGACCTCCATCGATTCCATACAGGCGGCGTAGTCTTTGATGCGGGTGCCGAGTTCTTCAATCAGGCGCGCTTCTTGCTCGCCAAACTCCCCGGCGCTGGGCACTTCGCTGCCGAATTTCGCGACGCAGAACTTGGTGACGCGGGAGACGAGGTTGCCCAAAACATCGGCGAGGTCTTTGTTCACCGAGACTTGGAAATTCTCCCATGTGAACTCGCTGTCCGCCGATTCCGGGGCGTGGGATAGCAGCCACCAGCGCCAGTAATCCGAGGGCAGGATCGACAATGCCTGATCCATGAACACGCCGCGCCCGCGTGAAGTGCTGAACTGGCCGCCGTCATAATTCAGGTAGTTGAACGATTTCAGGTAATCGACCAACTTCCACGGCTCGCCCGAGCCTAGAATGGTCGCGGGGAAGCTAAGCGTATGGAAAGGCACGTTATCTTTGCCCATGAACTGATAGTAGGTCACGTCCGAGGCACCCATATCGGTGCGCCACCAGCGTTGCCACGCGGCATCTGGCAAGCCCTGCGCATCGGCCCATTCCGCAGTGCAGGCGATATATTCGATTGGAGCGTCGAACCAGACGTAGAAAACTTTGCCCTCCATCCCCGGCCAGATCTGATCGCCTTTTTTGACCGGGATGCCCCAGTGCAAATCGCGGGTGATGCCGCGATCTTGCAAGCCATCGCCGTCGTTCAGCCATTTCTTGGCAATCGAGGTGGTCAGGATCGGCCAGTCTTTTTTGCTGTCAATCCAAGCCTCTAGCTTGTCCCGCAAGGACCGCTGGCGCAGATAAAGGTGCTTGGTTTTGCGCACCTCAAGATTGGTCGAGCCGGAAATCGTCGAATGTGGGTTGATCAGATCGGTGGGATCAAGCTGCTTGGTGCAGTTGTCGCATTGATCGCCACGCGCAGACTCATACCCGCAGTTCGGGCATGTGCCCTCGATATAGCGGTCGGGCAGAAAGCGGTGATCGTCGATGGAATAGATCTGGCTTTCCTCGACCTCGCGGATCAGCCCAGCCTCGGCCAGTTTGCCGGCGAAATGCTGGGTCAGCAGATGGTTACGCTCGCTGGACGACCGCCCGAAGTGGTCAAACGACAACCGAAAGCCGCGCGCAATCTCGGCCTGCACCTTGTGCATCTCGGCACAATATTCGGCGACAGGTTTGCCCGCTTTGGCCGCCGCCAACTCGGCCGGGGTGCCGTGTTCATCCGTGGCGCAGATGAACATCACCTCATGGCCGCGCGCGCGGTTGTAGCGCGCAAACAGATCGGCGGGCAGTTGGCTGCCCACAAGATTGCCCAAGTGCTTGATGCCATTGATATAAGGAATGGCGGAGGTGATCAGAATCCGTGCCATGCGATGCCCTTTCCCGTCAGTTGCGCCTCGTTTACCCGATGCGAGGGCCAAGGGCTAGACGAGGTTAGGGCATAGACCGGGATTATAAGCCTTTTGTGATGCGCCGCAGCGTACCGTCACCCTTTAGCCCACGCAGAACCGCACCCGCGATATGGGCCAGCAGCAGCGCCAGCAGCAGCTTAGTCAGGATGCCATGCATGGCAAAGCCAGCGTTTTCAAGCGCTTCCGAAGTGGGAGTGATGGCGGGCAGGGTGATCTGGCCAAAGATCACCACATCCAGACCCGTGGCGGAACTGGCGATCCAGCCGGACAGCGGGATCGCCAGCATCAGCAGATAAAGTGCGAGATGCGTGGCGCGGGCGGCGCGGTTTTGCCAGTGCGCAGTGGGGCCAAGCGGCGGTGGCGGCGGGCTGATGCGGTGCCAAATCAACCGGATCACGGCGAGGCTGAGCGCTGTCAGCCCCATGGTCTTGTGCAGGCCATAGAGCCAAAGCGTCGAAAGATTGGGCTTAATCCAGCCAAGTGCCGTGCCAAGCACCAGTAAAGCCAAGATCAGCGCCGCCATGGTCCAATGCAGCAGGCGCGAGGCCAAGCCAAACTGGGTGGGAGAGTTCCGCCACATCTAGTCACTGCGTGCAATGCGGGCGAGAATATCTAGGCGCACCTGATCACCGACCATGTCCGACCAGCCCACCGCGCCAAAATCCGAGCGGTTGACCGCCCCCGTCAGCCGGATGGTCAGATGGCTGAGATCGCCCGCCTGATGCCCCTTCTGCCGCCAGATCATCGCCAGCATCACCATCGG
Source organism: Cypionkella psychrotolerans (assembly GCF_001294535.1). Lineage (GTDB taxonomy): Bacteria > Pseudomonadota > Alphaproteobacteria > Rhodobacterales > Rhodobacteraceae > Cypionkella > Cypionkella psychrotolerans. The sequence goes on along the minus strand of NZ_LGIC01000013.1, from coordinate 80,230 downwards.
CTTGGTGACGCCACGAATGGTCACACGACCCTTGACCTCGGCGCCTTCGCCCTTGGCGGTCACCGAGGTACTTTCAAAACTGATCTGCGGAAAGTCCACCGAATCCAGCACCTTGGGACCTTTCATCGCCTGAGCCGCAAAGGGAAACGAGGCCTCGGCATGGGCGGAATCCAGCGTCACGGCAACATGGCTGGCGCTGACATTCTTAAAATCGAGCGTGAGATCGGCGCGGGTGATCGGCATTTGCCCGGTGATTTTATCGGTGCCAAAATCAGTTTCAAACTCGATAAGCGATGCATCGGGTTGCAGGGTATATTTGGCAGGGGCAGCGAAGGCGGGGCTGGCTCCGAGCGCCAAAAGCAACAGCAGCATGCGCATGTAAGCCTCCTTATCCTAAGGTAATGTAACATTAAAATGGTCAAGGCTGCGCAAATTCGCGTGAGGTCAGACTTCAGTCTGATCGGGTCCTGCACGGGGGCTTTCCTTGTCGGGGCGCGCCGCCTAGTCTGCGCTGAAACAGGAGGGCGCGATGCGGCAAGTGCGATTGGGGCAGACGGGGCTTTCGGTATCGGCGATTTCACTGGGCACGATGACTTGGGGCAGCCAGAACTCCGAGGCTGACGGCCACGCCCAGATGGATATGGCGCTGGGGCACGGCGTGAATTTCTGGGACACCGCCGAGATGTATCCGGTCAATCCGGTACGGGCTGAAACCGTGGGGCGCACCGAGGAGATCATTGGCAGCTGGCTTGCGGCGCGGGGTGGGCGTGATCGGCTGGTGTTGGCGACCAAGGTAACGGGAGAGGGGCAGGACGCGGTACGCGGTGGCGCGCCCTTGACCGGAGCGGTGATGCGGGCGGCGGCGGAGGATTCACTGCGGCGGTTGAATACCGACTACATTGATGTGTATCAACTGCACTGGCCCAACCGCGCCGCCTATCACTTTCGCGACATTTGGCACTTTGACCCGAGGGGCGGGAATAAGGCGAGCATTGAAGCGCATATGCTTGAAATGCTTGAGGTATCGGCCGATCTGATCGCTGAAGGGAAAATCCGCCATATTGCACTTTCCAATGAATCGGTCTGGGGAGCAGGACGCTGGCTGGCGCTGGCGGACAAGCATGGTTTGCCACGAATGGCGACGGTGCAGAATGAGTATTCGCTGCTGTGTCGTCAGTTTGACAGCGATTGGGCCGAACTTTCGGCGCTGGAAGACATGCCGCTATTGGCGTTCTCGCCTTTGGCCACCGGGCTGCTGACGGGCAAATATGCCGGCGATGTGATCCCGGAAGGTACGCGGCGGGCGCTTAATCCGACGCTGTCGGGGCGCATCACGCCACAGGTGTTTCCGGCGGTGGCGGCCTATTTGGGCATTGCGGCGCGGCACGGGCTGAATCCGGCGCAGATGGCGATTGCGTTTTGCCTGACGCGACCGTTCCCCTGTATTCCGATCATTGGCGCCACCAATCTGGCACAGCTTGAAGTGGCTTTGGGGGCTGCAGATGTCGAGTTGGATGCTGAGGTTTTGGCCGAAATTGATGCCGCGCATCGCGCGCATCCGATGCCATACTAGGTGCGCGCGATGCGGTTTTGCATGATTTTGGCGGTTGTGTTGGCGGGCTGCACCTTGGGCGGCGGCAAACTGGCGAAGCCCAGTGATACCGCCAATCCGATCACCGGCGATGCGATTGCGGTGATCTCTTTGGATGCGCCAGCTGTGGCGGTTGCGGCTGATCCGGCCAAGCCAGCGGCGGATGTCGTGAAACCTGCAAAGCCGGACGCAGTACAACCTACATCCGCGCAAGTTACACCAGCGCAGCCCGATCCCGCAGCTGTCGATCCCGCCAAAGCCGCGATGCGGCCGGTGGCAGAAGAACCAGCGCGGGTGCTTGGGCCGGAAGAACTGGCCTGTGTCAAAAAGGGCGGGCAATGGGCCGTCGCAGGCAAAGCGGGCGGGATGAGTTGCGTGCGTAGGATGCGCGATGCGGGCAAATCTTGCCGTAAGAAAAGCGATTGCGAGGGTGATTGCCTTGCTAGATCAAACACTTGCGCGCCAATCGCGCCTTTGTTTGGCTGTAATGAAATTTTGCAGGATAATGGCGCAATGGTGACCCTTTGTATCGATTGATCGCGCTTTTGCTGCTGAGCGCCTGTGTGGCTGCCCCGAAAACCGTGGCGGTGGGGCGCTACCGCGCGCCGGATGCGCCGATGTATTCCAATGCGGTGATGGATCAAAACCGTCTGGTCGGCAGTTGGAGCCAAGTGGCGGCTTTCGACGGCGAGGGGTGCAAGCCGGGCGGCGCCGAGATTTCTCAAGGCGCAGGCGGGCTGCAAATCCGCTACCGTTTGTGCGAATCTGGCGTGCAGATGGCGGGGACGGGGCCGATGCAATCCGATACCGTCGGGCGGTTTGCGGTGCCGGGGCAGCCGGGGCCGTGGTGGATTTTGTGGGCCGATGGCGATTATCGCACGTTGGTGGTCGGCAGCCCGAATGGGCGGCTGGGCTTTATCTTGAACCGCGGGACTTTCCCGCCGGATCGGCTGAAAGCGGCGCGGGATATATTGGAATGGAACGGCTATGATCTGCGGCGGCTGGTGGTTTACTGATCCATAACCCTCTGCAATCGCGCCAGATGATCGCGCACGCCACGCGCGCCGAACGGGGCGGCGCGCACCAGTCCGTCAAAATGTTGCAGGATGGATTGCACCCGGTCAGGGTCGCGAAACACGATGTACTGGCGGCCGAGATAGACAGCGGCAAGGTGCGGGCCGAACACCGTAACCGGGCTGGAATAGACCCGGTGCGCGTCGAACAGATACAGCCGCAGCGACGGATAGAGCGTGTCGCAAAGCGCAATCAGATGATCCATCTGCGCTTGGCGGGCGGCAAGCGGCAGGCCAGACCAATAGCCTAAGCCTCTGGCAAAGTTTGATATTTCATGCAGTGGCATGGCGATTTCATAATCGGATTGCGCGGATTTCATCCAATCCAGCTGATCTTGAAACGCCGCAATCGCCTGATCGGCCGAGCGGCCAAGGTAGTCGGCATATTCCCACGCCACCACCTCGGGCGTCTTCAGCATATCGGGCAGGCTGGCGGGGACATGGCGGATTTTGTAGCCAGCCGCCGCACGGTGCCAGCCGATGAGCTCTTGGTCAAACAAAGCACGCGGTGCTTCGGAAAGGGTGACGGAACTGGCAAGCAGCGCATCCACCGGCTCGGGCCGATCGGTCATGCCGAGAAGCCAGTCGCAAGACACCCCCAAAGCGGTGGCGCAATCGGCGGTCAGTTGCGCATTGGGCAGCCGGATGCCGGGGGCGAGCAGGGCCGAAACCGTCGAGCGATCCGCCCCGGTGGCGCGGGCCAGGGCAGCTTGGCTGGTGCCCTGCTGCGCCATCGCCTCGGCCAGACGGATGCGAAACAGCGGGGCGCGGTCGCGTTTGTCGATAAAATCCGGCATCTGTTTGTTTTTATCCGCAATGGTGATGAGATGTTGCATATCCTCTGAGTTCCGCCACGGTTTGGCAAGTGTTAGCATACGCCCATAACCCCTTGATGAGGAAAGATATGCCGCAAAGTCGCGTTATCGAGTGGCCAACTGTGGCGGTGTTGCTGGGAACTTATACCCTCTTTGCAGTGGGCGGCTGGGTTTGGCCCGGCACGGGCGCGGTGTCGATCCTTCTCACCGGGATCGCCTTGGCGCAGTTTTCGTCCTTGCAGCATGAGGTGCTGCATCGCCATCCGTTCCGTGCGCAGTGGGTGAACGAGGCGCTGGTGTTTCCGGCACTGATGCCCTTCGTGCCCTATCTGCGCTTCAAGGACATGCATTTGCAGCACCATTTCGACCCGGCGCTGACAGACCCCTATGATGACCCAGAGTCGAACTATATGGAGCCTGCCGTCTGGGCCAAAACTGCGCCGCTGCTGCAGGTTTTGCTGCGCTGGAACAATACCTTGGCCGGGCGGGTGCTGCTTGGCCCCGCTTTGGGCAGCTATATCTTTCTGCGCGATGAACTGGCCTTGCTGCGCGCGGGCGATGGCCGGGTTTTGCTAGCGTGGGGGCTGCATCTTATCGGGTTGGTGCCCTTGGTGCTGTGGCTGCAATGGGTGGGGATGCCGATCTGGGCCTATCTGCTGGCAGTTTACCTCGGCACGGCATTGCTGAAAATCCGCACCTATCTGGAGCACCGCGCGCATGAGGCGTTTCGCGCCCGCACCGTGGTGATCGAGGATCGCGGCCCGCTCAGCTATTTGTTTTTGAACAACAATTTCCACGTTGTGCATCACATGCATCCGGCTGTGCCGTGGTATGAGTTGCCAGCGCTGTATGCCAGTCGGCGCGAGCATTACCTGCGCCGCAATGAGGCCTACGTCTATCGCAGCTATGGCCAGATCATCCGGCAGTATTTTTGGCACGCAAAAGACCCGGTGCCGCATCCGATCTGGCCGGTTCGGCACGATGCTGCCGTGCAGGATCAGCTGTAGCGGCGGCGCACGGCTTTTGCGGCGGAGAATCGCCACAGAAGTGATTCGTGACCCCTTGTTTCTGCTGGCCTTTGTGATTCGTTTTGGCTAGTCTTGGCCTTAGACCGGGACAACCCGGCAGTATCGGGGAAACCCGGTATCGGCAGAGCAGACGAAAATACAGGCGGATTTTCCATGACTGAGATGGTCTATGGCTCGATGCCCAGCAGGGTATCGGAACCGGTGATTCCCCGCTGGTGGCGGACGATTGACAAATGGACGCTGACAGCGGTGCTGGTGCTGTTTGCCATCGGGCTGCTGTTGGGGCTTGCGGCTTCGGTGCCCTTGGCCGAGCGCAACGGGCTCGACCCCTATTACTATGTTACGCGGCAGGCGTTTTTCGGCGGCATGGCTTTGGCTGCAATATTTGGCGTGTCGATGATGTCGCCTGCGATGGTGCGCAGGCTTGGTGTGCTGGGCTTTGCGGTGTCGATGCTGGCGCTGATGCTGTTGCCGATGTTTGGCACCGATTTTGGCAAGGGTGCTATCCGCTGGTTCAGCTTTGGCTTTGCCTCGGTGCAGCCGTCCGAGTTTCTCAAGCCGGGTTTTATGATCGTGATCGCTTGGCTGATGGCCTCTAGCCAAGACCTGAACGGCCCGCCCGGCAGACTGATTTCCTTCGCTTTGACCGTGACCGTGGTGCTGTTTCTGGCGTTTCAGCCGGATTTCGGCCAAGCCATGCTGGTGCTGTTTGGCTGGGGCGTGATCTATTTCGTCTCGGGCGCGCCGATGATTCTGATCGTGACGGCAGTGGGGTTAACGGGTTTGGGTGGCTTTACCGCCTATCATTCCTCGGAACACTTCGCGCGGCGGATTGATGGCTTTCTGAACTCGGATGTCGATCCACGCAGCCAGATGGGCTATGCCACCAGTGCCATTCAAGAGGGCGGCTTCTTTGGGGTCGGCGTCGGCGAGGGCCAGGTGAAATGGACGCTGCCGGATGCGCACACTGACTTCATCATCGCGGTCGCGGCGGAAGAATACGGCCTTGTTCTGGTGCTGGTGATCATCGCGCTTTACGCGACGGTGGTGGTGCGCAGTCTGGTGCGGCTGACGCGTGAGCGTGATCCGTTCACCCGGCTCGCGGGCACGGGTTTGGCTTGTATTTTCGGGGTGCAGGCGATGATCAACATGGGCGTGGCGGTGCGCTTGCTGCCTGCCAAGGGGATGACCTTGCCGTTTGTGTCCTATGGCGGGTCTTCGGTGATCGCGGCGGGGATTACCGTGGGCATGTTGCTGGCGATGACGCGCAGCCGTCCGCAGGGTCAGATGTCTGATATTTTTAAGCGGGGGCGCTGATGCCTTTGCTGTTGATCGCAGCGGGCGGCACCGGCGGGCATATGTTCCCGGCACAGGCTTTGGCCGAGGCGATGATCGCGAAGGGTTGGCGGGTGAAGCTGTCGACCGACGCGCGGGGGGCACGCTATGCTGGGGGCTTTCCTAAGGCGGTTGAGATTGTCGAGTTGTCCTCGGCGACCTTCGCGCGCGGTGGGCTGGCGGCCAAGCTGGCAGTGCCGTTTCGGATTGCGGGCGGCATCGTCTCGGCGCTACTGTCGTCTTTGCGCGACAGGCCCGATGTGGTCGTGGGCTTTGGCGGCTATCCGTCGATCCCGGCGCTGACGGCGGCGTGGATTTTGCGCAGGCCCCGGATGATTCATGAGCAGAACGGCGTGTTGGGGCGGGTGAATACGCTGTTCGCTGGGCGCGTCGATAAGGTGGCCTGTGGCACTTGGCCGACGGCTTTGCCTTCGGGCGTGGAGGGTATTCATACCGGAAATCCAGTGCGGGCTTCGGTTTTAGAACGCGCAGGGGCAGGCTATATTGCGCCCGGCGATTATCCGATGGAACTGCTGGTGATCGGTGGTTCTCAGGGCGCGCGCATCCTGTCGCAAGTGGTGCCCGCGGCGGTGGCGGCCTTGCCAGAGAGCCTGCGGCGGCACCTGCGGGTGGCACATCAGGCGCGGGCGGAGGATTTGGCGGCAGTGGTGCAAGCTTACGCCGATGCTGGCGTGCGGGCGGAAGTGGAGCCGTTTTTCACCGACATTCCGCGCAGGCTCTCCGAGGCACAACTGGTGATTTCCCGCTCGGGCGCATCGTCGGTGGCTGATATCTCGGTGATCGGGCGGCCCTCGATTCTGGTGCCGTTCGCGGCGGCGACGGGCGATCATCAAACCGCCAACGCGCGCGGTTTGGTTGACGCAGGGGCAGCCGTGCTGATCGCAGAGGCTCAGCTTGACGCGGGCGGCTTAAGCGCCCAAATGGCGGCGGTTCTGCAAAATCCGCCACGGGCGGAAGATATGGCGCGTAAGGCGCAAGCACAAGGGCGGCCAGATGCGACCGACCGTTTGGTGGCGCTGGTTGAGGCTTTGGCGAGTTAGGATAGACGATGAACGCGACAAAACTTCCGATGGAACTGGGGCCGATCCACTTTGTGGGTATCGGCGGTATTGGCATGTCGGGCATCGCCGAAGTGCTGATGACGCAGGGCTTCCGGGTGCAGGGATCGGATGCGAAGGCCAGCAAGATCACTGATCGGCTGGTGGCTTTGGGTGCTGTGTTCTTTGAGGCCCAAGCGGCCAGCAATATCGGCGAAGCGGCGGTTGTGGTGATTTCTTCCGCGATCAAAAAGGGCAACCCGGAACTGGAGGAAGCGCGGCGGCGTGGCCTGCCTGTGGTGCGCCGGGCCGAAATGCTGGCGGAATTGATGCGGCTGCGCTCCAACATCGCCATCGCGGGCACGCATGGCAAAACCACGACCACGACGATGGTGGCGACTTTGCTCGACAAGGGAGGCTTTGATCCGACCGTGATCAACGGCGGGGTGATCCATGCCTATGGCTCGAATGCCCGTGCCGGAGAAGGCGAGTGGATGGTGGTGGAGGCTGACGAGTCGGATGGTTCCTTCAACCGCCTGCCCGCCACGATTGCGATTGTGACCAACATTGACCCCGAACATATGGAGCATTGGCACACCTTCGACGCCCTGCGCAAAGGCTTCTATGATTTCGTCTCCAACGTGCCGTTCTATGGCCTCGCGGTGTGCTGCACCGATCACCCCGAGGTGCAGGCTTTGGTTGGCCGCGTCACCGACCGCCGTGTGGTGACCTTTGGCTTTAACGCCCAAGCCGATGTGCGGGCGGTGAACCTGACCTATGACAACGGTGTTGCGCATTTTGATGTGGCATTGCAGGGCGAAGGGCAGGGGGCTGTCATTGAGGGCTGCGTGCTGCCAATGCCAGGGGATCACAACGTCTCGAATGCGTTGTCGGCGATTGCGGTGGCGCGGCATCTGGGTATGAAGAAAGAAGAAATCCGCGAGGCTTTGGCTGGCTTTGCAGGCGTCAATCGCCGCTTTACCAAAGTGGCGGAAGTGAATGGTGTCACCATCATCGACGATTACGGCCATCACCCGGTGGAAATCGCCGCTGTGCTGAAAGCCGCCCGCCAAGCCACCAAAGGCCGCGTCATCGCCGTGCATCAGCCGCACCGTTATTCGCGGCTGTCGAATCTGTTTGAGGAATTCTGCACCTGCTTCAATGAGGCCGATGTGGTGGCCATCGCCGAAGTCTACGCCGCGGGTGAAGACCCCATTCCGGGCGCATCCCGCGATGATCTGGTAGCCGGCCTGATCGCCCACGGCCACCGCCACGCTCGTGCGATCACTGATGAGGCCGATTTGGCGCGGTTGGTGAAAGAACAGGCGCAACCGGGTGATATGGTGGTTTGCCTTGGCGCAGGTTCGATCTCGGCTTGGGCGAATGGCTTGCCCGCACGGCTGACGGGCAAAACCGCATGAGCCTGCCGCTGATCATGGGCTGCCTTTGGGTGATTGCCGCGACGATCACCGCCATGCTGCCGATGAAGCAACAGATGGTGCCGGGGATGACGCTGCTGGTGCTCGCCCCGGTGCTGCTGCTCTGGATCGGCCTAGCGCATGGCTTGCTTTGGGTCGGGCTGGGTCTGTTCGCGTTCCTGTCGATGTTCCGCCGCCCGCTGCTCTATTTCGCCCGTCGCGCCTTGGGACTATCGGTCGAACTGCCGCCGGATTTGCGGAAATGATCTCACTGGTCGCCGGGCTGATCTGGCTGGTGGTGGCCAATCTTACGGGCATGTTGCCCAGCAAAGACTACCACTGGCGCAATGCCTATTGGCTGATTGCGGTGGGTCTGCCGCTGCTGATCTGGCTAAGCTATGAAAATGGCCGGTGGTTGGGTCTGGCCTTTCTGATCGCGGCCGGATCGGTGCTCCGCTGGCCGCTCAGGTATCTGTGGCGGTGGATCAGGGCGCGGGTTGGGGCTTGAGGCTTGGCGCAATTTGCCTAAAAAGGGGGGCATGACATATACAATGCCCCCCGTTCGCGGCACTTTGACGCCGCATCGCCCTTTGGCAGACCTTACCTGGCTGCGTGTCGGTGGGCCAGCCGACTGGCTGTTTCAACCTGCCGATGAGGCGGATTTGTGCAGTTTCTTGGCCGCGCTTGACCCCGATGTGCCGGTGTTCCCGATGGGGGTCGGCAGCAATCTGATCGTGCGCGATGGTGGTCTGCGCGCGGTGGTGGTCCGGCTGGGGCGGGGGTTTAACGCGATTACTTGCGACGGCACCGTTACGGCAGGTGCTGCGGCGTTGGATGCCCATGTTGCCCGCAAAGTCGCCGAGGCGGGGCTGGATCTGACGTTTTTGCGCACCATTCCGGGTTCTATTGGCGGTGCGGTGCGGATGAATGCGGGCTGTTATGGGTCTTATGTCGCCGATCACCTGATCTCGGTGCGTTGCGTGACGCGGCAGGGTGAGGTTGTCGAACTTGCCGCCGCCGATCTTAAGCTGGCTTACCGTCAAAGCCAGTTGCCCGAGGGTTGGGTGGTCGTCGCCGCGACCTTCCGCGCAGCGCCCGGCGATCCGGTGATGCTGGAGGCGCGGATGACCGATCAAATCGCCAAACGTGACGCCAGCCAGCCGACGAAAGACCGCTCGGCAGGGTCAACCTTCCGCAATCCGGTCGGCCATTCCAGCACAGGCCGCGCGGATGACAGCCACGAGCTAAAGGCATGGAAAGTCATCGACGATGCGGGGATGCGCGGGTTTTCGCTGGGTGGTGCCCAAATGTCGCCGATGCACTCGAATTTCCTGATCAATACCGGAGAGGCCAGTGCCGCCGACCTCGAAGATTTAGGCGAGGAAGTGCGAAAAAGGGTTTTCCAACAGAGCGGTATCACGTTAGAGTGGGAAATTATGCGGGTCGGCGAACGTATCGCATAAATAACAATATCATGGACCGAAAAAGGTCTGGATGAGGCAGTAGATGGCGGGCGGCTTATCAAAAGCGGCTTCCAAAGTGGCGGTGTTGATGGGTGGGCCTTCCGTAGAGCGGGAAGTCTCACTGGTCTCTGGTCGTGAATGCGCGACAGCACTTAGGGAGGCAGGGTATCAGGTGGTTGAGGTCGATTGCGGCCCCGACTTGCCCGCACGGCTGGCTGAAATCAAACCTGATGTTTGCTTCAACGCTTTGCATGGCCGTTGGGGTGAGGATGGCTGCGTTCAGGGCCTGCTGGAATGGCTGAAAATTCCCTACACCCATTCTGGCGTGCTGGCCTCGGCCTTGGCGATGGACAAGGCGCGCGCGAAAGAAGTCTTTGCCGCCGCTGGCCTGCCGATCGTGCAATCGGTGCTGGCTGCGCGGGAAGACGTCAGTAAAGGCCATATCCTGCCGCCGCCCTATGTGGTGAAACCGAACAACGAAGGCTCCTCGGTTGGGGTTTATATCGTCCGCGAGGGCAGCAACGCGCCGCGTCTGGCGGAAACCATGCCGGAGCGGGTGATGGTGGAAACCTATGCGCCGGGGCGGGAATTGACCTGCGCGGTGATGGGGGATCGGGCGCTATGTGTGACTGACATCATCACCAACGGCTGGTATGACTTTGATGCGAAATACAAAACTGGCGGCTCGCGGCATGTTTTGCCCGCTGAGTTGCCCGAAGGCATCACCGCCGCCTGCCTTGATTACGCCCTGCGCGCCCATAACGCCCTTGGCTGTAGGGGCGTCAGCCGCACCGATTTCCGTTGGGATGAAGCGCGCGGTCTGGCGGGGTTGATCCTGCTGGAAACCAACACCCAACCGGGGATGACCCCAACCTCGCTGGCCCCCGAACAAGCGGGCCACTTCGGCATCTCCTTCCCCGCGTTCTGCGCTTGGATGGTGGAGGACGCCTCATGCAATCGCTAAGCCGCAATCGCTCACTTCCAGCCAATGGCATCCGCCGCGATCCTGCGCCAAGCCGGTGGCAATACCGGATGCAACGGCTGTGGTTGACGCCGCTGTTTCGGGTGGTCTGCCGTCTGGGATTGCCGTTGACGGTGGTGGCGCTGATCGCCTCTGGAGTGCTGTACAGCGACGCCCGCCGCGCTGCGATTGTGCAAAGCTTTGTCGATCTGCGCACCAAGTTCGAACAGCGTCCCGAGTTTCGCGTAGGGCTTTTGTCGGTTGAGGGTGCCTCGCGCGATCTGACCGATGCGGTGCGGGCCAAGCTGGCACTGAAGCTGCCGCAATCCTCGTTTGATCTGGATATGACCGAGCTGCGCGCCCGGGCCGAAGCCTTAGATGCTGTTGCCTCTGCCGAGCTGCGGGTGCGCTCGGGCGGCGTGCTGCAAGTGATCTTGACCGAGCGTGTGCCGGTGGTGGTGTGGCGTGGCGCGACTGGTTTGCAACTGCTCGACGCCACCGGCCACCGTGTCGCGGGCCTGTCTGCGCGCGCGGATCGGGCCGATTTGCCGCTGGTGGCGGGCGAGGGCGCAGATGCGGCGATGCCAGAAGCTTTGGCGATTTTCGACACCGCTCGACCGATCGCTCCCCGTGTGCGTGGGTTGATCCGCGTGGGCGAACGCCGCTGGGATCTGGTGTTGGACCGTGATCAGAGCATCTTGCTGCCCTCGGTGAACCCGGTGGCGGCGGTCGAACGCCTGCTGGCGCTGAACGCCTCTGATAAATTGCTAGAACGCGACATTCTTTCGATAGACCTAAGAAATCAAGACCGCCCGGCGATCCGGCTGGCTCCGTTCGCGATGAACGAAGTCCGCCGTGCGCAAGGGCTGGCACCGACGACGGAGAGCGGATTATGACAGACCTTTACCAATCCCAACGCGCAATGCGCAACATGCGGCGGGCAGCGATGCAGCGCGGTGTGGTGGCGATTTTGGATGTCGGCACCTCGAAGATCGCCTGTCTGGTGCTGCGGTTTGACGGCATCGAGGATGACCGCGATCAGGATGGCGTGGGGCCGATGGCCGGGCAATCATCGTTCCGGGTGATCGGGGCTGCGACAACGCGGTCGCGCGGCGTGCGGTTTGGCGAAATCGCGGTGATGAATGAAACCGAGCGGGCTATTCGGACGGCGGTTCAAGCCGCGCAGAAAATGGCGAATGTGCGGGTTGATCATGTGATCGCCTGCTTCTCGGGGGCCGAACCGCGCAGCTATGGCCTTGCTGGCGAATGGGAATTGCAGGATTCGGTGGTGACCGAGCAAGACGTGGCCCGCGTGCTGGCGGCCTGTGATGTGCCGGATTTCGGCGATGGGCGTGAGATTTTGCACGCACAGCCGGTGAACTTCGCTTTGGATCATCGCTCGGGCCTGGGCGATCCGCGTGGGCAGATCGGCAACCGTCTGGCCTGCGATCTGCATATGCTGTCGGTCGATGCCTCGGTGGTGCAAAACCTGCTGTATTGCATTAAGCGCTGCGATCTGGAACTCGCCGGGATTGCGTCTTCGGCCTATGTTTCGGGGATTTCCTCGCTGGTCGAGGACGAACAGGAACTCGGTGCGGCTTGTATTGATATGGGCGGCGGTGCGACCGGCATTTCTATCTTTATGAAAAAGCATATGATCTACGCCGATTCCGTGCGGATGGGCGGCGATCATGTGTCCTCGGATATCTCGAAGGGCCTGCAAGTGCCGCTGGTGGTGGCCGAACGCATCAAGACCAAACACGGCGGCGTGCATGCGACGGGCATGGATGACCGCGAGATGATCGAGATGGGTGGCGATTCGGGCGATTGGGAGAAAGACCGTCGTCAGATTTCGCGCACCGAGCTGATCGGCATCATGCGGCCTCGGGTCGAGGAAATTCTGGAAGAAGTCCGCGCTCGCTTAGATGCGGCGGGTTTTGACAGCTTGCCCAGCCAGCAGATCGTGCTGACCGGGGGCGCAAGCCAGATCCCCGGACTGGATGGATTGGCCAGCCGTATCCTTGGCCAGCGCGTCCGCATGGGTCGGCCTTTGCGGGTGCAGGGTCTGCCGCAGGCGGCAACCGGGCCTGCTTTTTCCAGCGCCGTGGGCCTGTGTCTGTTCGCCGCCCATCCGCAAGACGAGTGGTGGGATTTCGACATTCCGGCCGAACGTTACCCGGCGCGATCCCTCAAACGTGCCTTCCGGTGGTTTAAGGACAACTGGTAATCCGCTAAATCGGGTAACATTGGCGAAATACCGCTAATACCGGCAACACTGGCCCCATATTTTGTGGGGCCAGTGTGTTTTTTGCGTGACCTTCGGGCTATCTGTGGATAGAATTGAGGATAATTCGGCACACTCTGCTTCGGGACAGGCAGGGGAAGACCGATACGGCAAACCGGCGGCGGCAGCCCGCGTAATAAGAACAGGCGGATAAAAATGGCATTGAATCTGATCATGGCCTCGGCGCGCGAAGAGCTAAAGCCGCGTATCACGGTGTTTGGCGTCGGTGGCGCGGGCGGCAATGCTGTCAACAATATGATCGAGAAGAACCTTGAGGGGGTCGAGTTCGTTGTCGCCAATACCGACGCGCAGGCGCTTCAACAATCGAACGCGCCGGTGAAGATCCAGATGGGTCTGCGGGTGACCGAGGGTCTAGGGGCAGGGGCGCGTCCGACCGTTGGGGCAGCTGCGGCTGAGGAGACGATTGAAGAAATCGTCGATCACCTCGCAGGCGCGCATATGTGCTTCATCACTGCGGGCATGGGTGGCGGCACTGGCACCGGGGCTGCCCCGATCATCGCGCAAGCCGCGCGTGAATTGGGCGTGCTGACCGTGGGCGTTGTCACCAAGCCCTTCCAGTTTGAAGGCAACAAACGGATGAAGCAGGCCGAAGACGGCATCATTGCGCTGCAAAAAGTTGTCGACACGCTGATCATCATTCCGAACCAGAACCTGTTCCGCCTCGCAAACGAACGAACCACCTTCACCGATGCGTTCGCGATGGCGGATGATGTGCTGTATCAAGGCGTTAAGGGCGTCACCGACCTGATGGTGCGCCCTGGCCTGATCAACCTCGACTTCGCCGACGTCCGCGCGGTGATGGATGAGATGGGCAAGGCAATGATGGGCACAGGCGAAGCCACCGGTGACAACCGCGCCGTGGAAGCTGCCGAGAAAGCCATCGCCAACCCGCTGCTCGATGAGATTTCGTTGCATGGCGCAAAGGGTGTTTTGATCAACATCACTGGCGGCTATGATCTGACGCTGTTTGAGCTTGATGAGGCCGCCAACATCATCCGCGAAAAGGTCGATCCTGACGCGAATATCATCGTGGGCTCCACCTTGGACACCTCGATGGAGGGCACATTGCGGGTCTCCGTGGTCGCCACGGGCATCGACGTTGGCCAAAACCGGGCTGAGATGCCCGCCACCCGCCGCTCGATGGCGCAACCGCTCGCGCCAGCAGTCCCGGCCCCCGAGCCGAAAGCGGCAGCGCCCGCTCCGGTGCAACAGCCTGTTGCGGCGCAGCAATATCAAGCCCCGGCGCAGGATCTGTTCCACGCCCAGCAGCCCAGCTTCCACGATCACGCTGAAGAGATGATGGAAGACGATCTGCCGACCCCGGTTTACCGCCCGGCACAACAAGCTCCGGTGCAACAGCCGCGTGCGCAGGCTCCGGCACCCTTGTCGCTGGACAATGACGCAGGCAGCTTTGTCGCCCCGCGTCCGCGCGCCGCTGGCACGCCGTCGCCCGAGGCTCTGGCCCGTCTGCAAGCCGCTGTGTCTAAATCGCCGTCGCAAGCCGGTGCGGCCCGTCAGCCCGCGCAACAACCGCAACAGCGGATGGCGGCCCCAGCGCCCGCACCGAAACCCGCCGAGCGTGCGCGTTTTGGCATCGGCAGCCTGATCAACCGTATGGCGGGCGGGGCAGCTGAACAGCCGCAGGAACGCCAGCAGTCCGCGCGCCAACAACCGCCCGTCACCGCCTATGATGACGAACAGGAACTGTCGGCAGATCAAGAGCGGATCGAGATTCCGGCCTTCCTGCGCCGTCAGGCCAACTGAGTCGGGTATAGAGACGACTTAACGCGAACGTAACAGGCCCGGAAATATCCGGGCCTTTTTCTATAGATATCAATGTCTTGCACCATTAAAATCCTGTTACACTCCGTTACAAACTGTGAGTTGAGATAACGCCGCTGCGGACTTAGATCATTGCTGCGGCCATAGGTCTGGCCACAGAATTAACGTCTCGGAGAGTTCCGTTGCAAAATACGCTGAAAACCACGGCTGTCTTTACCGGCTTCGGCTTGCACTCGGGTGCAGCCGTTACGATGAAAGTGCATCCTGCGGCAGCGGACCAAGGCATCTGGTTCCTGCGCTCGGATGTATCAGGCGACGCGCGGATTCCCGCGCGTTGGGATGCGGTTGTGCCGTCGAAACTGTGCACCTTGGTGGCCAATGCGGCGGGCGCAAGCGTCTCAACCATTGAACATGTGATGGCGGCCTTGGCCGGTTCGGCGATCAGCAACGCTGTGATTGAGATTGACGGGCCGGAAGTGCCGATCCTTGACGGCTCGGCTGCTCCCTTCGTCGAAGGCTTCCTGAACGCAGGCATCGTGGAGCAGACCGCCCCGGTGGTCGCTATCCGTATTCTGCGGACGGTCGAAGTGCGCGATGGCGCGGCGTTTGCCCGGCTGGAGCCTTCCGACATGCTGGAGATCGACTTCAAAATTGATTTCGAGGATGCCGCGATTGGCAAGCAATCGAAACATTTGAACATGTCGAACGGCGCTTTCGTGCGCGAACTTTCCGACAGCCGCACCTTTTGCCGCAACGCCGATGTGATCGCGATGCAAGAGCGCGGGCTGGCTTTGGGTGGTACGCTGGAAAACGCTGTGGTGTTTGATGGCGCGAAAGTGCTGTCGCCGGGTGGTTTGCGCCATTCGGATGAACCGGTGCGCCACAAGATGCTGGATGCCTTGGGCGATCTGGCTTTGGCGGGTGCGCCGATCCTTGGCCGCTATACCGGTGAGCGGGCGGGACACGCGATGACCAACCGGCTTTTGCGCGTGCTTTTTGCCACGCCCGGCGCTTGGATTGAGCAAGATTGCGAAGGCCTTGCGGGCGGAAAGCTGCCCGGCGTTGGCGTTCATCGTGGTGATCTGCCTCTGCGCGGCTAAAACCATTCGGCAAAGCGTGAAAGCCGTTTTGCGCCTGCGATTTTTCTGTGCTACGAGGGGCGAAAGCGCGGTGAACGCGGCCCCATCTTTGGGGCCCTCGGCGCGGGTTATTGGGGTAGGCGGAAGATGGCAGGCGGACAGTCGGGCAAAGCCTTGCGGATGCTGGGTATGGTGGTGCTTGTGGCCTTTTTGGCCGCCTGTTCACAGAAAAAGCAGAATGATACTGCGGCGTTAGACAGCCTGACGGCTGAACAGCTTTACAAACGCGGAGAGCTGGCGCTGGAAGTGCGCCGGGGCAAGAACGAAGATGCCTTGGCGGATTTTGAAGCGGTAGAGCGGCTTTATCCCTATTCCGAATGGGCCAAACGTGCGCTGATCATGCAGGCGTTCACCCAGCACAAGAACAAGAAATACGAAGAAGCCCGCATTGCCGCGCAGCGCTATCTCGATTTCTACCCCGGCGATGAGGACGCGGCCTATGCATCCTACCTGCTGGCCTTGTCCTATTACGACCAGATCGACGAGGTTGGCCGCGATCAGGGCCTGACCTATCAGGCGTTGCAAGCCCTGCGCGTGGTGATTGAGGAATATCCCGACAGTGAATATGCCAAATCGGCCACGCTGAAGTTTGATCTGGCCTTCGATCACTTGGCCGCGAAGGATATGGAGATCGGGCGCTATTACCTGAAGCGCGGCAACTACACGGCCGCGATCAACCGTTTCCGCTCGGTGGTGCAGGATTTCCAGACCACCACCCACACCGCTGAGGCGTTGGAGCGGCTGGTTGAGGCTTACCTTGCGCTGGGTCTGACCGATGAGGCGCAGACCGCAGGCGCGATCTTGGGCTATAACTACCAATCCTCGCCGTTCTACCAAGACGCCTTCAACCTGCTCAAAAAGCAAGGTCTGTCGCCGGAAGCCAAAGGCACCAGCTGGCTGTCACAAATTTACCGGCAGACGATCAAGGGTGAATGGTTGTGATACCCCTGCGCTGCGGCGCAGGCGCCCGATTGGTCTGCAAAGGGTAGGGGATGCTGCGCAGCCTTGATATCCGCGATGTGCTGATCATTGATCGGCTGACCTTGGAGTTTGCTCCGGGCCTGAACGTGCTGACCGGGGAAACCGGGGCGGGCAAGTCGATTTTGCTCGATGCTTTGGGCTTTGTGTTGGGTTGGCGCGGTCGGGCTGAACTTGTGCGGGCAGGGGCAGCACAGGGCGAAGTGGTGGCGGAGTTTGATCTTCCCCCCGGTCATGCTGCCCGCGCGGTGCTGACTGAGGCAGGCTTCGATGACCCCGATGAATTGATCCTGCGCCGCGTCAACACCGCCGATGGCCGCAAAACCGCCTTCGTCAACGACCGCCGGGTGTCGGGCGATGTGCTGCGCGATTTGTCGGATACTCTGGTCGAACTGCATGGCCAGAATGACGACCGGGGATTGCTGAACCCACGCGGCCACCGCAACCTTTTGGACAGCTTTGCAGGCCTCGATACCGCCGCCGCGCGCAGCGCATGGCGGGCGCAAGCACAGGCGCGTGACGCTTTGGCAGTGGCCCGCGCGGCACTGGAGCGCGCGCAGGTCGAAGAAGACTTCCTGCGTCATGCCGTCGCCGAACTTGATAAGCTGAACCCCGAACCGGGCGAGGAGGCCAGCTTGGACACCCGCCGCCGCGCCATGCAGGGGGCCGAGCGTATTCGCACCGACGTGCAGCGCGCCCATTCGGCGCTGAGCGAAGGGGCCGAGAATGCCATCAGCGACGCGCTGCGCTGGCTGGAGGCGGCGGCTGACAAGGCCGAAGGCCGCCTTGATACTGCGCTGACTGCCTTGGGCCGCGCCTTGGTGGAATTGGGCGAGGCGCAAGACGGGATTGAGTCTTGCCTGCGCGGATTAGATTTCCGCCCCGGCGATCTGGAGAACTTGGAAGAACGCTTGTTTGCCATCCGCGCTTTGGCCCGCAAGCATGGTGTGCTGGCGGATGATCTTGGCAATTTCGCCGAAAACGCCCGCGCGCGACTGGCGGCGATTGACGGTGGAGCTGCGGGTCTTGCCAAGCTGGAAAAGGCGCTGGCTGAGGCGGAACTCGCCTATCAGCGCGAAGCGATGGCGCTGTCAAAAGCCCGCAAAACCGCCGCTGCGCGTCTCGACAAAGCTATGGCCGCCGAACTCGCGCCGCTGAAAATGGAACGCGCGGTGTTCACCACCGAAATCTCTGCGGGTGATCCTGGCCCCGATGGCACCGATGCGGTACAATTTACCGTCGCCACTAACCCCGGAGCACCGTCTGGGGCGCTGAACAAGATCGCCTCGGGCGGTGAGTTGTCGCGCTTCTTGCTGGCGCTGAAAGTGTGCCTGACCGCCAACACCCCCGGACTGACGATGATCTTCGATGAGATTGATCGGGGGGTGGGCGGGGCCACTGCAGATGCCGTCGGACGTCGCCTGAAAGCCCTCGCCAGCTCTGCGCAAGTTCTGGTAGTCACCCACAGCCCGCAGGTCGCGGCCTTGGGCGGCCATCACTGGCGGGTGGAAAAACGTGTCAGCAAAGGCCAGACCCTGTCCACCGTGTTGGCTTTGGGAGCCGAGGCCCGCATCGAGGAAATCGCCCGCATGTTGGCCGGCGACCGGGTCACCGAAGCCGCGCGCGAGGCGGCGCGGGCTTTGTTGGCATAAGCTTGGGCTGGCTTAGGGCAGGGCGGTAAAGCTGAGGTTCAACGCCAGCCAATCCGCAGGGCCGACCTCCAACACCGCCACCAACATCGCGCCAAAGCGCGGCAGATCGGCACCGGATTGATCCCGTGCCCCCGACACGGTGTAGCGCTGGCGCAATAAGGCATTATGCGGTCCCAACGCCCGGATCTGTGCCTTGCCGGTGACCAGACGCGCGCGGGCAAAAATTCCCGCCGCTTCTGCCGCAAAGGCGCTTTCGATTTCTTCTGGTGATTCCGCCCAAAGCCCGGTCAGGCTTTGTAGCGTGCCATCAGGCGCAATCAGCGCGGCAAGACCAGCGGCATCTTGCGCGGTGAAGGCCTGCGCAAAGCGGCGCGGAAAATCTTCAAGACTCATGCCAAGACCGACATCGGGCGTGGGTGGTTTGCAAACAGGGTGACGGCGATTTTGCTCATGACGACACAATAGACCCTGCGCGCGGCATTGCCAATCGACACACCAAAACCCGCGCGGAATTTGCGTCGCACAGTCAAGGCTTCGGCGGATTTATGTCGCCGCCGCCTGCGCCATCACCACCGCCAGATCGCCATAGCCAGTGAACCGCCGCTCGTAGGCCAGCCCCAGCCGTCGGGCGCAGTCTTCGGCCTTGGCATCCAGCGCTGGATCATTGGTCTGCGCCTGATAGACCAGCTTGGTGTAATTGCCGAAATACATATCGCGCAGTTGCGGGTGGCGATCGAGGCCCATCGGCCGCCAGACAAAAGCATCAAACTGCCGCACCAGAAAATCGGTGAGATAAAACGCGGTGAACTCATCGGGATGGGCGGCAAACACCGCATTGCCTTCAAAGAACGAATAGCAATGCGGGCCCTCAATCATCTCAACGCCCAATTCCTGACAGCGCGCCAACAACAGCCCGCCGGTACCGCAATCGGCATAGAGCACGAACATGCTGTCATATGCTCCTCGCTGCGCTTCCACCGCGCGCGTCACCGCCTCCGTGATCCGGTCGGGATAGAGATGCAGATTGGCAGGCAGGCATTGCAGATCGAGATGATCCCAACCATTCACGCGCTTCAGTGCCAGCACCTCATGCGCCAAAGCGCCGCAAGCGATCAGCAACACCCGGCCCAGATGCGCAGGTGCCAGACCCTCAGCGGTCAGCAGATCATCGCTGATCAGTGCCATCGCAGGGTACGGACGAACAACGCGAGGCACAGGGCCAACAGCCCGAGCCAGACAAACGACAAGCCCGTAACCTGAATCACGGCAATTGAAGCTCCGGCAGCAAGAATTACCCCGAAAATCAGGGCCAGAAAGGTTGGGAGCGGCATTGGCATCCTCCTTATTGTCCTCTTAACGTGGCAATTAAAAAGCCTCGGGGCAAGACCCCGAGGCTAAAGAACCAGCGTCTCGGCTGATTTAAGCGGTCAACTGGTTGTGCTTGCGCAAAACCAAGGCCTTGGCGGTTTCCACAGCCACGGCGGCGTCGCGGCAATAGGCATCCGCGCCAATCGCCTTGCCGAATTCTTCGTTCAGCGGCGCACCGCCGACGAGAACGATATAGTCCTCGCGCATGCCCTTCTCTTTCATCGTGTCGATCACGACTTTCATATAGGGCATCGTGGTGGTCAGCAGCGCCGACATGCCAAGGATATCGGGCTTTTCTTCTTCCAAAGCGGCGAGATATTTCTCAACCGAGTTGTTGATGCCAAGATCGCGCACCTCAAAGCCCGCACCTTCCATCATCATACCGACAAGGTTCTTGCCGATGTCGTGGATATCGCCTTTGACGGTGCCGATCACCATTTTGCCCATCCGCGGCGCGCCGGTGGCGATCAGCAGCGGCTTGAGGATGAACATGCCACCCTTCATCGCATTGGCCGCCAGCAGCACTTCTGGCACGAACAGGATGCCGTCGCGGAAGTCAGCGCCCACGATGGTCATGCCCGCAACCAAAGCTTTGGTCAGCGTGTCATAGGGCGTCCAGCCACGGCTGATCAGAATGTTAACGCCTTCTTCGATCTCTTCCTTCAGACCATCGTAGAGGTCGTCATGCATTTGCATAACCAGTTCGTCATCGGAAAGATCAGCAAGGATGATTTCGTCGTCGGCCATCTGGGAACTCCTTGGGCGGTTGTCAGTGTGATGGGGCCAAAGCCCGCCAGACACTGTTCGAATAGCGACATGCGCCAACAGAAAGCCGACTTTGTAGGGCAGGAAATGCAGAAATCGCTTGGGATTGTTCTTGATATGTTCTAGTTTGGCGGGATGGATAAGTCAGAGAGCACAATCATGCCGGGGGTGCGCCCGCGCGGGCGCGGCGCATTGGGCAATGTGGTGGGGCGGTTTGAAGGTGCCGCGCGGCTGGCGTTTGAGGATGGCTGGGAGCCGCCTGAGGAACGGGTGTTGCGCACCGAGGTCCGGCTGGACGTGCCGCGTTCGGCTGTCAGCTACAACACCTCGCCCGACTTGCCGTTTGACCGCGCGATCAACCCTTATCGCGGCTGCGAACATGGCTGCATCTATTGCTTTGCGCGCCCGAGCCACGCGTTTTTGAACCTGTCGCCGGGGTTGGATTTTGAAACCAAACTGATCGCCCGTCCGGGGATTGGCGCGGTGTTGGAAAAAGAGCTGCGGGCGAAATCCTATAAGGTCGCGGTGATGGCTCTGGGCACCAATACCGACCCTTATCAACCCATCGAGACCGAATATGGCGTGATGCGCGAAGTGCTTGAAGTGCTGCGCGCGTTCAAGCATCCACTGGCAATCACCACAAAAGGCACTTTGATCGAGCGCGACATTGATCTTTTGTCCGAGATGGCAGGGCAGGGCCTGTGCCGCGTCGGGGTTTCGGTGACCACGCTGGATACAGACCTCGCGCGCAAGATGGAACCTCGGGCGGCGGCACCCAAGCGGCGTCTGCTGACGATCTCTCGCTTGGCGCAGGCGGGGATTCCGGTGCGGGCGATGGTTTCGCCAATGATCCCCGGCCTGACCGATCATGAATTGGAACCGATCCTGACCGCCTGCCGCGATGCCGGGGCGACGGCGGCGAGTTACATCTCGCTGCGCCTGCCGCGTGAGGTGTCGCAATTGTTCCAAGATTGGCTGGCCGAACACGCCCCCGACCGCGCCGCCAAGGTGATGGCACGGGTGCGCGAATTGCATGGCGGGATGGAGTACGACCCGGCCTTTGGCAAACGGATGCGGGGAGAGGGGCCGTGGGCAGATCTGATGGCGCGGCGGTTCCGGGTGGCGGTGGATCGGTTGGGTCTGTCGGTAAAGCTGCCGCCGATGCGCTGCGATCTCTTTGCAGCCCCGGCACGGGCGGGCGATCAGCTCAGCCTGTTCTGACGGCCAGCCCCGGCGCAACCGATTTCCGAAACGGAAATCGTGCCAGAATTTCTCAAATTCCGTAGCACTTGGGCCAAGCGCCCCGCTTCACATCACCCGCGCCGATTGCGCCGCTCACGTTTCGGATCGGCCGACGTATCCCCGGTGCCGTCTGAGGACGAAGAAAACGCCCC
Organism: Cypionkella psychrotolerans; assembly: GCF_001294535.1. Lineage (GTDB taxonomy): Bacteria > Pseudomonadota > Alphaproteobacteria > Rhodobacterales > Rhodobacteraceae > Cypionkella > Cypionkella psychrotolerans. Next base: position 58,105 of record NZ_LGIC01000013.1, on the reverse strand, counting down.
CAGCTTGGCGGTGATATCCTCTTGCGTCGGCAGCGGACCCTTCGGCGTGTTCTCCAACGCCTTGCGCATCGCCGCCAAATGCTCCGGCATCGTCCCGCAGCAACCGCCGATGATCCGCACCCCGGCATCGCGCGCCAGCACCGCATATTCCCCCATCAACTCCGGCGTGCCATCGTAATGGATATGGCCATCATGATATTTCGGAATCCCGGCATTGCCCTTGGCAATCAGCGGCCGCGCCGAGCCAACAGCCGCAAACCCGAGCACAGTCCGCATCAGATCCGAGGCCCCGACACCGCAATTCGCGCCAAACGCAATCGGCGGATTGGCCAGCTTTTCCACCATCTCGGCCATCGCGGACGAGGTCATCCCCATCATCGTGCGCCCTGCGGTATCGAAACTCATCGTGCCGCACCATGGCATGCCCGCCAAAGCTGCAGCCTCTGCAGCCGCCGCATATTCCTCGGGTGCCGACATGGTTTCCACCCACAGCACATCCGCGCCGCCTTCTTTCAAGCCCTCGGCTTGCTCATGGAACATCTCGACCGCGACGCGATGTGTCAGCGTGCCCATCGGCTCAAAAATCTCCCCCGTCGGCCCGACCGAGCCCGCAACCACCACCACACGCCCCGAGGCGTCGGCAATCTCGCGCCCCAAAGCAGCACCCACCCGGTTCAACTCACGCACCCGGCCTTGGGCTGCGTGCAGTTTCAAACGGCTGGCATTGCCACCAAAGGTGTTGGTCAGGAAAATATCCGATCCGGCATTCACCGCATTGCGATACAGAGTGCGGATATTGTCGGGCTTGTCGGTGTTCCAAAACTCTGGCGGCTCGCCTGATTCCAAACCCATGTTGAACAAATTGGTGCCGGTGGCCCCGTCGGCCATCAGCCAATCGCGGCTGGCGAGCAGTTTCGAAAGCGCATCTTGGGACATCGGCAGACCTCGTCTGGTTCAGAGCGAACCTATGTTTCACGTTGACCCTGTGTTTGCCATGCGCGGCGGAGCGAGGCAAATCTATATTCCTCATAACACTATGCGCCGCAGCACATGATGTGCCGCAAAGCCAGCCGCATCCGTAAACGCCGCAGCAAAAAGGCCGCGCACCAAACCCGGCGGCGGCCTCTTGAAATGCTGCTGTCGCAGGTGGGCTTAAAACTCGTTCATCAGCTCGGCTTTGGCCACCGGCAGCAGTTCGGCCATCTTGGCGCGCACGGCATCGGCGCTCGACAAGCTGCCCAGATCGCCCGCGACCTTGCGCACCACATCTTCAATGCCGGCTTCTTCGAAATCAGCATGCACAACCGACATCGCATATTCTGCCGCCTCATCGCCGGATTTGCCCAGCAATCCCGCCGCCCACAGACCGGTCAGCTTGTTGCGCCGCGCCTCAGCACGGAACTGCATTTCGGCATCGTGGGCATATTTGGATTCAAAAGCGTGTTCGCGGTCGTCAAATGTGGTCATGGCTGGCCCTCTGGGTCATGGAAAGTTATCCACCATATGCCCATCCCGCGCCCGCCGTTCAAGATAAAAAGCCACGGCTGGGCTGTGGCAGATCGGCCATCAGCGCACCCGAGCGTAGCCGGTGGTAGTGTGCAGCGCCGAGACCGCACAGGATTTGCTGTCGATGAACGCGGCACCCCGCATCTGCGCGCGCAAATCTGCCTCGGAAAACCCCCGCGTCGTGCCTTTCCGCGTCCCCCCCCCAGAACCGTGCCTGCGGCTGCGGGAGGATCACCGCCAAGGCGACCTCAAACGCTGCCTGATCCGGCAATTCAGCGACGAACAGCGCCGCATCACCCAAAGTGCAGCCTTGCAAGGCGGCAATCAGCGCCGCATCGCTGAGATTGCCGATCACAAAGGCCGGGTTTTGCGGGCTGATCCCCAGCTTGGCGGCAAGACTAGGGGCGGGCTTTTGCAGCGTCTTCAGCCAAAGTGCTGCCTGCGCGGCACCCAAAGAAACCCGCAACGCGCCCGCAGGCGTCAGCACCACCAGATCGTCGCCCTCAACAGCAAAGCCCGCCAGATCGGCGCGGGGGATACGGGCTTTGAGCGCACTGCGCAGGAGCAGCTCCGTCGCTTCCAACACGATTTTCCCCCGCCGCTCTGCCCGGCAAATGTCATCTGCGCTTCAGCCTCGCGTCCCACCCTCAGTTTCCTTTTTTGTACCGCAGCTGGACAAGCACCACCGCCCCGCATTCCCGTCGAAGATCAAGCCGTCCTACGCCTTGCCCCGTATACCTTGCTCCTCGTCGCAGCTTGGCATATAGCCGGGAAAAAGGGCAGGGGTGGCGTTGGCCGCCCCCGTGCCCGTTTGGCATCGGAGCATTCATGGCGCGCAGGAAGAAGGTTTACGAGGGCAAGGCGAAGATCCTGTATGAAGGACCGGAACCGGGCACTCTGATCCAATATTTCAAGGACGATTCCGCGCCCACCGCAGCCGAAGCCACCCCGGCTGCGGTCGAAGGTAAGGGCGTGTTGAACAACCGTCTGTCAGAGTTTTTCATGTCGGGGTTGAATGCCATCGGCGTGCCCACCCATTTCATCCGCCGCGTCAACATGCGCGAGCAACTGGTGCGGATGGCCGAAATCATCCCGCTGGAAGTCGTGGTGCGCAACTTTGCTGCTGGTGAAATTTCCGAGCGTCTCGGCATCCCCGAAGGCACCCCACTGCCGCGCCCGATTGTCGAATATTACCTGAAAGATGACCGCCTGTCGCTGCCGATGGTCGCGGAAGAACATATCGTCGCCTTTGGTTGGGCCACCCAGCAGGATCTGGATGACGTGATCGCGCTGGCGTTGCGGGTGAATGATTTCATGTCCGGCGTGATGCTGGGCGTCGGCATCCGCTTGGTGGATTTCCGCATCGAAGTCGGGCGGATTTGGGAAGGCGATTACATGCGCCTGATCGTCGCCGATGAGATCAGCCCGGACAGCTGCCGGTTGTGGGATCTGCGCGGTCTGGTTGATCGTGGCGACGGCCAACCGATCCCCGAGCCGGGACCGCTGCCCGATGTCTACACCGAACTCGCGCGGCGCTTGGGCGTGTTGCCCTCCAACGTCACGCATACGGTGAAGCCGACTTTGATCAACTAAGGCTTGCCCGTCAGGGCAAGCGGCGGTATCGGGCGGCAACCCCGCCCCTTTGAGGAGATTGCTATGAAAGCGCGCGTAACGGTCATGCTGAAATCTGGCGTTCTGGATGTGCAAGGCGAGGCGGTGCGTCACGCGCTTGGCACGCTGGGCTTTGCTGGGGTGAACGGCGTGCGGCAGGGTAAAGTGATCGAGCTTGATTTGGCAGAGACAGACAAAGCTGCTGCCGAGGCTGCTGCCCGCGCCATGTGTGACAAGCTGTTGGCGAATGCGGTGATTGAAAGCTACCGGGTCGAATTGATCTAAATAAGGCGCGTGCAACAACTCGATTTTCGCGCGAATTCCGTGCTGGGGCTTCAACCGGATTTTTGGCTGGAAGCACCGCGTGGATTGCGCTATGCGCGGGCCATCCCAATTTATCGGAGAGCTGCCCATGAAAGCCGCCGTCGTCACCTTTCCCGGCTCGAACTGCGACCGTGATCTTGCTGTAGCATTTGAGCGCGTCGGTTTTGAGGTGTCGCGGGTCTGGCACAAGGACACGGCGCTGCCAGCAGGCACCGATGTCGTCGGGGTTCCGGGCGGGTTTTCCTTTGGTGACTATCTGCGCTGCGGCGCGATTGCGGCGCAGTCGCCGATTGCGGCGGCCATTCGCAGCCATGCGGACCGGGGTGGCTATGTACTGGGGATTTGCAACGGCTTTCAGGTGTTGACCGAGATGCAACTGCTGCCGGGGGCCTTGATGCGGAATGCGGGCCTCAAGTTCATCTGCAAAACCGTTGGCTTGCAAGTGGCCACGGCTGACAGCGCGTTCACCAGTGCTTACGCCAAAGGCCAGCAGATTGCGGTGCCGGTGGCGCATCACGACGGCAATTATACCATTGATGCCGAAGGGCTGGCTGCTTTGCGCGCCGAAGATCGCATCGCTTTCACCTATACCCAAAATCCCAATGGCGCTGCGGCTGACATCGCGGGCGTGCTCTCGGCCAACCGTCGCGTGCTGGGGATGATGCCGCATCCGGAGCGGGTGGTGGATGCCCGTACAGGCGGCACCGATGGTGCTGCGCTGTTTGCCAGCCTGATGGGCGGGATGGCGCTGGCCTGAGTCCCTTCGGCTTGAGGCCGGGCTTGGGCGGGCTTAAACTTACGCGATGCAAAGCCGCAGCCGATCCAAACGTATGTCAGATGCAGCGCCGGGGAAATCCTGGCGGATTCGGCTGGCTGCTACCCTATTGATCTTGCTGGCAGTCGGCGTGGTCCTGATCACCAACCGCTGGCTGTCAGAACGCTTTACTGAGACCACCCGCAACCGGGCCGAACTGCGCTTGGCGCTCTATTCCGGCAATATGCTGTCAGAAGTGCAGCGCACGGCGGTGGTGCCGCTGTTGCTGGCCGATGATCCGGCGATTCGCGACTCGTTGAAAAAGAATTCGTTTTCCCGCACCACCTTGCGGCTGATCGAGGTGCAAAAGGAAATCGGCGTCGCCTCGATCCTGCTGTTGGACAAAGACGGCTGGACGGTGGGGGCGACCAATCGCAACCTGCTGGGCACCTCGCACCGCAATGACAGCTATTTCGTCGATGCCAAGCGCACCAAGGACACGGTGTTCTCTGTCACGCCACAGCCCGGCGGCGCCTATGATTTCACCTATTCGCGGGTGATTGAGGCGGATGGTCAGGTGCAGGGCGTGATCGTGGTTGCGGTCGATATGATGAAGCACGAACGCGCTTGGGCGGGGTTGCAGGATGCGGTGTTGGTGGCCAATTCGGAAGCCACCGTGATCCTTGCGACCGAGCCTTCTTGGCGAAGCAAGCCGGTGGCGCAGGCGCTTTCACCGACCGATAGCCCCTCGGCCTTGGATCGCGCCCTGAAGGGGGCTGCAGATTGGGCGCAGAATCCGCCGGATGCCTATGTGTCCGGCGAAGCGGTGTTGCGCACCGAGGCGCGGGTGCCGTTTCAGGGTTGGAAGATGGTGACCTTCACCGCTTACGATTCGGTGCGTGAGCGGGTGAACGGTGTGATTGCCTTGGAAATCATGGGATTCGCGATTTTCACCGCGCTGACGTTTTATGTGCTGTCACGCCGGGCATGGTCACAAAGCGTGTCGTTCCAGCGCGAATCGGCGGAATTGCGGCTGTTGAACGCGCGGCTTTCCCGCGAGATTGCCGAGCGGGAAAAGGTTCAGAAAACGCTGGAAGTGGCCGAACTGACGCTGGCGCAATCGTCGAAACTTGCGGCTTTGGGTGAGATGTCGGCGGCTGTCAGCCATGAGTTGAACCAGCCGCTTGCCGCGATGAAAACCTATCTCGCCGGCGCACGGCTGCTGCTGCAGCGCAAGCGACCGGATGAGGCTTTGTCGAGTTTCCAGCGTATTGATGATCTGATTGACCGGATGGGCGCGATCACCCGGCAGCTGAAATCCTACGCCCGCAAGGGCGGCGAGGCGTTCGAGCCTGTCGATCTGCGCGCCTGTATCTCGTCGGCCTTGGCGATGATGGAACCACAGTTGAAGCAGCGCGTTGTGAAGATAACCCGAACTGTGCCGCGTCAACCGGTGATGGTGATGGCGGATCGGCTGCGACTGGAGCAGGTGATTATCAATTTGTTGAGAAATGCACTGGATGCCACCAAAGACACGCTCGACCCGCAGATCGACCTCTTGTTGACGGTGGGCGAGAGCGCCACTTTAGGTGTGCGCGATAACGGCATTGGCATCGGTGATATCGGCTCGATCTTTGAGCCGTTCTACACGACGAAAAAGCCGGGCGAGGGCGTGGGCCTGGGTCTAGCGATCTCTTCGGGAATTGTGACCGATCTGGGTGGGCGTCTGACGGCGCATAACGCCGAAAACGGTGGTGCGGTGTTCGAAGTTCAACTGCCCCTTTTGGGCAAAGAAGCAAAAGCAGCGGAATGAGGGCGGCATGGCACGGGCGATGAAAGTGGCGATTGTGGACGACGAGGCGGATATGCGTGCCTCGATCAGCCAGTGGCTGGCCCTGTCGGGGTTTGACACCGAAACCTACGCGAGCGCGGAAGAAGCGTTGAAGGCGTTGGGCCCGGAATGGCCGGGGGTCGTGGTCTCGGACATCAAGATGCCGGGTATGGACGGGATGGCGTTTTTGAAACGGCTGATGGGCATGGATTCGGGCCTTCCCGTGATTCTGATCACCGGTCATGGTGACGTGCCGATGGCGGTTGAGGCGATGCGCGTCGGAGCCTATGATTTCCTCGAAAAGCCATTCAACCCGGACCGGATGACCGAACTTGCAAAGCGCGCGACCATGGCGCGGCGCTTGACCTTGGACAACCGGGCTTTGCGGCGTGAGTTGTCGGATGGCTCGATCCTGATGAAGAAACTGGTTGGTGCCAGCCCGGCAATGGAGCGGCTGCGCGAGGATATTCTCGATCTTGGTCAGGCCGATAGCCATGTCTTGATTGATGGCGAGACGGGCACAGGCAAGACCTTGGTGGCGCATGCGTTGCACGCGGTTGGGCCGCGCGGGTCGAAGAAATTCGTCACCGTGTCTTGTGCGGCTTGGAGTGAAGATCAACTGGCGGCCAAGCTGTTTGGCCCCTCGGATGATGGCAATCTGCCTTTGGTGGAAGAAGCTCGCGGCGGAACGCTGTGTCTTGAGGATATTGAGGCACTGAGCCATCCGCTTCAATCGCGGCTGCTGACCTTGATCAACGAGCAGGGCACGCCGCCGGAAACCCGGATCATTGCGATTTGCAATGAACATGCGCCTGATAAGACGCTGGAAGATGTGTTGCGGTCCGATCTGTTCTATCGCTTGGGTGCGATGACCATCATCTGCCCGCCCCTGCGGGCGCGTGGTGAGGATATTCTGACGCTGTTCACCCGATCCTCGGAACAATTTGCCGAGGAATATGGCTGCGATGCGCCACAGGTGACGGCGCAAGAAGCCGCGCAACTGTTGCAAGCGCCATGGCCGGGCAATGTCCGGCAACTGGTCAATATTGCGGAACGCGCGGTGTTGCAGAATCGGCGGGGGTCCGGCTCGATTGCCTCGCTGCTGATGGCGGATAACGAGGCTTCCGGGCCTGCGCTGACCACTGAGGGCAAGCCGCTGAAAGACTATGTCGAGGCGTTCGAGCGCATGTTGATCGACAACACCATGCGGCGGCATAAGGGTTCGATTACCGGCGTCATGGATGAATTGTGCCTGCCACGCCGGACGCTGAACGAAAAGATGGCGAAGTATGGTTTGCAGCGGCAAGATTATGTTTAAGCGGCAGGGTGGCTGGTTCCGCGCCAAGCGCAGAACCACCCAGCCTGCACCCTGCAACCAACGCAAATCACCCATTGTCATCGCTGCCCGTTTCCCGTTAGGGTGACAGTCAAGCGATTTTATATCGTCAAAGAATTCTCTGCCTCAGCAATCTGGCGCGCTCACCGCGCCGAAAACCGGGGTGGTCGGATCGGCCGCAAGGCCGGATTATTGCTCGTAAGTGACTGATAACACAGGATCAAACCGGGCTTTTTTAGGTGGGCGGCGTAAGCTGTCCAAACGTGAACCGCGATGATGTGCGCGACATTGGCAATTCAAGGCGAGGGGTGCCCACCGGGCACAGCCCGCTTATTTGCGTTGCGCGCAGCCGCCCGAACAAGTCGCCTCTTTGTGTCAAACACCCGCTTTGGTCCGCCAAGCGGGTTTTCGCATGACAGGCGCAATGGATTGATATGTCAAAGAAAATGCTTATCGACGCCACCCATGCCGAGGAAACTCGGGTTGTTGTGGTCGATGGAAACAAGGTCGAAGAATTCGATTTTGAAACCGTAAACAAGCGCCAGCTTGCCGGAAATATCTACCTTGCCAAAGTGACCCGCGTGGAGCCTTCGCTGCAGGCGGCCTTTGTCGAATATGGTGGAAACCGTCATGGCTTCTTGGCTTTTGCCGAAATTCACCCGGATTATTACCAGATCCCCGTGGCCGATCGCAAAGCCCTGCTGGACGAAGAACGCGCCTTCAACCGCGCGCAGGATGAAGAAGACAACCGCCGCTCGCGCCCGCGTCCCAAGCCGCAACAGCAGCGCCCGCGCGCTGAAGCCGTTGAGGGCGACGCTGTACAGTCGTCCGAGATCAGCAGCATGGATGTGGTGGATCTTGGGGATGAAACTGGTGCCGATGCGCTGGTGCAATCCGCGCCCGCCGATGTGGTGGAACAGCCGCATCACGACCACGATCATCACGATCACAGCCATACCCACAACGTCGCCTCGGTGGATGCCGAGGAAGGCGACGCGGTCTATCGCTCGATTGATCACGCCTCGGACACCGACGATGAGATCGAATCCATCGCCGAAGAAGATGTGTCGGAAGAAATTTCCGCGCCGCGCAAGCCTCGGGCCCGGCGCTATAAAATCCAAGAAGTGATTAAGGTCCGGCAGATCATGCTGGTGCAGGTGGTCAAGGAAGAGCGCGGCAACAAGGGCGCTGCCCTCACCACCTACCTCAGCCTTGCGGGCCGCTATTGCGTGCTGATGCCGAACACCGCGCGCGGCGGCGGGATTTCCCGCAAGATCACCCAAGCCGCTGACCGCAAAAAGCTGAAAGAGATCGCCACCGAAATCGAAGTGCCGGAAGGCGCGGGCCTGATCATTCGGACGGCTGGTGCCAAGCGCACCAAGCCCGAGATCAAGCGCGACTACGAATATCTGATGCGGTTGTGGGAACAGATCCGCGAACTGACCCTGAAGTCGATTGCGCCCGCCGCGATCTACGAGGAAGGCAATCTGATCAAACGCACGATCCGCGATCTCTATAGCCGCGAGATTGACGAGATTTTGGTTGAAGGCGAGGCGGGTTACCGCACCGCGAAAGACTTCATGCGGATGATCATGCCAAGCCACGCCAAAGCGGTGGTGCGCTATGATGATCCCACCCCGCTGTTCGCGAAATATCAGGTCGAAAGCTATCTCGGCGGCATGTTCAACCCAACGGTGCAGCTGAAATCCGGCGGCTATATCGTGATCGGCATCACCGAAGCGCTGGTGGCGGTCGACGTGAACTCCGGTCGCGCCACCAAAGAGGGGTCCATCGAGGACACCGCTTTGAAGACCAACCTTGAGGCCGCCGAAGAAGTCGCGCGTCAGCTGCGTCTGCGCGATTTGGCGGGCCTGATCGTGATCGACTTCATCGACATGGAAGAGCGTCGCAACAACGCAGCCGTCGAGAAGAAGCTGAAAGATAAGCTGAAAACCGACCGCGCGCGGATTCAGGTTGGGCGGATTTCTGGCTTTGGCCTGATGGAAATGTCGCGTCAGCGGCTGCGTCCGGGGATGCTGGAATCGACCACACAGCCCTGCTCGCATTGCCATGGCACCGGGCTGATCCGCTCGGATGATAGCCTTGGCTTGCAAGTGTTGCGCGCGTTGGAAGAAGAAGGCACGCGGAAACGCTCGAAAGAGGTGCTGCTGCGCGCGCCGATTGGCATCGTCAACTTCCTGATCAACGGTAAGCGCGAGCATATTGCCTTGATTGAGGCACGGTATGGCATGGCGGTGCGGATTGAATGTGATCCCGCAATGATCAGCCCGGATTTCTCGATTGAGAAATTCAAGACCGCGACCCGCGTGGTGCCGGAAGTATCGTCGGTGATCTCGGGCAATGCCTCGCTGATGGGCGCGCCGGTGGCGGAAGAAGAAGACGAAGATATCATCGACGATGTGGATGATGTTGAAGAAGCCGAAGTGGTTGAAGCGGCCCCCGTTGCTGCGGCAGCCACCGCTCCTGCGGTGGCGAATGGCGACGGCGGCACCGGTAAGAAGCGCCGCCGTCGGCGTCGTCGCAAGAAGCCCGGTCAGCCGGGTGAGGCTATCGCCGGCGCGGATGCGGAAGGTGACGACGGCGACGATGAGGGTGATGACGAGGCGGGCGATGATGCGCCTTTGGCCGTCACCGAAGTCGCAGCCGAGGCCCCGGTAGAGGCCGCTCCTGAGGTTGAAGTGAAAAAGCCAACCCGCACCCGCGCGCCGCGTGGCAGCAAATCGGCGGCGGTGGCAGCAGCGGAAGCGCCCGTGGCTGAGGCGGTCAAGCCTGCCCGCAGCCGCTCGCGCAGCAGCGCCGTGAAAGCAGAACCCGTGGCGGAACTTGCGGCGGAAGCTCCGGTCGCGGACGCCCCAGTTGTGGCTGAAGACAAGCCGAAACCGACGCGCAGCCGCACCAGCCGCGCCAAGCCGAAAGCCGAAGTGGTGGTTGAGGCTGAAGCGCCCGCCTCGGTCGCGGTTGAAGTGGTCGCAGAGGCCGCTCCGGTGGCAAGTGCCCCGGTTCTGCAAGCCGATCCGGGTTTGGTTGAGGCGGCACCTGCGGCCAGCCTGCACGTCGATCCGGGTCTTGTCGACGCCGCGGTGGAGCCCGCCGACGACGATGGCCCTGCCAAGCCGAAAAAGCGCGGCTGGTGGTCTTTGGGTCGCTAAAGCTTAAAAATTGTTCGATGGGGCGGTGGGGAAACCCGCCGCCCTTTCTCTATCCGCGCCGGATCAGATAGGCGCTGCCGCCCTCGATCGCGCTGGCCCCCAGATAATCATGCCCAACCTCGACGCAGAAATGCGGCAGATCAATCGCCGCCATCTTGTCACTGGCCAGCACCCGCAAAACCTGTCCTGCCGTCATTCCAAGCAACCGCTTGCGCGCCCGCAGCACGGGCAGGGGGCAGAGCAGCCCCAAGCAATCCAACTCCACGTCCCAATCCATAACCAAGCCCATCCTCTGCGCTCAAATATCCCCGCCGGAGGCTACGACGCCAGCCCAAAATGCCGCACGCAGACGTGAGGTCCAACAGCGTGACCTTAGCCGCCAACTGCGTTAGATCAGTCAAAACGGAGTCCCCATGTTTGGCATCGACATCTTTGACGCAAGCCTGATCCCGGCGATGCTGGTGGCCCTTGTGGCCGGTATCCTGTCATTCCTGTCGCCTTGCGTGCTTCCCATCGTGCCGCCTTATCTGGCCTATATGTCGGGCATCTCGGTGTCCGAGATGAAAACCGGGCGCTCGCCGCTGTTGGCTGCGCTGTTCTTCGTGCTTGGCCTGTCGACCGTATTCCTGCTGCTCGGCCTCGCCGCCTCGGCCTTTGGCGCGTTTTTCCTCGGCAATGCCAGCACCTTCGCCACCATCGCAGGCGTGGTGGTGATGATCTTCGGGGCGCATTTCATCGGCATCTACCGCATCGGCTTTCTCGACCGTGAGATGCGCTTGGACGCAGGCGATCAAGGCGGCTCGGCCTTCGGCGCTTACGTGCTCGGCCTCGCCTTTGCCTTCGGCTGGACACCCTGCATCGGCCCGCAACTGGGTGCGATCCTGTCCCTCGCCGCACAAGAAGGCAATGTCGCGCGTGGCATGACCCTGCTGGCGGTCTATGCGGCGGGTCTGGGCATCCCCTTCCTGTTGGTCGCCGCCTTCTTCACCCGCCTTGCCCCCTTCGTGGCCTTCATGAAGCGCCACGCCGAGCGGATCGAGAAGATCATGGGCCTGCTGCTGTGGACCATCGGCCTGTTGATGCTGACGGGTGGTTTTTCATCCTTCTCCTACTGGCTGTTGGAGAATGTGCCCTTCCTCGCCAATCTGGGCTAGAATTCTCCTCTTAAAATCGCCCAATTCCTCTGCCATGATGCCGTCAACTGGACAGAGGCACGATGGAACCGATCACCCCGCAAGCATTTCCCGATCAGCGCGTGCAGCGCAGGCGGGTGTTTTATATCCCCGGCTACGATCCAATTCATCCGCGCCGCTACCGCGAGCTTTACCGCAAGGAAGGCCAAGCGCAGGCGCAGATCTCGGGCTATCAGCTTGCTTTGAAACCGAAAAAGACTGGTGGTCCTTATGGTTGGCATGTGACCGGCACGATGGATGGGGCGGTGACCGAGGCGGATGTCGAGGTGCTGGTGTGGTCTGATATCGTCAAAACCTCGATGGCGCGGGGGATTCTGGCGACCTATCTGCAACTGCTGCTCACCGCCTACGCCTATATCGGCTCGGGCGCGGTGTTTCGACTGGCGGGGTTGCGCAAGGGGCCGATGATCGCGGCCCTCTATCCGTTTGTGTTTCTGCTGGCAGAGTTGCTTTTGGCTTGCTTGGCAGGTTGGGGCGTCAGTGAATTGGTGGCTTATGCGCATCCGGCCTTGGGTTGGGTGGCGGGTCTGGGGGTGATCTGGGCGCTGCTGCGAGCCTTCAAGCGCTGGGATAACAAGGTTTTCGCCTATTACCTCATGCATGATTACGCCTATTCGGCGCAGGCGGGCGGGGCCAATCCGCCGGAACTCGAAGCCCGGATGACGGCGTTTCGTCTTTCGATCCGCGACGCTATGACGGCGGGTTTTGATGAGATTCTGGTGGTTGGCCATTCCTCGGGCGCGCATCTGGCGGTGTCTATTCTGGCCGACTTGTTGCGGGAAGGACTGCCCGCAAAGGCGGCGCGGTTGGGGTTTTTGTCGCTGGGCCAAGTGGTGCCGATGGTGTCCTTCTTGCCGAAAGCCAAGCGTCTGCGAGCGGATCTGCACTATCTCTCCGCAAGCGAGGAACTGGTTTGGGTCGATGTGACCGCCCCCGGCGATGGCTGCGCCTTTGCGTTATGCGATCCGGTGGCGGTGACCGGCGTGGCCCCGCCGGACAAACGCTGGCCCTTGGTAATCTCTGCCGCGTTCAGCCAAACCCTGTCGCCCACACGGTGGAAAGAGTTGCGCTGGAAGTTTTTCCGGTTGCATTTTCAATACCTGTGCGCCTTTGATCGCCCCGGAGACTACGATTACTTCCAAATCACCGCCGGACCGCTTAGTTTGGCCGACCGTTACCGCGACCGCGCCCCCTCAAAAAACCGCATCACCCGCCCGGCTTCTGGCTACCGGGATATGGCATGATCCCGCCCAAGCCGCGCCCGCGCGCCGACAAGGTTTCGCTGCTGCAATATCTGCGGTTGTTCCGCGCCGATATCCTGTCGGCACAGCCCGTGCGGCTCTATCGGGCTTGGATGGCCGAGTTCCGCACGCCATTCTTCCGCAGCTATATGTGCAACGATCCGGCTTTGGTGAACCGGGTTTTGATCGAGCGGCCCGATGATTTCCCCAAATCCAACCGCATCCGTGAGGGGCTGAACCCGCTGCTCGGCAATTCGGTTTTTGTGACCAATGGCGAGGTCTGGAAGCGTCAGCGTCGCATCATTGATCCGGCATTTGAAGGTGGGCGGCTGCGTGACACCTTTCCCGCGATGTGGGCGGCGGGGCAGGCGGCGTTGGCGCGGATGCCGTTGGGGGAGGTCGAGGTTGAGGCGGAGATGAGCCACGCAGCGGCGGATGTGATCTTCCGCACGCTGTTCTCAATCCCGATTGAGCATGAGGTGGCTGCGGCGGTTTTCGCCGAATTCCGCACTTATCAGCGCGCGCAACCCATTCTCAACCTTGCGGCTTTTCTACCCTTGCCGAAATGGGTGCCGCGGTTTCATCGCCCTGCCACCAAGCGTTCGGCGGCGGTGATCCGAGGGCTGATCACGCGATTGACGGAAGGACGCGCGGTTGAGATTGCGGCGGGGACGGCGCCGGATGATTTGGCGACCAAGATCATGACAACCGCCGATCCGCAGACAGGAGAACGGTTTGAAACCGCTGAGATGGTCGATCAGGTGGCGATTTTCTTTCTGGCCGGGCATGAAACCAGCGCTTCGGCTTTGTCATGGGCGCTGCTGATGCTGGCAATGGACGCCGATGTGCAGGAAAAGGTCGCAGGCGAGGCGCTGGCTTTGGGCGATCGGCCGGAATTTTCTGCCCTGCCCAAATTGCGCTTCACCCGCGATGTGTTTCGCGAGGTGCTGCGGCTGTATCCTCCGGTGCCAATGATGGTGCGCGAAAATGCGGTGCCCGAGGAGATGCGGGGGCGTAAGGTGGCTCCGGGGGCGCAAATTGTGCTCAGCCCGTGGCATTTGCACCGCCACGAACGCATCTGGGAGCGCCCCGATGAATTTGACCCAAACCGTTGGCAAACTGAAGAAAATCGCGCCTGCGCCCGCGATGCCTATATGCCGTTTTCGGCGGGGCCACGGGTTTGCACGGGAGCGGGCTTTGCGATGGTCGAAGGCACCCTGTTGCTGGCACTTTTGGCGCGGGCGTTCCGGTTTGAATGTGTGGCGGGGCGTGAGGCTGTGCCCGTGGCGCATCTGACGGTGCGGGCGAAAGACGGTATTTGGCTGCGGATCAGTCGGCGTTAACCGCGTAACTGAGCCAGCACAAACACCCGAATGGCCGAGGCGAGGCCGATGTCATCCGCGCGGCCCGCGTCGATTTCTGCGGCTAGGGCGTTCAGGGTTTGGCCGCGCGCGCGGGCAATTTCGCAAAAGCCGTCCCAAAATGCGGCTTCCAGCGAGATCGAGGTGCGGTGGCCCTTCAGCGTCACCGAATGTTTGACGGGCCTGCCGCTCATTCCGGGTCTTTCGGGGTCAGTGCGTGGCCATCAAGGTCGCGCTTTTCTTTATCCAAACGCGCAGCTTCCAGCGCCTTATCACCTTTGCGGCGGCCAAATTTCACCGCATTGGCATCCGCCTGCGAGCGGGCTTCAAGCCGATCTTTGGCCTTCCGCACCGCGCGCAGGTTGATAATCTCAGCCATTAGCCTTTCGGCCCAATCATATCCTCGGGCCGCACCACGCGGTCAAAGGTTTCGCCGTCAACATAACCCAAAGCGATGGCTTCCTCGCGCAGGGTGGTGCCGTTTTTATGCGCGGTTTTGGCGACTTTGGTGGCCGCATCATAGCCGATGGTGGGGGCCAAAGCCGTCACCAGCATCAGCGATTCTTTCATCAACTTGTCGATGCGGGCGATATTGGCTTGGGTACCGACAACCATATTGTCGGTGAACGACCCCGCCGCATCGCCCAAAAGCTGCATGCTTTGCAAGACGTTATAGGACATCATCGGGTTGTAGACATTCAATTCGAAATGCCCCTGCGATCCCGCAAACCCCACAGCTGCGTCATTGCCCATCACCTGCGCGCACACCATGGTCAAAGCTTCGGCTTGGGTCGGGTTGACCTTGCCCGGCATGATGGAACTTCCGGGCTCGTTCTCTGGCAGGATCAATTCGCCCAAACCGGAACGCGGGCCGGAGCCCAAAAGGCGCAGGTCGTTGGCGATTTTGAACAGCGAAGCGGCGACAGTTTTCAGCGCGCCTGAGAACATCACCATGGCGTCATGGGCGGCGAGTGCTTCGAATTTATTCGGGGCGGTGACGAAGGGCAGATCGGTGATCTCGGCAATCGCCGCAGCAACCCGCACATCCCAGCCGACTCGGGTGTTCAGGCCGGTGCCAACGGCGGTGCCGCCTTGGGCCAACTCATAGATATCGGGCAGGCACATCTTGACCCGCGCGATGCCTTTATCGACTTGCTTGGCATAGCCGGAGAATTCTTGCCCCAGGGTCAAGGGCGTCGCATCCTGCGTATGGGTGCGGCCTATTTTGATAATGTCTTTAAATTCAATGGCCTTAGCATCCAAAGCCGCATGTAGCTTGACCAAACCCGGCAGCAGCACATCGCGCGCCATCATGCCGATAGCGACATGCATCGCGGTGGGGAAGGTGTCGTTCGACGATTGCCCCATATTGACGTGATCGTTCGGATGCACCGGCTTTTTGCTGCCCTTCACGCCGCCCAGCATCTCAATCGCGCGGTTTGAGATCACTTCGTTGGCGTTCATGTTCGACTGTGTGCCGGAGCCGGTCTGCCAGACCACCAGCGGGAAGTTATCATCAAATTTGCCGTCGATGACTTCTTCCGCGGCTTTGGCAATCGTCTCGCCCAAGCCTAGATCAATGTCGCCCTGCGCGATGTTGACCAGCGCGCAGGCCTTTTTGATCACGCCCAAGGCGCGGACGATGGCAATCGGCTGACGCTCCCAGCCAATCGGGAAGTTCTGGATCGAGCGCTGGGTTTGCGCGCCCCAGTATTTATCGGCGGGAACTTCCAGCGGGCCAAAGCTGTCGGTTTCGGTGCGAGTGGCGGACATCTGCAAGCCTCCAAATTAAGATGCCTGCGGCTTAGCGTGGCAGGCTCAAAAATTCAATCGGTATGCAGAGGTATACCAAAATTTTCCGAACTCAGGCGCGCTGGAAGATGAAAATCCGGGCAGGCGGGATATTTAGCCAGACTTTCGGCCCCGCGATAACCTTTAGACCCAACCGACCCAACTGTTCGGTCGACAATGCTGGCTTGGCGCCGTAAGTGAATTGGACATAAGTTCCATTGGGGCCGAGGATTTCAAACGCGGCCTTCACGATGGATTCGCGCACCGCTATGGGCATCGACAGCAGCGGCAGGCCGGAAATCACCGCCTCAACGCCGGGCTCGACGTTGCCAACAACCGATTGTGCGGCAGCGTTGTGCACGGTGATGTTGGGGAATTTCTGCCGCAGCAACTCGGTAAAGCTGGGGCTCATCTCATACAGAGTCAGGTTTTCCGGCGGCAGGCCGGTTTCCAAAATGCCGCTGGTCAGAACGCCGGTTCCGGGCCCGAATTCAACCACACGCCCCGAATTTGGCCCTAAACCTTGCGCCATGGCGCGGGCCAGCCAACGAGAAGATGGCACCACAGAGGAGACTTGCAGCGGATTGCTCAGGAATTGACGCAAGAACAGTGTGGTTTCTTTGGGCATCGCAGCCTCCTGTAAAACATCCAAGTCTATTGCTTGCGGAATTTATCCAGCCGGACGATCTGCGCTTCGCCCTGTGGCGGCGGCGGATCGTCTTCGGGGTCTTCATCTTCGTCGTCTTCGTCTTCATGAGTTTCAAACCGCAGACCAAACTCAACCGACGGGTCAACAAAGGTGCGCACGGCGTCGAAAGGGATCACAAGATGCTCGGGTTGGTTGCCGAAATTCAGCGTGATTTCAAAGCCTTCGTCGGTGACGATCAGGTCTTCAAACCAATGTTGCACCACAATCGTCATCTCACCGGGGTAGCGTGAGCGCAGCCAGTCGGCCATCACAACCTGCTCAACCGTGGTGTCAAAGGTGATGAAGAAATGATGCGCGCCGGGGAGACCGTGGACCGACACATCCTTGAGAACGGTTTGAATCAATCCCCGCATCGCGCGGTGCATGAGGTTTCCGTAATCAATCGACTTCGCCATGAGCCACCCCTTCGTAATGCTGCCACCATAGGGGATTCGGGCCTAAAGGGAAGGGGGGCGGCTTAGAATGCTGCAACTGCAGCGGAAGTTATCGCGCAGAGGGCGAGGACCCCCAGCAGCGGCCAGTGGCGGCGCAGCAGCAGGTAGGCGGCTATGCCTGCAAGGGCGGTAGGTAGGGCTTTGAGGCTGGTGGGGTCGGGCCAGATCAGTTGCAGCGGGCCGAGACTGAGCGGGGTGACGCTGGCGAAGATCACATGGGCCGCGAACCACAGCGACAGATTGGCGATGACGCCGACGACGGCGGCGGTGATGGATTTGAGCGCTTGGCTTAGGCGCGGGGCGTGGGTGAGGCGTTCGATCCACGGCGCGCCTGCAAATATCCACAGAAAGCAGGGGGCGAAGGTCATCCAGAGGGTGATCAGCGCGCCTGCGAGGCCCATGGCAATGCCCTGTTTGGCGGCGGCGAGGTAGCCGACAAACTCGGTGACAAGGATCAACGGGCCGGGGGTGGTTTCGGCAAGGCCCAAGCCGTCGATCATCTGTGGTAGGGTAAGCCATTGTTTTTGCTGCACCACATCCTGTGCCATCCATGTCAGCACCGCATAGGCACCGCCGAAGGTCAGCATCGCGAGTTTGGAGAAGAACAAAGCGATGTCGGCGAGAATAGCGGGGGCGAACAGCACAATCAGGGCAAGCGGCACCAGCCAGACCGCGCCCCAGATCGCCGTGGCGCGCAGGGATTCCGCCCAAGGGGTGGGCATGGCTGTGGTGGTGGAAGAATTTGATTTTGCAGTAAAAAATCCCCAGAGGCCAGCGGCAAGGATCACGACGGGGAAAGGGGCAGCGAAGAAGAACAGGGCTGCGAAGGCGAGAGCCGCGGTGATCCATTGTGCGCGGGCTTTCAGGGCGCGTTTGGAGACGCGCAACAGGGCCTCGATGACCACGGCCAAGACGGCGGCTTGTATGCCTGTGAACATAGCGGCGACGAGCGGCAGGGTGCCCCATGCGGCGTAGATCATTGATAACGCTAGGACGATGAGCGCGCCGGGGAGGACGAACAACCCGCCGGCGATCAGCCCGCCGATTGTGCCGTGTTTGCGCCAGCCGATCCATGTGGCGAGTTGCATTGCCTCGGGGCCGGGCAGCAGCATGCAGAACGACAGGGCCGAGAGGTACTCCTCCTCGGTCACCCAGTGTTTCTCGTCGACCAATTCGCGGTGCATCATGGCGATTTGGGCGGCGGGACCGCCGAAGGACAGGATGCCAATGCGGGCAAAGGCGCGGGTGAGGTCGGGGAGCGTGGTCATACGCTGCGGCCTACGGGCCAGTCGTGGCCTTCATCATGACCATCGCGCGCCCAGCGGTAGAGGGCATCGTAGATTGTCATTCCGACGGCCAGTTGTTCAAGGTCGTCACGGTATTGCCGGGACAGGCCGACAGAAATTGCAAGCAGGCCAGCGGCTTGGGGGGATAGGTCGTGACGGTCGGTGTCTGCGGCACGCACGACCAGGGCAAGGCGTTGCAGAGCATCGATGTGCAGCGCGAATTCGGTTATCAGGCTGTCGAAGGTGCAGGTGTCACCGCGGTGGCTGTAAAAGCAGTCTTCGATGTCGAAGGGGGTGGCGTTGAAACGGTCGGCGACGGATTGGACCTCGGACGGGGCGACGAACAGGAAGCGGGCGGTGGGGTCGATGAAGCGGCGGATCAGCCAAGGGCAGGCGATGCGGTCGATTTTGGGGCGGTGGCGGGTGACCCAGAGGTTTGTTGGCGGTAGGGCTTTGAACGCGATCATTGGAAGGCCTGCCCCGGCCCAAGCCATTGAGCCACCTTCCAAAACCTGCGCGTCAATCGATTGGCTGCGCAGGAGGGCTGCGACGCCTTCGGAAAGTTTGCGGCCCTTTTGGCAGACGACAATGACTTTTTGGCCCAGCAGATTGGTCGGGGCGGGATCGAAGCGATCATGCGGCAAGGTGAAGCTGCCGGGGATCAACCGGGGATCGGCGGTGAGGTCTTCGGCAATGCGGATATCGACGATGGTCGGGGCATCGGGCAGGCCGATCAGGCGCATCAGCTGGGCGGGGGTGATCTGGTTTGGTCCGGGCATGGGGCATCCTGTGCGGTGACATGGGATGCGAGCCTTGAGCCTAAGCCTCACGGGGTGTTCGCGGACCCCATGAGTTTGGATAGGAAATTCGGGCGGATGCGTCAAGCGCGGACAAGCTAGTGCTGGATATTTTGCGCAGAATGCGACGACAAACCAGCGCGCAATATTTTGAAAACAAAGAGGTAAAAGTGCCGGATTCTGTTGCCAGGTTCCGGCGGACCCCGCCTTACGCGGCTAAGCGCAAGGGCTTAGTTTCGGCGACTCGAACTGCTTACGCAGCCAAAGCCATTGCCGGAGCACGGTTGTCATTTGCAACTGTACGTTTGGACCGATAACGGTGGTACCTCACCGAGCAAAAGCTGGCCCCTTTAGACGTTCGTCGATCCTGTTTCGACCCCACACGCCCCAAATGAAAGGGTGAATTGGTGGAGTCGCCGGGTACCGCCCCCGGGTCCGAGCCGTTTATTATGGGTGCGTTTATCGCCATAGTCCGAGTTACCCCGGACAGGGTGAATATAGGGGCAGGGGACTGGCGGCGCAAGGTGGTGTGCGGTCCCAACTCGGGACCTTTTTTATATGTTTTATATCAATGGGTTGTCGGTGTTGATTTAACACTTTGTTAAGGATTGCCGTGGTTTCTTGCGAGGCGCGCCCGCGCAAAGCAAAACGCCCGCAATGGATTGCGGGCGTTTTGGCAGTTTCGCAATGGATCAGAAGCCGGATTTGATCATCTCAAACTCTTGCGTCATGCGGTCGCGCATTGCGGGGTCAATCGGTACCTGCGACAGCAAAATACCATCGACCGGATCGACGTCATGCGCCTTCAACTCCTCCAGCGGGATGTCCTTCATCGCCACATCATTGGCGTGGACGTAGCCGAAGTTGTCGAGCAAGCCCTTGGCCGAGCCATGGTCCAGCCAAGCGTTGATGAAATCATAGGCTTTTTCTTCCTTGCCGGGACCGTCCTTGAAGTTGACATAGCCGCAGAACCAGTTGGCGACGCCCTCTTTCGGGGTGCGCTGGAACGCAACTGGCACGCCTTCTTTTTTCATATTGGCGACGCCATCGTTCCACGTCCAAGCGATCACCACTTCGCCGGTTTTCATCAGCTGCGCCAGCTCCGACGGATCGGCCCAGTAGGTGCGGACATTGGCATGGGCCAGACGCAACCAAGCGGCGGCGGCGGCAAATTGTTCGTCGGTCACATGGGTCCAATCCGAAACGCCTGTGGCCAGCAGGGCCAGCGACCAGGTGTCATCGGTGTTGTCGGGCAGCGAGATTTTGCCTGCGAAGGCCGGATCGACGAAGACTTGCAGCGAGGCGACCTGCTCGGGCTTCACCAGATCGGTGTTATAGGCCACGGCGGTATAGGCACCGTCGGTGGGAATATACCACACGCCCGTGTCATCGGCGAAGATCTTGGAGTTCTTGTAGCGCTCGCCGATCTCGCCATAGAGCGGGATTTTGCTGACATCCCACGGCTCGATCAGGCCCGCGTCACGGTATTTCTGCACCATCTGCGCGCAGGGATGGGCGACATCGGCTTTGAAACCGTTGGAGACTTTCTGGAAGGCTTCGTCATCGTCGCCGAAGAAGGAATAGGTCGGCATATCGCCGTTTTTGGCAACGTAAGCCTCGATCAGCGCCTGATTCTCAAAGCCCGCCCAGTCGAAGACGGTGAGGTCTGGGTCGGCGGCATGGGCAAGACTGGCGAAGCTGAGCGCGATGGCCGTGCTGACGAAAAGTTTCGTGAGGCGCATGGGGTTCCTTCCGGCTGTTAGGGGGCCACTTATGTCTGCTGCGGCCTGAGGATGGCGCAAGGCTAGAGCGGGCGTCGGGTTGGCTCAAGACCTTATTGCAGGTTCGCTCGGGTTGCGCGGCTTTTGCAGCGGGCGTCTGGTTGAATTTTGGTCAAAGCACGCGGGCGTGGCACTATTCGCTGCGCTTTGGCTGACTGGCCTTGCGGCTTTAGACGAGCCAGCGGCTTTGGGAGCCAGCGGTTTTTGGGGCCAGCCCCGAGCCGCATCGGGTATTTGGGCGGGGCGGACGCACAACCGCACTCCAAGCGTCGGGAATTTGGCAGTGTCTCAGTTTGAAATTTGCCGGGTTTACGCCTTGGCCATCCTTGGTTAAGTTTGCTTCGAACCCGCTCTTAAGCGGGGTCTGCCACAGCACCTATGCGGGGCTGCGGCTTGGCTGGAAGACCTGCCACGGCCTTTGCAAAACCCGTGGACTCCAGCTGGGCCGTTTGTCTGAACCGCAATGAGAGGTGTTTGATGACCAAGCTTGATCTGAATTTCGTGCGCAGCCAGTTTCCGGCTTTTGACAGCCCGGTGCTGTCGAGCCATGCTTTTTTTGAGAATGCCGGGGGATCTTACCCCTGCCGTCAGGTGGTGGACCGGCTGCATCGGTTTTATCTGGATCGCAAAGTGCAGCCCTATGGCCCCTATCCGGGGGCGCAGGCGGGCGGGGCCGAGATGGACGAGGCGCGCGCGCGGCTGGCGGGGCTGATGGGGGTGAAGGCGGAGCAGGTGTCGTTTGGGCCCTCGACCAGCGCCAATACTTATGTGTTGGCGCAGGCGGTGCGGGTGTGGCTGAAAGGGGCGAAGGCCGCGATTGTGGTGACAAATCAGGATCATGAGGCGAATTCTGGGGTGTGGCGGCGGTTGGCCGACGAGGGTATTGAGGTGCGCGAGTGGCAGATTGATCCGCAGACCGGGAGTTTGGACCCGGCGGATTTGAGCGCACTGCTGGCGGATGGCAAAGTACGGCTGGTGTGTCTGCCGCATTGCTCGAACGTGGTGGCTGAGATCAACGATGTGGCGGCGATTTCCGCACAGGCCAAGGCGGCTGGGGCGCGGGTGGTGGTGGATGGGGTGTCTTACGCGCCGCATGGGCTGCCGGATTTTGCGGCTTTGGGCTGCGATGTGTATCTGTTTTCGGCCTATAAGACCTATGGGCCGCATCAGGGCATCATGCTGATCTCTGAGGAATTCGGCGCGGAATTACCGGCGCAGGGGCATTATTTCAACGCAGGGTCGCTGTATAAACGCTTCACCCCCGCCGGACCGGATCATGCGCAGATCGCGGCTTGTGCCGGGATGGCGGATTACATTGACGCTTTGCACGCGCATCATTTCGGGGCAGAGGCTGATGCGGCGCAGCGGAACCGGGCAGTGCATGATCTGATGCGCAGTCATGAGGTGGCAGTGGTGGCACCGCTGCTGGATTATCTGGCGGCGCGCAATGATCTGCGGTTGATCGGGCCGCGTCGCGGCGAGGACCGTGCGCCAACCGTGGCAGTGGTGTTGGACCGCGCGGCGGAGCCTGTGTCAGAGGCTTTGGGACGCGCGAGGATTGCGTGCTGGGCGGGCGATTTCTATGCGGTGCGGCCATTGACGGCGATGGGTGTTGATCTGGAGCAGGGCGTGCTGCGGATGTCTTTGGTGCATTACACCTCGGCGGCGGAGGTTGCGCAGTTGATCAGGGCGCTGGACCGGGTGCTGTAGCGATTTTTGAGAAAAATCGTGGACGATTTCCGTGGCGGAAATCGGGGGGGCTGTGCGCCCCCCGCTCCGCTCCCCCCTCAGGATATTTGAGCAGAGCGGACGGGCAAGTGATCTGATCGGGCGGTGGCTGCGTAAGCAGTTGAAACGATGTGGGATGTGATGGCAGATCAGCCTTTGATTTTGTGGTTTCGGCGGGATTTTCGGCTTTCAGATCACCCGATGTTGGCGGCGGCTGTGGCCTCGGGTCGGCCGTTGTTGCCGGTGTTTGTGCTGGATGCTCAGGCCGAGGCTTTGGGGGCTGCGGCGAAATGGCGGCTGGGCTTGGGGGTTGCGCGGTTTGCCCAAACGCTTGCCGCGATGGGGCAACGGCTGATCCTGCGGCGTGGCGATGCTTTGGCGGTGTTGCAGGGTTTGATTGCTGAAACCGGGGCTGCGGGGGTGATGTGGCAGCGGATGTATGATCCGCAGGCGGTGGCGCGCGATACCGGCGTGAAGGCGGCGCTGAAGGCGAAGGGGCTGGTCGCCGAAAGCTTTCCGGGGGCGCTGTTGATCGAGCCTTGGGAAGTCGCGACCGGGCAGGGCGGCTATTACAAGGTCTATTCGCCGTTCTGGAAGGCTGTGTCGGCGCGTGGGTTTTCGCCTCCGGTGCCTGCGGTGACGGCGATGCGTGCGCCTGATATTTGGCCTGCCTCAGAAGATCTGGCCGATTGGCAGATGGGCGCTGCGATGCGGCGCGGGGCGGTGGTGTGCTTGCCGCATCAGCGGGTGGGCGAGGCTGCGGCCCTCGCGCGGCTGGATGAATTTATCGACAGTTCGGTGGTTCGCTACAAGGCGGCGCGGGATTTTCCGGGGGTGATTGGTGCGACCTCGGGGCTGTCGGAGAATTTGGCTTGGGGGGAGATCGGGCCTCGCACCATTTGGGCGGCGGGGCAGCGTGCCTTGCATCAGGGTGATGCCGGGGCGGAGCAGTTCTGCAAGGAACTGGTCTGGCGCGAGTTTGCTTATCATCTGATGCACCACTCGCCGCATATCCTGACGCAAAGCTGGCGTGAGGGTTGGGAGGATTTCCCGTGGCGCAGTGACAACCGCCAAGCCGAAGCGTGGCGGCGTGGCATGACCGGCGAGCCGTTTGTCGATGCGGCGATGCGCGAGATGTATGTCAGCGGGCGAATGCACAACCGGGCGCGGATGGTGGTGGCCTCATATCTGACCAAGCATCTGCTGACCGATTGGCGGCTGGGGCAGGCTTGGTTTGCCGAGTGTCTGACCGATTGGGATGAGGCCGCCAATGCGATGGGCTGGCAATGGGTGGCAGGCTCTGGCCCCGATGCGGCACCCTATTTTCGCGTGTTCAACCCCGCCGGACAGGCTGAAAAATTTGACAGCGATGGGGCATATCGGCGACGCTGGATTGCAGAGATATCGGCCAAGCCGGGGCCAGAGGCGCAGAGCTATTTTGCAGCGGTGCCAAGGCGCTGGAACCTCGCGGTGACGCAGACTTACCCGGACCCGATTTTCAGCCTCGCCGATGGGCGGGCGCGGGCACTGGAGGCCTATGCTGCGCGGGGTCGCGCTGCGGGGCAAACCGAGAAAGATGGGAGAGAATGATGGAGGTGTTGACGACGACCAAAGGCGAAAAGCACCTGCCGCGCTATTTTTCCGCCGTATTCGAACTGGCGCAAAAGCTGCGCAACGGGCGGTTGGATTTCGTCCTACCGGATGGCCGCCGTTTTCGCGTCGAGGGGCAAAATCCGGGGCCAGTGGCGGAGATTACCGTACACGACCCGGATCTATTCGCGCGGCTGATCCGCGAGGGCGATCTGGGGTTTTGCGAGGCCTATGTCGAGGGCGGCTGGTCCAGCCCTGACCTGATGACCTTCATGGATCTGGTGCATGAGGGCAATGGCGAGGTCTACGATGCCTTCCCCGGCATGGCTTTGGTGCGGGCGTATGAGCGGTTTCGGTTCTGGCTGCAATCGAACTCGAAACGCCAAGCCAAGAAGAACATCGCGCATCACTATGATCTGGGCAATGACTTTTACCGCCTGTGGCTGGACGATACCATGACCTACTCGTCAGCGATTTACCGCACTGGGCAGGAAAGCCTTGAGACCGCACAGGCGCAAAAATATGCCTCGATGGTGGATCAGATGGGCGCGCAGCCCGGTGATCATGTGCTGGAGATCGGCTGCGGCTGGGGCGGGTTTGCCGAATATGCCGCGAAAGAGCGTGGTCTGCGGGTGACGGCTTTGACGATCAGCCAAGCGCAACATGATTTTGCCGTGGCGCGGATGCAACGGTTGGGGCTGCAGGATAAGGTAGAGATCAAGCTGCAAGACTACCGCGATGAGACTGGGCTTTACGACGGCATCGCCAGTATCGAGATGTTCGAGGCGGTGGGTGAGAAATACTGGCCGGTATATTTTGACACCGTGCGCAATCGCTTGAAGCCGGGGCGCAATGCGACGTTACAGATCATCACCGTGCAAGAGGCACGATTTGAAATCTATCGTAAAAGCGTTGATTTCATTCAGAAATACATCTTTCCCGGCGGGATGCTACCCAGCCCCTCGGTGCTGAAGCGTGAGGCGGAACGCGCCGGGCTGCGGGTCAAAGGCTCCATTGAGTTTGGCAAAAGCTACAGCCAGACGCTGCGGCGCTGGTATGCCACGTTCAATGCGCGCTGGGCCGAAGCGGCTGGGCTTGGCTTTGATGAGAGATTCCGGCGGATGTGGAACTTTTATCTCGCCTCTTGTGCTGGCACGTTTGAGGGCGGAAACTGCGATGTAACGCAGATCACGCTGACCCGCCCGATTGCAGAGGTGGGGACGGCGTGATCTGAGCTACAGCCAAGAAGGATCGCCATGCCCACTGCCTCTAAACTTGTCGCCGCGGTGGCCTATGCGCTGCTGGGCTTTCTCGCAGCGCAGACTTTTGTCAAATATCTGCCCGAGGGCACGCCCTTGGGCTATTTCCGCGAGATCACAGCGGCGATTGGCTTCATCACCGGCTGGCTGGTGATGGGCAAGCTGACCCGCAAAGGCTACCGCGAGGCGATCAACGCGGGGCTGGTGACGGCGCTCTTGTTGGTGTTCTGGGCGCTGTTGGCGTTTTCGCTGTACTTCATGATCAAGAAATCCATGCGGATGATGTATGACGGCCCGATGGAAGCGGTTTTGGGGGTGTTCCAGTTGATGTTTGATTACGGCAAAATGCTGTTGGTGCCGGATATGCTGGGGGTGATCTTGGTGGGTGGCATTGTCGCTGGCTTGATCACCGAATGGGCCGGGAAGCGCTGGTCGTGAACCATCCGTATTTCTTCTGCGGCACCTTGCGGCACCTGCCGTTGCTCGAGGCCGTGCTGGGGCATGAGGTGGTGGCCACCCCGGCTTGGCTGGCAGATCATGCGCTGTATTGGGTGAAGGATCGCAGTTTTCCCGTCCTGATTGCCGAGCCCGGCGCGCGGGCCGAGGGGATTTTGGTCACGGCTGGCTCTGAGGCCGATGTGGCGCGGATGGATTTCTTTGAGGGCGGTTTTGGGTATAGCGGCCGCGCCATGGCGGTGATGCAACACGACGCGGTGGTTGAGGCCGTGGTGTTTCACCCCGAGGCTTGCGCGTCGCAGTGTGAGCGCGGCGGTGTTTGGGCGTTGGAGCAGTGGCAGCCGCAATTTGGCGCTGAATTTGTGGCGATGGCCAAGGATTATCTGGCGCTGTTCGGGGTGAAGCCGCCGCGCGCGGTAGCGGCACGGTTTGAGCAGATGCTGGCGCGCGGGGCGTCTCGGGTGCGGGCATCTGGTGCTTCACCGACAGACCTGCGCCATCGCGCCGGGGTGGGGGATGTGTCGGTGGCGGCTTTGCGCGAACCCTACGCGCGGTTTTTCGCGATGGAAGAAATCGACGTCAGCTTCCGCCGCTTTGACGGCAGTATGAGCCCGCAGGTGACGCGGGCCGGGTTCATCGGCTGCGATGCGGTGACGGTGCTGCCCTATGATCCGCTGCGTGACCGGGTGCTGGTGGTCGATCAGTTCCGTGCCGGGCCCTATCTGCGCGGCGATCCGCAGCCTTGGCAGATTGAGGCGATTGCGGGTCGGATTGACCCGGGGGAAACGCCGGTTGAGGCGGCGCGGCGTGAGGCGGTGGAGGAGGCAGGCTTGGTGTTGACCGATCTGCTGCCGGTCGCCAGCTACTATCCGACGCCGGGGTGTTCGGCGGAGTTCTTGTATTCATTTGTTGCGCTGACCGATCTGCCCGATACGGCGGCGGGGGTGTTTGGGGTGGAGGGCGAGGCGGAAGATATTCGCGGCCATCTGATCAGCTTTGATCGGCTGATGGCGCTGGTGGCTTCGGGAGAGATTTCCAACGCGCCGACCGTGCTGACCGCGTTTTGGCTGGCACAGAACCGGGATCGGTTGCGCAAGGCCTGACCCCGCGCAACCGATTTTTGAGAAAAATCGTGCCGGAATTTTCGAAAATTCCGGTTGCGCGGGGGTAGGCGGTGTTACAGCGCCAGCGTGGTCCAAGCGCCGTTTCTGGCCGATGAGCGCACGCAGGCATCGACAAAAGCGACGCCTTCAAGGCCCTCTTTCAGCCCCGGAAAGCTGACCGCGCTGTCCAGTAGGCTGCCGTCGCGGCGGGCAATAATGGCGCGGCCTGCCTCGGCGTAGATATTGGCAAAGCCTTCCAGATAGCCCTCTGGATGGCCGGGGGGGATGCGCGTCAGGCGGGCGGCTGCTTCGCCCGAGCCTGCGCCGCCACGGGTCAACCGATAGCGCGGCGCGCCCAAGGGGGTGACCCAGAGGTAGTTGGGGTTCTCTTGCTCCCATTCGATCCCGGCTTTGGTGCCGTACATCCGCAAGCGCAGGCCGTTTTCTTGGCCTGCCGCGACTTGGCTGCACCACAGCATCCCGCGCGCGCCAGAGGTATAGCGCAGCAGGACATGGGCGTTGTCATCAACGCGCCTGCCGGGGACGAAGCTTTGCAGGTCGGCGGCGAGTTCGGCCAGCGTCAGACCGCTGACGAAATTGGCGAGGTTGAAGGCATGGGTGCCGATATCCCCCGTCGATCCGCCCGCACCGGAACGGGCCGGATCGGTGCGCCAATCGGCTTGTTTGTTGTCGACCTCATGCGCCAGCCAATCTTGCGCGTATTCAACCTGCACAAGCCGGATGTCGCCGAGATCGCCCGCCTGCACCATGGCTTTGGCTTGGCGGATCATCGGATAGCCGGTGTAGTTGTGGGTCAACGCAAACACCACGCCCGAGGCTTCGGCGGCTTTCGCCAGCTTTTTCGCCTCCGCCAGCGTCGCTGTCAGCGGTTTGTCGCAGATGACATGGATGCCGCGTTTCAGGAACTCCAAGGCGACGGGGGCGTGCATGTGGTTGGGGGTGACGATGGCGACGGCCTCAATGCCGTCCTTCCGACGCGCCTCTTTCTGCGCCATCTCGGCAAAGCTGCCATAGCTGCGTGCCACGCCCAGATCGGCGGCAGAGGCGGCGGAGCGGTCGGGGTCGGATGAAAACGCGCCTGCAACCAGTTCGTATTGGTCGTCAATGCGTGAGGCTATGCGGTGGACGGCGCCGATGAAAGCGCCGCGGCCGCCGCCGACCATGCCAAGGCGGATGCGGGGGCTGCGGGCGGTATGGGCTGCGGTGATCGCCATGGTTTACTCCAATCCCAACATGCGGCGGTTGGCGGCGCGGTCGGTGCCTGCGTCTGCGAAGTCGTCGAACGCTTTCTCGGTCACGCGGATGATCTGTTTGGCGACATAGGCAGCCCCTTCGCGCGCGCCGTCCTCGGGGTGTTTGATGCAGCATTCCCATTCGACCACCGCCCAGCCGTCAAAGCCGTATTGGGTGAGTTTTGAGAAGATGCCGCCGAAATCGACCTGCCCATCGCCGACCGAGCGGAAGCGGCCCGCACGATTGATCCAAGACTGAAAGCCACCATAGACGCCCTGGCGGCCTGTGGGGTTCAACTCGGCATCCTTGACGTGGAACATCTTGATCCGCTCGTGGTAGATGTCGATATGCTCAAGGTAATCAAGATGTTGCAGAACGTAGTGGCTGGGATCATACAGCATGTTGGCGCGGGGGTGGTTGTTGACGCGCTCTAGGAACATCTCAAACGAGATGCCGTCATGCAGGTCTTCGCCGGGGTGAATTTCGTAGGCCAGATCAATGCCGCAGGCATCGGCATGGTTCAAAAGCGGCGTCCAGCGACGGGCGAGTTCATCAAAGGCTTCTTCAACCAGACCCGCCGGGCGCTGCGGCCATGGATAGAGATAAGGCCAGGCCAGCGCGCCCGAAAAGGTGGCATGGGCGGTGAGGCCAAGGTTCTTGCTGGCGGTCAGGGCTTTGGTGACCTGATCCACCGCCCAAGCCTGCCGGGCCTTCGGATTGCCACGCACTTCGGGGGCGGCGAAGCCATCAAATTGAGTGTCATAGGCGGGATGGACGGCGACCAACTGGCCTTGCAGGTGAGTCGAAAGTTCGGTGATTCCGACGCCATTCTGCGCGGCGATGCCCTTCAATTCATCACAGTAGGTTTTTGAGCTGGCTGCTTTGTCCAAATCAATCAGCCGCGCATCCCATGACGGCACCTGCACGCCCTTGTAGCCACAATCGGCGGCCCATTTGGTGATCGAATCGAAGCTGTTGAACGGGGCCGCGTCGGCTGCGAATTGCGCCAAAAACAGCGCCGGTCCTTTGATCGTCTTCATAATCTCTCCCTAGTTTCCCGTGCGGAAGTCCGACGCTTGCGGCACTTCCAGTGCTTGTCCTTCATCCGGCGCGCGACCCTCTATCGCGGCCATAACAGCGCGGGCCAGAAAATTTCCGGCTCGGGCCACATCCTCGTTCACCACGATCATCTCTTTGCGAAAGCGGTGCAACAGGCGGATGGCTTCTTTTGAGACAACATCGAAATCCTGGCCGATGCGCAAGCCTGCGCTTTCCGCCCCTGCCACCGCCGCAATCGCCCCGGTGGTGGAGCCTGCGATGATCGCATCTGGTGCCGTCCTAGAAAAGCGACGTGCAATGTCGGCTTCGATGTCATCGGCGGAACTGTCCGACGTGACGCCATCAGCCAATTCAAACCGCATACCCCGCGCGGCGGCCTCTTGGCTGGCCCCCATGATCATATGGCGGGCGTACATGTGGTTGCGCGGCGGGGCGATCATATAGACATGGCGGCGCTGCCGTTCAGCTAGGGCCTGCACGGCAAGGCGACCGAAGCTTTCATTGTCATAGTCGAAATACGGGTGATCGAGCCCCATATCGGTGCGGCCATGCGTGGCAAACGGAATGTGATGCTCGGTCATATAGCGGATGCGCGGATCGTCGGGCTTGGTCTGGTTCAGGATGATGCCATCGGCGCTTTCGGTTTCCACTATGTAGCGCACCGGGTCCATCGGGTCTTGGTCGCGGAAGAACGGCATCACCACCAGATGGTAGGCGGTGCCGCGCAGGGCATCAGCGATGGAGTATAGAAGTTTCGAGGTGTGGTTCATCACATCGGATTCGGTGGACAGCAGCAGGGCAATCACATTGGTCTTTCCTGTGCGCAAACGCACAGCTGCGCGGTTCTGCCGGTAGCCGAGTTTCAACGCAGTTTCGCGCACCCGGCGCTTGGTTTCCTCACCAATATCGGGGGCATCTTTCAGCGCACGGCTGACCGTGGCAATCGCAAGGCCGGTGGCGGCTGCGATGGTTTTCAGCGTGGGTCGTTCCGCCCCGACAAGGGGCAGGGGTGATTCTGTCATCGCATCCATTCCCGAAGCCTGCCGCTTCTTTTGGCGGTAATCCGCGCAATCTTCCAGCCCAGTGATTCGCCCTTTCCCTTTGCGACCTGCGGCGGATGTCCGGTTCAGAGTGATCGTAATCCGCGCCAACTTGCCCATAATTTCAGAGGCTTCCTCGCACGCAAGCAGCAACGCCCAAGCCGAAGATCCTGCACATACCAGCCGCAATCAAGGCGCAGAATTTTACAACCGACAAGCGAAAAGATTGCTTGATTGAGAAAACTATAACGTTATAGGATCGAACTATAACGATATAGACGACAAGAATATCAAGCGATTTGGCAGAATACCAAACGATCTGGGAGGATCACATGAAGAATTGGAAACTGGCCGCTGGCCTGTTGTTGTCGGTTGCGCTGCCGTCTGGGGCCAATGCCACCGATCTGGAAGTTACGCATTGGTGGACCTCTGGCGGCGAAGCGGCGGCGGTGGCTGAGCTTGCGAAAGCCTTTGACGCGTCGGGCGATCATTGGGTTGACGGCGCGATTGCAGGCGGCGGCGATACCGCCCGCCCGGTGATGATCGCACGCATCACTGGCGGTGATCCGATGGGGGCGACGCAGTTCAACCACGGCCAGCAAGCGCTGGAGCTGGTGCAGGCTGGCTTGATGCTGGACCTGACCGATGTGGCCGAGGCTCAGAAATGGCGTGACGTGATCAACCCGATCTCGCTGCTGGATGGCTGCACGATTGATGGCAAGGTCTATTGTGC
Organism: Cypionkella psychrotolerans; assembly: GCF_001294535.1. Lineage (GTDB taxonomy): Bacteria > Pseudomonadota > Alphaproteobacteria > Rhodobacterales > Rhodobacteraceae > Cypionkella > Cypionkella psychrotolerans. The sequence continues at coordinate 26,758 of NZ_LGIC01000013.1, read as the reverse complement.
GCCAATGAACATCCACTCGCCAGAATGGCTGTGGATCAACAACAAGATTTACGAAGATTTGGGCATCCCGATCCCGACCAACTGGACCGAATTTGTCGCCTCGGCACCGCAGGTTGAGGCCGCTGGTAAGATCCCCTTGGCTTTGGGGCGTCAGGCGTGGCAATCGAACCTTGCGTTCAACGCGATTGCGGTCGGTATCGGCGGGCTTGATCTGTGGAAGAAGGTCAACGTCGACAAAGATATGGAAGCCGCCGCTGGGCCCGAAATGCTGAAAGTGTTCCAAGCCTCTGCCGACGCGCGCAAACTGGCGTCGAAATCGACGGTGCAAGACTGGAACCAAGCCACCAATATGGTGATCACCGGTGAAGCGGCGGGTCAGATCATGGGCGACTGGGCGCAGGGCGAATTCGCGGTGGCGGGCAAGGTTGCGGGCAAAGATTACACCTGCCTGCCGGGTCTTGGGCTGAACGCTTACCTTTCGACGGGCGGCGATGCATTCTATTTCCCGAAACTGGCGGACCCTGAGAAGGAAGCCGCACAGAAGCGTCTGGCTGCGCTGTTGGTCAGCCCGGATGTGCAAGTCGCTTTCAACCTGAAGAAGGGCTCGCTGCCGATCCGGGGTGATATCGACATGTCCGCTGCCAACGACTGCATGAAGAAGGGTCTGGAGATCCTGAAATCCGGCAACGTCGTGCCCGCAGGCGATCAGGTCTGGTCGCCGGATGTGCAAACCCAACTGGGTGACATGCAGAGCGAATTCTGGAGCGGCGATATGACCCCAGAAGATGCCCAAGCGCGTTACGTCGAAATCCTGAAAACCGGGCTTTAAGCCTTCCACTGCAAAAGCGCCGTCCGACCCGTTCGGGCGGCGCTTTTGTGACCAAGTGCGGATTTGCGGGGGAGAAGGCAGAGCATGGCAGGAAAACCAAGGGGGCTGCGGCTGTTTCGCAACCTGAACGCCAAGGTCGCGGCGGTGCCGATGGTGCTGACCACCATGGTGGTGTTTGTCGGCGGTACGTTGTGGACGGTGCTGTATTCCTTCACCAATTCCAAGCTGTTACCGAGGCTGGAGTTTGTTGGCATCGACCAATACAAGCGGCTTTGGTCGAACGATCTGTGGAATGCCGCGATCTGGAACCTCGCGTTTTATGGCGTGATGTCGCTGATTTTCACCATCGTGATGGGTTTCGTGCTGGCTGTGCTGCTGGATCAGAAAATCCGCTTTGAAGACGCCTTCCGCACCATCATGCTGTATCCGTTTGCATTGTCTTTCATCGTCACCGGTCTTGTCTGGCAGTGGATTTTGAACCCCGAGATGGGGATTCAAGAAGTGGTGCGCCGGATTGGGTTTGAGACCTTCACCTTCGATCCTTTGCACAATCCGAATACGGTTCTCTATGGCCTGCTGATCGCAGGGCTGTGGCAGGGCACCGGATTTACCATGTGTCTGATGCTGGCGGGCCTGCGCGGCATTGACGAAGATATCTGGAAAGCTGCCCGCGTTGACGGCATCCCGAAATGGAAAACCTATATCTATGTGGTGATACCGATGATGCGCCCGGTGTTTATGACCACTTTGGTGATCGTCGCGGCAGGCATCATCAAGCTTTATGATCTGGTGGTGGCACAAACCTCGGGTGGGCCGGGCAATGCCAGCCAAGTGCCCGCGATGTATGTCTATCGCTACATGTTCACCGCGCAAAACCTCGGCCAAGGCTTTGCCGCCAGCACGATGATGTTGCTGTCGGTGCTGATCGTGCTGGTGCCTTGGGCCTATCTGGAATTTGGGGGCAAAAAGCATGGCTGATGTAGCAATTCACAGCGCGACGGTCGTGCGGCCACGCGGGGCGAAGCCGAAAACTCGGTTCTCGGGCGGCAATATCATGCTCTATGGCACCTTGTTTGTGGTGTCGGTCTACTACCTTTTGCCGCTCTGGGTGATGGTGATGACCTCGCTCAAAGGCATGCCGGAAATCCGCATGGGCAATATCTTCGCGCCGCCCGTCGAGATCACCTTTCAACCCTGGGTCAAAGCATGGTCCGAGGCTTGCACCGGGTTGAACTGTGATGGGCTGAGCCGCGGTTTCTGGAACTCGGTGATGATCACGGTGCCTTCGGTGATCATCTCGATCATTGTGGCTTCAGTGAACGGCTATGCGTTGGTGAACTGGCGCTTCAAAGGGAGTGAAGTGTTCTTCACCATCCTGATTTTCGGCTCGTTCATCCCCTATCAAATCATGCTGTATCCGATCGTGATCTTGCTGCGTGAGATGCATATTTACGGCACTCTTTACGGTCTGATCCTTGTGCATACGATCTTCGGGATGCCGATCCTGACCCTGCTGTTTCGCAACTATTTCAGCAGCTTGCCGGAAGAATTGTTCAAAGCCGCGCGCGTCGATGGCGCCGGGTTCTGGCGGATTTACTTTCAGATCATGGTGCCGATGAGCCTGCCGATTTTCGTGGTGGCGCTGATCCTGCAAATCACCGGCATCTGGAACGACTTCCTGTTCGGCGTCGTGTTCACCAAGCCCGAGATTTACCCGATGACGGTGCAGCTCAACAACATCGTCAACTCGGTGCAGGGGGTGAAGGAATATAACGTCAACATGGCGGCGACTTTGCTGACCGGCCTCGTGCCGCTGATCATCTACTTCGTCTCTGGCAAACTCTTTGTTCGCGGCATTGCTGCTGGCGCCGTGAAAGGCTGACCCATGACCCATTCCATCCAAGTCAAAGACCTGAGCTTGAATTTCGGTTCGGTTTCGGTGCTGAAAAACATGAATATCGACGTGGCCGAGGGCGAGTTTATCGTTCTGCTGGGGCCTTCGGGCTGCGGGAAATCCACGTTGCTGAACTGTTTGGCCGGGCTGTTGGACATCACCGATGGTGAGATCTGGATCAAGGGCAAGAACGTCACTTGGGCCGAGCCGTCGGATCGCGGCATCGGCATGGTGTTTCAATCCTACGCGCTTTATCCGCAGATGACGGTGCGGGGAAACCTGTCGTTCGGGCTGAAGAACGCCAAGATGCCGAAGGAAGAAATCGACAAACGCATCGCGCGGGCGGCGGGGATTTTGCAGATTGAGCCGCTGTTGGATCGCAAACCTGCGGCTTTGTCGGGCGGTCAGCGGCAAAGGGTGGCCATCGGGCGGGCCTTGGTACGCGATGTCGATGTGTTCTTGTTTGACGAGCCTTTGTCGAACTTGGATGCCAAGCTGCGCAGCGAATTGCGTGTGGAAATCAAGCGCTTGCACAGCCGTTTGAACAACACGATGGTTTACGTCACGCATGACCAGATTGAGGCTTTGACCCTCGCCGACCGTATCGCGGTGATGCGCAGCGGTATCATCCAGCAACTTGCCGCGCCGCAGGAAATCTACAACCGGCCGTCGAACCTGTTCGTGGCCGGTTTCATCGGCAGCCCGTCGATGAACTTCCTGCATGGGGCTACGATTGACGGCGGGGCGGCGTTCCAATTCGCCAGCACCAAGATCAACCTCGCGGGCTATGAGGGCGGTGCGATCTTGGATCGCCCCAAAGCCATCCTCGGCCTACGTCCCGAGCATCTGCACATTCAGGACCACTCGGAACCCGGCCTGACGATCCCGGCGGTGGTCGAGATTGACGAGCCGATGGGTGCGGATTCCCTTGTCTGGCTGGAGGCCGAGGGTGGTCTGAAAATGTCGGTCCGTGTGCCGGTCGAACGCCGGATGGCAGCAGGGACGCCGGTGCATCTGAAGGTGGATATCTCAAAGGCCTCGATCTTCGATACCGCCAGTGAACAGCGGGTCTGAGATGATGAATTTGGCCGAGGGCTGGACGCTTTGCGATGAAAGCGGAGCATATTCTGTCGGCTTCTCGCTGCCGGGGGATGGCATCACCGCTTTGCACGCAGCGGGAGCGATTGCCGATCCCTATTGGGGCCGCAACGAATACGATCTGCGCTGGATTTGTGGCCGCGATTGGGTCGCCAAGCGCAGCTTTAGCACCAGCCGCACTGACCTTGTGCTGGTGGTGTCGATGCTCGACACGGTGGCGGAAATCGCGGTGAATGGTGTCACGGTGTTGGCATCGGACAACATGTTCCGAAGCTACCGCATTGATCTGTCTGCAGCGCTGCGATTGGGGGCGAATGATATCGCGATCACCTTCCGCGCGCCCGAGATAGAGGCCGCCAAGCGCCAGACCGCCCAGCCATATTTCGTGCCATTTTCGGCCAACAACACTCCGATCCATAACGGGAATATGCTGCGCAAGCCGTCTTGCGATTTTGGCTGGGATTGGAACATCGCTCTCGGCAGCTTCGGTGTTTACGGCGACTTTTATCTCGAACCGCGGGCCCAAACGCGCATCACTGCGGTGGGGGTTGCGCAGTCGCATTCCGCCCATCGCGCCGTGGTGACGGTGACGGCGGATGTCGAAGGTGAAGCTGAGGGAGCCGAAGTGTCCTTTGCGCTGCACGGCGTGACCACCCAAGCCAAAGTGCAGCGCGGGCAGGCGATAGCAGCGCTGGTGGTGGAAAACCCGGCTTTGTGGTGGCCCGCAGGGCAGGGCGCGCAGCCGCTGCATGATCTGGTGATCGAATTTGGCGATCAAGTCTTGATCCGTCGTATCGGCCTGCGCGATGCCGCCTTGGTCAATGTCAAAGACGCCGCAGGCCTTGGTTTCAAGTTCCGCATCAATGGTCGCGATATTTTTGCCAAGGGCGCGAATTGGATCCCGCAGGATGCTTTGTCGGGCCGCATCACCCCTGAAGCCACCCGCGATCTGCTGCAATCAGCAGTCGATGCCAATATGAATATGATCCGGGTCTGGGGCGGTGGGCGCTACGAGCCGGACTGGTTCTACGATCTTTGCGATGAACTCGGCCTGATGGTCTGGCAGGATTTCATGTTCTCTTGCCATATCTATCCTGCCGATAGCGCGTTTCTGGCGGATGTGGCGATTGAGGTGGCCGAACAAGCCAAGCGGTTGCATTATCACGCAAGTCTGGTGCTGTGGTGCGGTGATAATGAATTGATCGGGGCGCTGACATGGTTCCCTGAAACCCGCGCCAACCGCGATCTCTATCTGGTCGGCTATGACCGTCTGAACCGCACGATTGAAACCGCGTTGAAGGCAGCGGTGCCGGGGGCGGTGTGGTGGCCCTCCAGCCCCAGCCCCGGCCCGATGGATTTCGGCGATGCTTGGCATGATGACAGCAAGGGCGATATGCACTTTTGGTCGGTCTGGCACGAGGGCCGCGATTTTGATCATTACCGAGATGTAAGCCCTCGCTTTTGTTCAGAGTTTGGCTTTCAAAGCTATCCGTCGATGGACGTGATCCGCAAATTCGCCGACCCCAAGGATTTCAACATCGCCGCCCCGGTGATGGAGAGCCATCAGAAAAATGCCGGTGGCAACGCGCGGATCGCGGAAACCATGTTCCGCTATTTCCGCTTTCCGGTGGATTTCGAGAATTTCGTCTATCTCAGCCAAGTCCAGCAGGGCTTGGCGATCAAAACCGCCGTCACGCATTGGCGCAGTCTGAAACCGCATTGCATGGGCGCGCTGATCTGGCAGTTGAACGACACTTGGCCGGTGTGTTCGTGGTCGAGCCTTGATCACGGCGGTGGCTGGAAACTGTTGCATCATATGGCGAAACAGTTTTTCCAAACGGTGTTTGTCTCGGCGGTTCCGGTCGCGGGCGGCATCGAATTGCGCGCGATCAACGATGGCACGGCGCTGGATGTGACGGTGAAAGCGATGGCTGTGGCGATGGATGGCAGCACGCGGCCCTTGGCGGAAGCGACAGTAAATGTCGCTGAAACCGCCGTGCTGGCGCTGAAAATCAACACCACCGATCTCGGCGTGCAAGAAATGCTGGCCTACACTTGGGCCGACGGCAGCACGCAGATTTCTGGCGATACTTTCGCGCCAAAGCCTTACAAACACTACGATCTTCTGCCCGCGCATCTGACCCATCAGGTCAGCGAAACCAATGGCATCTACGAAATCACCCTCACCGCCGAGGCCCTCGCGCTGTTTGTTGCCGTCGAATCCGATCAGCCGGGGCGGTTCTCGCACAACGCCGTGACGCTGTTCCCCGGCTATCCCGCCACGATCACCTTTACCCCCGCGCAACCTGGTGCTGCGCCCCGTTTCACCATCCGAGACCTTCATTCCGCGACCTATGGTCCGACTGCCTGAGGAGGCACATATGTTCAGCTACCAACTCTATTCCTCGCGCAACTTCCCGCCCTTGGCGAAAACCTTGGAAATGCTGGCCGCCACCGGCTACCGCGCCGTCGAAGGCTTCGGCGGGCTTTATGCCGACCCAGCGGGCTTGAGCGATCTGCATGCGGGTTTGCAGGCCTGCGGGCTGAAAATGCCTTCCGGCCATTTCGGGCTGGCGCAAGTCGAAGATACCCCGGATTGGGCGATCACAGTCGCCAAGACTTTGGGTATGGAACAGGTGATCGTGCCGTGGATTCATCCCGATGAGCGCCCCACCACTGGCAAAGGCTGGCGCGATCTGGGCGCGCGGTTGCAAAAGGCGGGTGGACCGATCCGCGATGCCGGGTTGAAATTCGGCTGGCACAACCACGACTTTGAATTCGTCAAAACTGCCGACGGTGCCATTCCGCAAACCGCTTTGTTTGAGGGCGGGCCGGACCTCGCATGGGAAATGGACGTGGCTTGGGTGGTGCGCGGTGGTGCGGACCCGTTGGCGTGGATTGACACCCATAAGTCCCGCCTCATCGCCGCCCATGTCAAAGACATCGCGGCCAAGGGCGAAAATCTCGCCGAAGATGGCTGGGCCGATCTTGGCTATGGCGTCGTGGACTGGGCGACGATCCTGCCCGCTTTGCGCAAAATCGGCGTCACGAACTTCGTGATGGAGCATGACAACCCCACCGACCACGCGCGCTTTGCAAGCCGCTCGCTGGCCTCGGCGGAAAAGCTGTAAGGATAGATCATGGCAAACTTGGGCATTGGCATCATCGGATGCGGCAATATCTCAACCTCTTACCTGCGGCTGGCGCCTTTGTTCAAAGGGCTGGAAGTGCGCGCCGTGGCCGATATGAACATGGCAACGGCGCAGGCGCGCGCGGCAGCGTTCGACGTCAAAGCGCAATCGGTCGATGACCTGCTGGCGAATAAGGACGTCGATGTGGTGATCAATCTGACCATCCCCGACGCGCATTATGCGGTGACGCGCCGGATTTTGGAGGCAGGCAAGCACGCCTATTCCGAAAAGCCGCTGGTGCTGACGCTGGCGGAAGGTGTGGCCCTGCGTGACCTCGCGGCCAGCAAGGGCCTTGCCGTGGGCTGCGCCCCCGATACGTTCTTGGGCGGCACCCATCAGCAGGCCCGGGCGCTGATTGACGAGGGCAAGCTGGGCACGATCACCACCGGCTGCGCCGCGATCCAAGGCCATGGGCCCGAAAGCTGGCACCCCAGCCCGGAGTTCTTCTACCTGCCCGGCGCAGGCCCGATCATGGATATGGGCCCCTATTACATCGCCAATCTGATCAACCTGCTTGGCCCGGTGCGTCGTGTGGGGGCGCTGACCTCATCGGCCACCCCGACCCGCACCATCGGGTCCGGCGATCGGGCAGGGCAAGAGATTGCGGTGAAAACCCCCAGCAATATTCAGGCGTTGCTGGAGTTTCACTCAGGCGCCACCATTAGCTTTTCGGCAAGCTGGGATGTCTGGCACCACAAGCGCAATCATTTTGAACTCTACGGCAGCGAGGGCACGCTTTATGTCCCTGACCCGAACTTCTTCGGCGGACCGCTGGAAATGGCGGGGCGCGACGGTGTGCTGCAGACGGTTGCGGCTTGGGATCATCCGTTCAGCATCGTCAACCAGAAGGGCCATCGCGGCGAGGATCAGGCGAATTACCGCACCGCGGGCATGGCCGATATGGTGCTGGCGATCACCGAAGGCCGCGATGCGCGCTGCTCGCTGGAGCGGACCCTGCACGGCGTCGATGTGATGACGGCGGCTTTGCGGTCGGGCGAGACGGGGGAGTTCATCACCCTGACCACCACCTGCACCCGCCCCGCCGCTTTGGGGCCGGATCAGGCGCGGGCGTTGCTGCGCTAAGGCTGGAACCGGGGGTTTCCCAACCCCGGACCCCCTTAGGATATATGAGCCAGAGGATAACCATGATCGAGAACCCGGTGCTGCGCGGCTTTAATGCCGATCCGTCGATCTGCCGGGTGGGCGGCGACTACTACATCGCCACCTCAACCTTTGAGTGGTATCCTGGCGTGCAAATCCACCACTCCCGCGATCTGGTGAATTGGCGGCTTGTGGCGCGTCCGCTCAACCGTGCCAGCCAGTTGGACATGCGCGGCAATCCTGACAGCTGCGGGGTTTGGGCCCCTTGCCTCAGTCATGCCGATGGCAAGTTCTGGCTGGTTTACACGGATGTCAAACGCCTCGACGGTGCGTTCAAGGATGCGCACAACTACATCGTCACCGCTGAAGCGATTGACGGCTATTGGTCGGACCCGATCTATGTCACCTCCTCGGGCTTTGACCCCTCGCTGTTTCACGATGACGATGGCCGCAAATGGTTCACCAACATGCGCTGGAACCATCGGCCCATCGGCAGTGGCCTCAACCCCGCGCAGGATCGCTTTGATGGCATTGAAGTGCAGGAATGGCACCCCGAGCGCGGCCTTCTGGGTGAGGTGACCACGATCTATACCGGCACATCTCTGGGCCTGACCGAAGCGCCGCATCTCTTCAAACGCAACGGCTGGTATTACCTGACCATCGCTGAGGGTGGCACCGGCTATGATCACGCGGTGACGATGGCACGGTCGCGCAAGCTGCACGGGCCTTACGAAACCCACCCCAACCAACACCTGATGACCGCCCGTTTCGCCCCCGGCAATCCGATCCAGCGCGTCGGGCATGGCCAATATGTCGAAACGCCTGAGGGCGAGGCCTTCCACAGCTACCTCTGTGGGCGGCCCGTGCAGGGGCCGCATGGCGCGTTCTGTGCGATGGGGCGCGAAACCGGGCTGGCCAAATGTATGTGGGTGGAGGATTGGCTTTACCTTGAGGGCGGCGGGCTGGTGCCGCCTGCCACCCTGCCTGGGCCTGCGCGCGTGCCGGGGCCGCCAACGGCGCATGATCTGACCAACAGCCTGCCTGCCGAATTCCAATGGCTGCGCACCCCATATCCTGCGCGGATTTTCCAGATGACCGGACAAGCCATGCGCCTCACAGGCCGCGAAAGTCTCGGCTCGTGGTTCGAACAAGCCCTCGTCGCGCGCCGCCAAGAAGACCAAGCCTACCATGCCGAGACCACCATTTTGGCCGATCCGCCCAACTGGCAACGCGCGGCGGGCCTCACCACCTATTACAACCGCCACAAATTCCACGCCGCTTTGATCACCGATGAACCCCAGATTGGCCGTTGCGCCCGCATCATCTCTTGCATCGGCGATCCGACCGAGGCGTTGACCTTCACCGACCCGGTGCCGCTGCCAGATGGCCCGATCACCCTGTCGGTCAAAGTGGATCGCGCCAGCCAGCAATTCTTCTGGGCGCAAGGTGGCGCGGCGCAACCGCTTGGCCCGCTGCTCGATGCCTCGGTGATCTCGGATGAAGGCGGGCGCGGCGAACATGCTTCGTTCACCGGGGCCTTTGTTGGCATTGTGGCCTATGATCTGACTGGGCAAGGCTGGAGTGCCGATTTCACCCGTTTCGCTTATCATCCCGCCGCCTGATAAACGCCGGGCTTGCAACGCAGGCCATTGCCGTCATAAACGGCGCTCAGAGCAATGAGTGCAGGCCGCATGACCGACGACAGCCGTAAAATCCCGACCCACGAGGTCATCTACGCCCGCCTGCGCGACATGATCCTGTTTGGCGTGCTGCAGCCCGGTCAGCCCGTGACGATCCAAGGCCTGACCGCAGGTTTAGAGGCCGGAATGACTCCAGTGCGCGAAGCCATCCGCCGCTTGGCTGCCGAAGGCGCATTGCTGCCGCAGGGCAACCGCCGTGTAACCGTGCCGCGCCTCAGTGCCGCCGACCTCGATCAAGTCGCCTTCGCTCGATTGACGATTGAGCCGCATTTGGCGGGCCTTGCCGTGATCACCCCCGCATTGATCGCCAAGCTGGAAGCCTTGGATGCAGCCGTCGATGCCGCGATCCGCGCCGACGATGTCTCGGGCTATCTGAAAAGCAATCACGCCTTCCATTTCGCCTTGTATGAGGCGGCAGGGGCGGGGGTGCTGTTGGATATGGCGCGTTCGCTTTGGCTGCGCTTTGGCCCCAGCCTGCGGGTGGTGTCGTCGCGCAGTGGCGCCACCAGCCTGCCGGATTCGCACAAAGAGGCCCTTGCGGCGATGCGGGCAGGCGATGCCGCCGGGTTGTCAGCCGCGATGCAGCGCGACATTGCGCAAGGTGTTGATCAGGTCCGCGCGGCCTTGCAACGCGGTGAAATTTAGGCTCGCAAAGCTGCCTCTAAATAATTTGATCAAATTTCTTGAACGCCGCTGCGTTTGATCATATCCTGATCCAAAGGCCACCGGATTCGGGCATGGCCGCGCGTATCAAGAGGGTCATGCGATGAACAAAATCACCAACCACATGCCGACGGCTGAACTTCAGGCGCTGGATGCCGCCCATCACATGCACCCCTTCACCGCCAACGCCGCGCTGGGCCGCAAGGGCGCGCGGATCATGACGCAGGGCAAGGGCGTCTGGCTGACCGACTCGGAAGGCAACAAGATCATCGACGGCATGGCCGGGCTGTGGTGCGTCAACATCGGCTATGGCCGCCCGGAGCTGGGCGAAGTTGCCAAACGGCAGATGGATGAGTTGGCCTATTACAACACCTTCTTCCAGACCAGCCATGTGCCGGCCATCGCTTTGGCTGCCAAGATCGCCGAACTGGCCCCGGAAGGCATGAACCACACCTTTTTTGCAGGCTCGGGCTCGGAAGCCAATGACACCAATATCCGTCTGGTGCGGCGCTATTGGGACATCAAGGGCCAGCCGGAAAAGCGCATCATCATCGCGCGGACCAACGGCTATCACGGCTCGACCATCGGTGGCGGGTCTTTGGGCGGCATGTCAGGCATCCATGCGCATGGTGGCAAGATTGCGGGCGTGGTCCATATCGGCGAGCCGAACTATTGGGATCAGGGTGGCGATATGACGCCCGAGGCTTTCGGGCTGATGCGGGCGCAGGAATTGGAGGCGATGATCCTGAACCTTGGCGTCGAAAACGTCGCCGCCTTCATCGGCGAGCCTATTCAGGGTGCGGGTGGGGTGATCGTGCCGCCGTCGACCTACTGGCCGGAAATCCAGCGTATCGTCGACAAATACGGCATCCTGCTGATCGCGGATGAGGTGATCACCGGGTTTGGCCGCACCGGCAACTGGTTCGGCAGCCAGACCTTTGGCATCAAGCCGCATATCATGACCATCGCGAAGGGGTTGTCTTCCGGGTATCAGCCGATTGGTGGCTCGATTGTCTGCGATGAGGTGGCGGCGGTGATCGGCACCGATGAGTTCAACCACGGCTACACCTATTCCGGCCATCCGGTCGCGGCGGCGGTGGCGTTGGAGAACCTGCGGATCATGCAGGAAGAAAAGATCGTCGAGCATGTCCGCGACGTGGCGCATCCCTATCTGGCCGCGAAATGGGCGGCGCTGGCGGATCATCCGATGGTCGGAGATGCGCAGTTGGTGGGGTTGATGGGTTCGATTGCGCTGACCCCGAACAAAGAGAAGCGGGCGAAGTTTTCTTCTGATACCGGGACGGTCGGCTATCGTTGCCGCGAGCGCTGCTTTGCCAACAATCTGATCATGCGGCATGTGGGGGATCGGATGATCATCGCGCCGCCGCTGGTGATCACGCCGGACGAAATTGACGTGCTGATCGCGCGGGCGAAGACATCGCTGGATGAGTGCTATGCGGGTCTGAAGGCGGACGGGTTGTTTAAGTGATCTGAAGCCGGGTTTTGAGAGGAATTGGGGGCGGGGCTGCAAGGCTCCGCCCTTTTCTATCGGGTGTCCACGCGTGGACATCTTGCGTTTTATTTAATTTCAAATGGTTATGTCCCGGCATTAGGGGGTTGTTCATCTTTTCCGTTGGGGCAATCTGCGCCTTCCGGCGATGAAGAGGCCACGATTTTTCTCAAAAATCGGGATCGTGGAGGTGTTTTGCGGGGGCAGTTTTTGCGGTCGGCGTTGAAGCCTCCGGCGGGGATATTTAGGCCAAGATGAAAGCCGAAGGGTGGGAGTTGTTTGGCCGAGCGCGGGATTGCTGGAACGCAGTTCGGCGCGGGCTTGCACAAGCCGTGTGGTTTTCCTTTTCGACAGCCGTGCGCTTGAGTTTGCCCGCCCGCTCGCCTATTCCTTTAGCAACGGTATAAAGGATGGTTTTCCCATGCGGATTCACAGTGACCTGGCTGACACGATTGGCAACACCCCGCTTTTGAAGCTGAAACGGGCGTCTGAGATCACCGGTTGCACGATCTTGGGCAAATGTGAGTTTCTCAACCCCGGTCAGTCGGTGAAGGATCGCGCGGCCTTGTATATGATCCGCGATGCGGTCGCCAAAGGCCAGTTGAAGCCGGGCGGCACCATTGTGGAAGGCACGGCGGGCAACACCGGGATTGGCCTCGCGCTGGTCGGTGCCAGCATGGGGTTTCGCACTGTGATTGTTATTCCTGAGACACAATCTCAGGAGAAAAAAGACATGCTCCGCTTGGCGGGGGCGGAATTGGTGCAGGTGCCAGCGGCACCCTATAAGAACCCCAACAACTATGTGCGCTATTCGGGTCGCTTGGCCGAGGCTTTGGCACGGACTGAGCCGAATGGTGCGATCTGGGCCAATCAGTTTGACAATGTCGCCAATCGTTTGAGCCATATTGAGACGACTGGGCCAGAGATTTGGGAACAAACCGGCGGCAAGGTCGATGGGTTCATCTGTGCGGTTGGTTCGGGTGGGACTCTGGCCGGGGTTGGCATGGCGTTGCAGCCGAAGGGCGTGAAAATCGGCCTCGCGGACCCGGAGGGGGCTGCGTTGCACGCGTTCTACACCACCGGCAAGTTTGATGCGCCCGGCACCTCGATCACCGAAGGCATCGGGCAGGGGCGGATTACCGCCAACCTCGAAGGCTTTACCCCCGATTTCAGCTATCGCATCCCGGATGCCGAGGCGCTGCCGTTGTGCTTTGAAATGCTGGAGGATGAGGGGATTTGTCTGGGCGGCTCGTCGGGCATCAACATCGCGGGCGCGGTGCGGATGGCGCAGGAAATGGGGCCGGGGCATACCATCGTCACCATCCTGTGTGATTACGGCAACCGCTATCAGTCCAAGCTCTATAACCCGGCCTTCCTGAAGGAAAAGGGTCTGCCGGTGCCGAAATGGCTGGACCGCGCGCCGTCGAATATCCCGACGGTGTTTGAAGACGCATGATTGGTCTGATGCTGCGCAGGGCGCTGCTGGTTCTGGCGCTGCTGGCGGCGCTGGGGCAGGCTGGCCCAGCCCTTGCGCAAGACGCGCTTAAACCTGAGGATTACAAGACCTTCGACACCACGGTGTCGCAGATCGAGGATGTTGTCGTCAAAGCGCAGATTGATGACGAACGCTTGAGCAGTATGCGCGCCGAGATGGTAAAATGGCGCTCGACCTTCAGCGCCGCACAAGGCAGCAACGCCGACCAGATCGCCACGGTGAAAAACCAAATTGCCGCGCTGGGCCCGGTGCCCGCTGAGGGTCAGACCGAGGATGCGATGATCGCCAAGCGGCGGGGTGAGCTGAGCGCGGAGTTGGCCAAGCTGCAAGCGCCGGTGCTGACCGCCACCGAGGCCACCACCCGTGCCGACAGCACCATCGCGTCGATTGATAAGCTGATCCGCGAGCGTCATGCCGATAAATTGCTGCGCTTGTCTCCCTCGGCGCTGAACCCGGTGAACTGGCCGACGGCGGCGTCGATGTTCCGCTGGATGGGGCAGTGGATCTGGGATGAAACCCGCTGGCGCTTCACCCGGCCGATGAACGTCGATCAACTGCGCGACAATGCGCCGTTGATTGTGGTTCTGGTGCTGTCGGCGCTGCTGTTGTTGGTGCGCGGCGGCCATTGGATGCGGCGGTTGACCTACTGGCTGCTGACGAAAACCCACATGCGCGGGCGCAATCTGATCTCGGGCTTTGTGTCTTTGGGTCAAGTGGCTTTGCCCGTGGTGGGGGCGGTGTTGCTGTATATGGCGCTGGAGCGGGCCTCGCTGTTTGGGCCGATCATCCTGTCGCTGTTTGCAGCGCTGCCCGCCGTGGTGTTGGTGATTTTCCTGACACGCTGGCTGGCGCATCATATCTTCCCAACCGATCCTGCCACGGAAAGCGCCATTGGACTTGGGCCCGAGGGCCGCGCCGAGGGGCGGCTGCAAGCGGTGTTGCTGGGGGTCTCGGTTGCCGTTTACGATCTGGTGGCGGCGTGGATCGTGCCGAGGGCTGCGAATTTTCTAGGCGGGGCTGCCAGCAACATCGGGGCAGATCGCGCGCAGCAGGTGGCGCAGGCAACGGATGCGGCGATTTCGGTGATCGTGGTGCCGTTGCAGATTTTCGCGGCGGTTGCGCTCTATCGGCTGGGCCATATCTTGCGGCGGCAAAGCGCGGTGGGGCGCAGCGGCACGGACGGCGCGTTCCGGTTTGAGCTGATCTATTGGGTATCTTCTGCCGCCATCGCAATCGCGGTGGTTGCCCCGGCTCTGGGCGTGATCGGCTATGTCAGTGCCGCCAATGCGCTGATCTGGCCTGCGATCAACACCTTGTCGCTGTTTGCGATGGTGGTCGTGCTGCAAGGCTTCTTTGCCGAATTGTATGTGACGGTGGCGCGCACGCCTGAGGCCCGGCACGATGGCTTGATGCCGATCATCGCCGGTCTGGTGATCACCTGTGCGGCGCTGCCGCTGCTGGCGCTGATCTGGGGCGCGCGGGTGGTCGATCTGGTGGATCTGTGGGCGGCGTTCCGCTCTGGCGTCTCCTTGGGTGGCGTGCGGATATCGCCGACCAGCTTCATCATCCTCGTCGCGGTGTTCGGGGTCAGCTATGCGGTGATGCGACTGGTGCAGGGGGGCTTGAAATCCTCGATCCTGCCGCGCACCTCGCTGGATCAGGGCGGCAAGAACGCCATCATCTCGGGCGTGGGCTATGCCGGGGTGTTTTTGTCGGCGCTGCTGGCGATCACGGCGGCGGGGATTGATCTGTCGGGCTTCGCACTGGTGGCCTCGGCCTTGTCGGTCGGCATCGGTTTTGGCTTGCAGACGATTGTGTCGAACTTTGTCTCGGGCGTGATCTTGCTGGTCGAACGCCCGGTGTCTGAGGGCGACTGGATCGAGGTCGGCACCACCTCGGGCATCGTCAAGGCGATCTCGGTGCGCTCGACCCGGATCCAGACCTTTGACCGCTCGGACGTGATCGTGCCGAATTCGGATCTGATCACCGGGCGGGTGACGAACTGGACCCGGTTCAACATGTCGGGCCGGATGATTGTGCCGGTCTCGGTGCCGTTCACCTCGGACAGCCGCCGGGTGGAGGCGATCCTACGTGAGATCGTTGAGGCGCAACCTCTGGCGATTTTGACACCGCCGCCGATCATCGCGCTGATGGGCTTCACCGGCGAGCTGATGAATTTTGAGATCCGCGTCATCGTGCGGGATATCTATTTTCAGGTGCCGGTGCGCTCGGAGATCAACCACCAGATTGCCGAGCGGTTCCACGCCGAGGGCATCTTGTTCACCAACGCGCATCGCGATTACCTGAAGCGTCTGGCGGATGAGGCGGCGGCGGATGCCGAAGCCAAGGCCGAGGAACAAGCTGCGTTGGACGCCGTCGCTGTGTTTTTGGCCGAGCCGGACGCCGCCCCATCAAGCCGCCCAAAAGCCAAGGACACCGACGCATGACCACCACCTTGCTGTTTCGCTACGACGCCTATCTGCGCGAGGCGGAGGCGACCGTGCTGGCGCATACCCCCGAGGGCGGCATCGTGCTGGATGTCTCAATCTTCTACGCTACGGCAGGCGGGCAGCCGGGGGACAGTGGCTTGATCGTTTGGGCGGGCGGGCGGATGCCGATTGCAACGGCAGTCAAAGTTGAAGGCGGGCTGATCGCTTTGGTGCCAGCCGAGGCCACCGCCTTGCCACCGGTGGGCAGCAAAATCACCCAGCGCCTCGACTGGCACCGCCGTCACCGCCATATGCGGGTGCATACAGCACTACATTTGTTGTCGGTGGTGATCCCCCTGCCGGTGACCGGCGGGCAGATCGGCGCTGATAAAGGCCGTCTTGATTTTATGATGCCAGAGCCGCCCACCGATGTAGCCGCGTTGAACACTGCACTTAACCTATTGATCGAGCGTGATCTTCCGGTCACAGACACATGGATCAGCGATGCCGAATTGCTGGCCAATCCGCAGCTTGTCAAAACCATGTCGGTCAGCCCACCGATGGGGCAGGGCCAAATCCGTCTGGTGCGGATCGGCCAGGGCGAGGCGCAGATTGATCTGCAACCCTGCGGTGGCACCCATGTCGCCCGCACCGCCGAGATCGGCCGGATTGAGATCGGCCGCATCGAGAACAAAGGCAAACAAAACCGCCGGGTCAACCTGCTGCTGGTCGATTGACCACAGGCAGCCCATGGGCAAAAATCCCACCAAATCGCCAATAAAACCAAATCGCCCCCCCTTGCGCCCGCTTGGCGTTGCAGGCTAAACACCCGCAACGGATCGGTGGCCGAGTGGTCGAAGGCGCACGCCTGGAAAGTGTGTAGGCGGGGAACCGTCTCTAGGGTTCGAATCCCTATCGATCCGCCATTTTCACATTTGTTTAACCGTGCAAGTCATTGAAAATACAGGAAAAAGTTAACTGAGAGCCTACGCGTTCGACGTTCTAGTGGGAAATTGCTATACAATTTGCGCTACACTTTGCTTTACACTCGATGCCGATTCGACCATTGTAACGCGGCAGTGCGAGGTCAGCGACATCATGGCAATCAAGAAGCGTGGCAAAACCCAGTATCTTTATAAGCGTGTGCCCAAGCGCTACGCGGCTGTAGAGCCCCGTCAGTTTGTCTGGGTAAGTCTGCACACTGACTCGGAGGCGCTTGCGGCCACGAAGGAGGTTACGGCTTGGGCCAACATGGTCGAAGGATGGGAAGCGCTTCTCGCGGGCGATAGCAGTGATGCTGAAACGAGGTTTGCGGCCGCTCGGGAGCTGGCCTCTGCCCGCGGCTTCCGGTTTATGAAAGTGGCCGATGTCGCCAAATTGGAACGCGACGAACTGCTCACTCGAATTGAGGCGGTGCCGCAGACAAGATCAGGCCCGAATTTGATCGAGGCGGCGGCCATTCTTGGCGGAGCCGTTGAGCCAGAGATTACGGTAAGCAAGGCGCTGGAGCTTTACTGGACGCTCGCCAAGGATAAAACCTTCGGCAAGAGCGAGGATCAGCTGCGACGCTGGAAAAACCCCCGAGTGAAGGCGGTGAACAACTTCGTTGATCTCATCGGCGACAAGGCTCTTGCCAGGATCACGGGCGATGACATGCTTGATTTCCGCAATTGGTGGATGGAGCGGATAGAGCTTGAGGATCTGACCGCCAACAGCGGCAACAAGGACCTCGTTCACTTAGGCGACATCTTCAAGACGGTGAACCGGCTGAAGCGGCTGGGCCTTGTGTTGCCGCTATCCGATCTGGCGATCAAAGAGGGCGAGCAACGTCAGCGGCCACCGTTTTCCGTGGAGTGGATCAAAGAGAAGATCCTGGCACCCGGCGCTTTGGGTGGCTTGAATACCGAGGCACGCTGCATCGTGCTGGGAATGGTTAACACCGGATATCGTCCGAGTGAGGGCGCTGGATTGCTGAGCGCACATATCAACTTGGCGGCGAGGGTGCCGCATATTTCGATCGAGCCTGTGGGCCGCCAGCTGAAAAGCAAGCACGCCAAGCGCGTGATCCCGCTTACAGGAGTAAGTCTGGAGGCGTTTCGTGAATGTCCTGATGGCTTTCCGCGCTATCGCGACAACCCTTCACTGTCAGCGACGGTCAACAAGTTCATGCGTGAAAACGGGCTGATGGAGACACCTGGCCACACGCTCTACAGCCTCAGGCACGCATTCGAGGACCGGATGTTGGCGGCAGGCGTTGATGAACGGATCCGTCGTGATTTGTTTGGTCATGCTTTGGGCAGAGAACGTTACGGCCAGGGCGCCACGTTGGAGCACCTGCAGCAGGTCGTTCAGACCATCGCCCTCTGACGCGCAATCAGACGCGCCCGCGTGATCGCGTCACCCATCGACTGGTCCAAGGCAATCTCGACCTCTAAGCGTTCGAAAAGCGGAAGATAGACGGGATCAGCATCTACCAACTTCGCCACCTTCAGCAAAGCTGCGCGCAGCCGTTCGATTTCGATATCCCGCTGTTTCGCCGACTTGGTGATCATAGTCTCTTCTGGTCCTAAGTCGCGCCAACCTCGCGTTCCTATGGAATGAGGTTGGCATAAAGTGATGCAGATATCATATCTATATTATTATCTTGACGCAAGGCCGATAATACGGCTATAAGAGCGACATCACTAAATACAGAGCGAGAGGCACGACGATGAGCACCAACAACCACATCCCCTACACTTGGGCCGAGATCGAGGATCAGCTACGCGTGGCGATCATGTGCCAAGCCTCTATCCTCGACTACACCGGTCCGAAAGCCAGCGGTTTTGCACAACAATACCTTGGGGGAGACCCTAGCGAGGAGATCGAAAACCTAGGCGGCACCGCCATCAAGATTGAACAATACGGTCTCTACGACTATGCACGCGCCGCTTACGCGTATGCCTACCAACTTGATGGGCTGGAAATGGCATCCGATGAGACACATTATGAATTGGCATGCGGCGTGCTGAACGGCTTCCCGCAGACAGATTTGCATGGCGAGCCTTCGCCGTTCTGCAAGCTCAACGACTTCCCTCTGCGCCGCATGTTTGAAACATTTCTGGCAAGATGGGAACTCTACGAATTCGAGGATTGGAGCGGCGTGTCGGTGCGCGCGTTGTCATTGCTCTCCAATATGACGGTCCCGGCGGTCCGCACGTCTCTGAGCAAAGAGGGATTTAAGTTGGAGTTTGCGGCGCGCGAAGGCACCCGACGCGATGACGATAAAGCTTTGACCCTGAACCCGAAGGACGCGCTCAGCTGGCTGTCACGACGGCGCGGCTTTACTGCGAACCGCAACGCTGAAACACGCGATGTCGCAAGCGTCGCCACCGAGATCTTTGCCAACCCGGATCTGAGCTTCGACACAGCCCTGCAACGCGCAATGACCGTCCTGCGGGTCGACGCAAACGCTTTGGCGGATGTGACGCAGCGAACTGCTCAGTGGGTTGAAACGTTGCGCAAAGGCGGATCCGCTGAGATTGACGTCGTTGCCCTACGGGCGATGGCGCGCGCTTTGAATGCACCTGAGCCGGAATTTGTGGCCCGGGCCGTGAAGCACTTGATTGGGCTCGATCTGACAGCGTCATCACCCGCAAGCGCCTAGATGTCCCGAAACGCCACGATCACACCCGCCTAGCGGCGGAGACTGACGGGCGCTCGGGTGACTACATCACACCGAAGAACACAGCAGACGCAGGCAGGTAAACCCTGCCCGCGTGCCCGGCAATAATGTCCAAAATTCTGAAGGCCGAAATCTTCGAAATCCCCTTGTTTGCAAGGGGAAATGCGGACGCACGCCTGACGATGTCCAGTTGCAACCTTTTCAAACCATCAACACCCCTATCATACAGAAGGAAGAACGTCTTGGCCAAGCACAAAGCACGTCGCAATTCAGTCACTATCAGCACTGCCCACTCTCCTGTTATGAAGCGCTGGAGGGATCTGACAGTCGGCGAACGCCACCGAGAAATGATCAGGTTTGCAGCCGGCAGCGGTGGCCGCGCAGTAACGCTGAACTTCTCTGCGGCATTCGAAAAGTTCATCCTGACTACAGAAGATCCTATGCGAGCTATCGGTCAGCGAATGAACCGTGAGCTCGTCAGTCGCGGCCTGCAAAACCTCCCCATTCTGCTGATCCTTGAGACCTCGCGAAAGGAAAAGCGTCCGCACATTCATGGTGTCTATATCGCTGGAGCGGTGGATCCCGGCTTGGTTCGTGAAGCCATGCGCAAAGCTGTCGGAAAGGTCGCCAGCCACTCAGGCTCTCGCCAATTCTACCACAGGGACATCTTCTACGCAGACGGCTGGTGGACCTACATCACGATGGATCATCGGTTGACGCGTCGTCTGCTCAGATTGGATGCTGATGCCCGGCTTTGGTGGGTTTCACGCTCATTGCTTCAGGATGCCAGAGATTACCAAACGGCAGCGCGCGCCGACGCGGCCGCCAACCTTGATCACCAGCTTCCAGGCCGCGTGAGCTGAACCGTCCCGGCTGGGACCATGGGACCGCTGCAGCTCTCCAGCAAAAATCAAGCCGGTCCCCCGGTCCCATGGTCCCGACACCTCGATCCAAGAACAACAACGCAGTTGGTTGGCTGTGAATAAACCTGCCTTGCCGAGGGGTTACTCGGTGTTTTCATCTGAAGGATAAGAAAATGAACAACGTAGTGCAGATTTCCGACTTCCCGGCGCAGCCTGCCACGGTCGACTCGGATACACTAGAACTGACCAGTTCACTGCCAGATGGCTACGCTCTTTTTGACGATGGCGTATACGCACTGGCGGAAGAAGAAGCTGGTGAGCCGATTTTCATTTGCTCGCCGCTTCGTGTTGATGCTGGTTTTGCCGACCTGGCTGGCACAGGATGGGGCAAGCTTATCTCCGTCAAGAGTCCCGATGGCGTTTGGCATGATGTTCCGGTCATGAATGCGCACGTCACCCGCGCCCCCGGGGACGTTGTTGCCCGACTTGTCAATCATGGCTTGGAGCTGGGTCCTGAGCGCAAGTGCAAGGAACTTCTGCTCGCCCTTCTCGGCCGGTGGAAGCCCACACGGCGCATGACGTCGGTGTCGCGCTTGGGTTGGGTTGGTGAGAACCGGTCCGCGTTTGCTCTCGGCAAAAATGTGATTGGTCAGGGCGCGTTTCTGCCGCTGCTGGACTTGGCGCGTGGGCCTGCTGCGCATCTGGTCACAAACGGCAGCTTGAGCACTTGGAAAACTGACATCGGCATGAAGTGCCGGGGAAACCCCATGATGGTCCTGGCAGTGTCTCTGGCCTTCTCCGGCCCGCTCCTGGCGTGTGTGGGGATGGATGGCGGCGGCCTCCACTTCCGCGGTGCATCGTCTTCCGGCAAAACAACCCTGCTTCACCTTGCAGCTTCTGTTTGGGGAAGTGCGGATCTCATCACCCAGTGGCGGGCAACGAGCAATGGCCTGGAAAGTATCGCTGCAAATCTCAACGACATCCTGCTGCCGCTAGATGAGATTGCCGAAATTTCAGCCCGTGCGCTGCAGGAGACCATCTACATGCTGGCAAACGGCACGGGAAAAGCACGCATGACCAAGGGCATCACACCGGATGAAATTCAGCGTTGGCGGCTTGCGTTGATTTCATCGGGCGAAATCAGTGTTGCAGAAAAGCTGAAGGAAGCTGGTCAGAGGCAGATGGCCGGACAAGAAGCACGTTTAATCGACATCGAAGCCGACAGCCGAGCACATGGCGCATTCGATGATCTTCATGGTTCGGAAACTGCGGCAATGTTTGCTGACATGCTGAAAGCCGCGGCCAAGACGAGCCATGGAGCAGTGGGACATGCTTTTGTCAGAGGAATGCTTGACCACCAAGACAAGGTTGATAACGTGGTGCGCACCCTTTTCGCAAAGCTATGCAAGGAGTCTCTTGGGAAGCTTCCTCAGGAGTCCGACGGGGTTGTCAGCAGAGTTGCGCAGCGTTTTGCCCTTGTGGGCGTTGCGGGAGAATTGGCAACTGCCTTTAAGCTGACTGGTTGGGACGAAGGTGATGCTCATAAATTCGCGACTGCTGCATTCCTCGACTGGCACGACAGAATTCATGGCGCGAAGCACGAAGGGCTTGCCAACGTGATTGTGCCCATTCAGCAATTTCTGACTGCGAAGCTCGACACCTTGCCGGAAGTGGGCACTCTGGTTTCGAGCGATCCGATTGGATGGAAAGATGCAAGTCGAGTTTTTCTCACCGCCGATTGCTGGCACCAAATTTATCCTGGCTCTACGGCCGCTACGGCAGCAACGGCGTTGATGAAAATGTCGTTGCTCCTACTTGGTGAAGATGGTCGGCATATGAAGAAGGCTCCGCGTGCCATCCCTGGACGCCCACGGCTCTACACGCTGAAGATTGCCGATGTGATGCGATATAAGCCGATTTGATTTTGGGCGCGGGACCGGGTTTCTGCCCGGCCCCCTGGTCCCCGGTCCCGCCACACTGGGCGCAGAATACAGAAGACTGCGCTTCGCTAACCTTCGTCGATCAAGGCGTGGGCAGATCGAAACATATCATCTGCCAGATTGCTGCTTCCACTGTTCGAACTGACTGCGTCTGATACCGAAGCGGAGCGCGTTGCCTTCGTGCAGGTTCGCAACTTCGGCATCGACGATGGCTTGGAGTAGCGTAAGCACATCGGGATCAGTGTCAGCCGCAACATAATCGGCGATCACCGCATGACCATCCAGAACAACATCACGCACTGCGGCGCGGATCGCTTCACGATATCTCAGGCGCAGCGGATCGGGTTCTGGCAGTGACTGCACGATCGCCGCGTAGCGCTGGCAGGAGCGCTCGTAGGCGGCCAGGTAGACATCCACCAGCAACTCGGTGCGGTTGAACTCGTAGATGGCCTGAGTGCCCCGGAAATAAGCCTCCTCGGGCATGTCGATGAACGACAATGGCGAAAGGTTGTGCTTGATCAATGGGATGTTCGCACCGAGCCGTGAAACCCGCTTGTTCACATCCTCGAACGGTTGAATATATGGGATGTGGACCATCAGGAAGAACGAGGTCTCGAACGGGTCGCTGATCTGACCGGCTTTGTCGAGGATGGTCTGGAAGTTCGCCTCGATGCGCTGCGGGATGGCCAGCGGCGTATAAACGCTGCCGCCAATGTCCACGGGGCGACGACGCAGCCGACCGGAGGCGGCAGGGTCCGCCATCAGGTTTTCTGATAGCAGGGCATGCAGGTTGAGGAAGCTGTAGCTGTCGTATCCGATCTCCTCTGGCGACTCGGCAATCAATTCGATGGCAGCTTTGTGGTTCAGGATCATCTGCGCGTCGATCAGATCTTTTCCTTGGGCAGCTGTGCCGAAGCGGATCAGGTTTTCGGTATCGAGGCGGGTGTAGGTGTTACCCTCCAGCTTCGACGACGCCCAGGACAGGTCGATCATCAGGCGACCGATCACGTCGCGCAGGTGGGTGCCAGCGGGTCTGTTCGCTGTGCCGGTCCTGCCCATGTCGTGCAGCTGGCTGCGCATGCTGTCAGGAAGATAGAAGGTGGCGTTGGGGGTGTAGTGGTCAAGGAAGTCTTGGTTGTAGGTCACCGGGCGTTTGGCAATCACCGGCTGAGCAACAAGGTTCCAAACTTCACGGCCCGCAGATGACATGGCGATCCCTGTAGCCGCCACAGACATTGCAGGCTCAGCGATGCGATATGTGACGGCAACACTGCGGCCCTCTTTGATAACCTGACCAGTGACTTCGAGCAGCCCCAAGTGGCGCTGCAAGGTTCTACGGCTGACTGTGACGCCCTGGTCCATCAGGCGTTGTTCAATCTGGCTGATTGATGTCACGGTCAGGTCTGTCGGAAGCGCTGCGAGAAGCGCCTTCTGGATGTCATGATCAGCGTTGATCATCAAAAGTATCCCATTGTGGTGACGCGCATGTGTCGCTCCTCGTGACGCACAAGTGTCGCGGAATATGTCGCTCTTTTGTCGCGCAATATTGCCGCAACTGTCAATCTGCAAATCAGTTGCCGCCTTTCGTCGGACCTTTACTGTGTTCTGTTTGGGGCGGGTCAGTTGCTAGGTCTCTACTTTTGCAACGTATTTTCCCATTACTATCATGCGCTTACGGACGAACTGTCGCGTCTTTACCTGCTATATAGAAGATACGAAATAGCAGCAAAGGACGATAGCGATGACGACCAAACCTCATAAGGACACCGCGCTGGTGAAGTTTCTCGACCGACGCATTCTGGAAATGAAGCCCAAAACTCAGTCTGAGATGGCTTTTGAAGCCGGGTTTAAAAATGCAAATGTGCTGTCGATGATCAGATCCGGTGCAGCCAAGCTACCGCTCGACCGGGTGCCTGCTCTGGCAAAAGCGATCGACTGTGATCCAGCCCACTTGCTGCGGTTGGCTCTTGATCAAACGGTCGGCAGCACATCTGCGGCTGCCATCGTAGAGATCCTCGGCAGCCCCGTGACCGTCAACGAGCGTGGATGGTTAGATGAGATCCGCGATGCATCTGAAGGTGGCGATCCTCGCGTCACCACGCGCAGCCGCACAACCCTGCGTGGGATTTTTGGCAAATGAGCGCCCCCAAGAGGTTTGACGATTTTGCTGCGCCGCAAGATGGACCGCTGACCAAGGCAGAGAAAGGTTGGGTCGAGCTCCTGCGTGCGATCTGTTACGATGGGGTGCCCACACCAAGCCTGCCTGTGGTGCAGGTGCTGCGCGAGGCTTTGGATGCGCAACGGCGTAGCCCTCGGCGGTGAAAGACGCGTGACGCGCCTCTGGTCACCTCGATCACTGGAACGCTGGACATCAGCTATGTTCAACACACTTGTCTTTCGTTGAACGCTTTGCGATGTTCAACGAAATCCGAGAGCGTTGAACATGCCACTTGACCGCCACTCTGCCACAGCACATGCCGCCTATCATGATCTGCTGCGCTTGCTGCTGGATGATCGCACCTCTGGCCTGCGCGGCACGCCCACGCGGGTCGAGCGCAACAGGCACGTCTATTGGTATGACAGTTTTCGGATCGGCACAGATGTGCGCAAAACCTATATCGGAGAAGAGAACCCTGATCTTCTGGCGCGGATCACGCGACATCGAGAGCTGAAGCTCGCGTCTGAAGGCCGTGCTGCCGAGAGGGCGCGGCTGGTGCGTATTCTGCGCGCAGAACGCCTTATGAGCCACGATGCCGCCACCGGCAGCCTGTTGGCCGCAATGGCGACCGCCGGTGTTTTCCGACTGGGGGGCACCGTCGTGGGCACCCATGCATTCCGACTCTATGAAGGAGAGTTGGGCCTGCGTTACCGCTTCGACGATCTGGCACAAACCGGAGATCTCGATATCGCCAGTTTTGAGCGTCTGTCGCTTGCACTGGATGATCAGGCCGATCCACCCATGGAGAAAGTGTTGGCCGACTTTGCTTTCGAGCCGGTGCCGACACTTGATCCAGGGCCGGCATGGCGCTGGCGTCAGAGCAAAGGCGCTGCACTGGTGGAGTTTCTGACACCGGCCTTTGGTGACGAAGGTGTGCGACCCCTCGCAGCCCTTGGCGTGTCTGCACAGGCGCTGCACCACCTGAATTATCTGATCGCCGAACCCATCCCTGCCGCAGTGCTTTACCGGTCTGGCGTATTGGTTCAAATCCCGCGACCTGAGCGATTTGCGATCCACAAGCTGATCGTCGCCGCCCGCCGTGAAGCCCGCGACAGGATCAAGGCCGAGAAAGATCGCAGGCAGGCGCGCTTTTTGATAGAGGCGCTCCTCGACGACAGGCCTGATGAACTGCAAGACGCCTACCAGGATGCGCTGTCCCGAGGTCCGCGGTGGCAGGAGCGGATCGCAACCACGCTCAAGCTGATGCCTGACGTGGCGGCATGGCTGGGCTGATGCAATTTCCCGAAACCTGGCGCAGGTAATAGCTTGAGGTGCCGCCAGTTGTTGCGCGTCCGCAGCCAACACCTGTCGCTGTCCGCTCCGGCAACGGCAACGGCAAAAGCGACGACGCCTTCAACGTCTGCGTGCTGACGCCAGTGTAGTTGAGGATGAGCAACACCAAACTTCAGCGCTGCGAATATCCGCTTCAGGCAGCTTTACAGCCCATTTGATTGACTACCACACTTCCGACCGCCGAGACCGTCAAGCTCCGTCAGTTGACGCGGTGTTTGCGAGCAAAACAGATCTGTTCTCGTGGAACACGCCGTCTGAGAACGGCAGTGCAAAAGTTTGCCACGGAAGTGGCGGGATAGTCTTGCTGCGGGCAGAGTAAAACTTTGCCACTTTGGCTCTTTCTGGTGACGGGGAGGGCGGGGGATTTTCAGCGTGGAACTTTATAGAAAGGTGCGCCTTGCGCGCCGCGAAGGCCTGAGCGAACGCGCCGCCGCTCTTCATTTTGGTGTTTCGCGTGCAAGCGTGAAGAAGATGATGAGTTTTTCGGTTCCGCCAGGGTATCAGCGGACAACGGCGATAAAGCGGCCCAGGCTGGATGCATTCACGGGCTTCATCGACCAGTGGTTGCAGGAGGACCTTAGTCGGAACCGCAAGCAACGGCATACGGCCAAGCGTATTTTTGAGCGGCTGCGTGACGAGCACGGGTTCAAGGGCGGCTACACGACGGTGAAGAATTATGTCCGCGAACATGGCCGACGCAGCCGAGAGATGTTTGTGCCGCTGGCTCATGCCCCGGGCCACGCCCAAGCGGATTTTGGCGAGGCGATGGTTGTGATCGGCGGTGTTGAGCAAAAGGCGTATTTCTTCGCACTTGATCTGCCTCACAGTGACGCCTGCTTTGTGCGGGCTTATCCTGCAGCAGTTTCCGAG
>NZ_LGIC01000012.1 GCF_001294535.1 Cypionkella psychrotolerans | reverse complement strand
GAATATCTCGAACGCGCCACCGAGCGGTTGAAAATCGTGGTTCCGGTCACGCTTGCGCTGATCTTTCTGCTGCTGTTTCTTAACTTCCGCACCCTCACGGAAACCTTGATCGTGATGCTGTCGCTGCCCTTCGCGCTGGTAGGCGGCATATGGTTGATGTGGTTTCTTGGCTTCAATACCTCGGTTGCCGTGGCGGTGGGATTCATCGCCTTGGCTGGGGTGGCGGCAGAAACCGGGGTAATCATGCTGATTTACCTTGATCATGCGCTGCTTGAGGCGCGCGCCAAAGCCGCTGCGGAACTCCGCGCCTTCACCCGCGCTGATCTGAATGCCGCGATCATGGTAGGCGCGGTGGAACGTGTGCGACCCAAGATGATGACTGTTGTCGCGATCATGGCCGGGCTGATGCCGATCCTTTGGGCACAAGGCACCGGTTCTGAAGTAATGCAACGCATCGCGGTCCCGATGATCGGCGGAATGGTCAGCTCGACGGTGTTGACGCTGGTCGTCATTCCGGCGGTCTATTCGCTGGTCAAGGGTTGGAGATTGGTACGAACGGAAATAGTGACAGCGCAGAGTGCGCCGGAAGCCGCATGACGGTTGATCGTTCCGACAAGGCCGGTGCCAGATGAAGCGGCAGAAAAAACCCGCGCAGGGGAGGGAAATGCGACGGTTGTTAATGTTTCTTACAGCACGCGAAGTGTTGCGGCCACGGCGGACATGCTGTCCGCAATCCGGCTAATTGCCACGTGGTATTAGGACCATCCGGCCTTGCAGGACTTCGATCTGTTTCCGGCAGGCTCGTCATTATCGAGAACTCGATTCGGCGTTGAGATGGCGCAACAAGCCCAACTCCGGATCGACACCGGCCTCGATGTCTAGTTTTGGGAGTCGCAAAGCCCTTGGCAGCGCACCAGCAACGTGAAAACCAATGGTCTGCTGCGCCAATACTTTCCTAAGAGAACGGACCTCAGGCAACACGGTGCAGAAGAATTGAACGCCGTTGCCCCAGCGCTGAACACGCGGCCACGCAAAACCCTACACTGGCAAACATCGGTAGAAGCTCTCGACCGCCTGCTGAAAACGGATATGATCGAAGATGTTGTGACGATCGGTTGAATCCGCCCAATACGTTTCCATCCGCTATACTGAGCGGTTAGCAAAGGCAGGCACGGAGCCGTCGGTTGGCAGAGTCGGTGATGCCTACGGCAATGCCTTGCCCGAGACCATCCAACGGCCTTTATAAAAACCGAGGTCATTCGCGGCGCAAATCATGGCGCAATACCGACGACGCCGAGATGGAACCTTCAAATGGGCCGACTGGTTCGACAATCGCCGCCTACTAGAGCCCATCGGGAACATCCCTTCCGCTGAAGAAGGGGAGGCGTTCCATGCGAACCTGAACACACTCGATATGGTCGCGTAACACGGACTATTTGGTCTCCGGCAGACCCGGAGCGTGTGTAGATGCCCCCGGTTTAGCAAGCTGATTTTTTTTGACATTTTGGCTGGGCTTCAATCGGTCGTGTGTCAGGCCTCTCAATGTGGCCTTTGTGACGCTACGGGCCGGTATGCTGTTCGGACCATGGCCCATACCAACGCGGCCCCAGTGGTGCGGCGTGGCACACGCCTCCATCGCGACAACACACGGTTGCTGATCCGCAAGAAGCTGAGCCAGACGCCCGCGAGATACCGCCCGGTTGAAGACAACGACGCCATCCGACCGCACGCCGCAAACCTGAATACTGTTCTTGGCAAGGTTTGATCGCCAGTATGCTAATCTCAGACATGGATGCCTCCCTCATCTTGGTTCCAACGAAACCATTTTTGGGACATTCGATGCCGTCTGGTGGGGGCATCCACCGCATCAGTTCAAATGGCGATTTCAAGTGTCTTTGTGCTGAGCAACGCACTGCGCCTGCGACGGGTGCAGACTGCGGCCCGTCAGGCGGTGCCAGTAGAGCTGCCCGCCGTCTTGCATACCGCGACCACCTGAGCGAGTGCCTATGAACATCTCAGACGTTGCCAAGCGCGCTGACGTCGCGCCAAAACCATCCGCTATTACGAAGAAATCCGCCTGATCAAACTCCTTCGTGACGGGACCAGTTATCGCGCTTTTCGCGATAGCGACATGCACAAACTGCCATTTCTGGGTCGAGCGCGCGCGCATTGGGATTTACCATTGAAAATGGTCGTGCCTCACTTGCCCTATGGGAAGACAAGTTCGGCGATGCGCGACACCCTTTCCTACCTTGTGCGCACCTGCGCAGGCGACAAACGACCCGACTGCCCGATCTTGAGTTCCTTTGATGTTTGAAATTGAGGCCACCTAGAGCGTAACGCCTTGGCATGTTGGGCGTATGTCATTCGACGGGCGTGTTGTGCGCGACAAATAATCGCCGTATTGGAACATTCACTCTGTATCTGAAATTCAGCGCAATTATCCAACGTACATCTAAAGGGCTGATCCAGCTATGAACCGACGTTCGATCATCATCGCACTGTCAACGATACTTGGCACGCCAGCCAATGCGCATCCGCATATTTTCGTTGATACACAGCTCGAAATCTCTTTCAACACGACAGGTGAGGCAGAAGGCGTCCGAATTACCTGGACCTACGATGATCTTACTTCACTTCAATTTATCGCTGATAGGGGGATGGACGAAGACTTTGATGGAAAGCTTACTCTAACCGAGACGACGGCTCTTTCTGGATTTGATATGCACTGGGACGAAGGTTACCCCGGCGATACGTTCGCATCAAATCGAGGGGCTCCTTTGCAACTGTCTGGGCCTTCGAATTGGACTGCAGCCTACGCAAACGAAAAAATAACGACATCGCATTTTCGACGCCTCATCCCACCCGTTGCACTTGGTTCTGACCCGCTGGTTATACAGGTCTATGATCCGAGCCTGTACTCGGGGTATTACATTGTGGGGAAACCCAAAGTTGTCGGACGTGCAGATTGCAAGGCCGAAATTCAAAGACCGGACATGAAGGCTGCAAATGAAAAACTCGATGCTGCGATTGCGGCTCTGCCAGGGGATGTCGAAAATGAATTTCCCGCTCTTGGGGCCATCTTCGCCGAGGGGGTTCTTGTAACATGCGCCGCACGCTCTTAGTTCTCGGCGTTGTATTGGCAGTTTCGCTTCTGATTTTGTGGCTCTCCGGTGGTTTTGCGGCTCTGCAAGCTTGGATCCTTGCCGGACAACGCGAAATCCAAAATGCCCTGGCGTCTGCCGTGCGCAAAATCAAAAGGGCGCAGCCTGGAGCCCTTACTGCACTGCTGACTGTTTGTTTCAGCTACGGATTTTTGCATGCAGCTGGCCCTGGACACGGCAAGGTCGTGATTGGTGGCTTTGGGCTGGGGCGTCGGGTGCCGCTGTTAACGCTTTCTGCGATTTCCTTGGCCGCAAGTTTGGCTCAGGCGGCTGTTGCTGTGGGTTTCGTCTATACTGGAGTTGCCTTGTTGGGTTGGACGCGGGAGCAAGCGCATGGTGTTGCTGATGCCATCATGGCACCGGTCGGGACCATTGCGATTAGCGGTGTCGGAGTGTGGCTGATGTGGCGGGGATTGCGCGGGTTGTGCCGCCAAACTCAGCGGCAGAGTCACGACCATTCAGGCCATGTGCATGACGAGCACTGCGGACATGCACATGGTCCCACAGTCGAGGACCTAGACAACCTAACCGGTTGGCGCGATGTCGCGGCATTGATAGCGGGAATTGCCATGAGGCCGTGCTCTGGGGCACTATTTCTGCTAATTTTGACATGGCAACTGGGTATTGGTTTGGCTGGCGTCGCCGGGGTCTTTGCCATGGGGCTGGGGACAGCAATCGTTACCGTGACTGTCGCCATTTTAGCAGTGTGGACTCGCGAAGGAGCATTGGCAAGCCTGCCCGGACAAAGCATTGCACGTATTTTGCCATGGTTCGAAGTGCTTGCAGGTGCACTGGTTACAGTGATTGCTTTGTCGCTTTTGGTTCAAGTGCTTTGACAGAGTCAGTTTTGCGTGCAAATTAACAGCGATAGGATCAGGAGTGACCGAGATCGTCTCCTCGAGCAACATGGGAAACCATTCTGAAGGTCAGTTGCAAGATCGAGCAAGAAAAAGGGGGGTGATAAATCGCCCCCCTTTTTTGTGCCTGCCAACTTCTTAGGCCGCCAGCGGACGTCCTATGGCGGCTTCAACGGCAGGAATCGTATCGGCTAAGGCCGAAGAAAATTCTCCGCGCAGCGGATTATTTAGAGTTCCATTGTCCTCAAAACTATCGAACAAAGCTCGGACGGGAACGGCGTTAGGATTGCGAACAAGCTGAGTGGGAGAGGCAACAGGGGCAATTGCCTTGCGAGCGCGGGATTTCAGCTTGGCTTGCGACTGCGGCCCGACACCAGGCTCTTTCATGGTTTTCACCACTGTCTCGGGTGCCGGCGCTACCTGTGGCGCTGCTGGCGCTTTCGGCTGATCCTCGGCGACCTGTTCGGGCGGCGCTTGAAGGCCTATGATCGGGGGCGGTGGCAAAGCCAACATGGGCGCTGGTGGCAAAGGCAGCGGGGTATCGGCGCTTTGGGCCAAAAGCGCCAGAAAGGTTGGGTCTTCATGGTATTTGATCCGAGAAACGCGAATTGGCTGCTGTGGTGATGCAAGGATGATCACCTTATTAGGATCCATCATCCGGGCGTCGGTTTCGCTCAAAAGCGGGCGTTCTTCCATTCTGATGGTGGTTCCCGTCGAGCCGAGAACGCCGCGCGACCGTCCGAACGAATGTGACACGGCTTCGCGTGTTGTGGAACCGACAGCGCTGGAGACCTCTTTGACGGTTTGGTAGTCGCGCGGGGTGATATAAAGTTTCAGCCCTGCTCCGGTTTCGAGGCTTTGTCGTCCATTTGGCCCATAGAGTTGGTCCAGTGCGGCTACTGACTGAGCGATCATCGCCAACCGCCCCCCGTAAGAGGCCAGTGTATGAATTGCCCGTTCGATGTATGGCATTGAACCGAGCTGCTGAAACTCGTCAATCATGATCATAACGGGCAAAGGTTCATCTGGGCCGGGTTCATGGTCGCGCAACGTCGCGATCAGATCCGCAAAGAGAAGGCGGATCAGCGGGGCCAAGGGTGCAATATGGTCCTCTGAGATTACCAGATAAAGGCTCGTTGGTATGGAGCGGAAGTCGTTGAAATCGAAATCCGTGGCATTGGTTGCATCAATGACTGCGGGATTGTCCCACTGATTTAGGCCGGCTGTTTTCAGGGCCTGAAGGTTGGATGATAGCAGCTTTTCCGAAGTTCCGGACGCTGTGGTCCAAAGCTGCTGTACCAATGGCTGATCTGCTTCGGTCGCATAGAGTTTGTAGAGTTTATTCTTGTCAGAACCTGCGGATATGATGGCGTTCACAGCGCCGAATGTCGCGGTGCCTCGCTGCAAGGCCAGCATACACGCCGCAATGAAGACACTTTTCCCTGCCTGAACAAAGGTGCTGTTCTGGTCATTTTTCTGCTCCAGGAAAAGATCGGCAAGAATTGTGACCTCGGTAAATTGTCGGCGAAAATCCTTCATCGCCGCGATACGGGCCAGTGGATTGTAGCGATGTGTTCCCTGTCCCCAATCGAAAGGTGCAAAACGGAAAACCCTGTCACCCATGGCAGCGCGACGGCGCGCGGTCACGTCAAAGTTCTCACCCTTTACGTCCAGCACGACAAGGCTGCCTTTGAAGACCAAAAGATTCGGAATGACAAAGCCTACCCCCTTACCTGCGCGGGTGGGCGCAATCATCATCACATGGGGCACGGCATTCGATGAAATATATTGGCCACGCTGATCAGGCCGCGCGAGTTTCCCGCACAAAAAGCCCTTACCGACGGCCTCCAGCATTTTGTTGTCGCGCAGCTCTTTGGCCGATTGCCAATGCGCCTTGCCGTAAGCATCGCTTTTGCCTTGGCGGGTCCAGATCGCGGCGAATGCAGAAAGTGCTATAGCCCCTCCGGCTGCAAAGCCAAGGGCGACACGCAGCCGATCTGATCGGGCGCCCGCAATATCGGCCGTCCAGCGGAAGAGTGCGAAAGGGTCAATCTGCTGCATATCGTGATGCGCTGTGAAGGACAGGTAGGCTGATCCGATCAGCCCACCAAGAAAAAGCCCCACGCCTGCACCGATCGCGGCGGCGACGGGGATTGGAAGAGGTGTCGATCCCATCATTCCATCCCCAGATCGTCGTCAAGTTCCAGCTTGATACCACGCGCGGCGGCCAGTTCGCGTGAGACGCGGGCAAAGCTTTCATCAAGCTTGGGATTTTCTGGTTCCAACATTTCACTGGCGAAATGCAGATACTCGGTGACGACATGTAAGCGGTCTTGCTGATTGGGAATGATATGTTGTCAACGGCAGAGTAAAAGTGGACCAAAGGGCAGCGCAAAATGTTGCCACTTTGGGGTTATCAAGATTGCCGCATAGGCGTGCGCTAGCATCTGGGCGGCCGCGCTTGTCACAGAGCTGGCGGTTGCCCGGATGCTTTGGCCCGTGAGGGCCAACTGCTTACGATGTTGGTATTGGGTTAAGCCTTGTCTTGGCGGGCTTTGCTCTGGCCGAGGCGATAGCTTTCACCGTTCATCTCGAGGATGTTCACGTGGTGGGTCAGCCGGTCGAGAAGTGCGCCTGTCAGTCGCTCAGACCCGAAGGTTTCGGTCCATTCGTCGAAGGGCAGGTTGCTGGTGATCAACGTGGCACCCCGCTCATAGCGTTGCGAGATCAGTTCAAACAGCAGTTCGGCGCCAGTTTTGCTGAGCGGCACAAAGCCCAGTTCGTCGATGATCAGCAGTTTGTGGCTGACCATTTGCTTTTGAAGGCGCAGGAGCCGGCGCTCATCCCGCGCCTCCATAAGTTCATGGACGAGTGCGGCAGCCGTGACAAAGCCGACGGACAGGCCCTTTTGGCAGGCGGACAGGCCAAGACCGAGGGCGATGTGGGTTTTGCCGGTGCCGCTGGGGCCAAGGG
>NZ_LGIC01000011.1 GCF_001294535.1 Cypionkella psychrotolerans | reverse complement strand
ATCAGCAACCGCATGAAGAAGGACTTGGCGATCCGCGCCCTAAACATGGCCATCGCCCTGCGTCGGCCACCCAAAGGATGCATCCATCACACCGACAGGGGCAGCCAATATTGTTCGCATGACTACCAGAAAATCCTGCGCAAACATGGTTTTATCGCATCAATGAGTGGCAAGGGAAATTGCTATGACAACTCGGCCGTCGAGAGCTTTTTCAAATCCCTCAAGGCAGAACTGATCTGGCGCAGAAACTGGCCGACACGCAGAGAGGTCGAAGTCGCCCTCTTTGAATACATCAACGGCTTCTACAATCCACGCCGCAGACACTCAGCGTTGGGCTGGAAAAGCCCCGTGGCTTTCGAACGGAAGGCCGCCTAACATGAGCACCTGACCGGAACGAAACCGCGACAGGTCCAATTTGGTTGTGATCCTCGACAGGATCGAGCAGGCCAGTACGGCCGCGCAAGCGGGCGTGCCTGCGCTGATCGAGATCGATAGCGACGGCCATCGCGGCGGTCGCCGACCAGATGAACCAGTACTTGTCGAAATCGGCCGCATCCTGCACGCGAAGGACGCGCAGCGCGGCGTGATGACCCATGCGGGCGAAAATTATAATGTGAGAGGCAATGCAGCGCATGCCGAATTTGCCGAACGGGAACGCAGTGCGGCCGTCAGCGCGGCCCATGCCTTGCGCGGGGCCGGGTTGCCCTGTCCGGTTGTCAGCGTCGGCTCAACGCCGACGGCCCATGCCGCCCGCGATCTGATCGGCGTCACTGAACTGCGTGCCGGGGTCTACATGTTCTTTGATCTGGTGATGACAGGGATCGACGTCTGCACGGTGGACGACATAGCGCTTAGTGTCCTGACGACTGTCATCGGGCATCAGCAAGATAAGGGCTGGATCATGATCGATGCGGGCTGGATGGCAATATCACGCGACCGCGGCACGGCGGCGCAGGAGGTGGATCAAGACTACGGCGTTGTTTGCGATGCTGACGGGCGCGTGATCGATGATCTGATTGTTAGCTGTGCCAACCAAGAGCACGGGATTATTTCTCTGCGCCTTGGTGCGAAAGGTCCGTTGCCTGAACTGGTCGTTGGGACGCATCTAGGCATCCTGCCTAACCATGCCTGCGCAACTGCCGCCCAGTATGACCGCTACAACGTCCTTCTCAGCACAGGTGGTGCGTTGAAAGTCTGGCATCGTTTCGGTGGTTGGTAAGGAACATTGCATGATCGTCATCACCGAGGCACAGCCCGCCGCGCTCGTCACCCATGAGCTTGCCTTTGATGCCGTGCGCCGCGCCTTCATCGCGGCCATCGGGCTGAATGCTTTCAGCTTTCCGGTGGTCATCGCTCATGCCAGCGATCCGCAGAACCGGTTCACCGTCAAAATGGCAGCAGGAACCGATCTTGCCGGGCTCAAGGTCGGCGCCTATTTCCCCACCAATGATGCTCGTGGCCTGCCGCGCCATGCCTCGACTATCTTGCTAATCGACCAGCCATCAGGCCGCATCGGCGCAGTGGTAGAGGGCTCGACCCTGAACTGCTATCGCACTGCAGCGGCTGATGCTGTCGCGACATACGCCTTGGCTAGACGAGACGCTGCGGTTCTGACGGTTTTCGGCACAGGCCATCAAGCCGGTTATGAGGCCGAAGCGATTGCCCGCATCCGCCCACTGTCCCGTATCTGGGTGGTCGGCCGCGATCCGTCCCGCGCTGCCGCGTTCGCCAAGACGCTGCAAGGCCGGGGGTTGCCTGCCGCGAATCGAGAACCCGAAGCCGCCGTCAGAGCCGCAGACATCATTGTCACAGCAACCACGGCTACCGCCCCCTTTGTGACGCGAATTGGGTGCAGCCGGGTACCCACATCTCGTCCATGGGGTCGGATTCGCAGGGCAAGCAGGAACTGCCCCCGATACTTTTCCCCCGCGCACGGCTATTCTGTGATCTGCCGGATCAATCGACCCGCATCGGCGAGTTTCAGCATGTGGCCTCCGGCGCCGTCCTGACTGCTATCGGCGCGGTGCCGTCTGGGGGTGCGAGTGGTCGGCAGAGTGACGATGATATAACCATTTTTGACAGTTCTGGCATCCCCCTCCAGAACCTTTACATGGCAAAAGCCATCCTTGATGCCACCGGCGCGGCTGAGACACATTGCGGATGATTGCGTCCTTGCTTGAACTGACTACGGGCAAGGACGCCGCCGCCGCGACGGCACAAGCTGTTTAGGTCACCGTTCCAACGAAGGGCCGTATCCGTCGTCAGTCAAAGTACCTTATCGAGGACACTGCCAGCATTCTCATGCAAGACCAACGCAGGAAAGCAGCATGAAATTCACCGAACCTTGTCCTTTTTCGCATGTCAGCCGCAGTCGTCAGCCCATTCTCACCTATTGGCGTTAGCGCCATTATGGTCTTCGGCCAACTGTCTGGCGGCAACTGGACATATTGACGGCGTCAAGGCGTGCGGGGCGACCTGATGAAAGTGCCTTAGTCAGGAGGTTTTCAGCAAATCTTCCCGTTCCGACATTGCCCATTCTTGAAAAATTTGCGCTTGACGGGTGACAATTGGTGCCGCTGTCGTGGAAGACAATAGATAATAGTTGAAGCCGTCGTCCTGCAATCGTGGTGAAACCTGGACAAGGCCGCCCGACTTCAGATCATCCTCGATCATGGCCTTCGGGCATAGGGCTACGCCCTGCCCTGATAGGGCTGCTGCGCGAAGCAAGTTGAAATCCTCAAAGGTCGTACCCTCATAGGTGGGCGCGAGCGTAGGGTCCGATGCAACGTTGTCCAAGAGCGACAGCCAGTTCGTCCATCCCGTCTGTGTGCCGTCATGCAAAAGACGCAAGGTCAGAAAGTCGGCAACGGTTTCAGGTTTGCGCCCAAGGCGGGCCAATGCAGAAGGGCTACACACCGGCATGCTTTGCCCGCCCAAAAAGAAGTGCGCCCCGATCGTCGGCGGCTCTTTCGAAAAGACAAAAGCAAGATGGACATCGTGAAAGTTTACCTCGCGTCCATGCATGGCATAAACGATCCGGATTTCGATTTCCGGATGGGAGGTGCGAAACCGGCTGAGGCGGGGAATCAACCAGCACATCGCCACCGAGGGAATCGCCGCAATAACAAGGGCCTGACTGATATTGCGCGCCCGGTTGCAAGCTGCTTCGATCTCGGCCAGCGATCCTGCCAGACTGCGCGCCAGATCGGCCCCATGTGGCAAAAGCCGGGTCCGGTTGCCCTCACGCTCAAACAACGGCTTTCCCAGCCAATCCTCGACATTGCGGATCTGGTGGCTGACAGCGGATTGGGTGACGAACAGCGCCTCGGCGGCAGCGCGGAATGACCCCAGGCGGGCGACCGCCTCAAAGGCGCGCAGGGCATTGAGGGGCAGTGTCGTCATGGTACACCTAAGCATGAGAAAAACTGATGCTATCGTGAAAAATGGTCTTTTGACAAGGCCGTTCAACGAGGGCTTGATCGCCCGCAATCGGGTCAATCTCGGCCCACCAAATCTTTGGAGGATTCGATGGAACGTGAACGCTTGCAGAACTATGTGGACAATGGCGAAAAGGCCGTTTCAACGTTTTCAGACAGCGAAATGCAGCGGCGTCTTGATGCGATTCGCGGTCATATGGCCAAGGCCGGCATTGATGCCGCGCTGTTCACCAGCTACCATTGCATCAACTATTATGCCGATTTCATGTTCTGCTATTTCGGCCGCCGCTATGGCTTTTTGGTTGATCACAACATCGCCACATCGATCAGCGCGGGCATCGACGGCGGCCAGCCGTGGCGCCGCACGTTCGGGGGCAAGAACGTCACCTACACCGACTGGCAGAAGGACAATTATTTTCATGCCATTCGCGGCCTGACCGGAGGCGTCAAGCGCTTGGGGATCGAGTTCGACCATATCAACATCGACACGCTGAACCTGCTGAAATCCGAATTCCCGGGCATGGAATTCGTCGATATCGGCGCGGCGTCCATGCGCCTGCGGATGATCAAATCGGCCGAGGAAATTGCGCACATCACCAAGATGACCCGTATCGCCGATATCGGTGGTGAGGCCTGCGTCGAGGCGATTGCCGTTGGCGTGCCAGAGCATGAAGTGGCACTGCACTCCACCGCGACGATGGTGCGCGAGATTGCTAAGGTCTGGCCGCATGGCGAGCTGTTGGATACCTGGACCTGGTTTCAGTCGGGCATCAACACCGATGGCGCGCACAATCCGGTGACCAGCCGCAAGATCGAAAAGGGCGATATCCTGTCGCTGAACTGCTTCCCGATGGTTGCTGGCTATTATGTGGCGCTGGAGCGCACGCTATTCTCGGAAGAGGCATCGGACGAGCATACGCGCCTGTGGAACATCAACTGCGCGGTGCATGATCGTGGCAAGGAACTGCTGGTGCCTGGTGCCAAGTGCAGCGACATCGCCAAAGAACTGAACGAGATGTATGCGGCCGAAAACCTGCTGCAATACCGCAGCTTTGGCTATGGCCACTCGTTCGGCGTTCTGTGCCATTACTATGGTCGTGAAGCTGGTCTGGAACTGCGCGAAGATTGCGATACCGTTCTGGAAGAGGGCATGGTTGTGTCGATGGAGCCGATGATCACCGTGCCGAACCATCTGCCGGGTGCAGGCGGCTACCGCGAGCATGACATTCTGGTCATCACCAAGGAAAACAACAAGGGCAACACCAACATCACCGGTTTTGCCTATGGCCCCGAGCATCTGATCGTCAAGAAATAAGACCGAAAACAATCCCGCTGCGCCCCGGCACTGAACCTCTGGGGCGCAGCAAATTTGACAAAGTCGTTGATGCGAGGCTGGTCACCGAAGTGACCATGGCCCGAACGTACTGCGTTTGTGACGATGTCTGCGCGCAAAAGGTGGATGAAAACCGCGAAGGGCCTTTTCCGACCAATCCCTTTGTCGTTAATCGCTAAGGTTAGAATTTAGCGTCACGTAATCATGCAGAAAAGCGCAACTTGGGATGCCGTTCCAGATGTCACCGCGTGACCTGTTTCTTGCTCTGCTGCCTCCGATCCTCTGGGCCACGGGTTATTCGTTCGGCAAGGGGGTATTGCTGCATTTTCAGCCGCTTTTCACCACGGCAATGATGTATGCGATTGTCGGCGCGATCCTGTTTTGGCCCCGGATCGGGGTGAGAACCCCATGGCGCTGGTTGCTCGTCAATATGGTTTTTGGCTGCGGTTTGTAAAGCGGGCTGATCTTTTTCGGGGGTGTCCCTCGTCGATACCTGGCTGGCCATTCTGGGGATTGCGGTGGTGGTCGGCGTGCCAAAGCCTGGCAATGCCTATGTTGGCCTGATCTGCATTCTGGTCGACACCGCAAGCTGGGGCCTGGGGCAGGCGCTGATCCGCGTTCATTCGCGCGATGCGATCTGGCAGTTGGTGGGGGCGATGTCGCTCTTAGCGGCACCGCAGCTTCTTGCGGTGTCGTTGATTGTTGAATCTGATCACATCACGCTATTGCAGACGGGTTCGGCCTATGAATGGTCTGGTGTGCTGCTTCTGGGTGTCGGTTCTTTCGTCTTGGCCTATCTTTTGTGGTATGGACTGTTGAAGCGGAACCGGATGGACCAGGTCGCGCCTTTTGCCCTGCTGATGCCACTGGTCGGCATGTTCAATGGGTGGTGTTCTCCGACGAGACGCTAACCAAGGATTTCCTGCTGGGCGCGGCGCTG
Organism: Cypionkella psychrotolerans; assembly: GCF_001294535.1. GTDB lineage: Bacteria > Pseudomonadota > Alphaproteobacteria > Rhodobacterales > Rhodobacteraceae > Cypionkella > Cypionkella psychrotolerans. The sequence continues at coordinate 26,195 of NZ_LGIC01000011.1, read as the reverse complement.
GTCCTGTCGGGATTGGTGATCGCGATCATGGCCCGCGATGCCCGCGCCCGAAACGGGGCACCGCCAGACCTCAACACTCTGGCTGATTGACGGCAAGGCCCCCGGTCGAGGTTTCCGTGTACTTCACATTCATGTCGATGCCGGTCTGGCGCATCGTCTCGATGCAATTGTCCACAGGCATGAAATGCGTGCCATCGCCACGCAGGGCAAGACTGGCGGCAGAGACCGCCTTGATCGCGCCCAGACCGTTGCGCTCGATGCAGGGCACCTGCCGTCGGGACGCAGGTCATGCCCAGATGATGTTCAAGCGCGATTTCGGCAGCGTTGTCCACTTGTTCATTGGTGCCGCCAAGGGCCGCGCACTGCCCCGCCGCCATCGCCGCTGCACTGCCCACCTCACCCTGACAGCCGACTTCGGCCCCCGATATCGAGGCGTTATGCTTCATTAACCCGCCAATTGCGGCTGCAGTCAGCAAAAATTGGTGGATACCGGCATGCGTCGCGCCAATGCAATGGTCGCGGTAATAGCGGATCACCGCAGGAACCACGCCCGCCGCCCCGTTGGTGGGCGAGGTGACAACCCGGCCCCCGGCGGCGTTTTCCTCATTCACCGCCATGGCATAGACCGATAGCCAGTCATTGACGACATGTGGCTGACTTTGGTTTTGTCCGCGTTCGGCCAAAAGCTGTTCGTGGATCGCCTTGGCGCGGCGCTTGATCTTCAATCCCCCGGGCAGAATGCCGTCCTTGCGCAGCCCCCTTGCGATGCAGGCATCCATCGCTTGCCACAGCGTATCGAGGCGTTCCTCCAGACCGGGCCCGGAATGCACCACCTCGTTTGCGCGCTTCATGTCGCCATGGGTCAGGCCAGTTGCCTGACCCATGGCGAGCATTTCCAGCGCATTGCCGAACGGGTGCGGATAACCTTTTGCCGCCTTCTGCGCGTGCAGATTGCCGGATTTCGACGCCTCCAGTTCCGCCGCTGTCACAACAAACCCGCCGCCGACCGAGTAATAGGTCTGGGTCAGATAAGGATTTCCCCGTTCGTCAAAAGCCCGCAGACCCAGCCCATTGGCATGGCCGGGCAGGGGGGCCATAGTCGAACACCAGATCGCGTTCGGGATCAAAGGCCAGATCACCCAACCCCGGCGGCGCGATGCGCCCACTTTGACGGACTGCGGCCCCCAGCGCCTCAGTCGCGTCGGGGTCCAGCGTGTCGGGGCGAAAGCCCAAGAGCCCCAGCACCACAGCGCGGTCGGTGGCATAGCCTTGCCGGTAAAGGCAAGGCTGCCGTGCACGCTGGCCCCAAGGCGCGCCAGTCGCCCTGCGCCGGGGATTTTTTCGGCCCCGCCTCGCAGATCATCCAGAAATCGCGCGGCGGCGGTCATCGGCCCCATCGTATGGGACGATGACGGACCGACGCCCAACTTGAAAATATCAAATACCGACAGAAACATCGGATCAGACGCCCGTGGCATGGATTGGGTGCGCGGCACACGATGCCCGCACCTCGGCCAGAACCGCCGCTTCAACTGCGGCGTCGCCGTCGGCGTTAGCCGACAGCGCGTCGATCACCCGCAAGACCAGTTCGCCCACCTTGCGGAATTCGGCCTGGCCAAAGCCGCGCGTGGTGCCTGCCGATGTTCCAAGCCGCACACCCGAAGTCACAAACGGCTTCTCCGGGTCAAACGGGATCGAGTTTTTGTTGCAGGTCAAACCGGCACGTTCCAGCGCGGCTTCGGCGGCCTTGCCGGTGACACCCTTGGGGCGAAGATCGACCAGAACCATTTGGCAATCGGTGCCGCCAGATACGATGCCAAGCCCGCCTGCGACCTGCACCGCAGAAAGCGCCTGCGCATTGGCGATCACGGCCTTTGCATAGTCCTTGAACGACGGGTCCAGCGCCTCGCCAAAAGCCACTGCTTTGGCGGCGATCACATGCATCAGCGGGCCGCCCTGATTGCCGGGAAACACTGCTGAGTTGAACTTCTTGCCCAACGCTTCGTCATTGGTCAGGATCATGCCACCATGCGGGCCGCGCAGGGTTTTATGCGTAGTTGTCGTCACGACATGGGCGTGGGGCATCGGGTCGGGGTATTCCCCAGCCGCAATCAGGCCCGCGTAATGCGCCATATCCACCATCAAATAGGCGCCCACCTCATCGGCAATCGCGCGGAAGGCGGCAAAGTCGATGTGACCTGGATAGGCCGAAGCCCCGGCGATGATCAGCTTGGGCTTCTTCGCCAGCGCGACTTCGCGCACATTGTCCATGTCGATCAACTGGTTGTCGGTGCGCACTTCATAGCTGACCACATCGAACCTCTTGCCAGACATGGTGACGGGCGGGCCGTGGGTCAAATGCCCGCCGCGGGCAAGGTTCAGGTCCATGATCCGGTCGCTCGGCTGCAACAGCGCCAGAAACACCGCCTGATTGGCCTGCGCGCCGGAATGCGGCTGCAGGTTGACAAAGCCCGCCCCAAAAAGCTGTTTCGCGCGGTCAATGGCGATCTGTTCCACCACATCGACATGCTCGCAGCCGCCGTAATAGCGCTTGCCTGGATAGCCCTCGGCATACTTGTTGGTCAGCACTGACCCTTGGGCGCGCGGCACGTCAAGACTGACGATGTTTTCCGACGCGATCAGCTCGATCTGGCGATCAAGCTCATGCCCGATGGCCTCGGCGATGGCCGTGTCGGTGATCAGGGATTTCAACATAGCAAGGGGCCTTTCAGGTAAAAGCGGGGGTGCGCGCCGGAAAGGTGCGTCATGATTTCTGCTAGGGCGCAACGGCGTCAGAGACCGCAGGCAAACTCGCGCAGGGCGATGTCCAGAAGCTCGGACACATGCGGGAAGAACGACCGCCAGACCTCGATACGGAACGCATCGTCGGCTTAGCGGATCAAAACCACTTGTGCGCTGTCAAACAAAGTGCGCTTGGCGGTGCCTGGGACCATGCCTGACAGGTCCAGCGGGCAGGCGACTGATAGCAGCTCCTGCGCGCGGGGGCCTGTGATGGCGATGGTAAATTCGCGGTCCGAAATCACCGTCAGGCTGCGCGGGGCCTTTACTCGCGCGGTTGCGAAATCGGCCACGATGGCTGTCTGTTCGGCCTCGGGGCCATGCAGCAGCCATTCGTCGGGGCTAAGGCACCACGCGGCACGGCCATTTGCGGCGACACGCTGCCCGATTTTGCCGGGAAGGGGCAGACCAAAGGCCGCCGAGGCCACCTCCAGATTGGCAGGGGCGATGCGCAGGTTCAGCCGCGCCACCGCGGGCAGAACAGTGACCGATATGGCGTCAAACGATTTTATGGAGGCGTTCATTCTGGCATCCTCCTCATTCAACTTTCAGCCGGTCACCGGCGGGGTCATCGAATACGCTCCCCGTGACCTTTGCCGCCTGCGAGCCGCCATCCGCCGTGGGGATATGCAGCGTGTCGCCCATCCGGTCAAAGCCACCCTGGACCACCGCCATGGCAATCGAGCGTCCCAGCGCCTCGGACCAATAAGAACTGGTCACATGGCCGATCATCTTCATCGGTTTGGGCTGCTTTGGGTCCAGCACGATCTGTGCGCCCTCAACCAGCGCGTCTTTCGGGTTTTCGGTTGAAAGGCCGACCAGTTGCTTGCGCCCCTTGGCGACGATGTCGGGCCATGCGAGTGACCGCTTGCCGACGAAATCGGGTTTCGCCTTACCAATGGCCCAGCCGATCCCGGCATCTTCGGGAGTCACTGTGCCATCGGTATCCTGACCTATGATGATATAGCCCTTTTCAGCGCGCAAAATGTGCATGGTTTCCGTGCCATAGGGGCAGACGTCATAGGCTTTGCCGACTTCCATCAGCTTTTCCCACAGGGCACGACCATGGCGGGCGGGGACGTTCACCTCGAACCCCAATTCGCCCGTAAAGCTGATGCGGAACAGGCGCGAGGGAAAGCTTGCGACCGTGCATTCGGCCACCGACATATGCGGGAATGCGGCGTCAGACATATTCTGGCCTTCGACCAGGGGTGCCAGCAGTTTGTGCGCATTCGGGCCGTTGATCGCAATGGTTGCCCATTCTTCGGTGGTTGAGGTCAGCCAGACCTGAAGGTCGGGCCATTCGGTTTGCAGGTAATCTTCCATCATGTTCAGTACGCGGGCTGCACCGCCCGTGGTGGTGACATGAAACAGATCGTCGCGCATCCGGCCAATCACGCCATCATCGCGGATAAAGCCATCTTCGCCAAGCAGCAGGCCGTAACGGCATTTGCCGGGGGCAAGTTTGGCCCAAGGGTTGGTGTACATGCGGTTCATGAATTCAACCGCATCGGGGCCGGACACTTCGATCTTGCCAAGCGTCGAGGCGTCAAAGATGCCCAGCGACTGGCGCGTGGCCCGGCATTCGCGGTTGACCGCCGCGTGCATATCCTCGCCCGCCTTGGAGAAATACGACGCGCGCCGCCACAGGGCGACAGGTTCAAAGGCGGCGCCGTTTTCGACGGCCCAGCTGTCAATCGGCGTCTTGCGCGTCACCTCGAAATGGCTGCCCTTGTGATAGCCTGCCAGCGCGCCAAAGGTGGTGGGCGTGTAGGGCGGGCGGAAAGTGGTCAGGCCAACCTGCGGGATGTCCTTGCCAAGCGCATCGGATGCGATGGTCAGCCCGTTCATGTTGGACAGCTTGCCCTGATCGGTGGCCATGCCGTTGGTGGTATAGCGTTTAACATGCTCGATAGACCGCATGCCCTCGCGCACCGCCAGACGAATATCCTTGGCTGTCACATCGTTCTGGAAATCGACAAAGGCTTTGGCGCTGCTGGGGCTGCGATCGGTCGGCAGTTCCTTTTGGGTGATGCCCGTGCCGGTGCGGTCGTTCGTTACGGCATAAGTGGCGGCTCCGGCCTTGCGACCCAGATCGCGCAGCGCATCAGCACCCGCTTGGGCGCCATCTGCCAGCACGGCGGCGATGCCCCAAAGGCCGCGTCCTGCGCCAGCAATATGCACTGCCTCGGTTTTGTGGCCGGGCAAGTATGCCTTGGCCTTGGCATCCCATTCCAGCGAACCTTTGGTATGACTGAACAGATGCAGCGACGGTGTCCATCCGCCGCACATCAGCACCGCATCGCAAGCAATCGTGCGCGCCGCACCGACGCGGCCACCGCGTACAGGGTTCACTCGGATGGATTTCACCCGCAACCGCCCGCTCGTGGCAGTGGCGGTGTATCCGGTCAGTGCCTCGATCTGGCGGGACATGGCCGCTTGCATCAGCGCGGGCGGAATATCGGTGCGGGTATCGACGATGGCCGCCACCTTGCAACCCGCATCAGCCAGATCAAACGCGGTATACCACGCAGAGTCATTGCTGGTCAGGATCACCGGACGGACACCCACCTTAACGCCAAAGCGGTTAAGAAAGGTCTGCGCCGCGCCCGCCATCATCACGCCGGGGCGATCATTGCCGTCAAACACCATCGGGCGATCAATAGCCCCCTGGGCCAGAATGACTTGTCCCGCACGCACACGCCAAAGCCGTTCACGGGGCGCATCGGCGGGCACATCCGACAGATGGTCGGTCAGCTTTTGGCACAGGCCCACCATGTTCTGGTGATAGTATCCGATTGCCGTGGACCGGTTCATCAACCGTACATTCGGCAGGCTTGCGGGTTCGGCCAGCGTAGACGCGAGCCAGCCCCAGACCTGGTCCCTATCAATCTCCACCGACGGCTCGGACAAAAGTGCCTCTCCCATCTCGGCCTGTTCATCGACCACAACCACTGACGGCCCAGAGCGCGCCGCAGTGAGCGCCGCTGCAAGACCCGATGGGCCCGCCCCCACGATCAGCACGTCACAATGCAAATAGCGGCTGGCGTAATGATCCGGGTCAAGATAGGTCAGAGAGCGACCAAGGCCCGCAGCGCGGCGGATGAAAGGCTCGTAGACCTTGTCCCAGAAAGACTTGGGCCACATGAAGGTCTTGTAATAAAAGCCTGCCGAAAACAGCATGTAGAGGCGGTCATTGATGGCGCCGATATCGAACTTCAGGCTGGGCCACTTGTTCTGACTTTCCGTCGAAAGCCCGTCATAGATTTCTTGCATCGTGGCGTGGGTGTTCGGTTCAAACTGGCCCGGCCCCCGCGTGGTGCCGATCAGTGCGTTGGGTTCTTCCGACCCTGCGGTAACCACTCCGCGCGGCCGGTGGTATTTGAAGCCGCGTCCCATAAGATGCTGCCCATTGGCCAGTAAGGCCGAAGCAACGGTGTCGCCTTCTAGGCCTGCAAAGGTCTTGCCGTCGAAGGTGAAGCGAACGGGACGGGCATGATCCACCCGACCGCGATCAGAAATGCGCAGATCACTCATTTTGCCACCCAATTGAATTTGTTGAATTTGATCTGCCCCCAGCCCCCCGGCCTGCATACGAAGTGGGCTCATTTCGACATCTGAACAGCTTTTTCCAGATCGGGGCGCGGCTTGCCTGCCTTATATGTCACGCTGAACTTGTCGCCTACCGTGTCGCGCGAGGCGTTGAAGAACCGCCCGCAGCCGTGGATATAGCGCCAGCGTTCGGCATGCAGACCGCGCGGGTTTGACCGGACATACAGGAAATCGCGCCATTCCTCGTCGCTGAGGCTCATTGGATCCGCGGGCCGCGCGATATGCGCCGCGCCTGCATAGGCGAATTCCAATTCGGGCAGGGTGTCATCGCAATAGGGGCCGTGGATCAAAAGCATGGTTATCTCCTTAATGCGCGACGGCGGCGGCGGCTTCATCGATCAGCCTACCCGTGGTGAAACGTTCCAGCGTGAAGGGCGCGTTCAGCTTGTGCGGCTCGTCTTTCGCCACGGTCCAGGCCAGCAGATGCGCCGCCCCCGGCGTCGCCTTGAACCCGCCGGTGCCCCAGCCGCAATTGACATAGAGCCTCTTGACAGGCGTCTTGCCCAGAATGGCCGAGCGGTCGGGCGTTACATCAACGATGCCGCCCCATTTGCGTAGCATCCGCATGCGGTTGAAGATCGGGAACACTTCGCAGATCGCGGCCACGGTATGTTCGGTCAGGGGCAGCCCTCCACGTTGGGAATAGCTGACATATTGGTCGGTGCCCGACCCGATCACCAACTCGCCCTTGTCAGACTGGCTGATATAGGCGTGAACGGTGTTCGACATCACAACGCAGGGGAAAATCGGCTTGATCGGCTCAGACACCAGCGCCTGCGGCGGATAGCTTTCCAGCGGCATCTTCACGTCCGCTGTTTGCATTATGACGGATGTATGCCCCGCCGCCGACACCGCGACCTTTTTCGCGCGGATAAAGCCCTTGACGGTTCCCACCCCTTCAACCGACCCATCCGCCCCGCGACGGATCGAAATCACCGGGCAGTTCTGGATTATATCGACTCCTCGCTTGGCCGCAGCCAGGGCACAGCCCCAGGCCACCGCGTCGTGCCGCGCAGTGCCAGCGCGCATCTGCAAGGCCGCCCCCATCACCGGATAACGGGCATCGGGCAACACGTTCAGCGGCGGGCAAAACGCCTTGGCCTCGGCGGTGGAAAGCCAGCGGTTGTCGACGCCGTTCAACCGGTTGGAATGGATGTGACGCTGAAATGACTGCACGTCATGCATGTTATGCGCCAGCATCATCACGCCGCGCTTGGAGAACATGACGTCGTAGTTCAATTCGGTCGACAGGTTGTCTCACAGATCCAGCGCGTGATCGTAAAGCTTGGCGCTTTCGTCATAGAGATAGTTGCTGCGGATGATCGTGGTGGTGCGGCCCGTGTTGCCGCCACCCAGCCATCCCTTTTCGATCACGGCGACATTGGTGATGCCGTGTTCCTCGGCCAGATAGTATGCCGCCCCCAAGCCATGCCCCCCGCGCCCACGATGATGACGTCATATTCCTTCTTGGGCTGCGCATCGGGTCATTGCTCGGTCCAGTTCTTGTTGCCGGTCAGGGCATTTTTCAGCAGAGACAGGGCAGAGAAATGGGTCATCACGGGGCCTTTCGGGGGGTGATTTCGGCAGGATGCAGCATCATCGCAGGTACGGCGATTTTTCACTGTATGGATGCGTCAAAATGACGTTGTATTTGCGCCACACCTTTGGGGGCCAAACCATGTAGGCACCCTCCACCGCCCCTTTTGCGCCGCGTCTGCGGGTCGGGCTCATCCTGACCCGCCGCTTTAACTCTGCGCCTTTGCCAATTTCGTTGATGTGCTGCGTCTTGCGGCGGACGAGGGCGATGGCTCGCGCCCCATCCTAGGCGGCTGGCGGGTGCTTTCCACCACGACAGATCCTGTGATTTCCAGCAGTGGCATTGCGGTTCAGCCAGAGGAGCGGTTGGGTGACCCTGCGCGGTTTGACTGCATCGTTGTCGTAGGCGGGCTGATGCAAGAACTGGAGTATCTGGACCCGCCCATACAGAGTTCTTGCACCGTGCGGCGCAGGGAGGGGTGCCGTTGGTCGGGGTTTGCACGGGAGCATTCGTGCTGCATCGCGCAGGCCTGCTGCACGGGTATCGCTGCTGCGTCAGCTGGTTTCACCACAATGATTTTCTGGAACAATTCGAAGGAATTACCCCAGTTTCAGATCAGATATTCGTGGTGGACCGTGACCGGCTGACGTGTTCGGGCGGAACCAGTTCAGCGCAGTTGGCGGCGTTTTTGGTCGACCGGCATATTGGCCGTGCCTAAGCCAAGAAAAGCCTTTCGATCATGATGATCGACGAGGCAATGGCGGCCGAGCGTCCGCAACCCGGACTGCCGCTTGAACTCTCCACCTCTGATCCGCTGGTCAGAAAGGCGCTGCTGTCGATACAGCAGAGGCTGGAGGCCCCGCTGACCGTCGCGGCCCTGGCGGACCATTTGAAAATCAGCCGCCGCAGGTTGGAACGGCATTTTGCCGATGCGCTGAAAATGACGCCGTCGCAGGCGAGCATGGCGATCCGGATTGCCCATGCCGAGCTTCTGTTGTCACACAGCGTTCGTACTGTGACGCAGGTGGCGCAGGATTGCGGGTTTGTCGATGGTTCGCACCTAATCCGGGTGTTCAAGTCCGTGCGTGGCACAACACCTGAGGTCTGGCGTCGGGTACAGGCCAAGCCAAATTCCCCCTCTGACGCAACTCAACCTTTGCCTGCCTGAGACGGCGACGTCATTTCGCTGAAATAATCAGCGCAAATGCAACCATTGGATCAACAAATTTCCCTGACACGGTCCACATGCCTATCTTTGTGGCTATGTTTGACCTGGCCGAAAGGGACGCGACCCAATGACCCATGACATGTTGCAAGTCATGGAATGGCACAATGGTGACAAGCTCCTACAGCCATTCTCGGACCAGGAAATGGCGCGGCGGCAAGATGATGTGCGGCGGTGGATGGATGCGCAGACTGTCGATGCGGCGCTGTTCACTTCCAGCCAGGGCATCGCGTACTATTCTGGCTGGTTTTGCAGCGGCTTTGGGCGGAAATGTGGGATGGTCGTCAGCCCCACAGCAGCCACCACGATCTCATCCGCCGTCGAAGGCGGGCAGCCATGGCGCCAAGGGTTTCATGCCAACATCAGCTACACCGACTGGCGACGCGACAATTTCTTTCATGCGCTTCGGCAGTTGACCCCAAAAGTGGGGCGGCTGGCCATCGAATTGGACCATGTCTCGGCGAAATTTCTGCGCCAGCTAGAGGCTGCGCTGCCGGGGGTGGAATTCGTCGATATCGGTCAGGCGTCGATGTGGACGCAGGCCATCAAATCCGCCGAGGAACATGAACTGCTGCGCGCCGGGGCCCGGATTGCCGCGCAATCGGCGACAGCGGCGCTGGGCCTGATTGCGCCGGGGATTGCGGAATTTGAAGTTGGAATTGCTGCCGCTGCTGCAATGCATCGCGCGATTGCCGCGACCTTTCCCGGGGCCGGGATGACGGGATTTGATGTCCTTTTCCAATCGGGCATTCACACCGACGGCGCGCACAACCCGGTCACTGACAAGAGGATCAAGGCGGGCGAGGTGCTGTCGCTGACATGTAGCCCGATGCTTTTTGGTTACTCCAGCACTTTGCAACGCACGCTGTTTTGCGAGCATGCTGACAAGGCAAGCCTATGCATCTGGCAAAAGAATCTGACCGTGCATCGGCGTGCGTTGGATTTGATCAGGCCGGGCGCCCTCTGCAGCGACATTGCGCGCGAACTTAGCGATCTGGACAGGCAATTGGATCTGCTGAAATATCGGTCCGGGGGCTATGGCGAGACAACCGGTTTGCAATCAAACAGCCTTGGGTGTGACCCGGATGTGGCACTCCGCAAGGATTGCTTTTCCGAGTTGCTGCCGGGAATGGTCATCTGCGTGGACCCGATGCTGATGGTGCCCGAAGGCGCACCGGGCGCGGGCGGCTACCGCGACACCGACGTGATGATCGTCACCGAGGCCGGGGCGGAAAGGGTCACCAATTTTCCATTGGGGCCAGATCACAACATCATCCTGGCACACCATAACCGAGAGCCAGCGCGAATGCAGAAAAAGATGGGCCGGTGACCCGGCCCATCTTTGGACGATCATGGTACGGGCGATGTCGCCCCAGTGTTGAATTCACGCTGAAGGGCTGCCTTAATGCCTGCACTGCATACGTCCAGCAGGATTTCGCCCTTTTCCGCCGAAGCCTCTTTGGGCGACGACAGCGTTCCACTTGCGGGGGCCCACTCCGGTTTGACCGGATAAACGTCATAGGGTGGAAAGACTGCAGGGGCGTGGTGCACCGCGCATTCCATGCTGACAAGGTCGGGAAAAAGCGCCAGCATCAGCGAAGTTTCTAGAACGCCACCATGTTCCTTGTCCCAGCCGGGAAAGCCGGTTGGATAAAGCCGGTTGATCGTGTCCTGATCGACAAAGTCCCAATAGGACAGCACCACGATCTTCACGTCCTCGATGCGGTCCCAGCGCAACTCGCGCAAGGCAAGGTCGATCGCCTCGATAATGAACCACGAGTTTTCAAAGTGACCATTCACCAGACAGATCTGCCGCGCACCATGGCGGACAAACTCCTTGATCACATCTCGCAGCGCCGCGATCAGCGTTGCGCCATCAAGGCTGGCGGTGCCGGGCATGTGATTGCCGCCGCCAGATTTCTGGTGCGATTTGTAGCCATAGGTAAAGGCCGGGGCGACCAGACCTCCGATCTCCACGGCGGCCCTTCGTGCAAATTCCGTGGGCAGCAGAACGTCAACATGCATCGGCATGTGGTGACCGTGCTGTTCCATGGATCCCAGCGGGATCAGAATGGGCGTGGTGCCGGGCCGAACCGCGGCATCATAAATCGGCCAGGTCAGTTCTGAGGCAAAGGCAGACTTTGGGGGCATGATGGGTTCGCTTTACTTATATGGATTCCGGTAGAACACCGGGCTGCGCCAAAATTAGATTGCCATGTGCTTATAAGGAAAATATATTGTTCTGATGCTGCCATTTGCAGGGCAAATACATGGCCGGAATCACCAATCTTCAGACAGACCTGTTGCGTACCTTTGTGTCGGTGGTGGAACTTGGCGGCCACTCCAAGGCAGGGGCCATGCTGGGGCGCAGCCAGCCCGCGATCTCGTTGCAGTTGGGGCGGTTGGAAGAGTTGGTCGGGGCGCCCTTGTTGATCAAGAAGGGCAGGGCGATCCAGCCCACCGCAGACGGCGAAGTGCTGTTGGCCTATGCCCGCGAGATGGTGCGGATCAACGATGAAGCCATGAGTTATTTCAGGCGTCGCGTGATGACGGGCGTGCTGCGCATCGGGTTGCCAAGCGATTACGCCGTGGCGTTTTTGCAAAACGCCCTGACCGATTTCACCCGCATCCATCCAGAGGTTAACCTTGAAGTTCACTGCGATCTGAGTCGCGAAATCTTGCGCCAGCTCAGCGCGGATGAGTTGGATATCATCGTCGCAATGATGCCCGCGCCGCGTATGCCCTATCTTTCGCGCTCATGGGTTGAGCATCCGATCTGGGTTGCGGCGGATTCCTTTGTGATCGACCCTGATCGACCGATCCCACTCGTGGCGCATCCTGAGGGCTGCGACTACCGGGCGCGGATGATCCAATCGCTGGAAGCCGCGGGTCGGCGTTGGCGGTTCGTCTATACCGGTCCGGGCATATCGGGGCTGCAAAATGCTGTGCTGAATGGGCTTGGCGTCAGCGCGCTAACCCGGCCTACCTTGTTGAAAGGCATGCGTGTTCTCGATCAATCGGATGGGATGGTGCCACTGGAGCCGTTGCGGGTAGGGCTGTTTTACAAACACCCGCGCCAAACCGAGGCGGGGATCAAACTGATCAGCGAATTGGTGGCCAATCTTGACAGTATCAATGCCAGAACGCAGCCCGCTGCGGCGGGGTAGTGCAAGCGTGGTATTTGTCAAGCAAATCTCTGGATTTCAAAAACCGATTTTGTAAATCCAACGCCCTCACCTAGCGTCAGCGGATACGTCACCGCAAAGGTGCGATAACAGTGGAGAGACTGATGACAGGAAATATCCGCCCAAGTGCAGGTTTCACTCGCCGCACCCTGCTTGCAACCGGTGCTGCGGCGCTGGCGATGCCGATGCTTGGCCGCCGTGCCAATGCGGCGACGACCGAGCTTACGATGCTGGCTTGGTATGGCCACGCAGAGCCAGACATGGTTGCCGAGTTTGAAGCCGAAAACAACGTCAAGTTCGTGCCGAAATATTATACCGGTGGTGACAACATGCTGGGTCTGATTTCACAATCCCCAGTCGGTACCTATGACGTCATCCTGTCTGATGCCGAATATGTGCAGCAGTTGAACGCCGCAGGCTTTATCGAACAGCTTGATCCCGCCGACTATGCCTTTGCTGACTTTTTCCCTGAATTCCAGAAATTCCCCGGCCATTGGGTTGATGACGCGCTTTACTCGGTCATCACACGCTTTGGCTTCCTTGGCGTGGCGTACAACACCGATGCGCTGACCGAGAAAGAGGCGTCCACCTATAACGTCTACTGGAACGAAAAGCTGAAGGGCAAAGTGGGCCATTTCGACTGGCACCTACCGAACCTTGGTCAGATGAGCCTGCTTTCGGGCAACAAATCCCCCTATGACATCGACGCGGCCGCATGGGAGGCTGTGAAGGCCAAAACCATGAGCCTGCGTCCGCAGGTCGGCGGTTTCTTCGACTACGGCGGCACATTCTCATCACTTGAAAACGGTCAGATGCTGGCCTTTGCCGGAATCGGTGACTGGATCACAGGGGTTCTGGAAAAGAACGGCGCCAAGGTCAAATCTGTGATCCCGGAAGAGGGCGGCCTGCAATGGACGGAATCTTTCTCGATCGGCAAGGGTTCGACCAAGGCGGATCTGGCGAAAAAATGGATCCAGTATGTCACCTCTGCCAAAGGCCAGGCCAAGTCCGCGCAGATGGCGGCTTATCCGGCCATGGTTCCGAACCAGAAGGGCTGGGAAGAACTGGCCAGCACGAATCCCGATGAGGCAAAGCGCCAGAACATGGTCCTTGGACAGCCCAATGCGATGGACATGATCCGCGAAGGTCGTATCCAGTACCGCCAGCTGCCTATCCAGCAAGGCTTGGAAGAGTGGAACGATTTCTGGTCTGAATACAAAGGCGCGTAACCTTTGACCAGCGGCGGCATCAGGCCGCCGCCGGTTTATCCTTGAATCCACGACCTGATTTCCCCCAACTCAACCAACGGAGCACATGGACGATGCGGAGATCAGTCTCTCTTTACGGCCTAACGTTCTCTCTACCCATGCTTCTCTGGCAGCTGTTCTTCTTTGTCGCCCCGCTGGTTTTCCTGATCGCGCTCAGTTTCTGGACGGTCAGGAATTTCAAGATGGAGGCTGACTTCAATACGATCAACTGGGTCACGATGTACGGCCGGTCGGTGTTTTGGCAGTCTTACGGGCTGACCTTGGCCCTTGCGACTGCCGCCGCCGCAATCACCAGCGTTCTTGCCTTTCCCTGCTCTTATGCCATCGCCTTCAAGCTATCACCGCGGATGCGGCAATGGGCGATCTTCCTGATGGTGATACCGTTTTTCACCAGCTATCTGGTGCGGGTCTATTCCTGGCAGATATTTTTGTCGGACAACGGCATTATCAATGGATTGTTTGCGTCAATCGGCATGGGGCCGTTTCCGCTGCTGAACACTGTCTTTGCCACGATGATTGGCTATCTGACCCTGAGCTTTCCGCTGGTCGTGCTTTTGCAACTGTTCAGCCTGATCTTCATTGACCGCACGCTGATCGAGGCCGCGCACAACCTGCGCTGTGGTCGTATCCGCACGGTGTTTGCCGTGGTTATTCCTTCGGCACGGGTTGGTCTGGTAATCGCGGCACTGTTTTGCTTCATCCTCAGCTTTGGCGACTTTGTCAGCCCAGTCTATCTCGGCGGCGGCGACCCAACCACACTGTCGATCCTTATCACCGATACCACCAAGTCGGGCCAGCAATGGCCGCGCGCCGCCGTGATCGCCCTGACCATGATTGGAACCTTGCTGGCTGTGGCCTTCGCAGCCGTCGGCTTTGCCTATAAGGGGCGCACGAAATGAACGATTTTAACCGCAACAGGTTTGTGGAGTTCGGGCTGCGGTTCTACATCCTGCTCAGCTTTGCTTTCGTCTTCGCCCCGATTGCTGCCAGCTTTGTGTTCTCGTTCAACTCTGACCGCTTTCCGTCCATCCCACTTGGGTCATTCTCGACCGAATGGTATGTTGCCGTTGCCTCTGATCCGCTGGTCTGGGCGGGCTTGCGCAACACGTTGTTTGTGGGGTTGATCGTGGCGGTTGTGTCAACCGCCATAGGGTTCGGTGCGGCCTACACCGACTTCCGTTATCGGTTCTTTGGCAAAACCGCCTATCTGGCGCTGGCCCTGCTGCCGCCGACCATCCCTGTCGTGATCCTAGGCCTTGCGATGCTGGCGTTTTTGTCGCGGATCAATCTGTCGGGCCAATCCATCTCGGTGATCATCGCGCACATCGTGATCTGCTCGCCCTTTGCGATGGCCATTACCCGGCTGCGCCTGTCGCAGATGGACCCAGATCTGGAGGCAGCCGCCTGGAATCTTGGCGCGTCGGAATGGGCGGCGATGCGCTATGTCATCATCCCCTTTGCAGCACCCGCTATCTTTGGTGCCCTGTTCATCACCATGGCGGTGTCCTTTGACGAATTCGCCGTGGCTTGGTTCGTCTCGGGCCTGAATGAAACCCTGCCTGTCAAGGTTCTTGGCTTCCTGCAGGGGCAAGTCAGCCCGCGTATCAATGTGATCGGCACCTTTGTTTTCGTCATCTCGATGACGCTGGTGATCTTCGCGCAACTTCTTCTGACCGGCCGCGCCAAAGATGCGCCTGCCGCGTCGAACGACTAGGAGAGACTTTCGATGCAAGGCAACGCACTGGTCACTTTCGACGGGGTTATCAAGCGGTTTGGCGGCTTTGTCGCCGTCCAAAAGTTGGACCTTGAAATTCATAAAGGCGAATTTCTGGCCATCATGGGGTCTAGCGGCTGTGGGAAAACCACGACGCTGCGGATGCTGGCCGGGTTGGAGGCGCCAAGCGAAGGTGAAATCCGACTTGGAGGCAAGCCGATCAACGATCTGCCAACATGGAAGCGCGACACGCCGATGGTCTGGCAAAGCCTTGCGCTGTTCCCGTTCCTGAATGTGATAGAGAATGTCGAATTTGCGCTGAAAATGCGCGGTGTCGGGGCCACCGAACGTCGCAAACGCGCGGGAAACTGGCTGGAGCGGATGCAGATTTCTGAATTTGCCGAACGCAACATCTCACAGCTTTCCGGCGGGCAGCGGCAGCGGGTCGCGCTGGCGCGATCGTTGGTGGTGGAGCCCGAAATTTTGTTGCTGGACGAGCCGCTGTCGGCTTTGGATGCGCATCTTAAGGTGCGGATGCAATCCGTGCTGCAAAACCTGCAACGCGAGTTGGGCATCACCTTTGTCTACGTCACCCATAGCCAGTCCGAGGCTTTTGCCATGGCAGACCGTGTCGTGATCATGAGCAAGGGCGTGGTCGAGCAGGTCGGCTCTGCGCAGGAAATCTACCGTGCGCCACGTACCCGTTTCGTGGCAGAATTTCTGGGCTCTTCCAACATCTTTGCGGGTCAGATTGCAGCAGACGGCACCTTGAGCACCTCAACCGGGCAATATCGCCTGCCGCGTGATATGTCGGGCACTCGGCCAAAATCGACAGCCACACTCGTCGTCCTCGACACCCGTTCGTATCTGAGCTCGGTTGAGCCTGGGCCGGAATTCGACTGGGTTCGGGCAAAAGTCGTTGGTGAGGAATTCACCGGGGCCATGGCCAAGATCTATCTTGAAACCGCCGATGGTTCAGAACTTCGGGTCCAAAGTGGCTATGAAGAACTGGCCAAGCTGCCAATGAACACCGGCCAAGACCTGTTCGTCTACTGGCTGCCGGAGGACGGACATGTTCTTCCGATTGCTTAGGCGACGCGCCCCTGTCGGCGCTGGTAGCTCTCCGGAATTTCCGCGTTGCGAACAACCTGCTGGCCCATTGCACCTTGGCGTCTCTGACGATGCGCAGGAAGAAAGGCAAGACCGCCTCCTTCGATGGTTTCTAGTGCAACCGATGAACATCGCGACAGGGCGGCTAGGGTCGTATCCCGAGATATCCGTCGCAATTTCGAACCGCAAATAACAAGATTGGCGTCTGTATTGCGACGCAAAACTACCGCTCATAGCTCCCATGGTGCCGATCAACGTTCCTAAGATTATGAAATTGCTTTGTAATAAATTAGTTGTGCTCCGGGGGCGAACTATTCTGATTGCAGCATGGCGATGAAAATTCCCTTCTGAGACTTGCGATGGCCGCCTGCCGCACCATCGACAGATCCAAAGCCCTCGACGCCTTCTTGACCACCAAGATTCAGATCGATGGGATGCCGGAGCGACTGAAAACCCGGATCTACGACCATTTCATCACCCACCCCGAAGAGATCGGCTTGGGCGATGTTGGCACACTGATCGACCTCGTCAGCCTGCTGCACAAGATAGCGGAGAGTGCATGAAGGTAGGCGAACCTGCCAATTAAACCTGCCCGGCGCCACCAGATTGAACAGGATGCCCACTCTGATCAATGTACGCCCGAACGCCTTCCAACCTCCGACAGCGCCACCGCTTTGCGGCACAAGATTCCTGACCTGCAAACCGAAGATGGCGGCGATTATGTCATTGCGGCCCATGCGACCGGTCACAATTGCCCCATGTGGGGCATCACCGCATTCCTTGCTACCCACGGCCGAAAGGTGGAACCCGCAACGACCAAGATGACTGAAACCTAACTTTCCATCTTCACCGCCGGGTCCCAACGTCCCGACAACATCGCCATGCTGACGTCAGGGCGGGCCGGTGGGTGCGGCGGCAGATATGGCAGTCGCCGAGCTGATCGAACATGGCTGCCTGCAGAAGGCCATATCCAACCTGCGTCGGGGCGAATCTTTCTAGGCGCAGCCAGTCGGCTACTTTGTTAGGCGGATTGGTTGCTTGATGCTGTATAGCATGGTGGTGATCGGAATTCCCGTCAGCAGCGAGTGGATGCGGAATTTGAGGTGAATGAATGCCGTGGCACAGCCAGCAAGAAAACCTGCCGCCGCCGCCAGCAGCAAGGCAGGAAGCGGTGGAACACCCACCAGCAGCGCCACACCGCAAACGCAACCGCCCAACGGGTAAGCGCCCTCGGCGGTAAGGTGGGGAAGTTCAGGATGCGAAACGGCACCATCACCGCCAGAACGACAAAGCTGAGGATCAGCCCCAGCCGAATGCCTATATCGAGCGCTATAACCGCACGGTCCAGCATGAATGGCTGGATCAATACCTCATCGAAACCATCGATGAGGCCCAAGATGACGCCACCCAATGGCTCTGGACTTACAACAACGACCGCCCGAACATCCCTCTTGTCTTATGATTTGTGATGTCACCGTGAGATAATGGGGCCAGTGCGCAGCACATCTTCGCTGTGCATCGACGGGGTGGATCGCACCCCTCTTGGTTATTTTGGGCCGTCCGTGAGTAAGATCGCTCCGCCATTTCTTTCAACCTGAACGCATACTTGGGCGCGAGGCCCGCATGACAAGAATAGGTAAAGAGAAATTGATACAGGATACGGTTGGCATGGATGTTTCAAAGGCAACTCTGGATGCATACTGGCTGTCGGGGCGGTAGCATCAGGTCTTCAGCAACGATCAGCCGGGCCTCAGGCGACTTCATCGCTGGCTATGTAAAGCCAAGGTCGCGTTGACGGTTTTTGAGGCGACAGGTGTCTACGACCGGCAGCTTCAAGCCCAACTCGCTGCGCATGGCGTGCCCTTTGCACGCATTAACCCTAAACAGGCATGTCGATTTGCCGAGGGTGTTGGGCAACAGGCAAAGACGGACAAAGTTGACGCCGCTCTCTTGGCGCGGATGGGCGCGCTTCTTGATCTCGAGGCTGAGCGCCCTCGCGCAAGAATATGAATGATCTCAAAGATCTTGCGACGGCTCGGCAGTCTCTGATCAAAGATAGGACCGCCGCAAAAGCACGCGCACAAACAGCCACCGTCCCTTTGCTTAAAGCACAGTGTTGTCGACGTTTGAAACAGATTGAACAGGATCTTACGCAGGTCGAAGCCGCCATCCTAAGCGTGATTGCGCAGGATGCCGCTCTGTCAGAGAGTGCAGAAATCCTGACCAGCATTCCTGGGATTGCGACGGTGACGGCCTGCGCGATGCTTACAGAAACGCCAGAACTCGGGAAGCTTTCGGGCAAGCAGGCGGCGTCACTTGCGGGCCTGGCTCCTATGTCACGACAATCGGGGAAGTGGCAGGGGCGAGAGCACATTCGCGGCGGTCGCGCTGAAATGCGGCGGTCCTTGTATTTGCCCGCAGCAGTTGCAACACGCTTCAACCCGGACTTGAAAGCCAAATATGAGCAACTGGTCGCCTCTGGAAAATGCAAGAAACTGGCCATAGCAGCAATCATGCGCAAGCTTCTTGTGATGGCAAATTCCCTCCTGCGGGACCGCAAAGAATGGACCAAGGTCCACGCTTGATCAATACGGATACTCACGGTTTGCAGGCAAACCGTTGCCGGGCAACGGGGCATGGGCGGCATTACACCCGCACAGAAACTGAAAATGGCCGCGTAAGTTCTACGAATGCACCCAGTTAGAGATGGAGGGATTGCCCCCAAGTAGTGCCGCAACAGGCCGAGGCGCTATCATCGGTGTGGGCTGCGGCTTAATAAATGGCTAAAAAATGTGATGATCGATTGGATTGGCGGTTTCGATCTTGCTGCGTAAGCGGTGCTCCGGTCACACCTTGGCGGCGTAATTCCACGGCAGCAGATCGTCGATCTGACTTTGCTAATGCCCATTGACGATGGTCTTATGGGTTACGGTCAGACATTCCCCCGGTGACCTTGCCCCATACGGTTCACCGCCAGCCACAGGGCCTCGATAGGACGGCTTTTGGCGGCGCGGTGGCGATAAAGCCGGATCTCCAGCGCCAACGTCCAGCGCTCTGACTGGCTGGCCAGCACCAGACTGCCCGCAGCCAGTTCCTCACCGATCAGGCTTTCGGGCAACCAGCACAGCCCGGTCCCGGTCAGCGCCAAAGTCTTCAATCCGGCGCTGATGGTGTTTTCATGTGCGATCTGGCGACGGAACGGCGGGCATTCGGCAAACAGCCGCCCCAAGGCCACACCAAAGAACGAGGAATAGCCATAGCTCAGATAGGGCAGGGCGATGCCTTCATCGATGGCGCGATCCAGTATCCCGTAGCCCGCCAGCAGCCCTCGCCCCGGAAGATGCACTTCGGGGGCGACCACCGGCACCAATCGGTCAAGTCCTACCGTCACATGGTCAAAATGGCCATGATCGAGGTGAAACGGTACGCGGCTATGCGCGTAGGTCAGCAGAAAATCCGCATCACCGTCAATCAGCGCCGCCAGATTGGCTTCAATGCCACCCCGATCGGGAATATGTGAGCTGCGCAGGGCAATGCCTTCGGCCTTCAGCCGCTGAAGCCAATCGGGAAAGAAGGTCATGACCAGAGTATGCAGCGCCGCAAAGCGCAGCAAAGTGGCCTGCGCGACGGGGCGCAGGGTCTCGCGCGCGGTGTAAAAGGTACTGATTGCCTCTTGCGCGATGGGCAGAAAGTGCTGACCCGCAGGGGTCAACTCGGCTGGCATGGTCGCACGGGTTATCAAGGTGGCACCCAGTCAGGTTTCCAACTGTTTGATTCTGCGGCTAAAGGCGGGTTGCGTGATATTTCGCATTTCTGCCGCACGCGAAAAACTGGAGCAATCGGCCAGAGTGACGAAATCTTCGAGCCACTTTAGCTCCATTTTTAGGCGACCTCATCGGAGTCAGGAAAAATCCCGCAGTATACGACCCCGGTAATACCATGAATCTAAAGTGCTATGCAAATTTTGCATCAGATCCTGCACAATCCGAATTGGTCACTGTCGCAGCCTGCCTCCAGCTTCCCGGCATCACCTCCAGCTGCTGGATCTGAGGGGCCTATGGAACGAATTGTTTATTGCCAAGGCAAGCTGGTGCCTGAGGATCAGGCGCATGTCGGCCTGTTCGACCGGGGCTTTCTGTTCGGGGATGCGGTCTATAAAGTGACCGCCGTCATCAACGGCCGCATGATTGACAATGCTTTTGCATCTTGCGCGGCTGGAACGCTCGCTGGCACAGCTTGATATTCCGCTGCCCATGGCGCTCGCCGAGATTGAGGCGTTGCAGTTGCAATTGATCGCACGGAACGGCTTGCAGGAAGGCACCGTCTATCTGCAAGTCTCGCGCGGCGAGGAGGATCGCGATTTCCTTTATTCCAAGGGGCTGAAGCCGGTTCTGGTTGGCTTTACTCAGGAAAAAACGCTGGTGGACACCAAGGCACAGCGCGAGGGCATCTCGGTCGATCTGACCGATGATCCGCGCTGGACCCGCCGCGACATCAAAACCGTGATGCTGCTGGGGCAGGTTCTGGCCAAGTGCGCCGCCAAGGACCGCGGTTATGGCGATGTCTGGATGATCGAGGACGGCAAGATCACCGAGGGCGCCTCGTCAACCGCCTATATCGTCACTGCGGATCTCAAGATTGTCACGCGGGGCAACTCGGATGCCGTGCTACCGGGCTGCACCCGTCAGGCACTGCTGACCCTGTGCCAAAAGCATGGGCTGACCGTTGAAGAACGCGCCTTCACCTCTGGTGAGGCGCAAGCCGCCGTAGAGGCATTTGCCACCTCGGCCTCAAGTCTTGTGATGTCGGTCGTCAAGATCGGTGAGGCCGTGATCGGCGATGGTCGTCCCAGCCCGCTGACCCGCGATTTGCAAACCCAATACCTCGTCGCAGTCGGTGTGGCTGTGGCGGTCCCTAACTGATCAGAAAACAACAGGAGAGAAGCAATGAATAACAAAATCAGCATTCTGGGCATCGCAAGCGCTGCCTTGATCGCCCTTGCCCTACCCGCCGCTGCGACAGAAGGCTATGGCGATTGCAAATTGTTCGGCGAAGCTGGCACCGATAAAATCGAGCCGGCCGTTGCAGGCGAGTTCAACGTCATCATCAACCTGCCCGCAGTGAACGAATTCAACGGCGACACGCCGGAAGCCGTCACCTCGGGCCGCGAATTCTGCATGGCCGTGAACATCGCCCACCGTCTTGGCCTTGAAAAGGTTGTGCTGAAGAACGCCTCGTTTGATTCCATTGTCGCGGGTCAGAACAAAGACTTTGACATTGCACTGGCGCTGATCACCGTGAAGGACGCGCGCAAGAAAGTCGTCGATTTTTCGACCCCCTATGCCGTGGGTTCGTATGGCCTCGCTGCAAAAGTGGGTTCGGATGTTACTGCGGCAAACCTGCGCGACAAGAAGCTTGGCACCCAGGCTGGCACGACGATGGTGCAATGGGCGCAAGACGATCTGAAGACGGACAATCTGTCGGTGTTTGATGACACCGGCGCGATGTTCACGGCTGTTGCTGCAGGCAATGTCGACGTGGTGATGACCGATCTGTCGATCGTGCTGGGCCAAGTGGCTGCCTCACATGGCAAGCTTGAAGTTATTGGCCAATTCACCACCGGCAGCGAAACCGCCGGCGTCTATCCTAAAGGTTCGACGGCCAAGCCGGTGATCGACAAGATCATCGCCGATATGATCGCTGATGGCACGATGAAAGCGCTGGAAGCTGAATATCTTGCACCAGGTTGGGGTGGCAAAACCCCGGCTGACGTGCCGGTCTGGAAGTATTGAGCCTATGACAGCGCCTCATGCTCCTGAGGCGCGGGACGAGGAAGGGCGCGCCGCTGCTTGGCGCGCCCGTTCTGTCACGCGGACCCACCGCAGCCGGGCGGGTTTCACCCTTGCCATCGCTGCCCTGACTTTTCTGGCGGTTGCCGTCTCCGCTCAGCATATCGGCGATTTCGCCGTGGCGCAGGGCTTTTCATCATTGGCGGCCACCGCGCCGGGCCTGCTGACGGTGATCGCAGCGGCGCTTGTGCTGATCATGGCGGGCCACGCTTTTGCAAAATCGCTGGCCGCCGGGCGCAGTGCTGATCAATACGCCGCCCGCGCCCTTGGTGCCGAGGCTTCGATGGGGTCTTGGAAGGCGATGTCCTGGAGTGCTGCCCTGCTTATCCTGACCGCAGCCGGCTGGTTCATGGTGGTCAATGACGCCGCCGTCAGCCGCACCTTCTTTGATCTGGTGGTGATCCGCGATTCCGCGCTCAAGGTGCTGCGCGCCTTTGGCACCAACGTGATGATCTTCGCCATTTTTGCAGTGCTGATCCTGATCTGGTCGCTGCTGGTTGCGATTGCGCGGACCCTGCCCGGCGAAGCTGGTCGGCCGCTGCGCTTTCTGGCCGTGGTTTATGGCGATCTGTTCCGCGGCCTGCCCGCCATCATCACCATTTACCTCATCGGCTTTGGCCTGCCGCTGACCGACCTGCCGTTCCTGTCGGATCTGTCCTCAACCTCTTATGCAATCATCGCGCTGACGCTGACTTATGGCGCCTATACCTCTGAGGTCTATCGCTCGGGGATTGAGGGCGTGCATCACAGCCAAGTGGCTGCCGCGCGTTCGCTGGGCCTGAGCCATGCGCGCACCATGCGTTTCGTGGTGGTGCCGCTGGCCATTCGCAACATCATCCCGTCGTTGATGAACAATTGCATCAGCCTGCAGAAGGATACCGCTCTGGTTGCCATCATCGGCACCATTGATGCCTTCAACCAGTCCAAGATCATCGCGGCGAACAATTTCAATCTGTCTGCGGTGACCACGGTGGCGATCCTGTTCATCGCCATCACAATCCCACAGGCGCGTCTTGTGGATCGGCTGTCGGATCGTGACCGTCGGCGCATGCGGGCAGGAGGCTGAGCCATGGCATTGCTGGAAATCGACCACGTTACCAAGCACTACGGCACCCGGGAGGTGATCTCGGATCTGTCGCAGGATGTGAGCGAGCATGAGGTGATCTGCCTGATCGGCCCCTCGGGATGTGGCAAATTCACGCTTTTGCGCTGCATCAACCGGCTTGAGGAAATCTCGACCGGCGAGATCCGTATCCATGGCGATCGGATTACCGGGCCGGGTGTCGATCTGGATCGGCTGCGCCGCCATATTGGCATTGTGTTTCAGGGCTATAATCTGTTTCCGCATATGACCGTGCTGGAAAACACCCTTCTAGCCCCCATTCAGGTGCTGGGCATGAACCGGAATGAGGCCAAGGATAAGGCGATGGTCTTTCTTGAGAGGATCGGTCTGGCCCATAAGGCCGACGCCTATCCTGATCGCCTGTCCGGCGGCCAGCAGCAGCGCGTGGCGATCGTGCGGGCGCTGATGATGGATCCGATGTTGCTGCTTTTGGATGAGATCACCTCGGCGCTGGACCCCGAACTGGTGTCTGAAGTGCTGGACATCGTGCGCGATCTGGCGGCACGTGGCATGACCATGATCCTTGCCACCCATGAAATGGGCTTTGCGCGCTAAGTTTCAACCGGATCTGTTTCCTGCAGGCCGGAACGGTTTATGAACAGGGACCGCCCTCCGAGATTTTCGGCAATCCGCAGGGTGAACGCACGCAGGCTTTCCTGCGTAGCCTGACCAAAGCTGGACGCCTGTGAGGGACCTGCAATGACCACCGCCCGCGACTATGGCCTTTGGAGTGAAGGGCCAAACGCTCTGCCCCCCGGCCCGCTGAACGCAATCACCGATGTGCCGGGGGTGACGGTCGGTCATCGCACCTTGACGGGCGGTGGGCTGGCGACCGGGGTGACGGCGATCCTGCCGCATGGCGGCGATCTTTTTCGCCAAAAGGTGCGGGCGGCGGTCGAGGTGGTCAACGGTTTTGGCAAATCTGCCGGGCTGATGCAACTGGCCGAACTGGGCCAGATCGAAACGCCGATCCTGTTGACCAATACCTTTGGCGTTGCCGCCTGTAGCGAGGCGCTGATCCGCCGCGCCATCGCCGCCAATCCCGCCATCGGCCGTGAGACGTCTACCGTCAATCCGCTGGTCTGCGAATGTAATGACGGTGCGATCAGCGATATTCAGGCATTTGGCGTCACCGTGGCGGATGCGAATGCCGCGCTGGCGGCCTGTGCTGCCGGCCCCGTTGCTCAGGGCGCTGTTGGCACAGGTAGTGGCATGACGGCCTTTGGCTTTAAAGCCGGGATTGGCACAGCCTCGCGCCGCATCGAGATTGGTGGCGAAACATTTATCCTTGGGGCCTTGGTGCTGGCGAATTTCGGTCGCGCGGGCGATCTGGTGCTGCCCGATGGTCGCCGTCCCGATCCCAAGACGGTGACCCCGCCCGAACGCGGCTCGATCATCGTGATCCTGGCCACTCATCTGCCGCTGGGGGATCGCCAGTTGGCCCGCGTTGCGCGCCGGGCTGGCGCTGGTCTGGCCCGGCTTGGTGCCTTCTGGGGCCATGGTTCGGGCGATCTTTCCATCGCCTTTACCACCGCCGATCCGGTGGCCCATGCGCCCGACAGCCCCTTCCAACCGGTGCGCCGTCTTGATGATGATCTGATCGACCTGGCCTTCCGCGCGGCGACTGAAACCACGCAAGAAGCAGTGCTGAGTGCGCTTTGCGCGGCACCCGCCACTTTGGGGCGCGATGGTCGCGCCTATCCCTCGTTGGCCGATTGGGTCACCAACTCTGTTACGGAGAATGCGCGATGAAGGTTTTCATCTCTGCCGACATTGAAGGCACCGCAGGCATCACCCATTGGGACGAGGCTGAATGCAGCCATGCCGATTATGCCGACTTCCGCGCCTTGATGACCGGCGAGGTCGTTGCCGCCTGCGAAGGCGCAAGGGCGGCAGGTGCCACCGAGATTCTTGTGAAAGATGCCCATGACAGCGGTCGCAATCTGATCGTCGATCAGCTGCCCGATTATGTGCGTATCATGCGCGGCTGGTCGGGCCATCCCGATGCCATGATGTTTGGCCTTGCCCCCGATTTCGCCGCCGCCATCTATACCGGCTATCACGCCAAGGCGGGTTCCGAGGCAAATCCCCTGGCCCATACCACCACGCTGCGTATCTCGCGCTTGCTGCTGAATGGCGAGGCGGCATCGGAATTCACCGTAAACGCGCTGGTTGCAGCGCGCTATGGCGTGCGGTCGACCTTCCTCTCTGGCGATGCCGATATTTGTGCCGATGCAAGTGCCCTAGTGCCGAACATCTCGACTTTTGCCACGCTGGAAGGCTTTGGCCGTGCGGCACTGTTGGTCGCCCCTGCTCGTGCCCGCGCAGCTATCCGCGACGGTGTCGAGGCGGCGCTGCGCAACAAGGCGGGTGGAGTGCCGGAACTGTCTGGCCCCCATGAGATCGTGCTAGAATTCCTCAATCCGACCGATACTTTTGGGGCTTCGTGGTATCCCGGTGCCTATACGCACGGCCCGCGCGCCATTGCCTTTGCGGCCGCGGACTTTTTCGAAATCCAGCGCGCCCTGCGATTTTTGCTGCAATGAGATGCCGTAACGGAGCCTGCGTCGCGGCCCGCCCGTTACCGTTGCAGAATCGCGGGCAAGCTGGCGCCATTCCCGTATCGGATTCACAGGCAGGAGTGCGGGATGAAGCTGTTTGTCGGACTGGATGTGTCGCTGGAGAAGACCGCGATCTGCGTGATCAGCGAGCATGGGAAGATCGTGAAGGAGGCGCAGGTGGCGCGCGAACCCGAGGCGCTGTTGCGTTGGAT
>NZ_LGIC01000010.1 GCF_001294535.1 Cypionkella psychrotolerans | reverse complement strand
CCATAGACCTCGCCGCTGTCATCCCAAGCCTGCTTCAACAGCACCGTTTGGCGCTGATCCTCCAGCGCACGCTGACAAAAAGGTTCACGCAGCCATGCATAGAAGCCGCTCGGATGAACGGCCAGCATCCGGCACATAGCCCTGACGGCAAAGATTGGCCGGTGTTCGGCGATAAACGCATACCTCACCGGGATTCCCTGGCGAAGTATGCGGTCGCCTTTTTTAGGATGTCCCGTTCCTCCGTGACCCGCAGCAGATCTCGCTTCAACCGGCGGATCTCATCAGCTTGCGCATCGACCTCTTGGATCACCTTTGCGGGCCGCGAAAACTGCTTCTGCCATGTGTAGATCGACTTGGTGCTGACCCCCAATCGCTCGGCCACCTCGCGCACCGGGTAGCCCCGATCCTCGACCTGTGCGACCGCATCGCGCTTGAACTCATCTGTGAATTTGTTCGTGGACATATCGTCCTCCTTGCTTCCAAAATTACCAAGCAAGGCGTCTACAAATCTAGGGGCTATTCAGGTCGAGGGAGTCCGTGATGGGGTCTTTGACATTCAGCAGGGGAAGACTACCGCCGCCGCGCGCCCGGTTCCCATCCACCCTTCCCTTCTCGAAATCATCAAACGCAGGACCGAGGGAAAGGGGCCAAAGGATTGGCTGTTCCACGAACTCACCAAAGAACGTGACGCGGGCGACATTCTAGGAAAGAGGTTCCGCCGCTACCGTGTCGCTCTGGGCGTTGATGATATGAGAGAAGGCAAGCGGCGGAGTCTTGTGACGTTCCATTCCGCCCGTCACTGGTTTGCATATAATGCCAGCATTTCGGGGCAGCATGAGAACACCATTGGCAGCGTGATCGGGCATCGTCCTGACAAAAAGAAGATCACATTTGGGGTTTACATCAAGGGTATCTCCGAGGAGCAAAGGCAGGCTTGTGTGGAGGCCGTTCAACTGCCCGCGCGCATCAAGGCGGCTTAACTAGAAAAACGCCCTCAGTCGATGAACCCATTGGCCTGTGCTTTTTCAGCTTCGGCCTTGGCAAGTCGATCAACTTCCCCGTTCATGACGTCCCCGGCGTGGCCTTTGACCCATTCCCAAGTGATGCTGCGGCCTTCGGAAAGCCGGATAAGTTCTTCCCATAGGTTGCGGTTCTCAACTGGCTTGCCCTTGGCTTTTTTCCAATCCTTCGCAATCCAGCCGGGAAGCCATTCCGTCATGCCCCGCACGATTATCAGGTTGTCGGTGCGAATGGTGATGAGCGCGGTTTCATCGGGTCGCAGGAAGCCCAGCGCCATGATGATGGCTGTCATTTCCATCCGCATGTTTGTCGTTGCTTTGTCGCCGCCGCTGATAGCGCGGTAATTAATCTGGTCCTTGCCGCTATATCGCCGCAGAGTCGCAGCCCAGCCACCGGGGCCGGGGTTCCCTAGGCAAGAGCCATCTGCGTAAATCAGTATGCTGGTCTGGCCCTTGGGCTGGTCACTGCATGGGGTTGGTGCCGCGCTGGGCTTGGTCATGGTCGTCAAGATTGTCATGGTGTTGGTCTTTCAGGTGTTTGTAAACGATGCCCCTCACGCCCCGTCAGCGGGTTGCTGGGGGCTGTTGCATCATGCTGGTGGGGGAAGGTTGCGCCGAAGCGCAGGGGCCGTCAGAAGCGGCGCAGGGTGGTCATTTTGACCATGTCAGGCTGACCAGCTAGGAGTCTAAAAGTCCCCGCTGGTAATGTCCGCTGGCTGCTCCTGTGGGTGTGCTAGCGATGGCAGTTCGGAGTTGTCGCTGAACTCGTCCTCATCGCAAAGACAACCGCCCGACACTGCCGCCTTGAACCGGGCTTGTCCGAGCGACCACCGCCAAGACTCCCCAAGTTCTGTCAGGGCGGGCCTCTGTCCATACTTGGCCTTGAACTGCATTTCGATCTCCTGTTGCGCTTTCATTAGGAATTTGATGCGCGCCTGTTTGACCGCATCACTGACGTTTTCGGGTTGCCCGTCTGGCTGATTGTCGCTGCGGTCCCGCCACCAGTTGCCGCATGGCGTTGCCCTCGCTGCAACCATGTCCGCCAACCGTTTCCGCATGTTGGTGACTGTGCCAGTGCTGACTGTTGCTGCCTGCACAATCTGCCGTTTCGATACGCCGCCTTCGATCACCAGCCCCCACGCATATTGAGTGCATTCGGCAGTGGTCCAAGGAAAGGTTGTCTTGGCGTTGTCCTTTGCGGCCTCCAAGCGGGCATCTTTACGGTCCCCGCGAAAGATCACCGCAGGGATGATGCTGACCCGATTGAAGCGGTAAGCCGCAACGCGGTGACGGCCATCAAGAATGATCAGCTTGCCCGTCCCCGGTTCGGCCCAGACCTTGATGGGGTCCAGATCACCGCAGTTGCGATGCGCGCGGGCAAGGTCGTGAACGTGGTTCTTGGCGGTTCCTAAGCGGGGCGTAAAGGCCGGGTCGTATGTGAGGCTGTCCAGCGTGAGCCTGATCACGGCTGGTTTGGCAGATAATAACGGCGTCTCGGGATGGTCGATTGCCGGAGCGTTGAGCTTGGTGGTGTCGTTCATGGGGTGGCCTTTCGGGCACGTGAAAAAGCCCCACCGGGTTGGGTGAGGCTGTGGGATGGTGTAAGGCGGGTTTGTATGGGCTAGAGTGTGGGTGATTACATAACACGAAGGCCGCACAAGGGATTGCTGAGGTGGTCCAAATTGTGGTCTATCGCGGAACTAGCACTTTACCTTGTCGGAGTTCGGAATGCCTTCCCGTTTGACCGCCATAGCCGCTCTTCTTGTCACGACACTATCCGCCGCACCCGCTTGTGCTGACACTCAGGCTGAGATTCGCAACATTCTTGGCGACATAGTCCTACTCGATGCGGCGCTCTTCACTGCGAACCGCGCGTTTCATAAGATGATTTGTCCACCTTATCGTTTCGAACTGCACGCCACGACAGTCTCGCGTTTGGAATACGGAGCACTGACCAGCAACGAGAAAGCTGAATACGAAGTAATGTTGAAAACACAGATGGAAGGAAACTTAGCTATCAAGCGAGAGCTAGTTACAGAAGCACAAGTGCGTGGGGTCTGCGGCGGACTTGGGGCTGCGATGGACGACTACATTTTGGCCTTCCACGACAAACACCCTGAACTATTCGATTAAACACGCCGCCCTCTGCCCGCTTTAACCGACACCCCCTCGCAACTTCACGCCGCCGATATTTCCACCGCCTCTAGCCGCTCAATAACTCGCATAACCTGCGATGCCGACCATGCCCCGCCCCGTGCCGTGGGGACTGCGTTGGAGTTCAGGGCATCAGCGATTTGCCTTAGGGTCTTTCCAGCGGCCCGCAAAGGTTGCACCAGATCGGCCACCTTAACGGCCCGCCCTTGGGCCTCTGCTTGCAGGGTATCGTTGCGCTTACCTGTTGCGTCTCTGAGGCCCCCCAGCTTGGTGCCTCTGGACTTGGCGACTGCCAGTGCTGCCTTGGTGCGCATGGATATGAAGTCACGCTCTTGTTCTGCCAGCATGGCATAGAGGTGGAGTTCAATCTTTGACGCGCGCGGGATTGAAGCAACGCGGAAAGAAACCTTGGGGTCTTCCATCAGGGTAGCAATGAAGGATAGGCGGCGGGATAGGCGGTCCAGCTTGGACACAAGTAGCGTGGCCCCGGTCTTGCGGCATATGTCCAGCGCCTTCACCAGTTCGGGGCGGTCATTGTCTTTGCCTGACTGAATATCGGTAAACTCTGCGACCACTTCAAAGGGCGTCTCCGCATAGGTGGTCAGGAATAGAGCGGTGTCACGTTCCTGCGCTTCAAGGCCCAGCCCGCTGTCGCCCTGTCCCTTGGTGCTGACCCGATAGTAGACGATGAATTGCTGCACAGCCCTGCCCCTCGCTTCTATGATCTTGAAACCATGTAAAGCAGGGCTGTTGCAAATGTCAACGGTCGTTGTGACCGTTACAGGCTATGTTTGGTGAACATCAGCGCGACCCCCGGCAGATCAATGATGATCTCCCCCGGTCCGGGTCTGGAAATGAGTTGAAGAGGCTTAACGGTTTCGCGCTGGGCGTAGAACTCAAAGCGACCCAAGCGAATGAAAACGGGAAAGCCACGGGCTTCAAAGGTCAATGTCATGGTGCATGTCTCCAAGGTGCGGCGCATCATCGCGCCTCCCAATGGTGAGTCACGCTGTAAACCCAGTCAACCCCTTGTTTTTATTCCACTTATGCACATTTCCCGCAAGTGGAACTATCATTGCCTCGTGAGGTGTTCCGTGGGCGGCATGGGGGGAACGCGCTGGGCCTCTTATACTATCTCTGGGTCTCACACTTGTGCGGTAAAATATTCCGTGGGTAGATACCCGCTTAAATAAATGGAGCAAAATGTTGAACCGGGAAAACATCATCGACAAGCTTAAGACTGTCTTTTTTGTGCTGCTTATACTTGGAACACCCCTC
Organism: Cypionkella psychrotolerans; assembly: GCF_001294535.1. GTDB lineage: Bacteria > Pseudomonadota > Alphaproteobacteria > Rhodobacterales > Rhodobacteraceae > Cypionkella > Cypionkella psychrotolerans. The sequence continues at coordinate 48,976 of NZ_LGIC01000010.1, read as the reverse complement.
ACCCTTACCGTGCTTTCAATATCTGGGGGTGGCTCAGGCGGTGTGACCGAACATTATTGGCGCGGCGCTGACTAGCGGCCCCTCTGAGGTTCCCTTAAAGGGCGTCGGTTGGTAGGAATAGTTGGTAGGAATGAATTGCCAACCACTCCCCAAAATCCCCGTAAACACCTGATTATTCAGGGAAATTACGGAAACTGTAAAAGAGTGGTGGCGAGAGAGAGACTTGAACTCTCGACCCCACGATTATGAGTCGTGTGCTCTAACCAACTGAGCTACCTCGCCACTGGCGCGGTGAGTAGTTTGGGGGGCGGGGGGCGTCAAGGGGTATTCTGGGGCAAAGTGTGGATTTTGGCGGGCTGCGCGCGGAATAACCGCCCAGACCTTGCTGGCAGCGAAAGCCGCCTGGATCAGCGGTCCCGCCGAGAAATTTCCCTTAGATTGCCGCTTCTTCCGGCACCGCATGCGCCACCCGCGGCCGCCCCGAAGCCGTCACCGAGATCGTCGCCTCGACAAACATCGGCTGACCTTCGACCGAGGCGGAGCGCAGATCGCGCGCGGTGGTGATGCGCAAATCCTCGGCACCTGCATGTTTGGCGCGGCGCACCGCTTCCAGTGTCAACGCCGCTTCGGTGGCAGCCATCGCGGTCTCCGGGTCGGTGAAGCTCAGCAAGCCTTCCGGCAAATGCGCGGTAAAGCGGCCAACGCCGGGGCTGGTGACAATCGCTGTCGCCCGCTGGCTGACTTGGCCGACCACAGCACCGATGGCATTGGCAACGCCTGCGTGTTCCGGCAGGATCATCTCGCAACCCAAACGCTTGCCGACCGCACCATAGTAATAGGGTGCCGAGGCACCAAGCCCGATCACAGGAACCCCCAGCCGCGCGGTGAATTCGATCACCCCACGATGCCGCCCCAAAGCCGCCCGCGTCAAAGCGTGCCGCGCCAGCACTTCCGGGCTTTCACCGGCAAAACCGGGGTCTTCATCAAACGCCGCTTCCAGCAAACATTCCACCGTCTGCGTGGTCAACTGATCGACAATGCCCTGCGCCAAGACCGCAGCATCGGTCGAGAACCGCTCGCCCGAGCCATTACGCCTGCGCCCCAGCAATTCCACCGCCTTCGCCGCAGCCAAGCCATCCCAAGCCTCTAGCCCACCGAGAACATGGCTGGCATCCGACGGCGTTACCCCCGCCATCATCACCAAGCCGCGCGCCACCAACCGCTCCAGCGCCGCAATCTCCAACCGAGTCGTCAACACTTGCGCCATCGGCATCGGCTGCGTGATCCGCGCGAGCACCGTCAATTCGCGCGCAGAAAGCCCCCCGGTCTGCCCCGCCATCGGCACCACAAACCGCCCATCCATCTCGCCCGCCTTGTCCGAGGACAAAGCCCGATCCAGCGCCGCATGCACCATCGCGCCATGCTCGGATGCCAGCAGCGACACCGGGATCAGACGGCGCGGGCCCAGCCGCATCCCGCCCGTCAGGCCTTCGGTGATCAAATGCACCTCGGAATCACCCCCGAGGCCGCTGGTCCGCATCGCCACAGCCTCGACCATAGTGCGAAAGCCGCCGACCCGCGCGCCTTGCGGGTCAATCTCGGGCAGGCCATCGCGCAACAGCGCCACGTCGGTGGTGGTGCCGCCAATATCTGAAACCAAAGCGTCCTTCGCCCCGGTCAGCCACCGTGCGCCGACAATCGAGGCCGCTGGCCCCGACAGGATCGTCTCAATCGGGCGCTCGCGCACCATCGCCGCCGAGATCAGCGCGCCATCGCCGCGCACCACCATCAGGGGGGCTGTGATGCCGATTTCCGCCAGATGCCGTTCACAGGCCGCCACCAGCCGGTCAATCATCCCGATCAGCCGCGCATTCAGCACCGCGGTCAGCGCCCGCTTCGGCCCGTTCAACTGCGCTGACAACTCATGCGAGCAGGTCACCGGGCGGCCCGTCACAGCCCGGATCAGATCACGGATCGCAATCTCATGCGCCGGATTGCGGGTGGCGAAGCGGGCGGCGACGGCAAAGCCCATCACCTGTGGGCCAAGTTCGCGCAACTGCGCCTCAAGCGCTGCCATATCCAGAGCGGCCAACTGCACCCCGGCATGGCTGTGCCCGCCTGCGATTTTGACCACCGGATCGCCCTTCAAGGCCTCAATCAGCCCGCCGCGCTCCAAATCGCCTTCGTCAAAGCCGACGAAGATCAGTGCCACCCGCTCGCCCTGCCCCTCAACCAAAGCATTGGTCGCCAAAGTCGTCGACAGCGACACCAAGGCCACGTCCGCAGCCGCCACCCCCGATTGCGCCAAAGCCGCATCCACCGCCCGGCCAATCCCTAAGGCCAAATCCGCCCGCGTGGTCAGTGATTTTGCCTTGCCGATCACCAGATCGGCGGCCTCATCAACGATCACCGCATCGGTGTAAGTGCCGCCCGTATCCACGCCCAGAAAATGCGCCATCTGACTTCCCGTTTGATTTCGCCCCAGCGATAGCGGCGCTGCGCGGCGAAGTCAGCCCTCTGCGCGACCTTTTCGGCCCATTCGCGGCAAAACCGGCTTGCGCTTGCGGCGTGACGCCACCGGAATCCCCTCGGCCTCGCGATACTTCGCCACGGTGCGGCGCGCGATGGTCACCCCGGTATCAATCGCCAAGGCCATCGCCAAAGCCGCATCTGACAGCGGCCGCGCCGGGTTCTCTGCCGCCACCAGCCGCGCCAGCCGCCCCCGCATCGCAGCGCCCGAGATCAGCGGCTGGCCATTGCCACCCAGCGCGCTGCTGAACATCTGCCGCAGCCACCATGTGCCGCGCGGGCTGTCCAAACTGGCCCCCGACACCACCCGGCTGATCGTGCTTTCGTGAAAGCCCAAAGCCTCGGCCAGATCAGCCATGCTCATCGGCGCAAGCCCAATCGGCCCCAGCCGGATCGCCTCTTGCTGACGCGCCAAAATCTCGCGCCCGACCAGCAGCAGCGTCGCATTGCGCGCCTCGACCATCCGTTCCAACGCTTTGGCCTGCGAAAGCCGCTCTGCCGAGCCTGCCTCCGACTTCTCCACCCGCAACGTTGGCAAAGCCGAGCGGTTCAGCGCGATGCTCCACCCCGTCGCCGTCGCCTTCACCACCAGATCAGGCTCACGCGATTGCGCGGCACTGATGCTGGCAAACTCCGCTCCCGGTTTGGGATTCATCGCGCGAATGATCCGAAACCGCTGCAACACCGCCGCTTCCGAGATGTGACAGGTCTTGGCCAACCGCGCCAGATCGCCCGAGGCCAGCAGATCCAGATGCGCCAGCACTGCCGCCATCTCTTTGTCCAGCGCCCCCGCTTCAATCGCTTGCAACCGCAAGCACTCCGCCAGATTGCGTGCAAAAATTCCTGTTGGTTCAAGCTTTTGCAAGCGGTGCAGCACGGCTTCAACCTCGGCAAGCGTCGTGCGCGTTTCGGCCACCACAAGGCTCAGCTCGGCCCCCAGCCAGCCCGACGGCTCCAACACCTCCGCCAGCGCCACCGCGATCCGCTGTTCCCTTGGCCCGAGTTTCAGCGCCTCAATCGCGCCCATCACATGCGCCATCAGACTGGGGCTGGTATCTGCGGTTTCCGCCGCAAGCCCCAGACCGCCGCCGCCCGACCCCAACACCCCTGCCCAGCGCGGCAGCCAGTCGTGCAGACCGGGCTGAGGTGGCGGCTCCAGCCGCAGATGCGGGTTTTCCGCCGCCTGCTCCTCCAGATAGCGCGTCAGCCCCGCCGCATCGGTGCGCAAAATCGCAATCGAGGCTTGCAGGCTGGTGTTCAGCTCAAGCCGCTGGGTCTGGGTCAGGCCAAGGCGCTGCTGGGGTGATCTCATAGCGCAAGGCTAGCCTTCAGCGCCGCGCCGCGCAACCGCCAGCAGAAGCGACGCGCGCTCTCACCCCCTACCCCTTTCTCGCCCCGCCAATTTCATCTTGGCTCAAATATCCCCGCCGGAGGCTCCCCCCAGCCAACACCGCAAACCGCACCCTAGATAATACGGCGCCGCAAGCGTCCAACATCCCCTCTCCAGCAAGCATGGCCTTTCCAACCCCACACAGCTACCAAGGAGCAAACCACCGAGAGGCCGATGCAACCCGATTTCCCCATCGTCAAAGATCTGGTGCTGGTCGGCGGCGGCCATGCCCATGCCCTTGTCGCCCGGATGTGGGCGATGAGCCCGCTTCCAGGTGTGCGGCTAACCCTGATCAACTCCGACCCCGCCGCGCCCTACACGGGCATGCTGCCCGGCCTGATCGCTGGCCATTATGCCGGCGATGAGATCATGATCGACCTTGTCCGCCTCGCCCGATTTGCGGGTGCCCGGCTGATCCTCGATCACGTCACAGGGATGGACCGCGAAACCCGCCGCCTGCATCTCGCCCATCGCCCGCCGATCTCCTACGACCTGTGCAGCATCGACATCGGCATCACCTCCGATTTACCAGACATCCCCGGTTTCACCCAATTCGCCCATGCCGCCAAACCCTTGGGCGATTTTGCCACCCAGTGGGCAGAGTTTGTCGCCCGCGCCCTGCCTGACCCGCAGATCACCGTGATCGGTGCAGGTGTTGGCGGTGTAGAACTCGCCCTTGCCGCCAAACACCGCCTACCCAGCGCCAATGTCACCCTGCTGGAACAAGGCCCAACAGCCCTGCCCGCCATCGGCAGCGGAGCCCGCAACGCCCTGCTCGCCCATCTCATCCGCGCTAAAATCTCCCTGATCACCAACGCCAAACCCGCCGAAATCCAGGCAACCGCCGTCACCCTCAGCAACGGCACCCGCCTGCCATCCGATTTCACCCTCGCCGTCGCAGGCAGCCGCCCGCACGCATGGCTGGGCCAAGCCGACCTGACCCTGCACAATGGCTTCCTCACCGTATCCGACACCCTGCAAACCTCTGACCCCGCGATCTTTGCCGCCGGAGACTGCGCCCACCTGCCCTTCGCCCCGCGCCCGAAAGCCGGAGTCTACGCCGTCCGGGCCGCGCCGATCCTGCTGCACAACCTGCGCGCCAGCCTGCTCAATCAACCGCTGAAGCCCTTCAAACCGCAGCGCGATTATCTCAAACTGATCTCGACCGGAGCCAGAGGTGCCGTCGCCGACAAATGGAGTCTGCCGCTGGACGGCGCATGGCTGTGGCACTGGAAAGACCGCATCGACCGCAAATTCATGGCGAAATTTGCCAGCTATCCCGCGATGCCGCGCCCGACGCCAAACCCCGCCATCCCCGGCCTGCTGGATGCTATTGGTGACAAACCGATGTGCGGCGGCTGCGGCGCGAAACTTGGGGCATCAGACCTTGCCACCGCGCTCGCCACCCTGCCGAAGCCGCAACGCCCCGAGGTCATCTCCGGCCCCGGCGACGACGCCGCCATCCTGACCGTGCCCGGCGGCGTGCAAGTCATCACCACTGACCATCTGCGCGCCTTCACAAACGACGCCCGCCTGATGGCCCGCATCGCCGCGATTCACGCGCTTGGGGATGTCTGGGCAATGGGGGCCAACCCGCAAATAGCCCTCGCCCAAATCACCCTGCCGCGCCTATCGCCGGAAAAATCCGCCGAGATGTTGGCCGAGATCATGACCGAGGCGGCGGAAGTCTTCCGCGAGGCCGGGGCCGATATCGTCGGCGGCCACACCTCGATGGGCGCCGAACTCACCATCGGCTTCACCGTGACCGGCCTTGCCACCCGCGCCATCAGCAAGGGCGGCGCAAAGCTCGGTGACAAACTGATCCTGACCAAACCCATCGGCTCCGGCACCATCATGGCGGCAGAGATGGCGATGGCCGAACTTCCCGGCCTGATCCTCGGCGAAGCCGTCGCCCGCGCTCTACACCAGATGAGCCAACCCAACGGCCCCGCCGCAGCACATCTTGCCCCCTACGCCCATGCGATGACCGACGTGACAGGCTTCGGCCTCGCAGGCCACCTCTTGGAAATTCTAGATGCGTCCGACACCGCCGCCACCCTGCACAGCGCAGCCATCCCAACCCTGCCCGGCGCGCTTGCCCTAGCCGCAGTTGGCCAAACCTCCAGCCTCGCTCCCGCGAACCGCGCCGCCACTATAGGCCGCATCTCAGGCACAGATTCCCCGCTGAAAGCCCTGCTCTATGATCCGCAAACCGCCGGAGGCCTGCTTGCCGCCGTCCCCGCCGATATCGCGGAAACTCTGCTGAAATATATCCCAGGTGCCGCCCTCATCGGCGAAATCACCGCAGGCCCGCCCAGAATAACTCTTGCTGACTAACCTTGCGCCGAGCGGTTTCATCGTGGCAACAATGCGCCCCGCGAAGCGTTCCGCCAACTCGGCTAAATCGCCGCCCGCACAGCCTCTGCCACCTGATCCGCCAGCCGCGTCAAATCATCTGGCCCCAAACCAGCCGCCTCAATCTCGACAAACCGCGCCTCTTGCCGCGCGCGGTGCTTGTCATAGCGCGGGTCATAGTGATGCTGCATCAACCCCGCCGCCAGATCGACAAATGCACCTGCCCCCGCCATCGCCTGCCATGTTTCAATCCGCTCGGCGGCGTGCAAGGGGCGCAAGCGTTCGATCACCCGCACCAGTCGCGCGCCGTCCGCCACCATGTCGCCGTAAGCCTGCACCAGATACGCGGCCCGCGCCGCCACCCCCGTGGCTATCGCCACCCGTGGCGCTGCTGTCATCGCCTTCCAGATCCCTGATGGCAGGCGACACTCGCCGACCTTGGCGCTTTCCGCCTCAATCACCACAGGACGCGTCGGGTCCAACCGCGAGATAGCCATTGCCAAAGCGCAGTCAAACGCCTTTTGCGACGGCTGCCCCCCGCGATGCCCGAACACCGAGCCGCGATGGTTGGCCAGCCCCTCAAGATCCAACACCTGTACACCCCGCGCGGGCAGCATATTCAGCACTTCGGTCTTGGCCGATCCGGTATTGCCATCCAGCACCACCACCGGACAAGGAAATGGCGCATCATACAAAGCCTTGACCACCAGCGCGCGCCACGCCTTATAGCCGCCCGCAATCGTCTCGACCCGCCAGCCCACCTGGCCCAAGATCAGCGCAAAAGACCCCGAGCGTTGCCCGCCCCGCCAGCAATACACCAGCGGTCGCCAGCCCCCCGGCTTATCCGCCAATGGCCCCTGCAAATGCTGGGCGACATTCTGCGCCACCAGTGCCGCGCCGACCTTGCGCGCTGTGAATGGGGTGACCTGCTTGTAAATCGTGCCCACGCGCGCCCGTTCGGCATCATCCAGCACAGGCAGGCTGATCGCCCCTGGCAGATGGTCCTCGGCATATTCAGCTGGGGCGCGGGCGTCGATGATGTCATCAAAGCCATGCGCTGCGAGGTCTGTGAGTGAGGTCAGGGTGATCGCCATGCCCCTGCATAGCCGATCCCCGGCTTGGCGGAAAGGTGCCGGACCGCAAACGCCCCGCTAGCGGATTGCACAGAGCTTTGGCTAAATCCTACGATGCGTATCCTGCTGCTCTGCCTCCTCCTCGCCCTGCCCGCCGCCGCCCAAGACGCTCCGGCACTGGTCGCCGCCGCTCGCGCGCAAGTCGGCGTCACCACGACCTACGATCCCCGCTATCAAAGCCTTGATTTCCCCGGTGGCGATGTCGACCCCGCCCACGGCGTCTGCACCGATGTCATCATCCGCACCCTGCGCACAGCTTGGGGCATAGATCTGCAACTGGCCGTCAACCGCGACATGAAGGCGCATTTCGCGGCCTACCCGCAGCAATGGGGCCTGAAGACCATTGACCGCAACATCGACCACCGCCGGGTGCCGAACCTGCAAACCCTGTTCGCCCGCGTCGGTGCCGAACTGCCCACCTCCACCGATCCCGCCGACTACCGACCCGGCGATGTGGTGACATGGCTGCTGCCCTGCAACCTGCCGCATATCGGCCTGATCTCGGATACCCGCAGCATGGACGGCACCCGCCCGCAAGTGCTGCACAACATCGGCGCAGGCGCGCAGGAGGAAGACCGTCTGTTCGACTTCCCCATAACAGGCCACTACCGCCTTGGCCCCGATGCTGTGGCAGAACTGATCAAACTCGGGCGCTAGGCGCGCACCACTCCACCCAGCGGCCATGAAAATCCGCGCGCCCTAGGGCGATGTCTTGTACCGGGCCACCGCACCACAGCCGCAGAGTCAAAGCCGCACCCCGCTCTTGCGCATCCGCCTCCATCGCCAAATGCGCCAATGGCGCAGCAAGCGTTGCCCGCGCCCCCGCAGCTTCAAGCAAAGCCAGCCCGCGCGCCTTTGCGGTGGCAGGGAAATACTGCCAAGCAATGGTGTGATAGATCAGGTGCAAGTGACCCGGTTGCGGTTCGGCCAAGCGCTGCGCTAACCAGTCAATCGCGTCGCCTTGGCTCACCACCGGGCCGTAAGTCGCCAAGGCATCCAACCCCGCCGCCGTGCGCGCCAACCGCTCTGGCTGATCAGCCCAGATATAGGACAACGCCCGCACCCGATCCCGCACCGGATCAAGCGGCTGCAAATCCACACCCGCCCGCGCAGCGACCTGCGGGGCAACTTCGGGCAGTAAGGCTCCGTGCCACACAGGGTTCAGCCGGATCGCCGCATCCTTCGGGCCATAATGCGCGCCAATCTCCAGCGCATAGCGATCCCACAGCAGGTTCAGCCCTGCACTTGCGCCCAATTCCGACAGCACCAGCGGCAGACCCAACTGCGCTGTCAACCAATGCCCCGCCGCGATCAACACGGCAGAGCGGCGGATTTCATTGGTTTGCGGCGGATGATCGAGCCACTGATGCAGAGCTGCCGGATGCGCCCGGATCACCCCCAACAGCACAGCCGTCGCCTCGGCATCGGAGACCGCCTCTGGCGCGTGGTAAAATGCCGCCAAATCTGGCGCAGCCCCGCTCAGCACCAACCCATGCAGCCCGCCCGCCAGCCGCAAAGCCAATGCATCCCCGGCGCGGGAAAGATCCCCCTGCCACCCCAACACCCGGTCCTCTATGGCGTGACCCGGCGTCATCGCCGCAGCCAGCAAGCGCAGCACTCGCGCGGTCAGCGGCGAGCCGAGGCTGTCACATCCCGCCGCCTGCGCAAGAAACATCTCGCGCACCGCTGTGGTCATTTGAAGCGGTCCAGCAGCTTTTGCAGCGGGTTTGCGGAGGGTTCGGGGATGGGTTCCGGCGTAGGCTTTGCTGTCGGTTTGACAGGTTTCTCCACACTCGCGGACGACCGTGACGGCGCCACCCGCAGGGCGACCGCGTTCATGAACCGCTGACCGTCACCCTGGGCCAAGGCCTGCGCGCCGTCCGAGATGCCGCGCAACAGATCATCCAGCCAATCTTGATCGACCTTGGCAAAATCATGCAGCACATAGGTCGCCACCGCATCTTTATGGCCGGGGTGGCCGATGCCGAGGCGAACGCGGCCGTAAGCCTCGCCGAGATGGGCGTGGATCGAGCGCAGGCCGTTGTGTCCGGCATGACCGCCGCCTTGTTTGATGCGGCACTTGCCGGGGGCGAGGTCTAGCTCGTCGTGGAACACAGTGATGTCTGAAAGGTCGATCTTGAAGAAATCCACCGCCGCGCGCACCGATTGGCCCGACAGGTTCATGAAGGTTTCGGGCTTCAGCAGCACGATCTTTTCCGAGCCCAACCGCCCCTCCGACACCTGCCCCTGATAGCCGCGCCGCCACGGGGAAAACCCGTGATCTTCGGCGATCCGGTCCACGGCCATGAAGCCGATATTGTGGCGGTTGCCAGCATATTTCGCGCCGGGATTGCCGAGGCCTACAAAGAGTTTCATCATGCCCCGCCGATCTGCCGCTTGCCTGCCATAAATGCCCCGGCGCGGGCTGGGATGCAAGCCGGGGCGGCTGGTCCCAACTCGGGACCTTTTTTAGGTGTTTTATATCAATGGCATAGCCTAGGGGTTTTAACGAAATCTTAATCTTTCGCCGCATCTACCCTCTCGCCACGCGCTTGACTTGCCATGACGCGCCCTTCAGCTTAGCAAACAAAGCAAGCCCAAACGGCCCAAGCAAGAAAGACACAACAGGCGTGCGGATTACGGTTTTAGCCTCGATGCGAAACGAAGGGCCGTTCATCGTCGAATGGCTGTGCTGGTATCGGATGCTCGGCTTTACCGATGCGGTGGTGGTCACCAACAACTGCACCGACCATTCGCCGCAACTGCTGGATGCGCTGCAAGCGGCGGGGCTGGTGCATCACATTCGGCATGATCTTGAACCCGGCCAGCGCATCACCCGCGCCAAGCTGAACGCGGCGGCAAGCCACAAGGCGGTGCGGCGCTGCAACTGGCTGATGATCTGTGATGTTGACGAGTTTCTGGTGATCCATCGCGGCGAAGGGCTGATCGGCGATCTGATTGATCTGACCAAAGCCGAGCCCGCCTATCTCGGTATGTCGATCAACTGGCGGGTGTTTGGCACCTCGGGACGGAAAAGCTTTGAGGACCGCCCGGTGCATCGCCAGTTCACCTATGCGCATGAGGCGGCGCATCGCACGTCGCGATTTGTGAAGTCGATCTTCCGGTTGGTGAAGTTCTTCAGCCATCTGGGCGAGCACAGCCCGCGCGGTTTTGACTATGAGCGCGCGGCGCAAAAGCGCGGCAAGCCGGGGGGCATTTGGGTGAACACCGCGGGCCAAACGCTGCCGCACTGGGCACCGCTGGACCGCCATCTGACGCTGATGCCCGCGGCGCTGGTCAGCCATGAGGTGGCACAGATCAACCATTACATGCTGCGCTCGGTTGAGACCTATCGGCTGAAACGCGGCACAAAATCCCCCGTGGGGCTCAGCAACCGCTACCGCGCGCAATATTTCCGCACCGCCGATGCGGGGCGCGCGGTGGACATTTCCGCCTTCCGCTATTCGGCGCGGTTTGATGCTTTGTATGAACAGGTGATGGCGCTGCCGGATGTGGCTCGCCTGCATGCTTTGTGCTGCGCCGATCATGTGCGCGCGATTGCCGAAAAGGCAGGCAAGCGGGTGGAGGATGATCCGAGATATGCGGCGTTTCTGGCGCAGGCGGAGGCGCTGGCGGATCAGGCCTAGGAGCCGATTTATTCAGAAATAAATCGTCGACGATTTATGACTTCATAAATCGGCTGCGTCACAGCGCGCGGCCAAAAGCAAAGGCGCAGAGGTTTCCCCCTGCGCCCCGAACTTCAAACCCTGAAAGGCTTATTCAGCTTCAGCGACTTCCACGTAACCCGCCGGAGCCGCCACGTTGGCGATCACGAAGTTACGGTCGATGCTGGCTTTGGTGCCTTCTGGCAGAACCACGTCATTGATGTGGATCACATCGCCGATGTTTTTGCCGGTCAGATCCACAGTGATGTGATCCGGGATATCGCCTGCCAGAACGTTCAGCTCAACATCGTTGCGCACAACGGTCAAAGTGCCGCCCTTTTTCAGACCCGGGCTCGCTTCATGGTTGATGAAGGTCACGTGAATGAACAGATTGATGCGGTTTTCGTCGTGCAGGCGCATCAGGTCGATATGCGTCGGCAGATCTTTCACAACGTCACGCTGCACAGCGCGGCAGATCACATGCACGTCCGGCTGACCTTCAACCTTCAGGTTGAACAGCGACGACAGGAAGCGGCCAGCTTTCAGGCGCTTCAGCAGGGCGTTGTAAGGGATCTTGATTGCAAGAGGGGCCACGTTATCGCCATAGACGATACCGGGAACGAAGCCATCACGACGTGATTGACGAGCGGCCCCCTTGCCTGTCCCCGTGCGTGCTTCGGCGTGAAGATCAAGGATCTCGCGTGCCATAGTGTTTCTCCATATATATATCCGCCAACGTTCAAGGGTGCATGGCGCGATCGCGGGCCTATAGCGGGGAATCACCGGGAAGGGAAGCCGGAAAGTGCCCCTGCCTGTGGGGCTATGCCCGGCTGGCGGCTCTGAGAGATGCGATGTCGGGGGTAGGATAGTCTTTCCAGCCGCCGCGCGCTATCCCGCCTGAGTCCGCAGGAGAATTTTATGACCGCCCTGAATACCCTTCGCGTCGCCCGCCCCGCCGTGGCGGCTTTTGCCGCGATGGGCGTGCTGTGGGGGTCGTTCGCTGCCGATCTGCCCGATATCAAGACCATGCTCGACATTGACGAGTCGCGCTTGGGGGCCTTGATGTTCATGACCCCGATTGCGGCGGTCTGCGCGATGCTGGTGGCACCGCGTCTGGGCGTGGCCTTTGGGCGCCGCGCGATGCTGATCTCGTGTCTGCTGATGTGTGTGGCGTTCACTCTGCCGGGGCAGTTCAGTCATCTGCTGCTATTCCCGCTGGCGATGATGGCCTGTGGCGCTGGCACTGGGCTGACCGATGTGCTGATGAACGCGCGGGTGGCCACGATTGAGACCCAAAGCGGGCGGCCACTGATGAACCTGTGCCATGCCGCCTATAGTTTTGGGTATGCAGGCGGGGCGATTGCAACGGGGGCGTTGCGCAGCGCCGGGTGGTCTCCGGCTTGGGTCTTGTGCAGCATGGCTTTGTTGGCCGGGGTGATTGCGCTGGCGAGTTATGAGGAAGATGGCCGGATATTGGGTTTGGCCCGGCCCAAGGGCAAGGGGGCGGCGCATTTAGGCTGGGTTCCGGTGATCGGCGGGGCGATGGTGCTGATCGCGTTTCTGACCGAGAATGCGGCCGAGAATTGGTCGGCTTTGCATATTGAGAAGAACCTCGGTGGCAGCCCTTCCGATGGCGCAATGGGGCCCGCGGTGATGGCGATCACCATGGGGGTGGCGCGGCTGTTCGGGCAAGGTTTGGCCAGCCGTGTCCCGGCGGTGTGGCTGCTGACGGGCGGGGCGGTGATCTCGGCTGTGGGGGCGTTGGGGGCCGCTTTGGCGATCACACCCGCGATGGCCTATGCCGGGTTTATCGTGATGGGCATCGGATCATCGGTGATAGCACCCACGGTGTTCTCGCTGGTGGGCCAGTTGTCTGACCCCGCCGCGCGAGCGCGAGCGGTGGCACGGGCGACGCTGATCGGCTATTTCGGCTATTTCTTCGGCCCGCCTGCGATTGGCTTTGTCGCAGGCCAGTTCGGCCTGCGCTTTGCCTTCGTCTGTGCCGCGGTGATGCTGGCGGGCATCCCAGTGTTGGCACGGGTGTTGTTGCGGCGTTAAAGGCCCTGATCGACCCCGAACGCAAAAGTCACCGCCCCGCTGTAATTCAACAAGGTCAGCGTGCCATTGCTCCAACTGATCAACTGATCCGCCCCGTCTTGCGTGATGGTGAAATCGGCAAGACTATAGGGGGTAAATCTGGCAAAACTGATCACCTCGCCTGTGGCATAATCGGCAATCGTGTCATGGTCGTCCGAGGCGTAGCCGTTAAAATCGAAGATGAACCGATCGACGCCGCCGCCGCCCGTCATCACGTCATTGCCAATGCCAGCACGCAAACTGTCACTGCCTGCACCGCCCGACATCACGTCGTTGCCGTCATAGCCGTAGAGTTTGTCATCGCCACTGCCACCGAAAAGGCTGTCATCACCGAGCGAAAGCGCGTAATCTCTGCCCCCGTCCAGCACATCATTGCCCATCCCGCCGTAAAGCAGATCCGAGCCGCCGTCGCCGGACAGCCAATCATCACCATCGCCCCCAAAAAGACTGTCCGCCCCGCCGCTGTCGTCAAAGCCAGTGTCGCCGTAAAGACTGTCGTTGCCATCCGCACCCGTCATCCAGTCGGCGCCTAAACCACCACCCAACCAGTCATCACCCTGCCCGCCGTGCAAAGTGTCCGCGCCGACCTCGGCGTCGATACTGTCATTACCACTACCACCACTGAGTAGATCGTTGCCAAACCAGCCCAACAGCGTATCGTCGCCACTGCCGCCATAGCTGTGAGCGTCACCATAACCACCGAACAGGCCGTCAGCGCCATCGCCGCCAAACAGCAGATCATTGCCCGCTTCACCCTCCAGCGCATCATCGCCGCTGCCGCCATAAAGCGTATCGTCGGCACCCGGACTGCCGCCTGAATCGCCTTGGAGCGTGTCATTGCCCGCGCCGCCATCCAACAGATCGCCCAAACGCCCGCCACGCAGCCAGTCATCGCCGTCACGCCCGCGCAGGGTTTCGGCAAGGTCGACTCCCCGCAGGCTGTCATTTCCGCTGCTGCCCAGCAGCGTGATATTCTCAAACCCGACATAGCTGAGATTGTCTGAGCGCACGCCATTCGCGCCAAACAAATCCACGCCAAAGTTACTGCCGACCCCAGTGCCAATACTGGAAACCGCCGAGTAGCCCAAAGCGGTGATGTGGCCAAAATCCAGCACCAGCGTGTCATTGCCTGCGCCCGCATCCAACTGCCCACTGCCGCCGCCAAAAGCCGTCGCCGCCCAAACCAAGCGGACAGTGTCGGCATATTGGGTCAGAGTGCCGTAATAATTTTCGACGTCGCTATACTCCGCATCAAGGATCTTGCCGATGCTCACGCCAGCGTTTGAGGCCGAAAGATCAAGAATAACCTCGTCCACGCCAGCGCCACCAAAGATCTGATCCTGCCCGGTGACAAACCAGAACGCATCGTTGCCGCTGCCGCCATACAGGCGATCCGCCGCGCCATTGCCTGATCTTGCCGCCAGCCGATCATTGCCATCGCCGCCATAAAGCAAATTGCTGTCCTCAGCGCCGGCCCGCAGGTCGTCATTGCCCGCGCCCCCAAACAACCGCAGCGTCGTGCCACCGGTCCAGCCGGAAAGGTCCATGCTATCATCGCCAAGGCTGCCGCGCAGGGTGACCGCCTCAAAATCATGAAAATTAGCCGAGCCAAGTTGGGTTGTGCCTTGGTAGCGCCCCGCGACGATGGCGCTGCCATAAGTGCCAGCCACCACACGCTCGGCTACAGCCAAGCTGCTGTAATTCAACACAAGGCTGTCTTGACCAGCCCCTGCATAGACAAAGGACAGGCTCGAGGGATCCGCCCCCCCCAACGCTCCCGCGAACAAGGTATCATCAAAGGCGGTCAACTTTCCGGTCAGCGTCTCAAAGCCTACGAAAGGGCTGCCAACAGTGACGTTGTTCAGTTCTATGCCAGCACTGCGCGCGCTCAGATCGAAATAAACGGTGTCGATGCCTGCGCCACCAAACAGATAATCCCCAGCTTTATAGACCAGATAGTCGTCCCCAGCATCACCATAAAGGCTATCGCCACCACCGCCGCCGAACAGCACATCATTGCCCGTGAGACCAGTGATGGTATCCGAGCCTAGTGTTCCAATGAGCGTATCATTGCCAGCAGTGCCAAGGATTGAGGCTGTCACCAGCGGGGGTTCGACAACCGGTTCAACAACGCCACCCATTACACAATCCTTCTTGCACATTCACATCATGCGACACTGCGCACTTGCGGGGAGAGAGCACCAGATCAGCGCCAGCCGTCAATCTGCGGATGCACCCCTACGCCCAATTCCCCTCAAAGTCCTGCGGCACCAGAACGTGCTCGCGGCTGATGTCGCGGGCTTGTTGAACACCGCACAAAGCCATCGAGATATCGAGTTCCTTCTGGATCACCTCCAGCGCTTTGGTGACCCCCGCTTGCCCCATCGCACCCAAGCCATAGATGAAACTACGACCGATGAAGGTGGATTTCGCGCCCAAGGCGAGGGCTTTCAGCACGTCTTGGCCGGAGCGGATGCCTGAGTCCATATAGATCTCGGTCTGATCGCCCACCGCTTTCACAATCGAGGGCAGCACGCGGATCGACGACAACGCGCCATCCAACTGCCGCCCGCCGTGGTTGGAGACGATCATCGCATCCGCGCCCACATCCGCCGCTAAACGGGCGTCGTCGGCGTCGAGGATGCCTTTCAGGATCAGCTTGCCGCCCCATTGGTCGCGGATACGACGGACCTTGTCCCAGTCGAGATGCGGGTCCAACTGCTCATTGCTCCATTTGGTCAGATCCGCCAGATCGGTGATGCCCTTCACATGACCGACGATATTGCGGAAGGTGCGGCGCGGGGTTTGCAGCATCCCCATCGACCACGCGGGTTTCGTCGCCATATTGATCATGTTCGGAAGTGTCAGTTTCGGCGGGCTGGTCAGGCCGTTTTTCAGATCTTTG
The DNA here is from genome assembly GCF_001294535.1 of Cypionkella psychrotolerans. Classification (GTDB taxonomy): domain Bacteria; phylum Pseudomonadota; class Alphaproteobacteria; order Rhodobacterales; family Rhodobacteraceae; genus Cypionkella; species Cypionkella psychrotolerans. Next base: position 32,902 of record NZ_LGIC01000010.1, on the reverse strand, counting down.
TGGCGCTGACCTAGAATTTGCAGATCCAGCGTCAGCACCAAGGCCGAGCATTTCGCCGCCCGCGCACGTTCAATGGCGGCATCGACAAAATCTTCGTCCTTCATCACATAAAGCTGGAACCAGAACGGCACCGGGCTGTGTGCGGCAATGTCTTCAATCGAGCAAATCGACATTGTCGACAGCGTGAACGGCACACCAAACGCCGCAGCGGCACGGGCGGCAAGAATCTCGCCATCCGGCCATTGCATCCCCGTCGAGCCAACCGGAGACAACGCGACCGGCATCGCTACCGGATTGCCCAACATCGACACTTCGGTGCTGCGCCCGGTCAGATCACGCGCAACCCGTTGCCGCAGCCGGATTTTTGCAAAATCCGTGGTGTTTTCCTTGAAGGTCTGCTCGGTATACGACCCGCTTTCGCAGTAATCATAAAACATCTTCGGCGTGCGCTTTTTGTAAAGCTGCTTGAGATCGTCGATGCAGGTGATCACAGGGGGCATATCCGGGCCTTTTCGCTGAAATTGGTCATGGATGATTACCAATTTCAACGATTTCACGCAATGGCTTTCGTGCTTACTGCGGCATCCGCGCAAACCGCCGATCCGGCACGATCCAGATCGCCGCCACAACGGCGATCAGCGCCAGCGCCAGCATCGGCTGCACAAAGGCCAGCGGCATCGCCAGCGTATAAGCCAGCGTCGAGATCTTGCCCTTGCGATCCGACCCCAGCGCCCGGGCGAAGTCGGAATCCGTACCATGCTCTGCCAAAAGCGCCTTCACCAGCAAAGCATAAGCCACCGAGCACATCAGCAGATCGAAGCCATAAAGCGCCACGGTGGGGGCGGTGAAGCCATTCTCGCCCATGAACGCGGTGGCAAACGGCATCAGCGACAGCCAGAACAGCAGATGCAGATTGGCCCAAAGCACCCAGCCGCCGACATGTTTGACCGCTTGGAACATGTGGTGATGGTTGTTCCAATAGATGCCAACATTGGCGAAGGACAAAACATAGCTGAAGAAGATCGGGATCAGCGGGGTGAGCGCCGCAAGGTCATGGCCATGCGGCACTTTCAACTCCAGCACCATGATGGTGATGATGATGGCCAGCACGCCATCCGAGAACGCTTCGATCCGACCTTTGTGCATGGCGCGCCTTTCAGGTTTACGGGTTAAACGTGTGGCGACTGATTTGTGGCGTGATCGGGGCTGGCGTCTTGGGGGTTTCACACCCCCAAACCCCGGTGGGATATTTGCGCGCAGAGGATGACAATTTTAGATAAGTTTTAGACGATTTGGCGGTTTATGCCGCATGAGCCCCTGCTGCGAGTTTGGCGACAAATGCCAGCACTTCGGACACCGGTTTGCCGGTGCTGAGCTCCTTGACGATGGCGGAACCCACCACGCAGCCGTCAGCGACGCTGGCGATGGCTTTCGCGGCCTCAGGCGTATTGATGCCAAAGCCGACGATCACTGGCAAATCGGTCGAACGCTTGATCCGCGCCACTTCCGGCCCGACATCGCCCGCCTGCGCCGCAGCTGCCCCGGTGATACCGGTGACCGAGACGTAATAGACAAAGCCCGAAGTATTTTGCAACACTTTCGGCAGGCGCTTGGCATCGGTGGTGGGTGTCGCCAAGCGGATGAAATTCAGACCCGCGGCCTGCGCGGGCAGGCACAGCTCTGCGTCTTCCTCGGGCGGCAGATCGACGATGATCAACCCGTCAATGCCCGCCTCGGTGGCCTGAGACAGGAACAGATCGACGCCGCGCGAGTAGATCGGGTTGTAGTAGCCCATCAGCACGATTGGGGTGGTTTTGTCACCGCTGCGGAAGTCGCGCACCATTTGCAGCGTCTTGTCCAGCGTCATCCCAGCCTCAAGCGCGCGCTGGCCTGCAAGCTGGATCGTCGGGCCATCCGCCATCGGATCGGTGAACGGCAGCCCCAACTCGATGATATCGACCCCTGCCCCCGGCAGACCCTGCATCACCGCCAAAGACCGTGCCACATCCGGGTCGCCCGCCATGATATAGGCGACGAAGGCCTTTTTCTGCTGCGATGTCAGCCGCGCGAAAGTGTCGTCGATTCTGCTCATATCCCGGCCCATCCCTGCAAATCTGTCTAGCGGTTTGCACGGGAAGCCCCGGAAAATCAATGCCCCTTCACAGCCCAGCCGAAGCCCACCTCGCAATTTCATCTTGGCGAAAATACTCCCGCCAAAGGCTGCAACAGCCCAAGCCCGCGCAGGTTTCGCAAGCGAAAGCCTTGACCGCACCGCCTGTCCTGCCTATGCCGCAGGCGGTCTTGGCAATCGGCCAACAACAGGGGTGCGCGCGATGGGTTTCAAAATGGGTATCGTTGGTCTGCCGAATGTCGGCAAATCCACCCTGTTCAACGCTTTGACGCGCACCGCAGCAGCGCAGGCGGCGAATTTTCCGTTCTGCACGATTGAGCCGAATGTCGGCGAGGTCGCGGTGCCCGATGCGCGGCTGGACAAACTGGCGGCGATTGCGGGCTCCAAGCAGATCATCCCGACGCGAATGACCTTTGTGGACATTGCCGGTCTGGTGCGTGGCGCGTCTAAGGGCGAAGGCCTTGGCAACCAGTTCCTCGCCAATATCCGCGAATGTGATGCCGTCGCCCATGTGCTGCGCTGCTTTGAAGATGGCGACATCACCCATGTCGAGGGCAAGATTGATCCGGTCGCCGATGCGGAAACCATCGAAACCGAGTTGATGATCGCCGATATGGAGAGCATCGAGCGGCGCCTGACCGGCCTTGCCAAGAAACTGCGCGGCGGCGATCAGGATACTTTGGACCAAGACCGCCTGCTGCGCGCAGCTTTGAAATTGCTGGAAGCGGGGCATCCTGCGCGCAACCTCCAGATCGCCGAGGAAGATCAGCGTCAGTGGAGGCTGCTGCAACTGCTGACCTCGAAGCCTGTGCTGTATGTCTGCAATGTCGAAGAAGCCTGCGCCGCCGATGGCAACGCCCAATCGGCCCGCGTGGCTGAGATGGCGGCGAAACAGGGCGCGGGTTCGGTGGTGATCTCGGCGAAGATCGAGGAAGAAATTTCTCAGCTCGCCGACGACGAAGCCGCGATGTTTCTGGAGGAAATGGGCCTGCACGAGGCGGGCTTGGACCGGCTGATCCGCGCGGGTTATAAACTGCTTGGCCTGTCGACCTATTTCACCGTCGGCCCGAAAGAAGCCCGCGCCTGGACGATCCATAAGGGTATGCTCGCGCCGCAGGCGGCAGGCGTGATCCATGGTGATTTCGAGAAGGGCTTTATCCGCGCCGAAACCGTGGCTTACGATGATTATATCGCGGGCAAGGGCGAGTCCGGGGCGAAGGAAGCTGGCAAGTTCCGGGTTGAGGGCAAGACCTACGAGGTCAAGGACGGCGACGTGCTGCATTTCTTGTTTAATGGGTGAGATCCGACCCCGGCCCTTGCCGGGGGCAAATCGCTCCAGTGGAGCGATTTGAGGGTCGAACGGGCGCGAAAGCTTTCGCGCCCCGGCAAGACATGGGGGGTGTGAGGTGAAAACGCTGCGGTCACTTCGTTTCTTGTCGCGCTTGGCGATTGTTCTATCGGAAGTCTGCGCCCTCCCCCTCCACGCGGAACCGCTTAAAAGCTTCCGCGATTGTGCCGCCTGCCCAGAGATGGTCCAACTGCCCTTGGGCACCTTCATGATGGGAGCGCCTAAGGGCGAGTTTCGTCGCAACGTGACGCCAGTCTCAGAGTATAGCGGCGATCCAAAGAATCCTTACCGCAAAGATGACGAAGGCCCGCAGCATCTGGTCACAGTCGACATCGCTTTCGCAATGGCGCGGGATGAGACGACATATGACGATTGGATGGCATGTGTGCAGGATGGCGGATGCGGTGGTTATATTCCTGCTGAAACTGTGTTTCGAGACGGCCCCAATCCCATAGAAGTCAGGGTTGTCGGGACGTATCCTGTTTTGTACGTCTCGTATTTCGACGCCTTGGCCTACGTTCAGTGGTTGAACGACAAGACAGGGTCAGATGCCTATCGACTTCCAACAGAAGCCGAATGGGAATACGCAGCGCGAGCTGGAACACAAACAACCTTCCCTCAAGGCGACACGATCACGTCAGAGCAGGCAAATTTTTCCAAGCAGCTTACGGAATTTGTGATGATGCAGAAAATGCCAGAGCTTGTTGAACGCGGGGTTCCGGTTGAGGTTGGCGCTATGGAGACCGCGAATGCTTGGGGACTGCGCCACGTGATCGGAAACGCGATGGAAATCACTGTGTCTTGCTATACCAAACAACTGGCGCAATGGTCTGTGACAAGCGAATGGTTTGAAGCCACCATGGCACACTGTGCAAAAAGGGTGCTACGCGGTGGCTCGTATAAGTCATCCATAGATTTGCTACGCTCTGCATGGCGCGCGCCGCTGAATACCGATCACCAAACTAGCATGGTCGGCTTTCGCGTCATCAAAACTTTGCACTAGTTCGCAAGGCTGCAGAGTTGCGCCGAATATAGGTGCCCGGCGGTCTCGCATTCGTCTTGCACGATGGTTCGAAAACATCTCCGTGTTCCCGTCTCATCAAGCAAGCTTAGCCTGACATACTTGGCACAGAAGATAAGAAACCCTAACAAACCCTTAATCAGCTCCCCCTAACCTCTTGATATAACATACCCCCACCCCTGTCCACGCGTGGACACCCCGCCACGCCCCCACCCGATCCCTCCAACCCTCCCCCACCAAATCTACACCCTGCCCCCGCTTTCCCTCTTGCCCCCGCCCCCTCGCCTCGCTAAATAAACCCCGTCGGAAGCGTGGCTGAGAGGCCGAAAGCACTCGGTTGCTAACTGAGCGTAGGGGGAACCCTACCGTGGGTTCGAATCCCACCGCTTCCGCCAACCACAATCGCAGGTTGAGTATCTCTGGATCCCACGCGGAATTACCGCGTGATTTCCGACGGTTGCGCAGGAGATTTGATCTCTGAGACAGCACAGCGTACGCGGATTGCGGCCAAATTGGTCGCCCGTCTCTGCGGCCCAGAAACGCGGTGCGGTTTGCAGTTTTTGGGCTGTTTGAACTAGAGTCCCAGAGCCTTGGCTTGCTCTTGCCAGTCATGCGGCAGGGTCATGCGCACGATCAGATTGGTCGTCAGATGGGATGGCGCTGTTCCATCGAGGATGGCGCGCTGTAGATCCGGGGCCAGAAACGCCAAGGCGACGCGGGATCGGACGAGGCTGTCGGAACAGTTTTCGGCCTTCGCGATCTGGCTCAGGCTTTCCCCTTTACGCAACCGGTTTGCCCAGCGATGCGCGCGTGCGAGGTTCTGCTGCAGCACTGGGTCAGGCTGGGGTGCAACGGTGCCGGTAACCAATCGAGTTTCTGCACCGCGACGGCGGCGTTGAAAGGCCTGTTGAACGCTCATCACGCCGGGGTTCAGGGCATCGGGATGCAGACCAAGACTTTCGGCCAACGCCTCCCGGCTCAAATGTATGATCATACTGCCGGCTGCGATATGCACCTCTGAGATCAGCAGCCAGAGATCTTGGGCTGCTGCCTCGCCCGATAGCCTGTCCAAACTCTCGGCCAAGATGCCAGCCGTGTTTGCCGCAGGTTGCAACAGCACGTCATGCTGCCTTGCCCGGGTGCGCAGATAGTCTCGCAGCGCCTCGAGTACCACCGCTTCCAGATGTGGTGCTGGCAAGCGCCAGCCCGTCGGGTCAGCCCCTTTGGTGATCAGGCGGCGCGAGATATAATAACGAAAGCGGCGGTTGTGGCGGTTGGTGTGGCTGGGGGTCAGACGATCGCCAGTTTCGTCGAACAGCTTTGCCATCAGCGGGGCCGAGGGTTCCACAGAGTTTTGCGGCGCGGCGACTGGTGAATCTGCTTCTGTCGCAACAGCGGGCGCGACAGGGCGCTGACGCTTGCGGGCTGCGGTCTCTTGCAGTTTTGTCTGCACTGCGGACCACAGCACCTCGTCGATAATCGCCTCATGCTGGCCCGGATGGACCAAGGTCTTGTGGCGGATCAAACCGCGATAGACCGGGTTGGTCAGCAGATAGTGAAGCTGGCCGTTCGAGAACGGGGCAATGCTTGCGCCAGTTGCCTCCCCTGCTGCACGACCTGTCGCATGATCAGATTTGCGTGGGCTCAGGCCCTGCTCTGCCGCAGCGATCCGCGTGGCACCTAAGGTGCCAGCCGTGAGGTAGAGAGCAAACAGACGCCGTACGGTTTCGGCCTCGGTTGGATTGATCTCCAAGACACGGGCCTTGAGAGGATCTTTGGGGGGATCATACCCCAATGGCAGGGTGCCGCCCATCCACAGACCTTTGCGCTTTGATGCGGCGATCTTGTCGCGAATGCGCTCTGCGGTGACCTCGCGTTCAAATTGGGCAAATGAGAGCAGAACGTTGAGCGTCAAACGGCCCATCGAGGTTGAGGTATTGAATGCCTGCGTCACCGACACAAACGAGCATCCGCGGCGATCCAGTTGTTCCACCAGTCGCGCGAAGTCGGCAAGCGAGCGAGTGAGCCGGTCAATCTTATAGACCACGATCATGCCGATGCGCCCGGCTTCGACCTCGGCCAGCAGGCGTTGCAAGGCGGGTCGCTCCATGGTGCCACCGGACAAGCCGCCATCGTCAAAGCGCTCGGGCAGGAGCTTCCAGCCCTCATGGCGTTGGCTCGCGACATAGGCGGCGCAAGCCTCATATTGCGCGTCGAGCGAGTTGAAGCCCTGTTCCAGCCCCTCCTCCGTGGATTTGCGGGTGTAGATCGCGCAGCGCACGGCTAGGCTTCGGCTTGGTGATGCCGGGGCGTTCACGCCTGCGCCCCTGACTTGCGTCGCGCGCCGGAAGACTTGCTTCCCGCACCCGCCTTACTCACGCCGAAGAACCGTGGCCCCGACCAATGTGCACCAGTGATTTCTTTGGCGATTGCGGACAGAGAGGCAAAGCTCTTGCCGTTCCAGAGGTAGCCTGCGGCGATCCGTTCCACGACATGGGTGACACCATTCCATTCCCGCAGGAACCGCGCTCCAGCAGTCATCTTTGGCGCTACCGCACGGACTTTCCCCAGTCCGATGCGGTCCAAGCGATCCAGGTCCGCTTTGGTTAAGCCGCCGTCTGACCGCTGCTGAACCTCAAAGGCCAGGAAGGCGTGCAGCAAGGCTTGGCTCATGCCGCGCGGTGCTGGGCTGCCCATGATCTCAGACCACAAGGCGACAAGCCCGTCCCGGTCAAGCAGTGCGACCGTAGCTGCGGTGTGCACGGCCTGTCGCGCCAAGACCTTGTTTTTCCGTTCTATCGTGATCTGCATTCTGATCCCTTCTCTCGCTGGGTGACACCACAGCCAAGGTGGTTTTCCGGATCAGCACCGCTTGCTTTAGCGCGGAAGTCGACAGGAAAAGGCGGGATAATTGGACGTTCGAACCCGATCCAACAGAAAGAGCGAGAGGGCCTATGCTGATCGCGCGTTGCTCCCCCGATGCGGGCATGCAGGAGCAATCGGCAGCATTTGCGTGGACATTATCGAAGCCTTTAAAGACCCATTGAAAGGGCGATTCCAAGATCAGCCAGATGGCACGCTTTGGCCTCGCTTCGGACTTGTCTGGCGGCCCCGACATGGTCTAACTCGGTCCTGGGCGTGACGCGGTAATATTCTCCCGGCCGTAACACGACCTTCGGGTCGGAGTGCCATGCAGGGTTTCCGGGAAACCGGACTGGGGGGCCCTGTCGCCCTTGGAACGACGACGCTGGAAACTTTCGGACTCCAGCATGCGACAGGCGCGCTAGCGCAGTGGACGCACATGAGGGGATCTCCGGCCCTCCGTCATTCCAATCTCCGCTTTCAACCTTGGCCCGGAGCGTGGCGCCCCGAACGGGATTCTGACGCCTAAAGCGGGCCATCCATCTATGATAAAGGCTCGCGACGGTGGGACGGCGGGACGGGACCGAGGTCCCGGCCCGCAAGAAATCGGCCAGATCCTGGCTCAGGCACTGGTTTCCAGATCCGCCGATCGCCGCACCAGCAGATCCTCCCGGCTCGAGCCGGTTTCGACATGCACCGCCACCTTGCCGGTCAGAGCCTGCCAGCGTGCGATGATGGTGTCGCAGTAGATCGGATCATACTCGATCAACCGCGCTTGCCTGCCCGCAAGATCTGCCGCGATCAGCGTGGTGCCAGAGCCGCCAAACATATCGAGCACAATGTCGCCGCGGCGGCTGCAATCGCGAATGGCGTCGCCAACGAGGGCCACCGGTTTGACCGTTGGATGCATGGCGAGATCGGCATCGCGCGCGGCGCCAAAGCTGTTGACCCCGGCGTAATCCCAAACGTTGGTGCGATAGCGCCCGGTGTCGCCCAGACCAAAGCTGTTCACATGCGATCCGGGCCGGACTTTCCACACAAACACCAATTCATGCTTGGAGCGATAGAAACTCCCCATGCCGCCATTGGTCTTGTTCCAGACGCAGAGGTTCTTCAACTCGGCAAAAACTGTGTCACCGGCTACGATCATTTCGCGCATATGGCGCCAATCCATGCACACGAAAGCAATCGCCCCCTCCCGGCACTGTGCCGCACCCGGCGCCAGCGCTGCGCATAGAAAGCTGGTGAATTGATCCGAGGACATCTCGCCAGAGGCCATGGCGAATTCCCGGTGCTTGACCTTGCCCAAGCCACCGACATGGCCATCAATCGCCACGTTGTAAGGTGGATCGGTGAAGATGAGATCAACCGTGTCGCCAGCCAGCAGGCGCTCGACAGCTGTGCCGTCGCGCGCATCACCGCAGATCAGGCGATGCGGCCCGAGTTGCCAAAGATCACCGGGCCGGGTGACGGTGGGGCCAATCAGAGCTGGCACCTCATCGGCGGTATCGCCAGCAGTACCATTCGTGCGACGGCCTCGGTCTTCATCCAGGATCAGATCAATCTCTGCCAAGGCAAAACCGATCAGTTCCACCTCGAACTCCAAATCCACCAGCGCCTACAACTCGATCGCCAGAATCTCGCGATCCCAGCCCGCCTGCTCGGCGAGCCGGTTGTCGGCCAGCACATAGGCCCGCTTCTGCGCAGGGGTGAGATGCGTGATCGCCAAGACTGGCACATCGCGGATACCCAGCAACTTCGCAGCTGCCACCCGGCCATGCCCGGCGATGATTTCGCCGGCAGCGTCGATCAGCACCGGATTGAGAAAGCCAAAGCTGCGGATACTGTCAGCGATCTGGCGGATCTGCTTGTTGGAATGGGTGCTCGCGTTCTGCGCATAGGGCACCAATGTCGCAACAGATCGCAACTCGATCTGGCTGGCAAATTCCGATGGCGGGCTAAGAAGCGTCGTCATTGTGCCATCCCCTGATGAGAAATCCCAACTGTGGCATGATCCTGCGACGGCCAAAGTCCGCGCGGGAGTTCCCGCGTCAACCGAGCTTGCGCCTGGCCGATCGCTTCGGCCTCGTCTGCGCGATCGCCGTTTGCAGCGACGATCCCGGCTGCCAGCCCCATCGCAATATCAACATAGGTCATCGCGGGTGTGAGCGCTGGAAAGCTGCGCCCCCGCCGAACCTCTAGGCCCAGCGATTGATAGCCCCTGTGGCAGGCTTTCAGCAGCTCGCGCTTTGTCATCGCCGTGTAGGATCTCCACCGCATGAGGGTGGCATGCTCCGCATCCTGCAGGCTCGGCGGCAGTTGATCATTCAACCAGACACCCAGAACAAGCGCCGTACCACGGGACGGGAGGTCCGCCGCAGCTATGCCATTCAGGGCGTCGTCCAACAGCTGCTGCATATAGAGCAAATCGCGCAACCGCGCCTGCTTGCGGCAAGTCTGCGCATCCGCCAGATCCACCGGGCCGACGATACGCACGCCTTCAGGTCCACCAAGCACAATGTCAGCCGGGTGCGGCAGGATATCGTCGATGGGCTCACCTTTGGCTTTGGCCTCAGCAATGCACGCAGCATGGCTTTGTTTGATCTTCGCCCAGCGCTCAAGCCGCAGGCTCGCTTCTGCCGCCTTATGCTCGGAGGCCCGATAGAACGATTGCAACGCATCCTTCTGCGCAACGACGCTGCCCTTCAAACCGGCTTCGTGCTGCTTGCGCACAATCGCCTCAACCACCGTGATGTCGCGCGGTCGGCCATCGCTCCGGACCTGCACTGTTGCCTGACCTGCGCGATACACCATATCGTCAAAATCGTTCATCCCACCCTCCAATTGTGGACCCGAGCGGCACCACAGAACTCTCAGGGTGCAGAATAAATCTACCAATTCAACATAAAAATCAGAGGCTTGACCGCGCACATCGAGCGGAAAACAAGCCGATTTTAAACGACCGTTTAAACCCCCGTTTAACGACCCTTTAAACACCCTTTAAATTTGAAGATCAGACGTAAAGCGTTCAAGGCGACATTTCGTGTCGTTTTGTGGTGTGCAAAAAACTGCGCGGTTTTTGGGCCAATCGCTGTGGAATACCATCGTTTGAAGAAAATGCGGCGTTTGTCGGGGATGAAACGGTGGCTGTGGCACGAGTGATTCGGAGGAAGATTGCGCCTTGATGTTCACTTGCGATCACCTGCTGCGGGGTCGTCTCGTTGTAGATCGTCGCAAAGGGCGGAAGGCTGACTGATGGCGATGCAGCACTGCGGTCGCAGCATCGCTCGAAAGCTGACCTTCGGCTTAAGCGCGGCGCCAACCTTGCGGGGTGACGCAAACGGCAAGCATTTCAACCAATATATCTCTGCCTGACCGTCGGCCTAGGGGCGACCGGCCAGGCCCGCGCTCATCGGCCCATCTTAGAGATTGATGTCGTCCGGCAAATTGGGCGCATAAACGAGGTCAGGCGCACGGCGCGCTAGCGTAGCTCCAGTGAATACGGCTACCAGTGTTTGTTTTGTCTGTTGCACAAGGGCCTGTAAACCCAGAGCCGTAAAAGTGGCCATACTCGATAGTCCCAGTCTTGGGTCAGGCCACCTCCTAATCTAACTGACCGCTGCAAAATCCGATTGGTTTGGAAATCGGAGGTTTGCCAACGCACCGATGTCGGCAAACAGGAACCAATTCCCTTCGACACCGTTCTCTAGCTGAGCCTCCATTACGGCCGAAACTCGATGTAGACCCTGCCCACGTTCCTCACCTTCGGACCGGACTCTTGGAAGTAATCCAGGCTCTACAACCATTGAAAAGGCAGCACAAATGGCACGTCAGACCTATCAGACTGAAATTGGAAATGCCGGAGAAACGCAGCAACTGGGCGGCCCGGCATTGACCACTAACCATGGCATTCCGATCTCCGACAACCAGAACAGCTTGCGGGTGGGGCAGCGGGGGCCGACCCTGTTGGAAGACTTCATCCTGCGCGAGAAGATTTTTCACTTTGACCACGAGCGTATTCCCGAGCGGATCGTTCATGCCCGTGGGTCGGCGGCACATGGCTATTTTGAATGCACCGACCCTATTCCAGAGCTCAGCCGCGCCAGACTGTTTGCCGAGAAGGGCAAGAAAACGCCGCTGTTCGCTCGGTTTTCGACGGTGGCAGGTGGTGCCGGGTCGGTTGATACCCCGCGAGATGTGCGCGGCTTTGCGGTGAAATTCTACACGGATGAGGGCAACTGGGATCTCGTCGGCAACAACATTCCGGTGTTCTTTATCCAAGACGCGATCAAATTCCCCGATCTCATCCATGCGGTGAAGATGGAGGCGGACAAGGGCTATCCGCAGGCGGGATCTGCGCATGACACTTTCTGGGATTTCGTCTCATTGATGCCGGAAACCATGCATACGGTGATCTGGGCGATGTCTGATCGGGCCATTCCCAGATCATTGCGGATGATGGAGGGCTTTGGGGTTCATACCTTCAAGCTCGTGAACGCTGAAGGCAATGTTCATTTCGTCAAATTCCACTGGCGTCCGCGTCTGGGTATGCAATCGCTGGTCTGGGACGAAAGCGCCAAATTGCAGGGGGCCGACAACGATTACCACCGCCGCGACCTGCATGAAGCGATTGCGGCTGGCGATTTCCCCGAATGGGATTTTGCGGTGCAGGTGTTTGATCAGGCTTTGGCGGACAGCCTGCCGTATGATGTGCTGGACCCGACCAAGATCATCCCGGAAGATATCGTGCCGCTGCGGGTGATTGGCCGCATGGTGCTGGATCGCAATCCAGACAACCATTTCGCCGAGAATGAACAGGTGGCGTTCCTGCCGTCAAACATCGTGCCGGGGATCGACTTTTCTGATGACCCGCTGCTGCAAGGGCGGTTGTTTTCATATCTGGACACGCAGAAATCACGGTTGGGGACGACGAATTTCCACCAGATTCCGATCAATGCGCCGAAGTGCCCCTATGCCAATATGATGCGCGACGGGCTGATGCAATCCGCTGTGCCGAAGGGCCGCGCCAATTACGAGCCGAACAGTCTGGACCAAGCTGGTGAAGACCCCGGCCCCCGTGCCAGTGCGACGGGATTTGTGACTTCACCGCAAGAAGTTACGGGAGAAAAGCTGCGCATCCGCGCGGAAACCTTTGGTGATCATTACAGCCAGCCGCGGATGTTCTGGTGTTCGCAAACCGAAAATGAGCAGGCCCATATCGCATCGGCTTTCGTGTTTGAACTGTCGAAGGTCGCGCTTGATCACGTCCGCGAACGTGTTCTCCGTAATCTGCAAAATGTTGATCTTGCGCTGGCGCAGCGCGTCGCCGATGGCATCGGCACGGCCTTGCCCCCAGCGTCGAAACCGTTCCGCGCGCCAATAAATCTTGCTCCATCTGATGCGCTTTCGATCCAGAAAAACTGGCAGCAAACACTGAAAGGTCGCAAGATCGGGCTGCTGTTTGGCGAAGGCTCTGACAAAGCCGAGATAGACAAACTCATTGCGACCATCAAGGCGGAAGGTGGCAGCGTTTTCACCGTCGCGCCGAAGGTTGGTGTGTTGAAGCTGAAAGGCGGCGAGATGAAAGCCGATGGCCAACTGGCTGGGTCGCCTTCTGTGTTGTTCGATGCGATTGCCATGATCCTTGCGCCAGAGGTGGCTGAAAAGCTGACCAAAGACTCGGCGGCTGTTGGGTTTGTCAGTGATGCCTTCGTGCACTTGAAGGCGGTCGGTCATTGCAATGGCTCAAAGGTCATTCTTGCACGTGCAGGCATCGAACCGGACGAGGGGGTGGGACATTACCGCGACCTTCCTCAAACCGCCAAACGGCGTTATTGGGCACGCGAAGCGACGATCCGCAACCTTGCATGATATGATTACGCCCGTCCCCTATGGGGCGGGCGCTTTATGGCAACTGTGCGCTTCGTATCGGGCTAAGGCGACAATACTGTAGTTAGCGTTTATGGCGTTGAGATCAGAAGATCTTGACGCTTCTATGAGAGAACTTTTTAAGATTATATTTTAAATTATGCGATTCAACACATCTGTTAAAAATAAATAAGACCTTTCTACACGGTGGTGATTTTTTTGAATGCTGGGCGAAACTCCGCCAACTGTGATTAAGACGATAGATCCCACGGAACTTTCCTCCCAGCGCAGTGTTTCCTTATTACTTGGGTGGTCGCAAACGAGCGCGCAACCCGTCATTCTAAGGAGGAAAATCATGCGTGGATTTCAAACAAATGTGCTGGGTGCGGCGTTTATCGTCACACTTGGCAGTGCCACATTTGCACAAGCCGAAACGATGGCACCCGCCGCTGCGCCCGCAGGCGACTGCGAAGCGCAATTCACCGCGCTGGACGCGGATGCAAACGGCTATCTAACCGACGCAGAAGCACCGCGTGAGTTCGCACGTGCCCGCGTTGATGCTGTGACGCCAGAAGACAGCGGCATCAGCAAAGCGGCGTTCTTGGAACTATGTGGTTCGGATCATTGGACGCAAAATACCGCTGAAGAAGGTGCGCCTTTCGAGGGCGCAAATAGCTTCACCGAGGAACAGGCCCGCGACCGGGCCGTCGCGTGGAACGTCATGGATGTCTCGGCACTGACGCTGGATGAAAAAGGTGTCTGGCGCGGCACTGGCAAGCTTGATGGCGCCGATGTGTCGGTTGCCATCGACTACAAGGGCAACGTCGTGACCACGCCGAAAGCGTGAGCATTTTCGCGCCTAAACCACAACAGCATTGGAGAATATTATGCCTGTAACAACAAGAGTCTATGATGACTATACCTCAGCACAAACTGCGATGGCGAACGTAAACGCGCTTGGTCTGTCCGGGGTCGATGTGTCGCTGATCGGCGATGAAGGCTTTCGCGATTATGATCAGGGCATGATCCAGCGCGACACCATCACGGGACGCGCGGTGACGATCACCGCTGATCCCGATGCCTCTGGCACATCGACGGGCGCTGGTATTGGTGCGGTGCTTGGCGGCGGCGGTGGTCTGCTGGCTGGCCTTGGGATGCTGGCCATTCCGGGCGTTGGTCCGGTGGTTGCTGCGGGCTGGTTGGCCGCAACTGCCGTTGGTGCGATTGGCGGCGCGTTGGCGGGTGGCGCAGTCGGTGCCATTGTCGATCTTGGTCTTTCGGAAGCGGATGCGCCGGTTTTTTCGGAGGCAATCCGGCGTGGTGGTGTGGCAGTCAGCGTCAAATTCCCAGAAGAGTCTCGTGCCGCCGTGGTAACGGCTTTGGACAGCGCCCCGACACTGTCGCTGGATGATCGCCGCATCGGCTATGAGGCTGAAGGCTGGCGCTCTGAGGAAACCGATGAGGAACGTGAGATGCGTCTGCGCGTAACGCGCCCGATGGATCCGCCAATCGGCTTTTGAATTTGCTGAGTAATTGTGAAATCAGTGCCTTGGGGCCACTTTATTGTGGCCCCATTTTTCATGCTGAGGGGATGTTTTATATTAAACGCCTTGGCCGGTGATATTTGCCTTGTGCCTCGGGTGATGATCCCCATCTAATCCGTGGCGGGATGTGATCCGCGTTTGCGTATTGCTTTCGATCCGTCACGGCGGCCAGATTTTAAGGAAATGACGATGACACGCATCTTCGCATCGGCATTGCGCCGGGCAAATCGGCTTATGCGACCTGCCAAGCTGAGCAAAGCAGGCCGCCCAGTTCAGAAAATGATGGCAGGATTGATGCTGGCTTCACTAGCCGCGCCAACGAAGCCAAAGACCACCAAGCCACGCAAGGTGGCGCATAAAGTAGGGCAATCGCTTGGCACAGTGATGAAGCAGTTGCGCGCTGTGCAATCCCTGATGCCGGGGGCCTTGATGCCGGCGGCGGTGGATCGCTCAAAAGCACGGATGACTGCACCCAGTATTCCAAAAGGCGCGCAGTATCTTAGCCGCACGCATCGCTCCGCCGCAGGATCGCGCGGCTACAAACTGTACTTGCCCGCCAGCCAACCAAAACGACCCCGTGGCCTGATCCTTATGCTGCATGGTTGCACACAGACCCCGGACGATTTCGCAGCTGGCACCCACATGAACGCGCAGGCCGAGAAACACGGCCTCGCCGTCGCCTATCCGGCGCAAACTGGCAGCCACAATGCGGCATCCTGCTGGAATTGGTTCAGGCCAGACGACCAGATACGCGGCGCGGGTGAGCCCGCTATTCTGGCATCGCTGACGCGCAAGCTGATGAAAGACTTTGGCCTTGGTCGCGATGCGGTCTTCGTGGCTGGATTGTCCGCAGGTGGCGCGATGGCGGCCACTTTGGCAGATGTCTACCCGGATATCTTTTCGGCAGCCGGGGTGCATTCCGGGCTGGCCCGAGGCGCTGCCCGCGATATGCTTTCGGCCATGTTGGCGATGCGCAACGGCGGCACCTCTGGCAATGTGGCCCCTGCTGCTCCGCCCTCAGAGCCCGTACGGCGGATTATTTTTCAGGGCGATGCCGACAGCACTGTGCATCCGTCCAATGCGTCGATGATCGTCGCGGCAGCTGTAGGTGACGATACAAAACCAGCAAAAGTCATCAAACGCGCAGTGCGCGGGCGCAATTATAGCCGCAGCGAATTTACTGCACCTGATGGCACTGTTCTGCTAGAATTCTGGTTGATCGAAGGCGCGGGTCATGCTTGGTCAGGGGGCCGTGCGGCGGGATCTTATACTGACGCCAAAGGCCCTGATGCCTCAGCACAGATGCTCCGGTTTTTTCTGGCGAAATCCGCGTGAGGTGGGATTTTGGATGCGGACGTCCGCGCCCTGCTCTGCAATCCACTGAAGGGATTAGGCGGCACTGTCTTTCGCAAGCAGGCGGGCCATTGCGTCGGTTATTGCGTGATCGGTGTAGGGTTTAGCGAAGTAACGGCTGCCTAGGGGCAGACTGCTTTCGTCAAGAATGGCCTGCCCCGATGCAACGATAAGCTTCACGGGCGGCCATCTGTTACGGATGTAATGCGCGAGTTTGATCCCGTCCATCGTGCCCGGCATCTGAACGTCGGTGAACACCAGATCAATGTCGTCTCTCGATTCCAGGATGCGGATTGCTTCATCGGCATCTTGTGCCTCTAGCGACTCATAGCCTGCGGATTGCACAAGATCGACTGCTCCCATCCGAATAAGCGCGCTGTCATCCACCACCAGTACGACTGCTCTACCGTTCTTCATGTATTGCTCGTTTATATGAAACGGGATTTCTGCGATCCCCGCGATTACAGCGCTTCGGCGGCATTTTGGTTCCTATGCAGCCGTTGGAACGGCGGCTTGGTCTTGCGCGTCCGCCTGATGCCTGATGGTCACGATGGTGCCGGGTTCAGCACTGCTGACTTCGAGTTCGCCTTGAAGGTTTTTGGTCAGCGCCTCGACAATGCCAGTGCCCAAGCCCGGTTTGGGTGCTGCCCGACCGACTGGCATACCAATGCCATCGTCGGCGATTATCAGTGTCCAGTCACAGTCTGAAGACCGGTAGCTGACCGTGATTTTTCCCTTTGGTTGATCGGGGAAAGCGTGCTTCAGCGCATTGATCACCAGTTCCGTGACGATCAGCCCCAAGCTGACCGAAACATCGGCTTCGACCGAGCTGTCGTCGACATCCACGGCGATGGAGAGGCGGTCTTCATCCGCGATCATCGATGCGCCAAGGCTTTCACACAGTAGGGTCAGGTAAGCTTTTAGCGGCACTTTACCGCCCTTTGACGTGGAAAGCTGCTTTTGCACTGCCGCAATCGACATCACGCGATGATGGGCGTTTTGAAGATGGCCGCGCGCTTCGTCGGATTGCACCCGGCGCGCGCTTTGCATCAGAACGCTGGCGATGATCTGAAGACTATTGGCAACGCGGTGCTGCACTTCTTGAATCAAAATCGCCTTTTCGTTCAGCAAATCATCTTTCAGCCGGGCGGCAGCGCGCGCGTCGGTCACGTCTGTAACCGCCACTAGCAACCGGATATGATCCTTCTCGCCGTCGTCTAAGATCTGCGCGTTGACAACCAGTTGCCGTGTTTTTTGATTGGGTCGCTTTAGATCAAGTTCATATGCTTCAATCCTTGCGCTGCCCG
This sequence comes from Cypionkella psychrotolerans, assembly GCF_001294535.1. Lineage (GTDB taxonomy): Bacteria > Pseudomonadota > Alphaproteobacteria > Rhodobacterales > Rhodobacteraceae > Cypionkella > Cypionkella psychrotolerans. The sequence continues at coordinate 15,468 of NZ_LGIC01000010.1, read as the reverse complement.
AGGCCGTTGCATTCAGCAACGAGGTCAGCTTGGGTATCGCCCATTCGCCATCCCCAAGCGCGCTAAGGTGTCTGCCAACAATTGTCGCGGGGGCAATGTCAAAGGCTCTGCAAAACGAAATGCTGGCGGCGATGATCTTAAGATCTGCCGAAAGGAACAGCAGTGGCTCGTTGGAGAAGACCACCACTGCAAGCGTGCTTGGCGCTTCGACATACACTGTAGATTTAGTTGGCATAATTGGCCCCCATGGGCCGAAAACTCGCGAAGCGAGCCATCACTCGGCAGGACCGCGTTTAACCCCGAGGTGGTGAGGCAACGATCTAAGGCAATATAGCATGTTTGTCGGGGTCGGCACCACTCTAAATTGAATAAATGGCTGGAGAGTTGAATCGCGCATCCAGACCTGGACCATCACGCGCGCCCACGCATGAGCGGTTCCGAGTGATTGCACAACAGCGATGGCTGTGCCGAAAACACTGGTCCTATCCGACCTATAGGCAGTGAGCGTCCACTTCGAAAGTACCGAGGGCATTGCTTCGGAACCATCCTGCGAGCCGTGCGTTCAACTGTATGTCGATGTCAGATGGCACGACGATCTCGCATATTATGGATGGCGAATGTTCAGCATCTCATCGCCACTGTTTAAGCAAACCTCGGCGCATAAATACGTCCTGTACGCGACAGTCACCGCAGCCGTCATGACGTTGGCGTTTTGGCTGCTTAGACAAGTTCAATGGAGCGATATCCTAGCATCTGTGGGTGACCTTTCCGCCGAAAGCTTGATTGCGGCAGCTTTGGCAACCGGATTCAGCTTTTGCGGACTGGTTGCCTACGATGTGATTGCGGTCCGTCATCTGCGGTTGTCTGGCATCTCAAACCGTCGGGCAGCGGCGGCAGGGGCCGTAGCCTACGGCGTGACGAATTTCATCGGTTTTCCGTGGCTCACGGGCGCGATGGTGCGAAATGTGTTCTACCGCGACACCGTGGCGGGCATCGGGGCATTGATGACTGTTGTGCTGTCCTCGTGGGTTGCGTTCTGGGTCACGGCTGCGGCAATTATTGGAGCGGTTTTGCTATTGGACCCCGAAATCACCATGCGCGCCGGACTGACATCGCACGGCGGAAGATTGGGCGTCGCGCTGCTGCTGGGCGTTGCCAGGCTGATGATATGGCAGGCCGATGGCAGGCATATCATGCTGGTTGGCCAAAGGTTTACCTTACTGAAACGGCGTGTCACGCTGGCGCAATGTGGTGCGGCATTGGTGGATCTGACCGGATCTGCTGCAGTGCTTTATGTCTTTTTGCCTGCCGAGGGGGCAAGCGATGTCGCGTCGTTCTTTGTACTGTTTGTGGTGGCGGTGGGCGCAGGCGTCCTAAGCCATATTCCTGCCGGAGTCGGGGCCTTTGAAGGTAGAATTCTGCTGGGTATGCAGGGGGTTGATCAATCCGCGGTCACCACGGCGCTGGTTATGTATCGCGCCATGCGCACCGTTTTGCCGTTCCTTCTGGCCAGCTTGGTGCTGGTTGCCCTGGCGTTCGCCCGACGCGACCAACCGGAGCAAGCGTCATGAAAATCACCACGTTTTCTGAATTGACGATTGATGGCTGTATGACACTGGGCCACGGTCTGTCCAGCAAGGCCCTGTTCGACTTCTACGGAGCCGAGTTGCGCCAATGGTTTCACGGCGAACGCGCGGCGCATGATGCCATCATGGTGGGGGCAGGCACTGTTCGCGCTGATAATCCCGAACTGACCGTCCGCCATGTGATAGGCCGCAACCCTCTGCGGGTAATTCCCACGAATGACGGCAATATTCCTGCGGGCAGCCATATTCTGAGTGATGGCCTTCCGACACTGTTCGCCGTGCCGCAGACCCTGCCGCATGCCGTGCGTGATCGCCTAACAGCCCATCTCGGCGTAAGCCTGATGGACTGCGGTGAGACTGTCGTGGATCTGAAGGAGGTTGCCAAGCGGCTGTCTGCGCGGGGCGTTGGCAGTCTGATGGTGGAAGGCGGCAGCCGCCTTTTGCACGGGTTGTTCGCGGCAGGTTTGGTGAACCGCATTGTCATCAAACATATTCCGGTGATCAGTGGGGCCGTGGATGCTCCAACCTATCTCGCGGCTTACGCAGGTAGCCTTGGGATGGCGCTGTCGCGCTGGCAGGTTGTCGATTGGCGGCTGATCGGGGGGATCGGCGTTTCAATTTACGAGCCGCTGAAAGGAACACCCGAATGACACGCGATGAGCTTTTGATCCTTGGTGCGGACTTGCGTGAGCGGACGGGTGACGCGCCACCTGCAGTTTACGATCTGCGGATTGACGACCCGAGCCTCGCAGACAGCCACTCACTGCAACTGATGGAGCATGTGCAGCATCAAGCGTTGATGCGCAGCTATCAGGGGCGGTTTGTGTTGCTGCCGGATGTCGCAAACGGCTCGGTGGTGGATCAGATGCGCCGTCACTACGACCCGGCCTCCATGCTGCGGCTGGATCAGCACCGCAGCGCGCTAGAGACCGCTTTGATCGGACCGATGGCCGAGCGAGTTGCTGCGGAGGTGACGATCCAGACCTGCGCCGATTACATCGACGATATGTTGGGCGGCATACAATCCGCCCCGCCTAGCGATTTCCTGCTGTGGCTGGATGGAATTGACGAGCGCGAGCATCTCTATCGGAACTTCTTGATTCAGTCGTCCACTGACCTGCTGGCGGAAGCCTCTGCCTCGGCTTTGGGGGTGATTGGGGAATACGGCCCGCCGCAATCGGCGCTGTTCCGCATTCTGATCGACGAATTTGGCTACGGCGTGCATGACAAAAAACACAGCGTGCTGTACCGCAAAACCTTGCGCGGATTTGGCTTGTCTGAACAGTACAACGGCTATTGGCCGCTGTTCGACACTCCTGCGCTTGCGCTGCACAATGTTATCCATTCGCTGTTTCAAAGCCCGCGCAACTTCTTCCGCCAGATCGGTTTCCTGCTTTATGCCGAAACCAGCTATCAGCGCTCGACTGGCGATCACTACCGCCATCTGCGCAAATACCATCCGACCGTGGATGCCACCTATTTCGGCGAACATGCCCATATCGACATTCATCACTCGGATATGGTGGTGAATGAGGTGGTCAAGCCGCTGGTCGCCCGCTTTGGCGAGGATGTTGGGCAAGAGATCATCTTGGGCGCAGAACTGACCCGCGCCGCCTTTGGTGTCGCAGATCGGCATCTGCTGGCGGTGAGCCAAGCCTTTGATGCTGCGGTGCAGGCGGGCGAGGCCAGCTATGGCTTGGCCGCAGTCAACGCGACGGGGCGGTGCGTTACGCCTGATAGTGCCGCGGGTTCGACCAGACTTCAGGTCGGTGGCATTGGTCAAATCTCGGCTGCCGCCTTTGCCAGCTTTCCGGCCGGGTCCATCGGGCGCGAGGTGTAGCCATGGCAGCGCATACATGGATCGGCCGCGACTTGCCCCCCATCACTCGCGATGGCCGCGACTATTTTCTGCTGTCGCATCAGGGAGCGCTGTATCTGGTGTACAACCTTTGCCCGCATCGCGGCGGTCCGTTGAAGTTTGGCTACGTCAACGACAGCGATGCCGTGGTCTGTCCGATGCACGGCAATGCCTATTCTGCCGATCGGTTGATCGCCCGCCCCACCACCCTGCGTTTGATCATTGAGGAAAACCGGCCATGAGCGTGACCTATCTGCTGGATGAAGGCGGCGCGTTCAAAACCGCAAACTTGGTGTCCTTGCTGCGCGGCGTCTTGATCCCGCCGATTGTGGTCTTGCTAATGCGCCACATGAATACGGCGGCCTTGGCGCTTTATGTGCTGGCAGTGGCGACGGATGGGCTGGATGGCTGGCTGGCACGGCGATCCGGACGCTGTTCTGAGTTTGGCGCCGTGCTGGATTCGGTGATCGACAATGTATTCTCGCTCTCCATCGCTGTCTTTTTGTGGCTGGCTTTGCCGAGCCTTTACGCAGATTATTCCCTCGCGCTCGCAGTACTGTTCATCGCACCCATTGCTTATCTTGCGGTGTCTTGGGCGATGACCGGACGCGTCATCATGTTTCACTTTCACTCGGCACGGCTCGGGGCACTGGTGCTGTTTGCGCTCTGGCCCGCAGTGGCGCTGACCGGGGCTACATGGCTGGTGCCTGTCGCCGCACTGGTAATCGCCGCCAGCCGCATCGAACAGATTCTGTTCATGGCACGCGGCGGTCGCGACCCCGATGCCCGCCACCTATGGCAAGCCATTGCGACCACTCCGTTAGAAGGAGCTTTGTCATGAACGCACCGATCCAATGGGGGGCTGCAACGGCATGGTCGCGTGGGCCGATAGTCACCTCGCCCGCGCCCGACCGCAACACCATCGGTGTGCCCGCCGGCACATATGCCACCTACCGCGCTTTGGCTGTCGCAACCGGTGATCTTAGCCCGAACCATCGACCCGACTATCAAGACACCCAACCCGCCGTTTCGATCGGGCCATTTCCGCAATGGCGGGACAAGGCCAAGATTGTCACCTTTGATCCTTGGGGCCATCGTACAGCGCAGGATTTCCGCGTGGATATCGCGGCAGGCCGCAACCTGCGTCCGTCGATTGCCATCACCACCGGTCACCTTGCCATTGCTGAAATCGCGCAGGCCGTACAGCAAGGCGCACTGAGGTCTGATGGCAAAGTTTTGCTTGAAAACAATGAGATATGCGTCACAAAAATCGCCATCGAGCCGGTCTGGTATCTGCCGGGTATTGCCGCCCGTCTGAAGGTTGACGAGGGCGCCATGCGGCAGGCCCTCGTCGATCATTCCGGCGGGATGTATCCCGAACTGATGACGCGCCCCGATCTGAAGCTATTCTTGCCGCCCATTGGCGGATCGAGCGTCTACATCTTTGGCGATCCGGCGTTGCTTGGACAAAGCCATGCGCGCGTGACAGCCCGCGTGCATGATGAATGCAACGGATCGGACGTGTTCGGCTCGGATATCTGCACCTGTCGTCCCTATCTGATCCATGGCATCGAGGAATGCATCCGCGGCGCGCAGGCAGGTGGGCTGGGGATCGTGGTCTACAATCGCAAAGAGGGGCGGGCTTTGGGAGAGGTCATGAAGCTGCTGGTTTACAACGCCCGCAAGCGTGCGAATGCAGGCGACGTTCCTGCCGCCTACTTTCAGCACACCTGCGCGGTTGCAGGCGTCGAAGACATGCGGCTGCAGGCCCTGTTCCCCGATGTTTTGCATTGGCTTGGGGTGCGACGCATTTGGAAATGGGTGTCGATGAGCAACCTGAAAAGTGCGGCATTGTTGGCGGCTGGGATCACGATTGACACCCAAATCGAAATCCCAGCTGAGCGCATCTCGATCAACGCGCAGGTGGAGATTACCGCCAAGATCGCCTCTGGCTATTTTAGTGGGCGGCTGTGACAGATCAGGTCTGCCGTCAAAGTTTCTCGGAGTGGAATAGATCCCAATAAGATCACGGACTTTTAGTGCTACGACCGCTCAAGTGGATGAGCCCGGCCACGAGTTGAAAGTGATACGCCCCGGGGAGTCGAGATATGCTTTTGAAGCCAATGACATCTGTACTGAGCGATATCTGAAATTTCTATTGTAAAGTAGTGCTTCTTCACGAATGACCGCAAACTGGCATATCGGTCCAAACGGCACTCTTGCTGGGCCGGCTCGACCATAGCGATGAGGCACTTTCTGGACCATGATTGAACAACAGCTTTCCGGATGCAGCGGTGCAGCGCACCCGGAGACCGAAAGTCAGCTTAGGCAAAGTCGCACTACGGCCCGCTACGCTCGTAACTCAGCCGCGAAGGGCTGTGCACAACAGACACCTCCGTTCGCTGCAGCACACGTCGAGCGACAGCATTTGGGAATGCTGCCCCGCAGCATGGATCGAGCTAGACTGGCAGCTAAGGGCCGGCCGCGTCGACTGGGCCAGCGCCAGACCGGGCTGCCCCTCTGCTGCGCCGCCGAAAGGCGGCTTCGAGCCCATCTCAGACATTCGACCAAACAGCAGCATGCCACAGCCTTCGCTGGTGCAGTGGAAGACTCGGCCCAATTCTGACGTTCACGGGAGCCTGACGCACGGTCTAGCAGATCGGCCAAGCATTCATCACGCAGTATGTTCTGCCTAAGAATTCCTTAAGTGGCGATCGGACCATGACAGGTCTAAAATGACGATGCAGCAGATGGTCAGGCAAGCGCCTCCACAAACTGATCCCATTGGGCTCTCGCGATCGCATCTGGCCCGGCAATGGCCCAATAGCTCTCGTGATGCTGTAGTACCTCCTCACCAAGCCGGACAAGTCGCCCACTGGCCAGATCCACTTTACAAAGTGGTAGTGACCCGAGGAGCACTCCCCTACCGGCGCGCGCAGCTCCGAGCGCGGATAGAAATGTGTCAAACCGCAAATAGGGCACCGGCGTCGTAGAGATGCCAAAGCGGGTGGCCCAATCGGTCCAGCCGGGGCGTGGGCCGGAACAGGCAATGCGCGGCCATTTCGTCCAGTGCCCTCCGCTTTGGGCGAGTTCAGGCGACGCGATGGGCGCGATCTGTTCGTCAAAGAGTTGCAGCTTGTGATCATGCTGCCAAGCGCCGGTGCCATAGCGGATGCGGATGATGTCGTCCAAAGCGGCATCAAATGCGCCAAGGACCATTGGACACAACGGAGCAACTTAAGTCTGCCTTTGCAGCGTGCACCCTCGAATTACGCAGCACTCTTCCATTTTAAAGGGGTAACATAAACGATGCGATCACCGGCGCTGACCATAACATCGCCATCCTGAACATTGATCTGAAGCTTCATCGTGCGGCTTGCCAGCATGGCCAGTTCGCCAGTGTCTTTCTCGGAAAAACCGATCACTTGCAGGTTTTCAAAGCGCGTGGTGGTGCCCTTGATCTTGTCCCACCACACTTCCGCCGTTCTGCCGCCGTAAGGATAAACGATCACCCGGTCGGCCTTGCTACAGGACTGACGCATCACTTTCTCGCTGGGAAGCCCCAAGGCCACCCACACGTCAAGCTCGCCGCTCAGGCTTTTTTGCCAAATGTCTGGCTCGTCATCCGTTGAAATGCCTTTCGTCATTTCCAATTTCTCATGGGCATTGAGCGCAAAAGCGACAATGCGCACCATCAGCCGTTCATCGGTCTCCGACGGATGCTTGGCCACGGTCAGCTTATGGGTCTCATAATAGTGGCGATCCATGTCCGAGACCGAAAGCTCGACTTTGTAAATGGTGGCATTTTGCGCCATGATTTGTCCTAAAACTTCAAAGATTTGGATGCTTACTGGGTCTGGCGACCTTGTGAAAGCAGATAACGAAGCCAGGGACATTTGGGGCGAACAGGAGCTGCCAAGATGTCCAATCTCACCGTTTGGGTCGTTTGCTATGTATTCGGCCAACACCCTCATCGCGGCGTTTGAAGCGGGGCAATATAACTGGGGTAGCCCGGATTGCCCATCGATCGCTCTCCTTGAGGCGCCCTGGTCGTGGCGCAGGCCTGAGATCAACGGGGCCAGCCCTGGCTACCCGCAACCTTGTGGCGTCAGAACGATCAATCTATCTGACACGCCGCAAGAAGTTTGCCGTGCGCATGTCTTGCGGCGCGTCGAAGATTTGGGCAGGCGTGCCTTGCTCCACGATGCGCCCGCCGTCCATGAAGATAACCCGGTCGGCAATTTCGCGCGCGAATTGCATCTCATGCGTGACGATCAGCATCGTCTGCCGCCGCTCGGCAACGCGGCGCATCAGGTCCAACACCTCGCCCACCCATTCGGGGTCGAGCGCCGATGTGGGTTCGTCCAGCAACATCAGGGCCGCGTCCAGCGCCATGGCGCGGCCGATGCCGATGCGCTGTTGTTGACCGCCAGACAGGGCGGCGGGGTAGCTCGCGGTCTTGTCGGAAAGGCCGATCTCGCCCAAGATCGCGTCGGCCCGCGCCTCGGCCTCAGCGCGGGGCTTGCGCTGAACGGTGATGAGGGCTTCGGTGATGTTGTCGCGGGCAGTCTTGTTGGCGAACAGCGCATAGTTCTGAAAGACGAACGCCGTTCGGCGGCGCAGCGCTAGAATTTGCGCAGAGGTGGCTGTTGTGGCGTCGACCGTCAGATCCCCGATACGGATCACACCGCTGTCGGGGCGGTCAAGATAGTTCAGACAGCGCAGCAGGGTCGACTTGCCCGTGCCAGAGGGGCCGATGATCGCCACGCGCTCGCCCGCCGCGATGTCAAGGTCGATACCGTCCAGCACGGTGTTTGTCCCGTAGCGTTTGGTCAGTCCACGAATGCTGATCATCGGGCGATAGCCTTGTTCAGGTGGCGTTCCAGCTGCTTTTGCAGGAAGGACAGGGTTTCGACGATGGCCCAATACAGCACGGCCACGACAAGGAACGCCTCGAAATACAAGAAGCTGCCAGCAGCCTCCTTCTGCGTCGCCCCCATCATTTCGGTCACACCAAGGGTGAAGGCAAGCGAGGTGCTTTTGATCATGTCGATGAAGTAATTCACTAAGGTTGGTGCCGCCACGCGGGCCGCCTGCGGCAGTATGATCCGGCGCATCGACTGCGCCTGCGTCATGCCGACGGCCTGTGCAGCCTCCCACTGACTGCGATCAACGCCAAGGATCGCGGCGCGGATGCTTTCGGCCATGTAGGCGGAAAAATGCAGCGTCAGCCCGATGATCGCCGCCGTCACGCCATTGATCCCGGACAGAACCGGCAGGATTTGCGGCAGGCCATAGTAGAACAGAAACAACTGCACCAGCAGGGGCGTTCCCCGAAAGAAGCTGATGAAAAGCTGCACAAACTGGTCCAGCACCGGAACGCGCATCACACGTTCCACCGCCATCAGGCAAGCCAACAGCAGAGCGCATACCATCGCGGCAAGCGCCATACCGATCGTCAGCGGCACGTAGCCCAGAATGACGGGCACCAGCCCAAGCATGTAGTCGATGTCGAGAGCCCGCATCGCGTCAGCCTGTCGGCGCGGTCACGTCAAGACCCAGCCATTTTTCAGAAATCGCCTTCAGCGTGCCGTCAGCTTTCATCTCGGTCAGCGCCGCATCCAGCCTGTCACGCAGGGCCTGGCCCTCGGCATCGTCGCGGAAGGGCAAGGCGTTCTGAATTTCGCTGAACGGGGGACCGGCAAGGGCGAGCGGCAACGGGCTTTCCTTGATGACCTGCGCCGAGGACACACGGTCCATCACGAATGCATCGATCCGACCCAGCGCCGTGTCCTGTTCGATATTACTTTCGTAGGTGCGGATGTTAATTTCGCTGGCAAACGGCAGTGCGCGCAGCAGTTGCTCGAAGTTGGATCCTAGGTTAACCCCCACAGAACGGCCCTTCAGGCTTTCGACGCCCGTGATTTCGGTCTCGTTGCCCTTCTTCACCACGACTTGCGCGCCGTCATAGACATAGGGCTGACTAAAGGCGAATTTCGCCGCGCGCTCGGGGGTGATGGTGATTTGGTTGGCAATCGTGTCGATTCGGCCGGATTCCAGCGCGCCAATCAGACCGGAGAATGACATGGTGGAAAATTCCACCGTATCGCCCGTCCTTTCGGCAAGGGCATTCATCAGATCGACCTCAAAGCCCTGTAGCTTGTCCTGCCGAACAAAGGTGAAGGGGAAGTATCCGCCGGACATACCGACACGAATGGTCTCTGCAGCGGCGGGGAGAACAACGGCTCCGGCCATCAACGCGGCAAGTGATAGAGATTTCAACATCTGACGCTCCTGTATCTCGACTACAGAAGATGCTTGCGACAGGTGTAGAGATCAAGACGCATTGCGGAACAAGCACGGCAGAGCCCGGCCCGTGGGATGTTGCAGGATAGCCATCCGTAATTTGGCGTGAAATCAGGTCTTTTTCCTCAAGTGTTTCGTGCGCAGCGGACAATGGTTTGCTCTGCATTACCCGTTGATGTCGCTGAGTTTGAAAGCCGGCAAATCCAAACCTCATTTTCACCGATGAGGCGATCTTTTCACGAAACCAATCATATTGTTCAGCCATCGACGAACAACTCGCGCGATCGCTCTCCGGCCCTTTCACCTTGATGCGGCGCCTCAGGTCGAAGTCCGCCATTGCGTTGCCCAAGGCACTGTCGAAATCGGGCTCAAAGCCGTCATTCGGCGGCGCAGCAATGAGTGTTTCCTGTCTGGCATAGGCCAATCGACGTTCGGCCCATAGCTGCCGGTCAAGCTCGCCCCTTGCTGCGTGACAGCATTCCTCGAACCTGCCGCTCGATTTGTGACGCAGCAAGAATCAATCGACTATGCGCCTATCCGCAGAGGCGAGGGCTAAGTCTGCTGGAAATGTGCGAGCGCCCAAGGGAAATCCCGGTATTGGCGCTGCACCTGGAGACTTCCGGAGATTCATGCTTTCGATCTTGGCCTAGTTTGCCACGCAATCGGCGAAGTACTGCACCGAACTGTCCTCCCCGACCTCTTGCACCAGCCCATGGATATCGGTCTCGAACCCCGGGCATTCGCGTGCGAATTCGCGGTTGAACTTCAGGTATTGCACGATCTTGGTGTTGAAGACCTCGCCAGGGATCAACAGTGGAATGCCCGGCGGATAGGGCGTGACGAGGCTGGTGGTGATGCGCCCCTCCAACTCGTCGATCGGCACGCGTTGCGTGGTCCGCCGCGCGATATGAGAAAACGCGTCGCTGGGTTTCATCGCGGGCGTCAGATCGCTGAGGTACATGTCCGTGGACAGGATCGCCACGTCGTACTTGGCGTAGAGCTTGCGGACGTGCTGGCAAAGATCGTGCAGGCCCATCTTTTCATAGCGCGGATGCTTGGCGCAGAATTTTGGCATAGTCCGCCACATCGGCTGGTTTCGATCGTAGTCATCCTTGAACTGCTGAAGTGCTGTCAGAAGCGTGTTCCAACGGCCTTTGGTGATGCCGATGGTGAACATGATGAAGAAGCTGTAAAGATCGGTCTTCTCAACGACAACCCCATGTTCTGCAAGGTATTTTGTGACGATGGAGGCCGGAATGCCGGAATCCTGGAACCAGCCGTTCATGTTCAAGCCTGGCGTGATGATCGTTGCCTTGATCGGATCAAGCATGTTGAAGCCGGGCGCCATGTCACCAAAGCCGTGCCAAGACTCGTCGCCAGTGGCCGTTTGCACGCCCTCGGCGTCCGTCCGGCGCAGCACCCAGTCCTTGGCGCGGCCGATGCCTTCCTCTTCCAACGCTTCCGGGCCCCAGACCTGAAACCACCAGTCGTTGCCAAATTCCTCGTCAACTTTGCGCATCGTCCGGCGGAAGTCGAGCGCCTCCATGATGCTTTCTTCGACCAGTGCCGTGCCGCCCGGCGGCTCCATCATCGCCGCGGCCACGTCGCAGCTGGCGATGATGCTGTATTGCGGGCTGGTAGAGATGTGCATCAGATAGGCTTCGTTAAACAGGTGCCGGTCAAGTTTGGTGTTCTGGCTGTCCTGCACCAGAACGTGACTGGCCTGGCTAATGCCGGCGAGCAGTTTGTGGATCGATTGGGTGGCGTAGGTCACGGTTGCCTTCGGCCGCACCCGGTTGCGTCCCATTGAGTGGAAGGTACCGTAGAACGGGTGAAAGCCCGCGTGCGGCAGCCATGCCTCGTCAAAGTGCAGGTTGTCGACATAGCCATCCAAGAGGCCCTTGATTGTCTCGGTGTTGTAAAGGACGCCATCATAGGTCGACTGGGTCAGCGTCAGGATGCGTGGCTTGACCGCATCGGCATCAACACCGGCCAAGAGCGGATTGGAGCGGATCTTTGCCTTGATCGCCTCAATCTCGAATTCGCTTTGCGGGATCGGGCCGATGATGCCGTAGTGGTTGCGGGTCGGGCGGAGAAAGACCGGGATCGCCCCCGTCATAATGATGCTGTGCAGAATGGATTTGTGGCAGTTGCGATCCACCACGACCACGTCGCCCGGCGCCACCGTATGGTGCCAGACCATCTTGTTGGACGTCGACGTTCCGTTGGTCACAAAAAAGCAATGGTCGGCGTTGAAGATGCGCGCTGCGTTGCGTTCAGAGGCCCCGATGGCCCCGTTGTGGTCCAGTAGCTGGCCAAGTTCCTCGACCGAGTTGCACACATCCGCCCGCAGCATGTTTTCGCCGTAGAACTGATGATACATTTGTCCGATCGGGCTTTTCAGAAAGGCCACGCCCCCCGAATGCCCCGGGCAGTGCCACGAATATGAACCATCTTCGGCATAGTCGAGCAGCGCCTTAAAGAACGGCGGCTGGATGCCTTCGAGGTAGATCTTGGCTTCGCGAATGATGTGGCGGGCGACAAATTCTGGCGTGTCCTCGAACATGTGGATGAAGCCATGCAATTCGCGAAGGATGTCGTTTGGCAGATGGCGGCTGGTCTTGGTCTCTCCGTATACATAGATCGGCACATCGGCATTCTTGCGCCGCACTTCCTCGACAAAGCTGCGCAGGTTGGTGATGACCGGATCAATATCTGGGCCGGGGCTGAATTCTTCGTCGTCAATGGACAAAATGAAGGCGCTGGCCCTCGATTGTTGTTGTGCAAATTGCGAAAGATCCCCGTAACTTGTGGCCCCCAACACTTCGAAACCTTCATTTTCAATGGCTTGCGCCACCGCCCGAATACCTAGGCCAGACGAGTTCTCAGAGCGGAAATCTTCGTCAATGATAACGATGGGGAAGTGAAACTTGATACGACTTTCCTTCCAGGAGGTCCGCAGGATGGGAATACATTGCGCTTCGTGACTGACCCAGCTCTCGTTGCGGACCGTCCAGTTTGCAGTTTATGTCTTTCTGTTGATCTGCTCGCAGTCAAGTCCTGCCGAGCCAAACCCCTTTAAGGTCATTGAGACCTTGCCGCAGTCACAGCGTCCGTTCATCGTAATGTATCCGATGCCGCTCTGTCGTATGTCAGGGTCGGGTACCAATCCGTGCCCCGGCCCTCCGGCGTGCAATCAAGAATGTTCCACAGCGGCATCAGGTCGGGTGCGCCGCGCGGGTCCTGCCCGGGGTCGGCTGTAGATCCGCCCATCTCACCGCTCCAGAAATGCCGGATGGTCCCGTCACCGCGCGTGAAGACGTTGAATGCGGGAACATCCTCGTCCTCGGCGCTGACGTAATCGCGAGTGAAGTCTCCCGCGATGTCAGAATATAGCCGAAGGTGCTGCCAGCCGCGTTCCTGCTTGAAGGCCACAAGGCGTTCGATCGGTGACCGCGCGGTCACCACCAGACTTATGCGTTGGTCCACATCCAGCGCCTCGCCATCCCAAGCGGCCAGCAATGAGGAACACATCGGGCATGGACGCGCGCGCTGCGGCCCGAACATCCAGCTGTAGATCGCAAGGGTTTGCTTGTCGCCAAAGAGGTCCGCGAAGCTGACCGGACCGGCTTCGCCTAAGAACTGGTAATCCTGCGGCACGATGCCACCGGAAGGCAAACTGCGCCGTTGCTTAGCCACCCGTTCGATATGGCGGCGCAGTTCAATCTCTTCGGCCAACAGCGCGTCACGCGCCTGCCGGTATTCCGGGCTTTCTCCGGGAAAGCGGACACCGTTGTTTCGCGCCAGTTCTTCGGCAGGTGACAGCGTGAGATTAAGTGACATGAGTTTGTTCCTTTCAGGGGACGGGACTCATTGTGAAAATCAGTACGTGCGAGCCATTCCGGTGATGACGGCTAAATTTCAGTTCCTTCCACGGAAGGCCGCGCCGTTCGCCCACACAGATCTGACCGTTTGATCGCGTGACACTAACTCCTTTCAAAGTCATGCGTTCCTGATCGCAATGAATCAGGGCATCACGTCGGCGGAGACCAGCGCAAGCAGCCAAGCTCAAGCCAAATTTCAAAATTGCACCCGCCGCGCCGTTCAGGGAAAAGCCAACCGAGTGAACAGGCGGCTTGCCGCCCTCCCGGTTGCTCCGGCGGGCTTCTCGTCATGGTTCGCAGGAATGGCTGCTTTTTCAAGGTCTCTGCGGTAGCTTTGCCGCACTGCCGTTAGACGGCTTTCCGCCCTTCAGGCCGATCAGGCCGCACTGAAGCATGTTCCAATTCAGCAGTAATGAATGGCAGCATTGTCCCGCAAAGCAGACACGGCAGACTAGGGTTCGGGCTTGCTGCCGCGCAGCTGGACAGCACGATCTAGAGACGGGCGATCTGCGGTTCAGATTTCGGAGCGCCTGACGTTGCCCCCAAGTTTTATCCAGCGTGAGCGAGACTCCGGGTTTGAGTTTGGCCCTTTTGGGCGGGGTGGGCAACGGGGGCTGGCGCGGAGCTGATCGAATTGCGGAGCGTCAGATCCCGTTGCGGGGTGAAGGTCAGGGCGAAGGCGGCGGGCGTTTGCCAGCCGAGGCGCGAGTGGGGTCGTTCGGTATTGTAGTCGTTGCGCCAGGCGGCCAGCGTCACACGGGCATGATGCAGGGACGGGAAGAGGGTTTCGTTCAGAAGCTCATCCCGCAGGCGACCGTTGAAGCTTTCGATGAAGGCATTCTGGGTCGGCTTTCCAGGCGCGATGTAGTGCCAGTGGATCTTTCGGTCATCGGCGAAGATCAGGATCGCGTTCGAGGTGAACTCGGTGCCATTGTCACTGACCACCGTTGCAGGCTTGCCGCGAGCCTCAAAGAGGGTCGCCAGTTCCCGCGCCACACGCGCGCCTGAGAGTGAGGTGTCGGCAACCAACGCCAGACATTCGCGCGTGCAATCATCCACAACGGTCATGATCCGGAACCGGCGTCCATCGGTCAACTGGTCAGACACAAAATCCAATGACCACCGCTGGTTCGGCGCAAACGGCAGCGCCATCGGAGCGCGCGTGCCGATCGCCCGTTTGCGCCCACCCCGACGGCGCACTTGGAGCCTTTCTTCGCGATAGATGCGAAACAAGCGCTTGTGATTGACCTCGTGGCCTTCGCGCCGCAGGAACACATGGAGGCGCCGGTAGCCGAACCGGCGTCGGACCTTGGCCAATTCATTCAGCCGTTCCCGTAGCACCGCGTCATCCTGACGGACCACCTCATACCGCATGGTCATCCGGCAACATCCGATCACCCGACACGCCCGCCGCTCGCTCATCCCATGGCCCTCCACAAGTTGTGCTACCGCTTGCCGCTGCGCGGCGGGCGCTACCATTTTTTTCCGAGGAGATCCTTCAGCGCCGCATTGTCGAGCATGGCATCCGCCAGCAACCGCTTCAGCCGGGCGTTCTCGTCTTCGAGGCCCTTCAGCCGCTTTGCCTCGCTGACATCCATGCCGCCATACTTGGCCTTCCATTTGTAAACGGTCGCATCGCTGACACCGTGCTTGCGGCACAGGTCGGCCACAGAAATCCCGGTCTCATGCTCTTTCAGAATGCCGATGATCTGATCCTCGGTGAACCTGCTGCGCTTCATCTCTCTGGTCCTTTCGGTTGGGCCAGAGTCTATCTCAAACTGGATTAGCCGCAGGGGGCAACGTCAGGGTCAACGTCACACAAGGTGGCGGTAGG
>NZ_LGIC01000009.1 GCF_001294535.1 Cypionkella psychrotolerans | reverse complement strand
CAGCCGCTTTGCCTCGCTGACATCCATGCCGCCATACTTGGCCTTCCATTTGTAAACGGTCGCATCGCTGACACCGTGCTTGCGGCACAGGTCGGCCACAGAAATCCCGGTCTCATGCTCTTTCAGAATGCCGATGATCTGATCCTCGGTGAACCTGCTGCGCTTCATCTCTCTGGTCCTTTCGGTTGGGCCAGAGTCTATCTCAAACTGGATTAGCCGCAGGGGGCAACGTCAGGGTCTCCCATCAATCAAGGTGGCGGTAGGTACATTTATCTACAGGTAAGCTAGAAGAATAAATACACATAAGTTGTGAGCTCCTACCATTGATATCAGCGGGAGTATGAAGATAGACCGATCTTATTTATGTAATACTGGGTATTAAATAGTGCCCAGTATTACATAAAGAGTAACTTAAATTTCTGATCCAACAAATCATAGCGGTTAGCCGTAAAGGTATTCTTTGCTGCCTCGACAAGGATAGCGAGGTCTTTATCTTGAAGGACGACAATATAGGCGTGGCCGTCTACGGCAGATGCTTTGCATCGGTAATCCCCCCGGATGGCTGAGGCAGTATCGGCGTGGTATGCGGTTTCTGGGGCGGCCACGCCAATGTTGAAAGCGTTCTGAAGCGACGCCAATGGAGCCAGAGCGCAAATGACCAGCACATCCCTTCCGCCCACCCCAAAGACGTCGCCAGAAGACGTGAAGCAACCAGAACGGCCGAAGCTCTTGCAGGTGCTGGGGCCCGGTTTGATCACCGGCGCGTCGGATGACGACCCCAGCGGCATCGCAACCTACTCTCAGGCGGGGGCGCAGTTCGGCTTTGCGCTCGGCTGGGTCATGCTGTTCAGCTGGCCGCTGATGTGCGCGATTCAGGAGATTAGCGCGCGGATCGGCCGCGTCACCGGGCGCGGGCTGGCGGGGAACCTGAAGCAGCACTACCCGGCCTGGATCACCTACTCCATCGTTTCCCTGCTGGTGATCGCCAATGTCATCAACATCGGCGCCGACCTCGGCGCGATGGGGGCGGCGCTGAAGCTGCTGCTCGGCGGGCCCGACTTGGCCTATGTGGTGGCCTTCGGCGTGCTGTCCGTTTGGCTGGAAGTCTTTTCGCGCTACGCCCGCTATGTCTCGATCTTGAAATGGCTGACGTTGTCACTGTTTGCCTATGTCGGGGTGGCCTTTGTGGTTCACATGCCCTGGGCCGAGGCGTTACGAAATCTGGTGGTGCCGCACATTACGTTCGACGGACCGCAACTGACGGTCATCGTGGCTCTTCTGGGCACCACCATCAGTCCCTACCTCTTCTTCTGGCAGGCAGAAGAAGAGGTTGAAGAGATGGAAGAGCGCCCTCTTTCCAAGCCTCTGTCGGGCGCGCCCGAGCAAGCTGTGGCTGAGTTCCGGCGCATCCGCATCGACACTTACATCGGCATGGCTTTCTCCAACCTTGCGGCGCTGTTCATCATTCTGGTCACAGCGGCGACCCTGCACGCGCATGGCATCACCGATATTCAGACCTCGGCGCAGGCGGCCGAAGCATTGCGCCCGATTGCCGGGCCATTCGCCTTTGCCGTCTTCGCCACCGGAATCATCGGAACCGGCCTTCTGGCTTTGCCGGTTTTGGCCGGGTCGTCTGCCTATGCCTTGGGCGAGATGTTCGGCTGGAATGTCGGGCTCGCGCGCAAGCCCCGGCAGGCCAAGGCATTCTACGGCGCAATCGCGGTGGCGACGCTGTTGGGGGTGGTGCTCAATTTCAGCCCGATTGATCCGATCAAGGCCCTGTTCTGGAGCGCGGTGATTAACGGCCTCGTTGCGGTGCCCATCATGGCGACGATGATGCACTTGTCCAGCCATCGCGCCGCGATGGGTGACTTCAAGCTGCACGCGGGTCTGAAGATCGTCGGCTGGGTTGCTACTCTGGTCATGGCCGCCGCCGCCGTCGGCCTCTTAGCGACATGGGGCGGCTGATGCGGAGACGCGGACGTTGCCAAAGCGCCTGCCCAGCCAAACCATAGGGTTCAATCTCCGATCACGCCAAACGCATGCCAACTTCCGGCCAAAGAATGGCGCATGGCAGCCCTGTGATGTCATGTCTGGACGGCCCCTGATGCGCAAGCTGCGAATCTGACGAGCCTATGCCGAAAGCAGTCATGTCTACGGCCTTTGTGTGCGGCGGAACCGCTGGCCCAGATGAAGTCCGCAGATCAGTTCCCAATCAAAATTACGCGCTCAACTCGGCGCCTTGACCCCATGGGGTGTCCTGATCCCCGGTTCGACCGGTTTGTCATCTTTCCTCAGTCTCGACGCATTCACTTTCGCTGCCTGTCGCCGATCATC
>NZ_LGIC01000008.1 GCF_001294535.1 Cypionkella psychrotolerans | reverse complement strand
GCCACAAACTGCTGATCATCGACGAACTGGGCTTTGTGCCGCTCAGCAAAACTGGCGCCGAACTGCTGTTTGAACTGATCTCGCAACGCTATGAGCGGGGTGCCACGTTGATCACCAGCAACCTGCCCTTCGACGAATGGACCGAAACCTTCGGGTCTGAGCGACTGACAGGCGCACTTCTCGACCGGCTGACCCACCACGTGAACATCCTCGAGATGAACGGTGAAAGCTATCGCCTCGGCCAGAGCAAAGCCCGCCAAGACAAGGCTTAACCCAATACCAACATCGTAAGCAGTTGGCCCTCACGGGCCAAAGCATCCGGGCAACCGCCAGCTCTGTGACAAGCGCGGCCGCCCAGATGCTAGCGCACGCCTATGCGGCAATCTTGATAACCCCAAAGTGGCAACATTTTGCGCTGCCCTTTGGTCCACTTTTACTCTGCCGTTGACAAAGGATGCGTTCGCCGAGGATGAGCGCGCTTGGCTGTCCCTGGCGATTGGTGCTATCAATGTCTGGAACCGGGTGCAGGTCGGCTTTCGGGCAGCGCATCCGACCGACCTGCTGGGCGCAAAAGCCCATGCCGCCTGATCGCGGCACCGAAATCTTTCAGGCGCAGCGGCCCCGGCTGCTGCGCTTGGCATATCGTATGCTTGGCTCGCGCCACGATGCCGAGGATGTGGTGCAAGAGGCCTGGTTGCGCTGGCAGCGCAGCGATCAGGCGGTGGTGCAGGAACCGGCGGCCTGGCTCACGCGGATCGTGTCGCGCCTGTGTCTTGACCAGATGAAATCAGCCCGCTCCAGACGCGAGACCTATCCGGGCACCTGGCTGCCCGAGCCGCTTATTGAGTCCGAGGACGATGCCCTGCGCCCTGACAATCTGACGCTGACCCTGATGATGGCGCTCGAACGCCTGTCACCTTTGGAACGCGCAGCCTTCCTGCTGCATGACGTCTTCGGTCAAAGCATGGAGGAGGTGGCGGCCACGATTGATCGCAGCCCCGCCGCCACACGTCAGTTGGCATCGCGCGCCCGAGCGCATGTGCAGATTGACCGCCCGCGCTATGACATGCCTCGGGACGCCGCAGAGACCTTGGCCCGCGCATTTTTCGCGGCTTGCAAGTCCGGCGCCGCTGCGGCGCTTGGCGCGATGCTTGCCGAAGGGGCCAGTTTCCACGCCGATGGCGGTGGCAAGGTCACATCCTATCCAAACGTGATCTCGGGGGTGGAAAATCTGATCCGGCTGTTTCAGGGCTGGTCACGCAAGTTCGGCGCGAAGATGGAGCTGGTGGAGCCGGTGATCATTGACGGATTGCCCGGATTTGTCAGCCGTATTGACGGCCAACCACAGACCACCGCCCTCCAGATCGAAGCAGGCCGCATCACGGCGATCTACATCACCCGAAACCCCGACAAGCTGGACGGCGTTATTCGGCATTGACCCGGCCGGGGCATGAGACCCGGCCGGGCAGTGGCTTAAATAGGCCTTCCGTCGCCATTGCCCGCTGCACAGCAGGACGCGCGCGCACCCGGTCGCGCAGGTCAGCCATTGCGTCCGGCACCTCGACCTTGAAACGCTCAGCCCAAAGCAGCATGACGAACAGATAGCTATCGGCGACCGACAGCCTGTCACCGAACAGATAGTCGCCCTGCATCGTCCCGGCCATCAAGGCCAACAACCCCGTCACCGTCACCGCCGCCCGTGCGCGATCCCGGTCTGTGCCCCCATGCCACATCGACTTGAAGGCACGATGGATCTCGGTCGAGATGAAGGCCAAGGCCTCCAGTTGTCGGCTCCGGCCCATCGGTCCTTGCGGGGCAAGGGCCGGAAAGCTCTCTGACAGCCAATCCAGCACCGCGATGTTCTCAGTCAAGATCTGCCCATCCGCCAGCACCAGCGCCGGGACATAACCCTTGGCGCAGATTTGATGGAAGTCCTGCCCCGTCTCGGTTAACTTGCTGCGCATGTCGACCCGTACGAGGTCGAAGGCCACGCCCACTTCGTGCAGCGCGATATGGTCGGCCAGACTGCAGGCCAGCGGGGCGCAGTAGAGCCTCACAACCGGAACTCGCCACGGGCAAGGTAGGTATCAAAGCTGGTGGGCGCCAGCCGCGCCATGCCCTCCGGCACCAGATCGCTGTCCTGCAGCACGACTCCGAAATAGCCCGCTTGCGGATCGGTCACCACGCGGCGCGCGTCACCGGCCGCGGCAAGAACCTTGCCAACGAAATCCGCCATCGGCGCGCGGTCAGGGCCGGCAATCTCGACCAAGGCGTTGACTGGCGCGGCCTCAGCCACATCGGCCACAGCTGCTGCGACATCATCCGACAAGATTGGCTGCAAAGATGCAGGCGACAGATGCACCTCGTCGCCCACTGTGGCTGAACGCGCAATCGCGCCGATGAACTCCATGAACTGCGTCGAATGAATGATGGTATAGGGTAAGCCCGCGGCGCGGATCAGATCCTCCTGCGCCTGCTTGGCGCGGAAATAGCCGCTGCCCTGCAGTTTTGCCGTGCCAACCACCGACAGTGCGATATGGTGACGAACGCCGGCCACCTTGCCTGCCGCCAGCAGGTTCCGCCCTGCCTTCTGGAAGAAATCCATCGCCGGGCCGTCTTCGAACGACGGCGAGTTGGCAAGATCAATCACCACCTCCGTACCGACCAGCGCCTCGGCCAATCCTGCACCTGTGTAGGTATCCACCCCAGTCGAAGGCGCAACCCCCGAGACGTCATGCCCGCGGGCCTTCAACACCGCCACCGTCTTGGAACCGATCAACCCGGTCCCGCCAATTACCACGATCTTCATTTTGCACTCCTGTTGCTTGTACAGCGATGACGAGGTGATGCGGCGGGATGTGACATCGTGGGTGAAGAAAGTTCCGCCTGTATAGCGAAAGTTCGAAGGCTGGGGTGCTATTCAGCATCAACGGTTGTTCTTGAGAGCCCTTTCAGCATAAATTAAGGCCGACGGGCCGCTTTAGGCCGTGACCAACAGCAACACGATTGCCCTAAGTGCTGCATCTTCGTCGTTATATCGCGCTGGCCTCATGTACTACCGAATTTGCCAGTTTTTGCCGATTGTCGCGATCAGATTGGACTGTCATCCTGCCCTTGCCGGGCCGACATCTGAGCAGCGGCTGGCCTTAGTGGAAAGATCATATGACTGCGCTTTGGAAATTGACTGCAAGCGAACTGGCGCCTCTCATTGCCGAGCGGCAGATTTCCGTCAAGGAAGCTGTGGCTTCGGTACTGGAACGGATCGAGGCCGTGAACCCCGCCCTGAACAGCATTGTGCAGCGGATGGATGAGCAGGCTCTTGCAGCGGCAGAAGCCGCAGACATCGGTCTGGCCCGTGGTGAGGTTCCGGGTCCACTGACTGGCATCGCGGTGACGATCAAGGTGAATGTCGACCAGACTGGCTTTGCCACCACGAACGGTTTGCGCACCCAAGCCGGGCTGATGGCAGAGGTCGACAGTCCCGTGGTGGCCAACCTGCGCAAAGCCGGAGCGATTGTCGTGGGTCGCACGAACACCCCCGCCTTTTCGCTGCGATGGTTCACCCGCAACAGCCTGCACGGCGCGACGACAAACCCGCGCGACGATACCCTGACGCCGGGGGGATCGTCCGGCGGGGCCGGGGCTGCGGTCGCGTCGGGCATGGGGGCGATCAGCCATGGCACCGACATTGCCGGGTCGATCCGATATCCGGCCTATGCCTGCGGCGTGCATGGCCTGCGCCCGTCGCTAGGACGTGTTCCCAGTTTCAACGCGACCGCCGGAGATCGGCTGATCGGCGGACAGTTGATGGCGGTGTCAGGACCGTTGGCACGCTCCATCCCAGATCTGCGACTTGCATTGGCTGCAATGGCTGCTCGGGACATGCGCGATCCTTGGTGGCAGCCGATGCCGCTGCGGGGTGCCGATATGTCGCGCAAGGTCGCCTATGTCGAGGCGCCCGATGGCATGGAGGTGGCCCAGCCGGTCCGCGATGCACTGCGTGCTGCTGCAGCCAAACTCAGCGACGCGGGGTATCAGGTTGAAGATGTGACCCCGCCGCCCTTGCGCGAGGCGCGCGACATGCAGTTGCGCCTGTGGATGGCCGAGTTCAGACAGGACGGCACAGCCGCGTTGCGCGCCGAAAACGATCTGGATGCAAATTTCGTCTATGCACAGATGACCCGCCATTGCCCCGAGATTGATCTGCCCGACCTGATGGCCACATTGAAAGCGCGTGCGCGCCTCACCCGGCTGTGGCGGACCTTTCTGGCGGAATGGCCGCTGGTGCTGTGCCCCGTTTCAGGTGAGTTGCCGTTCCTCAATCACCAGGATGTCGCCTCGCCCGCCGCGTTCGATGCGGTGCTGGAGGCGCAGCTTACGATGATCGCCATTCCATTCATGGGCTTGCCGGGCCTGACTGTTGCCGCTGGTTCCGTGGGGTCAAAGCCGGTCGGGGTGCAGCTTGTGGCCGATCAGTTTCGCGAAGACCTACTGCTGGCGGCTGGCGAGACGCTAGCCCCGGAACCCGTTGGACTGGCGATGGCCTAACGAAAGCGAAGCGTGCACCGATGCACTCGTCTGGGTTAAAGCTGGTCTCGGATGAGAAATTGCTTGTCCCTGATCAATCACTTTGTATGACCTTTGGTTGCATCTATTTACAAAGGCGGCTGCGGGGACAATGTGCATCCGGGATGCCGAGGCGTCAAAAGCGCGCAAAGGACCGGCTGCGTCGATGTGGCTTTGAGTTGAGCGATGGGCGGAAAGCGATCTGATGCGCTGCGGCGTAGCGGTCAAAGCCAGACAGGAAAAGCGGAGGTTAGCTCCAGCCGTAGCCGCTGAACGAACACAGCTACGCCACGGCCTTAAGCGCTGGCTTGCGTCACCTGGACTGCCTTTCCTTGTTCTTTACAAGTGATCTGGGGCTTGATGTTCGTCCGATACATTTACGCAAGCGCATCGGACTTTGTGCTTGTTTTTAACGAGCTAGGCTAGTTTTGGGTGGGTCATTCGCGACGCAACCGAGGTGCGCCGCAATTGTTTCGTCAGATTGGTCGCTTACGCCAGCAATGCCAAGATAGCCTTCGCCGCTTCCGCAGAGGAGGCTGGGTTTTGTCCCGTCACGAGCTTGCCGTCACGCAAAACAAAGCTAGCCCAATCAGCGCCCTTCTCGTAGTTGCCGCCATTTGCTTTCAACATATCTTCCACCAGGAACGGCACGATTTTCGTCAAGCCAACGGCCTCTTCTTCCGTATTTGTGAACCCAGTGACGCGGCGGCCAGAGACCAACGGTTTGCCATTCGCGGCAAGCGTATGCCGGAACACTGCAGGCGCGTGACAGACCGCGCCAACTGGGCGGTCCGCTGCGGCGAAGGCCTCAATCAGGCGCTTGCTGTCTTTGTCTTCGGCCAGATCCCAAAGAGGGCCGTGACCACCCGGATAGAAGATCGCGTCAAAACCAACTTCCGTGACATCAGCGAGCTTCTGCGTTGCCGCCAGATGAGTTTGTGCCTCTGCGTCGGCCTTGAAGCGGCGGGTGTCGTCGGTTTGCGCATCATCGGCATCGCTTGCCGGATCTAGCGGCGGCTGCCCACCTTTCGGCGATGCCAGAGTTATCTCGGCACCTGCGTCTTTAAAAACGTAGTAAGGGGCGGCAAATTCTTCCAGCCAGAAGCCGGTTTTCTTGCCAGTGCCGCCCAGTTGGTCATGCGACGTCAGCACCATTAGAATTTTCATGTGATGTCCTTTCAGGTCTTCAGTTTTTACCAACGCGGATCACGCGCTTGCCGAAATTCTCGCCCTTCAGAAGGCCAATAAAAGCCTTGGGGGCATTTTCGAGACCATCAATGATCTCTTCACGATATTTGATTTTCCCACTCTCGATCCAAGCGCTCATTTCCTTGGCAAACTCTGGGTAGAGATGGCCGAAATCGTCGAAAATGATAAAGCCTTGCACCTTTATTTTCTTGCGCAGAATCTGGCCCATCAGCCAGTTCATACGATCAGGACCTGCGGGCAAATCGGTGGCATTATACTGCGAAACCAGCCCGCAAACGGGCATCCGCGCATTGGGGTTGAGCAGCGGAATAACCGCATCCAGGACTTTGCCGCCGACATTCTCGAAATAGACATCAATGCCCTCGCTACAGGCAGCCTTCAGCTGCTCGGCAAAATCTGGGGCTTTGTGGTCGATACAATGGTCAAACCCAAGCTCGCTTACAGCGTAGGCACATTTTTCTGCGCCCCCTGCAACGCCGACAACCCGGCAACCGAGTAATTTTCCGATCTGTCCCACAGTGGCACCAACCGGACCGGTTGCCGCTGCGACAACAATGGTTTCACCAGCTTTGGGTGCGCCAATCTGCGTCAACCCTGCCCAAGCGGTAAACCCCGGCATTCCCATGATCCCCAGCGCCCAAGACGGGTGCTGAGGGGATTGCCCCAGATTGGTCACGCCTTGGCCGTCTGACACCGCATAATCCTGCCAGCCATTAAAGCTCAGCACCCAGTCTCCCGGTTTGAAACCTTGGATCTGCGAGGTGACAACGCGCGCAACCGTTCCGCCAACCATGACGCCGCCGACTTCCACTGGCGCAGCGTAGGATGGTGCATCGCTCATCCGCCCACGCATGTAGGGGTCAAGCGAGAGGAATTCGGTGCGCAGAAGCATTTGATGCGCGCCAGCCAAAGGCAACTCAGCCTCGATCAAACGCAGCGTCTTTTCAGTCGGCTCACCCTTGGGGCGCTCGGCCAGAACAATCTGACGATGCTTCGTTTCGGTCTGTGTCATCTTTGGTCTTCCTTTAATTCCCAGCTTAGACGCTTAGGGCTTTCATATAATGATCGAGCCGTTGCCCTTGAAGCGCGGCGGGGTCACGAGACGCAAACGCATCAGCGGCGATTTGGTTTCTTCTGCAGCGAAGGCAAAAGCGTCGTGCCCGAGTTTGGGAAAGGTTTCGCATGCCGCTGCAGACCCGCAGCTTGGAGCGCATCTTTAAGAAGACAGCAACCGATGAGGGTTCGCTCGACGCGGCAACCTGACCGCAACGATAGAGGTGTTGATCTGACTTGGTGAGTGCCGACTGCCAGTCGTCTTTGTTGACCTTTTCGCCGATTATTGCGGCAATTGCCTCAAAGACATCCGGTTCCGTCAGCGATGATTGGATACGGCCGATGTTCTTCTTCACAGCGCTTGGGCCAACGCCTTTGAGCTCAAGCAGTGCAAGGAGGTGTCGTGTAAGCTCTGTGTCAGCCATTGGCGAGATTCCCCATCCATCCGCAACCAGTTCCATTATAGTCGGGAGGGACGCAATTGTAGAACGGCGCGCCGTCGCGTTTCCGGTATTTAATCCGCGTGGGCTTGCCGCATCTTGGGCAGGTATTCTCGATCGGCACTTCCTCGGTAAGATAGAACAGCGCTACGAACAGCACGTTCCGTACCCCTGCGTCCAGTAGCATTTCGATATGCGACATCGTCGTTGCGCCGGTCGTGTACTGGTCGTCAACGATAACGACATTTTTGTCTCGCAACTCTACCTGGCTGGTCAGGCTGACGAAGCGCTTAATGAACTCCATGCGGCCGGCACGTTTCTTTTCCTGGCGGATGCTTCCAGTGACATTCGGCGACCATGTGAACAACTCCTCCTTTGGAAGTCCGACATCCAACGCATGAAGCAGTGTGGCCATCTTGCGTGGAGGTTTCGTCGTCGCCTTGTCTGCAACGCAGGTAATCATGTCCGGGGTAATCCCCCCATTTCTAACGGGGTGCACTCGTAGAACTTATGCGGCCATTTTCAGTTTCTGGGCGGGTGTGATGCCGCCGATGCCCCGTTGCCCGGCAATGGTTTGCTTGCAAACCATGAAAGGGATGTTCGGGCGGTCGTTGTTGTAAGTCCAGAGCTATTGGGTGGCGTGGTCTTGGGCTTCCTCGATGGTTTCGATGATGTATTGGTCGAGCCATTCATGCCGGACGGTGCGGTTGTAGCGCTCGATGGAGGCGTTGTGTTGCGGCTGGCCGGGTTGGATGTGCTGAATGGTGATGCCCCGTTTCTCGGCCCATATCATAAGCTTGCCACTGATGTATTCCGGGCCGTTGTCGACCCTTAGCGCGCACATCTCTGGCCCGGATTTGTGTCGAGGCGGTTTGCGGTGCGCGTCTATGGCCGTTGCGTTGATTTTCGGGGACAGGCACTTGATGCAAAAAGCGGCATCTCAGTTGTTTTGAGCCGCGGTGGCACTTGATCCGGCGGTCATTCAGAAATCAAAACTAGGTTGTTGTCTGTCGCGCGGTAGCGGCCACTGCCCAAGCGATACATGGCGGCCTTGACCGTGAAGGCTGCCGATCAATGTGATTTCGCTAATCGTCCAAACGATTGGTTTGGTGAGGTGCCTTTCGCCAGAGAAGCCGGGGCCATAGGCGAGCGTCACATGTGGATTAACTTTCTGGGATCGAGAAGCGGTAATGCCCAGCGCGCGGAGTGCGGCATGCAACTCGGCTGCGATCTCTTGGGGCTTATTGCTTGCGCCATCCGTCGCGACCACGAGCGGGGGTTTTTCCGGCTGCCCATTGAATGTCATCAGCCGGTCAAAACACAGGGTGAATGGCGCCGTCCGCACTCTGGTGGCTGCTTGGCTGGCGCGCTGAACGAGGATGGGATCAAGATCATCCATCTCGGCAATCCCGTAGAGGGAGAGGTGGAGCGTGTGGTGGCGAAAAAGCGCATCCGTGCCGAAAGATTGCCATGCGCTTGCCATCTGGGCATGGATTTCAGCAGGCGGAATTGCTGCGAAGAACAATGCATGCGTTTTCCGGGCTGTTTGCTCGGGTTGTTTGGCTGCGATGTGATCCGGCATTTTATGCGCTTTTCGAATGAGTTGAGGTGAAGGCAGGTGGGATATTAGGCAATTCCGCGTTCTGGGGATATTGGCTACAGAAGAACGGCTTGGTCAGTGAAAATCCCTTGAACCGGGGATAATCCGTGCATTCCTCGGGTGGCGGTGTGTCGGGGCTGGGATCGGGTTTTTCACCTCGTCTGCGCGCGACAGCTGGGGGACAAGGCTGCGGTCCGACAGACGCAAAAGAACTTCGCTGCGATCGCGCAGACTTTCGACGACGATGTGAGTCACGCCAGAGACCGGATCGCGTTGCAATCGGCCCGTCACCTGCATCAGACGGGCGGTCATGATCACTTTGCGAAAAGCTTCCATCACCTTGGGCCAGACAACCAGATTGGCGACACCGGTTTCATCCTCAACCGTGATGAAGCAGACGCCCTTGGCGCTGCCGGGACGTTGGCGCACCAGCACCAAACCTGCCAGTTGCACCCGGCCTCCGTTGGGCCTGCGGGGCAGATCAGCCGCACAGACAAAGCCTTGCTGCATCATGCTGGTGCGCAGAAAGGCCATTGGATGCGCTTTCAGGGACAGGCGCAGCGTCTGGTAATCGGCCACAACATGTTCGCACAGCGGCATTTGCGGTAGGCTGGTCAAAGCCTCTGGTCCTTCATCCTGTCCGGGTTGAAACAATGGCAGATTGGGCGCGTCGCGCAGTGCCTTCGCCTCCCACAACGCAGCGCGGCGATCGAGCCCAATGGACCGGAAGGCATCTGCGGCGGCAAGGCTGCGGATGGTGCGGCCATTCAGGCCTGCGCGCGCAGCGAGATCGGACAGGCTGTCAAAGGGTGCACTGCGCACCTGCAACAAAAGTTCTGCCGCATTGCGGGTCACGCCGTCAATTTGGCATAGGCCCAAGCGCAGTGCGAAACGGTTGCCCGACGGCTCCAGCGTATTGTCCCATTCGCTGAAATTCACATCTGCGTCGCGCAACTCGACCCCGTGTTCGCGGGCATCGCGCACAATTTGGGCCGGGGCATAGAACCCCATGGGCTGGGAGTTCAGTAGCGCACACGCAAAGACGGCCGGATGATGGCATTTCAGCCAAGACGAGACATAGACCAACAGAGCGAAGCTGACGGCGTGGCTTTCGGGAAAGCCGTAGTCGCCGAAACCCTTGATCTGATTAAAACAGCGCTGAGCGAAGTCGGGATCATAGCCGCGATTTACCATTTTGCTGACCATCTTGTCTTGCAAATCCCCAATGGTGCCGCGTGAGCGGAAGGTCGCCATGGCGCGGCGTAATTCATTGGCCTCGGCCGAGTTGAATTTCGCCGCATCCATCGCGATCTTCATCGCCTGTTCCTGAAAGATAGGCACGCCAAGCGTTCGCCTGAGGATGTTTTCCAACTCATCCTGCGGGTGCTCCGGCCCCGGTTTGGGATAGATCGCAGGCTCGGCGCCGCTGCGGCGGCGCAGATAGGGATGCACCATATCGCCCTGAATAGGCCCCGGTCGGACGATAGCGACCTCAATCACCAGATCGTAAAACTCGCACGGCCTTAGCCTTGGCAGCATGTTCATCTGCGCGCGGCTTTCTACCTGAAATACGCCAATGCTATCGCCGCGGCACAGCATGTCATAGGTGTCTGTGTCGTTCGGCTCGATAGTGGCCAGGGTCTTTTCGATGCCGTAATGCGCTTTCAACAGTTCAAAGCATTTACGAATGCACGTCAGCATACCAAGCGCGAGCACATCAATCTTCAAGATGCCAAGTTCGTCGATATCGTCTTTGTCCCATTCGATGAAGCTGCGCTTGGGCATAGCGGCATTGCCGATGGGCACGGTTTCGAACAACAGGTCTTCAGTCAGGATGAACCCGCCAACATGCTGGGAAAGATGACGGGGCATGCCGATCATCTGCTCGGCAAGACGCAGCGTCCGCGACATAAGGGGGTCGGTCAGATCTACCCCAGCCTCGGTCGAGTTCGCCTCGCCCATGCTGGTGCCCCAACTGCCCCAGACAGTTTTCGCCAAAGCCGCCGTCACATCTTCTGACAAGCCCATTGCCTTGCCGACATCGCGGATGGCAGAGCGTGGGCGATAATGAATAACGGTGGCACAAAGGCCGGCGTGGTGGCGTCCGTATTTGTCATAGATGTGCTGGATCACCTCTTCCCGCCGCTCATGCTCGAAATCTACGTCGATGTCCGGGGGCTCATCACGGTCAATGCTGATGAAGCGCTCGAACAGCAATTCCTGTTCGGCTGGATCGACCGATGTAATGCCCAGCACAAAACAAACCGCCGAATTGGCAGCCGAACCCCTGCCTTGGCACAGAATACCCTGCTCGCGTGCCCAAAGGACAATTTCGTGGACGGTCAGAAAATACTGGGGGATGTTTTTGAGTTCGATAATACCCAGTTCTTTCAGCAAAGTGGCGTGAACCTTATCGGGTATTCCGCTGGGGTAGCGATGGGCGACCCCCTTCCATGTCAGTTTTTCCAGTTGGCTTTGCGGCGTTTCGCCGGGCGGAAGATTCTTCTTCGGATAGGTATATTTCAGTTGCCGCAGATCGAAGGTGCAGGCATCAGCGACTTGTCGTGTGGCATGGATGGCGTGGGGCCAGTCGGCGAACAGACGCGCCATTTCAGCGGGCGATTTGAGATGCCGTTCGGCATTGGCGTCGAGCAGGAAGCCTGCCTTGTGGATGTTGGTTTTCTCGCGGATGCAGGTCATGACATCCTGCAAGGGGCGGCGGTCGGGCGCATGGTAATGCACGTCATTGGTGGCGAGGATCGACAAGCCATGTGACTTTGCCAGCCGGTCCAACCGGTTGATCCGTGCGCGGTCGTCACCCCGGTAAAGGTAGCTGACAGCAATATGTCGCAGGGTTGGCAGGCGATGCACCAACGCGGGTAGGCGGCGGGCCAGCGTCGCGTCGGGCAAAGCGATCAGTTGAACACCCTCAGCATGGGCTGCAAGATCGCCAAGCGAGATGTCACAAGCACCCTTGGTCTGCCACCGCCCCTCTGCATCATGCCGCTTGCCTTTGGTCAGAAGGCTGCAAAGGCGACCATAGGCGGGTCGGTCGCTTGGGTAGGCCAAAAACTCCTCCCCAGTGATCAGACGCAAACGGCAGCCAATAACAGGGCGCAGACTGGCCTTGCGGGCCGCGGCATGCATGCGCACCACACCTGCCATCGTGTTCAGATCGGCCACACCCAGCGCATCATAGCCAAGGGCATGGGCCATGGCAGCGAGTTCGCTGGCATCTGACGCGCCGTGCAAAAAGGAATAGGGCGTGGTCACGCCAAGCTCGACATAATGGCTGCGCGGATTGGGCGGGAAGTCCCCGATCAGCGTCTTGCGGATGCGGCGATTGTCACTGTCGGGCATCAGGCAAATATCCCGTGCAAGAACCAGCGGGGGGAGCCGCCACGGCCATCATCATGCAGCCCCTCGCGGTAAATCCACAGTCGCTGGCCGGTCTCATCCTCGATCCTGAAATAATCCCGCAGACGGGTGCCGGCACGGTCTTGCCACCACTCTGGTGCAATCCGCTCTGGGCCTTGATAGCGCGCCACACGGTAGCTGCGCCGCCGCCACTGAAATTGTGCGGGCGGGCCTTCCGGCACGGCATAAAGCACTTGAATTTCCTCGGGGTGATCCAGCAGGCGTTGCGGGCGCTCGGCCCGGATCAATGCGTTGATTGTGGCGCGGTCTGGCTGCGGATCCAGCGGAGCCGCCCGGATTTCGGCGCGCTCTGGGATATGGCTTGCGACAGGCTGAAGCTGTGTCAGCGCATTGCGGCCAAACCGCACCGTCAGCCGGTCGACCAGATGCGCAAGTTCCAGCCCGGTATCGGTGCTGCCCGCCAGATCAACCTGCTGGGTGCCCAGAGCTTCGGTGATCAGGGCTTCCAGCGAGATCAGATCAAATCCGTAGCCGGGGTCAATCTTCTCCAGCCGATCACGAAACAGGAAAGCCAGATGGGCAGGATCGCGACTGGGTGAGGCACAGGCGGCCTCGATGTAGCTGACAGTGCCGTCAGTGCGGTAAACTGTCAGTCGCAGCCGCCTTGCCGCCCGATGCACCTTGGCGAATTGATCGCACAGCGCCGTGCAAAGGTCAGGCAGGTGATTGGTGGGGTCAAGAATTGGTTCGGGCAGCCGGACATCAGCGCGAAAGTCGGGTGGTGCGTCGGGCGGTGAAACCGGTTCGGGCAAGTGCCCGGTCATCTGATCCAGCCGGATCAACGGGTTCTGCGATGGGGCGGCACGCGAAAACCGGCGTGCCAATGACAGGCGCGGCAGGTTGGCGAGATGGCCGATTGTACGCAAGCCAAGACGGTTCAGCAGCAGCACGGTTTCGCCATCCAGCCGCAGGGCTGCCACCGACAGCGGCGTGGGATCGACACAGATTGCCCGCACCGGTCCGAACCGCGCCTGCGCCCATGCCGCGCCCCAGGTTGGAGCAAGCGCCAGTTGGGCCGAAAACCCCAAGCCCGAAAGACTGGCCTCCATCTCTGCCAGCATTGCGGTCTCACCACCCCAGATATGATCCGAGCCGGTGGTGTCCAAGATCAGGCCGTGATTGCTTCCCACCACCGCCCAATCATCGGCAACCGTCCAAGGGCACCAGCGCCGTGCCCAAAGTGCAAGGCGACCCAATGCGGCCCGGTCACCTTCTGGATCGGCAAAATCCACATGCAGATTGGGGCAAAATGCGCGCATATCCGCCATCCGCGCATCGATTGTCACGCCGGCCAAATGTGCGGCGCGGTTGAGAGCGTGAACCACCGGCCCGTGGGTTCCCTCGGCTGCCAAGACCTGCGGCAGATCATCTGGCAGAGCGTTGCCCAAGCGTGCCTGTGCCTTCTGCCAGCGTTCTATCGGGAAGTTCGGCAACCAGATTGAGACGATCCGCCGCCCCGCCTTCATGACGTATTATCCATGTGCCTGGCCTCCTGTCGCGTGATCGGAACAATTCGACCCGCCAACACGGATCGCCGGGAGCGCGTGCATCATCTGGATTTGTGGCAGAAGGCAGCGTTGTAATCCGCCAGCGATCCCGCGCCGCACTAAGATCGGCGGTGGCTGCCTGTCGGATCAACCAGCATGGGACGGCAGTTGCCTCCGCCCGCAGGGCCAGCCGCCTCATCGCTGTGAAGTTCAGCGCCGCGTGATCACCGCGAATTTCGACAATCACCGCCGCCAGCGCTCGGCAGCGC
This sequence comes from Cypionkella psychrotolerans, assembly GCF_001294535.1. GTDB lineage: Bacteria > Pseudomonadota > Alphaproteobacteria > Rhodobacterales > Rhodobacteraceae > Cypionkella > Cypionkella psychrotolerans. The sequence continues at coordinate 1,253 of NZ_LGIC01000008.1, read as the reverse complement.
AGCCCCTCCTCGGCCGCAATCATCACGTCGGCAGGCCGCGAAAGCTGCATCAATATCAGCGGCCCCAAGTCAGCCAGATCCGGCAGAAAGGGCCGCCCGGTTTCGCGCTGCGCCAGACGATCCTGAACCCAAAGTACCGCCCCGCTGCCACAGCCAAGCTGAGCTATAACAAATCCTGCTGCTGCTGCCTCTGCCCCGCTCGCAGCAAAAACCTCGGACAGAGTCACCTCTAATCGCCTTGCACGCGGAGCTGATGGCAGTGGTCGTATCATCGTAAGTGCAGGTATCCAAAATATGGCACACGGAATCACATCTATTTGTTCCGCTTTTGTTCTGGTAATCTTTTTCTACAAACCTGACAAGACGGACCAGCATCGCCTCAGGAAAATGGCTTAAACGTTCGGCTGCACGACAGAACAAAATTTAACTATTTTAATGTATTATGCAGTATATATGGTATAATTTCTGCGCTCCTAAGTATTCAGTCCCGGCATCCGGTGGATCGGGTTTAGGATGAATCGATCTGGCTCTGATGTCCAGATTTTGCAGATGTATGCGTAGGGCCTGAGGCCGTTCAGCGTCTTGTGCTGTCGGGCGAAGTTGTAGGCTGCCAGGAAGTCGGCGAGATGTATCCGCAACTGGTCGTGGCTGTCGTAGTGGAAGCGCTTGATCGTCGCGTCCTTGATCGTGCGGTTCGGTTGGCTGACAGCTGTTTGCCGTCAAACACCGAGAAGCATTCGCTCGACTTGGCCGTTCGTCCATGGGTGGTTGGGTTTCGTCAGCCTGTGTTCAATCCCGTTGGCCTCTCAGATCATGTCGAAGCGCATTGGCCGGGAGTAGATCGTATTGCGGTTCCGGGGTTGCTCGGCGAACGGGATGCCCCTCGCCATTGGGCTTGAACCCGTGGCGCTTCCAATGGCTCGATCGGGGAGAATGGTATGAACCTGATAGGGCACGACTTCGAGCATGTGTTGCACGAACTCCCAGACGGTGCGTCTGTCAGCCGTTGCAACGCGTTGCGCGACGGCGAACTTGGCTGTCCGGTCGATGCCGACGAAGAGCGAGAGCTTGCCTTCAGCGGTCTGCATCTCAGCGATGTCCCCTCTCGTGGTTTGCAGACAAACCACGAGAGGGCAGCGGATGTGGAAGAACCCGCCTCCCGGCGATGCAAGCATCGCCGGGAGGCCAATGGATCGGGCAGCGCTTGAACTTCTGGCGTTTGGGGTTCTCGCCCTCGACATCAGGCAGGCGGG
>NZ_LGIC01000007.1 GCF_001294535.1 Cypionkella psychrotolerans | reverse complement strand
GGCCAAAGAATGGCGCATGGCAGCCCTGTGATGTCATGTCTGGACGGCCCCTGATGCGCAAGCTGCGAATCTGACGAGCCTATGCCGAAAGCAGTCATGTCTACGGCCTTTGTGTGCGGCGGAACCGCTGGCCCAGATGAAGTCCGCAGATCAGTTCCCAATCAAAATTACGCGCTCAACTCGGCGCCTTGACCCCATGGGGTGTCCTGATCCCCGGTTCGACCGGTTTGTCATCTTTCCTCAGTCTCGACGCATTCACTTTCGCTGCCTGTCGCCGATCATCCGGCTGGCGCGGCGTATATCTCGTTTCGCCGCCGGATCGCCCAGGCGATGCGCGCGGTCTTGTTCGCCTGAGCCACTGCCACGACCTTGGGCTTCTTGCGGTCCTTCAATTGCAATAGCCAAGCCTTCCCCGGATCGCCCTGTCGGGTGAACCGCAGAACTGCGGTTGCGCCGGAGACCAGCAGGCGCCGGATATAGCCATCGCCCTGCTTGCTGATCCCGGTCTGGCGATCCTTGCCGCCACTCGAATGCGCCCGCGGCGTCAGCCCGAGTCAGGCCGCGAACTGGCGCGCCGAGCGGAACAGGCTTGCGTCCGGCACATTCGCCGCAATCGCGCTGGCGGTGATCGGCCCGATGCCGGGGATGGTGGCCAGCCGGCGACTGGCATCGTTCGACCGGTGCCACTCAAGAATCTCGACCTGTTCGGCAAGACCATCAGCTTGGCTGAGCAGGGCGTGAAGCGCCACGACAGCGTGGTTCGGGAGAGTGTCGCGAACGGTTTGAAAATGCGCCTTCAGGCTGCTCAGTCCTTCTAGGCCCTGAGCCGCAATGATGCCGAACTCAGCCAGATGCGCCCGCAATGCGTTCGTTAGCATGGTCCTCTGGCGCACCAGCAACTCGCGCGCCTTGTGCAGCATCAGCACCGACTGCTGGTCCTCGCTCTTCACAGCCACGAAGCGCATCGTCGGACGAGTGACGGCTTCGCAGATCGCTTCAGCATCCGAAGCATCGGTCTTTCCGCGCTTCACGTAGGGCTTGACGTAAGCTGGCGGCATCAGCTTGACCTCATGGCCGATCCGGCCGATCTCGCGTGCCCAGTAATGCGACGACGCGCAGGCTTCCATCCCGACCAGACACGGCGACAAGGTGGCGAAGAACCGCAACACCTCCGCTCGCCGCAACTTTCGGCGAATGCTAACCCGGCCATCTGCATCAATGCCATGGACCTGAAACACATTCTTCGCGAGATCTAGGCGGATCGTTACAATCTCCGTCATGGTGGTTCCCTCCTATATTGGAGCCCTGATCATACCACGGCGCCCCGATGCGCCACGGTTGGGACAGGGGCCGTCCACCACATCAATTTTGGACGCCGATACGGGGTTAGTTTTGCGCGCCGTTTGACATGCTGGAAGCCGAAGGCGTGCTGACCACCCACCCGCGCTCGGGTATCCAATTCGTGCGGCCGGGGCTGGAGTTGACCCACGCCATCTATCAATTCCGCAGCATCATCGAACGCGCCGCCGTCCGGGTGTTCGCCGAGACCGCCGACGAGTCCCTACTGGAAACCCTCACCACCCGCCACACCGCCCTGATCGCGCGGATCGAAGCACATGGCGTCACCCCCGACGATCTGACCGAGGTCGATGCGGTCGAGCAACTGATACACGCCTCAGTGACCGGCATCATGCAGAACCCTTTGATAGATATAAGCTATCGCCGGATGATGATCTACCTGCGCCTGCTACGGCTGGACCGAAAATTCACCGCACCGATCATCCTGCGTACCCTGCGCGAACATATGGAGATCCTGAATGCCTGCACCCGCCGCGATGCGGATGCGGCAGAGGCAGCCCTGCAAGCGCATCTGCACGCGGCGATCCAGCGCAATATCGGCTTTATGTGATCAGGCGATCTTGCGCAGAAACGCCGCCATCTCGGTCGGATTCATCGCCACAACATGCTGAGGCTCGGGGTAAGCACCCGAGGCCACATCGGCAATGAATTCCCGGTAAGCCGCGATCCGCTCCTGCTGCAACCGATCAAATTCGGCGGCGAAGTTGCGATACACCTTGGCATGGCGCGGCAGATGGCCCCGGTTTTCGCCAAGGATGTCTTCCGAGAACAGATACTGCACATCACACCCCGCCCCCGCCCCCATCGACCACAGCAGGATGTTCACCCGACGGCTGATCTCGGTGGCAACCTCGACCGGAACCACCTCAATCTCCACCGCAAACGCCCCCGCCGCCTCGTAAGCCTGCACCTCGGCCAGCAGCGCCACCGCCGTCGCAGCGGTTTTGCCGACAGCCTTAAATCCCCCGGTCCAAGTATTACGCGACGGCACAAGACCGACATGACCGACCACCGGAATATGCTCGTCCGCAAGAAACCGCACTGTCGCCAAACCGCCCGAGCAATAGATCGCATCCGCGCCGGCATTCAGCATTTGCCCTGAAAACCGCAGATAATCCTCGCGCGTGCCAGCCGAGCGGTGATCCACCCCGGTCATCGAAAACAAGCTGGGGGCGACTTTCCGATAATCCGGGTGCGTCACTAACTCGGGCGGCACCGACACCACATCAATCCCCGCCTCCTCAGCCGCCGCCGCTTCCTCCAGCGTGAACAGCCGCAGCATGGTCAACTGACTTTTGCCCTTTTTCGCCCGCAGATCGGCAACCGTTGGTTTCTTGCGCATGGCTCTATCCCAATTCAATTTCAACGCGGTCGCCCACCACTCGAACGGGATGCCGTTTCAGATCAATGCAAACCGGAGCCCGCAAAGCCGCCCCCGTGCGATAGTTGAACCGCCCGTTGTGCTTGGGACATTCAATCGTGTCGCCATCGACCAAGCCATTGCACAGATGCACTTGTTCATGCGTGCACAGCCCGTCGGTGGCGTGAAATGTGCCGTCCGGGGCGTGGTAAATCGCATAAGTAGCACCGCCATGATCAAACCGGATCAGGTCTTCTGCGTCGATGTCATCCACACCGCAGGCATCAATCCAGGCCATGTCAGACCCCTTCTCTGGCAACTTCAATTTCATGGAACTCGTCGCGATAGGGCCGCGCCGTGGCTGGCAGTGCCTTGCGCGCATAATGGGTGGGATCTTTGCGCTGCCGCAGCAACGCGCGCGTCATCTCGACATATGCCGCGTAAATCGACGGGTTCGGCGCGGGCAGATCGTGCTTGATCGCCTCATGCAAACGCGGTAGCGCGTGATAGGGCACCATCGGAAACATGTGGTGTTCGACGTGGTAATTCATGTTCCAATACAGCCAGCGGCTGACCGGGTTCATATACACGGTGCGCGAGTTCAAACGGTGATCCACTACATCTTCCGCCAATCCGCCATGCTGGATCAGCCCGGTCATATACATATGCCAGCAACCATAAATCCGAGGCCCACCGATCAGCATCAGCGGCAACCACGAATGCAAGCCAATTGCCAGCAAGATCGTCGCCACATAGATCGCGATATGCAGCCGCGCCCAGAACACCGCCTTGTAGCGTTCGGATTCCGGGATATAGGTCTTCTCGCCCTCATTCAGCCCAACAAAAGCATGCCGCGCCAGCGTGCGCAGATCATAGAAAATGAACGGAATCCCGATGAAATTCAGCGCAGCCATCACAATACGCGGTGGCCGCATGAAGCCGATTTCCGGGTCCAGCCCGACGATGATCGTATTGGTGTGATGCCGCGCATGGCTCCACCGCCAGGTCGTCGGGTTGCGCATCACCATGAAACTGGCGATCTGGTAAACCACATCATTCATCCACGGCGTCTTGAACGCCGTGCCATGCCCCGCCTCGTGCCAGCGGCTGTCGCAGGCCGAGCCGTAAAGCAGTCCGTAGACGAAGAAAAACGGCACGCAGGCCCAAGTTCCCCAGAAATAGCAACCGCCAATCCCGGTCAAAACCAACAGCCCCAGCCAGATCACCGTATCGCGGATCGCAGGGCCGTCCGAGCGTTGCATCAACGCCTTCATCTCTTTGCGCGGCACATCTGAATGATACCATTCCGCCGAGGCCAGACCGATTTCCTCGGCATGGGCGCGGCTTGCCCCGGTCAAGCTATAGTCGCGCGGGGCATAGATGCGGGTGAAAATGCTCATGGCATGGTCCTTCGTCTTTAGCCCTCAGCGACCGCTTAGGTGCGGAAACTGGCCAGAGGGTATGGGGAAATCTTCGTCAGGCTGCGCCGCGATGGCGCGGATGGCGGCCTCGGATTTGGCGATCTGCGCGGCCCCATCCAGCACCTTGAACCGGGTCTGATACTGGCGAGCCTCTTGCGGCCCCAGCCAGATCATCTCGCCCCGATCCCGTGCGGCTTGATTGCCCAGCACATGATGCGTCGAGGGCTCAATCCCCATCACATAAGCGCCGGACTGGTAGTATTGCCATTGATAGGCGCAGGGGAATTGTTCTTTTTGCGTGGTAACTTCGATCCCTAAGCCAATGCGATCATTCACCAAAGCGACAGGCACCTCTCCCACAGGATTAGCGCCCATCTCATGCTGCCAAACCTGCTCGGCAAAGCCATTGCTGGGTGCTGGCGCGCGTTGATATCCCACCTCCTGCGCGCGGTACCGCCCCTCATGCGCGGCCCAGACCACTTCCTTGATCGGAGCCAGATACCGCGCGCCCTCCTCCAACACCGGATGGCCGATGTTGATATGGTAAAACATCATATGCGGCGTTTTGAGGAACCCCTCATTCACTACGCGGTCAGACAGCCGAATTTCATCGCCACCTACATCGGCCTCAATCCGGCGATAGAGCACCAGATTTTCGCCAAACACCGTGGCCTGAGAAACCACCCCCTCGGCCCACAGCACGCAAGCGTCGCCGTCCCAAGCCTCACCATACCCCGTCAACCGCGCCGGGATCGCAGACACCCGACCATGCAAGCCGTGGCTCGCCGTCTTGCGCCCCGGATAATTGTAACTCTCGGTCGAAACCACCTCTGGTCCCAGAATATGATCCAACCCACAGGTCACCAGAAACCCCGAGAAACTGCGCGCCCAAGCGAAGCCGCCCTCGCCTTCCGCATCATGCAACCCCGGATGCCGGAACCCCGCAGCCGAATGCCAGCCAATCGCACGACCCTTGTGTTCAACCTCGGCAATATCCATCGCCCGGTCCACCAAAACGGTAAACCGCAAGCCCGACCCAGTGCGAAACTCCAGCATCCGCAGCCCACGTTCCACGCCGTCGCCCAGCGTCATCAGCCGCACGCCGGCAAACTGACTCAGGCTGCCTGCATGGGCCGCAACCTCGCCCCGCGTCATGGATTTTCCGTAAAGCTGCGGCACTGGCGCATTCTCCTGCAAAGAACCGGGCGGCATGGCCTGCACGCCGCCCGCCGTGACTTACAGCCCTTGGGCCGCGAATTTTCCGTCCATGAACGCCTTCGAGCGCGGCACATCGGCCTCGTCCAAATGCTCGACGATCATCGGAATGTTCGGGTGCTTTTTCGCCAGCAGTTGCAGGTAAAGATCGTAGTTCAAAGACCCCGTCCCCGGCGCGTTCAGCACGATCTCGCCCACACCCCGGAAGGTGTGCGAGGCCAGCGCATCATCATCGCCAATATCCGCGTGCTTTTCAGACTTATCATCGCCCGCCCGCGCCACATCCTTGGCATGGGCAATCTTGATCTTGTCCGACAACGTGTCGAACACCTGATGCAGAATTCCGTCCATGTTATCAATGTTGTGCGACTCGAAGTAGTTTGTCGGGTCCATCAGCAGCCCCAGCCCCGGATGATCGACCTGTGCGAACATCTTCACAGTTTCCTCAACCGAGCCCACCACGTTGTTCACATAAGTCTCCAGCAGGAACATCGAACCGTGGTCGTAAGCCTCTTGCGCCAGTTCGGCGATGATCTTGCGGCAGACTTCAAAGCCTTCCTCGGTCTTGTTCTTCGGGTCCGACATCCATTCGGATTCGGTGTTATACGTCCCGGTTTCCGAGATCACATAAGGAGTCCCCAGCGCCCGCGCATTGCGGATGATGTCCTTCAGACGGTCCACATTGGCCTTGCGATGCGCCATATCGGGGTGGATGATATTGGTATAACCCGAGATACAGCTGATCGGCAGATCATGCGCGCGGAACGTGTCGCGCACCTTCTTGCAGTTCGCCGCCGTCAGGTTGCCGTGGCTCAGGTCAATATCCTTGAAATGCAGGTCCAACTGCACGGTGTTAAAGCCGTGGCTGCGGATTTTCTTGGCTGACTCTTCCAAGCCATACGGGAAATACCCCGAAAAAATACCCAGTTGCATCATGGTGAAGTTCCTCCCTCAGTTCGTTGAAATTTCAGACAATTTAACGGTGCGCCCCTCTGCGATCGAACGGTATCCCGCCTCAATCAACGCAACCGTTTTGACGTTATCGGCCACCGAAAGCGCCGGGGGCGTGCCGGTTTTCACCGCATGTTGCAGCTGCTCCATCACGCCGATGAAAGCGTGCGGGAACCACATCGTATCCCATGTCGGGCTGACCCATTTGCCGCCCGTTGCGGTTTGCGAGGCATAGCTCAACGTCGAAGCCGCCCCCGTCGGCCAGCCAATTGAGCCCTTGGCGACCCCTGCCGTGCCCTCCACCCGGAAGGTGATGCTCTGGTCGTTGTCATAACCTTCGGCGCGCGGGCCAGACCAGACATCCTCTAGGCTGACCGCCAGCACTCCAGACGCAAACCGCAAAGTCGAAACCGTAATCCCGTCCGAATGTTCAAACGTCGTGCGCGGGTCGCGCCGAGTTTGCGTGGTGATCTCAACCGGTTCACCAAACAGAAACCGCAGCACGTCCAGATGATGCACTGACATATTCGCCAGCGTCAGACGGTCGTAATCGGCCAGAAACCCCTGCCAATGCGGGATCGCGTGCATGTCGATCTGGGCAAACACGATCTCGCCCAGATCGCCCCGGTCGATGATTTGTTTCAGCACCCGCATGGATTGGTCGTAGCGCATGTTCTGATTGACGCTAAGAACCTTGCCCGCCTTTGCCGCCGCATCGCGCAAGGCAATCGCATCGGCCAGCGTCAAAGCCAGCGGTTTCTGCGCCAAGATCGCCTTGATATGCGGCTGCTTCAGCGCCGCATAAATCAGCGCAGGCTGCTGATCCGGCGGATAGGCAATGTCCAAAATCTCAATAGAGGGGTCCGCAATCAGCGCCTCCGGCGTCGCATGAACCTTGGCAATCCCCCAGCGCTTGGCCACCGCAGCGGCCTTGCTTTCAGTCCGGCTGGCAATCGCGCCAACCTTAAAGCCGGCCTCGTGGTAAGCCGCTAAATGGCACTCCGCCATGATCATGCCAGCCCCAATGCAACCGATCACCAGATCATTGGTCCGCACCACCGGATCGGGCTGAAACCCTAATGCGTCGCTCATTGTCTATCCCCTCCCAAGGAATTTCCGCCCGTTCGGGGCAGCGCCTCTCCGCCCGCCCCGAAATACATCACCCGCGCCGGATCACAGCCAAGGCCGACCAGCGCGCCCACCCGAATATCCGGCTGCCCGCGCAGCATCGCCCGCAACGGCTGCGCCCCAGCGGTCAAAGTCACCACGGTATAGCCGCCCAAAGGCTCCACTTCGGCCACCGTCGCAGGCACCCCCGCGCCACCCTCCCAAACGGAAACCCGCAAATCCTCCGGCCGCAGCCCCAGTTCGGCAACTCCCGCCTGCGCCCCAGCGGCCACTTGCAAAGCCCCAGCCGCGGCCTCAAACCCCGCGCCTGTCGCCTGCACCGGCAGGATATTCATCACCGGGCTGCCCAGAAACCGCGCCACATAGGTCGTTGACGGATGGTCATAAATTTCCACCGGGCGGCCAATCTGCCGGATCGCGCCATCTTCCAAAATGGCCATCCGGTCCGCCACTGACATGGCTTCCTCCTGATCATGCGTCACATAGATCAGCGTCCGCCCTGCCTCCCGCTGGATGCGCTTCAGCTCCACGCGGGTCTCCTCACGCAACCGCGCATCCAAGGCCGAGATCGGATCATCCATCAGATAGGCCGCCGGATCGCGCACCAAAGCCCGCGCAATCGCCACCCGCTGCCGCTCGCCGCCCGAAAGCTGCCCCGGCATCTTGTGCAGGATATGGCCGATATGCAGCTTCTCCGCCGCATCCTTCAACCGCGCCTCAATCTTGGCAGGCGCTTCCCGCCGCTCCACCAACGGAAACCGCACGTTATCCGCCGCCGTCATATGCGGAAACAAAGCCAAATTCTGGAATACCATCGCGATATTCCGCGCCGCTGGCGACACCTCGTTGACAGCTTTACCGTCAATCAAAATCTCACCGCTATCCGGCTTCTCCAACCCCAAGATCAGCCGCAGGATCGTGCTTTTCCCCGACAACGGCGGCCCGAAAAAGCAAAAGAACTCATTATCCGCCACGGTGAAACTCGCGTCATCCACCGCCAAAGTGGCACCATAGCGCTTGGTCACATTGCGAAAGGCAATCTCGGCCATATTATTGCCCCCTCAGTGCAGCGCCAGAAGCAGCATCAAACAACCGCACAGCGCTCGGATGCGGCGCAAAGTGCAACGCCCGCCCCATTTCAAACCCGGCATCATTCTCAAACACCGTCTTGGCGCTCGCCGCCCCGTCGCCCAGATGCAAAATCGTCCGCGCGCCGATGCGTTCGACAAAGCTGATCGGCATCGCCATACCCTGCCCTTCGGAAACCCGCGCCGCCTGCTCTGGCCGAAACCCAAACACCACATCGCCGTTAGCCTTGCGCGCAGCCGCCGCCTGCTCCGGTGCCAAAGGCAGCGAATACCCCAAAGCCCCCAGATCAATCGCCATACTGCCCGCCACCTCTGTCGGACGCCCGTGCAACAGGTTCATCCCCGGCGAGCCGATAAACCGCGCCACAAACAGGTTCGCCGGATCGTTATAAATCTGCAGCGGCGTGCCCACCTGCTGCAACACGCCATGGTCCATCACCGCAATGCGGTCGGCCATCGTCATCGCTTCCAACTGGTCATGCGTCACATACACCATGGTCTGCTTGAAGCTGCGTTGCAGCCCCTTCAACTCGGTCCGCATCACCGCCCGGAACGCCGCATCGACGTTGCTCAGCGGCTCATCCAGCAGGAAAATCGCAGGCTCCATGATCGCCGAGCGCCCAATCGCCACCCGTTGCAGGATGTTCACCGACAGCCCCGCCGCAGGCCGATCCAGCATCGGCGTCAGTTGCAACAATTCGGCCATGGCGTTGGTCCGCCGCACCACCTCATCACTCGGCCGCCGCGTTGCGCGCAACCCATAGGAAAGGTTCTGCCGCACCGTCATATGGGTGAAAATCGCGTAGTTCTGAAACACAAACCCCACACCGCGCCGCCCCATCGGCACCCCCGCCATATCGCGATCACCGAACAAGATCCGCCCCTCAGACGGGGTTTCCATCCCCGCAATCATATTCATCGTGGTGGATTTGCCGCAGCCCGACGGCCCGAGCAGCGCCACGAACTCGCCATCCGCAATCGTCAGATCCATCGTCTTCAGCGCGGTAAAGGCGCCGAAGCGTTTCACCAGATGTTCCAGCCGGATCATGCTCATGCCCGCACCCTCGCCATACGTTTCAAGGCCCAGACACAGACCACCGACAGCACGATCAGGATCGCCAAAGCAATCGCCGCGACATAGCCCCAGATCAGATCCTGCGTGGCGATTTTATAGATGTAGACAGAAATGGTTTCCGTCGCGACCCCCGGCCCGCCGCCGGTCATGATGAACAAGGTGTCGAAAATCTTGAAGCATTCGATCACCCGGATCGCCAGCGCGATACCAATGATCGTTTTCATCCGCGGCAGCACGATCGAGGTAAACCGTTGCAACGGATTGGCCCCCAACAAAGTCGCAGCCCGCACCTGATCTTCCGGCACACCCACCAAACCTGCCAGCAAAATCAAGAACATCAGCGGCGTCCATTGCCATATGTCGGCCACCATCACGGCCACCAAAGCAAGGTTCGGATCGGACAGCCAAGCAATCGTCACCGGGCTGCCAGTGAACATCGCCAGAATGTCATTCACCGGCCCGCCCGACTGGAACAGCATGAAGAACATGTAGCCCGCCACCGCAGGCACCACCATCATCGGCATGATCAGGATCGAGTAGAACACCCGCTTGCCCTTGAAATCATCCATGAACAAAGTGGCCAAACCTAAGCCCAGCATGAACTCTATCGGCACGCAAACCGCCATCACAAACGCGGTACGCCCCAGTGCCGCCCACAACCGGCCATCGCCCAACAGGTCGCTGTAATTGGCAAAGCTATTCCAAAACTGCCACGCCTGCGGCCAGCTTTGCCCCGACAATGGCGACCAATCGGTCAGCGAAATGTAAGCCTGCATCAGCAGCGGAAATACCGAGATGAACAGCACCAGCACCTGCGCAGGCAAGGTCAGCCGGAAGCCCAAACGTGCGGATTCGTCCTTCATTGCTTCAACGCTCCAAACGTCAATCCGCGCACCAGATGCTTCTGGATCAGCACGCCCAACACCACCGGAGGAACCGCCGCCATCAGCCCCAACGCGGCCTTCGCGCCATAAAGCTGCCCGGTCATGGATGAGGAAAGCGAGGCCATATAGACCGGAATCGTCACCCATTCCCGCGTCGTCAGCAGCAAAGCGATCAGGTAATCCGACCAATTCAGGATGAACACAAACAGCGCCGCCGAGGCCAAAGGCGCGCGCATCATCGGCAGGGTGATCCGCCAGAACACCCGTGCGCGGCTACAGCCTTCCACCAAAGCCGCTTCCTCAATCTCTTTCGGCATGTCGTCGAAAAAGGTTTTCATCAGCCAGAACGCGAACGGCAGCGTCACGATGCCATACACCAGCGCCAGCCCCCACCAGGTATCGGTCATGTTGAAAAACGCCCACATGATCATCACCGGGGTCATCACCGCCATCGGCGGAAACAGCCGCAACTGCACCAGCGCCAAGGGCAAATTGCCACCCGAGCCAAACCGCGACAGCCCATAAGCCGCCGCCGTCCCCGCCGTCATCGCGATCACAGTGCCGATGCCCGCCGACAGGAAAGACGCCAAAATCGGCTTCAACGCGGTGCGATCCAATGCCACGATCAGATCAGAATTGCTGACGCCGAACACATAGCGGAAATTGTCCAAAGTCGGGGCTTTCGGCCACCACGTCAGCGCCGCCCCGGTCGCCTGCCATTCCGGGATCGGCTTGAACGCCATCGAGGCCATCCACAGGATCGGGATGAGCGTGACGGCCACCGCCAGCAAAATCATCGTGTATCGAAACGCCTCAAAGGCCAGCGAGCGGGTCATTTTACTTCCAAAAATTCAAAGGATTGGTCGGCGCGCAGGGTCCGCGCCGACCAAGGTGGTTTGCGGTTCTCCGCAAGCCACCATTAGATCAGGTTAAGACGGGAGAGCCTTAAACCGGATCAAGCACCGTCGGCCAAGCTGCCTTGTTGGCCTTAATCGCCTCGATAATCTTCTCCTCACCCGTCCGCCGGGTGATCTTCGCCCAAGCATCCGCGGTATCGGCCATCGCCTGCGCCGCCGTCTTGGCCCCGGTCAAAGACGCCATCAGGTTCTCGTCCAGCGCATTGTGGAACGCCGTCGCCCCCGGATAGTTGATCGACGGCACCGTGCGTGCCACCGTCTCGCGCACATTGTCCATATGGTAGGCGTGATAGGTTTCCCGCACCAGCGGATCGGCGAAATCGTTCAGAGAGAACGGGTCGAAGTAGCCGCCCGGATTGGCCGTCATCCACGAATATATCCGCGCCGAGCCCAGCCATTGCAGCAACAAGTACGCCACTTCCGGGTATTCCGATTGCGACGAAACCATCCCCGTCAGGCTGAACCACAGCACCGAACGGCTGACGATCTTACCATCCACTTCCGTCCCCGGGGGCAGCATGGAACCGATCTTGCCCGTCACGGTGGACCCGGTATTGCCAGCATTATCCAGAAACTTCGGCAGGTTCGAAAACGCGCAGGTCATCGCAGCACCGCCAGAAGCGAAGTTACCATACTGCTCCGGCCAACCCCAGCTGATCGCATCAGGCGAGTGGTGCGACAGGCTGTCAATATAGGCCTGCGTCGCCGCCACCCCGTTTTCGGAATTGATCAGCGGCACACCGTCATCGCCAAACAGGAACTGGTTCGGCGAGGCCATCGAGGTGAAGCGCTGATACCAGTTGGTATAACCCCAACCCTGATTGCGCAGATCGGTCGAGCCAAACAGCCCCTTCTCAGGCCGCTGGAAGAACGCCGCGACATCGGAATGCTGCTTCCAAGTGCGCGGCGGGGCCAGATCATAACCGTATTTGTCCTTGAACGCCGCCTGCTCTGCCGCATCGCCAAACAGATCGGTGCGATACACCCAAGTCTGGAAATCGCCATCCAAGCTGACGCCATAGGTCGAACCGCGATATTGGTTCAGCAAAGCCACGCCCTGCGCGCCATTCACATAGCCGCGCTCAGGATCATCCCACTGCGGCTTGTGCGCCTCGACATAATCATCGAGCTTGGCAATGCCGCCCGATTCCGCCAGATCACCCAAGCGGTTCCAATCGGTCGAATAGATGTCATAGGCCCCACCAGAAGTGGAAATATCCTGCATCGTCTTGGTAAATTCCTGCCCGTTCGGCAGCCCGACAATCTCCAGCGTGATCCCGGTTTCCTTCTCCCACAGATCCTTGATCGACGGCGCGCCTGCCGGGAACGGCTGTGTCAACTGCCCGATCGAGCCATCCGACAAAGCCATCACGATCTTGGCGGGCGCTTTCCCCGCGCCTTTCAGCGACTTCACCGCTTCAATCGCCCGACCCTCCGGCGTGTCCGGCCCGTATTGATAACGCTCTGCCCCCGGAAATCCGGTCGGACCACCAATCATCCCTTGCGCCAGCGCATCCGCGCCCTCGGCCCGCGCAGGGCGGATAAAGCGGGGTGCGATGCCAATCGCCGCGCCATAAACAGCCAGTTTACCGCCGCTCGTCAGTAACTGACGCCGCGAGATGCGATCTGTGTGATCCATATGTGTCCCTCCCAAGACAGCAAAGCCCATGCGTTGATGCGCTTTAATGATGTTTTATGATTATATAAATCATTTCGTCAACATCATAAAGCTGCAAATTGATGGCGGAGCCGGCCAAGAAAGCGGTGCCCATCACAGAGATCACCCTACATATCCTTGATATGTCGTAATATTACCCAAAAATGCCACCCGTCCGCACATCAGCAGAATATCTTCAGCTTCGCGTTCCCTCACCTTCAATCAATCAAAATACATCATTTACAGATCACTTTTTCAATGGCACTAAGAACAAACCCAACCAAAGCGACCCAAAACGCATGAACACCCAAAACCCGACGCCGCCGCGTGCCACCCTGCATGACGTTGCCCGCGAGGCCAATGTCTCCTCCGCCACGGTGGATCGGGTGTTAAATGGCCGTGACGGTGTCCGCGCACGCACGCGTGAGGTGGTTTTGCAAACCGCGCGGCGCTTGGGCTACATCTCGGACACCGAGACGCCTGACCGCCCGAGCCATACCGTCCAGATTGACCTCGCTTTCCTTTTGCCCGCAGGCACCAACGCTTTCATCAACGCCCTGCACCGCCAGATCGAGATCAGCGCCGCCGCGCGCCCCGATCTAAGTGTCAAAATCGAACGCATCGAGGGCTTTAACCCACAAACCGTCGCAGCCCACCTCCTCGCGCTGCGCGGCCAAGTCGCGGGCGTCGGCCTGATCGCGCAAGACCACCCCCTCGTGCGCGAAGCGATCCGCACCGTCAGCCAAAGCGGCACGCAAGTGCTGACCCTTGCCACCGATATCCAAAATGTCCCCCGGCTTGCCTATGTTGGCATCGACAACCGCCAGGCCGGACGGCTGGCCGGGCAACTGATGGGCCGCCTGCTGCCCGCAGGCCAACCCGCCAAAGCCGCCCTGTTCGCAGGCTCGCTCGCCTACCGCGGCCATGAGGAACGCGAGATGGGCTTTCGCCACATCCTGCGCGAAGAATTTCCCCACATCCAAATCCTGGAACTGCGCGAGATTATGGACGACCGCCAGCGCGCGCGGGCGGAAACCAGTGCGCTTCTGAACCAACACCCCGACCTCGCCGCGATCTACAACGTCGGCGGCGGCACCTCTGGCATCGCCGCCGAACTGCGCGCACGGGGGCTGGAGCATCGCGTGGTGTTCGTCTGCCACGAGGCCACCGAAAGCAACAAAGCCTTCCTGCTGGATGGCACGGTGGATGCGGTGATTGACCAGAACCCCCGTGTTGAGGCGCGCGAGGCCCTCAACCTGCTCGCCGCCGCCGCCCGCAACCAGCCCTACACCTACATCCCGCCGCGCCTGCAACTGGTGCTGCGCGAAAACCTGCCCGACGAGTGATCAGATCCAGCCCAAAACCCGCCACCACAGATAATCCAGCGGCAACAGCACCACCACCGTCACCACCGCCAAGCGCCACAACACCCGCGCCAAGGCCCTTAGGCTTTCGCCCGAAAGCTGCATCGCCACCACCAAGGGTGCCACCTGATACGGCAATAGCACGGTCGAAAACCCCACCACCTGCGTCATCAGCACCGCCTGCAAACTAAACCCGCTCGCCGCCGCCAAATCCTGCGCCATCGGCGTCAGCACCGAAGGCACGCTCGGCACCGTCGTCACCAGACCCGTCAGCATCGACATCAGCGACAGCGCGGCGAAATCCGCAGCCGTTCCGCCCGGATGCAGCGGCAAAACAGCTTGCAACCCCTGCCCGATCAGCGCCCCAAGACCGGAGCTGTTGACCAGTGCTCCCACCGCCAGCGCCCCCGCCACAAACAACAGCAGCCCGAAATCCACCGAAGCCTTGAACAGCGCAGGCGTCACCACGCCAAATCCGGGGCTCAGCAACACCACAGCCGCAGCAAGCCCCACCCAAGCCGCATTTACCCCATGCACCGAATCTGTCATCCACAGCAGCAGCGTCACCAGTAGCACACCAGCCACCCGCAGCTGTGCCGACCTGTTGGCAGGGTCCGAAGCCGCCGAGGCCGCCACCACATGCGGTGCCACCTCTGCCGGAAACATCCGCAACACCATCCCCGCAGTGAGCGCCGACTTCACGATGCCCAACACCGGATAATGCAGCCATAGATAGGCCGTATAGCCAAAATGCGCGCCGTAGATCGTCTCCGCCGCCCCCGACAGCACCATATTCGGGATATTCGCGGGCAGAATCGCAAAACTCGGCATGTTGCAGGCAATCGCCAACGTCACCGCAATGCCAATCCGCCCATTTGACCCCGGCTGAAACCCCGCCCGCGCCGCCAAGGCCATACCAATCGGCACCAGCACCACCGCACGCCCCACCGAAGACGGCATGATGAAGCCCAAAGCCATCGCCACCAACGTCAGCCCAAAGATCATCCGCGCATAACTGCCATCCAGCAGCGGCCCCAACACCTGCGCCATCCGCACGCCGAGCCCCGAAGCACTGATCGCCGCCCCAATCACAAAGCCCGAAATGATCAACCAAACGGCGGTCGAGCCAAACCCCGCAAACACCAGATCCGCCGGAGCGAGGCCCAACACCAACACCACCGCAAACAAGATCAAACTGGCGAAGTAATTCGGCACCACGCCACTGGCCCACAACCCCAGCGTCACCAGCACCGCCGCAAGAATCTGCGCCTGCGCCGCACTCAACCCCGCAGGCGGCAACAAAGCCAACGCCAGCGCCGCCGCCACCAAAGCCACCACCACCCCCTGTTTCACCGAAAATCCAACCCGCTGCATCGCCCGCTCCACATTGTTCATGCTGCGACCCTAGCCGAAACCGCCACTATGCGTTAGACCACCATCATGCCAGAACATATCGCCCATACGCCAAACCACGCCCCCAGTGCCACTGGCTTCCTGCGCGACCCCAATCGCCCAATCCTCGCCTATGGCCGCACCATGCGTCCCCAAGACGGCATCGCCCCGCACCATCATCCCCGCGCGCAACTGCTATGGGCGCTGCGGGGCGTGTTGCGCATCCGTGCCGCCGATGCCACTTGGATCGTGCCGCCCAGCCACGCCGTCTGGATCCCCGGCGATGTGCCGCATCAGGTGCAATCGGATACTGAAACCGATATCCGCAACCTCTACATCGACCCCGCGCTGCCGCTGCGCGCCACCAACCAGACCTGCGCCGTCCTCACCCTCACCCCGCTGATGCGCGCGCTGATCCTGCGGCTGCACGGTGAAGACACCACCGCAGCCTTCTCACCCCGCCTGCTGCGCCTGTGTGCTGTGATCGCCGATGAGATCGAAACCCTGCCCGAAGCCCCGCTGCATCTGCCCGGCGGCCACGATCCCCGCCTTGTGCGTCTGACCCGTCACCTGATCAACCATCCCGATGATCCAAGCCCGCTGCCCGACCTCGCCCGCAGCACCGCCGCCAGCTCCCGCACCCTAGAGCGTCTATTCCGCGCCGAAACCGGCCTCAGCTACCGCCAATGGCGCGCCCGCCAGCGCCTTCTGCTCGCCATTGAACGGCTGACGCGCGGCCAAAGCAGCGCCACCATCGCCTATGCCCTGGGCTACCGCAGCCCCAGCGCCTTCACCGCCGCCTTCCGCGCAGAATTCGGCACCCCGCCGCAAAGCTTCCTGAAACAAGCAGTCGCGCCGTAACGCCAGCGCAGTGAGGCCCCGAAAAGCCGCCAGAACTAACCTATAGCGGCGCGGCACTCGTTTAGATCGGGAAAGCCCCTAAAATTTATCTAAAATTTGCTTTCATCTTGGCTCAAATATCCCACGGGGGTCCGGGGGTGTGAAACCCCCGGCGCTCCCTGCAGCAAACCGCCCTTACTCGCCCGGCAACCGCCGCACAGCCCCCGTCGCCGCCGAAGTCGCAAACAACCCATAAGCCCGCAGCGCCTGAGACACTTTCCGCGCCCGCGGCTTCACCGGCTTCCAACCCTTGGCATCCTGCGCCGCCCGCCGTACCGCCAGATCCGCCTCCGACACCGCCAAATGAATGGTCCGCGCCGGAATGTTGATCTCAATCCGGTCGCCTTCTTCCACAAGGCCAATCAGCCCCCCCGAAGCCGCCTCAGGCGAGACATGCCCAATCGACAGACCCGAAGTGCCGCCCGAGAACCGCCCATCGGTCAGCAGTGCACAGGCTTTGCCAAGCCCCTTCGATTTCAGATACGAGGTCGGATACAGCATCTCCTGCATCCCCGGCCCACCTTTCGGCCCCTCATAGCGGATCACCAGCACATCGCCTTCTTTGATCCAGTTCGACAGGATCGCCTCCACGGCGGCGTTCTGCGATTCAAACACCCGCGCCGGGCCTGCGAACACCAGAATGCTGTCATCCACCCCAGCGGTCTTCACAATACAGCCCTCTGGCGCAATGTTCCCCGACAGCACAGCCAAGCCGCCATCCTTCGAGAACGGAGTCTTCGCCGAACGAATAACCCCCTTCGCCCGGTCAGTATCCAACTCCGCCCATTTCCGGCTCTGGCTGAACGCAACTTGGGTCGGAACCCCACCCGGTGCCGCCAAAAACAACTCGCGCACTTCTGGATGATTGCTGCGCGAAATATCCCAATGGTCAATCGCCGCCCCCAACGTCGGCGCATGCACCGTCGGACAATCGCGGTTCAACAGCCCCGCCGCATCCAACTGACCCAAGATCGCCATGATCCCGCCCGCGCGATGCACGTCCTCCATATGAACGTCCTGCTTGGCCGGGGCCACCTTGCACAACACCGGCACCTTGCGGCTCAAAGCATCAATGTCGGCCATGGTGAAATCGACGCCACCCTCGTGCGCCGCAGCCAAGATGTGCAGCACAGTGTTGGTGGACCCACCCATCGCAATATCCAGCGCCATCGCATTTTCAAACGCGCCTTTGCTCGCAATCTCGCGCGGCAACAGGCCCTTCTCGTTGCCCTCATAATGCCGCTTGGTGATATCGACGATCACCCGCCCCGCCTCAAGGAACAACCCCTGCCGCGCCGAATGCGTCGCCAAAGTCGAGCCATTGCCCGGCAAAGACAGCCCCAAAGCTTCCGTCAGACAGTTCATCGAATTGGCCGTAAACATCCCCGAACATGACCCACACGTCGGGCAAGCCGCTGCCTCAATCTTCGCCAGATCCGCATCCGACACGCTTTCATCCGCCGCCGAGACCATCGCATCGACAAGATCGAGCGCCAATTCCTTGCCGTCGATCACCACCTTGCCAGCCTCCATCGGCCCGCCCGACACAAACACCACCGGAATGTTCAGCCGCATCGCCGCCATCAGCATGCCGGGAGTGATCTTGTCGCAGTTGGAAATACACACCATCGCATCCGCGCAATGGGCGTTGACCATATATTCCACCGAATCCGCGATCAATTCCCGCGACGGTAGCGAATACAGCATCCCGTCATGCCCCATCGCAATGCCATCATCCACCGCAATGGTGTTGAATTCCTTCGCCACGCCACCAGCCCGCTCGACCTCGCGCGCCACCATCTGCCCGAGGTCTTTCAGATGCACATGCCCGGGGACAAACTGGGTGAACGAGTTCACAATCGCAATGATCGGCTTGCCAAAGTCGCCATCCTTCATCCCCGTCGCACGCCAAAGCCCGCGCGCACCCGCCATATTGCGGCCGTGAGTGGTGGTTCTGGAACGATAAACAGGCATGGCTGATCCTCTGGCTATGGCGCGCCGCAAGCGATGCGCAAACTTGCGTCCCTTATTGACCCTTGCCGAAGCAGGCTTCAAGAGCGCAATCGCAAACGCAGGCAAGTGATGGCCGATATTTGTGCAGTTTTTGATCACCAACACAGGGCCGCGCCCGACCTCGGGAGGACGCGCCAACAGAAGTTCTACGCACTTTATGCCTCAAGCACTCCCCCAGAACTTCTGCTGGTGACCTTGGCAATCGCGCCCTCCCGGCGGGAGGGCGGGCGCGGCCCGGCGGGCTTCGCCCTTGATTCCGGGCAAGAGGGGAACGCCAAAGTAGTGTCAGATATCTGCGAGCTCGACTGCGCCAGCATTGCTAACAGGGTGTTCGCTCCCCCTCGCGTTTAAACTTGCTAAGGTCCGACCCAATGTACTTTAATTTTCGTGTGATACTCAGGGTGAACTTCTTCCGCTCACGTTGTGAAGCGGTTTGACCGGAAGGCTTATGCACCCAAAGGTCTGGCCATTCCAAGGATATTTCTGCCTCATTGCCGTCCGCAGCACATCGCGTGAAAGTGCTTTCAAAACCATTCGCCCAGCGAGAAATTGGCGGACTTTGGCGAACTGGAGCGCCGGCAGCCAGGTCCGCGGCGAGAGTCTTTCTATCCATTGTCTCTGGGTCGATCACATATGCTTCGATCACACAAACATCGTAGTCGTAATCGTCATACCCCTTGCTGAATCCGAATAGCCCTAAGATGCCTTTACGATCATCGGTGACTTTCCAAGTCGGCCAAGGACAGTCATCAAAACGAGGGGTTACATCAAACCCATTATTGTTGAATGCAGCTTTTATTGCGGGGAAATTCGCAAAGTGCTCAAGGCAAAAATTTTTGAAGACTGCAATGAATTCAGGAGCACCGATTGTTCCAGCGTGCTCTACAAGTGGCAAAGGATTGTCTGCAAAAGCGGGAACAGAACCTGTAACCCAAAGTGCGGACAAGTAGCCTGCGAGATCGCAAATTCGCATCGGTTCTCTTCTGATCAGAAATTAGGTGATGGGTTCCTATGCAACATTAATCAGGACTACGGTATTTCAGAAAAGACTTGCTTGCAATGTCCGCCAAGTTATTAGATCAACTGCGTTTTACATGCACAACATAGGGCAGCGCCAGACCGCCGGGTGGGCGCAGCCACAGATGTTCTAGGCACTTTATGCTTCAGCAAATCCCCCAGAAGTTCTAAGCGAGACAGCGCAGAAGCGCCCGCCCGTGGGGGCGGTCAGGCGCTGCCCGGCGGCGCTAAAGCGCCTTGAATCCGGGCGGGTTGTTTGCTTGCAATGACTAAGACATAGAAAACCTGAGAAACATGGCAGCGGATACCAAACCTCCATACACCCCCCAATTCCACCCCTCCCCCTGTCGCCCCCAGACCTTCCCCCGCCTCACCAATCCCCTATAACCCCGGCAGAGGAGACACCCATGACCACCGCCCGCCCACCACTTTCCGCCCGCAACCCGCAAGCCTATGGCTTTGCTGTCACCCTGCTGGGCGCGTTGTTCTTCTTCCCCGACGCTTTGGTGGTGCGCCTGATCGACACTGACACCATGACCATCGCGGTCTGGCGCGGCATCGCCGCCGCCGTCACCACCTTCGCAGGTCTGGCAATCTTCGGCCGCGCCAGTCTGCCGCATTGGCGCGAACTCTTGCGCTGGCCGTCGCTCGCGATGATCTTCCTGCAAGGCATAGGCTCGGTGTTCTTCCTCGCCTCCTTGGGCCAAACCTCCGCCGCCAACGCCCTGCTGATCCTCGCCACCGCCCCGTTCATCGCCGCCCTGATGTCATGGGCGATCCTGCGCGAGCGGATCGACACCCCGACATGGGGCGCGATCTTCACCGTGTTCGCGGGCGTCGGCATCATCGGCGCGGGCAGCTTGGGCGGCGGTCACCTGTCAGGCGACCTCTTTGCGCTGGCCAATGCCGTCGTCATCGCCGCCTATTACGTTGTGATCCGCATGGCCCCGCAAGGCAATCTGATGCCCGCCATCGCCATCGGCTACCTGCTCACGTCCGCCATCGCCTACCCCTTCGCGCCCATGGCCCCGCTTGACCTCCAGCAAGCCGCCTTGATCTTCATCTCCGGTGGCGTCATCCTCGCCGGAGGCTGCGCTTTGCTGCAAATCGGTCCGCGCTACTTGCCCGCCGCCGAGGTTTCGATGATCACCATGCTGGAAATCATCGCAGGCCCGCTGCTGGTCTGGCTGTTCATCGGCGAGAATCCGGGCACGAAAACCCTGATCGGCGGCTGCGTGATCCTGATCGCGATCACCGCCCACACCCTGCTGAAACTGGCGCAAAGCCAACGCGGCTCAAACTCTGCCAACTCCGCCTGATGCGCCTGCTGTTCGTCCACGCCCATCCCCATGCCGACAGCTTCACCACCGCCTGCCGCGATACCGCCATTCAAGCCGCGACGGCAAAAGGTCACGAAACCAAACTCATCGACCTCTACGCCGAGAACTTCCAACCGAACCTAACCCCCGACGAGTGGCTCAGCTACCCCGACCCCGATGCCATAGACGACGCCCTTTCCCCCCACATCGAAGCCCTGCAATGGGCCGAGGGCCTGATCTTCACCCACCCGACATGGTGGAGCGGCCCGCCCGCCATCCTGAAGGGCTGGCTCGACCGCACATTCCGCCCCGGCATCGCCTTCCACGTCGACGGCAAAACCCTGCGCCCCGGCCTGCCCAACATCCGCCTGCTCGGTGTGCTCACCAGCCTTGGCGCGACAAGCCTGCAATACAACCTCCTCCTCGCCGCCCCCGGACGCCGCCAATTCCTGCGGTCCTTGCGCGCCTGCACCAACCGCCAGTGCAAAACCCTCTGGCTCGCCCATTATGCCGTAGCCAGCAGCACCGAAGCCTCCCGCGCCGCCCACCTTGCGAAAATAGCGGCACGCATAGCACAGATTGCGGTTTAACGCACCCGACCCACCAGCACTGCTTGCCGCCCGCGCCCCAAGCGTTTATCAATGCCCCATAATAAAAGGGCAGACCGATGCGCATTCTGATCACCAACGACGACGGCATCAACGCCCCCGGCCTTGTCACGCTGACCCGCATCGCGCAGGAAATCGCCGGACCCAAGGGCGAAGTCTGGACCGTCGCCCCCGCGTTTGAGCAATCCGGCGTCGGCCATTGCATCAGCTACACCCACCCGATGATCAACGCCAAACTGGCCGACCGCCGCTATGCCGTCGAAGGCTCGCCCGCCGATTGCGTGCTGGCCGGAGTCTACGACGTGCTGGAAGGCGCGAAACCCGATCTGGTGTTGTCCGGCGTCAACCGCGGCAACAATTCCGCCGAAAACGTGCTCTATTCCGGCACCATCGGTGCGGCTATGGAAGCCGCCCTGCACGGCATCCCCGCCATTGCGCTGTCGCAATACATGGGCCACGACACCGAAGATCTAGACGATCCGTTCGAGGCCGCCGCGACCCATGGCGCCAAAATCATCCGCGCCCTGCTGGATAAAGCCATCTGGACCACCGACGATTACCGCATCTTCTACAACGTCAACTTCCCGCCCTGCGCCGCAAAGGCCGTCAAGGGCCACAGGGTTGCGCCGCAAGGTTTCCGCCGCGACACCAGCTTTGGCATCCAACCCTACACCGCCCCTTCCGGCAAACGCTTCCTCTGGATCAAGGGCGGCCCGCAGCACACCCCCACCCTGCCCGGCACCGATGCCGCCGTGAACCTTGACGGCTATATCTCGATCACCCCCCTGCGCTGCGATCTGACCGCCCACGACACCATCGCCGACCTCACAAAGCGGTTGGGATGATGGAGAACGGCCTGCCCGAAGATGAGACGGCGGCCGAGCGCAAGATGCGATTCCTGTTTGCCCTCAGATCCAAAGGTGTGACCGACGCCCGCGTGCTTTCCGTGATGGAGCGGGTGGATCGTGGCCAGTTCGTGCGTGGCCTGTTCGCCGAACGCGCTTATGAAGACATGCCGCTGCCCATCGCCTGCGGTCAGACCATCAGCCAGCCTTCCGTGGTCGGCCTGATGACGCAAGCCCTCAACATCAGCCCGCGCGATACGGTCTTAGAGGTCGGCACTGGCTCCGGCTACCAAGCCGCCATCCTCGCCCACCTTGCGCGACGCGTCTACACCGTCGACCGCCACCGCCGCCTTGTGCGCGAGGCGCAAGACCTGTTCCGCGATATGGGCCTCGTCAATATCGTCGCAATGACCGCAGACGGCAGCTTCGGCCTGCCCGACCAAGCGCCGTTTGATCGCATCATCGTGACGGCCGCCGCCGAAGACCCGCCCGGCCCGCTCTTGGCGCAGTTGAAAGTTGGCGGTATCATGGTGGTGCCTGTCGGCCAATCTGATACAGTGCAGCACCTGATCAAAGTCACTAGGCTGGCCACAGGCTACGATTACGAAGAACTTCGCCCAGTGCGGTTTGTGCCACTGGTAGAGGGCATCAGTGCAGACTAGAACGCAACAAGACGCCCGGACCAACCGGGCAAGGTACAGAGGCAAGCATGACCCTATCGCGCCTTCCCATTCTTGGCCTATCCGCCCTGCTGATGGTCTCCGCCTGCGGCAAAACCAAGCCGTTTGACTGGGACCTGCGCGCGGGCCATGGCGCGCTGGATACGTCGGATGCCGCCCTGCGCGCCACCGACCCGCGCCCCGCAGCCGATGCCAACGGTGTTTTGTCTTACCCAAATTACCAAGCCGCAGTCGCACAGCGCGGCGATACCGTAGCCTCCGTTGCTGCCCGTGTCGGTCTGCCCGCTGATCAAGTGGCGAAGTATAACGGCCTGAACCCCGGTGACAGCTTGCGCGAAGGCGAAACCCTTGCTTTGCCGGCCCGCGTCGCCGCAACCCCCGCAGGCAGCACCGCCACCCCCGGCGCGGTCGATGTCTCCTCCATCGCCACCACAGCACTTGACCGTGTCGGCACCACCACGCCCGCCGCCGCGAAGCCGAGCAAACCCACAGGCACCGAGCCAATCCGCCACCAAGTCAAACGCGGCGAGACCGCGTTCTCGATTGCCCGCATCTACAACATCTCTGCCCGCTCGATTGCCGATTGGAACGGCCTTGGCCCCGATCTGGAAGTCCGCGAAGGCCAGTTCCTGATCATCCCCACCGCCAATGCCTCGCCGCCGCCGAAAGACCCGGTCGCGGTTACCACGGTGCCCGGCGCAGGCTCGCCCACGCCCGAGCCGCCCTCGGCGAAAAAACCACTGCCCGCAGAGAAACCCGCCAAAGCCAGCGAAAAACCTGCCCCTGCCGCTGATCTTGGAAAAGACCGCACCGCCGCCTCGGCCTCACGCTTTACCATGCCAGTCAGCGGCAAGGTGATCCGCGCCTATGTGAAGAAAAAGAATGACGGCATCGACATTGCTGCCGCCGCAGGGTCTTCGGTGAAAGCCGCAGCCGACGGCACCGTCGCCGCTGTCACCAAAGACACCCAAGGCACCCCCATCGTGGTGATCCGCCACGCTGACGGCATCCTGACGGTCTACGCTGGCGTCGATGGCCTGAAAGTCGCCAAAGGCGACAAAGTCACCAAAGGCCAAGCCATCGCCGTCGTCCGCGCCGGAGACCCCGCCTTCGTGCATTTCGAGATCCGCAAAGGCGTCGATTCCGTCGATCCGATGGCGTATTTGCAGTAACAGGTGCAGCGCTCCCGAGTGGGGCGCTGCCTTTCGGTTTACCCAGAATGTTCAGGTTCAAACATGGCCACTGAGCCAAGCAGACTTGCCCAGTTTTGAGCGTCGATTTGAACCCAATCTAGACATTAGAAATTCATGCTATTCGCGTGCTGGGTGACTAACGGCCTCGAATATTACTTTGACACCGAGTTTTTGCTTCTCAGTTTTGAAAACCCGAGAATTTGCGTCGTATGACACAATCAATGTGTCATTGGATATCCATTCTGACTCCGCCCACGGCCCTCCCCAAATTTCTGATTTTGCCGAACCACGATTGTCGTCAACCGCAAAGATATTTCCCGATCCACGAAGTGTTTCCCCATCCTTCAGGATTGAAATCTGCGTTGAAAAGCCAGTGGTCGCCCCACAGCTTCTTTCGAACAGAACCGACCGACTATGCCCGTCAGGAGATTCCGAAGATTGAAGAATTGTGTTCTCACATTCATCTTCGCATGCTGAAACAAGGCCGAACGAGATTATGATCGCCACAATTCTTGGACAGTTCAGATGCCGTTTGCTCATGGGTAAGGTTGCTTTTCTATATCTAAAGACCCAAGCCTTGCCGTAGTTTGCGCCCAATAAACAATTTCACAATGGCCCAAATATCCCCGCCGGAGGCTCCCTCAGCACCCCGAAGTGTTCACACCCCGTTAACCTTAACCAAAACCCTGCGAAATAACCCAATAAAAACAATGGTCCCGAGTTGGGACCACCCCAACCTCAAACCTCGCTGACCAAAATCTTATCAATCCGCAGCCCATCCAAGTCGATCACCTCAAACTTGTAACCCTCGGCGACAAAAGTATCCCCCAGCACCGGCATCCGCCGCAGCTGATGCAGCACCAACCCCGCGATGGTATCGTATTCCCCCGCAAGCCCGCGCGACAGCCCCAGCCGATCACAGAACTCATCCGCAGGCATCCACCCCGACACCAACAAACTGCCATCGCCCCGCACCAGCAAAGCAGGCTCATCCGCATCCGCCGAGCTTTCCGCCCCAGTGATCGCTTCCAGCACGTCATCGGTGGTGATGATGCCCTCGAAGTGGCCGTATTCATCGTAAACCAGCGCGATGTGATGCAACGATTTATGCAGCACCACCAGAGCATCCAAAGCATCTGCCTGATCCGACACCACCGGCACATCGACCACCAGCGCCTTCAAATCCAAGGCCTCGCGCCGTGAGACCACGTTGAATACATCGGCGAGGGTGACAATCCCCACCACTTCCCCGGTCACGCGGCTTTGCACCAGCATCCGTGGCCGCGCGATCTTACGGATCATCGCCACCGCTTCGGCCGAGGTCGCCTCCAGCTCCAGCATCTGCACCTCATGGCGTGGCGTCATCAGGGCGCGGGCAGTCCGGTCCCCCAAACGCATCACCCCCGCCATCATCTCACGCTCGCCATCCTCCAGCACACCGCCCTCATGCGCCTCGGTCAGCAGGGTGTGGACTTCTTCCTCCGTCACCTTATTGCCGCCAACACCGCGCTGGCCCAGCAGCCACAGCACCGTTTTGCCCGACCAGTCCAGCAGCCACACCACCGGAGTCGTCACCGTGCTCAGCACAGCCATCGCCGGAGCCACCCGGATGGCCACGCCTTCGGCATTGCGCAGCGCCAGTTGTTTGGGAACCAGTTCGCCAATGATCAGCGAGACATAGGTGATCGACACCACCACCCCGCCGACGCCCACGGTCGAGGCCCAATCGGCATCCATCCCCATCTTGACCAGCCAATTCGTCAGCCGCAGACCCAAGGTCGCCCCTGACAAAGCCCCCGACAGCACCCCGACCATGGTGATGCCGATCTGCACCGTCGACAAAAACCGACCCGGATTTTCTGCCAACCGCAGGGCTGCAGCAGCACCCTTGCTTTTGCCCTCCAGCGATTTCAGCCGCGCAGGGCGCGCCGAGACGATCGCCATTTCTGACATCGAGAGCACGCCGTTCAGAACGATCAGCGCAGCGAGAACAAGGATTTCTATGATCATGATGCCGCTAAGATCAGGCTCACACGCAGAAATGGCAAGGGGTCACAAAGAAACCCCGTGACGCGCCGCCAGATCGCAGAAAAATTGCCACGCCACCCGGCCCGAGCGGCTGCCGCGCGTTGCCTGCCACTCAATCGCCTCAGCCCGCAGGGTATCGGCATCGACCACCACGCCATGCGCGTCCGCATAACCCCGGATCATCGCCAGATATTCGTCCTGCGAGCAGGGATGGAATCCCAGCCACAGCCCAAACCGATCTGACAGCGAGACTTTCTCCTCAACCGCTTCCCCCGGCGTAATCGCGGTGGAGCGTTCGTTTTCAATCATATCGCGCGGCATCAGGTGGCGGCGGTTTGAGGTGGCATAGAGCAGCACATTCTCGGGTCGCCCTTCAATGCCGCCATCCAGCACCGCTTTCAGCGATTTGTAGTGCTGGTCGTCATGGCTGAATGAAAGATCATCGCAGAACAAGATGAACTGATGAGGTGCCGCCCGCAGATGCGCGAGCAAGCGCTGCACCGATGGTAGGTCCTCGCGCGACAGTTCGACGATCTTCAGATCATGGCCTTCCTTGCGCACTGACGCATGGATCGCCTTGACCAGCGACGATTTCCCCATGCCCCGCGCGCCCCAAAGCAGCGCGTTATTGGCAGGCAAACCCCGCGCAAAGAAACGCGTGTTCGCGAGCAAAGTATCTCGCGAGCGATCCACCCCGATCAGCAGGCCAATATCGACGCGGCTCACCTTGGCCACAGGCTCCAGCCGATCCGGCCCGGTGTGCCAAGCAAACGCCTCCGCCGAAAAATCAGGGGCAGGCATCGCCGCAGGAGCCAACCGCTCCAGAGCCTCGGCAATCCGCGTGAGCGCGTCGGTCATTCTTCCGGGTCCACCCAAGTGCCATCCGCGCGTTCTTGCGCTTCGCGCTTCTTCTCGAACCCGGCAATCATCCAGATCGACAGCTCGTACAGCGGGTAAATCGCGAAAAACATGATCAGCTGACTCATCACATCCGGCGGGGTTGCCACCGCAGCGACCGTCAAAATCGCCACCACCGCATATTTCCGAGTCGCCCGCAGACCAGAGGACGAAATCATGCCCGCCTTGCCCATCAGCGTCAGCAGCACCGGCAGCTGAAAGCACAGCCCGAACGCCATGATAAATTGCATGGTCAGCGACAGGAAACTTTCCACCGAGCCTTGATAGAGCACCCCCGCCGCCGCACTGGTGATCGAGGGTGCCACCGGCACAGCCCCCGGATTCATCGCCTTCGAGAAATCGCCCTGATACGACAGGAAGAAGTGAAATGCCCCCGGCAAGATCATGTAATAGGCAAACGCCGCCCCCGCGATGAACATCGCCGGAGACGCCAGTAGAAACGGCAAAAACGCACTCTTTTCATTGCGATACAGCCCTGGTGCCACGAAACGCCAGAGCTGGAACGCGATCACGGGGAAAGACATCGCAAATCCGGCCCAGACCGCGATTTTCACCGCGACAAAGAAGCCTTCCTGCAGCTTGATCAGCACGAATTGGCACTTTTGGCCGTAATCCGCCATCGCGTTGCACATCGGAATCGACAGCACATGAAAGATCGGAATCCACAGCAGATAGCCGATCAAACAGCCTACGCCCAGCACCGCGACCGAAACCAGAATCCGGTTGCGCAGCTCTTTCAGATGCTCGATCAGCGGCGCGGCGCTTGCGTCCACATCATCAGTATGGCTCATGCTTCATCCGCCTTCTTGGTCTTGCGCGGGGGTGTGGTTCGGGGGGCGCGGGGTTTCGGTGCGGGCTTGGCCTCGGCCACTTCGACAGCCGCCACAGGCTTGCGCACACGCGGCTTCACGGCGGGCTTCACCTCGGCTTTCGAGGCCGCAATCCCGCTATCAACCGCCTTCAGCTTCTGCGCCGTCTCGGCCAAAATCGCCTTTTTCGCCGCTTGCTTATCCATCAAAGCCTGCGTTTCCGGACCCAAAATTTTAGGCTCCACTGCAGCGACAGTTTCGACAACCGCTGCAGGCTCTGTCCCCACAGTCGGAACCGCCGCAGGCATCGGCGGCGGCACCAGTGGCTTGTTGCCGACACTGGACGCCACCGTAGGCTTGGCCGCATTCTTGATCGGATCCCATTTCTCAAACCGATCCGCCGCCTCTTTCACCTTGTTCAGGCCCATCGACTTGGCCGAGGTCATGCCCTTCAGATCATCCGCCACATCCTTGACGCCGGAGTCTTTCGCCGCCTGCTCCATCGCGCGGGAAAACTCGCGCGACATCTGCCGCAGCTTGGCGGTGAAGCGGCCCAACTGCCGGAACATATCCGGCAGATCTTCCGGCCCGATCACAATCAGCGCCACGATGCCGATCAGCACCAATTCGGCCCAGCCGATATCCCCAAACATCTAAAGCAAGCCCCTTCGCGGCACCCGGCCCTAATGGCCTCTCGTCAGACAGACATCAGATCACAGCAAAAGCCGCAAGCCTCAGACCTTGTCTTTATCGGCCTCAACTGGCGCTTCGGCGGGCGTTACATCGCGCGCAGCCTTGGCCGCCGCTTCTTTTTCAATCTCAGAGGTGCCATCCGACACGCCCTTCTTGAACGCCGTGATGCCGCGACCAAACTCGCCCATCAGGTTCGAGACTTTGCCTTTGCCAAACAGCACAAGCACAACAATCGCCACCACCAGCAGGTGCAACGGGCTTAGATGCATGATCAATCCTCCATAAAGCCGCCTCTGCGGCAGGTCTGGCACTGACTTAGGCAGGGAACCCGGCGGAATGAAACCGGAAATTCCTGTAAACCGCCGCTATTCTCCGCTATAGCTGACAGCTATATGTCAGTTGCTCTTGTCGAAAAATCCAGCGATAGAAGCCCATGCGCCGCACCGACCGCCTGTTTGACCTGATCCAGATCCTGCGCGATGGCCGTTTGCACCGCGCGTCCGAGATATCGACGCGGCTGGGCGTCTCGATCCGCACGATCTGGCGTGACATGAACACGCTGATGGCCTCGGGGCTTCCGGTCGAAGGCGAGCGCGGCGTTGGCTACATCCTGCGCGCGCCGATCACCCTGCCGCCGATGATCCTGAATGCAGTGGAATTAGAGGCGCTGCGGCTTGGATTGCGCCTTGCGGCCGAAGGGCCCGAGGCGACACTTGCCAAAGCCGCCCGCGCTTTGGCCAAGCGTATTGCGGCAGTGACGCCTGCGCCCACGCACGACCCCGGCGATCTGTTCGCCTTCCCCGGCCCCACCGATAACCGCGCGCCGAAACACCTGCCCGCGCTGCGCCGCGCCATCAAGGCCCATGAACGCGTCGCCATCACCTATATCGACCCGCGTGGCACCGAGAGCCACCGCGACATCCGGCCGCTGGCACTGGAAAAACACGCGAAAATCTCTACCCTCGCGGCGTTTTGTGAGGCGCGCGGTGATTTCCGCAGCTTTCGTGTTGATCGTATCGTGGCGGTGACCCTGACGGGCGAACGTTACCCGGACGAGCCCGGTCGCACCCTGCCCGACTACCGCGCGCGGCTGGACGCTGAGACGATTCGCGATCCAGCTTAACGCAGCGTGCCCAAGATTTAGCTGGCCGGAAACACATAACAGCGATCCCGTCGGATCATCAGCCACAACGGCGTCTCGGCTTTCGGCAAAAACACCCCCGGCACCGAGGCCGTCAGGATCGAGCCGTCAAACTCCATGCGAAATTCCACAAGGCTGGCATGGCCCAAATACCGCGCCCGCTGCACCACGCCGCGTGCGGGCGTGCCTTCGGACATCGTCGGATACGGCCCGCGCCCCGCCCGGTCAAAGTCGATTTTCAGATGCTGCGGGCGGATCACGATATCCACCTCGCCGCCATCGGCATGGCCCGGCGTCAGAAATGCCCCGAACGGCGTTTCGGTCAGCGCGCCCCGGGAGGTGCCCCGTATCACATTGATATCACTGAAGAAAGCTGCCGCCGCCCGATCCACCGGCGCGTTATAGACGTTATAGGGTGCGCCGCGCTGCACAATCTTGCCATCCCGCATCAGCGCTATCTCGTCCGCCATCCGCATCGCTTCTTCCGGCTCGTGCGTCACCAGCAACACCGCAGCCCCCTCGGCCTTCAGCACCTCGAGCGTTGCATCGCGGATGCCATCGCGCAACCGATTGTCGAGGCCAGAAAACGGCTCGTCCATCAGCATCACGCGCGGACGCGGTGCCAAAGCCCGCGCCAAGGCCACGCGCTGCTGCTCACCGCCCGAAAGCTCATGCGGGTGCTTCACACCAAAGCCGGAAAGGTTCACCTTTTCAAGCAGTTCATCGACACGCCGCATCTTGGCAGCCTTGTCGCCCGCCAGCCCAAACGCCACATTCCCCGCCACGGTCAAATGCGGAAACAGGGCGAAATCCTGAAACATCAGCCCAACGCCGCGCGCTTCGGGCGGCAGGTTCCCCCCCGGCCCGAACACCTCTTGGCCGTCAATCAGAATCCGCCCCTGATCCGGGGTTTCCACCCCTGCAATCATCCGCAGCGTGGTCGATTTCCCACAGCCCGACGGCCCCAGCAGGCACATCACCTGCCCAGCCGCCACCTGCAACGACACGTCAGAAACCACCGCCCGCCCGCCAAATGAGCGGGTAAGCCCCAGCGCTTCCAGACGTTCTGGCACTTCAAGGCGTTCAGATGCGGTGGCCATACTCATCCCGGCGATTTTTCCAGACTTCCCTACCAGCCGCCCCAAAGCACGACAAGTTCACATCGTCGCGTTCATCGCGCCGCCATCGAGCAAGATGTTCTGCCCGACCATATAGCCCGCATACTGGCTGCACATAAACGCACAGGTTGCGCCGAACTCTGTCGCCGTGCCGTAGCGCCGCGCCGGGATCTCTGCCGCACGCTCCGCCTGCGCTTGCTCCATGGTGATGCCGCGCGCTTTCATCACGCCGGTATCCAGCGACACCGCGCGATCGGTTGCATGAATACCGGGCAGCAAATTATTGATAATAACACCAAATGGCGCAACCTGCCGCGAAGTACCCCCCACATACCCCGTCAACCCCGCTCGCGCCGCGTTCGACAACCCCAGTTGCGGGATCGGCGATTTCACCGATTGCGAGGTGATGTTCACCACCCGACCCCAGCCTTTGGCAATCATCCCCGGCAGCAGCGCTTTCATCAGCGCAATCGGCGTCAGCATATTGGCATCCAGCGCTTTGATGAAATCCGCACGCTCCCAATCCGACCAGATCCCCGGAGGTGGGCCGCCCGCATTGGTCACCAGAATATCCACCGACCCCGCCGCCGACAGCACCGCCGCACGCCCGTCTTCCGAGGTAATGTCAGCCGCAACCGCCACCACATTCACGCCAAATTTGCGCAACTCGGCTGCCGTCGCCTCCAGCGCCTCAGCCCCGCGCGCGTTGATCACCAGATTGACCCCGGCTTCCGCCAAAGCCATCGCACAGCCACGACCCAAGCCCTTTGACGCCGCACAGACCAGTGCCCGTTTGCCTTTGATCCCCAAATCCATCGCCACATCTCCTTCATTTGCGCCAGCCTAGCAGCCGATGCAGCGGGGTGTAAGCCAAAGCAATCACATCAAATCCAGTGCCCAGCCAAAATTTAACCCTAATTTTGGTCTCTACTGGCTTGAGCCGCCGCCCCAGCGCGGTTCATATGCAGACTTAACCATTATTCGGTAGCCTTCACAGCATGACAGCCAAACAAACCCAAACCGCACCCGGCCACGCCTGCCAAGTTCTGGCAGCCGATGCGATTTATGTGATCAACGGGGTGAATATGGGTGACGGCTTGATGGGCCCGGAGGAGGTCTGCCCCGGCGATCTTTACGCGCTGGATGAAAGCCAAAAGCCCTTGCGGCTTGTGGTGACGCGCGCCGAGGGCCAACAGCGGGTGGGCGCGGGCTCGGCCGTGGGCCAAGTCGGCGATGCTTTGCTGTTTGAGGCGCGCTATACGATGATGAGCAGCGACGGCGATCAGGTCGATTTGGTGCTGATCTCACTGCCGGATGGCGCGCGGTTTGTGCTGCCACTGTCGCCAATGGCGGGCTTAAACGACTACACGTTGCTGAAAATTGACGACGCGCCGCAAGACACCGGGCTGGCTGACCTTTTGTGCGTGTCCTTCGCGCGCGGCACCATGATCACCCTCGCTTCGGGTCAGCAGCGTGCGATTGAGTCGCTACAGATCGGGGATAAGGTTCTCAGCCGCGATCATGGCGGGCAGGAAATCCGCTGGATCGGCTCCACCACCCTGCGCGCGGTGGGGGCCTTTGCCCCGGTGGTAATCACTGCGGGCACTTTGGGCAATTCCGGCGATCTTTTGGTCAGCCAGCACCACCGGATGTTTCTCTATCAACGCCAGCGCAGCGCAGGGCTGCCCACATCCGAGCTGTTGGTGCAGGCGCGCTATCTGGTGGATCATAAATCTGTTTTCATCCAAGAAGGCGGCTTTGTCGATTTCTTCAGCATCGTGTTTGATCACCACGAAATCATCTATGCGGAAGGCGTGCCTGCCGAAAGCCTGATGGTCAATGATGCCACCGTGAACCGCCTGCCGGTGGAACTGGCCGAGGATGTGAAGGCGCGCTTCCCCGGCCTCAGCCAGAACCAGCATTTCGGCACCGAAGCGGGTCGGCAATTTCTCGATTCCATCGGGCCAGAGGCTTTGTTCAAAACACCCCGCACCGTGCCTGCGCGGCAACGGTAGACGTTACGGTTGCTTTCGGCTAAAGCCCGCGCATGCTTGACAATCGCGCCCCCCTTCCGCCCGAAATCGCCCGCCGCCGGACCTTTGCGATCATTTCGCACCCCGACGCTGGCAAAACCACGCTCACCGAAAAATTCCTGCTGTTTGGGGGGGCCATTCAGATGGCGGGCCAAGTGCGCGCCAAGGGCGAAGCCCGCCGCACCCGCTCGGATTTCATGAAGATGGAGCAAGAGCGCGGGATTTCTGTGTCTGCCTCGGCTATGTCGTTCGATTTCCGGCAGTATCGCTTCAATCTGGTCGATACCCCCGGCCACTCGGATTTTTCCGAAGACACCTACCGCACTTTGACCGCTGTTGACGCTGCGATCATGGTGATTGACGGTGCGAAAGGCGTCGAAAGTCAGACGCAAAAGCTGTTCGAGGTCTGCCGGATGCGCGACCTGCCGATCCTGACCTTCTGTAACAAGATGGACCGGGAATCGCGGGATACTTTTGATATCATTGATGAAATCCAAGAGAATCTGGCGATTGATGTGACGCCCGCCTCTTGGCCCATCGGGATGGGTCGCGATTTCGTCGGCGCTTATGACCTGCTACACGACCGATTGGAAATCATGGACCGCGCCGACCGCAATAAGGTCGCGGAAACCATCCAGATCTCTGGCCTTGATGACCCGAAACTGGCGGATCACATTGCGCCCGAGCAGTTGAAGAAACTGCGCGAAGAGCTTGAAATGGCGAAAGCTTTGCTGCCCGCCTTTGACCGCGCGGCTTTCCTGAACGGCTCGATGACGCCGATCTGGTTTGGCTCGGCGATCAACTCGTTTGGCGTGAAGGAATTGATGGACGGCATGGGCGAATATGGCCCCGAGCCGCAACCGCAAAAGGCCAAAGAACGCCAGATTGACCCAGAAGAACAAACGGTTACAGGTTTTGTCTTCAAGGTGCAGGCCAATATGGACCCCAAGCACCGTGACCGCGTCGCCTTCGTGCGCATGGCCTCGGGGCATTTTCAGCGCGGCATGAAACTGCTGCATGTGCGCAGCAAAAAGCAAATGGCCATCGCCAACCCGGTGATGTTCCTCGCTGCTGACCGCGAACTGGCCGAGGAAGCTTGGGCTGGCGACATCATCGGCATCCCGAACCACGGCCAGCTGCGGATTGGCGATGCACTGACCGAGGGTGAGGCCCTGCGCTTTACCGGCATCCCGTCGTTTGCGCCGGAGCTGTTGCAAGTGGTGCGCGCAGGCGATCCGATGAAGGCCAAGCATCTGGAAAAGGCGCTGATGCAATTCGCCGAAGAAGGCGCTGCGAAAGTGTTCAAACCGATGATCGGCTCGGGCTTTATCGTCGGCGTGGTCGGGCCGTTGCAGTTTGAGGTTTTGGCCAGCCGGATCGAGCAAGAATACTCCCTGCCCGTGCGGTTCGAGCCCAGTCAATTCACCTCCGCACGCTGGGTGTCGGGGGCCAAGGCCGAGGTCGAAAAATTCGTCAACGTCAACAAGGGTCATATCGCCTTGGACAATGACGGCGACACGGTTTTCCTGACCCGCCTGAAATGGGACATCGACCGCATTGAGCGCGATTATCCCGAAGTGAAGTTAACGGCGACGAAAGAAATGATGGTTTAGGCGCCGCAGTTCTTGCAATGTTCCTGATATCTGCCTAAAACTCCGGCAAAATTCGGAGATCACAATGGCCCTGCCCCTGCATGAACTCGCAGCCCTTGGCACCGCGACCTGCTGGGCCACCACGGGGCTGTTTGCCGCCGATGCGGTGCGCAGCCTTGGCGCGTTTCACTTCAACCTGATCCGGCAGGTGTTCGTCACCCTGCTGCTGGGGCTGATCGTGCTGGCGACAGGCGGCTTCGGCGTGCCGGATAGCGCAGCCCTGCTGACCCTCGCGGTCTCGGGCGTGATCGGCATCCTGCTTGGCGACACACTGAACTTCGCAGCCGTCGGCCGCATCGGCCCCCGTCGTGCGGGTGCGGTGTTCGCGCTGAACGCCCCGATGGCCGCGCTGATGGGCTGGGCGCTGTTGGGCGAGGCGCTGCCGTGGCGCGCCATCGTCGGCATCGGCCTGACTGCCAGTGGCGTGGCCTTGGCCATCCTCGGCCGCCCTAGCGCTAATGCGCATCGGCTGGAAACCCTGCAAGGCACTGCAATCATTGGCGTCCTGTTCGGCCTTGGCGCCGCTTTCGGCCAAGCCGCAGGTTCACTGATCGCCCGCCCGGTGATGATGGCGGGGATGGACCCTTACCTCGCCTCGTTGTTCCGGGTTGGCGCTTCGGGTCTTGCGATGGGTGCCCTCGCCGCCACCCCATTGGCCCCGCCGACGCCAGAATTCAGCCGCAAGCCGCTGCTCTGGACCGCTGCCACCGCCTTTATCGGCTTGCTGGTTGGCATGACGTTGTTCCTTTATGCGCTGCAAGGCTCGCAAACCGGCATCATCGCGACACTTTCGGCGACCTCTCCCGTGATCATCCTACCCTTGCTGTGGCTGCGCACGGGGCAGCGCCCGACCGCCCTCAGTTGGGCAGGTGCTGCATTGGCGGTGCTGGGGCTTGGCCTTATCTTTTCGCGTTTGGGTTAAATTTTTCCACCGGACAGCTTGCTGTTTTTCGCCGGAGACCTTGGGCGATCCGCAGGGAATTGCCCTACATAATGCCAGATGATTCCGGCGATATGCTTTAAATTCGCAGCACACCCGCAATGCCCCCGCTCAGCCGCCCCCTTGCGCGCGCTCGCGTAGGTCTGCTTATTGCGCCAAATTCCTGCAAAACGAGGCCATGATGTCGCTGAATACCGAAGTGCAAACCCTGCTGGCTCAGCTTGGCGTCACCCCAAAAGTCGGCCCGATGCCGACCCGCACCCCGATCACGGGTGAATCGCTTGGCCCCATCGCCGAACATTCCGCCGCCGAGGCAGAAGCCGCGATCCAAGCCGCCCACCGCGCCTATCGCGAGTGGCGCAATGTGCCCGCGCCGCAGCGTGGCGAATTGGTGCGGCTTTTGGGTGAGGAGCTGCGCGCCAACAAGGCCGCTTTGGGCCGTTTGGTGTCGATAGAGGTCGGCAAGGTGGTGTCCGAGGGTTTGGGCGAAGTGCAGGAGATGATCGACATCTGCGACTTCGCCGTGGGTCTGTCGCGGCAGCTTTACGGCTATACGATTGCGTCCGAGCGCCCCAGCCACCGCATGATGGAAACCTGGCATCCCATTGGTGTCATTGGGGTTATTTCGGCGTTCAACTTCCCGGTCGCGGTGTGGTCGTGGAATACGGCGCTGGCTTTGGTCTGCGGCAATGCGGTGGTTTGGAAGCCGTCCGAGAAGGCCTCGCTCTCGGCCCTCGCCGCCCACGCCCTGCTGGAACGCGCCCTGAAACGTTTCGCGGATGCGGGCCATCACGCCCCCGAGGGCCTGTCGAGCCTGCTGATCGGTGGCCGCGCTTTGGGTGAGGCTTTGGTTGATAGCCCCAAGGTCGCACTGGTTTCCGCCACCGGATCGACCCGGATGGGCCGCGAGGTTGGCCCGAAAGTCGCCGCCCGCTTTGGCCGCTCTCTTTTGGAACTTGGCGGCAACAACGCCGCTATTGTCACCCCCTCGGCCGATCTTGACCTGACCCTGCGCGGCGTGGCGTTTTCCGCGATGGGCACAGCGGGCCAGCGCTGCACCACCCTGCGCCGCCTGTTTCTGCACGACAGCATTTACGACGCTTTCCTGCCCCGCCTGAAAGCCGCCTATGCGAGCGTGAAAGTCGGCAACCCCTTGGAAGCCGGCGTGCTGATCGGCCCTCTGATTGATGACGGCGCATTGGACGGTATGGCGAAGGCACTGGACCAAGCCCGCGCCGCTGGCGGTACCGTGCATGGTGGCGCGTCGGTGACGGGTCTGGGCGGAGCCTACGCGCATCCGGCTCTGGTTGAGATGCCTGCGCAAATCGGCCCCGTGGGGCATGAAACCTTTGCGCCGATCCTTTATGTGATGCGTTACAAGGACTTCGACGACGTTCTTGAGAAACACAATGAAGTACCCCAGGGCCTGTCCTCGTCGATCTTCACCAATGATCTGCGCGAGGCTGAGGCTTTTCTCTGTGCCCGTGGTTCCGATTGTGGCATTGCCAACGTCAATATCGGCCCTTCGGGTGCCGAAATCGGCGGCGCGTTTGGCGGCGAAAAGGAAACCGGTGGCGGGCGTGAAAGCGGGTCGGATGCGTGGAAGGCCTATATGCGCCGCGCCACCAACACCATTAACTACGGCACCACTTTGCCACTGGCGCAGGGTGTGAGCTTCGATATCGGCTAAAACAGGCGGGGTAAACCGCCGTTTTATCCACAATCCTTGACCTTCCGCGCGTATTCCGCTATGCGCGCGGAAGGGCCGTAGCGCCCAGACGCCGGGGCGCCCGGAAAAGCAGCGTCCCTTCATTTCATGCGGGCCGAACCCGCATCATTAGGACGCAGATGACCAAATTCTCAGATCTCGCGCTGGACCCCCGCGTGCTCAAGGCCGTGGCGGAAGCCGGCTACGAAACCCCAACTCCGATCCAAGCCCAAGCCATCCCGCACGCCTTGCAAGGCAAAGACGTGCTGGGCATCGCCCAAACCGGCACTGGCAAGACCGCCAGCTTCGTGCTGCCGATGGTGACTTTGCTGGGCCAAGGCCGCGCCAAAGCCCGGATGCCGCGCTCACTGGTGCTATGCCCTACCCGCGAACTCGCAGCACAAGTAGCGGAAAACTTTGAAACTTACGCCAAATACACCAAGCTGACCAAAGCTTTGCTGATCGGCGGCGTGTCGTTTGGTGAACAAGACAAGCTGATTGACCGTGGCGTTGACGTGCTGATCGCCACACCGGGCCGCCTGCTCGATCACCACGAGCGCGGCAAACTGTTGCTGACCGGCGTGCAGATCATGGTAGTGGATGAGGCCGACCGGATGCTCGACATGGGTTTCATCCCGGATATTGAGCGCATCTTCAGCCTGACGCCGTTCACCCGGCAGACCTTCTTCTATTCCGCCACCATGGCACCGGAAATTGAGCGGATCACCAACACCTTCCTGTCAAATGCGGTCAAGATCGAAGTCGCGCGGCAGGCCACGGCGTCGCTAACGATTGAGCAAAAGCTGATCCAGTTCACGCCGTCGCGCAAGGATAAGAGCTTCGCCGAAAAGCGCGCTGTGCTGCGGGCGCTGATCAAGGCCGAGGGTGAGACCTGCACCAACGCGATCATCTTCTGCAATCGCAAGATGGATGTCGATGTGGTCTCGAAGTCGTTGAAACAGCATGGCTTTAATGCCTCGCCGATCCATGGTGATCTTGATCAATCGGTGCGCACCAAGACTTTGGACGGCTTCCGCGACGGCTCCGTGCATTTGCTGGTCGCGTCGGATGTGGCAGCGAGAGGCCTTGATATCCCCGCCGTCAGCCATGTGTTCAACTTTGACGTGCCGTCGCATCCGGAAGATTACGTCCACCGCATTGGCCGCACCGGTCGGGCTGGGCGTTTGGGCAAAGCCTATTCGATCGCGGTGCCATCGGATGACAAATATATCAACGCGATTGAAGCGCTGGTGAAACAGCCGATTCCGCGTGGCGAAGTGCCAGAAGGTGCGCTGGAAGGCGCGTCGGATGCGCCTGAGCGCGCCCGCGAAGACCGGTCTTCCGCATCGCCACGCAGCCGCAGCGGTCGTGGTCCGCGCGAGCGTGGCTCGCGTGAGGACAAGCCAGTGGAAGCCGTTTCTGTTGCGGCACCGGTTGTGGAAGCGGCGGCTGAGCAACCTGTCCGCGTTGAACAAACCGCCCGCCCCGAGCGCACAGAGCGCCCGCGTCGCGAAGATGATCGCCGTTCCGAGCCGCGTGGCGAGCAACGCGCAGAAGGTCGCCCGGACAGCCGATTTTCCGAGGGCCGTTCTGAACAGCGCCACGAACCCCGCGCCGATACCCGCAATGAACCCCGCCGCGATGATCGTCGCGACTATCGTGGTGGCCGCGACAATGGCGAGCGTGTGGTGGGCATGGGTGATCATATGCCCGATTTCCTGCTGCGCAGCTTTGCGATCACCACCAGCACGGCGGATGAACCCGAAGACGCTCCGGCGACCGGCACCGAAGGCTAAGGCTTTCCCCACAATAAAAAAAAGGGCCTCGCAATCTGCGAGGCCCTTTGCATTTCAGCGCCTTACTGGCTTTATTCAGCGGCGAGACGGCTGACTACCACGATCACCTCGGGCTTTTTACCAATCTCTTCCATCGAGACTTGACGGACGATCTTGCGCAAAGCCTCGTCCATCTTGTCATCGTTCGACAGTAGCTTGCGGCCGGCGCCATCAAGGAATTCGGTCAGCTCGGTTTCCAGCACCTCCGCCAAGTTCCGCCCGCCTTTGCCAGTTTCCGGCAGGCCCATCAACTCGACCCAAGCCTCGCCCAAGGGTTGATCCTGCTCGTCCATGATCACCGTCACCATCGCGAGACCATTCAACGCCATGCGAATACGGTTGCGCACCACGCCGTCCAGCGCGCCGATCAACACGGAACCGTCTAGGTAGGTGCGGCCAGCCTCGATATGCTCGGCCAGTTTCGGCACATCGCCAGTAATGTCCATCATCATGCCGTTGGTGACGACCGCCGAGGCGATGCCAGCCTCAAGCCCAATGCGGGCATGTTCGCGCAGGTGGCGGTGCTCGCCATGCATCGGGATCAGCATATCGGGCAGGAACAAGCGATGCACATGCTCTAGGTCCGGGCGGTTGGCGTGGCCGGACACATGATAAAGACCGTTGTTATCATCAACGATATCTACGCCTTTTTCAGAAAGCGCGTTCACAATCGCATAGACGCCGCGTTCATTGCCGGGGATGATTTTGGAGGAGAACAGGAACGTATCTCCCTCTTTCAGCTCGATCCCCAGATACTTGCCACGGCTTAGCTGTGCCGAGGCCGCGCGGCGTTCGCCCTGTGATCCCGTCACGATCAGCATCAGGTTCTTGCGCGGCACTTCCAGCGCTTGTTCTGGCGTGATCACTGGCGGGAAGTCTTTCAGCACGCCAGATTCTTCCGCCGCCGACACCATCCGTTTCATCGCCCGGCCCAAAAGGCAGACCGAGCGATCCGCCATCCGGCCCGCTTCGGCCAAGGTTTTCAGGCGGGCGACGTTAGATGCAAACGTGGTCGCCACAACCATGCCGCCCGCCGATTTGATCAGCTCGGCAATCGGGGCTTTCAGCGTGCTTTCCGAGCGACCTTCATGCAGCGAAAATACGTTGGTGCTGTCGCACATCAGCGCCTTGATCGGGCGCTCGGCAGCAATCGCCTCCATCACCGCATCATCCCAGCCTTCGCCGACAATCGGCGTGGCATCGCGCTTGAAATCGCCGGAGTGGAAAATCCGACCCGCAGGCGTGTCGATCACAAGGCCACCGGATTCCGGGATCGAGTGTGCCACAGGCACGAACTGCACCTTGAACGGCCCAGCCTCAACCGTGTGTGGGCGCGATTCAACCGTGGTGATGGCATCTTTCGGCAGGCCATATTCTTCAAACTTCAGCCGCCCGATGGTGGCGGTAAATTTGCGCGCATAGATCGGTTTGCGCAATGACGGCCATAGATGCGCCAAAGCGCCGATATGGTCTTCATGCGCATGGGTGATGAAAATCGCCTCTAGCCGATCGAGTTTATCGGCCAGCCACGAGATATCCGGCATGATCAGATCGACGCCCGGCGAGGTATCCATATCCGAGAACGCCACGCCGAGATCGACCAAGATCAGCCGCTCGCGCCCCTTCGGGCCATAGCCGTAAACATAAGCGTTCATGCCGATTTCGCCGGCCCCGCCCAATGGTAGATAGATCAGCCGCTCACCGCTCATGCCGTTTCCTTGTTGTGGTTGTTGATGAGGACAAGGCCATGCATGGTCAGATCGTCCTCAACCTTGTGAAATAGCTCAGTTCCCTGAGCAAACAATGATGCCAGGCCGCCGGTGGCAATTACTTTCATCCCAAGATCACGCTCGCGGCGCACTTCCCGGACGATGCCTTCGATCAAGCCAATGTAGCCCCAATACACGCCCGACTGCATACAAGCCACCGTATTCGTGCCGATCACCCTTGCAGGCTTGGCGATGTCGATATGCGGCAGGGCGGCGGCGGCCATATGCAGCGCCTCAAGACTGAGGTTAACGCCGGGGGCGATGACGCCGCCGACGTAAGCGCCGTCGTGATCCACCACGTCGAAGGTGGTGGCGGTGCCGAAATCGACCACGATCAGATTGCCGCCGTGGCGATCAAAACCTGCCACCGTATTGACCAAACGGTCGGGGCCAACGGTCGTTCCCTGATCCACCCGAGGCGGCACCGGCAGGTTACATTCCGGCTTGCCCACCACCAGCGGGCGACAGTCGAAATAACGGCTGCACAGCACGCGCAGGTTAAACACCACGCGCGGCACCGTGCTGCTGATGATGGCCTCGGTGATCTGCGCTTCGGTTTTGGTCAGCATCAGCAGGCTGGAGAGCCAGACGAAATACTCATCCGCCGTGCGCTTGTGATCGGTGGCGATGCGCCAGGTGGTGATGAACTTTTCGCCGTTCCAGATGGAAAACACGGTGTTGGTGTTGCCGCAGTCGATAGCCAGAAGCATGGCGCGCCCCTTAGAAGAACACCTCTGCCGCAGGGATTGCGACAGGGCCGGAGGACATCCGCAGGATCAGATTTCCCGCAGGATCAATGGTCTCAAACACGCCCTCGCGGGTTTGGGTGCCGGTGCGGGCGCGGATGGTGTCACCAAGCCGCGCGGCATGGCTTAACCATTCCTGACGCAAGGCGGTGAAACCTTGGTTAACAAAAGCCGCCTCCCACGCCGCATAGGCCGGGGCGAGGGCATCAAGGAACGCCTCGGGCGTAATGCGCAGTCCGGTCTCATTCAGCAGGCTGACCGGGATCACCGCCCCCGGCTCCACCGCCGACACATCCGGCGCGCCAATCAGATTAACGCCGATGCCGATGGCGAGATCGAAGCCGCCGTGTTTGTTGGCAGAGCTTTCCAGCAAAATCCCCGCCACTTTGCCGCCGTTCAGCAGCACGTCATTCGGCCATTTCAGCGCGAAAGCGCCGGGCAGTCCAGTTATGGATACAAAGGCATCGCGCAGCGCGAGGCTGGCGGCAAAGCTGCGCAGGGCGATTCGCTCGGGCGGCTCACTCGGGTGCAGCAGGAGCGTTCCGTAGAAATTACCCCGTGGAGAGGCCCAAGGCCGCGCCCGCCTGCCCCGGCCAGCGGT
The DNA here is from genome assembly GCF_001294535.1 of Cypionkella psychrotolerans. Classification (GTDB taxonomy): domain Bacteria; phylum Pseudomonadota; class Alphaproteobacteria; order Rhodobacterales; family Rhodobacteraceae; genus Cypionkella; species Cypionkella psychrotolerans. The sequence goes on along the minus strand of NZ_LGIC01000007.1, from coordinate 160,410 downwards.
TTGCTCCAGCCCCAAAAACCACGCAGGCCCCGGTATCTCCGGGGCCATGCGCAAGGCAAAAGCATTGGTGCTATCGACCGTTTGCAGGACGTGGCGCGCCACACTTGCGGGCCATGTCGGTTTAGCCGACAAGCGCTTGCGCCGCAGTCTGCGCCACCGCTTCAATGCCGAACAGGTTGACGACACCCAGCAGCATCACCGCCGCCACCGCCACCAGCATTAGCCATTGCACCGGGACCATCCGGCTGGAAGCACCCTCGGTGTCACGACCGAAATACATGAAGAACACGATCCGCAGGTAGTAGAACGCGCCGATCACTGAGGCCACCGCCCCCGCCAGCGCCAGCCATGTCATGCCCGCATCGACGGCAGCTTTCAGCACATAGAACTTCCCGAAAAAGCCCAGCATCGGCGGCACGCCCGCCAAACTGAACATCAGGATCAGCACGGCAAGCGCCTTCAAAGGCTCACGTTTTGAGAACATGTTCAGGCTGTCGATATCGCTGATCGACTTGCCGTCCTTCTCCAGCGACATGATGAAGGCGAAGGTACCGAGGTTCATGGTGACGTAAATCGCCATATAGATCAGCATGGCTTGGACGCCCTCAACGGTGCCAGCGGCCAGACCGACCAAGGCATAGCCCATATGCGCGATCGAAGAATAGGCCATCAGCCGCTTGATATCGCGCTGCCCGATGGCGGCAACAGCCCCAAGGAACATCGACAGCACGGCGAGCGCCGCCAGAACCTGCCCCCACTGCGCCGGGATGGCACCGAAAGCATCGAACACCACGCGGGCGATCATCGCCATCGCGGCGGCTTTCGGGGCGGTGGCGAAGAAGGCCGTCACGGGTGTGGGCGCACCTTCATAGACGTCCGGCGTCCACATATGGAACGGAGCCGCAGACACCTTGAACGCCATACCCGCAATCAGGAACACCAGACCGATCACCAGACCAAGTTGCACCTCTCCGCCCAAGGTGGAGAGAATGCCGCTGAACAAGGTGGTGCCTGCAAAGCCGTAGACCAGCGACGCCCCGTAGAGCAGCAAGCCCGAGGACAGCGAGCCGAGGACGAAATACTTCAACCCGGCTTCGGTCGATTTCGCATCATCGCGACGCATCGCAGCCACGACGTAAAGCGCCAAGGATTGCAGTTCCAGCCCCAGATACAGCAGCATCAGATCGCCCGCCGACACCATGAACATCATGCCGATCACCGCCAGCGCCACAAGGATCGGATATTCAAACCGCCCCATGTCGTTGCGCGCAAGGTAGTCTTGCGACATCAGCAGCACACCCGCCGCCGACAGCAGGATCACCACTTTGGCAAAGCGCGCGAAGGCGTCGTCAATGAACATGCCACCGAAGGCCACATTCGCGCCATCACCCGCAAAGCCGATATAGGCGGCCAGCGCCACGAACACCCCTGCGGTGGCCCAAGTCACAGCGCCTGTCAGCGCATCTTTGCTCGCGTAAACACAACCCAGCAGCGCTGCCATCGCGTAAAGCGCCAGCAAAACCTCGGGCAGGACGATATGAAAGTCTAAAGCGTTCATCTGGTCTGTCCCTTAGTTCGCAGCAAAGGCCGTCACGGCCGTTTGGTAGTTATCAACAAGCGCCTTCACCGATGGCCCGATGATATCGGTCACCAGCGCCGGATAGACGCCAAGCAGCAAGGTCATCACGATCAGCGGCGCGAAGATCGCGCGCTCACGGCGGCTCATGTCTTGGATGGTCGCGAGGGCTTCTTTCACCAGAGCACCGAAGGCGACGCGGCGATACAGGTAAAGCCCGTAAGCTGCCGAGAAGATCACGCCCGAAGTGGCGACGGCTGCAACCCAAGTGTTGACTTGGAAGATCCCGGCCAGCACGAGGAATTCGCCGACGAAACCGGAAGTGCCCGGAAGGCCGACATTGGCCATGGTGAAGAACATGAACACCAAAGCATAGGCGGGCATCCGGTTCACCAAGCCACCATAGGCGTCAATCTCGCGGGTGTGCATCCGGTCATAAATCACGCCAACACACAGGAACATCGCGCCCGAGATAAAGCCGTGGCTGATCATCTGGAAAATCGCGCCATCCACGCCTTGTTGGTTGGCCGTGAAAATCCCCATCGTCACATAGCCCATGTGCGCCACCGAGGAATAGGCGATCAGCTTTTTCATATCCGACTGCGCCAGCGCCACCAGCGAGGTATAGACGATGGCCGCCGCCGACATCCAGAACACCAGCCCCGACAGCACCTCTGACCCCACCGGGAACATCGGCAAGCTGAAGCGCAAAAAGCCGTAGCCGCCCATTTTCAACAGGATCGCCGCCAGCACCACAGAACCCGCCGTCGGGGCCTGAACGTGGGCATCGGGAAGCCAAGTATGCACCGGCCACATCGGCATTTTCACCGCAAAACTGGCGAAGAACGCAAGGAACAGCAGGGTTTGCAATCCGCCGGTAATACTCATCCCCAGCACCACCATCGGCGCAGAGTCGAACTTAAACGCCATCAGCGTCGGAATATCGGTGGTCTTCGCCGCCCAATACATCGCGATCATCGCAACCAGCATCAGCACCGAGCCGAGGAAGGTATAAAGGAAGAACTTGAACGCCGCATAAATGCGGTCCTTGCCGCCCCAGATGCCGATGATCAGGAACATCGGGATCAGACCGGCCTCGAAGAACAGATAGAACAGCACCAGATCGAGCGCCAAGAACACGCCGAGCATCAGCGTTTCCAAGAGCAGGAAGGCAATCATGTATTCCTTCACGCGGTCGGTCACCGACCAGCACGACAGAATGGTGATCGGCATCAGGAAGGTGGTCAGCATCACGAACAGGATCGAGATGCCATCGACGCCCAGCTTGTATTTCAGCCCGACGATCCAACTGGCCTCTTCGACAAACTGAAAGCCGGCGTTGCTGGCATCGAAGCCTTTCAGCACGAACAACGACACAATGAACGTCGCCGTAGTGGCGATCAATGCCAGCCATTTCGCGTTATTGGCGGTGGCCTCATTCGAGCCACGCAGGAACAGCGCCATGATGGCAGCGGCCACTGCGGGCAGGAAGATGATGATGGAAAGAAGGTAAGTCATGCTCTTAGTGCCCCACCGTAAGCGTCATCCAGGTCAACAGGGCAGCAATCCCCAGCACCATCGCGAAGGCATATGTAAAGACGTAGCCCGATTGCCAGCGCCCGGCGAGTTTGGTGAAGAACGGAATGATCCCCATCGCCACACCATTCAGCGCACCGTCAATCACCACACCGTCGCCCTTCTTCCACAGAAAATTGCCGAGCCAGAACGCGGGCTTCACGAAGATCACATTGTACAGCTCGTCAAAGTACCACTTGTTCAGCAGGAACAGATACAGAGGGCGCTGTTGTGCCGCGAGTTTGCCGGGCAATTCCGGGCTGCGGATGTAGAATTTCCACGCCAGCAGGAAGCCCAACACCATAGCGATGAAAGGCGAAACCTTGACCCAGTTCGGGGCCTCATGCGCGTGGTGCAGAACGTGGTTATCCGCGCCAAGATAGATCGCGCCTTTCGGAGCAATGCCCGGTTCCAGAGAAACGGAGGCAGCAGGCTCCGTGGTCGAAGCCACCTCGGCTGTCGCAGTCGCGTCAGCCACGGCTGCCGGGGCCTCTGCCGCCTCGGCCATCTCCTCATGCGCTGGTTCCATGTTGAACCACGCCCGCATCTTGGCCTCATCGCCGAAGAAGCTGTTGTACCAGACCATGCCAGCGAACACGGCACCCAAAGCCAGCAACCCCAACGGGATCAGCATCGTCGCCGGGCTTTCATGCGCATGATCATGGGCATGCGTGTCGCCCTTTGGCTTGCCGTAGAAGGTCATGAACATCAGCCGCCACGAGTAGAACGAGGTCATGAACGCCGCAATCACCAACAAAGTGAAGGCATAGTTCGAGCCAACCCAAGCGCTTTCAATCACTGCATCTTTCGACAGGAAACCAGCAAAACCGTAATGCGTCAGCGGAATCCCGACGCCAGTGATCGCCAAAGTGCCGATCATCATCGCCCAGAACGTCAGCGGGATCTTCTTCCTGAGGCCACCGTAATTGCGCATATCCTGCTCATGATGCATCGCGGTGATCACCGAGCCTGCGCCGAGGAACAGCATCGCTTTGAAGAACGCATGGGTGAACAGGTGGAACATCGCCACCGGATACATGCCAACGCCTGCGGCCACGAACATATAGCCCAGCTGCGAACAGGTCGAATAGGCGATCACCCGTTTGATGTCGTTCTGCACCAGACCCACCGTCGCCGCAAAGAACGCCGTGGTCGCCCCGATCACCACGATCATCGTCTTGGCATCCGGCGCGTATTCATACAAAGGCGACATCCGGCAGACCAGAAACACCCCCGCCGTCACCATGGTTGCTGCATGGATTAGCGCGGAAACCGGCGTCGGGCCTTCCATCGCGTCGGGCAACCAAGTGTGCAGGAACAGCTGCGCCGACTTACCACAAGCGCCGATGAACAAGAGCACACCGATCAGGTTGGCAGCATTCCAGTCGGTCCAGAGGAAATGCAGCTGCGTTTGTGCCAGTTGTGGCGCGGCTGCGAAAATCTCATCGAACTTGATGCTGTCGGTCAGGTAATACAGCGCGAAAATCCCCAGCGCGAAGCCGAAGTCGCCGACGCGGTTGACCACAAATGCCTTTATCGCGGCGGCATTGGCGCTTGGCTTGCGGTAGTAGAAACCGATCAAGAGGTACGAGGCAACGCCAACGCCCTCCCAGCCAAAGAACATCTGCACAAGGTTGTCCGAGGTGATCAGCGCCAGCATGGAAAAGGTAAAGAACGAGAGATAGGCAAAGAAGCGCGGGCGGTAGCTTTCACCCGGCGCCCAATTCTCATCATGCGCCATGTAGCCTTGCGAATAGAGATGCACGAGCGCGGACACCGAGTTCACCACCACCAGCATGATCGCCGACATCCGGTCCAGCCGGATGCCCCATTCGGTGGAAAGCGTGCCGCTTTCGATGAAGCGCAGCACGGTGATGTGCTGGGTATCACCCTGAAAGGTCAGGAAAATATACCACGACAGGATAGCGCCGACGAACAGCAGCAGTGTCGTCAGCCACGTCGCCGCCTTCTCGCCGATCAGCCGCCAGCCGAAACCGCAAAGGATTGCGCCCACCAAAGGTGCAAACAGAATAATCTGCGCGCTGAGTTGCATATCCATGATCTCAGCCCTTCATCACGTTAACATCTTCGACATCAATGGTGCCGCGGTTGCGGAAGAACACCACCAAGATCGCAAGGCCAATCGCAGCCTCTGCCGCCGCCACCGTCAGGATGAACATGGTGAACACCTGCCCGACCAGATCGCCAAGCTGCGACGAGAAGGCGACGAAGTTGATGTTGACCGCCAGCAGCATCAACTCGATCGACATCAGAATGACGATGACGTTCTTCCGGTTCAGAAAGATGCCAAAGATCCCGATGACGAACAAAGCCGCCGCCACAATCAGGTAATGTTCCAGTCCTACCATTTTCGTCCCTCCGGGTCGTTGCCCGTTACTCTCTTGGTGCAGGTTGCCCTGCGATAACTTCTCGAAATTCGCGCGAATTTCGTGCACGATTTCCGCGCAGAAATCGCTTTACAGCCCCTGCCCCGGTTTCGGGTCCATCAACTCCATCGCTTTCGCCGGGTCGCGCCACATCTGGTGCAGCACGTTCTGGCGTTTCACGTCCTTGCGGTGGCGCAGAGTCAAAAGGATCGCGCCGATCATCGCGACCAGCAAAACCAAAGCCGACAGTTGGAACAGAACCAAATATTTGTCATAGATCAGCAGGCCCAACGCGCGGGTGTTCTCCATCTGCGCAAGGTCCGGCGTGACCGCCGCGCGCAGACCCATCGCGCCATCGGCCTGCACCCAAGCGCCAACGCCCAGCACCAGTTGCATGATGATGATGACGCCGACCAGCAGGCCGAGAGGCATGTAGCGCGACATCTCGCCCTTCAACCCGGCAAAGTCGATGTCCAGCATCATCACCACGAACAGGAACAGCACCGCGACCGCGCCGACATAGACGATGATCAGCAGCATGGCGACGAATTCCGCGCCCAGCAGCACGAACAGCCCCGCCGAGGACAGGAAGGCCAAGATCAACCACAGCACCGAATGCACCGGATTTTTGCTGAGCGTCACCAGCAAACCCGCTGCAATGGTGACGGTGGAAAACGCGTAAAAGGCCAGATCTGCAACGCTCATGGCGCTTTCTCCTCGGTTTCAGCAAAGACCGCCTGAGCGGTTTCCAGTGCTTTTTGCATGGCGGGCACGCCGCCGAACATCGACATTTGCCAGATCACTTCGGCGATCTCGCGTTTGGTGGCCCCGGCGGCCAAAGCGTTCTTCACCGTCACCCGCATTTGCGGCTCACCGATTGGCCCCTGCACCGTCAAAGCGCCGATGGTGACCAGAAACCGGGTGCGGGCATCCAGACCCTCAGGGTTGAAGGTCTTGCCAAAGAACGCCTCCAGCATTTCCTTCGGCATCGCCGGGAACAGCTTTTCGAACGCCTTCACATCGACGCCCTCCAAACCCGGTGTGAAAGCCTGCGCCATCTTCTGGCCCTGCTCCATCATCTGCTTGAAGATCTGGTTGAATGCGTCTGTCATGCCATTCACCGGTACGGCGCGTCGAGTTCAAGATTGCGGGCAATCTCGGCTTCCCAACGTTCGCCATTCGCGAGCAGCTTATCTTTGTTGTAGAAAAGCTCCTCGCGGGTTTCGGTGGAAAATTCGAAATTCGGGCCTTCGACAATCGCATCCACCGGGCAGGCTTCCTGACAGAAACCGCAATAGATGCATTTGGTCATGTCGATGTCATAGCGCGTGGTGCGGCGCGAGCCATCTTCGCGCGGTTCCGCATCAATTGTGATCGCCTGCGCCGGGCAAATCGCCTCGCATAGCTTGCAGGCAATGCAACGTTCCTCGCCATTCGGATAGCGGCGCAACGCATGCTCACCGCGGAACCGGGGCGACAGCGGCCCCTTTTCATGCGGGTAATTCAGCGTGCTTTTCGGCGCGAAGAAATATTTGAAGCCAAGGCCAAAGCCCTTAATGAAGTCAAACAGCAGGAAATACTTCGCTGCGCGGCGGTAATCGGTTGTGCGTGCCGGACCCATGATCAGCCTCCCATCGTCCAGCGTGCCCAAAAGCCGCCGAACACTTCATATTTTGCCAAGAACGACACGATCACCACCCAGCCGAGCGACAGCGGCAGGAACACTTTCCAGCCAATCCGCATCAGCTGGTCATAGCGGTAGCGCGGCACGATCGCCTTCACCATGGCGAACATGAAGAAGAACACCCACATTTTGGCGACCATCCACCACCAGCCATCGGCGAGGCCGGGGATCGGCGACAGCCAGCCGCCGAAGAACAGCAAGGAGATCAGCGCGCACATCAGGAAGATCGCGATATATTCGCCGGCCATGAACAACAGATACGGGGTCGAGGAATATTCCACCATGAAGCCTGCAACGAGTTCGGATTCAGCCTCAGGCAAGTCGAACGGTGGGCGGTTGGTTTCGGCTAAGGCAGAGATGAAGAACAGCACCACCATTGGCAGATGCGGCAACCAATACCAGTTGAACAGGCCGAGATTGCCGGATTGGGCATGAACAATCGCCGAGAAGCTCATCGAACCGGTCGAAATGATGATGCCGATGATGATCAGGCCCAGCGAGACTTCATAAGAAATCATCTGTGCAGCCGAGCGCAAAGACCCTAGGAACGGATATTTCGAGTTCGACGCCCACCCGCCCATGATCACGCCGTAAACTTCCAGCGAGGACGCCGCGAACACGAACAGGATGGCCACGTTGATATCGGCCAGCACCCAGCCGCTATCAAACGGGATCACCGCCCACGCGAGGATCGCCAACACGAAACTCAGGATCGGGGCGAGGAAGAACACCGCGCGGTCAGCCCCTGCGGGGACCACGATTTCCTTCACCACATATTTCAGCGCATCCGCCACCGATTGCAGCAGGCCAAACGGCCCAACCACGTTCGGCCCCTTGCGCATCTGCACCGCCGCCCAGATTTTGCGGTCGCCGTAGACAAGGAACAGCAAGCTCAGCATCACAAAAGCAACGATGGCAAGGCTTTGCAGCGCGATCAACAGCGCGATTCCCAGCCCGGTTTGCAGAAAGTCAGCCATGATCCCTCACGTTCCCTTAACTTAAGCGGCCTTATCTTAGGCCTTAAACCGTCGGTATTCCCTGCGCACCACAATCGCGCACGGTCACTTCGGCATCTATCGTTTTCACACCGCGCGGCAGCGACGCCGAGATGGTGTAAACTGCATCCCCCCGCCAAACGCCAGCCTTTATCGCCACGTTCGTGCGCACATGACGCGCAAATCCAAAGCCCCGGATCAGCGCATATTGCGCCGCCGCACAGGCCGCATAAGCCGCCACATCTTTGTCATCCCGCGCGCCCGTCATCGCCACCCGGAAATTCACCAGATCGCCGTCGAGCAGGATCGTCTCAATCCCCTTATAGGCCGGGTTGAACGCGACATCGGCCTTAGGTTTCTCGCCTGCGCAAGCGAACAGACCGCCAAAGGCAGCCAATCCGATCAGAAGGGGGGCGAGAAGCCGCATGTCTTACTCCGCCGCCATCGGGGCTTTGGCGCGATCCGCTTCCATCGCCGCGAGTTCGCCCATCACTTTACTGGCGCGGGCAATCGGGTTGGTCAGATAGAAACCCTTGAACGCATTGCGGAACGTGGCCTTGCCCATATCGCGCAAAGCCACCGGCTGCCAGTCATTGCTAGGCACATGATCGACCATGCCGAGATGCGGATGCTGCGCGATAAGCGCGCGACGCAAAGCCGCAAGACTATCCCACGGCAGGGTCTTGCCGACTTCCGCCGAGAACGCCCGCAAGATCGCCCAGCCTTCTTTCGCCTCACCCGGAGCAAACCCCGCACGCTGCGCCAGTTGTGGCCGGCCTTCGGTGTTGACGAACAGCCCACTCTCTTCGGTGTAAGCCGCCGCCGGGAAGATAATATCGGCGCGGTTCGCACCCCGGTCGCCATGGCTGCCCTGATAGATCACGAACGGACCCGCCGCGATCTCAACTTCATCCGCGCCGAGGTTATAGATCACCTCAGCCCCATCCGTCGCAGCAGCCAGACCGCCCTCTGTCACGGCGCCGACATCCATCGCGCCGACGCGAGCCGCCGCGGTGTGCAAGACCAGCAACTTACCACCAGCGCCCTGCGCATAGGCCATCGCATGGGCCAGAACTGCTTCACCATCTGCCTCGTTCAGCGCCCCTTGGCCAACGATCACAATGGTATTCGGCTTCTCGGTCACTTTGCCAACCAGATCAGCCAAAGCGGCGCGATCCGTGCCCATATGCTTGTAATCATAGGTCAAATCGACCGCTTCGCCGATCAGCCCAACATTCGCGCCCGCCGACCACGCCTTGCGGATACGCGCGTTCAGAACCGGGGATTCAACGCGCGGATTGGTGCCAATCAGCAGGATCGACTTCGCGCTGTCGATATCCCCAATCGCTGCCGTGCCGACATAAGCCGAGCGATTGCCCATCGGCAACCGCGCGCCATCTGTGCGGGACTCGACCTTGCCACCCAGCGACTCGATCAAAGCCTTCAACGAATACGCCGCCTCAACCGAAGCCAGATCACCGACCAGACCAGCCACTTTTTTGCCCTTCACCGCTGCGGCGGCGAAAGCCAAAGCCTCACCCCAGCCCGCTTTGCGCAGACGACCGTTTTCACGGATGTAAGGCGTGTCCAGACGCTGACGGCGCAAGCCATCCCAGATGAAACGGGTCTTGTCCGATATCCATTCTTCATTCACGCCATCATGGTTGCGCGGCAGGATCCGCATCACTTCGCGGCCCTTGGTATCAACGCGGATGTTGCTGCCCAAAGCATCCATCACGTCGATGCTTTCGGTCTTGGTCAACTCCCACGGACGCGCGGTAAAGGCGTAAGGCTTTGATGTCAAAGCCCCCACCGGGCAAAGATCAATGATATTGCCTTGCAGGTTCGAATCCAGTGTGGCGTTCAGATACGAGGTGATCTCGGCATCCTCACCGCGCCCAGTCTGACCCATCTGCAAGATGCCCGCCACCTCCGAGGTAAACCGCACACAACGGGTGCAGGAAATGCACCGCGTCATCTTGGTTTCCACCAGCGGCCCAAGGTTCAAATCCTCAGACGCCCGTTTCGGCTCGCGGTAGCGGCTGAAATCGACGCCAAACGCCATCGCCTGATCTTGCAGATCACACTCGCCGCCCTGATCGCAGATCGGGCAATCGAGCGGGTGGTTGATCAGCAGAAATTCCATCACGCCCTCACGGGCTTTCTTCACCATCGGCGAAGTCGTCTTCACCAACGGGGCCTCACCATTCGGGCCGGGCCGCAGGTCGCGCACCTGCATCGCACAAGACGCCGCAGGTTTCGGCGGACCGCCGACGACCTCAACCAGACACATCCGGCAGTTGCCCGCAATCGTCAGCCGCTCGTGATAGCAGAACCGCGGAATGGCCACCCCTGCGACTTCCGCCGCCTGAATGATCGTCATCGCGCCATCGACTTCAACTTCGATCCCGTCGATGCTGATTTTCTTGAGGTTCGACATCCGCTTACTCCGCCGCCATTGGGGCACAGGACCGGATTTGCATCCCCTGCGCTTCTTTCAAATAAGACCAACCAAACGCCTGGTCCGTATCGCCGTTTGCTTGCACATCTGCAAGCCGCGCAAGGGCTTCTTCCAGCGAGGGTTTGTGCCCAACCGGCACCCACCACATCACGAAATGCATCTTGCCCAAAACCTCAAACCACTCGGCCCGGCGCTCGTAGAACACCCGATGCACGGTGCCAAACACGAAATTCTCCAGCGTTTCCGCCGTTTCCCAAACCGTCAGGTTTGAGACAAACTGCGGATCGCCGCCGATCTTGGCTTCGGTATTGCCGGTTCCCGGCTCGCCCGAACCTTCCATCATCCAAACGAACCCCGGCATGCGCTTGCCAAGCCCGTTCACCCGGTCCAAAGCGCCCATGAACTCCGCCACGCGCGGATCGTCGGTGGGGGCCAACAGGCGCCCCACGTTCAATTCGGCGAGATGATATCCGGGCATGTTGGTCATTTGTACGACCTCAGCAAACTGCCCGCGAGCGTGCCCTTGGCGATCTCATCGCGGCCAACTTTGCAGTAGCTTTCGACATCGCCATCAACCACGCCGGCCTGCTTAAGATAATCCGCCGCCAAGCCTTTGATGCGGGCCTTTTCGGTCTTATCCTTGCGGAAAGCTTCCACCTCGTCCTCGGTGTAGCCTTTGCCGCGCAGATAGGTCTTCAGCTCGTTCCACTTTGCCAGAACCGTGAACATTTTGGCGCTGATCGAGGGGCAGGTGTTGCGAATGGTGTCGCCAACCCGGACCGCCACCAAAGATTCGGTCACATGCGCATCTTTATTCAACGGCTCCAGCGCCAGCGCGGGGCTTGCCGCCATCACAGCAACCAGCGTCAAACTGCGGAAAATCTTCGTCATTTTGGCCTCCTTGGCATCAACTGCCCGGACCATATCCCGCGAAGCCCCTGATATCCCATGACAACACCGTGTCTTGTGCATGTTATCGCCCATCAAAGCCGCCCAGATCATGCGCAGCTCCCTTTGAACAGCCAAGCGCCGCCGGCGTAATGGCCGTAAGCCGCACGGTTCACCGATGCCCCACGCGAGGCACAAAACGCCTCTGCCGCGCGTTTCGCCTCAGCCCCTTCAAAATTGCCAAACCCGGCGCCATCCCGCGTCATCGCCAAAACCGCACCGCTTTCACTGGGCTGCAGATCAGCAATGTAAGACCGCCCCGCCAATTCCACCGCAACCGGGCCGCTTTCCGCCAAAGCCATCGGGCGCGCACCACTGACGCAAGCGCTCAGCCCCGCCATGCTGATCATCGCAAAGGCCCGCATCACTGGCAGCCCCCCGTAAAGATCAACTGGCCGTTGACCAGCTTGGATTTGGTGTTGCCCACCGCATAACCCTCGGAGGCACAAGCTTCCTTCACCAAGTCCCGGCCAATCTTGCGCTCATAAGACATCGAGCTGCCGTCGATCCGCCACACCCGCGCGTCGAACGGTCCAGCTTTACTCTCAGCCGTGATTTCTACCATATATTTGATGCCCTTATGCTCGGCAGGCACGTTCAACCCCGGATAAGCCTCGGCACCCGCATGAAGCGGAGCCAGAACCATCCCGAGTGCCAATGCCAAACCGAAACGCATCATCTACTCCGCCGCCATCGCGCCCATACGGCCAGTTTTTTTCGCTTTGATCCGGTCCTCGATTTCCTCGCGGAAGTGCCGCACCAGACCTTGGATCGGCCAAGCCGCCGCATCGCCCAAAGCGCAAATCGTGTGGCCTTCGACCTGTTTGGTCACCGACAACAGCATGTCGATTTCCTCAACCTCAGCCTCGCCGCGCACCAGACGGTCCATCACCCGCATCATCCAGCCAGTGCCTTCGCGGCAAGGCGTGCATTGGCCACAGCTCTCGTGCTTGTAGAACTTTGACAGCCGCCAGATCGCCTTGATCACGTCCGTCGATTGATCCATCACGATCACCGCCGCCGTGCCCAGACCGGACCTTTGCTCACGCAGCCAGTCGAAATCCATGATCGCATCTTCGCATTGCGCCGCATTCAGCATCGGCACCGAAGACCCGCCGGGGATCACCGCCTTGATGTTCTTCCAGCCGCCCCGAACGCCACCGCAATGCACATCCAACAACTCGCGCAGAGTGATCGACATCGCTTCTTCAACCACACAAGGGTTGTTCACATGGCCGGAAATCCCGAACAGCTTGGTCCCCGCATTATTAGGCCGACCAAAACCCGCAAACCAAGCCGCCCCGCGCCGCAAAATCGTCGGCACCACCGCGATGCTCTCCACGTTGTTCACCGTGGTCGGGCAGCCATACAGCCCCGAGCCTGCCGGGAACGGCGGCTTCATCCGCGGCATCCCCTTTTTGCCCTCAAGGCTTTCCAACAGAGCGGTTTCTTCACCGCAGATATAAGCGCCCGCGCCATGATGCAGGTAGCAATCAAAATCCCAACCGGATTTCGCGGCATTCTTGCCGAGCAGCCCAGCGTCATAGCATTCGTCCAAAGCCGCCTGCAAAGCCTCACGCTCGCGGATATATTCGCCGCGAATATAGATATAGCAGGCATTCGCCCCCATGGCGAACGAGGCAATCAAAGCGCCCTCAATCAGCGTATGCGGGTCATGCCGCATGATCTCGCGGTCTTTACAGGTGCCCGGCTCGGACTCATCGGCGTTGATCACCAGATAAGACGGCCGGCCATCCGATTGCTTCGGCATGAACGACCATTTCAGCCCGGTCGGAAAGCCTGCCCCACCGCGCCCGCGCAACCCCGAGGCCTTCATCTGCTCGACAATCGTATCCTTGCCGCGCGCAATAATCTCGGCCGTTCCATCCCAATGGCCGCGCGCCCGTGCGCCCGCTAAAGAACGGTCGTGCATCCCGTAAAGGTTGGTAAAGATGCGGTCCTTATCGTCGAGCATAGCTGCTTCCTTACGTGCGGCGCGCGCGCCAAATTTGATACGTCACGATCATCGCCCAGATGAACCCGGCCAAAGCCGCGAGATCGAGCAGAAACGTGTATTTCAGCGGCAAGCCCAGCTCCGCGCCAATCTGTTGACCCGCCATCCACAAGATCATCGTGCCCGCAATCACCAAAGCCACAACTCTGGTCTGCCGCGCCGATTTATCCTGAGGCCCCGGAGCCGCCATCTCAGTGCTGCCCATGCCCGTGATCGTGGCCGTGATCATCGCCGTCATGGCCATGCGCCTCGGTCAATTCCACACCGCCATTGCCCAGAAGCACGGCGTAAACCCCGAACACCACAAGGCCCACGATCACCGCCGCAAAGCCGCCAACCTCACCCAGCCAGCGCGCCAGCCCAACCGCCATCAAAGCGGCCAGAACAGCAACAAGCCAGCCGCCAGCCCAAGGCCCATCAACTGCATCGTGATCATGTGCGTGGTCCATTATAACCCTCAATACTCATTGGTCTTGGCGCGGATCAGGAAGGCTTCCAGCCCAATCTCACCGATCAACTTGGCCTGCGCCACCCATTTGTCGCGCGTCACACGGCCCCGAAAACCTTTGAGATTGCCATCCATCCACGCAATTTCCGCAGGCCCAAAGCTGGCGATCTGGTCAAAGTGGAAGATCCCCAAGCCATGGCACAGCTTTTCGATCACCGGGCCGATACCTTCGATTTTTTGCAGATTATCACCCAAACCGTTGCGCGGCGCCGCAAGCGCTACGGGCTGGCTTTGCGGCCCCGCTGCCGACACTTTCGCCTCTGGCGTCGCAAGCGGGGTGGCCTCTGGCGCGTTGCCCTCTGCCACCGGCTTTCCCTTCGCCATCGCTGGCGCTTCCTGCACAGTCACGCCGGTCTTATCCGCAACGGCTGCCGCACCGGGTTTCGGTTCAACGGCCACGCCAACCGCTGGCGTCACGGCCTCCGGCATCGCCGCCAGTTTTGGGTCAGCCGACACCGATTTTGCAATCCACGGTGTCAGCAACGGCACTTCGGTGCCATCAATCCGCTTCACCGTATCGCCAATATCCACCGCCGCCTGCACGCTTGCATTATAAGGCTTCCGCCCCGCTTCATGTGATTTCAACGAGGTCAGCCCCGACAAAGGCTCCGCCGCATAACGGCCATTCTGCGGCCCCGGCACCGGAACCTCACCTTTCGAGAACCGCCCGATCAACGCGCGCAGCTTGTCCGCCGTCAGATCCTCATAATAGTCCTTGCCGATCTGCGCCATCGGCGCATTGGTGCAAGCGCCCAGACATTCGACTTCTTCCCAGCTGAATTTGCCATCCGCCGACAAAGCATGCGCCTTATCCGCGACCAGTTCCTTACAAACCGCGATCAACTCCTCAGCCCCGCAAATCATACAGGACGTGGTGCCGCAAATCTGGATATGTGCAACGCTTCCAACAGGTTGCAGCTGGAACATGAAGTAAAACGTCGCCACTTCCAGCGCCCGGATATAAGCCATCCCCAGCTTATCCGCGACATGCTCAATCGCCGGACGGGTCAACCATCCCTCCTGTTCCTGAGCCCGCCACAACAGCGGAATGATCGCCGAGGCCTGACGCCCCTCAGGGTATTTCGCAATCTGCCCCTCGGCCCAAGCCAAATTGGCCGGGGTAAAAGCAAACGAAGCGGGTTGTTCTTTGTGCAGACGGCGAAGCATTAGCGGTCGACCTCCCCGAACACGATATCCATCGTGCCGATGATTGCAGAAACGTCGGCCAGTTGGTGGCCTTTGCAGATATAATCCATCGCCTGCAAATGCAGGAACCCCGGAGCGCGGATTTTGGCGCGGTAGGGTTTGTTCGACCCATCCGCCTTCAGATAAACGCCAAACTCACCCTTCGGCGCTTCAACCGCCGCGTAAACCTCTCCGGCGGGCACATGGAAGCCCTCGGTGTAAAGTTTAAAGTGGTGAATCAAAGCCTCCATCGAGGTTTTCATCTCACCGCGTTTCGGTGGCGACAGCTTGCCACGCGTCAGAACTTCGCCCGGCTCGGCCCGCAGCTTCACAATGCACTGCCGCATGATGTGCAGCGACTGAGTCATCTCCTCCATCCGGCACAGATAGCGATCATAGCAATCGCCGTTCTTGCCGACCGGGATTTTGAACTCAAACTCGTCATAACATTCATAGGGTTGCGAGCGCCGCAAATCCCACGCCAGACCCGATCCGCGCACCATCACGCCCGAGAATCCGTATTTCAGAATGTCGTCTTCCGTCACCACGCCAATATCGGCATTGCGTTGTTTGAAGATGCGGTTTTCGGTCAGAAGCCCGTGCAGGTCTTCCAGCACCTGCGGGAAGGTCTCGGTCCAAGCCTCAATATCATTGATCAGATCGGGCGTCAGATCCTGATGCACGCCACCGGGCCGGAAATAGGCCGCGTGCAGACGCGCGCCAGAAGCACGCTCGTAAAACACCATCAGTTTTTCGCGTTCTTCAAAGCCCCACAGCGGCGGCGTCAAAGCCCCCACGTCCATGGCTTGCGTCGTGGTGTTCAGCAAATGGTTCAGAATCCGGCCAATTTCCGAATACAAAACCCGGATCAGCGAGGCGCGGCGCGGCACGGCGGTGCCCGTCAGACGCTCAATCGCCAGACACCAGGCATGTTCCTGATTCATCGGCGCCACATAGTCGAGGCGGTCGAAATACGGCAGGTTTTGCAGATAGGTCCGGCTTTCCATCAGCTTTTCAGTGCCACGGTGCAGCAGACCAATATGCGGATCGCAGCGCTCGACAATCTCGCCGTCCAACTCCAGCACCAAACGCAAAACCCCATGCGCCGCAGGGTGTTGTGGGCCGAAGTTGATGTTGAAGTTGCGGATGCGCTGCTCACCGGGCAGGGTGTCAGTCGTGCCATCGTCATAGGTGTTCACGCGGATATCGCCGTCCATCATGCGAAGCCCTTTTCCATATTCTTAAGCCATGCCTGCGGCAAAGCCGGAAACATCGTAGCGACATATTCATATTGCGGTCTAAGCCACAGCAAAGCCCGCGTCCGCAAAGCCTCGGGCAGGGCCAGAGATTTGCCCTCATGCACCCAGCGACCCAGATCAGCCGCCACAGGCGTCAGCCCCAGATGCGCCGACAGCTTTGCGATCCCCGGCAGCGTCATCAACTCTTCCTGGAACAGCACCAGCAAAGATTTCACTGGCACCGCCCGCGTCAGCTTTTCCAAAATCGCGGCATAATCACCGCGCACCACAATGCCCTTGCCCTCGCCCGACAGATCGCCATCCAGAATTGCCGCCATCTGCGCTTCGGCGACCTGCGCAAAGCGGTCGGGTGCCGCGCGCGCAGCAATCATCCGGACGTGGCTCCAAAGTCGCGCCAACGGATCGCGGATCAGATAGACAAAACGCGTGTCCGCCGCCACCTGCGAAAGCCGCGTCAAATCCGCCTGCGACATCAGCCCATAGGCCGGGGTCACATCGCCCACCAGCCGCGCCTGCCCCGCATTTGCGGTCAGATACGCGCGATAAGCCGGCAGATCAATCGCCCGATGGGCCAAAACAGCCCGCCATTCGATCAGATCAGCCAAACGCTGCGCCACGATGGGCTTGCGCTCATCCGGCACCACGCCCAAACGTGCCTGCATTTCGGCAATCTTGCGATCCACCCCACGCAAAGCGCCGTCAAACTGTGCTGCACTCTTCAACGAGAAATAATGCAACTCTTTGATGCTGCGGAAATGACATTGCGGATGCTTAGACAGGTGATCGTAAAGCCAGGATGTCCCCGCTTTCGTCGCCCCCACGCAAAACAGCAATGTCGGATCTTTGCTCACCAGATCAGGCCTTTTTCTCATCACCCGGCAGGATGTACTTGGCACCCTCCCACGGCGACATGAAATCAAATTGACGGTATTCCTGCACCAGATTGACAGGCTCATAGACCACCCGCTTTTGCACCTCGTCGTAGCGCACTTCGGTATAGCCCGTGGTCGGGAAATCCTTACGCAAAGGATGACCGCGAAAGCCGTAATCGGTCAAAATACGCCGCAGATCGGGATGACCCGAGAACAAAATCCCGAACATATCGAACACTTCACGCTCAAACCAATTCGCAGACGGATGCACCAGATGGATCGACGGCACCATATCATCCTCGCTGACAGCCACCTTCAGCCGGATGCGGGCGTTGGTGTACATCGACAGGAAGTGATAGATCACGTCAAAGCGCTCCACCCGCTCGGGGTGATCCACCGCAGTGATATCGACAAGCGAGGAAAACTTGCAGGCCGGATCGACCGTCAGAAAGCCAATGAACGACACCAGCGCAGGCAGCGCCACTGTCACATTCAATTCACCAAACGCCAGTTCCGTGCCCAGCACCGCATCCGGGCGCTTTTCCGTCAGATAGGCGGCGAGTTCAACAAAATCAGCCATATCGCCCCCTTAACGCACAAGCGTGCCAGTGCGGCGGATTTTCCGCTGCAACTGCAAAATACCGTAAAGCAAAGCTTCCGCTGTCGGCGGGCAACCCGGCACATAGATATCGACCGGCACGATCCGATCACAGCCGCGCACCACCGAATAGGAATAGTGGTAATAGCCGCCGCCATTCGCACATGACCCCATCGAGATCACATAGCGCGGCTCTGGCATCTGATCGTAAACCTTGCGCAACGCCGGAGCCATCTTGTTGGTCAAGGTGCCTGCCACGATCATCAGATCAGACTGCCGCGGCGACGCGCGCGGCGCCGTGCCAAACCGCTCCAGATCATAGCGCGGCATCGAGGTGTGCATCATCTCCACAGCACAGCAGGCCAGACCAAAGGTCATCCAGTGCAGCGAGCCATTGCGCGCCCAGTTGATGATATCTTCCGTCGTGGTCAGCAGAAACCCCTTGTCCTGCAACTCGCGGTTCAGCGCTTGCGTGGCAACCTCCCGGTCCGGCCCCGCCGTATTCGCCCCGGTCATCACGCCCATTCCAGTGCCCCTTTTTTCCACTCATAGGCAAAGCCCACGGTCAGCACGCCCAGAAACACCATCATCGACCAGAACCCGACCATGCTGATCTGCCCAAACGCCACCGCCCATGGGAACAGGAACGCCACCTCAAGATCGAAGATGATGAACAGGATCGACACCAGATAGAACCGCACGTCAAACTTCATCCGCGCATCGTCAAAGGCGTTGAACCCGCATTCATAGGCCGAGACCTTTTCCGGGTCGGGATTGCGCACCGCGATCAAAGCGGCGGCGAGGATCAGCACAAGGCCAAGCCCGACAGCAATCGCAAGAAGAATAAGGATGGGCAGATACTCACGAAGAAGATGATCCACGCGAAGCGCTCCTTCAGCTGGCAAACCGCGTCGCAAGCGCTTTGGCTCCCGTCGCTCTTGCTGATCCGTTTACTCCGGCCCCTCGGCGGGGTCAACCAAAGCCCGCAGGAAAAGATGCCGCTTCGACCCGCTAACTCATTGGTTTTTGCGGTCTAATTCATGAGTATTTCACTAAGGAATTAGCGCTGCCACCCCCCTCTTGTGCAAGCGCAGCAAACTGCCCATCTAACAGGCAGAAATCGCTCGAAAGCCCTCCTCATGCGCCTGTTCGCCCTCCTCGCCCTCAGCCTGTTGCCGCTCACCGCCCACGCCGAAGAAATCGGCCGAGTCGGTGTCGATTGGGTTGGCAATGACATCATCATTGAGGCGATCCCCGACCCGAAAGTCCAAGGCGTCACCTGCCACATCAGCTATTTCGAACGCTCGATGTGGGACCGGCTTTCCAAAGGCAACTGGTTCGAAGACCCGTCGAACGCCTCCATCGCCTGTCGTCAAACCGGCCCGATCACCATTGGCGACATAGACACCTCCGAGTCTGGCGAGACCGTGTTCAGCGAAAGCCGCTCGTTGGTGTTCAAATCGCTGAACGTCACCCGCATCTTCGATCAGAAAAACCAAGTGCTGGTCTATCTGACCCATGCCACCGAACTCAGCGATGGTTCAGCGAAAATGTCGATCTCGACGGTGCCGCTGTATAACCCGGCGAAACCCTAAGCCAACGCCGCCGCCATCGTCAGCCCCGGCAGGGTGCCCGCATAGACCGATCCAGCCACCGGATTGCCCGGCGTACCGCCACCCGACAGCTGAAAAATCGCGCCATTCAGATAGCCCGTGGCCGTACCGTGTTGGGTCATCTTCTTGCGCAGATACATCTCATAGCCATTGTCGGTCGGATTGGCCTCTTCGGCAGCATAGGCGGCCCAGTCAGACTTGCTGTCCTTCGCCGCCCGGAACTTCTCAATCGGCAGAAAATCCCCGCCGCCCGCCGTCAAGGTCACCCGCGCATTGCATTGCGGCCCCTTGGAATCGTCATGATCCTTCATGCTCGACGCTTGGCAAATGTCGATCACCAACTGGCGTTCTGATCGCTCCCAGATCCAATCGACGATCTGAATATGCATGCCATTGGTCAGCATCAGCACCGATCCCACATCGACATCGGCCAGTTTGCCCACCGGCTTGAACTTGGCGGCATAATCCAGCGGCCTGCGCCCGACATAACCCGCCTCGATCCCCGCCGTCGCGAGATAAGTGCCGACAAAGCCAATACAATCCTGCCCCAGAACCGAGGCATCCAGCATCGCCTGCAAGTAGTCGGTCTGTTTGAAGAACGGCGCCAGCGTCGCATTCTTCGCCAATGGTGCCGCCAAGCGGTCGACCATGCTCAGCACGGTGACAAAATCATCCGGCATACCCTGCCCGGTGAACACCCGGCCGACGCCCTCGCCCGCCAAAGTGCTGCGATCCGCCGCCGTCCCCGCCGTGGCCAAAGCCTGCCGCAGCACCGAGGCCAAATTCGCCCCGCCAAACAACGTATTCGCCGAGACATAGCGGGTGATCGCCACCACCCCGCCGGGATAGCCAGTGTAGCCCGGCACCACCAAAGACCGCAGCCGATTGACATAATGAAACGGATAAAGCTGTGCCTGCAAGCCCATGACTGTCTCCAAAATTGGTTGGTCGTCTTAAATGCCAGCAGCCTACCACAGCCCCGCGGATTCCTCAAAGTCCGCGTCAAACGACCTGCGTAATCCCGCCAAGAGCGGCCAAACCCGCTAAATTGTACCTAAAATTATCATCCTCTGTGCTCAAATATCCCACAGGGGTCTGGGGATGTGAAACCCCCAGCGATCGGCACAGAAAACCACCCGTTACTGAATAATTGGCAGCACCACCGCCTCAGGCTCCGGCCCCTGCCCCACCACCAAGGCCTCTCCCTTGATGATCCGTGCAATCTGCGCACAATCCGCGACCGAAAACGTCAAAGGCACCCGCATATCCACCAGCCCCGCCAAAATCCGGTCGGTCTGCGGCAGGTTCTGCACCTCGGCATAGCCCCAATGCTGATAACGCGAGGTAAACGCCACCGGATCGGCGGCACCGAACCACTTCAACTCGACCCCACGCGCCAACACCCGGCCCAGAAGCGCACCCACCCGCGCTGCAGACCAATCCGGCAGCAGGAACTGGAACGACGACCCGACATAGGTTTCCTCCGCCGGACGCTCCACCAACCGTAACCCCGGCACCCCGCGCAACCCCGCCTCCAACGCCTGATAGCGCTCGCCCCACCGCGCCACACGGTCCGCCAGCAACCCCAACTGAGGCCGCAAAATCGCCGCCCGCAGATTGTCCATCCGGCCCGAGATGTTTGGGGTTTCCATCCGCACCGCCTCAAACGCCGCCGCACTCGGGGCCGCCCGATGCCGCCCATACAGCATATACGACCCCGACAGCAGCACCGCCCGCGCCATCACCGCCTCGTCATCCGAGATCAGAAAGCCGCCCTCGCCGGAATTGATATGCTTATAGGTCTGCATCGAATAGCAGCCGATCAACCCCGACCGCCCCGAGGCCACGCCGTTCCAAGCCGCCCCCATCGTATGCGCGCAATCCTCAATGATCAGCACACCCAGCCGCGCACATAACGCCACCAAAGCCTCCATATCGCACAGATGCCCGCGCATATGGCTCAGCATCAGCACCTTAGCCCCTGTAGCGCGCGCCTTCGCCTCCAGATCGCCAAAATCCAGCACCAGCTGTTCCGTCACCTCAACAAACACCGGACGCGCCCCGACACTCGCAATCGCCCCCGGCACCGGGGCCAAAGTAAACGCATTGGTCAACACAGGCTCGCCCGCCTGCACCCCCACCGCCCGCAAGGCACAGCCCAACGCATAACCGCCCGAAGCCACCGCAAGGCAGTATTTCGCCCCCATCAGGCCCGCGAATTCCTCCTCCAACAAAGCCGCCTCGGCGACCTCGCCCGCAGCCGTGTTATACCGATGCAACCGCCCATGCCGCAGCACCGCCACAGCCGCCTCGATCCCGGCTTCAGGAATAGGTTCCTGCTGCGTGAAACTGCCCTCAAACCGTTCCTCAATCACAAGCGTTTCTCCTCACCCGGCACGATCAGCACAAACATAACCAGCGTCAAAGCCATCCCCGCACCTGCGACAAAGAACGCCACATCCGGCGATTGCCAGCCGCCCGGAGCCATAAAATACCCGAAAATCTGGCTGAAAAACACCGTCCCCGCCAACATCGCCACGTTCATGATCGCCGAAATCCCGCCCTGCAACTCGCCCTGCGCATCATCCGGCACCCGATGCGTCATCATCGCCGTCAGCATCGGATGAATAAACCCCTCCGGCCCATGCACGATCATCAACAGCACCACCACCGTCAACGACCCCGCCAGCCCATAGCCCGAGGCCGCGATCAGCGCCGAGACCAACCCAATCAACGCCATATTGCGCTCGCCAAACCGCTTCACCCCCGGCCCGGTCAAGCCGCCCTGAAACCCCGCCATCACAATACCAAACACAGCGAGGCTCACCCCGACCATCGCCGAAGACCAGCCAAACTTTGCCATCCCCCAATAGGGCCAGATCGCCGGATAGACGCTGGTGAAAAAGAAGAACGAGAACATCACCGCGCACATCGGAATGACGCCGTGATAGCTGCGAAACACCTTGAATGCACCCAATGGGTTCGACCGCGCCAAACTAAAAGCGCGACGGTTCTGCGGGGCCAGAGTTTCCGGCAAAACGAACCAGCCGTAAATGAAATTCAACCCCGAAATCCCCGCCGCCACAAAGAATGGCACCCGCGGACCGAACTCGCCCAACACCCCGCCCAAAGCTGGCCCCAGCACAAAGCCCAACCCAAACGCCCCGCCCATCATGCCGAAATACTTCGCCCGCTCGGCAGGCTCGGTCACATCGGTGATAAACGCATTGGCAATCACCCAGCTTGAGCCACATACCCCCGCAATAACGCGCCCCACGAACAGCCAGATCAGCGTTGGCGCAAGCCCCTGCAACAGATTGTCCAGCCCAAGACCCGCAATCGCCAGCAACAACAGCGGGCGGCGCCCAAACCGATCCGACAGGTTACCCATCAGCGGGCTGAACGCGAACTGCGCCATCGAGAACGCGAAAAACATCCAGCCGCCAATGATCGAGGCCTCAGACAGACTGACCTGCCCGACCTGCTCGATCAGTTGCGGCAGCACCGGGATGATCAAGCCAAAGCCGATCATGTCCAACAGAACACACAGCAACACAAAGATTATCGCGTGGCGGGACGGTGCTTTTGTCATTGCCGCAACCTAAGTCGCCGCCTGAAAACTGTCAAACCACCCATAAACGGTCAAACCAGCACCCTTGCCACCAACTCCGGCAAATCTTCAAACCGATGCAGCAGCGCCTCTGGCTGCAGCCGAGACACCCCCGCCCCCTCCGGCCCAAACGTCACCAGCGCCACCGGCACCCCTGCCGCCAACCCAGTCAGCCGATCCGTCTCGGTATCGCCAATCAGCATCGAGTGCCCAATAGCCCCGCCAACCCGCCGCACCACCTCAACATAAGGCGCCGGATCAGGCTTGCGCACTGGCAGCGTATCCGCCCCGACCAGCGCCCCAAACAAATGCGAAACCCCCAAGCGCCGCACCAATTCCACCGCCAGCCCCTCGGGCTTATTGGTGCAAATCGCCGTGCGATACCCGGCACTCAACAAAGCCTCCACCGCCGCCACAGCCCCCGGATACATCCGTGTATGCACATCAATCCCATCGGCATAAGCTGCCAGCAGCACAGGATATTGCGCTGAGATATCCGTCTCAGAATACCGCAGCCCCAACCGCTCAAACCCCAACCGCAGCATCGCCCGCCCGCCATGAAACGCCACCAACACGTCGCGCTGATCCAGCACCAGACCATGCCCCAGCCGATCAAAGCAAACATTGGCGGCAGCCAGCAAATCCGCACTGGTATCCGCCAGCGTGCCATCGAGATCAAACACCACCGTTTTCATTCTGTAACCTTGCGTGAAGAACCACCCCTTGCGGCCCCGCCGATCCGGGGTAAAACGGGTGTAAAAGAAAAGGAAGTGGAAGATGTCGGTTTCATTCATCATATTGGCGGCAGGCATGGGAAGCCGGATGAACTCCGACACCCCGAAAGTGCTGCACCACATAGCCGCCGCCCCGCTATTGCACCACGCCCTGACCGCCGCCCGCAACCTAGAGCCATCGCGCATCGTCGTCGTCACCGGACATGAAGCCGCCCTCGTCACCAAATCCGCCGAAGCCTTCGATGTCTCGGTCCAATGCGTCGTGCAAGACCCGCAACTTGGCACCGCCCATGCCGTTGCCCAAGCAGCCCCCCTGCTGGCCGAGATGGGCGGCGAAGCTATCGTGCTTTACGGCGACACCCCGTTCATCCGCCCCGAAACCCTAGAGGCCATGCTGCACGCCCGCGCCCGCCATTCGGTGGTGGTTCTGGGCTTTGAAGCCAAAGACCCCGGCCTCTACGGTCGGCTGGTGACCTCTGGCGAGACCTTGGAAAAGATCGTCGAATACCAAGAGGCCACGGATGAAGAACGCAGCATAACCCTTTGTAACTCCGGTGTGATCTGCGCCTCTGCCAAAACCATGTTTGATCTGATCGCTCGCGTCGGCAACGGCAACGCTGCCGCCGAATACTACCTGACCGATATTGTCGAAATCGCCCACGCCGATGGCCTCTCCGCAGGCGTCGTCATCTGCGACGAATCCGAAACCTTGGGTGTGAACACCCGTGCGCAGCTGGCCGAGGCCGAAGCCGCCTTCCAATCCCGCGCCCGCAGCGATGCCTTGGAAAACGGCGTCACCCTCACCGCCCCCGAAACCGTGTTTTTTGCACTCGACACCCATATCGGCCGCGACGCCATCATCGGCCCCAACGTGATCTTTGGTCCTGCTGTCACCATCGAATCCGGCGCCGAGATCAAAGGCTTCTGCCACCTCGAAGGCTGCCACGTCAGCCGCGGTGCAACTGTCGGCCCGTTCGCAAGGCTCCGCCCTGGTGCCGAACTCGCCGAAGATGTCCATGTCGGCAACTTTGTTGAGATAAAAAACGCCATCCTCGACGAAGGCGTCAAAGTCGGCCACCTGACCTATATCGGTGACGCTGACATCGGCGAATTCACCAATATCGGCGCCGGCACCGTCACCTGCAATTACGACGGCGTGATGAAACACCGCACCAAAATCGGCAAACGCGCCTTCATCGGATCGGACACCATGCTGGTCGCCCCCGTCAGCATCGGCAACGACGCCCTCACCGCCTCAGGCTCGGTGATCACCGAAAACGTCCCCGATGCAGCCCTCGCCTTGGGTCGTGCCAAGCAGGTCAACAAACCGGGCCTCGCCATCAAACTGATGGCCCGCCTCAAATCCATCAAAGCCGCGAAAGGAAGCTCATAAATGTGTGGTATCGTTGGCGTTCTTGGCAATAACGAGGTTGCCCCCCTGCTGGTCGAATCCCTCAAACGCCTCGAATATCGCGGCTACGATTCTGCAGGCATCGCCACCGTCAACAATGGCAAGCTCGACCGCCGCCGCGCCGTCGGCAAGCTGGTCAACCTCTCCGACCTGCTGGTGCATGAACCCCTCGCGGGCAAGGCTGGCATCGGCCACACCCGTTGGGCGACGCATGGTGCGGCCACCACCACCAACGCCCATCCCCACCGCTCCGGCCCGGTCGCCGTGGTCCACAACGGCATTATCGAAAACTTCCGCGAACTGCGCACCGAACTGGCCGCCGCAGGCCTGACGCAAGAATCCGAGACCGACACCGAGACCGTCGCCCTTCTCGCACATCTGTACATCAGCCGTGGCGCCACCCCCGTAGAGGCCGCCCGCCAAACCCTGAAACGCCTGCACGGTGCCTTCGCTTTGTGCTTCCTGTTTGACGGCGAAGAAGACCTGATCATCGCCGCCCGCAAAGGCTCGCCGCTCGCCATCGGCCACGGTGATGGTGAGATGTTTGTCGGCTCCGACGCCATCGCTTTGGCTCCGATGACCGACCGCATCACCTATCTCGAAGAAGGCGACTGGGCGGTGATCACCCGCCAAGGTGCTGTGATCTATGACGAAATGGATCGCCTCGCCAACCGCGCTGAATCCCGCATCCAAGTCGACGCCACCCGCATCGAAAAGGCTGGCTACAAGCATTTCATGGCGAAGGAAATCGCCGAGCAACCCGTGGTGATCGCCGACGCCCTGCGCCGTTACGTTCAAAACGGCGCATTACAACTGCCCGCCGAGGTTGATTTCACCGCCGTGGACCGCATCACCATGGTCGCCTGCGGCACCGCCAGCTATGCCTGCCACGTCGCAAAATACTGGTTCGAGCAAATCGCAGACCTGCCTTGCGAGATCGACGTCGCCTCCGAATTCCGCTACCGCGAACCGCCGTTGTCGCCAACCTCATGGGCGCTGTTCGTCAGCCAATCCGGTGAGACCGCCGACACCCTCGCCGCCCTGCGCTATACCCGCGAGAAAGTCGCGAAAATCGTCGCCGTGGTCAACGTCCCCACCTCCTCGATCGCCCGCGAAGCTGATCTGGCTCTGCCGATCATGGCGGGGATCGAGATTGGCGTCGCCTCGACCAAAGCCTTCACCTGCCAGCTCACCACCCTCGCCCTGCTGGCGCTGAAAGCAGCCCAAGACCGGGGTCGCCTGACGCCCGAAGCCCTCAGTGCCCATCTAAATGATCTGGCAGCCCTCCCCGGCCTGATGAACCACGCCCTTGCCCTCAGCACCACAATCGCCGCCATCGCTGAAGAACTCTCCGAAGCCCAAGACGTGCTGTTCCTCGGCCGGGGTGCGATGTTCCCCCTCGCCCTCGAGGGCGCGCTAAAACTGAAAGAAATCAGCTATATCCACGCCGAAGGTTATGCATCAGGTGAACTAAAACACGGCCCGATCGCGCTGATCTCGCCGCAAGTTCCGGCGATCGTGCTCGCCCCCCGCGATCACCTGTTCGAGAAAACCGTCTCGAACATGCAAGAGGTCATGGCCCGCCACGGCAAAGTGCTGCTGATCTCTGACGCCCAAGGCATCACCGAGGCCGGTATGGATTGCTGGAAAACCATCACCATGCCCGAGGTGTCCGACGCCTTCGCCCCAATTCTCTACGCGATCCCAGCGCAACTTCTGGCCTACCACACCGCCATCGCCAAAGGCACCGATGTCGACCAACCCCGCAACCTCGCAAAATCGGTAACCGTCGAATGATCGCCTCCAGCTATATTGACCGGGCCCTCGCCCAACTCAACGCCCTCGCTGACCCACAAAAAGCCATTGAGGCGCAAGCCTATCACAAAGCCGACCGCCCCTATCTCGGCCTGAAAGTGCCGCAGATTGAGGAACTCACCACCGTCTGGCGCGCTGAATCCAGCCTTGAAGACCGCATCCAACTGGCGAGCGATCTGTGGGACAGCAACATCCACGAGGCTCGCGTCGCTGCCGCCAAACTGCTGACCCAAGCCCGTATCAAACCCGATGAAGCCGCGTGGGATCTGATCTGCCAATGGGTGCCGCAGTTTGACGCTTGGGCCATCGCCGATCACGTCTGTATCGCCGCCCAAAAGCGCATCACCGCCGACCCATCCCGCATCGACACGGTCGAGACTTGGACCACCTCCGAGAACATGTGGACCCGCCGCGCCGCTTTGGTCGCCACCCTGCCGTTTACCAAGCAAAACTTCCCGAAAGAGTTTGAGCTGGACATCCGCGACCGCGTGCTCGGCTGGGCCGCCGTCTACATCGACGACAAAGACTGGTTTATCCAGAAAGCCGTCGCTTGGTGGTTGCGCGATCTGTCAAAACATGACCCCGCCCGCACCGCCGCGTTCCTCGATCAGCACGGCGAACGCATGAAAAGCTTCGCCCGCAAAGAAGCTGCGCAATATCTGGGCTGACCGCTTCAGGTCGCCCTCTCTGCGCAAATATCCTCAGGGGTGAGCCGCGCCGAGGGGCAGAGTGCCCCTGCCTTCGCCTCACTCTGCGCACCTTCGCCTCACTCCGCGTAGATCGTAACCTCAGGCAGATCGGTCAACCCCAGCCCCAAAGCCCGGAACGCCGCCAGCGACAACGATGCAGCCCCGCTTCCCGGCAACAAATCCACCGCCACCGAAGCGCCGCTTTCCGTCACCACCCGCCCCTTGCCCTTGGCCACCACCAGCGGTGATTTCACCCAAAGCCCCTGCTCAGCCGGGCTGCCCAAAGCCACCACGGCGGACCCCAAAGCCCGCGCGCCGCCCGCAGGCTTCGCCGCAACCGCCGCCGCCCGCTCGGCCGCCGTGGTCTGATCCAGCGCCGCCGCCGCAACACCCGCGCCAATGACCGGGCGCTGCATCGGTGCCACCGCCGCATCCGGCTTGGATGGTTTCATCATCGCGCAGCCGGAAAGCCCCAGCGCCACGCTCATCAGGATCAAGCTCTTATACATCATAGCTTCAGGATACCGTGGCGGCTCCCGGCGCGCAACTGTCGCATTCCACCTTGCCGCCCGCCGCCCGCGCGCCTATTTTAGCAACATGTCAGAGATGCCCCTCATCGACCCCTTCGCCCGCGCAATCTCCTACCTGCGCGTTTCGGTCACCGACCGCTGCGATTTCCGCTGCGCCTATTGCATGACCGAGCATATGACCTTCCTGCCGAAAGCCGAGCTGCTGACGCTGGAAGAACTCGACCGTCTCTGCTCCAACTTCATCGCCCTTGGCGTCGAAAAACTCCGCATCACCGGCGGCGAACCCTTGGTGCGCAAAGGCATCATGACGTTTTTTGAGGCGATGTCGCGCCACCTGCAAACTGGCGCGCTGAAAGAACTCACCCTCACCACCAACGGCTCGCAACTGCGCAAATATGCCCAAGACCTCGCCGCCTGCGGTGTCAAACGCATCAACGTCTCGCTCGACACCCTTGATGAGAAAAAATTTGCCGAAATCACCCGCTGGGGCCGCTTGGCCCAAGTGCTGGATGGTATCGAGGCCGCGAAAGACGCAGGCCTGCAAGTCAAGATCAACGCCGTCGCCCTGAAGGGCTTCAACGAGGATGAACTGTTCCGCCTAACCACTTGGTGCGCCGCTGAAAATCACGATCTCACCTTCATCGAAGTCATGCCAATGGGCGACATGGGCGAGGCCCAACGCATCGACCAATACTGGCCGCTGAAAGATCTGCGCGCAGAACTCGCCACCCGCTACACCCTGCAAGACCTCCCCGACCGCACCGGCGGGCCCGCCCGCTACGTCCGCCTGATGGAAACCGGCCAACGCGTAGGCTTCATCACGCCACTGACGCATAACTTCTGCGAAAGCTGCAACCGCGTCCGCCTGACCTGCACCGGCGAGCTTTACATGTGCCTCGGCCAAGAAGACATGGCCGACCTCCGCGCGCCCCTCCGCGCCAGCCCCGAGGATGCCCCCCTGCGCGCAGCCATCCGCAGCGCGATCAGCCACAAGCCGAAAGGTCATGATTTCGACTACACGCGGCAAGGGGTCAAAGGCCAGATGACCCGGCATATGAGCCATACGGGGGGGTAGGCGCGCACCGTTACGCGTCGAGCCCGCTCAATCCGCAGAAACAAACCGTCACTTTGCACGGCAGTTCTTAGTGTCAAAAACCGATGCCGCATCGAATTTGATCAACCGCGAATTTTCGGGGATGCCGTCCACATAATCCGTGATTAAGGCACTCTTATCAATGTCTGGAACATCTTCATTCACTGTGATCATGGCAACGCGGATTTTTTGGTTGGCATCTTTCGACAAATACAATCCGCTCGCGCGCAATTCCTTTGGAAGCAGAAAACTTTCGGCTGATCCGATTTGAGAATTTTGAACAATCGTAAACCTTGTATGGCTTCCATTTTTAGAAAAATCCGCTGATCTGATAATAACCGTGTCAATATCAGGATTGGAACTCACTCCGGAAACATTTTCGAGTTTCAATCGACCAATCGCGGCTGGCTTTACTTCCAGTGATTGATCCCGAATATGCCCCTCAGCCAGCATAGAGTTATTTTGTAGATCTCTATAGGGCGAGGAACCCGCCTCACTTGCTGTCAGCGTGTCATACGAAAAGGACACGCCAAGAAAGCGATCCTCGTCAATTTGCGCCAAACGGCTAATGGTTGAGAATGCAGAACCATAAAAAACTGAAACCATTCCATCGCGGTAGGATGACAAACGCCGCGTAGGGACAGGATTTCCAGACGCACCTGCAAAGACTTGCCCAGAAAAGAACAAAATTTCGGACGCATGTTTACCCGACATAATCGCTGGAACACCGATGTATTGATCGCTTGAGAACAATCTGCTGCAAGAAATCTCGGACCCCGTCATGTTCAATTCTAAAAGGCTGAATCTACGAATCGGAGACAATACGTCCTCAACAAACAGCAATCTTGAACTATTCACAATAACGGGACCAGAAAGCCTTTGTGTGCTTTTAACCTTTACGAGGGCTTGTCCGTCCGCTGTGCCAAAAAACAGATTGGCACCCTTTGATAGATCTTCGACAATAGCGAAATGATCGCTTGTCAGGTAGCTGTTATACACATCCAGTTTATGCTTTGATCTCCCATGCCCCGACAAAACCTGAAAGCCGAGCAGTAGCAAAATCAGCCAGAACAAAACCATCACGCCCGATCTGACGTATCTCCCTAAAAAAGATTGCGTAGAATCGTACATACTCGCCCTATTCCCGATCTATAAAGCTATCTTATTCCACGCCAAATTGCTCTTTTCAAAATACTCCCGCCGGAGGCCCCCTCAAGCCCCCAGCAAAACCGCGCCAATCGCCAGCGCACTCGGCAATGCCTGCACAAACAAAATCCGCCGCGACACCGTCGCAGCACCATAAATCCCGGCGATCAAAACGCAGCCCAAGAAAAACAACGCCACCCCGCGCCCTTCCGCCCCAAGCCACAAAGCCCAAACCAACCCCGCCGCCAGAAACCCGTTATATAAACCCTGATTGCCCGCCAAAACCTTGGTCGCCGCCGCAAACTCCGCCGAAGTGCCAAACACCGTCCGCGTTCGTGGTGCTTGCCACAGGAACATCTCCAGCACCAAAATATAGCCATGCAGCGCTGCAATCAGCCCCACCAACACCGAAGCAATCATCCCAAGACCCTTTCACATTGGCGATAAATATCCCCGCCGGAGGCTCCCCCGACGCAACCTTCGCCCAGATGTCAGAACCGCCGCCAGCCCACCCGCCGCCCCAAACTGCCCCCCGATGGCGGTGGGGTGGGCGAGTGGGTGCCGCCTGGGGGGGCAGTCCCTTACGCCGCTGGCATCCGTGCTTCCACCATCCCGGCGTACCAGCTTGACCCAAACGGGATCGCATTATCATCAAAATTATACGCCGGATGATGCACCATCGCGGTGTCACCATTGCCGAGGAAAATATAAGCCCCCGGCCGCTCCAGCAGCATGAAGCTGAAATCCTCGGCCCCCATCAAGGGTGCCGTGTCGGTATCGACCTGCCCCGACACCGCCCGCGCCACCTCCGCTGCAAACCCCGTATTCTCGATCGCATTCACCGTCACCGGATAGCCACGCGTAT
The DNA here is from genome assembly GCF_001294535.1 of Cypionkella psychrotolerans. GTDB lineage: Bacteria > Pseudomonadota > Alphaproteobacteria > Rhodobacterales > Rhodobacteraceae > Cypionkella > Cypionkella psychrotolerans. Next base: position 128,842 of record NZ_LGIC01000007.1, on the reverse strand, counting down.
ACTCGACAACAGCCACCGCCCCCAAGGCCTGCGCTGTGCCCTCCGCAATCGCCTTCACCCGGCCTTCAACATAATCCTGCACGCCGAAATCCATCGTCCGCACCGTGCCCTTCATCTTCACCACCTGAGGGATCACATTATGCGCCGTCGAATCCGTCGCCACCGTGCAAACCGACACCACCACCTGCTTCAACGGGTCCACCCCGCGCGAGGCTATCGTCTGCAAAGCCACGATGATATGTGCGGCGACCACCGTGGTATCAATGCAGTCGTGCGGCTTCGCGGCATGACCACCCTTGCCCGTCACCGTGATTTCAAACTGATCCGCCGCCGCCATCATCGCCCCCGGCCGGATCGCAAAATGCCCGACCGGAATCCCCGGCATATTGTGCATGCCGTAAACCTCTTGGATGCCCCAACGGTCCATCATGCCCTCGGCACACATCTCACGCCCACCGCCGCCGCCTTCTTCCGCCGGCTGAAAAATCAACACCGCCGTGCCGTCAAAATTCCGCGTCTCCGCCAGATATTTTGCCGCCCCCAGCAGCATCGAGGTATGGCCGTCATGCCCGCAAGCATGCATCTTCCCCGGCACTTTTGAGGCATAAGCCACCCCGGTCTGCTCAATGATCGGCAAAGCGTCCATATCCGCCCGCAAGCCAATCACCCGCCCCGCAGTATCAGTTTTGCCTTTGATAACAACCACAACGCCCGTGCGCCCAATGCCCTCGGTCACCTCATCGCAGCCAAATTCGCGGCACAACTCCGCCACTCGGCCCGCCGTCCGATGCACCTCAAAAAGCAACTCGGGGTTCTCATGGAAATCCTGCCGCCATCCGGCGATCTCGGGCAGCATCTCGGCAAATCGGTTCTTCACGGGCATAATGGCTCTCCTTTTGCGTGCAGCCTGAGCCAATCCCGCCCGCGCCGCAACCCCTCAGCCGCGCGCTTCGACCATCCCCGCAAGCCACGCCGTCCCATAAGGCAGGCCCGCATCGTTGAACGCATAACCCGGATGATGCAGCAAAGGCCCCGCGCCATTGCCGACAAACATGAACGCCCCCGGCACAAGGTTGAGAAACTCCGAGAAATCCTCCGACACCATCATCGGCGCAACATCCGCCTCCACCGTGTCCGAAATCCCCCGCGCCACCGCCAAAGCATATTTCGCACAAGCCGCATCATTCACCGTCGCAGGCGCATCGCGCAGATACTCGACCGAGGCCACCCCGCCATGCGCGAGCGCAATCCCCGTCACCACCGCGCGCAACCGATCCTCCAGCAGATCCTGCACCGCCACTTCAAAGCTGCGCACCGTCCCGGTCAGCACCACCCGCCCCGGCACAACACAAGCCCCCGCCCCCTCACTCGCCACCGTGGAGACCGACAACACCGCAGGCTTCAACGGATCGACATTGCGCGAAACCACCGTCTGCAGCGCCACCAGCACGTGCCCCGCAATCATCACCGGATCCAAAGCCAAATGAGGTTGCGCCGCATGGCCACCCCGCCCCGAAATCACAATCTCAAACATATCCGCCGCCGCCATAATCGGCCCCGAGCGGCTGGCATAGGCTCCCAAAGCCAGCCCCGGCATATTGTGCAAAGCGTAAATCTCATCAATGGGATAACGCTCCAGCAAGCCATCGGCAATCATCGCTTTAGCCCCGCCGCCTGCTTCCTCACCCGGTTGAAAAATCAACACCGCTTGCCCCGAGAAATCCCGCGACGCTGCCAGATATTTCGCCGCCGCCAGCAGCATCGCCGTATGCCCATCGTGGCCACACGCGTGCATCACCCCCGGCACAGTGCTGGCAAATGCCACCCCCGAGGCTTCCAAAATCGGCAAAGCATCCATATCCGCCCGCAGCCCAATCCGCCGCCCCGAAGCCCGCCCGTTGATCACCGCCACAACCCCAGTGCCGCCAACGCCCGCCTCAACCACATCGCAACCAAAGCCGCGCAGTAACTCCGCCACCCGCGCCGCCGTGCGATGTTCGGCAAAACTCAACTCAGGATGCGCATGAAAATCGCGCCGCCACGCCACCGCTTCCGGCAAAAACGCTTCAATCGCCGCGATCATGCTTCACCCCATTTAGGAAAACTTCCGCCGCGCATCCAGCGCCAGCCCCGTCCCGACCGAACCAAGCATATCCCCGGTAGCAATCGCAACCCCCGGCAGCGCCGCCTGCACGCAAGCCCGCAAAATCGGCAAACCAGACGATCCCCCGGTCATAAACACCGTGCCAATATCGCCGACGCCAACACCGGCCTGCGCCAGCACCGCCCCCAACCGCTCGGAAATCCGCTCCACCAGCGGCAAAACCGCCGCCTCAAAGCCCTCACGCCGCAGCATCGGGTTCGGCCCCCCGGTCAGCGCAGAAATCTGCAACCGCACAACCTCTTGATCCGACAGCGCGATTTTCGCCGCCTCCACCGCCATCGCCACCGCATGGCCTTGGCGTTCTGCGATCACCTTCATCAACCGATCCAGCAATTCCGGCCGATCAATCTCGCGCCGAAACGCCTTCAAATCCGCCAGACAGCGCTGCGTATACAGCATGTTGATGCGGTGCCACGTCGCCAGATCGAGGAAATAATGGTTCGGCATCAACCCCTTGCCGTGCTTGGTCGTGGCCTTATAGCCCAAGTGCGGCATCACTTCGGCAAGGCTGAGAAAGCGGTCAAAATCGGTTCCGCCGACGCGAATACCGTCATTGGCAAGAATGTCCCCAGCCCGATCCGCCGCCCGCGCCCGCTCCGGCGATACCCGCACGATGGAAAAGTCCGACGTACCGCCGCCTATATCGACGATCAGCACAAGTTCTTCGCGCGCAATGCCCTGCTCATACTGCAACGCCGCCGCAATCGGCTCATATTGAAACGACACTTCCCGAAAGCCCAAGCCCCGCGCGATTTCCTCCAGCGCAGTCTGCGCCTTGGCATCGCCCGCGGTATCACCATCGACAAAATGCACCGGACGCCCCAGCACCACCCGGTCCGCGCCCGGCGCATGGACCCGAAGAACCTCGACCATATGCCGCATAAACCGCGTCAGAACTTCACGGAACGACACCGCGCGCGACCCAACTGCCGTGCGCTCGTCAATCATCCCCGAGCCGAGCGTGCTTTTCAGCCCCCGCATCAGCCGCCCCTCATCACCGCGAAGGTAAGCCGCAATCGCCGCGCGGCCAAATTCGGGCGCACCGCCATCCTGCTCCCAAAACACCGCCGAGGGCAAAGTCACCGCCTGATCTTCCAAAGCGATCAGCCAAGCCCGGTCAGTATCCGCCAGCGATACCGTCGAGTTCGAGGTGCCAAAGTCGATCCCACAAAACAGCGTCATAGCAGCCCCCGCGTTTCAGCAAAACGCGCGGTGTAACGATGCAGGCAGCCGATGTAAAGCCGCGCTAAAATGTTAATGAAACATGAACGGGGCAGGTATAACCCATTGATTTTATATAAATCAAAGCCCTGTCCACGCGTGGACGACCTGTAAAACCCTTAGCCCAAAATCGCCAAAACGTAATTCTGGGTCTCATCATACGGCGGCACCCCGCCGTGCTTTTCTACCGCCATCGGCCCGGCATTATAAGCGGCCAAAGCCAGCTTCCAGGTCCCGAAGCGATCATACATCATCCGCAGATACCGTGCGCCGCCCTCAAGGTTCTCACCCGGATCGTTGATATCCACCCCCAACCGATCCGCCGTCCCCGGCATCAGCTGCGCGAGGCCAGTGGCGCCCTTGATCGAAACAGCCCCGGTGTTCCAGCCGCTTTCCTGCTGCACCAGCCGCAAGAACACATCCTCCGGCACGCCATGCTTGCGGGCGGCGGCCTTGGCGACCTCCAGATACTCACCCTTATACTTGCCAGCAAAGCGTCGCACCGGCGCATCCGAGCCGCCCGCATCCGCCTTGTTATAATTCGGCTTCAGCCGGTCCGAGCCCTCATATTCGACAGCCAACCGCCCATCCAGTAGCGCCATCTGCGATTTCAGCATCGAAGCGCGGTTTTTCTTGCCGCCCAGCTTCAACGCCTCCGCCTGCGCCATCATAGGGGCAGTCAGTGCCAGCCCTGCGGCCATCATGATCGTCAACACCATCGGCGAAAATCGCATGGAGACCCTGTCTTCAACCCAGACCAAAACTGGCGGCACTATACCAAAGTTTGCACCAAGTTCCAGCGCCGTGATCAGACCCAGCCGGACCACTTCGGCAAAACCTTGCCATCCGCGCCGCCGCTGCCCGGTTGCGGGGCCAGATGGGGCAGTCTATAGAAATTATTAACCACCTGTCGCGATGCTGGCGGGGATGTACGGAATCAGGGAGACTAAGATGGCAGGCTCGGTCAACAAGGTGATCATCGTCGGAAATCTGGGCCGCGACCCGGAAGTGCGCAACTTCCCGAACGGCGGCAAAGTGGTGAACCTGCGCATCGCCACCTCGGAGACTTGGCGCGACAAGCAAAGCGGCGAGCGTAAAGAGCGCACCGAATGGCATTCGGTCGCGATTTTCAATGAGAATCTCGGCAAAATTGCCGAACAATATCTCAAAAAAGGCTCGACGGTTTACATCGAAGGCCAGTTGGAGACCCGCAAATGGCAGGACCAATCCGGCGCAGACCGATATACCACCGAAATCGTGCTGCGGCAGTTCCGGGGCGAGTTGACCCTGCTTGGCGGTCGTGATGGCGGCGGTTCGGGCGGTGGCGGCGACGATGATCGCGGCCGCTATGAAGATCAGGGCGGCGGCTCGGGTGGTGGTGCTTCTGGCGGCGGTTACAGCCGGGGTGGATCGAGCGGCGGCGGCTATGGCGGCGGCTCGTCCTCGGGCGGTGGTTCTGGCAGTGGTTCGGGTGGTGGGCGCTCGGATATTGACGACGAAATCCCGTTCTAAACATAACGCCACGTTCTCAGTTTAACTCTCAGTAAGGCCAGATCCCCTGATGTCCAGCGCGGACCGCAGTCGCGCCATTGATGCGTTGAAGCTTGCTCTGGCTTTCATGGTCGTCGGCATTCACGCCAACCCGTTCGCCCCGCTGGGACGAACGGCGATTCTTTTGACCGGAGACGGGTTGTTCCGGCTGGGCGTGCCGATCTTTCTGCTGTTCAACGGCTATTTCCTGCAAGCTGCGGTCGAGCGGGCGCGCGGCTGGGCCTATGTCCGGCGCGCGGGCCAGCTTTATGCGTTGTGGATGCTGCTGTATCTGCCGATCTATTGGCCGATGCTTCTGGCCCATTCGCCACTGCAAAACCTGCGCAGCGCGCTGTTTGGCTATTGGCATCTGTGGTATCTGGCCGGAATGGTGATGGCGGCGGCGCTGATCGTGGGGGTTGCGGCATGGTCAAGTCGGGTGCTGGCTTGGTTGGCCGCCCTGACTTTCTTTGCCGGCATTGCCGTCACCTATGGCATCGCTTGGAATCTGATCGCGCCCAACAAGCTGATCTTTTCTGATCCGCTGCTGGCCAATCGCAATCCTTTGCTGCTGTGTTTGCCCTTCATGCTGGTGGGGTTCTTGATCCGGCGCGAGGGCATCGCGGCCCGCCTGCGCGTCGGTTGGCTGCAACTGGCTGCGGGCATCGGCGTGGCGCTGGTGCTGGTCGAATCGCTGGCTCTGGCGCGGTTTGCCCCAAAGGGCGTCGGGCATGATACGCTGCTCGCACTTGGCCTTGCGGCCCCGGCGCTGATGTTGCTGGCGCTGAAAGGCTCCACCCTGGTGGCCGACCGCCGCTTGGGGGATTATGCCTCGGGGATTTACTTCATCCACGTCGCGTTTTGCGCGGTGCTGTTTCGCTACAGCGCGCTGCCCCGGCCTGCGATCTATCTGCTGGCGGTTGCGGGCTCGATCCTGCTGACATGGGCGATCCGGCGCGCCGGGTTGGCGCGCCGGCTACTTTAGGTCTCGGTTGAGCCTAGGATTTGACGCAAGATCTGGCGCAAGATTTGACACGCAAACCCGCAAGTTCGAAAACCGCTTCGCCGCACTGGACCTTTGCTGCTCATTCCCTATATAATTACTCAACTAACCGCGTGAGAATGTGATGACCCAGCTGCAAGACCAGATCGAGGGTGCCCCCCTGATCCGCCCCTCCTCGACCGAACACGCGCTCTATGAGCAGATCGTAGAGGCTTGCCGCACGGTCTATGACCCGGAAATTCCGGTGAATATCTATGATCTGGGTCTGGTCTATACCATTGAAATCAGCCCGGAAAACGCGGTTGAAATCCTGATGACTCTGACCGCACCCGGCTGCCCGGTGGCGGGCGAGATGCCGGGTTGGGTGCAAGATGCAGTCGAACCCGTCGCCGGGGTGAAAGAGGTCAAGGTTGGCATGACCTTTGATCCGCCTTGGGGGATGGAGATGATGTCAGACGAGGCGCGACTGGAATTAGGCTTCATGTAACGCCACGCTATGGCCTTGTCGGATGACCCCGGCGATCTTATCTTTGGCGCTAGAGCGTAAAGGACCACCCCCATGTTTGGCATCCCCGGCAAAGCCGCCGTCACCCTGACCCCGATCGCCGCCAAGCAAATTGCGCGGCTGATGGCAAAGCAAGGCTCGCAAGGCCTGCGCATCGGCATCAAGAAGGGGGGCTGCGCGGGCATGGAATACACTATGGATTATGTGGCGGAAGCCAATCCGATGGACGAAGTGGTCGAGCAAGACGGAGCTAGGGTACTGATCGCGCCGATGGCGCAGATGTTCCTGTTCGGCACCGAGATTGATTACGAGATGGATCTGCTGCAAGCGGGCTTCAAGTTCAACAATCCCAACGTGGCTGAAGCTTGTGGCTGCGGCGAAAGTATCAAGTTCAAAGACGCCTGATCCGTTGCGGTTGTTCTGCTGACAGCACTCGGCCTGATCCCCGTGATCTGATCGCGCGGCTGCCGCCGCAAGACCCTTGAGCGCTTACGCGCGGTGGGCGCGGGATACAGGGTTCGGGCTGGCTTTGGCCGCTGGGTTGCGATCAGAATGAGTATTTTCAAAAGAGCAAATGCAAGGGCTTTCCCTTGGCGCTGCGCTTCGCTAACCCTTTGGCGAACATTGGGGGGATGCGATGAAGAAGCTGGCCGCAGGCAATTGGAAAATGAATGGCAACCGGGCGGCTTTGGCCGAGGTCGCTGCCCTTCTGGCCGCACATCCCGCGCCCGCCTGTGAGATGCTGCTTTGCCCGCCCACGACGCTGCTTTCTCAGATGGCGGCTTTGGCTGCTGGATCGGCGCTGCAGGTCGGTGGTCAGGATTGCCATCCGAAAGCCTCGGGAGCCCATACCGGCGATATTTCTGCCGTGATGCTGGCCGATGCGGGCGCAAGTCATGTGATCTTGGGCCATTCCGAGCGCCGCGCAGATCATGGCGAAAGCGATGCTTTGGTGTTGGCGAAAACTGAGGCCGCCATCGCGGCAGGTCTGATCGCTGTGGTGTGTCTGGGCGAGACCGAAGCGCAGCGGGATGCGGGCGACACCCTTGCGGTGATCGGCGCGCAACTGGATGGTTCGGTGCCGGCAACCGCCACCTCCGCAAACCTCGTGCTGGCTTACGAGCCCGTTTGGGCCATCGGCACCGGCCGCACCCCCACTTTAGCACAAATCGCCGAGGTTCACGCCTTCCTGCGCGCGCGCCTGACCGCGCATATCGGTGCAGAGGCCGCGAAAACTCGCTTGCTCTACGGCGGCTCGGTCAAGCCCTCCAATGCAGCCGAAATCTTCGCGGTGCCGGATGTCGATGGCGCTTTGGTTGGCGGGGCCAGTCTGAAAGCCGCTGATTTCGGCGCGATTGTCGCCGCCCTCGCCGCAGCTTGACCTGCGCGCGTCGCGGACGGATCAGCCCGGACGGGCGCGCCCTGTTAGACCCATGCTATGAGCGCACAAGCCAACATCCCCGCCACCCCTGTCCCCAGCCTGCTGGGCGCAAACCTGATCTGCATGGCTTCGATGCTGATCTGGGCCGCAGGCCTGCCTGCCGCCGATTTCATCATCCCGCTGCTGCCTGCTGATCAGTTGAGCGCATTGCGGATGGCGCTCGCTGCCCTGGCCCTTTTACCGGTCTGGGCGCTGATGGAGGGGCCGGGGGCATTCCGGCGCGCCAACTGGCTGAAAGGCATCGCCGTCGGCAGCCTGATCGGGCTTGGCGCATGGTTATTGATCCAGGGCCAAGCCCGTGGTGGCGCTGTCACAGCGGCCGTGATCTCGGCCACCCTGCCGATGGTCGGCATCGCGCTGGAGGTTGTGCTGGATGGCCGCAAACTGAGCTTCGCGCTGGTGCTGGGTCTGTTGCTGTCGCTGGCTGGGGGGATGATGGCGCTGGATTTCAAAGCGGGTGGCATGTCCATGGGTTTGGGCGCGCTTTTGTGCTTCTGCTCGGTGCTGTCTTTCACCTTGGGCTCCCGCCTGACCGTCACCGCCTTCCCCGGCCTCTCGCCGATCGGCCGCACCGCGCTGACGATTTCCGGTGCAGCCATCGCGGTGTCCACTGTCGCGGCTTTGGGCGTCGCCTTTGGCACCCCGCCGCCCGATTTCAGCGCTTGGGGCTGGAAAGAAACACTTGCGCTGCTGGCCTTTTCGGTCGGATCACTTGGGATCAGCCAGCTGATGTGGATTATGTCGGTGGAGAAACTCGGCATCGGCCTGTCCGGTCTGCATATCAACGCGGCCCCGTTCTACGTCATGATCATCCTGTTCCTCTTGGGCGGGCGCTGGGATTGGGGCCAAGCCGCCGCCGCTTGCCTTGTCGCCATCGGCGTGCTGATCGCCCAAGGTATCATTCCGCTGGGACGGAGGGTTTGAAAATGGCTGGCATAAAAACCCTACACCAATCGCCGCTTGACCCCGCTTTCGTGCAAAACCCCTATCCGTTCTACGAACAAGCCCGCGCGGCAGGCCCGTTCTTCCACTGGGCCGAATACGACATGGCCTGCACCGGCAATGCCGCAGCCTGCAGTGCGATCTTCCGCGACCGTCGCTTTGGCCGCGAGGCACCAGTTGAACTTGCCCCGAAAATCCCCGATCACCTGAAGCCGTTCTACGCGGTCGAAGCCCATTCGATGCTGGAACTGGAACCGCCCCGCCACACCCGCCTGCGGGGCCTCGTGTTGCGCGCCTTCACCTCGCGCCGTATCGCAGCTTTGCAGCCCGAGATTGAAACCCTCACCCATCAGCTGATCGATGCCTTCCCGAAAGGCCCATTCGATCTGCTGGCACATTTCGGCCAAAAACTGCCGGTTATCATCATCGCTCGCCTGCTGGGTGTGCCGGAATCCATGTCAGACGATCTGCTGAAATGGTCCAACGCGATGGTCGGCATGTATATGGCAGGCCGTGACCGCGCCCGCGAAGACCGCGCGATTGCCGCAACCGAGGCCTTCGTCGCCTTCATGCGAGGCTATGTCGAAGCCCGCCGCCAAGACCCGCGCGACGATCTGATTACGTCACTGATCGCCGCCGAGGAAGCCGGTGAGAAACTGACCACAGATGAGCTGATCACCACCTGCATCCTGCTGTTGAACGCAGGCCACGAGGCCACCGTCCACACCATCGGCAATGGCGTGAAAACCCTGCTGCAAACCGGCAACACCGTCACTGCAGCCAATGCAGACACCTGCATCGAGGAAATCCTGCGCTTCGATCCCGCGCTGCATATGTTCACCCGCTGGGCCTATGAAGATATCGAGGTGATGGGCCATACGTTCCATCGCGGCGACCAGGTGGCGCTTTTGCTGGCGGCAGCCAACCGCGACCCCGGCCTCTGGGAAAAACCCGGCCAGTTCCAACCCAATCGCCCTGTCAGGCCGCATGTCAGCTTCGGCGCAGGCCTGCATTTCTGCGTCGGCGCGCCGCTGGCCCGGCTGGAGTTGCAAATCGCTTTGCCGATTCTGTTCCAACGCCTGCCGAAACTGCGGTTGGTCGAGGCCCCGGTTTACGGCGATGTCTACCACTTCCATGGGCTGACCAAGCTGATGGTGCAGGCAGATTAGTGCTGCCCATTGACCCGCCCCCCGCATATCCCACCCCGCCCCGGACTTGATCCGGGGCATCTGCGCTTCAGGGATAAGGTGAGGCCCCGGATCAAGTCCGGGGCGGCGTAGAGGATCAGATGGCCCTGTCATCACAACGGGCGGAAAGGCGCAAAACGCCCCGTGAAATTCGACTTTTTTGAATTTCGCCTTGGCTATAGCGGCAACACCGTTGTCGCCTTGATTTCTTCCATGCTCAAAAGTGCTGTCACGTTATAAATCTTCACTTCCGAAATCAGCGCCTGATAAAACGTGTCATAGGCCCGCGCGTTCTTCACTCGCACCTTCAGGATATAGTCGATATCGCCCGCCAAACGGTGCGCCTCCAGCACCTCGGGGCGGCTTCGCAAAACCTGCAAAAACTTGCGCTGCCAGTCGGCTTCATGTTCCGAGGTGCGGATCAGTACGAAGAAACACGCCTCCAACCCCAAGCTTTCGGCATCCAGCAGGGCCGTCTGTTTCAGGATCACCCCCTGCTCACGCATCCGCCGGATACGGTTCCACACCGGGGTCTTTGAGCTGCCCACCTTGCGGGCGATTTCATCCAACGACTGCTCGGCATCCTCTTGCAACTCTGCAAGAATTTTCCGATCCAACTCATCCAACTGGGCCGCCATTCGCCAGACACCTTGCTTTGCGGAAATTCATTCCATTCCGCCCGAGTATCGGAACATTCTTCCTTATCCGCAAGGGGGACTGGCGAAAACAGGGGAAAATATCCTATATTGGATGGGTAAAACAACGCGATCACGCCACGACCTGCCCAACTGCTCTTGCAGGACGTCGCGCGATCCACTACCGCCTCGCGGCGACCGACACCGCCACACCGACCACTCCCAAAGGGACACAAGCATGAGCCGCCAGTTTATCCCGAAAGTCGTCACCGCCAATGATCTGCGGGAAGGCGACGTGGTCTATCTCACCGCCGATGACCGTTGGTCGCGCCAGCATCATGAGGCCGAGTTGATCGAGGACGAAGCCCACGCGCAAATCCGCCTGCTGTTTGGGGCCGCCCAACGGAATGTGATCGTCGGCGCGTATTTGGCCGATGCCAAGGCTGGCCCAAACGGCCCCGAGCCTGTGCATTTCCGCGAGGCTTTCCGCACCCGTGGCCCCTCCAACTATGCCCACGGCAAGCAAGTGGATCTGTACCATGTATAACTATTCCGACTTCGACGAATCCTTCGTCCGCGCCCGCGTCGCGCAGTTTTCTGATCAAGTGACCCGCCGTCTGGATGGCAGCCTGACAGAGGATGAATTCCGACCACTGCGCCTGATGAACGGGCTTTATCTGCAACTGCACGCCTACATGCTGCGCGTCGCCATCCCCTATGGCACGCTCAATCCCAATCAAATGCGCCAACTCGCGCTGATCGCTGATACATGGGACAAAGGCTACGGTCATTTCACCACCCGGCAGAACATCCAGTTCAACTGGCCGAAACTGCCCGACGTGCCCGCGATCCTTAGCGCCCTGGCCGATGTCGAAATGCACGCGATCCAGACCTCTGGCAACTGCGTGCGCAACGTCACCGCCGACCATTTTGCGGGTGCCGCCGCGGATGAGATCGAAGACCCCCGCCCCTACGCCGAATTGCTCCGCCAGTGGTCCACCGACCACCCGGAATTCCAATTCCTGCCGCGCAAGTTCAAGATCGCCATCACCGGCAGCCCGAACGACCGCGCCGTCACCAAAGCCCATGACATTGGCCTGCGCATGGTCCGCAATGCCGCTGGCGAGCCCGGCTTTGAAGTCATGGTCGGCGGCGGTCTTGGCCGCACTCCGATGATCGCCTTCACCGTGCGCGATTTCCTGCCCGTCGCCGACCTGCTGCCCTATGTCGAGGCCGTGCTGTCGGTCTACAACGTGCTGGGCCGCCGCGATAACAAATACAAAGCCCGCATTAAGATCACCGTGCATGAGACTGGCCGGGAAGAGATTTCCCGGATGATCGAAGAACGCTTCCTGGAAACCCGCCTGCAATTTGGCGGTGCCGACCAAGTCCTGCTCGATGACATCCGCGCCGCCTTCGCCCCCCCGGCCTTCCGCAATGCGCCCACCGATGGCTATGACGCCTTCTACAAAGCCGATCCGTCGTTCCGCGCTTGGGTCGATACCAACCTCGCGCAACACCGTAACGACCAATACGCGATCGTCACCATTTCGGTGAAAGCCCACGGCGAAACCCCCGGCGATGCCACCAGCGTTCAGATGCGCGTCATGGCCGACCTTGCCGAGAAATACGGCCACAACGACCTGCGCATCAGCCATGAGCAGAACGTCATCCTGCCGCATGTGCATAAATCCGACCTGCCAGCGGTGCATGCCGCCCTTGTCCACGCGGGGCTCGGAACTGCCAATATTGGCCTGATCAGCGATATCATTGCCTGCCCCGGCATGGATTATTGCGCCCTTGCCACTGCGCGCTCGATCCCGGTCGCGCAAGAAATCGCGCTGCGGTTTGAGGAGTTGAAGCTGGAGCATGACGTCGGCCCGCTGAAGATCAAAATCTCCGGCTGCATCAACGCCTGCGGCCACCACCATGTCGGCCATATCGGCATCTTGGGGCTGGACCGTGCGGGCGTCGAAAACTACCAGATCACTCTGGGTGGTGACGGCACCGAGACCGCCAGCATTGGCGAGAAAACCGGCCCCGGTTTCGCCTATGACGAAATCGTCCCCGCCATCGAGCGTATCATCCGCGCCTACCTTGAAATCCGCGAGGATGCCTCGGAAACCTTCCTGCAAACCTACCGTCGCGTCGGCTTCGCCCCGTTCAAATCAGCGCTCTATGACGTTGAAGGCGGTCGTGATGCCGCGTGATTTCCCCGCAGGCTCGGTCGCCGAGCGTGTCACAGCGCTGAACGCCCGCTACAAACACCATGCCGCGACTTCGGTGTTGGAACACGCACTGAAGGATGATGATCTGGGGCAAGTCGCACTTGTGTCATCGTTCGGCGCGGAATCGGTGGTACTGCTGCACCTCGTCTCGGTGATCGCCCCGGAAACCCCGGTGCTGTTCATCGACACCCGGATGTTGTTTCAGGAAACCCTCGACTACCAGCGCGAGCTGGCCGAGAAACTCCACCTTTGCGACGTGCGCACCATCCGCGCCGCCCAGCCCCGTGTGGCGTTTGAAGACCCCGACAACACGCTGCACCAGTTCAACACCGACGCCTGCTGCGGCGTGCGCAAGGTCGAACCCTTGGAACGCGCCCTCACGCCGTTTGACGGATGGATCACCGGGCGCAAACGCTTCCAAGGCTCGACCCGGCAAGCGGTGGAGTTCTTTGAAGCCGAGGGCGACACCCGCATCAAGGTCAATCCCCTCGCCCATTGGGGCCGCGACGATCTGGAAGAATACATCGTCAACAACCGCCTGCCGCGCCACCCGCTGGTCGCCCAAGGCTACCCCAGCATCGGCTGCGCACCTTGCACCAGCAAAGTCGCCCCCGGCGAAGACCCCCGTTCAGGCCGCTGGCGCGGTCAGGGCAAAACCGAATGCGGCATCCATTTTATCAATGGCAAAGCCGTGCCGATCAGAAAGGATACCGCCGCATGAGCGTCCTCGTCACCGATCAGGGTTTTTCGCCCGCCCCCGAAGTCTCCGCCGTGGCCTTGGCCGACATCGCCAGCCACCAAGGCACGGTGGACCTGCTGCACACCGACGCGCCCGAGGCTTTGTTGCCCTACTTGGCCGATCTGACCCTGATCCGCATCGCCTTCCCGGCGTTCAGCGATGGTCGCGCTTTCACCATCGGCCACCGCCTGCGCGCGCTTGGTTACAAGGGCCACCTGCGCGCCATGGGTCCGGTGATCGCCGATCAATACCCGATGGCACGGCGCACCGGCTTTGACGATGTGGAAATCCCTGACGAGATGGCCGCCCGCCAGCCCGAAGCGCAGTGGAAGTCCCGCGCCAACTGGAAGGCGCACGACTATCAATCGCGCCTGCGCGCTTAAGTCCAATTCCCCCGCCCCCGGTATCGGTTCTACAATAATGCCGACCCATGCAGGTTTTTGTTTACGCAGGCCTGAAATATTTGTATGTATACGAACGAAATAACCGAGAGAACCCGCATGTCCTCCTCCGCCGAAGCAACCGTCGCAGTCGCCAAACCACACCTGCCCGATGCGCAAACCGTCACAGCGGTGAAGCATTGGACCGATCGGTTGTTTTCCTTCCGCGTCAGCCGCCCGAAAACCCTGCGCTTTCGCTCGGGCGAGTTTGTGATGATCGGCCTGATGGGCGACACTGGCAAGCCGCTGCTGCGCGCCTATTCCATCGCCTCCCCGGCGTGGGATGAGGAATTGGAATTCTACTCGATCAAGGTCCCCGAAGGCCCACTGACCTCCAAACTCCAGCACATCCAAGTCGGCGATGAGATCATCCTGCGCCCGAAGCCCGTCGGCACGCTCGTGCATGACGCGCTGTTGCCCGGCAAACGCCTCTGGCTTCTGTCCACCGGCACTGGCTTTGCCCCCTTTGCAAGCCTTCTGCGCGAACCGGAAACCTATGAGAAATACGACCAAGTCATCATGATGCACACCTGCCGCGAGGTCGCCGAACTGGCCTACGGCCAAGCCCTCGTCGAAAGCCTCGCCGAAGACCCGCTGATCGGCGAGTTGGTTGCGGGCAAGCTGCTCTACTACCCCACCACCACCCGCGAGCCGTTCCACCACATGGGCCGCGTCACCGATAACCTCGCCTCCGGCAAAGTCTTTGCCGACCTCGGCCTGCCGCAAATGAACCCGGAAGAAGACCGCGCCATGGTCTGCGGCAGCCTTGCGTTCAACGTCGATGTCAAAGCCATCCTCGAAGGCTTCGGGCTGCATGAAGGCGCAAACTCTGACCCGAAGCAATTCGTGGTCGAAAAAGCCTTCGTTGGCGACGGGATCTGACCTCAAGCCGTTTCATCTTGGTCTAAATATCCCCGCCGGAGGCTCCTTTGGCTCATGGAGGATGCCTCCGGCGGGGATATTTCGGCCAAGATGAAAGCCCAAGAGCCCGCACCCTTTGACTTTCCACGCCGATTGACATATATATCAGTCAATCCGTATGGAGATCGCCATGAACATCCTCGCCTTTGCCGATCATTCCCTGTTCCAGCCCCGGCTGCTGGCCGAAGAATGGTTGACCACCCAAGATGAAATCGCCCGCACCGCTGGCCTTGGCCGCGACGCGATTGCGCGGAAAGATCGTCTGGCTTCGGCGAAAACCCAGACCCGGTTGCGCGAGATGGTGGAAATCATCAACCGCCTGACGCCACGTTTTGGCTCGGGGCTGGTGGCCTATGCCTGGTTCCGCTCGGAACCGCTGCCCGGCTTTGGCGGCCTGACCCCAGCGCGGCTGGTGCAGGACGGCAAAGCTGAAGCGGTGATGGAGTATATCGACGCCGTGGATGCGGGCGGCTTTGCCTGATCCCTCCACCATCTATCAAGGCCCGCTCTACCGCGCCCTCAACCCGATCTGGGCGCGCGATCCCTTGTCAGGTGAAGGCGCAAAACGCCACGGCGGCCGCTTCAACGCCAAAGGTCGCGCCGCCCTTTATACTGCGATGACGGTGATGGGCGCTGTGGCCGAGGCCAACCAAATCGGCCGCCCGTTTGAGCCGGTCACTTTGGTCAGCTACGACGCCGATCTTGTGCAGATCTTCGACAGTCTGAACCCGGCGCATCTGGCGGCCCATGGCATCGCCGCCGCCGATCTTGCCGCCGATGACTGGCGCTTGCAGATGATCCAGCATGGCAGCTCGACAGCGCAAGACCTGACCGAAGCCCTGATCAGCGCGGGCTATCACGGCCTGATCGCGCCGTCTTTCGCCAAAGGCGGCCCGCAAAACGCGCGCAATCTGGTGCTGTGGCAGTGGCCCAATCTGAAACTGATAGACACCGAACACCGATTGCAATGAAAAAAGCCGCGCCAGGTTTCCCCGGCGCGGCCCAATCTTCGCCCTTAGGCAAAATTACATGCCCAGTGCGGTTTTCACAGCAGCCAGAGCCTCAGCCACTTTGGTCGGATCAGCAGCAGCTGCATCAACGCCAGCCTTCAGCGTGGTTTTCAGCGCAGCGTCCAGTGCCGAAGCGTCAATCAAAGCATTGACCTTCGCCGCGTCAAAGTTTGCCGGATCCAGAGCCGCCGCTGCGTCGGTTGCAGCCGGAGCGGTTGCAGCCGGTGCCGTTTCCGTGGTCGCCGGAGCGGTTTCGGTTGCGGCCGGAGCAGTTGCAGCCGCAGCAGCCGCGTCATCAGCGGCCTTTTTGGTCGCCGCAGCCGCTTCTTCAGCTGCCTTAGCAGCCGCTTCTTCAGCCGCTTTGGCATCAGCCGCAGCCGTCGCTGCCGCTTCCTGAGCAGGCTTATAGCTGAACTGGTAATAGCCAGCACCCGCCAAAGCGATCAGCACGATGCCGATAAGGACGTTCTTGTTCATGTTCATTCTCCCAATACCGAGTACCCTTCGGTTACCCCGGCTATGACAGAATCGGCAGCAAAAGGAAAGACCTACGCAGCACCCGCTGCCCCCTGCAGCCAAACCAAGCGCAAATCATGCGGCTTTTCAGGTTGAAGCTTGGGCGTCACACGACTATCTTGCGCCAGCTAATAACCATTCAAAGGACCACCACCATAGCCCGCAGACCTCACAATGCCCCGCCGCAACGCGAAACCGGCCCGCGCATCAACGATCGCATCCGGTCGCCCGAGATTCGCCTGATTGGCGCAGATGGGGAAAATGTCGGCGTCGTCACCCCCGCACGCGCGATGCAGATGGCCGAGGAAGCCGGGCTCGATCTGGTGGAAATCTCGCCGAATGCCGAGCCTCCGGTGTGCAAAATCATGGATTTCGGCAAGTTCAAGTATGAACAGCAGAAACGTGAGGCCGAAGCCCGCAAGAAACAGCACATTATCGAGATCAAAGAGATCAAATTCCGCCCCGGCACCGACACGCATGACTATGACGTGAAGATGCGTTCGGTGCTGAAATTCCTCGAAGAAGGCGACAAGGTGAAAGTCACCCTGCGCTTCCGTGGTCGGGAAATGGCGCACCAAGAGCTTGGCCTGGAACTGCTGCACCGAGTCGCCGCCGATGTCGGTGAGGCCGGTAAAATCGAATCGATGCCGCGCCTTGAAGGCCGTCAAATGGTGATGATGGTGACGCCGAAATAAGGCGTCCCACCAAACATGCGGAATTTGGGGGCCACTGGCCCCCTTTTTCATGTGCAAGTCGCATCATTCTACTTTTTGGTTGACTGATACCCCGCAATGATCTAATTCATCCATATGGTTGAACAACAAACCCCCGCCGAAGACCCGCTCACCGAAATCCTCAAAGCCGCCAGCGATCCGACCCGCCGCGGCATCCTGACCCTGCTCGCCCAAGCTGGCCCCACCCGCGTCACCGAAATCGCCGCGCGCTTTGACATCAGCCTCAACGCCGTCTCCAAACACATCAAAGTACTGGAGCAAGCCGGACTCGTTTCCCGCCGCACCCTGTGGCGCGAGCATCTGATCGAGGTGCAGATGCAACCGCTGGTCCTCATCGACCAATGGTTCGCCGCTCTACGCTCGATCTGGGCGCTGCGCCTCGAAAAACTCGATGACCTACTCACCAAGGAGCAGACCGATGACTGAACTTTCCCTCACCGTATCCCGCCTGATCGCAGCCCCGCCCGAGCGTGTGTTCGCAGCATGGCTCGACCCCAAAATGCTGCTGAAATTCATGACCTCCGGTGAAGGTGTCAGCGTTGCCCATGCCGAAACCGACCCCCGCATTGGTGGCCGCTATGCCATCACCATGAAGGTCGAAGACCGCGAAATCCCGCACGGTGGCACCTATCTGGAAATCACCCCGCACAGCCGCCTCGGCTTCACCTGGGAATCGCCGCACGCCGCCGAGGGCAGCACCATCAGCATCGACTTCACCCCGCAAGACGGCGGCACTTTTGTCACCCTGACGCAACTGCGCTTCAAGTCCGAGGACAGCCGAGA
Source organism: Cypionkella psychrotolerans (assembly GCF_001294535.1). GTDB lineage: Bacteria > Pseudomonadota > Alphaproteobacteria > Rhodobacterales > Rhodobacteraceae > Cypionkella > Cypionkella psychrotolerans. The sequence continues at coordinate 110,843 of NZ_LGIC01000007.1, read as the reverse complement.
CGGACACGCGCGCGGCTGGACCAGCATCCTGAATGCGCTGCAAACCACCCTCGCCTGACGCGCCGATAGACAGACAACATCGCCTGCGCTACCCCTATGCGATCCGATGCAAAGGCGCAGGCGATGACCCACCCCGACCCCAAAACAGAGGCCTTCTTCGAAGACGCCCCAATCTGGCAAGCCGAGTTACGCGCGCTGCGCGCCATCCTGCTCAACTGCGACCTGACCGAAATCTTCAAATGGCGCGGCCCGTGTTATTGCTTTGAAGGCGGCAATGTCGCCACCCTCTGGGGCTTCAAAGACGCCTGCGTGCTGGGATATTTCAAAGGCGTCTTGCTGCCCGACCCCGCAGGTATCCTCATGCCCCCCGGCGAAAACTCGCGTGCCGTGCGGATGGTGAAATTCACTGCTCTGGCGCAAATCACCGCCGCCACCGCGACGCTGACCGCCTATACCGAGGCCGCCATCGCGCTAGAGAAATCCGGCGCGAAAGTCACCTTCGCCAAGGATGATCTGCCCTACCCCGAAGAACTGATCACCGCCCTCGACGACAACCCCGATCTGGCGCTGGCCTTCGATGCGCTGACGCCGGGGCGCAGGCGCGGCTATCTCTTGCATTTCAACCAACCAAAGACCTCCGCCACCAAAATGGCGCGGATCACCAAACACACGCCCCGCATCCTTGAGGGCAAAGGCATGAATGATCGCTAGAGCGACCCGGCGCGCTGACCAAAACCCTCGCGGGGCGCACCACACCGGCGCACCCCGCTTGCTGTGTCGACAAACCGACGCCAGCGGGCCTAGCTGACAATCACCAACATGCCCTTCATCTGCGGATGGTATTTGCACACATACGCCCCCGCCATCTCGGCCGTGATCACCAGCGACTCGGCATCCCCCTTCTTCAGCACCCCGGTACTCCAGCCAGCCTTGGCCGAAGTCGCGGTATGGTTGACCAAATCGAGGTTCTTCCAGGACACACTGTCGCCCACCTTCAGCTCCACCGTCGGCGGGTCAAACTTCATATCCTTGATGCTGACATGATGCTCTGTGGTGCCATCTGGTTTCACATGGCCGAACAGCGGAGCGGCCCCCGTGACAGCAAGCGCTGCCGCAGAATAAGACAACGCCGCGCGTCTGCTGAGGGTGTGCATCACTTCAGACCTTTCACCATCATCTCTGCATGGGCTTCATGCTCTTTGAAGATGCCAAGCCCGGCCTCGAACAGTGCCTTCACATCGGCATTTTCGATGTTCGGGATGAAGGAATTCGCCACCAGATCAATCACCGCCTTGTGGTAGCCCAGCTCATTCTCGGCATAGCTTTTGTCAAAATCAGCCCCGCGCAACGCCGCCATTTCGGTGATCTTCGCCTCGGCCCCGCTTTGCAGGCTCTGGCTGAGGAAATTGTCCTGCGGCTGCGCGTTCAGCTTGGCCAGCAGCGCCAATGCCTGATCATTCACCGCCGTATGGTCGCGGATCATGGTTTCGGCGAATTGCTGGATCTCGGGGTTGCTGGAAATCGCCAGCGCAAGATGCGCGTAGCGAATGTCGATGCTGTCGGCGGTATAGGCCACATGCGCGATTTCCAGATCGTTCAGATCAGCCGGGGTCTGCGCCGCAGCGATGCTGCTCTGTAGAGTGACAATGCCAAGCGCCAACAGCGCGTTCTTGATAAACATGTGCAGTCTCCTTGTTCATATCCGTGTTGGCTCAAACGCCGCCACACCACAGTCATACGATAAGTTATTTGCACGATTAATGATCCATACTCCGCATTTTATGATCTATCGTACAATAATCTAGCTATCCTGCGGCGTTATGGTAAATTGCCGAAAATCGGAGGCCCGCATGGATCTGCTCAGTGATATTCTGTCCCGCCTGAAGCTGCGCGGAACGCTGTATTTTCGCACCTCGTTCACTTCCCCGTGGAGCATCAAAGTGCCGGCCTACGCCGATGTCGCGCGGTTCCACTTTGCCCATAAGGGCCGCTGCTTTGTGCGCATCGCCGCCCAAGCCGAGCCGATTTTGCTGGAACAGGGCGATTTGCTGATCATCACCAAAGGGGCCAGCCATGTCTTATTTTGTGATCCCAGTACCGAGGATACGGCGATCCTTGTCGAGCAGGTGGTGGCCGACTCGGGCTTTGATGGCAGCGGCGCTCTGGTGATCGGTGAAGTCGGCACCAATCACGAAACCCAACTGGTCTGCGGGCACTTTTCCTTTGCCCGCGATATCGCGCACCCGTTGATCGACGCCCTGCCCAGCTGTCTTCACATCCGCAACTACGGCGAGTCCTCTGGCAGTTGGATGGAAAGCACCCTGCGCCTGATCGGCACCGAGGCCGGGAAGAACCAGCTGGGCGGCGATTTGATTGCTTTCAAAATGTCCGAAATCATTTTTGCCCAGGCCCTGCGGACCTATCTCAACACCACCGAGGCCGAGCAGCCGATTCTGTCCGCTTTCCGCGATGCCAAAATCGCCCGCGTACTGCACAGCCTGCACAAAGCCCCGGCGACCAACTGGACGGTGCAGAGTTTGGCAAATTTGGCGGGCCTGTCGCGCACCTCGTTTGCCGCGCGCTTTCTCAAGCTGATGGGGATGACCCCGATGGCATATTTCGCCTATTGGCGAATGCAAATCGCAGCCGATCAGTTGCGCACCACCAATGACCCGATCATCAAGATCGCAGAATCCGTCGGCTATGGCTCTGAGGCGGCTTTCGGGCGGATTTTCAAAAAACACCTCAAGGTCGCCCCCGCCACCTTCCGCCGCAGCGCCTGAGCCGCCAAAGGTTAATAATTTCTTAATCGAGACCTATAACCATTTGATTAAAAACCAATAAAATATGGTCCCGAGTTGGGACCACCCTATACCCCCCGCAAAACCGCCGTCACCTCAGCCAGAATAGACACCGCAATCTCCCCCGGCCCCTGCGCCCCAATCGCCAGCCCCACCGGGGCATGTATCCGCCCAATCTCGCTTTCCGAAAACCCCGCCGCGATCAACCTTTCCACCCGCGCCGCATGAGTCTTTCTCGATCCCAAACACCCCAGATAAAAACACCCCGACCGCAACGCCACCATGATCGCCGGATCGTCCAGCTTCGGATCATGGGTCAGCGTCACCACCGCCGTCCGCGCGTCCAGCCCCAACCCCTGCAGCGCCTCATCCGGCCAGGCATCCAGAATCACCTCGCCCGGAAACCGTGCCGCAGCCGCGAAACTCTCACGCGGGTCGACCAAGATCGGATCATACCCCGCCGACCGCGCCATCGCGACCAGAGCTTGGGCCACATGCACCGCCCCCACCACGATCAGCCGCAGCGGCGGGTTGCACGGCAGAATGAACCGCGCGTCTTCCACCCCTGCCTTATCAGCCCGCAACCGCGCATCCACGGCTTCATCCTGCCCCAGTTCAACCAGCCCGCGGCTCCAATCCCCCAAATCCACCACATAGCCCACCGCCCGCCGCGCCGCCCGTGCCGCCACCACCTCTTCCAGCAGACCCAACATCGGCGCGACAGGCTCCACCAGCACCCGGATCGTCCCGCCACAGGCCAGCCCTGCCGAGAACGCAGTCTCATCCGCCACGCCGTAGCTCAGCAGTCGCGGCACCCCGGCAGCAATCGCCTCCATCGCTTCCAGCACCACCGCACCCTCGACACAGCCGCCCGAGACCGAGCCCGCCATCTCACCCAACGCTGACACCGCCATCTGACTGCCCGCCCGGCGCGGCGCCGAGCCCCAGGTTTCCACCACCGTCGCCAAGGCGGCAGCTTTGCCCGCACGCACCCAAGCGAGGGCGGCTTCGGGGATCAGATCATGGCTCATGCTGGGGCTCCTTTTCCGCCAACTTGCCGCAAACTCCGCAGCACCACCACCGCCAAAACGAAAAAGGCCCCGAGGTTTCCCCCGGGGCCTTCCGCACCATTTGATGCTTACTTGCCGACCTTCAGCAGCGGCGTGATGATCCGCACCGCCACGCGACGGTTGCGCTTTTCATCGCTCTGCGTGTCGATCCGAAGTTCCGTCTCACCGTAACCTTGGATGACCATGTTTTCCGGCGGGATGTCGAAATACTCGCTCAGGGCCAGCGCCACCGATTCTGCACGACGATCAGACAAAGCAAGGTTCATCGCAGCCTTGCCCGTCGCATCGGTATGGCCTTCGATCAGAAAAATCTCGCCGGGGTTTTTATCCAGCATTTCCTGCATCAGGCTGCCGAGATCCGCCAGATCCGAGGCTTCATCCTCCGTGATCGCCGAAGATCCCGACTCGAAGTTGACGTTATCAACATCAATCGTCGCGGCCAGCCAACGCACCTGCGGGATCTCACGGATCTGACGCAGGCTGAAGGTGCGCCCGATCTTCTCGATATCCTTCGCCGCCAGCGCCGCCTTCAGCGCATAGTCATTGTCCGACGTCGAGATCACCACCCGATTTTCGCGCGGCTTCGGCAGATCGCGCACGATCACCACTTGTTCCGGCTCAAGATCGTCGATCAGCACCAATTCGCGACCGCGCTCGTCATATTGCGCACGGCGCAGCACCCGGCCCGAGGCATCGCGGATCGTCACGATCTGGGTGCCGTCAGCGCGCTCGACGATAGAGCGGGTCGAGCCATCGCGGTAGGTCTCGGTCCGCACGTTCGAGCCCGGCTGACGCAGCACGGCATCATCGTCTTTGTAGACCTGATAGGTGCCATCGGGCTTCAGCACGACAACGCGGTCACCGGTATTCGAGACCACTTGCGAGCCTTCACGCCCACGGCGATCCTTGTTGTTGTCCTTGATGATCGCGCCAACCACCAAAGCGCCCAACGCCACCAGACCGACTTTTTCCAGATCCGACAGGCCGCTCTTTTTCTTCTTGTCGCTGCCCAACATCACTGGGGCCGCCGCAAATTCCTGCGTCGAGGAGCGCACGCTGTCATTGGTCAGCATTTCGGTCACGGTCGCGACCGCATCTGCTGAAGGCGCCTGATCGGCGGGCTTTTCACCCTCCACGGCAGGTGTAGCCGTTGCCAAAGCCGCAGCGGCCCCCAACGTGGCCGGATCAATGCCTTCTGGCTGCGCCAAGAGGTTGGTCAGGGTCTGCACCTCTGCTTCAGACGCAACCGGCACGTCAACGGGAGGCGTGTCAGGGTTCATCACCGGTGGCGAGGTTTTCAGGCCAGCCGAGGGATCAACCACGCTGCCGTCCGCCTCAACCGCGATTTCCTTTTGCGCTTCGGCGAGGGATTTTTCCTGTGCGGCGGCTTGGGCTGCGGCTTCTTCTTCGGTCAGTGCGGCACCAGTGGCGGGATCAACCACAAGGGTTTCCCCGGTTGCCGGATCGGTCACAGTGGCAGGAAGCAAGACGGGCGCATCCGTTGCGGTTGCATCAACTGCAGCAGGGTCCGCACCCTCGGCCGGAGTGGCTTCGGTGGTGGCATCCGCAGGTGCCGCTTCGTCGGTCGCTGGGTCAGCAGGCGCTGCTTCGGTCGTCGTATCCATCGGCACGGCGTTGGGGTCATCAGCGGGTGCCGCTTCAGTTGCTTGATCCGCCGGGGCGGTTTCGGCAGCCGCTTCAGCGTCAGCTTTTTCTTTCGCCTTCTTGGCTTTCACTTTGGCTTTTATTTTGGCTTTCAATTCGGCCTTTGCAGCGGCATCCGCCGCCACGGAAGGATCTGCATCCGTGGCAGCTTTTGCATCTACGTCAGCTTGAGCGGCTGCATCCGCATCGGTGGCGGCTTTCGCATCAGCCTCGGTCTGGGCAGCCACAGCGGCATCAGCAGCGGCTTTGGCATCGGCATCAGCTTGTGCTGCGGCTTCTGCATCGGCTGCAGCTTTCGCGTCTGCTTCGGCGGCGGCAGCGTCAACAGCGGCTTTCGCATCCGCATCAGTCTGAGCCGCAGCGTCCGCGTCGACGGCGGCTTTCGCTTCAGCCTCGGCTTGTGCGGCAGCATCAGCGGCAGCTTTCGCATCAGCATCAGTCTGCGCCGCAGCGTCCGCATCGGCAGCGGCTTTCGCATCAGCCTCGGCTTGTGCGGCGGCATCAGCGGCAGCCTTTGCATCGGCGTCAGCCTGTGCGGCCGCATCGGCCTGAGCCGCAGCCTCTGCATCAGCTTGCGCTTTTGCGTCAGCATCGGCCTGCGCAGCAGCTTCTGCGTCGGCAGTGGCTTTCGCGTCGGCCTCGGCCTTTGCGGCGGCGTCTGCTTGGGCTTTCGCGGCAGCGTCTGCCTCGGCCTGCGCAGCGGCGGCAGCTTCAGCTTCGGCCTGAGCCGCTGCCGCAGCTTTGGCCGCATCTTCCGCAATCCGCGCCGCGATCGCATTGGCTTGATCGACAAATGCCGCAGGATCGCAAGCCGCATCTGCGGTCGGTTCGCACAAAACCGTGCCATCCACCGCCACCACAGCGCCGCTGTCGGTCAGCGTTTGCGCCATCAAGGGCCAAGGCTGTACGTTGAACATCGCCATCGACAGCGCCGTGGTGGTTCCAAGCATTCTTCTCATCGGTCGTCCTTTCAAAATCGCGTGGCGGCCAAGGCTCAAAACTGATTCCGAACCGGGTCGCCGCTGTGGCATCAAAGCACAGGATGGGCGGTGATATGCGATAACAGCGGCTAAACCACAGGCCAAATTGGCAGGGTTTCAACGTGTTATCTGCTAGCAGTCCTCCCAGATCGCTCTCCTGTGCCAACTGTCGCACCTGCCTCGTTTAGCACGGCATTGGCAGTCTTACTTGCGGTAACGCCGCGTGGCGGCTTTGGTTCCCCAGATCAAGCCTTGGCCATCGCCCGGACCCGCGCACGGTTTTGGTCGTGCACCACCTCATAGGGTTCAAAGTAGCGCAGCGTGCCATTGTGGAGCCAAGGGGCGATGATCTCCGCCATCGGGCGCGGATCATCGTTCTGCAGATGCCGGATATAATCCGACGTGGCCGCCAGTAGCCCCGGCCCATAGCCGCCTGCCGCGATCACCTCCGCCGCGCCATGATTGGGCAGCACCCAGTCTGCACCAAGTGCCTGCAACCGGGCCAAATCGGCAAGGTGAATGTCGAAATCCTCGGGCGCGCCAACATAGGTCACGCAATCCTCGACCGTATCGCCTGCGAACAATATCCGCCGCTCTGGCAACCAAAGCACCGTCGCATCATCCGAGTGGATATTGACCTCGATCAACTCCACCCGCTCGCCACCCAGATCAAGCGTCATCCGCCCCTCAAACACCAGATCCGGCAGGATCAGCGGATTGATTGCGGGCAGGCCATGATCGGTGCCCGCCTCGATCGCCGCCTTCCTCTCCGTCAGATGTGCCAGAGTGCGGGCATTGGCAATCACCTGACAATCCGCAAATGCTTCGGTGCCCGCGACATGATCCAGATGGTAATGCGACAGCACCACCCGGATATCCGTCACCTCGCGATCAGCCAAGGCCTGCCGGATAAACCGCCCATGCGGCACCGAGACATGGCTGTCATAGACAATCGCCTGCGCCCCCGCGATCAACGCGTAAGAGGCGATGCCCAGTGACAACGCGCCATCGTCCACCCAGTTCGGCGCGTCCGCAAAGCGCTGCCCCGCCACCCGGCCATCGTAAAACGCCAATATTCCCGGATGCGGCTCAAATATCCGCAGGTGTGACAGCATCGAAATCCCCCCAAATCTGCGCCATGCTTGCCGCCGCCACGCACGAGCGTCAAGTTGCCCCTTTCCTTTGGTCATCCTCTGCGCTCAAATATCCAGACCGCAATGCATTGGCATTGCGGTTAGCCGGAGGCACCTGCCTCCCCGCTGCCCCAAAGGATCAGAATGCGCGCCACCGCCCTGCTTGGAGTGAAAAACGAAGGCGCGTTCCTGATCGAATGGCTGGCGCATCACCGCGTCTGCGGCTTTACGGATTTTCTCGTCTATTCCAATGATTGCGCCGATGGCACCGATGTGATGCTCGACCGTCTCTCAGCCATGGGCTGGCTCACTCATATCCGCAATGACGGCCCCCACGCCGAAGGCCCGCAATGGGCGATGCTGAAGGCGGCGGACAAACATCCGCTGGTTGCAAAATCCGATTGGCTGCTGTTTTGCGACATTGATGAGTTTGTGAATATCCATGTTGGCGACCGCAGCCTGTCGGCGCTACTGGCCGCCCTGCCCGAGGCCACTGCCATTCCGCTGACATGGCGGATGTTTGGCAATGCGGGGGTGATCGAGATCACCGATCAGCCAATCACCGAAACCTTCACCCATGCCGCCCCCGCCAGCTTTGCATGGCCATGGCGCGCGCAGTTGTTCAAAACCCTGTTTCGCAATGACGGCACCTATCGCAAACTCGGCGTGCATCGCCCGCGCAGCCCCGACCCGGCCCGCACAGGTCAGGCCCGCTGGTTTGACGGCTCGGGCCGCCCGCTGCCCGCAGACTTTCCGCAGGCGCGGATCTTCTCGGACTACACACGCGACAACTACCATCTGGTGCAGTTGAACCATTACGCGCTGGGGTCGATGCAGAACTATCTGGTCAAGGCCGACCGCGGACGCGCCAACCGCGACGCCTCGGGGTTTGACATGAGCTATTGGGTTGAGCGCAATTTCAGTGCAGTTGAAGACCGCTCGATCCTGAATCTGAACACTGCCCCGTTGCGGGCCGAGCTTTTGGCCGACCGAGTCCTCGGCCCGCTGCATCGCCAAGCCCTGCTTTGGCGGCAGTCGCGTTTCGCTGCCTTGATGCAGCAAGAGCCGTGGCGGGCGCTGTTTGGCCGCCTCCTAATGACACCGCCATCGCAGGTTTTGCAACCAGAACGAGCGCACCACGTTCTGCTGCACGCACAAGCCGTCATGAAGCGTGCCGCAGTGAAACAGTCTTAACTCAGTGTTCACGAAGCCTATGCTAACTTGGCTTGATCTTTACTTGACCTAATGCACCATTAGGAAGATTATGTTCAAATGCCTTATGTTCCCCTGTAAAGCGTTCGACTGGATGTAAAATGACCGATTTTGCCGAAATTGCCGAATTGCCACAGCCCACCGACACCCTGCCCGACCGCGACGCATGGGAGCAGCGGATGGAAAAGGCGACCGAGGAGTCGGGCTATTTTCACAGTGTGGGCGATGCGCATTGGGCCTATTTCGCCGATGAAGGCACCACCCTGCTGGTCAGCTTTGAGACGATTGACGCCGTATTGGCCCGCCCAGATCAGATGCCCTTGGCCGATGCTCTGGCGCGCGCGCATGGCTGGTCAGTGCTGACGATCATCTCGGATGGCGACACTTGGTTTCGCGATCCGGCGGTCTATGGCTTCTTTGACCGTCAGGTCGATGACGCGTTTTTTGAAGATTTCGATCAGGTGCTGTTCTACGGCGCGGGCATGGCAGGCTATGCCGCCTGCGCCTTTGCGGTGACGGCACCCGGCGCGCAAGTGCTGGCGCTGAACCCGCGTGCCACACTGGAACCGGCGCAGTCGCGCTGGGACCGGCGCGATCTTGCCGCCCGCAGGCTCGATTTCACCTCGCGCTATGGCTATGCGCCCGACATGTTGGAAGGTGCGGGAACAGCCGTGGTGATCCACGACCCCACCATTGCCGCCGAGGCGATGCACGCCAGCCTGTTCCGCGCACCCTATATCACCCGACTGTCGGCGCGGCACATGGGCGATACGCTGGAACCCGCACTGATCGGAAGCGGCATTCTGCCCGCCTTGGTTGATCAGGCGATGGCAGGCACCCTGACCGTGCAAAGCTTCGCGGTTCTGTGGCGGGCGCGGCGACACTACTCGCCGTATCTGCGCGCTATCCTAGCGAAAACTGAAAGCGTAGGACGCACCAAACTGGCGATCATGGTCTGCCGCTCAGTCACGCACCGCCTGCGCGCGCCCAGTTTCGCACGGCGTCTGGCAAAACTGACGGAAAGGATGTCGGGGACTGAGGCTTAAGCGCGACGAGACAGACGTGCAGCAAACGGGCGCTCAGTATTCCTCAGCCATCGCCTCAAGATCAGCGGTGCGTTGTTCGGTCAGACGCGCGCGGCAGACATAGATTACCATCGGCTCCGCCGAACCGCCGTGCATGGTGTAGCCCTCAGCGGCACAGGTGGCATCGCGGAATGTCACCCAAGCCCGCTGCCCATCGCGCAGATAATCCGCCGCCCCGCGCTGCGAGGCTTCAAGGTCTGCATCGATCGACTGCATCAGTTTGCGCGCAACGCCATAAGCGGCGTTCAGATCAGCATCAGCGGCCAGCCAGTCTTGTTCAGCGCAAAAGGTCAGCTCCATTTGCACTTCCGCATTGGCACAATCGACATCTTGCGCCGCTGCAGGCGAAGCCGTCAGAGCCGCCAAAAATCCCAACCATGCTAACCGCATCGACATCTCCCTTCGCGGATTTGGCCTTATCCGCCCGTCACATTGCGCTGCAACCGCTTAGCATTGGCGCGGGTTTTTGCCCGCACCGGCTTCATCGCCGCCATCGCCATGTCTGAGAGGTTACCGCCCGCCATGCCCGTGCGCAACGCGGCATGCGCCGAATCCATTCCAGCCGACAGCTTTTCGGCCAGCATCCGGTCGGTTTCAGATTTGGCCATGGGCCAGAGCCCCGCCATGCCCGCCAGCCGCATCCCGATCACCATCTGCGATTCCGCCATGATCTGGCTCGCCTCCAGCGCCGGGGCCATGAAATCAAACGGAGTCATCAGCTTCATCGTGTTCTCCTGAACAGGTTGACTAAGCATGTAGCCCTATGCTGCGCCGCAGCAAGGGCATTTGCGCAGTGCCTCCATGCGCATGCGGCATAGCACCGAACGAACCTCGGCCGAATGTCGCAATCCTGCGCCACTCGCCGCCAAGAAGCGCACCCCCTAGAGAATCACTGAGGCCTAGGCTATCTGAGTCGCCATGACACAAAGCCTCACCCTCCGCCGCCCCGATGACTGGCACCTGCATCTGCGCGATGGCGCGATGCTGAAAGGCGTGCTGCCCGAAACCGCGCGGCATTTCGCCCGCGCTTTGATCATGCCCAATCTGGTGCCGCCGGTTGTGACGGGCGCGCAAGCACAGGCCTACCGCGCGCGGATCATGGCGGCGCTTCCGACGGGTTCGCAGTTCCGACCCCTGATGACGCTGTATCTCACCGAATCGACCGATCCCGCCGATGTGGCCGCCGCCGCTGCTTCGGGCCTGGTGAAAGCCGTCAAACTCTATCCCGCCGGGGCCACCACCAATTCACATTCCGGCGTGGCTGATTTCAGCAAAGTCCAAGCCGTGTTAGAGAAAATGGCTGAGATTGGCCTGCCCTTGTGCCTACACGGCGAAGTCACCGACCCCTCCGTCGATATCTTCGACCGCGAGGCTGTGTTCATCGACACCATCCTCGATCCCCTGCGCCGCCGCATCCCCGGCCTGCGCGTGGTGATGGAGCATATCACCACCGAAGAAGGCGTCGCTTACGCACGCAGCGGAGGCGAAGATCTGGCCGCCACCATCACCACGCATCACCTGATCATCAACCGCAACCACATCCTCGCAGGCGGCATCAAACCGCATTACTACTGCCTGCCCGTTGCCAAACGCGAAAAACACCGCCTCGCCTTGCGCGCAGCCGCCACCTCGGGTGAAGCCCGCTTCCTCTTGGGCACCGATAGCGCCCCCCATGTCGATGCGCTGAAAGAACACGCCTGCGGCTGCGCGGGCTGCTTCACCGCCACCAACACCATGCCGCTGCTGGCGCATGTGTTCGAGGAAGAATCCGCCCTGCACCACCTCGAATCCTTCGCAAGCCTCAACGGCCCCGCCTTCTACCACCTACCCGTCAATGAGACGAAACTTACCCTCGTCAAACATGAACAGCCGCAAAGCTTCCCCGAGAAAATCCTCACCGAAGCTGGCCCCGTCACCGTCTTCAACCCCGGATTCCCCGTGCATTGGCACGTCGAGGCCTGAAGTCTGCCCAATTTCACATTGGTCTAAATACTCCCGCCGGAGGCTCCCGCTGCCGCCGCAGAACGCTCAGCGGGGAGTATTTTCGCCAAGATGAAAGCACATAAAGGAACCGCCATGATCCCGACCAGCTTCCCCCCTGCGTCCGAAATCGCCCGCCTCACCGCCCGCGCATTGCTGGAAATCAAAGCGGTGCATTTCAACGCCGAAACCCCGTTCACTCTGGCGAGCGGTCTGCCCAGCCCGACCTATATCGATTGTCGCAAGCTGATCTCTTACCCTCGCATCCGCGCCACCTTGATGGATTTCCTGACCGTCACCGTGATGCGCGACGCAGGCTTTGAGGCCTTCGACAACATCGCAGGCGGTGAAACCGCAGGCATCCCATTCGGCGCTTGGGTCGCCGAACGCCTTGCCCTGCCGATGACCTATGTCCGCAAAAAGCCCAAAGGCTACGGTCGCAACGCCCGCATCGAAGGGGTGATGACCGAGGGCCAGCGCGTGCTGCTGGTGGAAGATCTGACCACAGACGGCGGCTCTAAGCTGTCCTTCGTCGATGCCATCCGCGAAACCGGTGCCACCTGCGCCCATACGGCGGTGATTTTCTACTACGGCATTTTTCCGGAAACCACCCAGCGCCTCGCCGATCACGGCGTAGCCCTGCACCACCTCTGCACTTGGTGGGACGTGCTCACTGAAGCCCGCGCTCAAGGCAGTTTCGACGCCAAGACCTTGGCAGAAGTCGAGAGCTTCCTGCACGATCCCCGCGCTTGGCAAGCCGCCCGCACCGCAAAATAGCGCCCAGATTTTCCGGGGGCGACTCTGTGGGCGTATTGTGAATAACTCCGCCCAAAGCTGCGGTTCTTGGTGGATTGCACCCCCATCCCCCGCAAGATGTGGTAGCATCCCGCTGATGGCCACGACTCAACGCTGACTTATCTACAGAGATATGCCTGCTATCGCGGCGGGCCAATTTGGGGCAATAACGCCCCCTTGCCCGGTACGTCTGGGTCAGAACACGAGGCAGCCTATGAACGAACTTGCCACCCTCCGCCCGATGCCACCCGCCCTTGCCGCCGCCCCGGAAACCGAGGCGCTGCCGCATAACATCGAGGCCGAGCAGCAACTGCTGGGCGCGATCCTGACAAATAACGATGTCTATGACCGCATTGCTTCCCTCGTGAAGCCCGAGCATTTCTTTGACCCGGTGCATCAGCGCATCTTTGAACGCAGCGCTGCCCGCATCCAGAAAAACGCGCTGGTGTCCCCCGTCACCCTGAAAATCTATTTCGAGGACGACGAAGGCCTGAAAGAACTCGGCGGTCCGTCCTACCTCGTCCGCCTCGCAGGTGCGGCGATTTCCTCCTACGCCGCCCGCGATTATGCCCAAATGATCTACGATCTCGCCGTGCGCCGTGAACTGATGGCCTTGGGCCGCGATCTGACCGCCAAAGCCGCCAAGGTTGAAATCGACTCCGAACCGAAAGACCAGATCATCGAGGCCGAGCAGCGGCTTTATAAACTCGGCGAGCAAGGTGTCGCCGAGCGTGGCTTCCAATCCTTCCTGAAAGCCGTGACCGAAGCCGTCAACGTCGCCAACGCCGCCTATCAGCGCGGCGGCGGTCTGGCCGGGATTTCCACCGGCCTGATTGACCTCGATAAAAAACTCGGTGGTCTGCACGCCTCTGACCTGCTGATCCTCGCAGGACGCCCGTCGATGGGCAAAACCTCGCTCGCCACCAACATCGCCTTCAACATCGCCAAAGCCTACAAACGCGGCCGCACCCATGACGGCCACGAGGGCGCGGTTGAGGGCGGCGTCGTCGGCTTCTTCAGCCTTGAGATGAGTTCGGAGCAACTCGCCGCCCGTATCCTGTCCGAAGCCTCCGAAGTCCCCTCCGAGCAAATCCGCCGCGGCGACATGCAAGAACATGAATTCCGTAAATTCGTCGAAGCCGCGAAATCCTTGGAATCCTGCCCGCTCTACATCGACGACACCCCCGCTTTGCCGATCAGCCAAGTCGCCGCCCGCGCCCGCCGCCTGAAACGCACGCATGGCCTAGATGTGCTGATCATCGACTATTTGCAGCTGCTGAAAGGCACCGGCAAAGGCGACAATCGGGTGCAGGAAGTCTCGGAAATCACCCAAGGCCTGAAGGCTATCGCCAAAGAACTCAACATCCCGGTGATCGCGTTGTCGCAGCTCTCCCGTCAGGTGGAATCCCGCGAAGACAAGCGCCCGCAACTGTCCGATCTGCGCGAATCCGGCTCGATTGAGCAAGACGCCGATGTGGTGATGTTCGTCTACCGCGATGAATATTATAAAGAACGCGAAAAGCCCGGCGATCACGAGCTGGAAAAAATGGCGCAATGGCAGGTCACCATGGAAAGCGTACGTGGCAAGGCTGAAGTGATCATCGGCAAGCAACGTCACGGCCCGATCGGCCATGTCGAGTTGTCGTTTGAGGGCCGCTTCACCCGCTTTGGCAACCTCGCCAAACAATGGCAAGGCTCCGGCCCCGGCGACGACGTGGGATTCTAGGGCCGCCAGCCCACCGCACAGCCTGACACAGTGCCGAGCCCCTGCCATTCACATTGGCGCAAATATCCCCGCCGGAGGCGCAGGCCAGCCCCATCCGCCCCGCTCAACACCCCATCCCCCGGCAGCGCGGTCGAGCGCCCCCTCGATGGGGGCCGAGACCGCCCCCGGTTCAAGATCGCCCCACCCGGATCGGATCGCGCAGCAAGCGCCAAGCCAAGGCTCTGCTTGATCACCCGCGCCAGCGCCAGCCGTGCCACATCGGCGGACGACAATGCCACCTCATTGCCCGCAGCCCCATCGCAATGCCGACATCCGCCCGCACTAGCGCCGCCCCCGCAACCTCCAATTGGCTGTCATCCTCGCGCAACCGCAGCGCCGTATCGGGGCGCAGCACCATCAACGCCGCGCCCGCCCCAGAGCGCGATGCTTCCCCCTCGACAGCGAAAACAGCGTCAGCAAGACCGCGCCTTCCGGCGATGCCCCAACATCAATTGATCAATGACGAGCCGACCTTCGTGAAACAGCTCCCGCAATGCCGCCAACCCCGCCGGAACATCTCCGACAAAATAGGCCAACAGTAAGCGGTGTCCCGATCACACCGTGACGGGGAAGTTCCACGGGAGCAGGTCTTTGAAATGGCTCTGTTTGTGGCCCTGCACGATGGCGATGCGCCTTGCCGCCAGCCAAGCGTGAGGATCGACGTTGTTCATTTTGCTGGTCTCGATCAACGAGGCGATGACGGCCCAGTTTTCGGCGCCGGCATCATGACCCGCGAAGATGGCGTTCTTCCGGTTGAGGGCAATGGGGCGGATGGTGTGTTCGACGGTGTTGTTGTCAATCTCGACGCGGCCATCTGTCAAGAAGCGACCAAGACCGCCGCAGTATTTGGCGATGTAAGTGAGCGCCTCGCCGAGGGACGATTTCGCAGAGGTGCGGGCGCAGTGGTGGATCAACCAGTCATCGATGTGGGCGAGGATCGGCGTAAAGCGTTGCTCCCGTATGGCCAGTCTGGCGGCGGGGTCGCTGCCGCGGATGTCGGCCTCGATGGCATAGAGATCACGGATGAGCGCCACACCTTCTTCTGCAATCGGCGCGGGCCCGGTGCGGGTGATCTCGATCAGCTTGCGGCGCGCCTGCACCCAGCAATGGGCGCGTTGGATGCCGGGACCGGTCCTGTCGGGCGCGATCAGGCTTTGTAGGCGGCATAGCCATCAACCTGCAGGATGCCGCCGAAGCCCTGCAATATCCGTTCGGCGTGCTGCCCGCCCCGCCCCGGGACATAGATAAAGACCACGCCCGGCGGTGCCGTGCCACCCCAAGGTCGGCCATCGCGGGCCAAGGCCCCGAAGTATCCGGTTTTGGTCTTTCTCGCCCCCGGGTCGAGAACCGGGGCGCGGCTCCCCGTCGCGGCCTTCCACAGCACCCCGCACCGCACAGGCGTTTTCGCCCAGTGCATCGACAGGCGCGGGGACAACGCTCTGACCTTGTTCCCGCACATCCAGTGCCGCCGCCGCGTCAGCCATATCTCGCCGCAGCAACACTCCCTGCCCCTGCTCGCTATCGCCACGCGGTCAGGCTTGCGGTGTCATAGGCAGTTTCCTGTTGCCCAAGCCTGACCAAGTCCAAAACCCAAACGAACAGCGTTGCCCCTTGGCAAGCCAGCTTGCAACCGTCAGCATGTCGCAACACATCAGTCAACGAGGCAGCAATGGATCTGGGGCTCAAAGACAAAGTGGTGATCGTCACCGGCGGTGGGGCAGGCATCGGCGCCGCTATCAGCCAGACCCTCGCCGAAGAAGGCGCCATCCCAGTCATCTTCGCCCGACGTGCCCCGCCCGAAGCCTTCCTGAACCAACTCAAAGCCCTCAGCCCCAAATCTGGCTGGCTGCAAGCTGACCTCTCTCGCGATGAAGATTGTCGCCGCGCCGTGGCTGAAGCGCAAAACCAATGGGGCCAGATCTACGGCTTGGTGAACAACGCGGGCACCAACGACAATCTTGATCTTGACACCCCACCCGCGGCCTTCCGCGCCTCGCTCGACCAAAACCTGTTGCACTACTACACCCTCGCCCATCTGCTGCAATCCGACCTCAAGGCCAGCTGCGGGGCGATCGTCAACATCGCCTCCAAAACGGCGGTGACAGGTCAAGGCAGCACCTCGGCCTATGTCGCCGCCAAAGCCGCACAACTGGGTCTGACCCGCGAATGGGCCGCAGCCTTGGCCCCTTGGGGCGTGCGCGTGAACGCGGTGATCCCCGCCGAAGTGCTGACCCCGATGTATGAGGCATGGTTGCAAAGCTTCCCCGACCCCGCCGCGCAAAAAGCCAGCATCACCGCGCGCATTCCGTTGGGCCAACGCATGACCGAGGCGCGCGAGATCGCCGCCACCACCGTCTTCGCCCTCTCGCCCCGCTCCGCCCATACCACCGGGCAATGGTTGTTCGTCGACGGCGGCTACACCCATCTCGACCGCGCCATCGGCACCTGACCCAAACACACCTTCCTCCCAAGTTGCTCTTTCTGAAATACTCCCGCCGGAGGCTCCGAAACCTTCTACAGATGCCAGCTATCCAGAAAATCCCAGCGGCAGCAGCGGTCGAGCGGGGGCTCGATGCCCCCCGAGGCCGCCCCCCTATCACGCTCACCCGCGAATTCCCCCTTGACCCCGCGCGCGGCCCTGTCAAAACCACGATATGTCTACAGCAACCCTCTCCATCGACCTCGACGCCATCGCCGCCAACTGGCGCGCCTTGGATAAAGCCTCCGCTTCGGGGGTGCAGACCGCTGCCGTGGTCAAAGCCGATGCCTACGGGCTTGGCATCACACGGGTCGCCCGTGCCCTAGCCCAAGCCGGTGCGCGCCGCTTTTTCGTGGCCGTCACTGAAGAAGGTGCCACCCTAAGGCAAGTCCTCGGCCCAGGTCCGCAAATCTGCATCCTGTCGGGTCATATGGGCGGCGACACCGATATGATCGGCGATCTCGACCTGACGCCGATGCTCAACAGCCTCGATCAAGTCACCCGCCATCTCGAATCGCTGCCCGGCCATGCCTTTGGCGTGCAGCTGGATACCGGGATGAACCGCCTCGGCATGGAGGAACCCGAATGGGAGGCGATTGCCCCCTTCGTGCTCGAAGCTGGCCCGGAACTGTTGATGTCGCATCTCGCCTGCGCCGATGATCCCGACCATGGACTGAATGAAACCCAACTCGCCACCTTCCTCGCGATGACCAACGGTACCGGCGTGCCACGCTCCCTCGCGGCCACAGGCGGCATCCTCTTGGGTGCAAAATACCACTTCGACCTGACCCGCCCCGGCATCGGCCTGTATGGCGGCCGCCCCTATGAGGCCGCCCGCCCCGCCGTGACCCTGTCGCTGCCGATCATCCAGACCCGCGACGTCGCTCCCGGCGAGGCCGTCGGCTATTCCTGCGCTTGGGTCGCCGAAGCGCCCTCGGTGGTGGCCACACTTTCGGCGGGCTATGCTGACGGTCTGCCACGCACGCTGTCGAACAATGCCGTGCTCTGGGATGGCGACACGCCCTGCCCGCTGATTGGCCGGGTTTCGATGGATCTGATCACCGTCGATATCAGCCACCTGCAGCAAATCCCCCGCTCTCTCGACATCATCGGCCCCAATCAATCGGTTGATGAGCTTGCCGATATCGCTGGCACCATTGGCTATGAAATCCTGACCAGCCTCAGCCCGCGCTACATCCGGCGCTATTACGAGGGCACCGCGTGAGCGTTCTAGCCCTGCCCGCCTCGGCACTGGCAAGCCTAGGCCGCGCCACCTTCAACGCCCTTGCCGCAATCGGCCGCATCGCGATCTACGCGGCCCTGACCCTATGGCATATCGTCCGCCCCCCCTTCTACCGCCGTGAATTTTTCACAGCCCTGATGCAGGTCGGCTGGCTTTCCCTGCCCGTCGTTGGTCTGACCGCGATCTTCACCGGCGGCGCGCTTGCCCTGCAAATCTACGCCGGCGGCCAACGCTTTTCCGCCGAGGCCGTGGTGCCGCAAATCGTCGCCATCGGCATGGTGCGCGAACTTGGCCCGGTGCTGGTGGGCCTGATGATCGCCGCCCGTGTCACCTCCTCCATCGCGGCTGAGATTGCCACGATGAAGGTGACCGAGCAGATCGACGCCCTCACCACCCTGTCCACCAACCCAATGAAATACCTTACCGTTCCCCGCGTGCTGGCAGGCTTTCTGACCGTGCCGCTGCTGGTTGGTGTCGGTGACATCATCGGCATCATGGGTGGCTTTCTGGTCTCGACCGAGCAGTTGGGCTTCAACCGCGCCAGCTACATCAAGAACACCGTCGATTTCCTGCAAACCCCCGATGTGGTCTCCTCATTGATCAAGGGTGCTGTCTTCGGCTTCATCGCCACCCTGATCGGCTGCTATTACGGCATGAACTCCGGTCGCGGCGCGCAGGGCGTGGGCTCGGCCACCAAGAACGCCGTCGCCACCGCCTCGATCCTGATCCTCGCCGCCAACTTCGTACTGACCTCGGTGATGTTCGGATCATGATAGAGCTTTCGCGCGTCGCCAAATCCTTCGGCAAAAACCACGTGTTGCGTGGGGTCAATCTGACCATCCCGCGCGGGCAAAGCATGGTGGTCATCGGCGGTTCCGGCACTGGAAAATCCGTGCTGCTGAAGTCGATCCTCGGCCTTGTCACCCCCGACTCGGGCCGCATCACGCTGGACGGCGCCGATGTGCGCGAGGCAAATCGCGATGCCTTCCTTGCCCGCTTTGGTATGTTGTTCCAAGGCGGTGCCCTCTTTGACTCGCTACGGGTCTGGGAAAACGTCGCTTTCCGCCTGATGCGGGGGGCCACCAAACTGCCAAAAGACCAAGCCCGCGCCATTGCCATCGAAAAACTCCGCCGCGTTGGCCTGAAACCCGAAACCGCTGACCTGTTCCCCGGCGAACTCTCCGGCGGCATGCAAAAACGCGTCGGCCTCGCCCGCGCCATTGCCGCTGAACCTGAGATCATTTTCTTTGATGAGCCCACCACCGGGCTGGACCCGATCATGTCCGGCGTGATCAACGCGCTGATCCGCGAGATTGTCACCGAAATGGGTGCTACCGCGATGACGATCACCCATGACATGTCCTCGGTCCGCGCCATCGCCGACCGCGTGGCGATGCTGCATGATGGGCTGATCCGCTGGACAGGTCCGGTGGCAGACATGGACCAAGCCGACGACCCCTACCTTCAGCAATTCATACATGGCCGCGCCGACGGACCCATCGAATCTGTAAGATGACCGAACCGCTGACCCTTGCCGCGCAGCTGATCGCACTGGTCGAGCACCCCTTGCCCGCTCTTGCCATTACCCTGCTGCCCGCCACCATCGCCATCGCGGGTATCGCCAGCCTGAACGCGCGCTCGGATGATCGGATTCTGGCTTGGGTGCAAGTGATCACCAGCATTGCTTTGACGCTCTGGATGCTCGCGCCATGGCATCCCACCGACGCGGACCTTCTCGGCATGAACCGGTCGATGACTTTGTTCACCTACGGCTATGTACTGCAAGATTGGCTGCGCGAAGCGTGGCGATCGGGCCTGCATCCCCGCTGGGCGCATATGTTGGTGATTCTCTGCGCTGCACTGGTGATCGCAGCGCTCGCGTATACCGGACTTTCTACGTGAGCTGCGCCGATTTCCCGCACAGATTGCAACACTGTTTCCGATCCAGACACAACCATGCTTATGCCCGAAGCTTTGATCGCTAACAACCTGCGATTTAAGCAAAATGTTTGCAAAAATTGCGATAATTCGGAAAGGTATTGACCAGAGGCGCGCGGGACAAAACCCAACCGCTGTGCGGATGTGTGGGGTAATCATGTCAGTGAATTGGAGCGAGACGGCGCAGGCGGCGCGCGTCGTGGTGCAAACTGAGGCGCAGGGCCTGATCGTCGTGCTGGCTTTGGTGCTGATCGGGGCCAGCCTCGCCGCCGCCTTTGGCCTGCTGCCTTGACCGCAATTCGCTTTGTTCTTCGGCGGCACGGCTCTGCCCAATGCGGGCATATGGCTGCAACTCGGCCTGACCCTACTGCTGATCCTTATGACCTTTTACCCGCCCGCTGCGCAATGCCGCCGCAGCTTTGCCATCGGCATGGATGATGTGGCGCAGGCCTACCGCCAAGCCCATGCCGCCGACCGCGCCGGGGTCTTTGCCCTGTCCGCCGAGTTCGAATCAATGCGCACCCGGATGGAGCATCTGCGCTAGCACCCCGATTTCCAGCATCTTGAACCCGAACTGCTGCAACTCGCAGCCCAAATGAGCCTTGAGACCCGCGATCTGGCGCAAGTCTATTCCGACATCAAAGTCGCCCGCGCCAAAAGCTTCCTGCAACAGCGGCAGGAAGAAGTGCAGCACCTGACCGACCGTCTGGCCATCGCGCGGCGCACCTGTGACGAACTCCGCCGCTGGATGGACGATGTGCAGGCCGAAGAAATGCAGGCACAAAAACAGTTGAAAAGGCTGGAGGCCGATCTGAAAGAAATCCTGCCAACTCTGGGTTATGATTTCGATCTGGAAGATCACCGCGACGCCAATGTGGTCACCTTGCCGAAGCCCGGCAAATAGCGCCCTTGCACCGCGCGCGCCACGGCGTAACACTGCCCCGACCTTAACCCCGAGCCGCAATGTCCCCCGCGCCGAAGCCCCAATCCGAAAAGCCAAACCGCGCAACCGGGCCAAAATCCATGGCCCTGCGCCGAGTTCGGCTGATCGCAGCGCATCACCGCGCCGCCGCCTCTGACCGCGCTTTGGCGCTGATCCTCGCGGGCATCGCAGGCGCTGCCAATGCCGGGGGCTTTATCCTGCTCGGCAGCTATACCTCACACATGACCGGCTATCTCTCGGCCCTCGCCGATAACCTCGTGCTGCAAAATCTTGCGCTGGTCGGCCAAAGCCTGTTCGCGATCAGCCTGTTTGTCTGCGGTGCCGCCACCAGCGCCATCGTGATCAACTGGGGCCGCGCCCATAAACCCAGCCGACAATATTCCCTCCCCATTGGCCTGCAAGGCGCGCTGCTTGCAGCCCTCGCCGCGTTGGGCGCAAGCCCACTGCCCGATAGCCTCGCCCATCCGATTGGCCTTGGCCTGTTGTGCTTCATCATGGGCCTGCAAAACGCCACCATCACCAAAATCTCCTACGCCCGCATCCGCACCACCCATGCCACCGGTATGATCACCGATGTCGGGATTGAGCTGGGCCGCGCCGTCTACGGCCGCGCCTTCCACAGCCCGATCTCAGCCGACCGCGCCAAACTCAGCATCCTGCTACAGCTGCTCGGCACCTTCCTGCTTGGCGGCATTGTCGGCGCCTTGGGCTACGGCCTGATCGGTTTTGCCTTCTCGCTCCCCCTCGCCGCCATCCTGCTGACCTTGGCGCTGCTGTGAAATACGCCAATCTTGTCCTGCTGATCCTATTCCCGATCGCATGGTTCGCCCCCCTGCTGCGCGCCGCCTTGCTGCCGATCTTCGGCATGGATGAAATATCCGTCATAACCGGCCTGCAATCTTTGTGGGGCACCGCCCCCGCACTCGCCCTGCTGGTCACGGCGCTGGCAATCTTCGCCCCCTTCGCCAAAACCCTCGGCCTCGCGCTGATCCATTTCGGCCTGCTCTCGCCCCAAACCCTCCCCGCCCTGCACGCCTTGGGCAAACTCGCCATGGCCGAGGTGTTCCTGATCGCGCTTTACATCGTCATCGCCAAGGGCGCGGGTTATGTCACGATTGAGACCGCATGGGGCCTCTATCTGTTCACCGCCTGCATCCTCGCCTCGCTGTTCATCTCGCACAAAACGGAAACATCTTGAGGCCTCGGCGATTTCCGGGCATTGAAACCCCATGAGCAAAAACTCCCCCAATTTCACCTGCACCACCTGCGGGGCCGCGCATCGCAAATGGATCGGCAAATGCGAAGGTTGCGGCGGCTGGAACACTTTGGTCGAGGAAGCCCCCCTCTCGGCAGGCCCAAAAGCCTTGGGCGGCAAAGGCCGCGCCATCCACCTGACCGACCTTGCCACTGTCGGCGAAGCCCCGCCGCGCGCCTCGTCGGGCATAGATGAGCTAGACCGCGTGCTGGGTGGCGGCCTCGTGCCCGCCTCGGCGATCCTCGTCGGCGGCGACCCCGGCATCGGCAAATCCACCCTGCTGCTGCAAGCCGCCGCGTCCTTCTCGCGCCACGGCGTCAAATGCCTGTATATCTCGGGCGAGGAAGCCACCGCCCAAGTGCAAATGCGCGCGCAACGCTTAGGCCTCACCGAATCCCCCGTCGCCCTCGGCGCAGAAACCAACCTGCGCGATATTCTGACAACGTTGGACACCGAGCGCCCCGGCCTCGCCATCATCGACTCGATCCAAACCATGTGGCTCGATACCGTCGACTCAGCCCCCGGTTCGGTCAGCCAAGTCCGCGCTGCGTGCCACGAACTCGTCACCTTCGCCAAACGTCGCGGTGTCGCCGTCATCCTCGTCGGCCATGTCACCAAAGACGGCCAGATCGCAGGCCCGCGCGTGGTTGAACACATGGTCGATACCGTGCTCTATTTCGAAGGCGAGCGCGGCCACCAATTCCGCATCCTGCGCGCCGTGAAAAACCGCTTCGGCCCGGCCGATGAAATCGGCGTGTTTGAGATGACGGGCAACGGCTTGCAGCAGGTGCTGAACCCCTCCGCCCTGTTCCTGTCCGAGCGCGGTCAGCCTTCTCCGGGATCAGCCGTTTTCGCAGGCATCGAAGGCACAAGGCCCGTCCTCACAGAAATCCAAGCCCTCGTCGCTCCCTCTCCCCTCGGCACCCCCCGCCGCACCGTGGTTGGCCTCGACTCAGGCCGCCTCTCCACCATCCTCGCCGTGTTAGAAGCCCGCTGTGGCATCCCGTTTGCGGGCCTTGATGTCTTCCTCAACGTCGCGGGCGGCATGCGCGTGACCGAGCCTGCCGCCGATCTCGCCGTCGCCGCGGCGCTGATTTCGGCCCGCGAAGATGTCAGCATCCCCCCCGAAACTGTATTATTCGGAGAAATCAGCCTCTCCGGGGCCCTGCGCCCGGTCAGTCAGACCGAAAACAGGTTGAAAGAAGCCGCAAAACTTGGTTTCTCACAGGCAATCGCGCCCAAGGGTTCTAAACTTGGGCAGGTCGAGGGCATGAACGTGCGGCAGATGCCGGATCTCACCGCTTTCGTCGGGGAAATGTTTGGGGCGGGCTAAGCCTTAAGGAGCGGAAGATGGAAGGTTTTACCCTTGTTGATGCGGGCGTTGCTGGCATCATCGTGCTGTCGGCGGTGCTCGCCTATTCGCGCGGCTTCGTGCGTGAGGCGATGGCGATTGTCGGCTGGGTCGGCGCCGCTGTGCTCGCCTATATGTTCGCCGCCCAAGCGCAGCCTTTGGTCAAGGAAATCCCTGCCGTCGGCTCCTTCCTTGAAAACTGCGAACTCTCGCTGATCGCAGGCTTCGCCGCCGTGTTTGCCGTTGGCCTGATCGTCGCCGCATTGTTCACCCCGCTGTTCTCCTCGGTGGTGCAACGCTCGGTCCTGGGCGGCCTTGACCAAGGTGTAGGCTTCCTGTTTGGCGTCGTGCGCGGCGTGCTGCTGGTGGGCATCGCGTTTCTGGTCTACGACCGCGCCGTTGCCGCCAACACCGTGCCGATGGTAGACAATTCACGCTCGGCCAAGATTTTCGCCTCGTTCCAAGGCGATATTAACGCAGCCGTCCCCACCGATGCGCCAAACTGGGTGGTCGCGCGCTATAACGAGCTGACCGCCACCTGTGCGAAAGAAACCAGCACGCTGCCGCAGGTTGCCCCAGCTGCCCCCTCTAATTAACGCACAGCGGCTATGCCGCATTGCAGCAACTTGAAGGGTTTTCAGGGGGTGACACCGCCCCCGGTTGGGCCTAAAGGGAAGGCGCAGAACGAACCCGGATTCGGAGGCTCCATGCAACCCTTCTATGCCCATCCTTTTGACGATGATAAGCTGAAGGAGGAATGCGGCATTTTTGGCGTGATCGGCGTGTCCGATGCGTCAAACTTTGTGGCACTTGGCCTCCATGCCCTGCAACACCGCGGCCAAGAAGCTGGTGGCATCGTGTCCTACGATCCGCAAACTGGCTTCAACTCGGCCCGCCGCTTTGGCTATGTCCGCGACAACTTCACCAAGCCCGATGTGATGGAAACCCTGCCGGGTTCGCTGGCCATCGGCCATGTCCGCTATTCCACCGCTGGATCAAAAGGTGCGACCGCCATCCGCGATGTACAGCCGTTCTTCGGTGAATTCTCGATGGGCGGTGCCGCCATCGCCCATAACGGCAACCTGACCAACGCCGCTGCTTTGCGCCGCGAGTTGATCGAGCGTGGCAGCATCTTCCAATCCTCGTCGGATTCCGAGTGCATCATCCACCTGATGGCCCGCTCGATCCAAAAGAATATTTCCGAACGCATCAAAGACGCCCTGCGCCGCGTCGAAGGTGCATTTTCCGTCGTCGCGATGACCCGCACCAAACTGATCGGCGTCCGCGACCCCTTGGGCGTCCGCCCGTTGGTTCTGGGCCGCATCGGTGATTCCGCTTGGGCACTCTCCTCCGAGACCTGCGGTCTGGACATCATCGGCGCTGATTTCGTCCGCGAAATCGAACCCGGCGAAATGGTCGTGATTGAGGACGGCAAAGTAAACTCCACCCGCCCCTTCGCCCCCGCCAAATCCCGCTTCTGCATCTTTGAACACGTCTACTTCTCCCGGCCCGACTCT
The DNA here is from genome assembly GCF_001294535.1 of Cypionkella psychrotolerans. Lineage (GTDB taxonomy): Bacteria > Pseudomonadota > Alphaproteobacteria > Rhodobacterales > Rhodobacteraceae > Cypionkella > Cypionkella psychrotolerans. Next base: position 85,631 of record NZ_LGIC01000007.1, on the reverse strand, counting down.
ATCCTCGGTGGCCGCTCGGTCTATGAGACCCGCCACGCCATCGGCGTAGAACTCGCCAAAGAAGCCCCCGTTGACGCCGATCTGGTCTGCCCCGTTCCCGACAGTGGCACCCCCGCCGCTATTGGATATTCCCAACAATCCGGCATCCCCTATGCAATGGGCATCATCCGCAACCAATACATGGGCCGCACCTTCATCGAGCCCAGCGAGTCCATCCGCAATATGGGCGTGCGCCTGAAGCTGAACGTCAACCGCGCCCTGATCAAAGGCAAACGCGTGATCCTCGTCGACGATAGCGTCGTGCGCGGCACCACATCCCGCAAAATCAAAGACATGATCCTTGAGGCCGGTGCCGCCGAAGTCCACTTCCGCATCGCATCCCCCCCCACCGCTTGGCCGTGCTTCTACGGCGTCGACACCCCCGAACGCAGCAAACTCCTCGCCGCCACCATGACCGAGGATGAAATGCGCGACTGGATCGGCGTCAACAGCCTCAAATTCATCACTCTCGACGGCCTCTACCGTGCCGCAGGCGAAGCCAAAGGCCGCGATGCCAAATCCCCGCAATACTGCGACGCCTGCTTTTCCGGCCAATACCCCATCGCCCCGTCGGACAAAATCGAAGAAGGCTTCCAGATGAAAGCGGCGGAATAAGCCGCAATGGCCTATTCCGACTTGCCGCAACTTGTGTAAAGCGTGCCAAATGAGCCAAGTTTTCGTGCTCGGTACCGACCGCTGCGGCTCCAAAACCTTCACCGTCGCCTCAGAGCACATGACCAATTTCACCGCCGAACACGACTCGCGCACCCATATCTTGAGCCCTAACCGCTTCGCTTACCCCGACAACCACCTTGCCTGGTGGACGGGCAAGCTCGTAGCCGCTTTCGGTGACACCCCGCTTTACGTCCACCTCAGCCGCGACCGCGATGCGTGGTGAAATCCTCCATGGCGCGCAAAAACTACGGCCTTGTCAAAGCCTGCCGCTAGACCCTGCTGTGCAACCTCGTGCTGCGCAAACCCAAGACCGAGATTGCCGAGGATCTCGGTCGACAGCATCACCAGCTATTTCCCGCGCAACAAAACCCGCGTCATGCAGATGGGTATCGAGACGATAGAGCGGGATTTCCCCAAATTCTGCGATTGGATCGGCGCAAAAGGCGATCGAATGCCGCGATACATGAAGGGGCCGTGCGCCACAACGCCACCGAATAGCCGCAGCCTCTTGCCCTTTCACATTGGCTCAAATATCCCCGCCGGAGGCTCCCCGAGGGCTGCATAAACCCGCCGTCAAAGGACAAAACCATGACCGAACGCCTCGCCCTGATCACCGGAGCCTCGCGCGGACTTGGCGCGGCCCTCGCCGAGCAACTGACGGCGCGCGGCTGGCATGTTGTCGCCGTCGCCCGCACCGTCGGCGGTTTGGAAGAACTCGATGATCGCGTCAAAACTCTGAAATTGCCCGGCGCGGGCGGGCTGACCCTCGCCCCGATGGATGTGACCAATGATGATGCGATGCGGCATCTCTGCCTGTCCATCCATCAACGCTGGGGCCAGCTCAATCTCTGGGTCCACACGGCGATCCACGCAGCCCCCCTTGCCCCCGCAGGCTCGCTGGATGTGAAAGACTGGGACAAAAGCATTGCCACCAATGTCCGCGCCACCGGCACGCTGATCCCGATGATCGAGCCTTTGCTCCGTGCCGGAGACGGAACCGGGATGTTTTTCGACGATCCCCGCGCGGGCGAGAAATTCTTCGGCGCTTACGGCGCCACCAAAGCCGCGCAAATCGCCCTTGCCCGCAGTTGGGCCGCCGAAAATGTCAAGATCGGCCCGCAAGTGCGCATTGAAACACCCGCCCCGATGCCCACCGCCACCCGCGCGCGGTTCTTCCCCGGCGAAGACCGCAGCCCGCTGATCCACCCGAGGGATGAGGCCGCACGGTTGATCAATCTGCTGTAACATCGCCACGCATCCACCGGAATTTTAAGAAAAATTCCGTTCACGATTTCCGCTTCGGAAATCGCCCTGGCTCAGCTGTTCAGTGCGACTTCCATCGCCGCCCACAACGGCTCCAAGGGCTCAATCCCCACCGACAACCGGATAAACCCCGGCGCTACCTTATCGCCCCAGCGTGCCCGCCGCTCGCCCGATGTATGGGTGCCGCCAAAGCTGGTCGATTGCACGATATACGGACACTCGCTCAAAAACCGCTCCGCCCGCGCCTCATCCAACAATTCAAAGCCGATCAGAAAGCCAAACCCCGCCATCTGGGCTTTGGAAATTGCGTAAGAAGCGTCACTCGCAAGCCCCGGATAGCGCAAATTTGCCACCGCCCGATGCGCCGCCAACCGGGTCGCTATCACTCCAGCACTGGCGCACATCCGCTCCAACCGCACTTCCAGCGTCTCGATGCCGCGATGCACCTGCCAAGCCTCAAATGGCCCCGGCACCGCTCCCGACAGCCTGCGCCAATCCCGCACCCGCGCCATCAGGCCGGCGTCTCGTCCCGCGACATGGCCAAACAACACATCGGAATGCCCCGCAGGCGCTTTGGTATCCGCCGCCACTACCAGATCAGCGCCCAAATCCAAGGGTCGCTGCAACAGCGGAGTCATCGTGGTGTTATCGACAATCACCAGGGCCCCGGCAGCATGGGCCCGAGTCGATACCGCAGCAATATCAACTACATCGAGGCCGGGGTTAGAAGGCGTCTCAAGATAGACCACCGCAGCACCACTGAAATCGTAAGCGGCATACTCCGCCGTGCCAATCTGCACCACCTCAACACCGAATGGGGCCAAAAAAACCTCCGACAGCACCCGCGTCACATAATAGCCATCAGCTGGGATGATCAGCTTGGCACCCACTTTCAACGTCGCCATCAAAGCCGCCGAAATCGCCGCCATCCCCGATGGAAAACTGACGCAAGGCGCATTTTCCAGCAGCGCAAGTTGCTCCTCAACCGCCTCCCAAGTCGTTATGCCGTTGCGGCCATAAATATGGCTCGCCCCGGCCACCTCTGGCAGGTGAAACGTCGCCGCAGGCACGATGGGCAGGCTGATCGGATCGCCTTTTTTCAGCCCCGCGCTGCGGTGATGCAGCAGTTGGGCAGCGCGGGTTTGAGAGGCTTTATCCATCGCTTCTTTCCATGGTCCCAACTCGGGACCAAATAACCCGCCCTGATTTCAATGGGTTAGGGCGGTGACTTTAAGAGATTGTTAACAGTTTCGCCCAAAGCCCCCACCAGTGCAAGCCGCTATTCCAGCCGGCACGGGAAGCCTTCGGCGCGCAGATCGGTGCCCAGCAGATCCTCGAGCAGCTTGGCGATCATCGGCGACTGCGCCTCACCGCCATAGGCCGCTTTGGCGGCGATATAGGTCTGGTTGGTCATCGAAGCCAGATCAAGCGGCACGCCGAATTCCTTGCCAAAACCCAAGGCAAAGCCAAGGTCTTTCAGCGCCAGATCAATGTTGAAGGCAATGTCATACGATCCGTTCAGGATCAAAGCACCTTCGGTTTCATGCACAAAGCTGTTGCCGGACGAGGCCGCAATCGCGTGCCAAGACTGCGCCAGATCAAGCCCGCCGCGTTTGGCCAACATCAGCGCCTCAGAAGTGGCCTTCAGGTGAATGAAGGCCAACATATTGGTGATCACCTTGATGATGCAGGATGATCCCAGCGGCCCCATGTGAAAAATTTTGTCGCCCATCGCCTGCATCGCGCCATGGTGCAGATCGAACAGGTCGCGGTCGCCACCCGCCAGCATGGTGATCTTGCCCTGATAGGCCAGATGCACGCCACCTGTCACCGGCAGTTCCATCATGCGGACGCCAGACTCGGCAGCGACAGCGGCGAGTTTCAGCACCTCGTCGCGGCCCAAGGTTGACATCTCTAGCCAAGACGCACCGTTTTTCATATGCGGCAGGATGTTGCGCAGCACCCGCTCCGATACGGCGGGCGACGGCAGGCAGGTGATCACATGATCGACCGATGCAGCCAGTGTCTCGGCACTGGGGGCCAGAACTGCGCCTTGAGCGATCAGCGGCGCCGCCAAGGCTGGGTTCAGATCGTAAACGGTGACCTGAAAGCCCGCCTTCAGCAAACAGCCCGCACAGGCGGCCCCGAGGTTTCCAAGGCCGATATATCCGTAATGCATGGTAAGTCCTATGGAATGGGGGCGGCAGCACCCGCCCCCGGTTTAAGCCAGTCAGTCGCCGTAGCCGACGATGCCCTTGATTTCACAGAAGTCGTGGATACCCCAATCGGCATATTCACGCCCATTGCCCGATTGTTTGTAGCCGCCGAACGGCGCGGAGGTATCCCAATCGGGGTAGTTCAGATTGACCGTGCCTGCGCGCAGACGACGTGCAACGGGTTTGGCATCCTCTACCGGGCCCGCGATATAGGCGGCCAATCCGTAGACGGTATCATTGGCCATGCGCACGGCATCGTCCACCGTGTCATAGGGCAGGATCGCCAGCACAGGACCGAAGATTTCTTCCTTTGAGATCGTCATTTCATTCCGCACATCGCCGAAGATGGTCGGCTTGGCGAACCAACCCCGGTTCAGTCCAGCCGGACGGCCCAAGCCCCCGGTCACCAAGGTCGCGCCCTCGTCGATCCCGGCTTGGATCAGGCGCTGGACCTTCTCATACTGGGTTTTTGAGATTAGCGGCCCCATCGTCGTTGTCTCAAGCGTCGGGTCGCCGGGGATCAAAGCCTCTGCAGTCTCTTTCGCGACCGCCAAAGCCGCAGCCTGTTGGTCGCGCTGCACGAACATCCGGGTCGGGGCGTCGCAAGATTGGCCGGTGTTCGACATAATCGCATTGACGCCAGCCGCCACAGCCGCCGCCAGATCAGCGTTGGGCAGGATGATGTTGGGAGACTTGCCGCCCAATTCCTGCGCCACGCGTTTCACCGTCGGGGCCGCCGCAGCCGCCACCGCCGTGCCCGCGCGGGTCGAGCCGGTGAAAGAGACCATATCCACCTCAGGATGCGACGACATCCGCGCGCCGACTTCCGGGCCGGTGCCGTTCACCAAGTTGAACACGCCCGGCGGAACGCCCGCCTCATGGCAGACCTCGGCGAACAAAACACCCGAAAGCGGAGCAATTTCCGAAGGCTTCAGCACCATCGTGCAGCCCGCGATCAGCGCAGGTGCCACTTTGCAAGCGATCTGGTTCATCGGCCAGTTCCATGGCGTGATCAACGCACAGACCCCGATGCCTTCATGCACGATCCGGGTGGTGCCGCGCGAATATTCCCACGCCATTTCTTCGGCAGCCTTGATGGTGGCCTCGATATGCACCTGCCCCGCCCAAGCCTGTGCGCCGCGCGCCCATTCAATCGGCGCACCCATCTCGGTGCTTATCGCCTGCGCGAAATCTTCGTAGCGGGAGTTGTAAACCTCAAGAATCCGCTTCACGAGGTCGATGCGTTTTTGCACGGGCCAGATGGTATAGGAGTCAAAGGCCGCCCGCGCCGCTGCAATCGCCGCATCAATATCGGCTTGGTTGCCCAAGGCCACCTCGGCCACGATTTCCTCGGTCGCCGGGTTTTCAACGCCCATCCGGGCCGCCGAGTTCGGCTGAACCCAAGCGCCGTTGATGTAGAATTTGGTCATGTTGACAGAAATCATGGCGTCCTCACTGGAAGTAGATTTTATATTTGGCGCGGATGATCGCGTCGATCTCGGGATCAATCACGTTTCCGGCCTTTGCGAGGATACTATTCTTGCGCGCGATGGCGGCGTCAAGCAGCAGCGGCTTGCCCGCCTCATTCCACTCCTTCGGCGACATCCTATTCGCCGACGCGGGGTAGATATATTCGGTTTGCATCAGTTTCAGGGTCTGATCCGAGCCGAGATAATGGCCGGGGCCACCAAGGCAGACCTGTTTCATTGCCTCAATCGAGGTGGTGTCCGGCGTCACATCAATACCGCGCACAAGGCGCATGGCTTGTCCGAGAAGATCATCGCCCAAGACGAGAGATTCTAGGCAGAACCCCAACAGGCTGGCGTGCATGCCCACTGCCTCATAACACATGTTCAGGCCTGCGAGGCCCGCCAGAGAGTTGGTAATGCCCTGCTCCCATCCTGCCTGCATATCGGGCAATTTGCTGTCGGAAATCCCCGAAGCAGCCCCGCCCGGCAGATCGTAGAAATGGTGCATCTGCGCACAACCCGCCGTCAGCAAAGCCTGCTCCGCTGAGCCGCCCGACATCGCCCCGGTGCGCAGATCGGACACAAACGGCCAAGTGCCAAAGATACAGGGCGCGCCTTTTTTAATCGCATTGGCATAGACCACACCCGCAAGGCATTCCGCCATCGCCTGCACAATGGTCAGCGCAATCGGTGCCGGAGCCGTTGCCCCGGCCTGCCCCGCCGACAGCAGCAGCATCGGCATGCCACGCCGGATGCAATCCTCCATGGTGATGCAGGATTCTTCGGCGAATTTCATCGGCGGGACGACGAAGCAGTTGGAATTGCTGACAAAGGGCCGCTCCAGCCATTTCTCCTCGCCACCTGCCACAGTGTAGATCATATCGAAACAGGCGGCGACATGCGACGGGTCAGAAAAGCTGGTGCCAACATGTTTCGTGGTGCCAGCAAGGCAGCCATAGAGCGTATTGAGGTCCATATCCTGATTGTCGATGACATCGCGGCAGACCATCGTGCGTTGGTAAAAGTGGATATTGTCGAGATTGTCGACCAGTCGCGCCGCATCATAAAGGTCTTGCGCGGTGCTTTCGCGGTAGTTCAAGCTGATCGGATCCACGATATGCACTGCCGCCCCGGCTGTGCCAAAATGCACCTTGTTGCCCGACAAATGCAGATCATGTTTGGGGTCGCGCGCGTGCAAAGTGATATTGCGCGCGGCCACCGCCAGCATATCTTCGACCAAAGCGCGCGGGAAACGGATGCGGCCATCATCGCCTTGTATAGCCCCGGCCTCGGTCAGCAGTTTCACCCCCGAGGGCGGGGCTTGGCTAAGCCCAATCTGCTCCAACGCCTGCAAAGCGCTTTCGTGAATCTGCGCGATACCGGCATCGCTCAGCGGCTTATACTGCCCTCCCGACATGCCGGGCCGCACCGGGCGCACGTCGTCGGCCAAAGGCGCCGCGCGCAGCGCCACCCGTGCGGTGCGCCCACCAGACCGCCGCGCCCGTGAGGGTTCACACACTTCACCAATTTCGCTCAGATCGCTCATCTTCGTCATCCTCTGTGCTCACATATCCGCGGGAGGGTCCGGGAGGGCCGATGGCTCTCCCGGCGCTTATCAGGCGCGCACCCGTTCGGATTTTGGATCATACATTGCCACAAGGCTGGCCACGGCCTCATGCCGCACCCCCGCCACTTCGATTTCATAGTGCGAGCCCAGAATGGCCGCGTCGGACTGCCCTTTGCAGGGCACATAGCCCATACCAATCGCGCCACCGAGGAAATGCCCGTAGTTGCCAGAGGTTACTGGGCCGACAATCACGCCGTCGCGCACCACCGCCTCATTATGGAACAACAGCGGTTCGGGGTTGGTTAGGCGGAACTGTACCAGCTTGCGATCCAGCCCTGTCTCTTGTTTACGCAGGACCGCATCGCGACCAATGTAGTCAGGCTTTTTCTTCGACACCGCAAAGCCCAAACCCGCCTCAAGCACATGATCTTCATCGGTAATATCATGGCCGAAGTGACGATAGGCTTTCTCGATCCGGCAAGAATCCAGCGTGTGCAACCCGCAGAGCTTCAGGCCCAGACCAGCGCCAGCTTCCTCCAAAGCCTCAAACACATGCGCGGTTTGATCGGACGAGACGTACAATTCCCAGCCGAGTTCGCCCACATAGGTCACCCGATGCGCCCGCGCAACGCCCATGCCAACCTCGATCTGCCGCATGGTGCCGAACGGATGCGCCGCATTTGAGAAGTCATTCGGGCTCAGCTTTTGCATCAACTCCCGCGCCTTCGGACCCATCACGCAGAGCACCGATTCAGCCGCCGTCATATCGGTGATCACCGCAAACGCCTCGCCCAGGTGCCGCCGCAGCCAAGCCAAATCGCGCTGCAAGGTCGCCCCCGGCACCACGGCCAAATACGCCGTCTCGGACAGCCGCGTCACCGTCAGATCGCTTTCAATGCCGCCCTTCCGGTTCAGCATCTGCGTGTAGACGATCCGACCAACCGCCACATCCATCTCGGCGGCGCATACCTTGTTCAGGAAGGCGCAAGCATCGCGACCCTCGATGCGGATTTTGCCGAACGAGGTCATGTCGAAGAAACCGACACCATTTCGAACTGCCAGATGCTCGGCCTTCTGGTTCTCAAACCAGTTCTGCCGTTTCCAAGAATAGCGATACTCGCGCTCTTGCCCCGCATTGGCGAACCAGTTCGCGCGCTCCCAGCCCGCTACTTCGCCAAACACCGCACCACGGGCTTTCAGATGCTCGTGCAGCGGAGTCCGCCGCACCCCGCGTGCGGTTTCCACCTGACGGTAAGGGAAGTGATCGGCGTAAAGCAGACCCAAAGTCTCGGTCACCCGCTCTTTCAGATATTTGCGGTTCTTCTGGAACGGCTGGGCGCGGCGGATATCGACCTCCCACAGATCGAAGGGTGCCTCGCCCTCGACAATCCAATGCGCCAAGGCCATACCCGCGCCACCCGATCCGGCGATGCCAACCGAGTTATAGCCCGCCGCCACCCAGTAGCCGCCGAGCTCCGGCGCTTCGCCCAAGTAATAGCGGTCATCGGGCGTAAACGATTCCGGCCCGTTGAAAAATGTATGAATCCCCGCCGTCTGAAACAGCGGCATCCGGTTCATCGCATCTTCAAGGATGGGTTGGAAATGGTCCCAATCTTCCGGCAAAGTGTCGAACATGAAATCTTCGCGGATGCCCCCCATGCCCCAAGGTTTGGCTTTCGGCTCAAACGCGCCAATCATCATCTTGCCCGCATCAGACTTATAGTAAGCACATTCATCCGGCACCCGCAGCACGGGCAGATGTCCAAGCCCCTGAACCGGCTCGGTAATCAGATAGAAATGCTCGCAAGCGTGCAAAGGCAAGGTGACAGCCGAGGCTTCCGCCAAATCGCGCCCCCACATGCCGCCGCAGTTCACCACCACATCGGTTGCAATATGGCCGGGCTCGCCATCCGCGCCAATGTAATCGACGCCGGTGACTTTGCCCGACGCTTTAGTGACCCCGACAACCTTGGTATGCTCGAATATCTTCGCGCCCCGCATCCGTGCACCTTTGGCCAAAGCCATCGCGATGTTGGCGGGATCGCATTGACCATCCAGCGGCAGATGCACCGCCCCCACCACATCCGCGACGTTCAGATGCGGATACATCGCTTTCACCTCAGACGGCGAAATCTCCGACACGTCGACATCGAAAATCCGCGCCACGGTGGCTTGGCGCAGTAATTCCTCATGCCGCGCTTCGGTCAGCGCCACCGAGATGCTGCCCACCTGTCGCATCCCGGTCTCAACCCCGGTTTCCGCTGCGAGTTTCACATACAAATCCGCTGAATATTTGGCCAACCGGGTCATGTTCGCCGAGCCGCGCAACTGCCCGATCAACCCCGCCGCATGCCAAGTCGTGCCAGAGGTCAGTTGTTTGCGCTCTAGCAGAACCACATCGGTCCAGCCCATTTTGGCCAGATGATAGGCGACAGAGCAGCCGGAAACCCCGCCGCCAATCACCACCGCCCGCGCTTTGTTTGGAATCTGAGCCATCGCTTTGCTTTCATACTGGTAGAAATACTTTGGGGTGCGAGGGCTTAGCCCCCGCTTCGCCCGATCTTACGCGCGGATACGTTCGTTTTTCGCATCCCACAGCGGCGCATCTGCCTGCACCATCGCCGGATAGCGCTGCCCGAAAATCTCCACCTCAACGGCCTGCCCCGGCTGGTTCAGATCAGCGCGCAACATGCCAAGCCCGATGCAAGCGCCGACGCGGTGACCGTAATAGCCAGAGGTCACTTCGCCCACCACCGTATCGCCCGCCCAGATTGTGGACATATAGGGCGGATCCTGATCGCCTGCCTCGATCACTAAAGTGCAGAAGCGCTTGCCCACGCCGCGCTGTTTTTGCGCCAGAAGCGCCGCCTTGCCGGGGAAATCCTGTGGTTTGTCAAACTTGATGAAGCGGTCGAGGCCGCCTTCGAGCAGTGTGTAATCGGTGGAAAGATCGCCCTTCCACGCGCGATAGCCCTTTTCCACCCGCAAGGAGTTCAGCGCGAACATGCCAAAGGGTGTCGCGCCCGCCGCTAGGATCGCATCATAAATCGCCGGCATCCGCGCGGGGGTGGCATGAACCTCCCAGCCCAATTCTCCGGCAAAGCTGACGCGGAATAAGGCGCAATCCTGCCCTGCCACCGCTGCGGGCTGCACAGACAGCCAAGGGGCGCTGAGGTCAGCCTCGGTCAACCCCGCCAGCAGATCGCGCGACTTTGGCCCGGTGACAATCAGGCAGGTGAAATCATTGGTGCGGTCGCGGAAAGTCAACCCCGCAGGCATATCGCGACGCAGCCAGTCGGCGTCATGGCTTTGCGCCACGGCGGCCGTGATCAGGGTGAAAGCCTCTTCCTCGCGCCGCACCACCGACATTTCGGTCACGATCCGGCCCTGATCATCGGGGAAATACGCCAGCCCCATTCGCCCGATCTTCGGCAAAGCACCCGAAATACGCCCCGCCAGCCACTCCGCCGCCCCCTGCCCTTCAACCTCAAACCGAGAGAATCCGGGCAGGTCCAGCACGCCCACGCCATCGCGCACCGCCTCACATTCGGCCTTCACTGCACCGAACCACGGGCCTTCGCGGTTCCATGTGCGCTGTGCATCCTCGGACGTATCATCGCCCGGACGGGCATACCACAAAGGCCGTTCCCAGCCGTTGAACGGACCAAACTGCGCGCCTAATGCTGCCGTGCGGTCGTGCAGCGGTGACAGTTTCTTGCCGCGCCCCTCGCCCCAGACGTGATGCGGGAAGTGGATGGCGTATTCGTGGCCGTAAACCTCCATGCCTTTCTTCACACAGTAATCCTGATCCTCGAACCCGGTGAAACGGCGTGGATCACACGACCACATGTCCCATTCGGTGGTGCCTTGGGTGATCCATTCGGCAAGCACCTTACCCGCGCCCCCGGCCTGGCAAATGCCGAAGGTGAACACGCAGGCCTCAAACGCGTTCGGCACGCCGGGCATCGGGCCGATCAGCGGGTTGCCATCGGGCGTATAGGGGATCGGGCCGTTGATCACTTTGGTCAGCGGAGCTGTTTCCAGCAATGGCACGCGGGCCATAGCGTCGGTGATATACCATTCCAACCGCTCCAAATCGTCGGGGAACAGTTGGAAGCTGAAATCTTCCGGGAACGGGTCATCCTTGGTCACCCAATGCGCCTTGCAGTTCTTCTCATAGGGGCCAAGGTTGAAGCCGTTTTTCTCTTGCCGCAGGTAGTAGCTACTATCAACATCACGCAGCAAAGGCAGCTTATGCCCCACCGCTTTGGTGCGGGCCTCGACCTCGGGGATGGTGTCGAACAGCATATACTGATGGCTCATCACCATCATCGGCACCTCGCGGCCAAACCATTTGCCGACCTCGCGGGCGTAATAACCTGCCGCATTCACCACGATCTCACAGCGAATATCGCCCTTGTGGGTTTCAACCACCCATTCGTCGCCCTCACGCCGCACGCCTGATGCGGGGCAGAACCGTTCAATCCGCGCGCCCATCTGGCGGGCACCCTTCGCCAAAGCCTGCGTCAATTGCGCCGGGTCAATGTCGCCATCGTAGGGGTCATACAAGGCCCCAGCCAGATCGTGGGTGGCGATAAAGGGGTAAACTTCGGCAATTTGATCGGGAGTCAGGATCTTCAGGTCCATGCCCTGATAGCGACCCATGCCAACAACCCGTTGAAACTCCTGCAAACGTTCCGGCGTGTGCGCCAACCGGATTGATCCGGTGACGTTGTAATTCATCGGGTAATCAACCGCTTCACCCAAGCCGCGATAGAGTTCCGCAGAATAGCGCTGCATGTTCATGATCGACCACGACGATGAAAATGTCGGCACATTGCCCGCCGCGTGCCAAGTTGAGCCTGCGGTCAGCTCGTTCTTCTCCAGCAAAACGCAATCGGTCCAGCCCGCCTTGCATAGATGGTACAGGCTGGACGCACCGACAGCACCGCCGCCAATGATGACAACGCGCGCGGTTTTGGGAAAATCAGACATGTCTTGCTCCGGGTCTTTACCCCCTCCTTATCAGGCGGCGGCTTTCGGCTTTCAATTCCCCCAAACCCGCGCTATTGATCGAGTGAACCGATCAGGCGCAAAACATCGGACGCACAGCAGCGGAGCAGACCATGCAAATCGAACTTCTTGATACGTTCCTTGACCTTGTGGAAACCCGCAGCTTTCACCGGACTGCTGAGCGGTTGAGTGTCACCCAATCCACCGTCTCGGCCCGCGTGCAGACGCTAGAGGCCGCCGTGGGTGCGCGGTTGTTCACCCGCTCACGCGCGGGCACGGATCTGACCACCGAGGGCCTGCGGTTTGAAACTCATGCCCGGATGCTGCGCAGGGATTGGAATGAGGCCAAGCGTGCCGTGGCCCCCACAGGCGAGTCCGCTGTTATCATGCGTTTGGGCATCCAGAATGATCTGGCCGATGCGTTTATCGGTGATCTGTTGGCAGATTTCCGTCGGATGTTCCCGCAAATGGCGTTTTATATCGAGCCGGATTATTCCGCCCAGATGTGTGCCGATATCGTCGCCGGCGTGCATGATTTTGCGGTACTGTTCACGCCGAAGCCGCATCCAGATCTGCATTTCGTCACCCTCGCCGACCTACCCTATCGCCTGATCAGTTCGGATGCTGCGACGCGGGCCGAGATCAAGCTGGAGACCTATATTTCGGGGCATTTCTCTGCGGCTTTTGAGCAGGCCCACCGCACCGCCCTGCCCGAGCTGATTGGCGCGCCGTTGTCGGTTGGCCAAAGCTCGACCATCGCCTCACTGCTGCTGGCCACTGGCGGATCGGGGTTTGTTATGGCGGAAAAGGCGGCAGAAATGGTGGCAACTGGGCGGTTCAAATATGTGGCTGATGTCGAGGCCATCGACCAGCCGGTGTTTGCCGCGATGCATTTGCGCCAGCGGGTGTCAAAAGCCCATCGCAAGCTGACGAGGATGCTGGCCAAACGCTTCGTGCGCAGCAGCGATCCTGCACGCGGTTAAGGGTTTCATCGCATTTCACCTGAGCCACAAATCCCACGCCGCCCCGGACCAAGTCCGGGGCGGCGCGGTGTTAAATCCAGACCGACTGCATGTCTTATGGTGCAACGCGCGGGTTTTTCGCCAAAGCACCCTCCACCCAAATCGGGTTCGACCACGCCCGCTTGCCTGCGGCATCAATCACCGCCACACGCAGCCAAGGCGAGTTGTTCAGCCGCGCCAGTGGCACCTCGGCGCGGGTCAGCGAATGGCCATGCACGGCCTTTGCGCCAGTGCCATGCCCAATCGCCACCACCGAGACCGCAGCCGAACATTCGACCACAACGTGATCGCCCTCAATGCGCACATCGCGCAGTTCCGGGCCTTGACTGGAATAGAAATGCCCCGCCTTCAACGCTGCCAGCAAAGCCTCGGGCGTGTTGGCTTCCGATTTCACCATCACCCAGCCGCCGAAATGATCCGGCTCCGAGAAATGCGCGTCATCGGTGGCGATCATGCTCAGACGACGCCCCTCGGTCAGCAAAAGATCAGCGATGGCAAAGCCGTCCGGGCGATCACAGCCCGTATCGCAACCCGTGTTGTAGACCTCGACCGCATGGGCGGCGGTGATGCTGCGGGCATCGGCCAAGGTCAGCCCGGACCATTGCGGATGCGCAATCGCCACGAATGCCCCGGCCGCTACAGCCCGTGCTGCAATCTCTGGCCCGGTTTCCTGGCCCTTGACCGGGATGAAGCTGGGGCTGTTCGAGGGCGCGAAATCACTGGGCAGACCCACCGCCAGAATGTGCCACAACTCACCATTCGCCATAGCGCCAGAATGAAGTTCTGCGCCCAAAATCGTCGTAAAGCCCGCGTCGCGCATAGGCTTGGTGTCAACAATCGGATAGCCATAAACGCCTACGAAATGGTCGGTCAACGCAATGAAATCGTAGCCCTCGGCCTTATAGCGCCGACACACTTCCTCGGGGGCCAGCACACCATCCGAGCGCGTCGAATGGGTGTGCAGGTTACCACGCCAAAAACGGCCGTGGGCGGTGAAAGCGGGATCGCGTTGCATCATAGGCTCCTTACCGAATTTTGCCGCAGAGTAGCCAAGCGCGCGTGACAGTCCAGTGACGGCGCGCGTCGGGTGGACATATTCCTGTTAATCCATATGTTACCAACAACAGCGGGGAGATCGGGAGTGAGTGTGAACAAGCGCATGGACATCGAGCCAGCCCTCGCGGCGGACGACATGGCCACGCGTGCCGCCGAGGCCGCAAACTTTCTGAAAGCGCTGTCGCACGAAGGCCGTCTGATGATCCTGTGCCATCTGTCAGCGGGCGAGAAATCGGTCACAGCGCTGGAAGATCTGCTGAGTGCCCGGCAAGCCGCCGTCAGCCAGCACCTTGCCCGCTTGCGCAACGAGGGGTTGGTGGCCGCGCGGCGCGATGGCAAGGTGATTTACTACTCGATCAAAGACCCCAAAGTGCGCGCCATGATCGCCTTGGTCTATGAGATGTTTTGCGGTGCAGAGGCGTAAGCGTGCGTCAGCCAAAACGGCTTTGGGTCAGACGTACAAAGTTCTGCACGCTTTGCATGCCCTTAGCTTCTTGCGCCTGTAACACCCCCAACGTCAGATGCCGGGTGGCGCGCGCATGGGCCAAATCATCAAGACCATAAGCCACGCCATAACGCGCCAATTCATGCGACTGCACCCAATCTTCGCGTGAAGCATAGAAGCCCGGCACCACCACGCTGTCGCAGCCACAAATGGCCGCGAATTGCGAGTAAAGCGTGGCCTCGTCGTAAGAATAGAATGTCTCGCAGCGGTTGAAGACTTCGGCAATCTCGGCGTGCGACATCCCATCAATCTGGATAGCGTTGGCGGTCTCAGCGATGCGAGGCTTTGCCTCACCTTTGCGCACAATGAAGCAGCTGCCTTTGCGATCACTGCGGTTTTCGTTGCGATAAATCGGATTGATCCGCCAGACAAACAACTCTGGTGCGCCGCCCGTCACTTCGGGGAGATCAGACATTTCGCCCGCACGAAAGAACATCTCATCAGGACCAAAGTCGTAAGGATTGCGGATGCCGGGCCTGTAAAGCAGCCAGCGGGCGACATTCTTGGCGCGCAGCGGATTACCCAAAGTCACCTCGGGATATACTACGATACTGCGCTTTGTCAGATCTTGGGGCCGCGCAATCGGCGTATTCAGCATTGCATCGCGTTCGAACGGTTGCGGCTTCCACAACAGACTTGGTCGCTTCAATATCGTATATAAGCGCTGACGCTGTATTGTGAGTGGGGTTTGCCAGTGCCACAGGAACGCTTTCTCGCCGGACTGGTTCAAAGCATGGACCAACTGGTGCAGAAAGATCGACCCGCCACTGTCTGGATCGTATCCCGGCGCAAAGACGATGTAATTCAAGCGCTTGCTCATTTGGCGCCCCGCATGTCCGCCTTTGCATCGGCGACACAGCAAAGATAGTCCTGCTCTAGCGTCAACAGATCACGACTGCGGACCTTCAGATTTCGCGCGGGGCTGCCGGCCCAGATCGTCCACGGCTCCGTTGAGCGCAGCACTAAGGCCGCAGCCCCCACCGCGGTGCCTTCGGCCAAAACCACACCCGGCGCAATGATCGCCCCTGCCCCGACGATGCAATGTCGCCCGATCCGCACAGCCGCGTGTCGCTCGGCTTTGTAGCGCGCAGGCACGGTCGGGTTGGTCATTGTCGCTCCCGAATAATCATCCGACTGGGCAAAGACACAGACGCGGTAGGCCAAACCTGCAAAATCCGCCAACACGATGCCAGGGACACCCCCCGCCAGCAGACAAAACGGCGCGATATGCACATTTCGTCCGATTTCAACCCGACCAGACACGACGCAGAAATCGTCGATCCGGCTGTGATCGCCAACATGCATCTGCTCTGCTTGGTAAATCGAGGCCTTATCACTGATTTTGACGTTCTGCCCCAAGCTGGCAAAACCCATAGCCCGCAGTTGGCTTTCGTTCAGATATGCCATGCCGCCACCGCCGTTTTCGCCAGCAGATACTCCCGTGCCACGTCGATCACCCGCTCAATATCCCCCGCCAATCCGAAATACACCGGCAGGCGCACCAACCGCGCCGAAACCGCGTCAGTGACCGGCAAAGCGCCAGCGCTGCGCCCATATCGCAGACCTGCAGGGGCAGAATGCAGCGGCACATAATGGAACGGCGTGATGATCTCGGCCTGCCGCATATGGGCGATGAAGCCATCGCGGTCGTCAACGTCGCGCATCATCAGATAAAACATATGGCCGTTTCCGGTCGTATCGGCGGGTGCATGGGGCAAGCCAACCCGCCCCGATTGCTCAAGATCCGCAAAAGCCTCGGCGTAGCGGTCAAACAGCGCCAAGCGGCGGCTTTGGATGATCTGCGCCTGATCCAACTGGCCATAAAGGAAAGCCGCGATCAACTCCCCCGGCAGGAAGGACGAGCCAATATCCACCCAAGTATATTTATCAACCTGTCCACGCAGGAAGCGCGAGCGGTTGGTGCCTTTCTCGCGGATGATTTCGGCCCGCTCGATCAGATCGGCGCGGTTCAAGGTCAGCGCACCGCCTTCACCGCTGATGATATTCTTGGTCTCATGAAAGCTGAACGCCGCCAGATCACCCAATGACCCGGCCAAGCGCCCCTTATAGGTAGAGCCCAAAGCCTGCGCCGCATCCTCGACCAACAGCAGATCATGCGCCCGCGCGATGTCAGCCAGCCGATCCATATCGGCGGGAAAGCCTGCGTAATGCACCGCAAAAATCGCGCGGGTTTTGGCGGTGACGGCGACGGCGGTCTTCTCAGGGTCCATGTTCAGGCTGGCCGGATCAATATCGACAAACACCGGAACCGCCCCGCGCAACACCACCGCATTGGCGGTGGACACGAAGGTGAACGACGGCATAATCACCTCGTCGCCCGGCCTGAGATTGGCAAGAATCGCAGCCATCTCAAGCGCTGCGGTGCATGAATGGGTCAAAAGTGCCGCGCGCGCGCCTGTCATTGCGACAATCCGCTCGGAACAACGCTGGGTGAATGCGCCGTCACCCGAAAGCTGCCCCCTATCGACGGCCTCTTGCAAGAAACTGAACTCTTGCCCGACGACCGCAGGTTTGTTGAACGGAATCATAACCTTCACCATATCCTCACTGCCACCCCGCCAAGCGGCTTGGCTCGAAAAACCACATCAAGCCCTAGCGGCTTTTGCCTTGTACGACAATGCAGCCTTAGGCAAAACCTGTAGGTTGTTTACCCACGCCCGATATAGGGCATGTCGCGCGCCATGATCGTCATGAACGGCACATTTACCGCCAGGGGCAAGCTGGCCATATGCAGCACCGCATCCGCCACATGCGCCACATCCATCACCGGCTCGACTGCGACCTGACCATTGGCCTGCGTCACGCCTCTGGTGAAAACCGCCGCCATATCGGTCAGCGCGTTGCCGATGTCAATCTGCCCAGCGGCGATATCAAACGCGCGCCCATCCAGACCCAGCGTACGGGTAAGGCCAGTCACGGCATGTTTCGACATGGTGTAAGGCGCAGAGCCAGGGCGCGGCACATGTGCCGAGATCGAGCCGTTGTTGATGATCCGCCCGCCACGCGGGTTCTGATGTCGCATCAACCGAAACGCCGCTCGGGCGCACAGGAACATGCCGGTAATGTTGGTATTTGACACTGCCAGCCATTGCTCGACCGAGATTTCGTCAATCGTCGCCGCAGGGGCAGAAATGCCCGCGTTGTTGAAGAGAACATCCAGCCGAGGCAGCTTGGCAAAGGCGGCATCGACCTCTGCCGGGTTGCTCACGTCAGCGGCCAACAGCAATGCGGGCTGGCCATCTGCCGTTTCGGCCAAAGCCTCAGCGCGGCGTCCCATCAATGCGACGTTCCAGCCCGCCGACAGAAAGCTCCGCGCCGTCGCCCGGCCAATCCCCGAACCCGCCCCGGTGATCAGAATGGTTTTGCTGTCGCTCATCTTAGCTCTCCCGTAGCGGATCGGCTGAACACTAACCGGGCATCAGAAAAGGGCAAGCAAAGCAAACATCCAAGTCGCGATATAGCCCAGCCCGATCACCGCCACCGCGGCCGAACCGGTATCTTTCGCAGCCTTGGCAAGCGGGTGTTTTTCGGTTGAGATATAGTCGATCGTCGCCTCAATCGCCGAATTCACCAGCTCCAGAGCCAACAGCAGCAGCCCCTGCGCCACGATCAGCGCACAGGCCCACAGTGGCGGGCGCAAGATCACCAGCGCCACCCAAGCCGCCAGATTGACCCCCACCCATTGCCGCAGACTTTTCTCTTCGCGCCAGCCATGCCGCCAGCCGTCCAAAGAATACCCCGCGGTGCGCACAATCCGTCGGATTTCCTCGGCAAGACTCATCGCAAGGCTCCGGTCTGGTAAAGCTGGAAAATGGTGCCCCCATCAGGATTCGAACCCGAGACCCCCTGATTACAAATGTTATTCTACCTCGCCTGATCTAGCAAGCTTAAGCTAGTATAAGCATATTTTTATCGTTAAATCAGTGGCTTGATGTCCTTGCAACCTTGTGGCAGATTGCCCAAGCTAGCCCCAGCTTGCTAGTATGGTGCTAGCATGGGATTGGAGGCAGCACATGCCGAAGCTATCAAAGACCTTCGTTGATGGGGTTGAAGCGCCCGCCGCAGGTTATCAGATTCACTGGGATTCAAAGCTGCCCGGCTACGGATTGCGCGTCACTTCGGGCGGTATCAAAGCCTACGTCGCACAGGGTCGTGTTCTAGGCAAAGCGCTCATCGTCACCATCGGCAGGACGACCCTTTACGCTGAGGACCAAGCACGGCGCAAAGCGCAGAGTATCCTTCAGCAAATGCGCGATAACGTAGATCCCCGTGATGTGCGGCGGCAAGACGAGGCGATGGCGAAGACTTTGCGGGAGACTGCTGATGCTTACTTCGCTCGTGGGATGCTGAAAGAGGCCACGCGCCTTGAAATGGACCGCCACATCAAGACTATGTTTGAGAAATGGGAAAACCGCGCTATCGCGTCCATCACCCCTGCAGAATGCCGCAAGCGGTATGAGGAAATTGCGACGAAGGGTTTGAGGGGTAAGAAAGCTGCACCGGGCAGCGCAGCGGCTGGAATGGTGACGCTGCGCACCCTTTGCAATTTTGCTAGTTCCGAGTTTCGCAAGATGGACGGCACGCCCATCATTACGACCAATCCAGTGACTATCCTCAAAAAAGAGTTGAAGCCCGCAGCACCCCGAACCCGCCATATCGACCGCAGGCAGATTGGGCAATTCTGGAATTGGTTGACAGCAGCACGCGAGGCACCGGGCGCAAATGCTGACGCGCAATCTGCGATAGATTTGGTAAAGTTTCTTGCCCTCACAGGCTGTAGGAGAAATGAGGGCGCGAAACTCGAATGGTCCTGCGTCAACCTTGATGACTCCGACCCAACGAATTGCTGGTTTTTCTTGAGTGACACAAAAAACGGGCGTGATATTCACCTGCCCCTTAGCACCGCCGCTGTCGCTGTCTTAAAAGCGAGGAAAGCGGAAGCGTCGGCCTCCCCTTACGTCTTCCCCTCACGTTCGAAAACCGGGCATATCATGGATACGAGAGGCCCGCTTGAACAGTTCGCCAAAATCATTGGATTTGAAAGACTTAGCGCACATGATTTGCGGCGCACCATGATTACACTGGGCGTAAAGGCTTGCAGGCTTGATGTTGTAAAACTCGAATTGTTGACAAATCATGTGCCAATGGGCGTCACGGCACGTCATTATCTCGAAACCAATGACATGCGCGATTATCACGGAGAAGTTCAGGCCATTTCTGACTTTATTGAATCTGAGGCGCTGGTGGCAGCAGCCAAGGCGGATGGCAGTAACGTGGTTTCATTGCCTGCCCGCGCGTAGTTGCGCTGCTATCCCCGGCAAATTTCGCGCGCTTCGGGGCGGCCTTGGGTTGCGGGTGTGCAAGGTGCGGTAAACGGTGCCGGGGCTGTGCGGGCATTTTTCGGGGGGTATCTTCGGGTTGCGAATCAATACAGCTTTTTCGTATCCGGGTGTATTTTGTGCTTGCCTGAGCTAACCGGCCCAAGCTATTGCTAACTTGCTTCAACAGGTTGCAGCCGTTCTACGCAACTGGACACCCCACAAACCGCTATGGGTTCACGCGGTCAAATGTGGTCTGGAGCATTCAGTATGACAGAACAAACTTTTGAGCAGCTTTGCGAAACGCTTGGCTATACTCCGCGTAACCGCCCCCTCACATCGAAAGAAGTTAGTGATTTTCTGGGCGTCCATTTTTCGACGGTTGAGGGTTGGCGGGTGACGGGGAATGGTCCGCGCTACTTTAATCCTCCCGGTTCTCGCATTGTTCGGTATGCAGAACGCGACATTCTAAATTGGGTGGCAGCAGGCGCTAAACACAGCACCTCCGAAGCCGCGTAGGCCGACCCTCCAACCATCAATATGGCGCGGGGCTGGCTGAATTTGGAATGCGTCTGCGGGGTTAGCTTCCTCGTTGGGCGCATCATCTAGCCCCATACAAGCGCTGTCAGGAAAAAGCGGCAGGGTGTGCCACCACCCCGCCGCCTGATAGGAAGATAACAACTTGCAGAATACCACTGTAACAGAAGGCGGCGTAGGTCCGCAAACGAGTCAGTTTCATCGCCTACCCGCAGAAATGCGGGCGCTCCCGCAATGGTGCGTCACTCCGGCAACATCAGAGGACAAAGCACCTCGGGATGCGAAAGGTGCGCCGCAAATTCATGCCAGCTCGACTAACCCCGCCACATGGGCAGATTTTGAAACTGCTTGCCGTGTGGCGGTTGAACGGAAATGGTTGATCGGTTTTGTATTTACTGCCAGTGACCCGTTTGCTTGCATTGACCTTGACGTAAAGGACGATACGACGACCGAACAGCTTGAGAGATACAGGAGTATTCTGGAAACATTTGACAGTTACACCGAAGGGTCACGTTCGGGCAAAGGAGCACACGTTTTGCTCAAAGCAAACATCGGGAAGGGTTTCAAGCGGGACGGTGTAGAGGTCTATTCGCAGGAACGTTTCCTGATTTGCACAGGCAATGTTTGGCGCGACAGGCCCATCGCGGACCGACAGGAACTGCTCGCCAATATGGTCTCGCAGTTGCGCCCCGAGGGATACAGTGCTCTGCCCTTGCCAGACCAGCCACAAAAGGAAGATGACAACGCGATTATTGAACGCGCGATGAATGCTGCTAACGGCGAGAAATTTGCCTCGTTGTCACGTGGTGAGTGGAAGGAACGGTATGGGTCACAGTCTGAAGCGGACTTGGCATTCATGTCGATGCTGGCGTTTTACAGCCCATCTAATGAGCAGTGCAGGCGTATCTTCCGCATGACTGAATTGGCCAAGCGTGAGAAGGCAATGAAAGATGACCGCTACCTGAACCTTACGCTCGACAAGATTCGTAGTCGGCAAGCTGACGAAAATCGGAACGTAGAGGCACAGAGGGCCAGCTTCAAAGCCTTTGGTGAGGGACTAACGACAGCAGTTGCAGCACTTCCGCCCAGCATGGACGCGAAGGAAATGCACCGGGCGCTTGTGTATATCGCCGCGGAGAAGCCAATGGTTGTTCTCCGCGAAAACCTTGCTGTTCAGTTGCCCCCTGCCGGGATGGGGGCGCTGCTAAAGCACAACACAACGACCATCTTGAGCGAAGATGGAGAGTCTGAAGCCTCAACCTTCGGCCTCTGGCAAAGCAGCGAGCGCCGCATGGTGGCATATACTCTAACCTTCGACCCGAGCGCGGGGGAGTTCTGCAATTCCGAAGATGGGCGGTGGGCGTTGAACCTATGGAAACCGCGCCCGCACAGCGCCCCTGCCAACTGGCAACAGCAAATCCAGCTTTTCATTGAACATGTAACCTATCTGATCCCCGACGAGGCGGAGCGGAATAGGTTTCTCGATTGGCTTGCCCATATTGAACAGCAACCCGGTGTCTTGCCACACAACCATTATCTGATGATCGCCACGCAACAGGGAGTTGGGCGGAACTGGTTGGCGGCGCTGTTGGCGCATATCTGGTCTGGGCATGTGGCAATGGATTTCGATCTCAAGTCCAGCCTGTCGAATGGCTTCAACGGACAGCTTTCCCGCAAGCTGCTTGCAGTGGTAGATGAAATTAACGAAGGCGGCGCAGGGGAGCGGTGGCAGCATAGCGAAAAGCTCAAGTCGATGGTGACCGCCTCCCACAGGTTCATCAACGTGAAGTATGGCTTGCAGCACACCGAAAAAAACTGTTGTCGCTGGCTACTATTTTCAAACTATGAAACTGCACTGCCCCTCACCGCAGATGATCGCCGCTGGAATGTGATCCGCAATCCAAGCGAACCGAAGGGTGACGATGGATACTACCGCCGCCTTTACGGCAAGCTCTATCCAGTGCCTGACGCGATGTTCATTGCCTCGGTGCGCCAATTCCTGCACTCCCGCCCTATCGCAGGATTTAACCCCGGGGCCCGAGCCACGATGAACATGGCTAAAGAGGCGGTCGTTGCAAACAGCATGACACCGGAAGACGAAAATGCGACGGCGCTGGTGGACACCTGCCCCCGCGACCTGATCACCGCCGAACACCTGTTTGAGGTTGTCTTTGGTGTTGACCCAAGCAGCATGATTTCTGACGCCAGCCGTCGCTGGAAGCTGCTAGGACCTATTGCTCGGAAGGCAGGCATTGAGCCGATGCCGAAACCTTTTAACATGTTCGGAAGACCGAAGGTAAAGGTTTGGGTGCTTAGGAACCCACAGCGGTGGCGGGGTGCCAATGCCCAAGCTGTTGAGCAGGAGCTTTGCAGGCCGAACTGATGCCCAGCCCCCTTAGCCCCCTTTAGCCCCCTTACTACAAAAGTGCTGCTTCCATGAAAAAGGATAGGTCATTGGCACTGCCCTTTACGGTAAAGGGGGCGCAAGGGGGCATAAGGGGGCTGCCGTCATAAATGCCGGGCATCATACTTGCAGTATGACCGCCCTACCGACCAAGCGGCTGGAATGGTTTAGGTTAGGCGTGTGGGTCTGTTGATGAACCAGCCCAGTGCTAGCCGCAGCTATACCCTTAGGGCGCGTTTGATGGCTGCGCTGCGCTGTGGTGCAGACGCGCAGTGTTGCGCGGCAACGGTGGCGGCAGGTGGTGGCGTGCGCTGTGCGGGCTATGCGTGGCTTGGGAAAGGCAAGCAATCCATATTGGGGTGATTTACTCGGAAATTTCCACAAGATCAGTGACCGTATAAGATACACTTGTCGAGCCATCAGGTTTCCGAATAGTGCCAATCTCTATCGCCGCAACAAACCGATGCCCAAGCGTAATCCCATCAGCATTCTCAATTCTTTCAAGATAGTCTTGGCTGACTTGGTGGCTGAATTTTCCAGTCACAATCGCCTCACCGCCATCGCGCTTAAAGTCGAACGAGCGTTTTATGGGTGAAAGCCCCACTAGCCGACCCGTCCACGATACAGGCTCAATCTTTACATGCGTATTTGAAATCCGCTTATATGCTCTCTCAATATCCGCGCGACCGAATGAATACAGCTTATCAGGCAAATTGGTCTTTAATGTCGCATCGTTCAACTCTAGATGCCTAAAGAACTTAGAAAGCGCAATGAAGACACGGGGGTCTATTTCATCTACGTCAATAAGAAAATTATCATCGTCCTCCTGCGCGAATTCTGATAGCAGAGCGGTCGCTGCCTCTAGAGTTTCACGAATAGGGGTCTTAATCATGCTCGCTTGCCTCGGCTCGCTTTCTTCAAGAATGAACCCAAACGATCCCGTCGCAACCGCACGAATATTCAGCCCTGCCAGCCGAGATCCCCTGATCTTGCCCCGAGCATTCAACTGCCCGCCAAGACTTGCTGAATATAGACGCGTAACAATTCCTTGAAAATACGTGAGCGCAAGCGCCGCGAACGAAGCGTCGATTGCTCTGGTGCCCGTGACGGGTGGTCCGTCAAACAGAATCGCTATTTCTCCGACCAATGTGTCTTTCAGTAAAAGCGCATCAAGTTCTTCGGTCACAACCTCAAGTCTAGTTGCGTAATTTAGTCTACCGACCGTATTTCCCGACAACGCAGCTTCGTCTATAAGAATTTCCAGTTCAGAAATCTGTCCTTTTAGAAATGAAAGCCGTTGGAGGTCAGACATTATATTTGCCCCCTATTGCCTGCGCAACAGCGCTAAACTCCATCGGATCTGACGCAAGTGGAATCTCAACAATTCCTTTCTTGTTAAAAGAGCCGCGAATGTCGGTAAATAACCCCATCCAGTAGGTAGTATCTCGAATCAGGGACATTTGCCCAACATCCAAATCAATCCCATATGTGTCGCAAAGGTATATTGGCTTCATGCGCTTTGTATGGAAGTAAGCACCGTGCAGATGAGTTTCATAGTCGCTGTCCCATTTAGTGGGCTGCACTTGGTATTTGATAGGACGATTGAACAAGGTTATAATGTCAATATCCTTCGGATCACGTTTCAAAGTTAACTCGACATTTTTTACAAAGCTACCGTCGACCCACTGGGTGCCTGAGATGAACCCGCCTTGATGGAGATGCTTTCGATACTCATTCAAGCCAGTCAGAAGCTTGGCCCTGTGTGGCGACGTGCAGAAGCGTTCAACAACCTCAAATATGCTGGCCGAATACGGAGAACGAGCGCGGCGACTAGTAGGATTTCCATCGACATAAGGAGGCAGGGCACCATGTGGGGCAAACTCTGGAATGGCCATGACATCTCTCAATAAATTTTTCATAGCCTAACGTAGCGATGCCGCTCCTGTCCAAGGCAAACTGGCGTAACTCACCCTTCCGACAAGTTATGTTTCTGACGGCATGGTCATCCGTTCACGTCACCACTGACGCCTCATCGGCGGTTGCGGCGGTGATTGCACCCGCCATGCAAGCCTTCTTCGTGCAACACCATGCTAACAGACGCGTCCGGCGCATCATAGGCGTAAAGCCCGACCCACACATACTTGATATGAAAGCCAGCGCCTCATTTTTAGACCTAAGATATTGATAACAAAAGAAATCGCTAGCTGAACTACAGCGATAGCAGCTACCCTAACAGCACAATACAAGCCGTATCAGGTGTTAGGGGGCCAAAATGGCGGATAAAGAACTTGTAATCGACACGCGCGTAACTTCGACACTGCACCCGCAAATCGTGCGGTCGCTGCCGGAATACGCTGACGAAACCAATCGGCACCTGCTCGCAAATACCGAGCAAGCACTCGAATTGGCCTACCGCACCATTGCGCAGATTCACGATGCACGGGAGCAGGCGGAAAAAGACCCGACCATGAATGAGGCAGCGCGTGCAATCGCGGTGGCTGACTTTGCCGACAAGCTGCAAGAGCGCGCAACGAAGGCGGTGGACAGCGCGTATGGCGTGCTGACCAAGCAAATCGCGCAGATTGAAGGCGAGTTGTCGCAACCCGTTCAAAGCCATGCAGCCAACAGCTCAATCTCCAAAGAAATTCGGGATCATGTGCGCGGGCTGAAAGCCACAGGCAGTTCGCCAATGAGCTTTGTGCGACAATGCTTGAATGAAGGTGACTTGTCTTCTGCATCCGCCGTGTTGGGCGCACCTGCATATTTGAGCGGCTTGACCAATGAGCAACAAGTGGCGCTCTTGCGGATGTATCACGAAAAGGCATCGCCGCAAAAGACCAAGCAACTCGCTGCACTGAAAGCCGGGGTTGGCGTATTGGAGCGCGGTGGCGGTCTTATTCTCGGTCAAGTGCAAAAGGCGATTGGCGCGGACTACCGCAAAATCAAAATGCTGCGCGAAGCCAACAATGCTTCCAAGCGCGCCTTTAACGTCTGACCGCGAAGTTTGTTCAAACCCTGATTAAAGCAAGGCAATCGGATGAATGAGATAATTCAACCTGAATGGATGCAGGGGTATGTCCCGTCGCATGGACCGGGGGACGGTAGCCCCGGCAACCCATCGTGGAAGCGTGGCGGCCCTTCCCCAAACCCCGCTGGGCGTCCAAAGGGTATCATCGACAAGCGGCAGAAGCTGCACAACGCCTTCGCGGACGAAGCTGTGTCCATCGCAAAGGTTGTCATCGACAAGGCGCTGGAAGGCGACATGCAAGCGGCGAACATTGCGCTTGCCCGGATTGCCCCGCCGCTGCGGGCGCAGGCAGAGCGGGTGCAGTTTGAGTTGAGCGATGATGTGCCGCTGTCAGCGCAAGCGCGCCAAATCCTACAGGCGGTCGCAGACGGTAAGCTGGACGCTGATACAGCGAAAATGCTGGTCGGTTGCATCCAGTCGGTTGCGGGCATCCGTGCTGTTGAGGATTTGGAGTCCCGCTTGGCGATATTGGAGGCAAAGGCAGTCTGATGAACATTTGGTGTCAGAACGGGAATTGCGTGTCCACCATGTCACCAGCACCCGACGATCTGTTTGTGGTGACCACGCTCTTTGGCAAGCGCGTCTTTGTGCAGCCCATTGCCGATTACGAGGCGGCGCTGACCGTGGCCCAGGCCTTTGCAAACTATGTGCAGCACCCGCGACCTATCGTCGTGAAGCTGCTGTGCCTGACACATAACGAAATGACCGATGCGATGGGCGTTGACCCGGCAACGCTGTTTGAGGGTCAGACCCCGGAGCATGAAGCGGAATGGCGTCATGCCGTGGTCACTGCCTGCAAGACCGCACTGGTCAAAAGCCCGCTGGTGGCGGTGCGGGCTGACGCGATGCAACTTTTGATGAACATGGGAGACATGACACGATGACGGACCAAAACACGAACCCCGACGATGTTGAGCCTGCTGGCGGCGTTGCGCTCGGTGCTTGGCTGCAAGATCGGCAAGCCCGCAATCAGCAGCAGGTCAACGAGCGCCATGTGCGGCAGCGTGCCGAAGCGCGGGTGCTTAACCCCACGAAGGTTGCTGACGCTGGCGAGCATTTGCGCGGGCAGGTGACGCAAGCTGATCTTGACGCGGTTCACCAGCACCGGGCAGAACGCACCGACTTGCTGGCGCTTCGCGGTCAGATGGCTGTTGCCCATGCCATTGGTGCAGCGCCGGGGTTGATGGCTGAAATGCAAAAGCTCGACAATCGGAGCCGGGGATAACCACATGCCCGACCAGCCCAAACCGCAGCCCAGCACCCGCCAAGTTGTTGCCGCGTATGACCGGATTGAGCAAGCGTTGAAAGCGCGGCAGGCGAATGCGGCATACGCCAAAGCCATTTCTGACGTGCTGACCGCAACGCGGCAACCGTTCGAATGACAAGCGTGCGCTCCCTCCTGACCCGCGTTGCAAAGCTGGAAGCCGCGCGGGTTGCACCCAAGTCGCCCTTCGAGGTGGCATACGGCAGCTTTGGCGCGTTTGAGGAAAAGGTGAGTGCTGACATTGCGGCGCGTAAGCTGGATGGCACGGATGCGCCGTTGGTGCTGAACGCTGTGCGGAACTGGCATCGAGACATGTTGTGGAGCGGGTTCCGTTACCACAACAACGGCCAGCCACAGTATGCCGCCCGATGAACCTGCATGGCTTAGCGCGTGGCGGGGTAAAGATGCACCCGGACAGCCAGCACAGCCGGGGCAGCAGCACCCGACTCAGCAAGCGCGGCGGGGTAGTGGCACCGCCAGCCGCACTACAGCGCAGCACAGCACGGGTTTCAGCGAACCAGAGCCTTGGGCATTGGACGGTGGCGCGAGGCGCGAAGCTGTTTTGGACATGGACCGACACCCGCCGCGCGTGGTCAGGCAAGTCGGGTGGCGGGTCTGTATGCGGTGCCAGCGCCCCTTCTGGAGCGAGGACGTTGTGCGGTTGCGAATCTGCACACCCTGCAAGATGCGGATCGAATAGGAATACCCCTGCGACTTTGGATTGCCGGTCGTTGGGGTTCGGGGAGTAGTGCCCCCGCCGTCGTAAGGGAACCGTCGGACGATAAACGAACGGACTCAACAACTGGTCCCTATCTCTGGGATTGGGTTGAGGTTGCGCATCTTTTGGGGAACCCATGCCACTTGGGCGCGCAACCGACGCTGTAGCACCCTCTGCCGAAAGGCAGGGGGTGTTTTCACGAAATGCAGGAGGACCGGGAATCGGTGAAAAACTTGACTGCTAGTATAGCGCTAGTATGAAGAAATTTACGCGGTGAGAACGCTGCGCGCCAGCTTGTAAGCTATTGTAATTGCGTGGTAATTTGGTGCCCCCATCAGGATTCGAACCCGAGACCCCCTGATTACAAATCAGGTGCTCTACCAGCTGAGCTATAAGGGCAGTCCCCCTCAAATATCGGCAGGCGCGGTCCGGTGCAAGGGGGTTGCTTGCAATAGCCTATCTTGTAGCGCGGACCAGCAGGGCCACGGCGGCAAGGCCCATGGCAGTGACGATCAGGGCGGCGGGGGCGGCTTCGCCAATGCGCTCTAGGCTGGCGAGTTCATAGACTCGCGTGGCTAAGGTGTTGAAATTGAACGGCCGCAGCAGCAAAGTCGCGGGCAGTTCCTTGACACATTCGACAAAGACCAACAGCAGGGCAGTCAACACCGAGCCCCGCATCAGCGGCAGATAGACATCGCGCAAAGTGCCCCCGACGCCGCGCCCCAAACTGCGCGCGGCCATTGGCAGTGACGGTGAAATCCGCCCAAAGGCCGAATCCACCGCGCCCTGCGCGATGCCGAAAAACCGCACCAGATAGGCCAGCACAATCGCCGCCGCCGTTCCGGTCAGCATCAGGCCGGGATCATGGCCAGTAACCGCCAGCACCAGATCGGCCACACGGTGATCCAGCGCTGCCAGCGGCACCAGTAAACCTACGGCCAGCACGGCTCCGGGCATGGCATAGCCCAAAGTGGTCAGCGGCAGCACGGTGCGCGCAAGGCTGCGCCCCGCCATCCGCACTCCGTAGACCAAAAACAACGCCGCAGAGACGGTCAGCAGCGCCGCAATGCCGCCCACGATCACCGTGTTCAGCGCCGCCTGAAGAAGCCCCGGTGCCAGCCACATCTGCGGCTTCGCCAAGGCATGGCCCAGCATCACCGCCGTCGGCAGCACAAAGCCCAACAAAAACGGCACCAGACACAAAGCCGCCGCAGCCCAAGCTTTCGGTCCGCCCAACTGGATCGGCGTCACCGGACGAGTCGCCCGCGATGGACGGTGAAAGCGGGCGTTGCGACGACTGACATATTCGATACCCAACAGCACCAGCACCAGCGACAGAATCACCCCCGCGATCTGCGCCGCCCCCCCGGCATTGCCGCCGTTCAGCCAGGTTGAGAACACCCCGGTGGTCAGCGTCTGCACGCCAAAGGTCGAGACCGTGCCAAAATCAGCCACCGTCTCCATCATCGTCAAAGCCACACCCGCTGCGATCGCCGGGCGCACCAAGGGCAGGCCCAGCCGCCAGAACATCCCCCAAGGCCCCAAGCCTAAGGAGCGCGCCACTTCGTAACTCGCGCCCGATTGCTCGCGCAGCGCAGCACGAGTCATCAGATAGACATAGGGATACAGCGCTGCTGACAGCACCAATATTGCGGCAGGCTCGGAGTTGATCTCGGGAAACCAGTAATCTCGGGCGTTGCGCCAGCCAAAACTCAGCCGCAACGCGGTCTGCAACGGCCCGGCATAATCCAGAAAATCCACCAGCGCGTAGGCCCCGACATAGGCCGGGATCGCCATCGGAAACAGCAGCGCATAATCCAAGATGCGGCTGCCGGGAAAGCGGTACATCACCACCAGCCAAGCCGCCCCCGCCCCCATTGCCGCCGACAGCACGCCGACACCCAGCATCATCCGCAAAGTGGCGGTGAAATAGCGCGGCAAAACGGTGGACAGCAGATGCGGCCAGATGTTTTCCGTCGGATGAAACGCGATCCAGACCACCGCCAGCATCGGCACCAGCACGATGCCGCCGACCAGCAGCGCGCCCAGCGACCAGATATCAAACCGCAGCGCTTTGATCCGCAGCCAGCGCGGGCGAATGGGCGATTTCTGACTGTTTTGCAAGGGCATCATCCGCGCCAGATAACGGAAAGCTGTTTCCCTGTAAAGAAAACCGACTATAGTTGCGCCAACAAGAACAAGCAGGCAGGCCACCCCCCGATGCGGATCGTCTATCACCTTGGCGCGCACTTCACCGATGAAGAGCGTCTTCTGAAATGTCTTTTGAAAAACCGCGAGGTGTTGGCCGAGCATGGCATCGTGGTGCCCGGCCCCAAACGCTACCGCAACCTGCTACGCGCCACCGCGATTGAACTGAAAGGCAACACCGCCAGCCGTGACACCCAAGCGCTGATCCTTGACAAGATCATGGAAGAAGACATCGCCGACCGGATGGTTTTGTCTTGGGACAGCTTTTTGTCACTGGCCCCTTGGGTGCTAGAGGGCACGCTTTATCCGGTCGCAGGCGACCGTGTGCGCGCTTTCAGCCAGATTTTCCCCGAGATCGAGGCCGAGTTTCACTTGGCCATCCGCAACCCCGCGACCTTCCTGCCAGCACTTTTGCAAAAGCTGCCCGACAAGACCTATGCTCAATTCATCGGCAAGGCCAATATCTACGATCTGCACTGGTCGCAGGTGATCGCGCGGATTCTGGCACAAAATCCCGGCACGCCGCTGACGATCTGGTGCGATGAAGACACCCCGTTGATCTGGCCCGAAGTGTTGCGCGCAGTGTCGGGCCTGCCCGATGATGTGGTGCTGGAGGGCGAGGATGATTTGCTGGCCAGCCTGATGTCGGGCGAAGGCCTGACCCGGCTGCGCAGCTATCTTGAGGGCCATCCGCCCGGATCAGTGATGCAGCGCCGCAAGATCGTCTCGGCTTTTCTGGATAAATTCGCGCTGCCGGATCGCATCGCCACCGAGGTCGAAATGCCCGGCTGGACCGAGGCGACCGTGGCCGAGCTGACCCGGCTTTATGAGGAGGATGTCTATCGCATCACCCATATGCCGGGGGTAGATTTCATCGCGCCTTGAAGTTGGCGGCCCTGCACTATGGCCGATTGGGGTCTCCTCACCCCCAAACCCCCGTGGGATATTTGCGCACAGAGGATGGCAGTTCTAGCTAAGCTTTAGCAGATTATTATCAAACAAAAAAACCAGGCAGCGCCAGCGCACTACCCGTTTTTTTTTCAAGCTGATCGTCAGTGGCAGCGGTTACTGCATCCCCAACGCGGATTTATACATCTCGATGATCGCTTCTTCTTCGGCGATCTCATCGGGCTTGCGTTTGCGCAGAGCGATCACTTTGCGCATGACTTTGGTGTCATAGCCACGACCCTTCGCCTCGGCGAACAGCTCTTTTTCCTGCTCGGCCACGTCCTTTTTCTCGGACGCGAGTTGCTCGGCGCGCTCAATGAACTGGCGCAGCTCGTCGGCGGTCACGGTATAGGCAGCGGTTACATCATTCATCGCGGGACTCTTTTGCTTTGGGTTTGGCTGTTCCTATAGGGCGGGGCTGGCAGGATCAAGCGTGCCGCGCGCGGGGTTGCAAGGCTTTGCCAACACCGTTACCGCAGGCGCAGGTTTTCAGGGAGGCAGAAATGCAAATCGTGATCTGGATCGGGACGGCGCTAACCCTGATGGGCATCGTTGGGTTGGCGTGGTGCATCAAACTGGTGCTGGGCATCAAGCGGCAGGCTTTGGCCGATGATCAGGCGCGCGTGGCAATGCAGCGGGTGGTGGCGTGGAATATGGGCGCGCTGGCGGTGTCGTTTCTGGGGCTGATCATGGTCGTCGTCGGGGTTATTCTGGCTTAGCAGGCTGCTGAATTAGTCGGCCCTCGACGGGGATTGAGGAACAGGATTCACCCTCAGCAGGATAGCGGCGGGGGTGACGATGCGCGGGACGGATCAGAAGAGCGCTTCGCTGTTCAGTTATGTCGATCTTGAAGACCGCATCCCCGCCAAACACCCGCTTCGCAAGATCCGACAGGTGGTGAATGACGCCCTGGCCAGTCTCGATGCCGAGTTCGAGGCGCTGTATGTCGACTTTGGCCGCCCCTCGATCGCGCCGGAGCGGCCGATCCGGGCGAGCTTGGTTCAGATCCTGTTTTCGGTCCGCTCCGAACGGCAATTGATGGAACAGTTGCAGTATAACCTGATGCTCCGCTGGTTTGTGGGGTTGGGCATTGACGACCCGGTCTGGGTTCCCACCGTGTTCACCAAGAACCGCGACCGGCTGCTGACCACGGACATGTCGCACAAGATGATGGCGGCAATCCTGGCGCACCGCGAGGTGGCGCCGCTTCTGTCGGACGATCACTTCTTGGTCGACGGCACTCTGGTCAAGGCATGGGCTTCGATGAAGAGCTTCCAGCCGAAGACAGAGGGTGCGCCCCCGGATGATGAGAAGCCGGGTAATCCGCCTGGACACGACAGGCCCGCCATAGACCAGCCCGAAGATACCCAAACTGAGACCGACCCGATGCCCCGCCCCCCCCCCGTCAGAACCGCAATGCCGAGGTCGACCTCAAGGGCGAGAAACGCTCCAATGCTACCCATGCCTCCACCACCGACCCGGACGCCCGGCTCTACAAGAAGTCGCCCGGCGCTGGGGCGACGCTGTGCTTCATCGGCGATGTGCTGATGGAAAACCGTTCGGGACTGATCGTACAGGGCGACCTGACGCGGGCCGACGACCATACCGAACGCCGCGCCGGACATGATCCATCGCCACTCACCGGGATCGACCCGACGGTTGACGCTCGGGGCCGACAAGGGTTTCGACGCGGCCGAGGTCGCCGCCGACCTGCGTCAGGCTTGTGTCACGCCCCACGTCGCGCAGAAGTCACGACATTCAGCGATCGACGGCCGCACCACCCGGCACGAGGGCTACGCCCTGTCGATCAAGCACCGCAAGCGGATCGAAGAGGCCTTCGGCTGGGCCAAGACCGTTGGCGCCATGGCCCAAACCGTCTATCGCGGCGTTGAGCGGGTGCGCGCCCGCTTCATCCGCACGATGGCCGCAAACACCATCGCCCGACTGCCCCGATTGCTGGCCGCATGACGAACAGCAGCCTGATCAGACACACACCCAAGTCGCCTCAAAGGACGTGAAACGAACCGACGCCGACCGTGATTAAGGAAAACCAGAATGCGTCGCCAACTAATTCAGCAACCTGCTAGACGGCACCGTTGAGCGACGCAAAATCGCAGCCATCGGCAATCAACCGGTCAAACAGCGCATCCGGGGCATAAATCTGCGGTGCCACCTCGGCCCGACGCTTAAGATCGGCGCGCAACACCAACAACCCGCGCTTATCAGCCTGAAACAGCGGACCACCCTGCCAGCGCGGGAACATCCCATGCAGCACCGCCGCCGCATCCACATCCAGCGGCCTGCGTGCGACGCCCTCGCTGATCAACCGGGCGCTCTGATTGGCCAAAGCCGCGAGACAGGCATCGAGCACCCGCTTTGCCTCTGGCGGCGGCTTAGGCAGCGGCCCGCGTGCGGAAACCCCGATCCCGAATGATCCCAATGCCGCCGCAATTGCCGGTCGCGCCAGACCCTCGATTTCCAACTGCGCGATGGCCGCAGACAAAGCCGCGCGCAGGCGGCGATCCATCGGCCCGCCCGGCCCGGTGAACACCAGCTTCCAGCCAAGCCGCCGCCCCAGTGCCAGCCCCAATGCCTGCACCGCCACCGGAGCATCCGCCCCCGCCGCCAGTTCTGCCACCAGACCCGCCGCCAGCGCCACGCTGATGCCAACCCGCGTTCCCGCCCCCCGCGCGGGCAAAGCCCCCAGCGCGATAACCGGAAGGACCGCATCTTCCAGCGGCGGCGGCGCATCGGCGTTGTTCAACACCAGATCAACTCCGCTGATCGTCGCTGATCCTGTGCTCAGCCGCGCCCAATCGGCATCGCGCGCCTCGGGGGTCAACCGCCCCTCTGCAACTGCCACCTCTTGCCGCGACGCGATTTTCTGCAACGCGGCAACCAGCGCCTCGCGTGAGGGGTCGATCAGACTGACCCGCAGCCCAGCCGCCAAAGCTTGCGCCACCAGCACTGCCGCAGGCTCTGCTGCGCCCCAAACCGCAAGGCTGGTCAGCTTGCCTGTCCCGAACTGAACCAATGGTGCAGGTGGAAAAGCCGCCCGCCGCTCGGCAAAAAAAGCATGGCGCAAGCCCAGCGATTCAGGCGTGTGGACCAGAGCATCATAGGCCGCGGCCTCAAAGGCAAGCCCTTGTTCCAATGGCAAAAGTTGTGCTGCCTCGACACAGTCGATCAGCCGCAAAGGTGCTGGCAAAGGCGAACCCGCATAGCGCGCCCGCCCCGTCACAATCGCCGCCTGATAGGCCTTGCCATCGCGCAAGCCGTCGCGCCGATCCGAGGTTTTCAGCGGTGCCGCGCCGTTCAACGCCGCCGCCATGGTTTCGGCAAAAGCGCAGGCCTGCGCCCGCAGATCGCCCTCAACCACCTGATCCACCAAGCCGATTGTCAGCGCCTGCGCGGCCGTCAACGGCGCGGGTTCCAGCATCAGTTTCAACGCCGCCGCAGCCCCGATCAGACGCGGCAAGCGCTGCGTCGCACCGGCCTCGGGCACCAGTCCCAGCCCGATCTCGGGCAGGCCAAGCTGCGCCGCAGGGCTCGCCACCCTGCCATGCGCGGCCAAAGCCAGTTCCAATCCCGGCCCCAACGTGCTGCCGTTCAGAGCCACGATCACCGGCTTGGGGAAATCCTCTATTTGCTGGCAAAGCGTCGACAATCCCGGCGCGGCACTGGTTTTCCCCAACTCGGACAAATCTGCTCCGGCTGAAAACGCCGCCAGATCCGAGCAAATCACCACGGCGCGCAGATCACTCTCGGCGACCGCGCTTAGTGCCGCCGAAAGCGTGGCGCGCAGATGCTGTGACAGCACATTCACCGGACGCTGCGCCAGAATCAGCAGCAAAACGGCTCCCCTGCGCTCGACACGCACCGCCTCCGTCAAGGTCTTGCCGTCCATATCACCCGCTCCACCAAAACCGTTGCAGCATTAAGCGGCGGCGCGGGGGCATTGGCAATCCCAGTCCGCATCAAGCGGCGGGTCTGCGCGATGTCAAACCGGCATATTGTCGAAATCGGCTTCTTCAGCGGCACCGACATGCTCGGGCAGCACGGGCATCTGTACCAAGGCACCCGGCAGCACTTCGCTCAGCGCCCGCATTTCTGCCAGCAACAGGTCCATCCCCACCGCCTGCGCAGACAGCGTAGCCGCCAGCATTTCGGTCGTCATTTCGGCCATTGGATTGTTCTTCGGCATAAGACTTCCCCCTATGTAGCACAGTTGCGGCAGAACGGCGTGTCAGGCAGCACATCCAACCTGCTTGGCTCGATCTCTTGGCCGCAAGTGACGCAAATTCCGTAATCCCCAGCCTCGATCCGCGCCAATGCAGCCTCGATCCGCCGAATTTCCAGCAGCCCGGCGTTGCCCATCCCTTCCAGCACTTCATCGCCCTCGCGTTCGGCGGCAAGGTCTTCCCAATCTGGCGAATGCTCGGCAACAAGTTCCGTCGAGATTCCGCTCAATCGGCTTTTCAGAGCGGCCAAACGCCGCTGCATCTGCGCCTTGTGGTCAGTGGTTGAGATCATGCGCTGTCCTTTCCTGACTGCGCCGATTCTACTATAATCAGAGGGTGCGTCGTTGATGCATATCAATCCAAGTACAGCTGAATACATTCAGACATTGCGATGTGAGCCTTCAACACCTATCTTGCCAACCATCAGCCCAAGGATTCCGCGATGCACCCCGACGTCCACGCCTTTTTCGACGAAGCCACGAACACCATCACTTATCTCTTACGTGAACCCAATGGCCGCAGCTGTGCGGTGATCGATTCCGTGCTGGATTTCGATTATGCGTCAGGCCGCACCGACACGCGGTCCGCCGATGCGGTGATCGCCTATATCCGCGCTGAAGGGCTTGCTCTGCAATGGGTTTTAGAAACCCACGTTCACGCCGACCACCTTTCCGCAGCCCCCTATATTCAAGAGGCATTGGGCGGTCAGATCGGTATTGGCGATCAGATCACCGTGGTGCAGGAAACCTTCGGCAAGGTGTTCAATGAAGGCACCCGGTTTGCCCGCGATGGCAGCCAGTTTGATCGGCTGTTTCGCGATGGCGACAGTCTGATGGTCGGCCAGATGCGAGTCGATGTGATGCACACACCCGGCCATACGCCCGCCTGCCTGACCTATGTGGCGGGCGATGCGGCCTTCGTCGGCGATACGCTGTTTATGCCCGATTTCGGCACCGCGCGCTGCGATTTCCCCGGTGGCTCGGCTGCCGTGATGTACGATTCCGTGCAGCGTATTTTGACTTTGCCCGACGCCACCCGAATTTTCGTCGGTCACGACTACAAGGCGCCGGGGCGTGAAGACTTTGCTTGGGAATCCACCGTTGGCGCACAAAAGGCGCTGAACGTGCATGTCGGCGCGGGCCGAAACCGGGATGACTTCGTCGCCCTGCGTGAAAAACGCGATGCCACCCTCGCGATGCCGCGGCTGATCATCCCCTCGCTGCAAATCAACATGCGCGCAGGCCAGATGCCCGAGCCCGAGGATAATGGTCTGTCCTATCTGAAAGTGCCGCTGAATGGCCTTTGAACATGCGATGAGAGGGCTGTGATGCTGGATTGGGTTTGGGGATTTGTTGGCGGTCTGATGATCGGCGGGGCCGCAGCGGTGTATTTGCTGTTCAATGGTCGGATCATGGGGGCCTCGGGGATCATCGGCGAGTTGGTGGATCGCACCGGCTGGGGCAACTGGGCCGAGCGCTTGGCCTTTCTGGCCGGATTGATCGGCGTGCCGTATCTGCTCTCGCTGCTGATCGGCGGCGAGACTCATCTGACCAGCAACTGGCTGGTGATCGTGCTTGCCGGGCTTTTGGTCGGCATCGGCACAAGGCTTGCCAATGGCTGCACGTCTGGCCACGGCGTTTGCGGGATCTCGCGGCTGTCGCTGCGCGGGATAGTCGCGACGCTGATCTATCTGCTGGCGGGCGGGCTGACCATTGCGCTGCTGCGCCAAGTGATCGGGGTGATATGATGCGGCGTTATGGACTTGCAGTGCTATCGGGTGGGCTGTTCGGCGCGGGTCTGCGAATTTCTGGGATGACAGACACGATCAAAGTGCAGAATTGGCTGGATGTGTTCGGCACATGGGATCCGACGCTCGCCTTTGTGCTGGGCGGCGCAATCCTGCCGATGGCGGTCGCATGGCGGGTGGCCGCGCGGTTGGAGCGTTCGTATCTCGGGCTTGCTTTGCCTGCGGCCCCCAGCCGCGATCTCGACCGGAACCTTATCGCAGGCTCGATCCTGTTTGGCATGGGCTGGGCGCTGGCGGGGCTTTGCCCTGGCCCGGCGCTGGCCTCGATCAGTTTTGGAGGCATCGGCGGTCTGGTCTTCCTATT
Organism: Cypionkella psychrotolerans; assembly: GCF_001294535.1. Classification (GTDB taxonomy): domain Bacteria; phylum Pseudomonadota; class Alphaproteobacteria; order Rhodobacterales; family Rhodobacteraceae; genus Cypionkella; species Cypionkella psychrotolerans. The sequence goes on along the minus strand of NZ_LGIC01000007.1, from coordinate 48,008 downwards.
GGCGATGCTCGGCGGTATGGTCGCGGCACCCGCCCTGCGCGTGCGTCTTGATGGCGCCGCCCCAGCCGCCAGACCGAGGAGCAAAATGGACATTCGCGCCCTGACCCCGACCTATGCCGTCTCGCCGCAGATCGAGCTTTCCGACCTGCCCGCGATCAAGGCGGCAGGCTTCACCACCGTGATCGACAACCGCCCCGACGGCGAAATCCCCGCCCATCTGCACACCCCGCATATGAAAGCGGCGGCGGAGGCTTTGGGGCTGACATTCGTCGCCAACCCGGTGATTGGCGGGGCGTTGACGATGGAAAACGTCCGGCTGCAATCCAAGGTGATGGCCGATGCGACCGGGCCGGTGTTTGCTTATTGTGCCTCGGGAAACCGCTGTTCGGTGGTTTGGGCGCTGATGAATGCGGGGCACAGATCGACCGATGATCTGATCCGCACCCCGGCGAAATATGGCTATAATCTGGAGCCGTTGCGGGGTCAGATTGAGGCTTTTGCGGCGGAATCGGGCGCCGGCATAGACTGAGTTTTGGCCATGTCCACGCGTGGACACAGGGCCGCCGCTTGATAAATCAAGGGCTTGCAGGTGGTCGTTCATAAAGGCTTAACCTTTGTCCCAAGCCGGAATTTTCCAAAAATTCCGATACGATTTCCGCTTCGGAAATCGGTTCGGCGTGGGCTGCTTCGCGCTCAGCCGGTCTGACGCAGCGGTTCTGGGACCACGGCGACCTCAATCCCAACGGCCTTGCGCGCCTGAACATCGCCGCTGGTCAGTCGGATCGCCCGCATGCCGCGATTCTGCCCCAAGCGACCCTCTGCCAGCCTGCGGCCATCCATGCCTTCAAACTGAATCCGGTCAATCGAGGCGCGCGGCAGGGTGATCGTCTCACCCACTTTCAGCCCCAGCACCTGGTTCAGCGGCAGCGACACCCGGCTGACCACCGCATCGAGCACGCAGGCTGTCTGTTCTACCTGTTCCGCCAAAGCCTGCGCAAAGGCCAGTCCGGATTGCGCCGCAGCCTCTGGCCCCGGCACCCGCGCCATAGGCATCACGCCTTTGCCCTCGGCTGGCAGCGCCAGCAGGATCATGCCGTGCCGTGCGCCCAAACCCAAGGACAGCTCTGCGGTCAGCACCCGGTAGTCGATATCCTCAAGCAGCAGCCCCAAGGGGCGCGGATCATCCAGAAAACTTGCGTAGCGAAAGCCGCCCGCCCAGTGCAAATCTGCCTCTTGCGCCAAGGCCTGCTCTAGCCCCTCAAGTGCTGCATCCAGCGTCGGGGCCACCATCGCAGCATCGGTGCGCGTGGGTTTGCGGCTGGCGAGCGGGCTGGTCGAGACTTTGCCCAAGGTCTGCGCCTCGATCATTGCGGCGAGCACCGGGGGCGTCAGGATCAGCAGGCCCATACCTTCCGCCGGGCCTTGCAGCACCGCAATCAGCGCTTGATGCGGCGGCAGTTCCAGCAGTTCTGCCAGCGATTGGCGCTGTATGACCAGCGCCGTCACCTCAACCGACAGGCTGAGCCTGTCGCGTGCGGCACGCGCCAAAGCCAAGCGCCAACCGCGATCTGCCCCCGGCCCGCCTTCAGCCAACGCCGCCTTGGCTGCCGCGATTTTGCGCCGAATGACGCCGTCTTGCTGTGCTTCTGCCACTTGGTTCCCCTGATCGGACCGCCCTATGGCCAGAGTAACCGCGCGCAGGCTAACAAAGCGTTTACATCACAGCGGTTTTTCCATCCGCAGCGGCACGGACACCCGGAATGCAGCCCCGCTCTGCCCCGGCAGATAAGTGACGGTGCCGCCCAAATTCGCCATGATCTCGCGGCAGATCGCAAGACCAAGCCCGGCACCACCCGCCCGTGCCGCATCGGTCAGCCGCGAGAATTTCTCGAAGATCAGCCCACGCGCCTCCTTGGCAATGCCGCCGCCATTGTCGATGAAATCCACCACCACCCGCCCGCCCTTTTGCCGCACCGCGATGCGCAACACCGGATCGACGGCATCGCAATATTTCCGCGCGTTTGAAATCAGATTGATAAACACCTGCACCAGACGATCAGCGTCGGTGCGCAGGAAAATCTCCTCTGACGTATAGTCGCGCTGGATGTCAAAGTTGCGCTCGGGCCGGGTCTGGCTGGCGCTGGCCAAGGCGCGGTCGATCATTTGACCCAGATGCGCAAGCCCGAGATCAAGCTGCACCGCGCCATTTTCCAACACGGAAAGGTCCAGCAGATCATCCAGCAGCCGGGTCAAGCGTTTCGCCTCGGCGTGGATGATCTGGCCGTATTCAGCGACGCGCGGGCCTGGCAGATCGCCCTCGGCGAGAATCTCGGAAAACGCCCGTATCGAGGTCATCGGGGTGCGCAGCTCATGGCTGATCTGTGACAGGAAGGCATCTTTTTGCACCGAAAGCTGGGTCAGCTTTTCGTTGACCTCACGCAGCTGGCGGGCGGTGCGGGAAAGCTCGCCTTGTTGTTCTTCCAGCCGCGCCGAATATTCCATGATCTGTGCGGTTTCATTCGCCACCGCCATCAGATCTTCCACCGTCACCGTGGCGCGGCCAAACAGCTGGCTGATCATCGCATGGGCGGTGGCGGCACCGACCGAGCCTGCAAGATGACGCTCCAGCCCCGCCAGAAAGCGCGGGGTGAGGTCAGGCAGAAAGCCCGCTTTGCCTTGCGCGCGGGCTTCGGCCTCAAAGAAGGAAATCGCGGCTTCGTCGCCCAAGATGCGCTGCGCCATATTCATCAGGGCTTCCGGTTCGGCTTGGCCATGGGTCCAGCCCAAGCGTTCGGCCTGCAACTCATCGTCAAAGGCATTGACGAAGGCAGCGCCTTGAATACGCTCCACCGGATCGGGGAACGACAGCAGAGAGCCTGCGGCATAGCCCGCGATATTGAGGGCCAAGGACCAGAAGATCGCATGGTTCAGCGGGTCCATGCCCTCGGTGCCAAACAACGCTTGCGGGCGTAACCACGACAGGTCGAACAGCCCGTGTTGCAAGACATCCGCCGAGATCGCAGCACCCGCGCCAAACGACGGCAGGAACAGGGTAAAGCCCCAAGTGGCAAAGCCGATGCTCAGGCCCAAACTCGCGCCCAGTTTGGTGCCGCCGCGCCAGAAAATCCCGCCCAGCAGCGCGGGCAGCACCTGCGCCATGCCGGCAAAGGCAATCTGGCCGATGGCTGCCAGCGCTGCAGAACCGCCCGAGAGGCGGAAATACTCCAACCCCAGCGCCAGCACGCCGATGATCGAGAACCGCCGTGCGAGCAGGATCGCGCCGCGCAGATCGCCCGAATGGGCGGCTTGCGGGCGCAGCCACAGCCACGCGGGCATCAGGATATGGTTTGAGACCATGGTTGCGAGGGCAATGGTTTCGACAATCACCATCGAGGTGGCCGAGGAAAACCCGCCAAGGAACGCCAGCAGTGCGAGGCCGCCTTGGCCTTCGTGCAGCGGCAGGGTTAGCACCATCATATCGGGGTTTGAGCCTGCGGGCATCCGCTCCAGCCCGATCATGGCGATGGGCAGGATGAACAGGCTGATCAGAAACAGATAGGTCGGAAACGCCCAGGAGGCGCGGGCAAGATGGCCCTCCTCGACGTTTTCGACCACCAGCACCTGGAACATCCGCGGCAGGGTGATCACGGCGGCGGCGGAGAGAAAGATCAAGCCGCCCCAGCGACCGGGCTGGATCGCCCAGTTCGGATCGGCGTAAGTCTCAATCCGGCTGATCATCGCGACGGGGCCGCCGCCCAGACCCCAGACCACGAAGATGCCCACCGCCAGCAGGGCCACCAGTTTGACCACCGCCTCAACCGCGATGGCCATGACGATGCCGTGGTGCTGCTCTTTGGCGTCGAGATTACGGGTGCCGAACAGGATGGTGAACAACGCAAGCCCCGCCGCCACCCAGATCGCGGTGGCATCACGGTCGGGCATCGCCCAGGTCGCGGGTGAGCTTTGAGCGAAAACGCTGAACGACAGCGTCACCGATTGCAGTTGCAGCGCGATATAGGGGGTGGCGGCGACCACCGCGATCACCGTGACGATCACGCCCAACAGGTTCGACTTGCCATAGCGGCTGGAAATCAAATCGGCGATCGAGGTCACGCGCTGCCTGCGCCCGATCCGCAGAAGCTTGCGCAGCACCCACCACCAGCCGACGAAGACCAAGGTTGGGCCGAGGTAGATCGTCAGAAACTCCAGCCCGGTGCGGGCCGCCGAGCCCACCGCGCCGTAGAAGGTCCAAGCGGTGCAATAGATCGAAAGCGACAGCGTATAGACCAAAGGCGAGCGCAGAAATCGCATCTCGCCACGCGAGGCGCGACGTTCGACGACGAAGGCGACAAGAAACAGGAACGCCACATAGGCCAGACAGGTCAGCACCAGCACATTGAATGGCATCAGACGTCCTCGGGCGGCGTATCGGCTTCGGGCTGCGCCAATCCGGGGGCGACATAGGCGGCAAGGCCAATCAGCAGCGCCCAGACGCCGAACACATAGACCGCAGTGTGGCCTGCCCCGGCCGTATCGCTCCACATCAACGGCAGCATCAGCAGGAAGAACCCGACCAGCGGCAGCAACCGAGCTGCATCGCGCAGGCGGCGCTGGCGGTAGACCGCGCGGGCGAGAAACAAGGGCGCGCGCGGGCGGCGCATCAGAGCCCCAGCAATTCCCGCACCTTGGCGCGAATCTCCGAGTTATCGAATGGCTTGCTCATGAAGGCCGTCACACCTGCCCGCTCGGCGGCCTCACGGTCGCGCAACTGACCCTTGGCGGTCAGCATCAGGATCGGCAGCGCCGCGTTGGCCGGATCGCCGCGCAGGGCGAGCAGAATCTCCAACCCGCTCATCCCCGGCAGCATCGAGTCCAAAATCACCAGATCGGGCCGCAAGCGCCCGACTTCCGCCAAGGCCAGCGCGCCATCCGACACGACGGACACCGCCCAACCATCGCGCGACAGAATAAAGCGCAACGCCTCGGCGATGTTGGCCTCATCCTCAATCAGCAAAACCTGACGCATAAATTCCCCCCGGAAGCCGACTATCGTGGCAAAGCTGCCCCGTGTCAAAGGAAGCCACTGCCCTCGCCGTTTCATCCTGGCCTAAATATCCAGACCGGAATTCTAGAATTCCGGTTAGCCGGAGGCTCCACTCCACCGCCAAACCTTACGCCGACAAAATCGAAGGCTCCCGCCGCGCAGGGCAGGCCGTGCGCTGGCAAATCCGGCAGGTCGAGCCAATCGCCAAGGCCTCGCCTCCGCGCGCCAACTCTGGCAAGATCAGCATCGCCGCCTCGCGCAGTTCCGGTCCGCGAAACCCCTGCGGAAAGCGCGGCTGACAAAACGCCCGCACCCGAAAGCGCAGGGGCTGCGGCCCGGCGGTTTCGATCACCATTTCAATCGGTGTCATCGGTCGCGACAGCGCCGCGAACAACGGCCAAAGCGGGCAAGCCGCGCCAAAACGCGGCAAAGCAAAGCCCGAGATCGGCTTGCGGAATATGAGAGTCCCCGAGGCATCACAGACCACCAATCCCGCCTGCATTCCCGGCTGTAAGGCAATCCGTCGGAATGCCGCCAGCACATCGCCGCCGAAGCGCGCCGCCAGCGCCGCCGGATCAGGCCCCAATTCTGTCAAAGCCTGCGCAAATCCCGCGGCCGGATAGGCCGCCAGATCGCGCGCGGCTTGCGCCAACCATGCGTCAGCCATCTGCCGCGCAGCCCCCGAGGCCAGCCCGCGCGCATCCGCCGCCTGCCAGTCATTGGCGGCCAACCACGCCTCTAACTCCTCTTGCGGCGAGGCCAGCCCCTGCTCCTGGTCTTGCCCTGCCGTATCGAGATAGCGCACCAAAGCCTCTGCCCCCAAGGCCAGCCGCTTGCTGTCATCTCGCAGGTTGCCCAGGAACCGCGCCTGCCATTCAGGCTCAATATCCTCGGTATCGGCGAGAATCGCGGCAGTGGAGCGCACCGAGGCCACCGCCGAAAGGACCTCATGCAAGCTGGCTGACAGATGCGGATCGTGGCTCATCCGGTCGTTCATTGCCTCTAACGCCCGCTCCAGCCCGGCCACGCGCTGATGCAGACCGATCACCGTCGCGGCCCAGCCGGGAAACCTGCCCGCGAAATCCTCGCTGCGATCAATTTCCGCCGCCGGCAGCCGCGCCGCCGCCGCGCGCAGATCGTCCAGCACGGTGCCGCCTACGCCTTCGTGAAAGCTTTGCGGCGGCTGACCCAAAGCTTCTGCCAGCCGCGCCAACAAGGGCTCGGCAATGCGGCGGCGGTTGTGTTCGATCAGGTTGAGATAGGATGCTGAAATGCCGACGGTTTCGGCCAGATCGGCCTGCCGCAGGCCCAAAGCCACACGCCGCTCGCGCAGACGGGTTCCGGTCAGGGCAGAGATTGGCATGGCATAACTCCCGCTTCTTCCATGAAATTTACAAGAAATTGAAAACTTTACAATGCGCAGGATGGCCCCGATTAATGTCTTTGATAAATCGTCTTGCGCAAACAAAGCGGGCGCGAGGTTGCCCCCGCGCCCGCTTCATCGCTAAGCCTTGCGCTTATTGCAGGGCTTTATCGGTCACAGCGTGGGTCCAAGCGCCAACCGGCTCTTTGGTGATCACCGGGTCCGAACCACCCGACATCAGCGCGGCCACGGTGCGCTTGTAGTCCGCCTCATCCAACGCACCGTTCGAGCCTGCGGTCAGCTTGGCAATCTCAGCCATCATGCGTTTTTGATGCTCGATGGTTTGCGCACCCGTTGCGTCATTGTCCAATACGATCTGTGCGGCCTCATCGGTGTTGCCTTCGGCGTATTTCCAGCCTTTCATCGAGGCGCGCACGAAGCGCACCATTTTGTCTTCAAAGGCCGGGTCGGCCAGCTTGTCTTCCATGACGTAAAGCCCGTCTTCCAGCGTGGCGACGCCTTCATCTTCATATTTGAAGGTCACCAGATCTTCCGGCTTCACGCCGGCGTCGATCACCTGCCAATATTCGTTATAAGTCATCGTCGAGATGCAAGCCGCCTGCTTTTGCAGCAACGGATCGACGTTGAAGCCCTGCTTCAGCACGGTGACGCCACCCGCCGAGCCATCGGTCTTCAGGCCAAGTTTGTTCATCCAGTTCAGGAACGGATATTCGTTGCCGCCAAACCAGACGCCCAGGGTCTTGTCGGCGAAGTCAGCCGGGGTTGCGACGCCGGACTCTTTGAGACAGGTCAGCATCATGCCCGAAGATTTGAATGGCTGCGCGATGTTGACCAGTGCCAGCCCCTTTTCGCGGGCAGCCAGTGCCGAGGGCATCCAGTCGACCACTACATCCGCACCACCGCCTGCGATGACTTGCGTTGGGGCCACATCCGGGCCACCGGGCAGAATGGTGACGTTCAGGCCTTCTTCGGTGTAATAACCTTTCGCCGCCGCCACATAATAGCCGGCGAACTGGGCTTGGGTGACCCATTTCAACTGCAGCGTCACGTCATCGGCTGCCTGTGCCGCCGAAGTCAGACCGCCCGCCGCCAGTGCGGTGAACAGCGCCGCTGTGAGTAACTTTTTCATTCTCAACCTCCAAGTTGAAGCCCGGTTTTGGGCCAGTTTCGTGCCTCAGTTTCTTTGTGACGGATGCCAGAACGTCACCCGCTTCTCGATCAGCGCGACCAGCCCATAGAACGCCGATCCCGCCAATGCCGCCACCGCAATCTCGGCCCAAACCATGTCGGGATTAGAGCGCCCAACCTCAGCCACGATGCGAAATCCCATGCCCACGATAGGGCTGCCGAAAAATTCAGCAACAATCGCGCCGATCAGCGCCAAAGTTGTCGCGATTTTCAGCCCGTTGAAGATGAACGGCATCGCCGCGGGCAGCCGCAGCTTGAACAGCGTCTGCCAGTAACTCGCCGAATAGGTCGCCATCAGATCACGCTGCATCACCTCGGACGCCGCCAACCCGGCAATGGTGTTGACCAGCACCGGGAAGAACACCATCACGACAACCACGGCGGCCTTCGACTGCCAGTCAAAGCCAAACCACATCACCAGAATCGGGGCGATCCCCACAATCGGCAAAGCGGCGACGAAATTGCCCACCGGCAGTAACCCCGCTTGCAGGAACGGCGAGCGGTCAATCGCAATCGCCGTCAGGATCGCCGCTGTGCAGCCAATCGCATAGCCGCTCAACGCACCCTTGAAGAAGGTCTGCACCAGATCGGCCCAGAGGGTCGGCACACTGCGTGCCATGCGTGCGGCCACATCACTCGGCGGCGGCAGGATGATCTTGTTGACGCCATACGCCGTCACCCCCGCCTGCCACAGCACCAGCACCGTCAGCCCGAACACCAGCGGCACCGCATAGCGCACCCAAGCCGTACGGCCCTTCGACAGTTCCGAATTGAGCAACCAAGTCCCGGCCCAAAACGCCAGCAAGCACCACAACCGCGGGTCCAGCACCATCATCGCGCCATCCCCATCCGCTTAAGCACCCGCCCCTCAATCCGCCCCGCCAGCATCACCAACACCGCAGCAAGGATCGCCGACAGAAACAAAGCCGCCCAAATCTGCGTGGTCTGCCCGTAATACGACCCCTGCAACAGCCGTGCGCCAAGGCCCGCCTGCTGGTTCAACTCGGCCACAATCGCGCCCACGAGGCTCGCCGCGATCCCCACCTTCACGCTTGCGAAGAAATACGGCATCGATGATGGCAACCGCAGCTTCCAGAACACCGCCCCACCGGGGGCCGCATAGGTTTGCAACAAATCCAACTGCATCACCTCCGGGCTGCGCAAGCCTTTCACCATCCCTACCACCACCGGGAAGAAACTGAGATAAGCCGAGATCACCGCTTTGGTCATCAAAGGCGTCGCCCCCACCGCATGCATCACCACCGCCAGCATCGGCGCGAGGGCGATGATCGGCACCATTTGGCTCGCAATCGCCCAAGGCAAAACGCTCATCTCCATCGACCGCGAATAGACAATCCCGACCGCCAGCAAGACCCCCAACGTCGTGCCCATCGCAAAGCCCATAAGCGTGCCCGAGATCGTCACCCAAGCATGATAGACCAGCGATCTTTTTGAGCTCGGCGGCAACCCAAACGTCGAGCGCGCCAACTCAGCGATCACCTGATGCGGGCTTGGCAACACCGGGCGATCTTGGTTCAACGTCAGCCCCGGCAGTTCTGCCCAAGTAGGTGCCGCAGCCTCCGCCCGCGCCGCCTGATCATAGGCCCAAGTCGCGTTCATCCAGATGGCCGCCGCATACCAGACGGCTATGATGATCAACAGAACGGTCAGGATGGGTGCCACCCGCTTCATGCCTGCCCCCCCGGCCATGCAATCATCAGCACCGCGACCACGCCCAAGGCCATGCCCGCCAGTTGCAGCGGGCTTGGCCTTTCGCCAAACACCACCACCGCCATCGCGGTGATCGCCACCAGTTGGAACACCACCGACAGCGCAATCGCCACGCCAAGGCCATTGCCGCGCATCACCTGCACCATCAGCGTGTTGCCAAGGCAGAACAGTGCCAGTGCGCCCGCCAGCACCCAAATGCCGCCCTGCTGCGCATAGGTTTTCAGCACGCCATTGGCTGCAACAAACACGGCGGTTGAGGCGGCGAGCCACGCGAGGGTGACAAGATTCATCGCGTACCCCTTGCGCATGCAGTGATGAAGCGCGGGGTAAGCGCGGGTTGCATTGAGCGTTTATTCATCGGAATGCCCCGCCCGAAGTCCCTCACGCACCCGATGCGAAATCTCGATGAACTCCTTGGAGTCGCGAATATCCAAGGGGCGTTCCTTCGGCAAAGGGCTGTCGATCACATCGGTAATCCGCCCCGGACGGGGCGACATCACCACGATCTTGGTCGAAAGATACACCGCCTCGGGGATGGAATGGGTCACAAAACCAATGGTTTTGCCGGTGCGCGCCCAGAGTTTGAGAACCTCCTCATTCAGGCGATCCCGCACAATCTCATCCAGCGCGCCGAAGGGTTCGTCCATCAGCAGGATATCGGCATCAAAGGCGAGCGCGCGGGCGATGCTGGCGCGCTGCTGCATACCGCCGGAAAGCTGCCACGGGAATTTCTTGCCGAAGCCGGAAAGCTCCACCAATTCCAGCACTTGCTCAACCCGCTGGTTCTGCTCCGCCTTGGAAAACCCCATGATTTCAAGCGGAAGCCGGATATTCCCCGCGATCGTGCGCCAAGGATAAAGCCCTGCCGCCTGAAATACATAGCCATAGGCGCGCTTGCGGCGGGCCTCGTCAGGGCTGAGACCGTTGACGGTTAAGCTGCCGCCCGTCGGCTTTTCCAAAGCCGCAATCGCACGCAGGAATGTGGTTTTACCACAACCACTTGGCCCAATGAACGAGACGAAATCACCCTTGTTGATGGTCAGGTTCACATCCTTCAGCGCCTGCACCGGGCCGTCATTGGTGGTGAACACCAGTTGCAGGTTTTTGGCTTCGATGACGGCAGAGGGGTTTAGCGTGTCTTTCATTCCCAAACGGCTCCGCTTCGGACAAAGGAAAAATATCTGGCAAGGAAGACTGCGATTATCACAGGCACAGAGACGAATGGCCAGCCGACGAGCGGCAGCGGCCTTTCCATCCATTCAAATGACACTAAAATGCCAAGTGTTGCCAAAAATGAAAGCACACCTGCTGATGCCATCGCCGCCTGAGGAAGCGCGTAACCCCTTCGACGAAATAGAATAAAAACAGGATCCCACAGCAGCAACATCGGTGCAACCAGCACCACGCAAATGCCCGATGCAATCATCCCCCCGACTATTGCGTAGAGCAATAACCCGCGCAGCAGATCATCCAGTGTCGTGTCCGGGTCAACCGGCCAAACAACGGCCTCTCCCAGCATCGCCAGCAAAATAACCCCCAAAGTGCCAAAAACTGTGCCAACCCCAACCAGCACAACGTTTCGATATGGCATGTGGGAGAATTCGGAATCCTTCATCACACCCCCGTCACAGGCACGCCCGACCGGGCCACCGGGCGCGGGGAGGTCAGGTCTTTCCATGCACTCAGCGCGCGGTTCACGGCGGGGCGGGGGTCGCGGGCGATGAATTGGCCATGGCCTTCGCGGGTTTTGATCTCGCCGTCCTCGACCGAGACCACGCCGCGCGACAGGGTGTAGCGGGGCAGGCCCTTGACAGCTTTGCCCTCGAACACGTTGTAATCAATCGCGGATTGCTGGGTGCTGGCGGCTATGGTTTTCGACTTTTCAGGGTCCCACACCACCAGATCGGCATCGGCGCCGACCAGAACCGCGCCTTTTTGCGGGTAGCAGTTCAGGATTTTGGCGATGTTGGTGGAGGTGACGGCGACGAATTCATTCGGCGTGAGGCGGCCCGTGGCAACACCATAGGTCCACAGCATCGGCATCCGATCCTCTAGCCCGCCGGTTCCATTCGGGATTTTGGAGAAATTGCCGACACCATAGCGCTTCTGTTCGGTGGTAAAGGCGCAATGGTCGGTGGCCACAACGCTCAAAGACCCCGATTGCAGACCGGCCCATAGGCTGTCTTGATGCGATTTGTTGCGGAAGGGGGGGCTCATCACGCGGCGGGCGGCGTGGTCCCAGTCGGGGTTGAAGTATTCGGACTCGTCCAGCGTCAGGTGCTGGATCAGCGGCTCGCCCCAGACCCGTTTGCCCTGCATCCGGGCGCGGCGGATGGCTTCGTGGCTGTCCTCGCAGGACGTATGTACGACATACAGCGGCACCCCGGCCATATCGGCGATCATGATGGCGCGGTTGGTGGCCTCACCTTCCACCTGCGGCGGGCGGGAATAGGCGTGGGCTTCGGGGCCAGTGTTACCCTCGGCCAGCAGTTTGGCGGTCAGTTCGGCCACCACATCGCCGTTCTCGGCATGGACCATCGCAAGGCCACCCAGATCGCCAACCCGTTTGAAAGATTGATACATTTCATCATCGTTGACCATCAACGCGCCCTTGTAGGCCATGAAATGCTTGAAGGAGGTCATGCCTGCCTTGACGGATAGCTCCATATCCTCCCAAACCTTCTGGCCCCACCAGGTGATCGCCATATGGTAGGAATAGTCGCAATTCGCGCGGGTGGATTTGTTGTGCCACATCTGGGCTGCATCCATCAGCCCCTGCCCCTGCCCCGGTAGGACGAAATCCACCACCATCGTGGTGCCGCCCGCGAGCGCTGCCCGCGTGCCGGATTCGAAATCATCCGCCGAATAGGTGCCCATAAACGGCATCTCCAGATGCGTATGCGGATCAATCCCGCCGGGCATCACATAGCACCCCGTGGCGTCGAGGGTGCGGTCGCCTGTCAGGTTCGGGCCAATCTCGATGATCTTGCCTTGGTCGATAAGGACATCGGCTTTGTAGGTCAGATCAGCGGTGACGATGGTGCCGTTTTTGATGACTGTGGTCATGGTGCTACCTTTTGAAGCATTCAATTTGGTCGAAGGCCTCCACGAAGCCTTGCAGACTGAACTCGAAAGACAAATTCTTGCTAGGCGCTGAGATAGTTAGCGAAGCATGGTTTCGAAATTTCTCTACCAACTCAATATTATACGGTGCCAAGTAAGCACCTCCAGCATATCCGAATTGTCCCAACGCGACAGGTTCGCCGCCGTCAAACGTGGCAACAAAAGCAATCTCACTCCCCAAGAAAGGATCACCGTTGGCTAGACGTATCCGGTCGCAACTCATGCCAAGCATTAAGCCGCCGCCAGTGCCAAGAAAAGCATCGCCGCCCGATTGATCAACATAAGCATCCGTTTGCTGGCTTTCTGAAGGTTCAACCCCTATGAGGTGGCTGCCGCCTGTGTCGGCAAGATACATGTTCTTCCACGCGTCCGCGCTTGCTGGCTGGGCGGCTGCGAAAAATGACATGATCAGCGCAGCCAACCTCACCCCACCACCCCCGCCACTTCCAGCACGGCGTGCAGTAGAACATCGGTGCCTGCGGCTGCCCATTCCGGGGAAATCTTCTCGGCCTCGTTGTGCGACAATCCCCCCTCACAGGGGCACATCACCATGACGGTGGGGGCGACGCGGTTGATCCAGCAGGCGTCGTGGCCTGCGCCCGAGATGATGTCCATATGGGAATAGCCTAGCTTTTCAGCACTTTGGCGGACGATGTTCACGAGGTTTGCATCGAAGGTTACGGGGTCGAAATGGCCGACGGGTTCGATGGAGCAGCCAAGGCCCAACTCGGCGGCGACAGCGTGGGCGGCGCGTTCGACTTCGCCGCGCATCAAATCCAGCTTGGTTTGATCGGGGGAGCGGATATCGACGGTGAAGATGACTTTACCGGGGATCACGTTGCGGGAGTTCGGGAACACCTTGACCTGCCCCACCGCGCCCACAGCGCCCGGCTGGTGACCCATGGCGATCTGATGCACGCGCTCGGTGATCCGGGCCATACCGAGGCCTGCGTTCACCCGCATTGCCATCGGCGTAGAACCGGTATGGGCATCGCGCCCGGTCAGAGTGATTTCCAGCCACCACAGGCCTTGGCCATGGGTGACGACGCCGATTTCTTTGCCCTCAGCCTCCAGAATCGGCCCCTGCTCGATGTGCAACTCTAACATGGCGTGCATTTTGCGCGCGCCTACCACTTCGTCGCCGACCCAGCCGATGCGGGCCAACTCGTCGCCAAAGCGCAGGCCGTCCATATCGGTGCGGTTGTAGGCGTAATCTTGGGTATGCAGGCCTGCGAAGACGCCAGAAGCCAGCATGGCCGGGGCGAACCGCGCGCCTTCCTCATTCGTCCAGTTCGTCACCACGATCGGGTGCTTGGTCTGTATGTTCATATCGTTCAGAGAGCGCACCACCTCCAACGCACCCAGAACACCCAGAACGCCGTCGTAGCGGCCTCCGGTGGGTTGGGTATCCAGATGCGAACCCATGTAGACCGGCAGCGCATCCGGGTCGGTGCCTGCGCGGGTGGCGAACATGTTACCCATGGTGTCGACTCCCATCGCCATGCCGGCGGCCTTACACCAATCGGCGAACAAATGACGGCCCGCGCTATCGGCGTCGGTCAGGGTTTGGCGGTTGTTGCCGCCCGCGATGCCGGGGCCGATTTGTGCCATCTGATCAAGGCTGTCCCAAAGACGGGCGGAATTGATTCGCAGATTTGCACCGATCGTCGTCATCACCAAAACTCCCTGCGGGGACGTTGCCCCAGATCTCGCTTGCTGCGAATCTTTTCCTGACCGTATGGTCAACTCCAACGCTATAGAACCTGACCAAGCGATCAACTAAAATCTGAAGGCTTAAGCACATGTCCGAGGCCCTTCGCCCCGCGCGGCGCAATGAGATACGGCAACAGAACGAGGCGCTGATTTTACAGGCAGCCGAGAAAGTCTTTGCCGAGGCGGGCTTTGGTGGTGCTACCATGCAGTTGATCGCCGATGTGGCAGGGCTGCCGAAGGCGAATTTGCATTACTACTTCACCAGCAAAGAGGAACTTTACCGCAAAGTTGTCTCGAATATTTTCGACATCTGGCTGCACGCGGCTGAGTCGATGGACAATGCGCCCGGCCCGGTAGAGGGCATCGGCGCCTATATCGACGCCAAGATGGAAATCTCACGCCGCCATCCCGATGGATCTAAGGTCTGGGCCTCGGAGGTGATGCATGGCGCCCCGGTCATTCAGGATTATCTGGAGACGACGCTGCGGGACTGGACGGCGGGGCGGGCGGCGCTGATCCAAGGCTGGATTGATGACGGGCAGATGGTGGCGGTGAACCCGGATCACCTTTTGTATATGCTCTGGGCGGCCACCCAGCATTACGCGGATTTTGGCCATCAGATTGAGACGTTGAATGGGGGGCCGCTGACAGAGTTGCAGTGGCGCGAGGCGAAAGACAGCGTCAAGGCGATGATCCTGCGCGGGATTGGCGCTGTTTGACGAGTTTTTCTTGCCGTCTTACCAAATCTCGCAGATATCGGAGTGATTGTATCCCTATTGGAAACGGTGTGGCGTGATGGACGGTGAAGACAGCGAAACCCCGGTGGACACTCTGACTTGGCTGCTCGGCGCGCTGGCCCCTGCCCGCAAGACGACCATTGTCGATGTTGGCGCGAACCCGATCTATGCGCCGGATTATGCTGAACTGTTGCGGGTGGGGGGCTGCAAGGTGGTGGGGTTTGAGCCGCAGGCGGCAGCCTTTGCTGAGTTGCAAAAGAACAAGGGGCCGGATGAGACCTATTATCCCTTCGCGGTCGGCACCGGGGAAACGCTGAGCCTGCAGATTTACAAATCATCCGGCATGACCTCGATCTTTGATCCCTATGTGCCAACGATGGCGATGGTGAATGAGATGGGCATGGCGCGGGTGCGCGAAACCGTTTCGATGGACACGGTGGCGCTGGATCAGACCGAGGATCTGCCGGAGTTTGATCTGCTGAAGATCGACATTCAGGGCGCGGAAACTCTGGTGTTTCAGGGCGCCGAACGGGTGCTGAAGGGCTGCATCGCGGTGATGGTCGAGTTGCGCTATATGCGGCTTTACCATGGTGAGCCGATGCTGGGCGGGGTGGATACAGAGCTGCGCCGTCAGGGGTTTTATCTGCATAAGTTCATGTTCAACAAAGGCTATATGCTGAGCAATTCGCAGGCGCGGCGGTTGAAGGCGAAGAAGCTGCAGGATCAGTTGATTGATGGCGATGGGGTTTATTTGCGCAACATTGCCGAGTTGGATGCCTACAGCGATGAGCAGTTGAAGCATCAGGCGATCTTGGCGGCGGGGGTGTTTCACAGCCATTCGCTGGTGCTGTATTGTCTGGATACTTTGGTGGCGCGCCAGGTGATCGCTGCGGAATTGCCGGGGCAATATGTCGACCGGATGCCAGAGGCGTTGCGGACGGATGGCAGGCGATAGAGCGATGGAACCCGCGCCAAGCGATTTTGCTTTTGCGACCATGGTCGGCGACGAGCCGGTGTTCCTGCCGATCTGGATCAATTACTATGCGCGCTTCGTTCCGAAAGCGCAGTTGTTCATTCTGGTGGACGGCTTGCACCGCGTGATCCCGCCCGATGCCGAGGGCTGTCAGATCATTTGGTTGCCCAGTGTCACGCCGGGGCCGGGTTGGGATCTGGCGCGCTGGCGGATGATCTCGCTGTTCACGCAGACCTTGCTGCTGCGCTTTGGCGTCGTTGTGTTCAACGATGTTGATGAGATTTTGCTGGCCGACCCGGCGCAGGGCGGTGATCTGCTGGGCCGTATCGGGCGGGCTCGGGACGTGGGGGTGATCTCACCCTTTGCCATTGAGATGCTGCACCGGATTGATCTGGAACCAGAGCCGCTGGACGCCACCCGCTCTGTGCTGGCGCAGCGGCGGTTTGGTCGGATCAACGCCAGCTATTGCAAGCCTTGCATCACCTCCAGACCGCTGAACTGGAGCATTGGCGGGCATTATTCAGATTATCCGACCCTGCATCTCGACCCGGCCTTGTTCCTGTTCCATCTGCGCTTTGTCGATCACGACATGCTGCGCGCGCGGCAGACCAGCCGTCAGGCGATGATGCAGCCGGGGGCCGCCAAAGGGGCCGAAGTGGCGGGGGCGGGTTGGTTGAAGGGCGCGCAGGAGATGACGGATTTCCTGCAAAGCTTTGTCGATGCCGGGCCACCCTTGGACAGTGATTTCAGCTTTGGCTGGCAACGCAAGCGTATCGTTGACAGTTGGGCCTATGATGCAGAGGCTGGCATCTGGCGGCACGACCGCTTGCACAACCGCAAGACCTATCGGTTGCCCGACGGTATGCGCGATCAATTCTGACCGGAGCCTGAGATGACAGCCGCCACCACAGCAAGCCTTGAAACCGAATACGCCGATCTGCACTTTCCGCGCTTTGCCGAGGCCGAGGCTTGGGCTTTGGGGCAAAAACTGGTGGAACTGGCGGGGGCGGCCCCGGTGGTGATCAATATTCGCAGCGCCGAGCGGGTGTTCTTTCATGCGGCCTTGCCGGGATCGGCCCCGCTGAACGATCTTTGGGCAAGGCGCAAAAGCAATACCGCGCTGCTGTTTCAACTGCCGTCGTTTCTGGTGGGATTGCGACACAAGGCCAATGGTGGCTCGCTGGCGGGCAATGGCTTGTCTGAGACCGACTATGCCGATCACGGTGGGGCTGTGCCGATCCGGGTGACGGGCGTGGGGGTCGTGGCCTGCGCGACCGTTTCGGGCCTGCCGCAAGCCGAGGATCATGCGCTGGTGGTGGCTGCGATACAGGCGATGCTTGCCGGGTGATCGTGGCTATTTCAGCTCCACCTCGACAAAGCTCATCACCTGATCGCCATCGTTGATCACATTATGCTCGACGCCTTCGGCGCGGCGGTAGGCGGTGCCAGCAGGCACCAGCACTTGCCGGGTGCTGCCGTCGGGGTCTTCCAGCAGCATATGGCAATCGGTGACGGCGGTGATCACATAATCCATGCTGTGGCGGTGCCATCCGGTCTCTGCCCCCGGCGCGAAGTCAAAACGGGTGACGCGGACGCGGTCGTCATCAACCAGTTGGGTGGCGATGCAGGTTTCGCGCATGGGCAGGCTCCTTTTTTTTGTCAGGCTACCCGGTGCAAGCTCCACGTCAAGCCTGCGCCGATTGGGGTTTACATCCTGCCCAACTATGCGTCACTTTAGCCCTCCTAGGCGCAGATGGCGGCGAAGCAAATGGCGGCGAGTGCAATGACCAAACCCCGAACCCGGATACAGGCGCGCAACTCAAACACGATTCTGGATGCGGCTTTGGACGTGTTCTCACAACAGGGGTTTCGCGGCGCGACTCTGGATCAGATTGCCGATGTGGCGGGCCTGTCCAAGCCGAACCTGCTGTATTACTTCCCCTCGAAAGAAGCCGTCCACACGGCGCTTTTGAACCAACTGCTGCGCACTTGGCTGGACCCGTTGCGCGCGATGAACCCCGAGGGCGATCCGGTGGCCGAAATCATGGCCTATGTGCATCGCAAGTTGGAGTTGTCGCGCGATTTCCCCCGCGAAAGCCGGTTGTTCGCCAATGAGATGCTGCAAGGCGCGCCGCGGATGCGCGACGTGATCGAGGGCGATCTGAAAACCCTCGTCGATGAAAAGGCCGCCGTGTTGCAGGCGTGGATGGATCAGGGCCGGATCGCAAAACTGCCCCCGGTGCATCTGATCTTCTCGATTTGGGCGATGACGCAGCATTATGCCGATTTCGACGTGCAGGTGCGCGCAGTCTTAGGGCCGGGTCACGATCCATTCGCAGAAGCCGGGGATTTTCTGCAAATCCTGTTCACAAAACTGCTCTCCCCATCGAGCGACGCTGCGGCAACCTGACGTCATGCGTGTAGTGCTGGACCTTTGATCGTCGGCAGTATAACCAGCACCCCTGCAAGAGTTTCCGGTCGAAGGTTATGAACCCACCAAACGAAACCCCCGATCGGGCTGCCAACCCGACGCCAGTTCCCCCGCACCCCGAGCATCACACCCCGCAAAACATGGGGAAATTGGTGCTGGGCTGTATCGGCGTCGTCTATGGCGATATAGGCACGTCGCCGCTTTATGCTATGCGGGAATCGCTGCACGCCGCCAGCTATGACGGGCTGTCTCGCGATGATGTGATTGGGGTGATTTCGCTGCTGATCTGGACACTGATCCTGATTGTCACTGTGAAATATGTCGCCTTGATCATGCGGGCCGACAACAAGGGCGAAGGTGGCACCCTGTCGCTGGTGGCCTTGGTGCAGCGCGCGCTGAACAAGCGCCCCGGTTGGTTGCTGGCAATCGGGGTGATCGGGATTTCGCTGTTTTTCGGCGATGCGATGATCACGCCGGCGATGTCGGTGCTGTCTGCGGTGGAAGGGCTTGATCTGGTCGCCCCCTCAATGGGCCCCTTCGTGTTGCCGCTGACGCTGGCGATCATTCTGGGGCTGTTTTTGTTCCAAAGCCAAGGCACCGAGCGGGTGGCGATCCTGTTTGGCCCGATCATGGTGGCGTGGTTTCTGGTGATGGCGGCTTTGGGGATTTACCATCTGAGCGATGACTTAAGCATCCTGACCGCTTTCAACCCTGCCCATGCTTTGGGATTTCTTGTCACCAACGGTAAAGCGTCATTCTTCGTGCTGGGCTCGGTGTTTCTGGCGGTGACTGGGGGCGAGGCGCTTTATGCCGATATGGGGCATTTTGGCCGCCGTCCGATCCGGCTGGCTTGGGCGCTTTTGGTGTTCCCGGCGCTGACGCTGTCTTACCTTGGCCAAGGGGCTTTGGTGCTGGCGCACCCCGAGACATTCCACAACCCATTCTTCCTGATGGCGCCGGATTTTCTGCTGCTGCCCTTGGTGCTGCTGTCAGTCTGCGCCACCATCATCGCCAGCCAAGCGGTGATTTCGGGGGCGTTCTCGATGATGCATCAGGCGGTGCAAATGGGCCTGCTGCCGCGTTTTGAGATCCGTCATACCTCCGAGACCACGCTGGGTCAGATCTATCTGCCCAAGGTCAACCTGATCCTGATGGTGGGGGTATTGTGTCTGGTGGTCGCGTTTGGCTCATCCTCCAACCTAGCCTCGGCTTATGGCATTGCGGTGACCGGCGATATGGTGATCACCACCATCCTTGCCTCGATCCTGTTCCGCAAGGCGTGGAAATGGCCGCTATGGGGCGTGATCGCCGTGCTGCTGCCGATCTTCATCATCGAGTTGATGTTCCTGTCGGCCAACCTGATTAAGCTGCCAGATGGTGGTTATGTGCCAGTGCTGATGGCGGCCACCTCGTGCTTCCTGATCTGGACATGGGTGCGTGGCACCGCACACGTTCAACGCAAGGCGCATGATTCTGCGGTCGAATTGCCTAAGCTGATCAAGATGCTGGAAAAATCCCACCCCATTGAAGTACCGGGCACCGCCGTGTTCCTGACGCAAGACTCCGAGACGGCCCCCTCGGCTTTGCTGCATAACCTCAAACACAACCGGGTTTTGCACAGCCAGAACTTTATTGTGACTGTTGGGGTGGCGACCACGCCGAAGGTCAATGACGAGAACCGCATCACGATTGAGCGGTTGTCGGAGAACTTCGTGCGGGTGCGGCTGCTGTTTGGCTATATGGAAACCCCGAACGTGCCACGCGCCTTGGCTTTGGCACGCAGGCGCGGCGAGAAGTTCGACATCATGACCACGTCGTTCTTCCTGAACCGCCGCACCTTCCGCTCGGCCCGCAATCACGGCCTGCCGTTCTGGCAGGAGCGCGTGTTCATCTCGATGACCAAATCGGCCTCGGATGCGACGGCGTTCTACTGCCTGCCCTCGAACCGGGTGGTGGAACTGGGGCAACAACTGGCGATCTGATCGCCAGTTGTTGCTGGCTTACAAGCCTCGCATCACCTCTGCCGCGATCTCAAACGAGCGCAACCGCGCTTGGTGATCGTGGATCATGCCGGTCAGCATAATCTCATCCGGGGCGTAAGTTTCAATCAGCTTGGCCAGTTGACCGCGCAGGGTCGCGGGCGAGCCGACGGCCGCACAGGACAACGCGCGTTCCACCTCGGCCCGCATCTGCGGCGAAACTTCCGACAGATCATGCACCGGTCGCGGCAGTTTGCCGGGCTGACCCGAGCGCAGCCGCGAAAACGCCAGCACTTGCGACGAGCGCAGATATTCCGCCTCGGCATCGGTCTCCGCCGCTGCCATCCCGGCGAGCAGCATGAAATAGGGCTTGTCGTGCCATTGCGAGGGCCGAAAGGTGGCACGATAGGTCTCAATCGCCTGCTCCAGCATAGCGGGCGCGAAATGGCTGGCAAAGGCATAGGGCAGCCCAAGATAGGCCGCCAGTTGCGCGCCATAGAGGCTTGATCCAAGTATCCACACCGGCACCTCGGTGCCCTCCCCCGGCACCGCGCGGATGCGGGCGTCGGGGTGCGGGGCATCGAGATAGTTGATCAGCTCCAACACATCTTCGGGGAACTGATCCGAGGCTTGCATGTTGCGCCGCAAAGCCCGTGCGGTGCCCTGATCAGTGCCCGGCGCGCGGCCAAGGCCCAGATCAATCCGGTCGGGGAACAAGGTGGCAAGGGTGCCGAACTGCTCGGCAATCACCAAGGGCGCGTGGTTGGGCAGCATGATGCCGCCAGCGCCCACCCGAATGGTCTTGGTGCCGCCTGCCACATGCCCGATCACGATAGAGGTCGCAGCCGACGCGATCCCCGGCATATTGTGATGTTCGGCCAGCCAAAAGCGATGGTAACCCCAAGCCTCGGCATGACGGGCAAGGTCCAGCGTGTTGGCGAGGGCGTCAGTAGCGGTTTGACCCTCGGCCACCGGAGACAGATCAAGTAGCGAATATTGCATGGGATTTCTTTTGTTGTTGCGGCACCGGATGCGAAGCCATCGCGGGCTTTCTATACAGTTGGGTTTAGTTTGCCGAATTGGAAGATGCACGCAGGGATTTATCTGTGGATTGGGGCGTTGGACGGGTGAAATCCCATGCCGGATCATGGCGAAAGCATGGCAAGTGCTTATAAAGTTTGGCAGTTTGTCCCAGCGAAGGCGGTTAATTTCTGCTAAGGTCAGGCTTGGGTTCGTTGTAAAAGAGGTGCAAGGATGGGACAGATCTCGTCGCTTGCGGCGCCGTCCGCGCCGCAGTTTCAATCGCTGATCGTGAAACCTGTGGCCCGCGCTGCGGCGGCGCTAATGACGCCCAGCCCAGACGGCCATGCCGCTGCGCAGAACTTGAGGGCGGAACTGCCGACGGAAACGGCCCCGCGCCCGATCTTGCCGCCCGCCAACAGCGAGGCGATCTTCAAGGGTCTGCTGCCGATGCAACCCGCACTGGTGCAGGTGGCGGAGGCGACGGACAGCGGACAGATCGAAATGCTGACCGAGGTGGATGGCATCAGCCTGGACGGCATCCCCTATCTGCGCGACGGCGCGGTGCTTTTGGACGATCTGCCGCAAGCCGAGCCCCCGCCTGCGCCAAAAGCCAAACCACCTGAGACGGCGGCATTGGCCTTTGTGACGCCTGCCGCTCTGCATCCCGAAACCGAGGCGCAGGACGAACCCGCGCAAGTGCAATCCGACCACGCCGAACGCGCCTACCTCGACGAGCGCGAGATTTCAGCGATGCGGGCAGAGCCTGCGGCCACCACTGAGCCGCCAGACCCGGATCAGGTCATGCCAGATCCCGAGGCGGCCCCAAGCGTCGACAAGCGCGCTTGAGGCCATTTGGCTATTCCGCCGCTTTGGCCATCGGGTTGTTCGGATGTGTAGTCCAGTTGGCATAATCGCTAACCGGGCGGCCCGTGCGTTCGTCCATAGCCCCTTTCGGCAGCTCGATCATGGTGATGCAGTTTTCCACCGGGCAGACGTTGACGCAGAGGTTGCAGGCGACGCATTCGTCGTCCTTGACGGTGAAGGTGCGGTCCGCCGACATCGCAATCGCTTGGTGGCTGGTATCCTCGCAGGCCGCATAGCAGCGGCCGCATTTGATGCAATCGTCCTGACTGATATGGGCTTTGGTGACATAATTCAGGTTCAGGAACTGCCAATCGGTGACATTCGGCACCGCCCGCCCGACCAACTCCGACGTATTAGTCATGCCCTTTTCGTCCATATATTCCGACAGACCCGAGATCATTTCCTGCACGATCTTGAAGCCATAGGTCATCGCCGCCGTGCAAACCTGCACATTGCCCGCACCAAGCGCCATGAATTCCGCCGCATCGCGCCAGGTGGTGATGCCACCGATGCCAGAAATCGGCATGCCGTGGGTTTCGCGGCTTCGGGCAATTTCCGCCACCATATTCAGCGCAATCGGCTTCACAGCCGGGCCGCAATAGCCGCCATGGGTGCCCTTGCCGTCAATCGTCGGTTCGGGTGCAAAGCTGTCGAGGTTTACCGAGGTGATTGAGTTGATCGTGTTGATCAGGCTGACCGCATCCGCGCCGCCACGCTTGGCGGCCTCGGCAGGTTTGCGGATGTCGGTGATGTTTGGCGTCAGCTTGACGATCACCGGCATGCGGGTGTGCTTTTTGCACCAACGCGTCACCATCTCGATATATTCCGGCACCTGCCCCACCGCGCCGCCCATGCCGCGCTCGGCCATGCCATGCGGGCAGCCGAAGTTCAGTTCAACCCCATCGGCCTCGGTATCTTCCAGATGACCCAGAATATCGCGCCACGAATCCTCATCACAGGGCACCATCAGGCTGATGATCATGGCGCGGTCTTTGTAATCGCGCTTCACCGCTTTGATTTCGCGCAGGTTCACTTCCAACGGGCGATCGGTGATCAACTCGATGTTGTTCAGCCCCAGAAGCCTGCGGTCTGCGCCCCAGATCGCGCCATAACGCGGGCCGTTGACGTTGACGACCGGAGGGCCTTCCGAGCCAAGCGTCTTCCAAACCACCCCACCCCAGCCCGCCTCAAACGCGCGGCGCACGTTGACCTCTTTGTCGGTCGGCGGCGCAGAGGCCAGCCAGAACGGATTGGGGGATTTGATGCCAATGAAGTCGGTTGTCAGATTTGCCATGATGTTCCCCTATGCCATCAGCGCCAGATGCATCGCTTCCGCCGCATCGCGCCCCTCGGCCACCGCTGTGACCGTCAAATCCTCGCCGCCCGCCGCACAATCGCCGCCGGCCCAGATTTTGCCCTGCTGTTTCACAAGCTTGGCCCCCTCTTGGCCAATCGGTGCCGCGCCAAGCGTCTGACCAATCGCCTTGAACACCTGATCGGCCTTCAGCGTAAAGGTTTCGCCCATCTCAAGCCCGTTCGGGCCATCATGGGTATAGGCAAATTCTACACCCTCCACCGCGGCTCCGCCAAGCACCTTAACCGGAGCAGCACCATAAATAATCCGCACCCCGCTTTGCGTCGCGTGGTCTTGCTCATATTCCGAGGCGCTCATCTTATCCTTGCCGCGCCGATACACCATCGTCACCGAATTTGCGCCCAAAAGCTTGGATTGCACAGCCGCATCCACCGCCGTCATGCCGCCGCCGATCACCACCACATCGCGGCCTACCGCGACCGTAGGCTTGTCAGACTGCCGCAATTCCGCAATGAAATCAACGGCATTTCGCACGCCGTTTAAATCTTCCCCCGCCGCACGCAAAGCATTCACGCCCGCCAGACCGATGCCCAGAAATACCGCGTCATACTCGGCCTGCAACTGATCCAACGTCACATCGCGGCCCAGCTCCACCCCGGTTTTCACCGTGATCCCGCCGATTTTCAACAACCACTCCACCTCACGCGCGGCGAAATTCTCGGGGGTTTTATAGGTGGCGATGCCGTATTCGTTCAACCCACCCGGCTTGGCGCGGCGTTCAAACACCGTGACCTCATGCCCCTTCAACGCCAAGCGATGCGCGCAGGCCAGACCCGCAGGCCCTGCCCCGACCACCGCCACTTTTTTGCCCGTCACAGCCGCCCGCGTGAACGGATGCACGCCCTTAGACATCAGCGTATCGGTCGCAAAACGCTGCAACCGCCCAATTTCCACCGGCTTGCCCTCGGCGACCTCACGCACGCAAACCTCCTCGCAGAGCTGCTCGGTCGGACAGACCCGCGCGCACATCCCCCCCAGAATATTCTGCGCAAAGATCGTCTTGGCCGCCGCATCCGGCGTGCCAGTGGCGATCTGGCGGATGAACAGGGGAATGTCGATTGAGGTCGGGCACGCCGTCATGCAGGGCGCATCAAAGCAGAAGTAACAGCGATCCGCCGCCACCCGCGCCTCGTGGCGATCAAACACCGGCTGCACATCGGAAAAGTTCTCGGCATAGGCGGCGGGCGACAAGCGTTCTGCCACGACGCCGGGGGTCAACGGGCTATTGGACAAGGCGGGGCCTCCCTTGGCTATGTTGTTTTATTGAGGCTGGCACAGCTTTATTTTTTTATCAAATGGTAAATTTTATGCGAGGCGGTTTGCGGGCAGTTTTTTTGGCTCTGGCCAGCCGCAACCGATCTTCGGCCTTTTTTCTAGGCGCTGGCTTATGTATATGTGTGCGATCAAGGCGCGGATATGGCCCATCCAGCGCGCAGCAATGACGCCAAAAGAGGACGGCATGAGCAAACAATCTTCCGACGCAGACGTTGCGTTTATCTCGGCTCTTGCAGAGCTTTTGAATAAGAATGACCTGACCGAACTGTCGGTTAAACGTGAGTACGGCGAGGATGACAGCCTCGAAGTGCGCGTGGTCAAGCAATCCAATATCGTGCAGATGGCCGCAGCGCCCGCAGTGCAATACGCGCCTGCGCCCGTTGCAGGGGCTGCTCCTGCCCCAGCCGCCGCTTTGGCAAATGAAGACCCCGCGCAGCATCCGGGCGCTTTGACATCACCGATGGTTGGCACCGCGTATCTCTCGGCAGAACCGGGGGCTGCGGCTTTTGTCAGCGTAGGGTCGGTTGTGACCGAAGGCCAGACCGTGCTGATCATCGAAGCGATGAAAACCATGAACCACATCCCGGCGCAGCGCGCGGGCACCGTGAAGCGCATTCTGGTCGCCGACGGCAATTCTGTCGAATACGGCGCGCCGCTAATGATCATCGAGTAAGCCGATGTTTGAAAAAATCCTGATCGCCAACCGGGGCGAGATCGCCCTCCGCGTGATCCGCGCCTGCCAGGAGATGGGGATCAAATCGGTCGCCGTACATTCCACCGCCGACGCCGATGCGATGCATGTCCGGATGGCGGACGAGTCGGTCTGTATCGGCCCGGCCTCGTCCACCGACAGCTATCTGTCGAAGGCCGCGATCATCTCGGCCTGCGAGATCACTGGGGCGCAGGCGGTGCATCCAGGCTATGGCTTCCTGTCTGAAAATGCCGCGTTCGCGCAGGCGTTGGAAGATCACGGCATCACCTTTATCGGCCCCAAGGCCGAGCATATCCGCATCATGGGCGACAAGATCACCGCCAAGATCACCGCGAAAGATCTGGGGATTCCGGTGGTGCCGGGCTCGGATGGCGGTGTCGCTGATTTTGAAACGGCGATTGGTGTGGCGGCAGGCATTGGCTTTCCGGTGATCATCAAAGCCACCGCTGGTGGCGGTGGCCGCGGCATGAAGGTCGCCAAGAACGCGGAAGAGTTGGAGATCGCCTTCCGCACCGCGCGGTCGGAGTCCAAGGCCGCGTTTGGCAACGATGAAGTTTACATCGAGAAATACCTGCAAAAGCCGCGCCATATCGAAATTCAGGTGTTCGGTGATGGCAAAGGCCGCGCTGTGCATCTGGGTGAGCGGGATTGTTCCTTGCAGCGCCGCCACCAGAAGGTGTTTGAGGAAGCCCCCGGCCCCTGCATCACCCCGGAAATGCGGGCGCGGATTGGTAAGACCTGCGCGGATGCGGTCGCCAAGATCAACTATATCGGCGCGGGCACGATTGAGTTTCTGTATGAGGATGGCGAGTTCTTCTTTATCGAGATGAACACCCGGTTGCAGGTCGAACATCCTGTCACCGAGGCGATCTTCGGTGTGGACCTCGTGCGTGAACAGATCCGGGTTGCGGCGGGGATGGATATGTCCTTCACGCAGGATGAGCTGGAAATCAACGGCCACGCGATTGAGGTGCGGATCAACGCGGAACGGCTGCCCGATTTCGCGCCGCGCCCCGGCAAGGTCAAGGTGTTCCACGCGCCCGGTGGATTGGGCGTTCGGATGGATTCGGCGCTCTATGGCGGCTATTCGATCCCGCCTTATTATGACAGCCTGATCGGCAAACTGATCGTGCATGGTCGGGATCGACCTGAGGCCCTCGCACGCCTGAAACGGGCACTGGGAGAGCTGATCATCGACGGGATTGAGACCACGGTGCCGCTGTTTGATATGCTGCTGGCCGAGCCGGATATTCAGAACGGGGAATATGGCATTCACTGGCTGGAGAAATGGCTGGAAGCGACCTTCGGGCAATGAGAGTGAGGGGCGCTTTCGGGCGCCCTTTGCTATGGCCCCAACTCGGGACCTTTTTTATGGTTTCGAATCAATGGCTTGACTATAAGCCGTTAACGGATTTTTAACAGTTTGACACCATCAGAGGGTGGCGGCTGACCGCCGGGTGGGCGCGGCAACGGTTGTTCTAGGCGGTTTATGGTTCAGCCAATCCCCCAGTGGTTCTAAGCGAGACAGCGCAGAAGCGCCCGCCCGAGGGGGCGGTCGGGCGCTGCCCGGCGGCGCTAAAGCGCCTTGATTCCGGGCGGGTTGTTTGCTTGAAGTGCGCGTAACAAAGGTGCCTGATGACCCAAATCCTCACTCCAGAAATCCTGTTGCGCGCCTATGGCATCGGGATTTTTCCGATGGCGGAAAGCCGGGACAATCCTGAAATTCACTGGGTCGACCCGAAACGACGCGGGGTTTTTCCGCTGGACGGGTTTCATATCTCGCGATCTCTGGCCAAGCATATCCTGACGGCGGATTACCGCATCAGCGTGAATGAGGCCTTCGCAGAGGTGGTCGCAGGCTGCGCGGACCGGCCCGAGACGTGGATCAATACCGAGATCACCGAGCTTTACACCGCCCTGCACCAGATGGGCTTTGCGCATAGCCTAGAGGTTTGGCGGGGCGAAGCGCTGATTGGCGGGGTGTATGGCGTGACTTTGGGGGCGGCCTTTTTCGGTGAAAGCATGTTTTCGCGGCAGACCAATGCTTCCAAGACCGCCCTCGCTTATCTGACCCATCGGCTACGGGCGGGTGGATTTCAGCTGTTTGACACGCAGTTTCTGACGCCGCATCTGGCGTCGCTAGGTGCTGTGGAAATTCCGCGTGCGGAGTATCAGCGTCGCCTCACGGCAGCCGTGCAAGGCCAAGCAAGCTTTACCCCAGCTGGCTATCAGCCGTTGCCGCCATCAGTGGTGGCGGGGTCAGCGTTGGGGTCCTGACCCTCGCCGGGGGTATCCTCGGGCGGGTCTTCGACATCGGGCAGCACCACATCGGGCACATCGCAGCGCAGCACCCAGACATCGTAGCGGGCGTTGTCCAGCGCCGACAATGCGGGACTGGAGGCGGTCATCCAGCCGTTGAACACCGGGTCGGGCACTTGGGCATCGAGAATGGTCAGATGCGCAAAGGCCTCGGCGGCGGGGCTGTCGGGGTAATAACGGCAACCGTCCATCTGCACGGTCAGCCGACCCACAGTTTGCGATTGGCCGTTGGACAGATCAAGGTCGGTGACCTTGCCGGTCAGCTTATCGAGCAGGCGCAGTTTCGCGCCGGGGGCGTCGGCGACGTCCTGCGCTGTGGCCATGCTGGCCAGCAGACTAAGGCAAATCGCCAAGCGTTTCATGGTGTTGAAGCATCCGGCGCGGTCGCGACCGGATCAGCCGGTTTGTCGCCGCTGGAGGAGCCGCTAGAGACGAATTTCATCAACAGTGAGATCAGGCTGACCGAGCCTTGGGTGTCTTCGATCTCATCACCGGGGGCGAGAATATCGGGCGCGCCACCGGGCACCAGTTCGACAAAATTGCCGCCGAGCAGGCCTTCGGAAGAGATCAGAATCGCGGTGTCGGTCGGCAGTTGGATTTTGCTGTCGATGGCGATGCTGGCGTCGGCAAAGAAGGTTTCGGGGTTCAACGTCAGCGCAGTGATGCTGCCGACCTTGACGCCTGCCAGCCGCACATCTGACCCGGGCGTGATACCATCAACCGAGCGGAACGAGGCTTTCAACGGATAGGTGCCCGCCGCAGCGGTCAAGCCCTGCCCGCCGGTGGCATAGACCAGAAAGCCGATGGCGGCGGCGAGCACGGCGGCCCCTGCCAAGATTTCTGCGCGATTTTCACTCATGTTTGGGTCTCAGGCCTTATTCGGGCTGCCATTATTTCGGCTGCCACGCCTCGTAATCGCTGCGCAAGGCGGGGGCATGTGCGCGGATCGAGCCGGGAGGGGCGTAGGCGGCGGGCGTGCCCGTCAGGTTTTCCTGATGCGGCTGCTCCCATGCCTTGTGCTTCAACGGGGTTTTGGTCGGCGGATCATTCCAAGTGAAATGCAGCCAGCCGTGCCAATCGGGCGAAACGCGAGAGGCCTCGGATTCGCCGTTGTAGATCACCCAGCGGCGCTTGGTGTCGGCGGTTTGGTAGTAGATATTGCCTTGCTCATCCTCGCCGACCCTTTGACCCTTACGGGCGGTATAGATCTGGGTGCCCAAAGTTTGGCTGTTCCACCAGGTCAGCATTCGCTTGAGGAAATACATAGAGGCCTCCGCAGGGGTTTCGTCTTGATATGGCCGAAAGGGGTGGAAAGGTCTAGGGGGCACGCGGGTGGGCGGTGGATTTGCGCCCGGTTTTTCAGGCGTTATAAGAAAAACGGCGAGCCAATGGCCCGCCGCTGCTTGTCTTATATGCAAACGCCTTAGCTGGCAGTTGCGGGTTCTTTTTTCTTCGTCTCGGTGTGGACCAGCAACGGCGCTGCACCGTTATTCACCGCTTCTTCATTGACCACGACTTCTTCGACGTCATCCATGCCGGGCAGCTCAAACATAGTGTTCAGCAGGATGCTTTCCATGATCGACCGCAACCCACGCGCGCCGGTTTTGCGCTTGATGGCGCGTTTGGCGATGGCGATCAGCGCATCGGGGGTGAAGCTTAGCTTGGTGCCTTCGATGTCGAACAGACGCTGGTATTGCTTGACCAAAGCGTTCTTCGGCTCGGTCAAAATCGTGATCAGCGCAGCTTCGTCGAGATCGGTCAGGGTGGCGATCACGGGAAGGCGACCGACGAATTCCGGGATCAGACCGAATTTCAACAGATCTTCCGGCTCCAGTTCCTGGAACAACTCGCCCGCTCCACGATCTTCCGGGCCCTTCACCGCCGCGCCAAAGCCGATGGCCGAGCCTTTGCCGCGTTGTGCGATGATTTTCTCAAGCCCCGAGAACGCCCCACCGCAGATGAACAGGATGTTGGTGGTGTCGACTTGCAGGAATTCCTGCTGCGGATGCTTGCGCCCGCCTTGCGGCGGAACGGAAGCGACAGTGCCTTCCATGATCTTCAACAGGGCCTGCTGCACGCCTTCGCCCGAAACATCGCGGGTGATCGAGGGGTTGTCCGACTTGCGGGTGATCTTATCAACTTCGTCGATATAGACGATGCCGCGTTGGGCGCGTTCAACGTTATACTCCGAGGCTTGCAGCAGTTTCAGGATGATGTTTTCGACATCTTCGCCGACATAGCCCGCCTCAGTGAGGGTCGTCGCATCCGCCATGGTGAACGGCACATCCAAGATGCGGGCCAAGGTCTGCGCCAGCAAGGTCTTGCCGCAACCGGTCGGCCCGATCAGCAGGATATTGGATTTCGACAGTTCGATGTCGGTCTTTGATGCGTGATTCAGCCGCTTGTAGTGGTTATGCACCGCGACCGAGAGCACGCGCTTGGCATGGACCTGACCGATGACATAATCATCCAGAACCTTGCAGATATCACGCGGCGTTGGCACGCCATCGGTGGTTTTCAGCCCCGTGGTCTTGGTTTCCTCGCGGATGATGTCCATACACAGCTCGACACATTCATCGCAGATGAAAACCGTCGGGCCGGCGATCAGCTTGCGCACCTCATGCTGGCTTTTGCCGCAGAAGGAGCAATAGAGCGTATTCTTGCTGTCGCTGCCGGAATTGTTCGCCATGGGTATCCTCTAGCCCTGCGCCCGTGAGGGGCGTTTGAAGGAAGTGTAGGCCAAGGCCCAAACCTCTACAATCCGAAAGTGCCCCCAGCATGAACCGGGGGCACCGGGGTTACTTCACCTCGTCAACCTTGCCACGGCTTTCGAGAATCTCGTCAATCAGTCCCCAAGCCTTGGCATCTTCAGCGGACATGAAATTGTCGCGCTCAAGCGCCGCTTCGACCGTCTCATAATCGTTGCCGGTGTGGCGGACGTAGATCTCATTAAGGCGGCGTTTCAGCTTTTCGGTTTCCCGCGCGTGAATCATGATGTCAGTCGCTTGGCCCTGGTAGCCGCCCGAGGGCTGGTGGACCATGACACGGCTGTTCGGCAGGCTGAAGCGCATGCCCTTTTCGCCCGCTTGCAGCAAAAGCGAACCCATTGAGGCCGCTTGGCCGATCACCAAGGTAGACACTTTGGGGCGGATGTATTGCATGGTGTCGTAGATTGACAGACCGGAGGTCACAACGCCGCCGGGGCTGTTGATATACATCGCAATTTCCTTCGACGGGTTTTCCGCCTCAAGGAACAAAAGCTGGGCGCAGATCAGTGACGACATGCCGTCATGCACCGGGCCTGCGAGGAAAATGATGCGCTCTTTCAGCATACGGCTGAAAATGTCGTAAGCGCGTTCGCCGCGGCTGGTCTGTTCGACCACCATCGGCACGAGGGTGTTCATATAGTGGTCAACTGGATCGCGCATGAAAACCTGCCTGTTTAGGTCCGTGGAACTGTTTTAATCGCCGGATGCTTTGCAGAGTCTTAGTGGCGCGCGCGGGGGGGTGCAAGGGCGGGCGGGCGCATTGCTGCAATCGGCGATGGGTTGCGTTTGGGTTTAGCGGGGATGTGCTGAAAATTTGGTTAATGCGAAAGTTTCAACCTGCGTGACGTAGGGTGGCGAGAGCCATGTTTCAACGGGTGGCGCATTAACTGCGGGCGCAAGGGGCTAGGGACTGGCGGTGGTGATCGAACCGAATGGAAACGCTCCAGTGGAGCGTTTCTCGGTGAGTTGCTCGTAAGGCTGGAAGCCGTTGAGCAAGGAGGTTTGTCCCGCAAACCGTCGCTTGGCTAATCTGGCAAAACCAAAGATCGTCGTGCCAGCTTAGCGCGCCACGCTGATCTCTGCTCGCAAGCCCCCCAGCCGCTCGCTGTCGCCCAAGCGCAACGCGCCGCCATGGCTGCGGGCGATATCCGAGGCAATCGACAGGCCAAGCCCTACCCCGCCGCCCTTGTTGGGGTTGCGCGCCGGATCAAGGCGTTTGAACGGCTCTAATGCCTCATCGCGGCGGTCTTTGGCGATGCCGGGTCCGTCATCTTCGACGATAAAGCGCAAGACGCGGTCACTGACTTGCAGGCTGACCTCGACACGTTTGGCATGGCGCACCGCATTGCCGATCAGATTCTCCAACGCGCGGGTGATGGCCTGCGGGCGCAGTTTGGCGAAATCCAGCGCATCTCCGGGGCCAAGCGTGACTGGCTGGCCCATACGGATGGCATTGTCGACGATGTGATGCAGCAAAGCGGTGGGGTCGACAGGCTCGGCTTCCTCCATCGCATCGCCGCGTGCGAAGGACAGGAATTCATCGACCAGCCGCTCCATATCCGCCACGTCCTGCTGCAGCGCGCGCGTGTCGTCGTCTTCGGGCAGGAACGACAGGCCGAGTTTCAACCGCGTCAGCGGCGTGCGCAGATCATGGCTGACGCCGGATAGCATCTGGGTGCGGCTTTCGATCTGCCGCTCAATCCGGGCGCGCATGTTCAGAAACGCATTGCCCGCAGCACGAACTTCGGTGGCACCGCGCGGCGTGTAGGGCACGGTTTGACCCTTGCCGAACGCATCGGCGGCGCGGGCCAGTCTTGTGACCGGGCTGAGTTGGTTGCGCAGGAAAATATAGGCGATGAAGGTCATCAGCGCCGAGGTGAACACCATCCAAACCAGCAGCTGATGCGGGTTGCTGGCCGAGATGCGCGAGCGTTTTATCTCAAACCGGATCGGACCTTTGTTGGTGTCCATATAGACCTGCACCGCCAAGGGATTGCTGGTCAGATCCACCGCGCGCACGCCGGACAGCCGCTCATACAGCGTCAGGGCGACGGCACGACCGGCATAGTCGAACCACGCACGGCTGTCGGTTTGCGGGATTTCGGCGGCGTCCAGCGGGAATTTCAGGCCAAGATCCAGCCCGCGGGTCAGATCATAGGCGAGGGCTTGCGCTTGGGCTTGCGTCTCGACCGCATCGACGCGGGCACGGATGTAGCGGATTTCAATACTGACCCCGCCGGTCATCTGCCGGGTGACGCCATCAAAATGCCGCTGGATGAAGGCGATCGAGACGATCAACTGCACCACCACCACCGGCAGCACCAGAATAAGCGCTGCACGCCCAAACAGGCTGCGGGGCAGAAAGGGCTTGAGACGGCTTGCCATAGCGGCAAGGTTAGCGAGGATGCAGCAAGATGGGAAGCTGGGATGGACATAGCGACAGGTGTGCGCCGGATCAGGGCCGCGAACCCCAGCCCGATGACCGGGACTGGCACCAACACTTATGTGCTGCACGGGGCTGATGGCGCGGTGGTGATCGACCCCGGCCCCGCCCTGCCCGATCATCTGGCGGCGGTGCTGGCGGCTGTGCAGGGCGCGCCAGTGCGGGCGATCTTGGTGACGCATCCGCATCTGGACCATTCCGGGCTGGTGCCTGAATTGCAGGCGGCGACCGGGGCGCAGGTCTATGGCTTTGGCGGGGCTTTGGCGGGGCGCTCTGCGCTGATGCAGCGGCTGGCAGCGGCTGGGTTGCAGGGCGGCGGCGAAGGGGTGGATGCGGGCTTTGTGCCGGACGTTCTGGTGGCGGATGGCGCGGTGCTGGCACTGGCGGGCTTGCAGATTGAGGCGTTGCACACCCCCGGCCATATGGGTGGGCATCTGTGCTTCGCACTGGGCGATGCTCTGTTCAGCGGCGATCACGTGATGGGCTGGGCCAGCACGCTGATCTCGCCGCCCGATGGCGATATGAGCGCCTATATGGCGTCACTGCGGCGGTTGCAGGCACAGCACTGGCGGCGCTTCTGGCCCGGCCATGGCGAGACAATCGCCGATCCGACTCTGCGTCTGGCCGAGCTTGCCGCCCACCGCCACGCCCGCGAAACCGCAATTTGTGCGGCGTTGCAGGCAGGACCCGCCCGCCCCGCCGATTTGGCGGCCCAGCTTTACACCGACACCCCACCCGCCCTGTTGCCCGCCGCCGCCCGCAACATTCTTGCGCATCTTATTGATCTGCATGACAGAAATGTCGTCTTTTCCACCGAACCGCTTGGCGCCGGGGCACAGTTCAAAATCATCTGAGCCGCAATGCATTTTTATGCGCTCCCCCCCTTGCCGCCCCCAAACACCCTTGCTATAGACCCCTCGTGTTCCGGCGTAGCTCAGCGGTAGAGCAGTTGACTGTTAATCAATTGGTCGTAGGTTCGATCCCTACCGCCGGAGCCAATTTCAACGCAAGCCGTTGAAATAATAGACAAAGCCAAAATTTGGCTTCGTCTATGTGGCATAAGGATATTCCATCCTGCACAGCTGATTTATCTGTCCGTCCAACTAGGAACGGATATTAGATGAACGGCCAACCCCACCTCTTCCGACGCGGACAAGTGTTCCATTGGTGCCGTCGCATAAGGCGACAATCCACAAGAATCGTCGAAATCAAGCTCTCTTTGCGCACCACCGACCCGCGCATTGCGGTTATCTTATCTCGGAAGCTTAGCGCGGAGAGTGATATCGCTATGGAATGCGCCGTCAGAAATCAGATCACAGAAACCGAGGCACGTAGCTGGCTTGCGGAGGTTGCGAAGCGCGAGCGCGCCACAATTGCCATGTTCAGCCGTGTCGACAGTTGCGATCCGGCTGATGATCGCCGCCATGACGAGGCGATGCGGGCCGCTTGGGCACATATCGCCAACAATGACGTCCATGCGCCAACCCCCGACGGTAACAGCCTCTTCGCCCGCGATGTCGATCTTTTGCGGAGCGACCTGACCAGCGATACGCGCCGACGGATCATTCTACGGGAACTCAAGGCGTTGACCGGGCGCGAAACGGTTTCAGCCCAAGGAACGATTGAGGCGATGGACCTCTACATCCGTGGCAAGCACTTAGCCTGGGATGAAGCGATCCCGCGGGAGCCGGAAGCTCCTAATCAGCTACCCATTGAAGCCCAAGAAACTCATGAACCAGACCATCCCCCAAATCAAGGAGCATCAGATCCCAAAATCCTTGATCCGAGCCTCACCGTGATCGTTCAGGGAATGAACGCGCTTAAGCGGGCAGTAGGAATCGAAGAAAAAACTCTGCGCGAGTATGAAAACTTTGTGACGCTGTTCTCTACCTTGACCGGGATTGCTGACCTCCGCAGGATCCGGCAAAGCCATGTCACATCTTTTCGCACGGATCTTCACAAGCTGCCGAAAATCTGGGACAAAAGCCAAAGAGATGCGGGGGCCAGCCGTGAGGAAATCGTGGCGCGGGCCGAGCAGTTACCAGCGGAAAAATTGAACCTGAGTGTCGCCACGGTGAACCGCCATCTTGAACATCTGACCCAGATCGTGACCTGGGCGGATGACGAAGGGATTGCGATTGATCAAACGCTGAAACTCGGCAAGCTGCGCCGCAAAGAGAATGTGCGCGACCGCGACAAACGTCAGGCGTTCACCGCCGAACAGCTAAAGACCCTTTTCCAAAGCCCTGTTTGGCAGGGCTAGAAGTCCGAGGCCCGGCAATGGGAGCCCGGCGGCCGGATCATCCGCAACGGCCTCTATTGGTGCCTCTGATTGCCGCCTATACAGGCGCGCGGCGCGAAGAAATTGCTGGTCTGATGCCAAAGGATATCATTAAGGTGGAGTGCACCCTTTGCTTCGACATTGATGGCAATGATCTGCGGCGCATCAAGAACCTGCCCTCGCAGCGCAAGGTGCCAATCCACAGCCACCTGATCGAGTTAGGTTTCATGGACTATGTCGAGGCCCTCCGCACCAAGGGCTCCCCCTTCCTTGTTCCCCGATTTGGGCGACGCTTCGGGAAGCTACGGCAAGAAGCTAGAGCGGCAAATGCGGGAGGTTATCGATAGAAGCCTCGGCGCTGAGGGCGCGGGTCTCACGCTACATAGCTGTCGCCACTACGTCCAAAACGCATTCGACAACCTTATCGCTGACGATAAAGTCGTGCGCGATATAGACTGGCACGATGGGAAAGACACACACGAGAAAACTTACTGAAAGGCAACCCCAATGCCCATCCTGAAGGACGCTGTCGAGAGGCTGCCTAAGGTTGGATGAGACGGGTTTCTGTCATGCGAATGCCACCCGATGAAGCGGGGACAGGATTTACGAACCGTTTCGCACCGTCGCGGGCAATCATCCCACCCCGCGCTGCGCGAGCAGCCTGAACCCGATAGTATCTATTGGTATTGGCTGCGGGGACAGGATTTCAGAAATTCTGGCCTTTGCATCAGGCGGCGTGGCCGGGGCCAAAGTCTTTCGCAGCTTAAAAACATCTTAGATCAAAGTGATCAACTTTGAACGGTCACAGCGACAATAAGGGCGGAAAGCAGCCACTTGCAAAACAGATCCATCGACGCGGTCATTGGCGATAGCGGTCGCTCCATTGGATCGGGCCTATAGCCTTTAGGTGCTGATCCCAATAACATGTCCGATGCACCCGTTTCACGGCCTATATACCTGCATACCAGTCATAGCCGATCTGGTCTTCCCAGAAGCCGCCTTTGCCAAGACCCGTCGCAGCGAGGGTCGCAGTCGCCTCTATCCGCATAATATATTTCGCCTGCTTGTAGCCCAGTTGCCGCTCGACCCGCAGCCGCAGCGGCGCGCCGTGGCCGACGGACAGCGGTTGATCGTTCATGGTATGGGCGAGGATAGTTTGCGGATGGAAAGCGTCAACAAGATCAATGCTTTCGTAGTATGCGTCGCCGCTGAAATCATCGGCGCAATGTAGCACCAGATAGCGCGCAGAGGGCAGCAGGGTGACCTGAGACAGCAACGCGCTGAGCGGCACTCCAGTCCATTTGCCAATCGCGCTCCACCCCTCGACACAGTCGTGACGGGTGATCTGGGTGCGGGCGGGCATGGCTTTCAGTGCCGCCAGTGAGAAGGCTTTTGGGGTGCTGACAAGGCCATCGACCTGCAACTGCCAGTTGGCGAAATCGGTTTCCATATGGCGCTGGTAGTCTGATGACTTGGGCATGGTGTTACCGTTGGTGCGGAAGTCTGGCGACATATCGGCTTCGGTAAACTCTGGCGCTAAAGCGTTACGACCGATCAGGCGGTGGGTCTGGTAGGCCAGTTTCTCACCGCTGCCAAGCGCTAGGTCGCGGAAGCTCGGGCTTAACACAAGGCCAGCCGTGGTGCCGATGATGGTGGAAAAGCCAAGTCCGGTCAGCACGGATCTGCGGGTCAAAAGTGCCATCAGTTTTTCTCCTTCGGCAAGCGGTAGCGGCCTGTGATCATCGAGCGCACCTCGTTGATTGGTCCAGCGAGGACAACCATCAACAAATGGACCACAATGAACGCCATGATCCCCATCGCGAAGATAAAGTGCAAAGATCGGGCCGATTGCCGGCCGCCGAACAGATCGAGCAGCCATGGCAAAGAGGCGTTCAGGCCGGGAGACATGGTGAACCCGGTCAGGATCATGCCGGGGATAAGGGCGATCAACACCGACAGATATGCGAATTTCTGCAAGATATTATAGCGTTGCGCGGCCTCACCCGTCGGGAACTGCAACTTGGCGTGGTGCTTGATGTCGCTCCAGATTTGCGACGGGCGGATTTCCTCGGCTGTTGGCAGCAGGTCGCGTTGCAGATGGCGGTTGAGCAGACTGCGGATCAGATAGGCGGCGAGGCCAACGGCAAACACCCAAGCGAAGGTCAGATGCCAACGCCGAGCCAATGCCAGATTGTAGCTTTGCGGCAGCGTCGCCCAAGACGGGAAGGCGCGGTTGCGCACTTGGCCGTCACTGTCAGTCCAGCGGCCCAGAACACCGGTGGTGTCGGCGGTCACGCTGCCCACGCGCACAAAGCCGGTATTGGCCTCGGTCGCGCCGATCTGAAGCCAAGCATAGTCCGGGTTGGCACCATAAGCGCCCCAATACAGTCGGGGATGCGCGTTGAAGATCATCAGCCCGCTCATCAGCATGATCACGATGGTTATGGCATTGGTCCAGTGCCACAGCCGGGTGGACAAGCGGTGCCGATCCACAACATCGCCGCCTTTGGCTGCAGTTTGCGTCGGCATGGTCATCGGTTCGGTGATGCTCATCTGCTGTCCTGATCGGGTGAGAGGGTGCGGGAGAGAGTGGGGTCGGGCACCGGGAGTATCCCAGTGCCCGCAGCAGATCACATCTTGGGATGCATCGCATCCATAAGCATCATATCGGGATGTTCTTTGCAGGTCTTGACCACAGCGGCCATCTCATCTTCGGGGCTCATCGCCATCGCATCACCCGAGGCCATTGCATCGCCGGATGCCATTGCGTCACCGGAAGCCATCGCGTCGCCTGCCATTTTGGCGTCTTTCATCGTCGCCATCATGCCATCAGAATCCATTGCCGAGAAGGCGCTGCACGCCATATCCTTGGCCATGCTGCCGGCAAATGCCGGAGCGGTGAATGCGGTCGAGAGTGCCAGGGCGATCAGAAAACGGTTCATCGGGAGTCTCCAATTTGGTGCGGGCATCGCCGGTATTGGCAGCAGGCCCGACAGGTTAGAACCGATCCGTCAGGGACCGATTGAAATTAGGGTGCCCCAGCGCGTGTAAAATAGAAAATGCCACTTACCTATGCTTTCAATGCCCGTAGGCTATCAAGCGGCGCTGTCCATGCTTTGCGTGCATGAAACCCATGCGAGCAAGGCTCTTTATATAGCGCGGGAATTGCACAATGATGGCGGGATGAAAAACCCTGTACCCCTTGCGTCGCGCCTTGCTGCCTGCCGAAGCCTTCCCGGCACTTGGCTGGAAAGTTATGATGCGCTGATTGAGCGGCTGCGGGCGTCTGATGCCATGGCGGGCGCGCCGCGTGTGGGGGCGGTTGCGCCTGACTTTGCACTGCCCGATGCCAGTGGTCGCTTGCGCAGGTTGAGTGATCTGCTGGCCGACGGACCCGTGGTGTTAAGTTTCAATCGCGGCAGCTGGTGCCCGTATTGTGAGGAAGAAATCGGCGCTTGGGCGGAGAATCGCGATGCGTTGATTGCGGCGGGTGGGCGGTTGATCATCGTAACACCGGAAACCGGCGGGCGGTTGGCGGGTTTGGCGCAGATTGCGGGTGACGGCGCTGTGGTGCTGTGCGATCCCGATCTGGGTGTGGCCCTACGCTATGGTCTGGCGTTTCCGGTGGGGCCCGTGGTGTTGCAGCAGTTTCGCGACGGCGGCTTTGATCTGGCCGAGGCTTACGGCACAGCCAATGGTTTGCTGCCCGCGCCCGCAACTTTCCTGCTAGATCGCGCGCGGCAGGTGCATTTTACTTTTGTCGATCCTGACTTTCATCACCGGGCAGAACCAGCTGAGGTGCTTTGCGCATTGTCGAGCCTGACCAGACCCGCCTGATCGGCTGTTCCCGACGCACTTTCCTGCCAATCACGCGCCCGCGCCGCGCGCATGAACGCATCGGCGGCACGGCCTCTACGGCGACCTGCCACGGCAGCCAGAACAATGTTTTGATATAACTCGCAATCACTTAAGCTGACCGCTGCTGTGCCGCAAGCGGATGTGCCCGCAGGCATGATCGCATGGCCAAGCCCAAGCGCCACCAGACGCAGGGCTTGGCTGCGGCTTTCAACGCGGTGGCGAAAGCTGGGAGCCAGACCCATCGCGGTGGCCGCGCTGCGCCACAAAGTCGTGCCATCGTCGCCGCCGTCGATCCAAGCCTCAGCCGCCACTTCTGCCATGCAAAGCGGCGGGCCATTGGCAAGCCGATGCCCCGCGCAGATCGCCATTTTGTAGCGTTGCACATACAGCGGCCAAGTCTCTAGCCGATCCGGCGCTTGCTCTGGCTGGGCGATGATCAGCAGATCAATGCCGCCTTTCAGCGCGGTATCGAGCAACTGTTCAGACGTGCCGCTGCGCAGATCAATCGCAAGCGCGGGCAATGTGCTGGCCAAAGCGGCCAATATCTCATCCAGCACGGGCAAATTTAGGCCATGCGCCACCCCGATTACCAGCGGAGCAACCTCGGCCCGACCAATGCTGCTGGCAAGCGAGGTCGCGGCTTCGGCAGCTTCATAGGTCTGTTCCAGATGCGGCAGCACCATGCGGCCCAACTCGGTCAGATGGGTCAGCGCGCGTTCACGGTTGAACAAGATGCCGCCGAATTCATCCTCTAGTTTCTGGATCGCGCGGGTCAGCGACGGCTGGGTGACGTTGCATTGATCCGCCGCTCGGGTAAAGTTCAGCGTCCGCGTCACCGCCAGAAAGTATTTGATCTGGTGCATTTCCATGGGATTTACGGGCTACCTGATTGTGTGGCGGAGTTATGTTGTCAAATAGCCCACGGCATCTCTTACGCCTGATGCCGTGAGGTTAAATCTTTTAAACCCAGAGAGATTAAATTCTTATTTCATCACCAAAACGGGGTTGGTTTTATAATCGCCGGGGAACAGCTGTTTCAGATCGGCCACTTTCGGCAAATCATTGACGACGATATAGGGATAGGTCGGGTTTAAGGTCAGAAAGTCCTGATGATAATCCTCAGCCGGGAAGAATTTTGCCTGCGGCTCAATCGTCGTCACGATGGCAGCGCCAAACACCTTGGCCGCACCAAGCTCGGTGATATAGGCCTTGGCGATTTTGGATTGCGCCGCATTGGTCGGGAAAATCGCCGAGCGGTATTGTGTGCCATGATCCGGGCCTTGGTAATTCAGTGTGGTCGGATCAGCCACCACCGAGAAGAAGATGTGCAGCAGATGACCGTAGGTGACTTTTGACGGATCATAGACGATCTCCACCGCCTCGGCATGGCCGGTGGTGCCCGTGCTGACCATATCATAGCTGGGGTTCGCGCCTTCGCCGCCAGTATAGCCCGAGGTGGCGCTGATCACGCCACCGACATGCTGGAACACGCCCTGCACGCCCCAAAAGCAGCCGCCAGCGAAGATCGCCGTTTCGGTGCCAGCATTGGCAGCCTCGTCAAGACTCGGAGCAGGGATCGCAATGCCTTCGCCTGCGAAGCTGGCATTGCCGGGCAGCATCAGCGCACCGCCCATCAGCGCCGCCAGTACCAGCGCTGTACACAGAACCATACGCCGCGGAGTGGATTTCCGTTGTTCAGTCAGGGACTTGGTCATGGTGTTTCCTTTCAGAGATCGCAGGGAAATGGGTTGGATTGCAGCGGTGCTTTTACGGGGCCGCCTTGTCACGTTCGGCAATCAGCCGCCGGATCGCTTGTTCAGACTGATCGTAGCTGCCTTCGCCAAAGTGGTGGAACCGCACCTGACCATCGGCATCAATGAGGTATTGCGCGGGCCAGTAGCGGTTGTTGAACTGCCGCCAGATCGCGAAATCATTGTCGAGCGCCACCGGAAAGCTGATGCCAAGATCGGCCACAGCATTCTTGACGTTCTCGCGGTCTTTCTCGAAGGCGAATTCAGGCGAATGCACGCCGATCACCACAAAGCCCTGATCGGCGTATTTGGCCGCCCATTCTTTGACATAAGGCAGGGTGTGCAGGCAGTTGATGCAGCCGAAGGTCCAGAAGTTGACCAGCACGACCTTGCCTTTCAGTTGCGCCATGCTCAGAGGTTCCGAGTTCAGCCATTGCACAGCGCCGTTCAGGTCCGGGGTGGTCGACTCAACCGGCAGGGTCAGTTTGACCTTTTGCGCCTTGATCTGGGTGACATCGCTTTTGGTCCAGTCCTCGGTCGCAGAGGCGGGGGCATTTTGCAGCAACTCGTCTTCGGTTGCGGGCGCAGCGTGCGGTTGCAACAC
This sequence comes from Cypionkella psychrotolerans, assembly GCF_001294535.1. GTDB lineage: Bacteria > Pseudomonadota > Alphaproteobacteria > Rhodobacterales > Rhodobacteraceae > Cypionkella > Cypionkella psychrotolerans. Next base: position 6,432 of record NZ_LGIC01000007.1, on the reverse strand, counting down.
ACTATCAAGCAGGCGCTGTTCCAGAATGGCCGTGCTGGCATAAGATGCCTGCGCCAGAAACTTGGTATCGACGCCCAGCCCAATCGCAAACGCCGCGAGAATGACCGCCACGCCAAAGCCCCGGCGCAGCCATTCTGTGGCGAGAAGCGAGCGTTTCATCGCCTGAAATACCCGACCGCCTACCAAAAGCGCCAAGGCGAGCGAGGTGGCCGCCCCCAACGCATAGGCCAGCAGCAACAGGCTGGTGGCAAGGTTGGCGCCGTTCAGCGCCGCCCCAGTCAGGATCAGCCCCAGCATTGGTCCAGCGCAGGGTGCCCAGAGCAGACCGGTGGCCGTGCCCAGCACCAGCGAAGCCGCGACAACTGATCCGCCAGCACGGCGATGGCGATCCGCGCTGTCGGACAGCCGCGCGCCAAGGGCGACCACGGGCCGGGCCACCTTGTCAGCCATCGCCGGAAACAGCAGGATCATCCCGAAGCCCGCCATCACAACCAGCGCCACGCTGCGGCCATATTGGTTCGCCGTCACTGCCCAATCACCGCCAATCGCGGCGAGCGAGGCGACAGCGGCGAAGGTCGCAGCCATGCCTGCCAGCATCGGCAAGGTGCTTTTCAGAAATGGCTGCCCGGCCCGTGCGAATACAAACGGCAACACGGGCAGGATGCAGGGGCTGGCGATGGTCAGCATACCGCCGAGATACGCGAGGAGAAGCAGAAGCATGTTGCGATCCTTCTGGTTGCTGGGTCAGGCGGCGTGGAAGGTCATAGCGACACCGTCCATGCAGTAGCGCAGGCCAGTCGGTTGCGGGCCATCGTTGAACACATGACCCAGATGACCACCGCAACGGCTGCAATGCACCTCGGTGCGTGCCTCAGAAAGTGCTGTATCAGAAGATGTGCCAACCGCGCCTTTCAGTGGCTGCCAAAAGCTGGGCCAGCCGGTGCCGCTGTCAAACTTGGTTTCCGAAGAATACAGCGGAAAATCGCAGCCCACGCAGGAAAAGGTGCCCTTGCGGTGTTCGTCCAGCAGCGGGCTGCTAAAGGCGCGCTCGGTGCCTTGCTGGCGCAGCACCTCATATTGCGCGGGCGTCAGCATGGCGCGCCATTCGGCATCGGTATGGGTGACAGCAAAGCTTTCGCCCGCCCGCGCTGCCTTGCCGATAAAGCCGAACCGGACGGCGGCGGTGCCTAGGATAAGGCTGGTCAGAACGGAACGGCGCGATAACTGCATGGGTATTCTCCTCCAAGTTAAGGGCTGACTGCGCAACTGCGCGCGCCTGCCGAATCATCATCTGGCTCTCGGGCATTCCATTCGCGCAAAATCCCAGGCTGTTACGCGGCTCACGCTTTGGTGTTCAAACAAAGCGGGATGGTGGAGTAATTCAGAATAATCGCCTATCGCTTGTAACGAACCGCCTGCTCAGCGCGAAGGGACCAAGGGAATGCAGCTGACCGAAGATCCTTTGGCCACACTGCTGAAGGCGGCGAACGCAGATGACAGGCAAGCATACGCCCGGTTTCTGCACGCCGTCACACCCATCGTCCGGGGAATTGTGCGCGCGCGCAGCCGCAGCCTTCCCCCCGATCAACACGAGGATATTGTGCAGGACGTTTTGCTTGGCATCCATCTGAAGCGCCACACTTGGGACGCGGCGCATCCGCTGCGGCCATGGCTGTATGCGATCACCCGCTACAAGATCATCGACGCGTATCGCAAGCGCGGTGTGGCGGTGCATCTGCCGATTGAGGATTACAGCGAGCTGTTGCCCGCCGAGGATATAGCCAGCCCGCTGACCGCCCGCGATGACCGGGCAGAAGTCGATCACCTGCTGGGCCAGCTTGACCCGCGCTCGGCAGAGGTGGTGCGGGCTTTGGCGCTGCGCGATGAGACACAAGCCGAGGTCAGCGCGCGCTTGCAGATCAGCCCGGCCAATCTGCGCGTCACCTTGCACCGCGCGATGAAGCGAATGGCCGCACTGGGTCGCAGGGATCAGCCATGATGCAGACCGATGATCTGATCGCCCGGCTATCCACCGAAGCCGTGCAGACAGCCCTTCGCCCCGCACGGCTTGGCATGGTGATGGCTTTGTCGATCCTTGTCCCCGTCGCGCTGTTTCTGGCGGTGCTGGGCACCCGTCATGGCTTGATGCTTGCATGGTCTAACCCCGTTGTCCCGTTCAAAACCGTTCTGCCGTTGATCACCTGTGCTTTGTCCATCCTACTGGTGCTGCGCCTGATCCGACCCGAGGCGCGGGCTGGGGCCACCCTCTGGGTCTATGCAGTGCCCCTGCTGGCAGCCCTTGCGCTGTGGATCGGGGCGTTCGTGCTGCGCGAACCGTCTGCCCGCTTTGCCGAAGTTAGTGCCTTTTCGCTGGATGAGTGTCTGGGCTCGATCTTGCTGCTGTCGATCGTTCCGGTGGGGGTGATGCTGCGACTGGTGCGAGAGGGTGCCGCCACCTCCCCAACTTTGTCCGGCGCCCTTGTCGGGCTGAGCGCCGCCAGTGGCGTCACCGCCGGTTATTCGCTGTTTTGCACCCGCGATAATCCGCTGTTCTTTGTGACTTGGTATGGCGCGGCTATCCTGATCGTCACCCTGATCAGCGCAGCGCTAGGGCGTCGGATGCTACGCTGGTAGTCCTGCATTCTGAAGTCTAAGATCGGCAAGCTCTGCCTCCAGTGCCTCGATCTTCGCATCGCGGTCGGCCACTATGTGCGCCACATCCCCTGCATCAAAGCGCTGCGGGATATGCTGCGGGCAGTTGGCATCCCAAGCTGTGACCGTAAACAAGATCACCTGCTCGGGGCGGGCTTTGTAGCCTCCGGGCATCAGACTTGCGACCAGATCGGCATCGCCCTCAATGACCTGCGCGGTACCCCAGACCTTGATGCGGCGGCGCTGGGTGTAGTCGATCAGGAATAGCTGAGCCTTGGGGTTTTCCGCCAGATTGCCCGTGCTGATATACTGGCGATTGCCGCTGAAATCGACAAAGCCCAAGGTCTTGTCGTTGATCACCCGCAAAAAACCCGGCGGTCCGCCGCGATGCTGCATATAGGGCTGGCCGTCAGCACTCGCCGTCGCCAGAAACACGCTGGTCTGCTCGGCGATGAAGCCACGCAATTCATCAGTGATTTCGGTTTGCCAACTGCCTGCGTCCTCCTGCTGCGCGTAAGCCCGACGCGAGCCTTTGCGGCTCTGCACCGACTTCACTGCGTCCGAGAATGCGACGTCACTGGAATAGCCCATCTGCCGACCTTTCAAAGCCCAAGCGCGCTGAGGCCGGGGTGATCATCCGGCCTGCGCCCCAGCGGCCAGTGAAACTTGCGCTCGGCCTCGCTGATCGCCAGATCGTTGATGCTGGCGTGGCGTTGCTCCATCAAACCATCCGCATCGAACTGCCAGTTTTCATTGCCATAGCTGCGAAACCACTGACCCGCCGGATTGCGCCATTCATAGGCAAAGCGCACCGCGATCCGGTTGCCCAAAGTGCCCCAAATCTCTTTGATTAGACGGTAATCCAACTCGCGCTCCCATTTACGGGTCAGAAACGCCACGATCTCGGCGCGGCTTGTCAGAAACTCAGTGCGATTGCGCCAGCGGCTGTCTTCCGTATAGGCCAGCGCGACGCGGGCGGGGTCGCGCGAATTCCACGCATCTTCGGCCATGCGGGCCTTTTGGGCGGCGGTTTCCAAGGTAAAGGGCGGCAGAGGAGGTGACATTGGTTTGCTCCGGTTGGTGTGCCGCCCGCATCCAGGCAGCACTGTATTGCAAGGATTAGGCGGCAAGAGCCTCGGCCACAGGGAAGTCGATCACGGTCTGTGCGACCTCGTTGATGTAGTTCGTCCAAGTGTTCAGCGCGACATGCAGCACGATTTCAACCACTTGCGCGTCGTCATACCCTGCCAGCTTCACCGCCCGCAGATCATCGTCGCTGACATGGCCGCGCGCCTTGGTCACAAGCGTTGCGAAATGCACCGCCGCAGCGGCCTTGGGATCGTTGGAATGCCCCATCCGGTTGGCAAGGATTTCGGCCGCATCCAGCTTGGCGAGGTTCTTGCCAAGATAGCTGTGCGCTGAAAGGCAATAGCTGCAGCCATTGATCTCAGCCACCGCCAGCGCGATGCGTTCGCGGGTTGGGGCAGGCAGCGTGCCTTTGCCCAACGCGCCCGACAGACCAAGGTAGCCTTCTAGGGCCGCGGGGCTGTTAGAGACGACGCGGAACAGGTTCGGCACGATGCCAAGCTGCTTTTTCACCGCCTCCAGCAACGGTTGTGCTGCGAGCGGTGCGTCGGCGATGGTAACAGGTGTGGCGATGCGGGTCATTTTAGTCTCCGGGTTGATCGGGCCGTTGTGACCCGCTGTAACCAAACTTATCACTTTCATAATCGCGGAATATCCGGCAATAATGGCTGATATGCTTCCACTTATCGGAATGAAGGCCCAAACTGTGGATCGTTTTGACGCCATGAATGTTCTGTTGCAGGTCGTCGAACAGGGCAACCTTTCGGCGGCAGGTCGCAAATTGGGGGTGCCACTGACCACGATCAGCCGCAAAATCTCGGATCTCGAAAAACATCTTGGCGCGCGCCTGCTGCAACGCTCCAACCGCCGCGTTACATTGACCGAGGCGGGGCTGTCCTACCTCGCCGCTTGTAAACGTATTCTGCACGATGTGGCCGAGGCAGAGCTTGCCGCATCCGGTGCGTTCACTACCGCGCGCGGCGAATTGACCCTGACCGCGCCCGTGGTGTTTGGCCGACTGCACGTTCTGCCCGTCGTCACCGCGTTCTTGCAGGCCTACCCTGAGATTGACATCAGGTTGACGCTGGCAGACCGCCTGTTGCATCTGCAGGATGATCACGTCGATGTTGCGGTGCGTATTGGGGCGCTGCCCGACAGCCGTTTAAGGGCGACACGACTGGGTGAGGTGCGGCGGGTGGTTTGCGCCAGCCCGCAGTATCTTGCCGCCAATGGTCTGCCGCTTGAACCAGCAGAGATATCCCGTCACCACTGCATCACGTTCATCGGCCTTGATCACACAGATCGCTGGAGCTTTCAGACGAATGGCGTCGAAAGTGCCATGCCGATCCGCTCGCGTCTGGCCGTCAACACCGCAGAAGCCGCGATCGATGCGGCCGTGTCGGGTGTGGGGCTGACCCGCGTGCTGTCCTATCAGATTACAGCCGCCCGCGGTGCCGGACACCTGATGACGGTGTTGGAAGCTTACGAGCCGCCGCCTGTGCCCATCAGTCTGGTTTTCGATGGCCAAGGCGCTTTGCCACTGAAACTGCGGGCTTTTCTGGACTTCGCTGGCCCGCGCATCAGAGAGCGAATGGTGGCGCAGACAGGCTGATGGTGATTTGGCAAAACCAGGCTTCAGCGGAGGGTGGGCAGAGGCAACAATTCTATGAAACATGCCATAAGTGATCATTGGAGTTCACTCTCTGACCGATGCAGGCGACTCGATCTATCTACAACGCAAACCTGCTATCATGTGCTGTATTTCCGCTGGAAGTGTTCTGGTCGCAGCGCAATGCTTGGTCTAGACCATCAGAAAGCCAACCAGATGTTGGACGGTTGGTCGTTCACCGATCGACCACTTTTGCGGAACTTTCCACCTCGACCTTGCCCACTGTATACGTTTCAGGCGTATCAGCCGTGCTGAATGTTACGCGGAAAAGCGGCGGCGACAGGTTCCCACATTCAATTCGGCTCCCTTGCGCTCAAAATAACCTGTTCTGCCTAGGTGTTCAGTCCCGGCATTTGATGGATCGGGTTTAGGGTGAACCTTTCAGGCTCGATTGTCCATTGTTTGCAGATTGAATAGCCCCTAGATTTGTAGACGCCTTGCTTGGTAATTTTGGAAGCAAGGAGGACGATATGTCCACGAACAAATTCACAGATGAGTTCAAGCGCGATGCGGTCGCACAGGTCGAGGATCGGGGCTACCCGGTGCGCGAGGTGGCCGAGCGATTGGGGGTCAGCACCAAGTCGATCTACACATGGCAGAAGCAGTTTTCGCGGCCCGCAAAGGTGATCCAAGAGGTCGATGCGCAAGCTGATGAGATCCGCCGGTTGAAGCGAGATCTGCTGCGGGTCACGGAGGAACGGGACATCCTAAAAAAGGCGACCGCATACTGCGCCAGGGAATCCCGGTGAGGTATGCGTTTATCGCCGAACACCGGCCAATCTTTGCCGTCAGGGCTATGTGCCGGATGCTGGCCGTTCATCCGAGCGGCTTCTATGCATGGCTGCGTGAACCTTTTTGTCAGCGTGCGCTGGAGGATCAGCGCCAAACGGTGCTGTTGAAGCAGGCTTGGGATGACAGCGGCGAGGTCTATGGATACCGCAAGTTGCATGATGATCTGTGCGACATGGGCGAAGACATCAGCCCCAACAGGGCTTGGCGTTTGGCGCGTCTAGCAGGGATAAGGG
>NZ_LGIC01000006.1 GCF_001294535.1 Cypionkella psychrotolerans | reverse complement strand
GCGCCAAACGGTGCTGTTGAAGCAGGCTTGGGATGACAGCGGCGAGGTCTATGGATACCGCAAGTTGCATGATGATCTGTGCGACATGGGCGCAGACATCAGCCCCAACAGGGCTTGGCGTTTGGCGCGTCTAGCAGGGATAAGGGCCCAGATTGGTTACAAAAAGAAGCCTGGCTCTTACGGCGGCAGCCCTGCGGTCGTGGCCGACAACACCTTGAACCGAGAGTTTGATGTCGACGCTCCGGACCAGTTCTGGGTCACAGATATCACCTACATCCGCACCCACGAGGGCTTCGTTTATCTCGCAGTTGTCATCGATCTATTTTCTAGGCGTGTTGTTGGGTGGTCCATGCAGGGTCGGACCTATACGGATCTGCCGTTGCAAGCCCTTCTGATGGCCGTCTGGCGCCGCAAACCGAAGACCAAAGTCCAAGTGCATTCCGACCAAGGCTCACAGTTCACCAGCTATGAGTGGCAGGAGTTCCTCGAACAGCACAATCTGACGCAAAGCATGAGCCGACGTGGCAACTGCTGGGACAACGCCGTCGCCGAAAGCTTCTTCAACCTGCTCAAACGCGAACGCATCCGCCGAAGAAAGTATAAAACCCGCAAAGAAGCCCGCCAGGATGTGTTCGACTACATCGAGTTCTTCTACAACCCGCAGCGCAAACACGTTAGGAACGGAATGCTGTCGCCGATCGCATTCGAGCAGCAGCAAAAACTGAAGCTGCAAGGTGTCTAGGAAACTCGGGGCTATTCAAACTTCGTGGGGTGTATTCCGGCAGTGCTGATCAGTAACGGCAAAATATCGGCCGCCAAGGTGTAGTGCAATTTCAACATGGGAACCGCGCGACCATGCCTTAGTCCACTGCGTTGCCATTGCAGCGCGAAGCGCTTCAATATCGGCGGTGGCATAGTCGAAAAACAGCTTAATGCCCGTTCCGCTGGGGCTGATCTCGGCATATGAGCCGAAGCGGTCAATCACTTCCTGAGCCCAAAGTTCAGTCGCCTGCGTGGTTGCGTCATAGCAGGAGTCTAAATCAATCCCTGCCATCGACACGCTGCCGCTGCCACCAAGAAAGATGCCAACCCCTTTGAGGCCTATACTGTCAAGTTTTGCAGCAACTACCCCAGCGGCTTCGCGTGTGATCCAGGTTGCCCGATCATCGGCGGCAGACCTTGACGCAACAGAACGATAGGGAACCTTTGTCTTCTTGTCGCCCCGTTCTTCTTCACGCCATGCGGTCCAAAGCGGACGGTTTGCCAAATTGGAAAAGACGCTTGCGGGCCGGGTTTCGAGTAGCCACCCTAGATCGCTATTGCGTTTGGGGGCATCATCGCAAAGCAGGTCGGCAAGACTCGTGGAGGTGGGGGATTGAATCGCGCTGCGCGCGCCGCTATAGTCGGACATGTAAATACCTTTAAGGTCGTCGGCTGCCAGGCCGGCGGCCTTTTCCTTTTCAAGCACCATGCCGAAACAAGAAACGGTCGCAGCCCTAACATATGGGCTACGCTATCATGAATCAAGCTATTGAAATTTAACGGTATTTTCACATTTGAAGTGAAACTATGCCAGCAGGTCGCTTACATCAGTAGGTGATTTTCCGCGTTTCTCGGCATCAATTAGCCAATCACTCCACCACTGCATGAGGCGGCGCCTTTCTTCTAAACGATTGCCCCTGTAATACGCCGCGCGAACTGCATTTTTTGGCATGTGGGCCAATGCTTTTTCGATTGAGTCGGCACTCCACAATTCGCTTTCATTGCAGAGGGTTGAAAATGTCGAACGGAATCCATGAACCGTGGCTTTAGAATGTTTTCCGAGTCGATACATAAGATACAAAAACCGATTCTCAGAGCAGGCGTTGCCATTGTCACCCGGTACAATCCAGTCCGAACCACCCCTTAAGGCCTGAAGCTGTTTGAGAATTTCAATCGTTTGGTCGCTTAAGGGAATAACGTGATCTTGGCCCATCTTCATTCTTTCGCCAGCAATGCGCCAAACCTTTTCCTGCCAGTCAATTTCGGGCCATGTTGCAAACCTGACTTCCCGAGTGCGAAGCGCCGTGTGAATTATCAGCAGCAACCCTAGTCGAGTCTGCGGCTCACAGTCTGCATTGCGCAGGCTCACAAGAAACGCCGGCATATCACGCGCGCTCACTGCAGCCATGTGCTGACGTTTAGGGGCGGGTTTGAGTGCGCCACGAAGATCGCCGCTAGGATCGCGGCGACAGTAACCAGAGGCCAGCCCATATCGGAAGATTGCGCCGACGGTTTGCAGGATGCGCGCGGCAATATCCTGAGCCCCTCGGTCTTCTACCGCGCGAATGACTTTAAGCAGGTGAGGGGCTTCAATGGTCGCAATATCCAACTTGCCGATTTCTGGAAACACGTCGCGGCGCAGCCGGGTAGCGATGCGTTCCCAATGAACCTCAGTCCAAGCGCGCCGCTGCGCTTCTAGCCATTCGTTCGAGACTTGGGCGAAGGTATGTTGCGGCTCAGTATCAGCGGGCGGTTGTGTCGGGTCTTCACCTTTAGCGAGGCTTCGCTTCAGATCATCGCGCAAGGCGCGCGCCGTCGCCAAGCCAACATCGGGATACCTGCCTAGCGTTGCCGTTTTCCGCTTAGACTTATGCCGGTAATCGACACGCCAAGTTTTAGAGCCTGTGGGGCTGATATAGAGATACAGCCCCGCCATGTCCGCAAGCTTACGCGGCTTCGATTCTGGCTTTGCTGATCTGCACGCAATATCTGTAAGCGGCACTGCATCCTCCTGACGGTATAGCCCCTTTTTCCTCTACCGTCAGATTTACCGTCAAGTTTTGAGACGCATGGGGGCGCACTGAGACGCAACAATACCGCGAAGATTGATTTTATTCAATTTTCTATTGAGAAGATGGGCTGTGGGGCATCCCTGGAGGCGGGTATCGGAATCGAACCGATCTACATGGATTTGCAATCCAGCGCATAGCCTGCCTGCCCACCCGCCTCAAGGTTTGGGTGAGATAGGGGATATGGGCGGGGGGTGCAAGGGGTTTATCGGGTTTTGGCGGCTGCGGGTTGTGGTTGGCGGCGTTGTGGGCGTATATTCTGAGTGAAACAGTCAGATAAAGCGCTGTGATGCAGTTTGTTGGAACCTTTGCCACGCCGAACGCCTCGAAATACTTGCAGCAGTTGTGCAAGCATTTTGCTCATAAGATTGAGGTCAGTTTTGATGAAACCTCTGGGCGGCTTCCGTTTACTTTGGGCGTGGCCGAGGTGCGTACCACGGCGGAGGCGTTTGAGGTGCGGTTTGCCGAGGTGGTCGATGATTGGCGGGCGGATACAAAATCGGTGATTGATAAGCATCTGGAGCGGTTTGCGTTTCGTGAAGGGTTTACCGCGATGGAGTGGCAGGATTGAGCGCGATCAAATCGGGCCTGTAAAAAATCAAAAAGGCCGCTCGGATGAGCGGCCTTTTTGATACTGGAGCGGGCGATGAGATTCGAACTCACGACCCTAACCTTGGCAAGGTTATGCTCTACCCCTGAGCTACGCCCGCACTCCGTAGCCGGGTATTTAGCGAGGTGTGGGGGGCGGTGCAAGGGCTAATTCGGGGGAAACTCGCGGTGAGTTTGGCAAAGAGTGGGTTAGGCGGCTTGAGGCGGCGGCGCTGCTGGTGGGTTGGGGCGTCAGAGGCGGTTGCCGTTTTGCCAGACTGTGTTGAGGCCCCAGTTGGCATCGAAATGCACCAGATCGGCGGCGGTGCCGGGGCGGATTGCACCTGCGTCGGCACCAATCAAGCGGGCGGGGATGCGGGTGGCCATCGCTATGGCCCGCGTGGGGGATTGGCCGAGTTGGGTGATCAGGAAGGCTATGGCTTGCGGCAGGCTGAGGTCGGCTCCGGCGAGGGTGCCATCTGACAGCAGCAGGCGGCCCTTTTGGCGCAGGATTTTGCGACTGCCGAGGGTGAATGCGGTGAGGTCGGTGCCTGCGACTGCCATGGCGTCGGAGACGAGGAACAGGCCGTCTGGGCGGGCAGCGAGGGCTGTGCGCAGGGTGGCGGGATGCACATGCAACCCGTCGGCGATCAGGCCTGCATGCAGGCTGCCCGACAGCACTGCGCCGACAAGGCCGGGTTCGCGGTTGCCGAGTTGCGACATGGCGTTGAACAGATGGGTGACGCAAGCCGCACCGGCTTTGGTGGCGGCGGTGGCTTGGTCGTAGGTGGATTCGGTGTGGCCGAGGGAGATTATCGCTCCGGCTTGGGTCAGTTTTGTGATTTGGGCGAGCGTGACCGAGGCGGGGGCGAGGGTCAGCATCAGGGCGGGAAGCTGGGCGGCGGCGGCGCAGAGTTCGGCCAGATCGGCGTCGGTCATTGGGCGGATCAGCGCGGGGTCGTGGGCACCTTGGCGTTTGGGGTCGAGGTGGGGGCCTTCAAGATGCAGGCCGAGAAAGCCGGGGGTTTTGGCCTTTGCGGCGGCGATGCCTGCGGCGATCACGGCGGTGGTGGCGGCGGGCGTGTCGGTGATCAGGGTGGGCAAGATACCCGTCGCGCCAAGGCGGGCGTGGGCGGCGCAGATGGTGGCGATGCTTTGGACGGTGGCGGTGCCGTCGAGCATGATCCCCGCACCACCGTTGACTTGCAGATCAATCAGGCCGGGGGCGAGGGTGCCGCTGAGGGTTTGGCGTGGGCCGTCGGGGGCTTGGGTGATGGGCAGGAGGGCGGCGATCTCGCCTGCCTCGATCACCACGGCATGATCGGGCCGCATTTCGGTGCCGTCGAACACTTGCGGGGCGGTGAGGATCAGGCGGGTCATAGCGTTTGCGTCACTTTGCGCAGATGCGGCGGGGTGTCGGGGTCGAAACCGCGGCGGCGGGCGAGTTGTTCGACAAAGTGGTAAAAGCTGACGCCGGTGACGAGGGGGGCGACGAGGGGGTGCAGGCCGCGGGCGGCGGGCAGGGTGGTGCAGCCTTTTGCAGGCGCGCCAGTGATGAAGACATCGGCACCTTGGGCGGCGAGACGCTCAGCTGTGGCGATGATTTGCGGCTGGGCGGCATCTTCGACGGCGAGGGCCAGTACCGGGAAGCGTTCTTGCACGATGGCAGAGGGGCCGTGCAGGACTTCGGCTGCGGAATAGCCTTCGGCGTGGAGGCCGCAGGTTTCCTTGAACTTTAGCGCCACCTCGGAGGCGATGGCAAAGCCGGGGCCACGGCCCAGCACGAAGGCTTGTTGCGCGCGCGAGAGGCGATTGGAGAGGGCGGACCAGTCTTGTTTAAGCGCCTCGGCGAAGGCGCGGGGCAGGTCGGCGACGGCTTTGCGCAGGTCGGCGTCGTTTTGCCACTCGGCCAGCAGCGCAAGGCCTGCGACCACGGAACTGACGAAGGTTTTGGTGGCGGCGACGCTTTTCTCCTCACCTGCGGCGAGGGGCAGGCAATGCGCGGCGGCTTGCGCCATTGGGGCATCGGCGAAGTTGGTGATGGCGATGGTTAGGGCACCGCCTGCGCGGGCGGCTTCGGTCATTGCCACGATGTCGGGGCTTTTGCCGGATTGCGAAATGCCGATGCAGGCGGCGTTTGCCAGATGCAAGGGGCGGCCATAGATCGAGGCGATGGAGGGACCGACCGAGGCGACCGGGATGCCTGCAAGGAGTTCGACGGCGTATTTCAGGTAGGTGGCGGCGTGATCGGACGAGCCACGCGCGACGGTGACGATCAACTGGGGGTTGGCTTGGCGCATCGCTGCGGCGGCGGCTTGGACTTGGGCGGCGCTTTCAGTCAGGAAGCGCTGGGCGGCTTCGGGGATTTCGGCCACTTCGCGGGCCATGTGGGTTTCAAGTTCGGTCATGCGCTTGGTCCTTCGTCTTCGGGGCCGATTTGAAGTTCGGCTGCAAAATCATAGGCATCGCCGCGATAGATCGAGCGGGTGAATTCCACCACGGCTCCGCTTGCGAGATAGGAAATCCGCTCAATGCGCAGGCCAGCAGCGCCCACGGGCACATGCAGCAGATCGGCGTCGCGCTTGCCCAGATTGGCGGCAGAGATACGTTGTACGGCGCGCACCGGGCGGTGGCCGCGCGCGGTGAGGGTGGCATAGAGCGAGCGTTCGACCGAGGTGGGGTCAGGCAGGATGCTGGTGGAGAGCGAGGCGCGTTCAATCGCCATCGGCTGGCCGTCGATGGTGCGGACGCGTTCCAGCCGGGCGACGCGGTCTTGTGCGGCGAGGCCGAGGGCCATGACTTCTTCGGGGGTGGGCAGGAACAGGCCGCGTTCCAACCAGCGGGATTCAGAGGTCAGGCCGCGCCGGGCCATGTCTTCGGTGAACGAGGTCAGGCGCGACAGGGATTGCTGCACCCGGCTTTGGCGGGGGGCGATGTAGCTGCCAGAGCCTTGCTTTTGCAGGACAATGCCCTTGTCGACCAGATCGGCAATCGCCTTACGCACGGTGACGCGGGAGGTGTCGGTGAGCGCGGCGATCTCGCGTTCGGGTGGCAAAAGCGTGTCGGGGGCGAGAAAACCGCTTTCGATGCCGCTTTCCAAGCGCTTGCGCAGTTGCACATAGAGCGGGCCTGCGGCGGGATTGAGCCAAAGTTGCGGGCTGAGAAATTCGGCGACGTTCATCGTGCCGCCCCCGATGCGCGGGCGGCCAGTGCAAGCGCACCGTCCAGCGCCGTGCCTTTGGCGGCAATGGTGGGCAGGTCTAGCCAGTGGGCATAGGCGGGGCCGAGGCCGCCGGTGAGGCAGAGGGCTTCGGTGGGGTTCCAGCCGACGACTTTGAGTGCCTTGCGGATATAGGCGGCCCCTTCTTGCATCAGGCGCGCACCGAGCGGATCGCCCGCTTCGGCGGCGGCGACGACATCGCGGGCGAGGCGGGCATAGTCGGAGGGCTGCGAGTTCAGCGAGAACATCACGATTTGCCCCGGATCATCGCCATGTTCTTTCAGGATAGCGCGGCTGAGGTCGGTGTGGGCGGCGAAGCCGTCCACCGCCAGCATGACTTCCTCAAGGCAGCGGCGCAAAAGCCATGCGCCCGAGGCTTGATCGCCGATGTAAAAGCCCCAGCCGCCGACGCCGTGGATTTTGCCTGCGACCTGCCGCCCGATGAACGATCCGGTGCCGATGGCGGCCAGCGCGCCGTCGGCTTCGCCTAGCGCTCCGGCGATTGTGGTGGGGCGGTCGTCGGTGACGGTGACATGCGCGAAGGGCAGGTGGGCTGCGACGCGGGCGGCGATGGCGGGGCTCATCACCCCGGCGAGGCCGAGATGGGTGGTGGCGGTGGAGAGGTCGGCCATGCTCAGGCCCGCGCGCTCGGCCAGTTGCGCCAAAGCGGCGTTGATGGTGGCCAGCGCTGCGTCAAAATCGGTGGAGACATTGGCTGGGCCTAAGACCACGTCATATCGGGTGTTTGGGCCTGCCAACAGGGCGGCCCGGCAGGAAGTGCCGCCGCCGTCGATACCGATCAGCATGGGGCCGATCAAGAGGGATTCTATCTGTGCCATTCAGATACCATTATGATACCTTTAAAAAAATGCAACGGTTTTATTTTCATAAATGGGTGGAAAAAGCGGATAAAGCGTGAATTTATCGGACTGAGAAGATTTTATTGGACAAGAGGTATTGAATAGGTATCTCATGACAGGATCGAGGGAGATTCGGATGACGCTGCCTGTAACGGAACTTCTGCATCCTGCCGCAATCGGCTTGGACACGCTACCCGGTGCGGCGGTGTTGGGGCATTTGTTGGCGGCTCAGGCCTCTGCTGTGCAAGCGGTCAGCTCGGCTTTGCCGCAGATTGAGGCGGCGGCGATGTTGATGGCTGACGCTTTGCTGGCGGATGGGCGGCTGGTTTATGCCGGGGCGGGATCTTCGGCGCTGATGGCGGTGGCGGATGGGCTGGAACTGGGCGGGACGTTTGGTGTTTCGGCGGACCGGGTGCTGCTTTTGATGGCGGGTGGTTTGCCAGTAGATGCGCGGATGCCGGGCGATACCGAGGATGACGCTGATGAAGGCATGCGGGCGGCAGAGATTTTGCGCGCGGGTGATGTGGTGATTGCGGTGACGGCTTCGGGCGGCACGCCTTATGCTCTGGCTGTGGCCAAGGCGGCGCGGGCGCGCGGGGCTGCGGTGATCGGGATTGCCAATGCGGTTGGGGCCAAGCTGTTTGACCATGCCGATGTGGCGATTTGTTTGCCAACACCGCCAGAAGTGATTGCAGGCTCGACCCGGATGGGGGCTGGGACGGCGCAGAAGGTGGCGTTGAATATGATGTCAACGCTGATGGGAATACGCTTGGGCCAAGTGCATGATGGCATGATGGTTGGGCTGGTGGCGGATAATGACAAGCTGCGCGCGCGGGCGGCCACGATGGTGGCGCGGATCGCGGCGGTGGATGAACTGCTGGCAGCGCAGGCCTTGGTGATGGGGCAGGGTGCGGTGAAATCCGCGGTGCTGATTGCATTGGGGCAGGCGCCAGAGACGGCGCTGGCTTTATTGAGCGAGACCAAAGGAAATCTGCGCGCGGCGATCGCACGCAGCGATAAAAACGGCAACTGAAGCCGGTGATTTTAACCAACAAAGGGAGATTCCCATGACCAAGACCAAATTGATCGGCGCTCTGCTGGCCAGCACTCTGCTGGCAAGTGCGGCCTATGCCGAGGATGTGACGCTGACCATCGAATCCTGGCGCAATGACGATGTGCTGATCTGGCAAGACACCATCATTCCGGCGTTTGAGGCCGCCAATCCCGGTATCAAAGTGGTGTTCGCGCCGACGGCTCCGGCGGAATACAATGCGGTGCTGAACTCGAAGTTGGATGCGGGATCGGCGGGCGATCTGGTGACCTGCCGTCCGTTTGATGCCTCGCTGGAGCTTTACAAGAAGGGCAATCTGGCGGACCTGACCAGCTTGGCGGCGATGGCGAATTTCTCGCCGGTGGCTAAATCGGCTTGGCAGACGGATGATGGGGCGGCGACGTTCTGCGTGCCGATGGCCTCGGTGATCCACGGTTTCATCTACAACAAAGACGCGTTTGATGCACTTGGCATTGCAGTGCCGACCACGCGTGACGAGTTCTTCGCGGCGCTGGACAAGATCAAGGCCGATGGCACCTATATCCCGATGGCGATGGGCACCAACGACCAGTGGGAAGCCGCGACGATGGGCTATAACAACATCGGGCCGAACTATTGGAAGGGTGAGGAAGGCCGTTTGGCGCTGATCGCAGGCACGCAGAAGCTGACCGATGCCGATTGGGTGGCCCCGTTCACCGAGCTTGCGCGCTGGAAGGATTATCTCGGCGACGGGTTTGAAGCGCAGACTTATCCGGACAGCCAGAACCTGTTCACCTTGGGCCGCGCTGCGATCTATCCGGCGGGTTCGTGGGAAATCTCGGGCTTTAACAAGCAAGCGACGTTCAAAATGGGGGCATTCCCGCCGCCGGTGCAAGCGGCAGGCGATACCTGCTATATCTCAGATCACACCGATATCGCGCTGGGGATGAATGCGAAAACCGCGCATCCCGATGAAACCAAGAAGTTCTTGGAATGGGTGGGCTCGCCCGAGTTCGCCACGATGTATGCCAACGCGCTGCCGGGCTTCTTTAGCCTGAACTCGACCCCGGTTGCGATGGAAGATCCGCTGGCGCAAGAGTTCGTCTCGTGGCGCAGCAAGTGCCAATCGTCGATCCGCTCGACCTATCAGATCTTGTCGCGTGGCACGCCGAACCTCGAGAATGAGACCTGGAACGCCTCGGCCAATGTGATCAAGGGCACCGAGACGCCGGAAGCCGCTGCTGCCCGTCTGCAAGAGGGCTTGGCCAGTTGGTACGCGCCGCAGAAGGCCAAGTAAGCCTGCGCTTGATTGAAAACGCCGGGGGGCTACAGCGCCCCCCGGACCCCTGCTTGGCGCTTTCCCTGCAAACGCAAAGGCCGAACGCATGTCCGACCGCAAACCCTTCCGCTGGCATATTCTGGTGTTTCTGGCGCCCGCGGTGCTGGTCTACACCGCCATCATGATCATCCCCTTGTTCGCGACGCTGAACCTGTCTTTGTTCACCAAGGTGGATCGGGTGTCGCAGTTCAACGGCTTGGGGAATTTCCGCACGCTGTTCGGTGATCCGCGCTGGTCGGCGAGTTTCTGGAATGCTTTGGGCAATAACACCTGGTTCTTCATCGTGCATATGCTGGTGCAGAACCCGATTGGGATTTTGCTGGCGGCGATCTTGTCGAACCCGCGGCTGCGTGGGGCTGCGTTTTACCGCACGGCGATTTTCATCCCGACGATCTTGAGTTTCGTTGTGGTGGGTTTTGTCTGGAAGCTGATGCTGTCGCCGATCTGGGGCGTGGCGCCGGATTTGCTGAACGCGGTGGGGCTGAAATCCCTGTTCGCGCCGTGGCTTGGGAAAGAGGCCTATGCGCTGACCACCTTGGCGCTGATCTCGGTTTGGCAGTTTGTCGGTATTCCGATGATGCTGATTTATGCGGCGCTTTTGAGCATCCCCGAGGAGGTGATTGAGGCTGCTGAGATGGACGGCGTCACCGGGGCGTCGCAGTTCTGGAAGATCAAGCTGCCGCTGATCCTGCCGAGCATCGGGATTATTTCTATCCTGACTTTTGTCGGCAATTTCAATGCTTTCGATCTGATCTATTCGGCGCAAGGCGCGCTGGCGGGGCCGAATTTTGCCACCGATATTCTGGGCACGTTCCTCTATCGCACCTTCTTCGGCTTTCAGTTGCAACTGGGTGATCAGAACATGGGGGCGACGATTGCGACCGCGATGTTCTTCATCATCCTGATCGGCGTCTGCATCTATCTGTTCGCCATCCAAACGCGGCTGCGCCGCTATCAGTTTTAAGGGGGGATCATGTCCGTCTCACGCCATTCCCCCGCCCGCAGCGTGGCCGCTCATGCCGTGCTGATCACCTACACGTTGATCGCGTTGTTTCCGGTGTTTGTCATCGTGATCAACGCGTTCAAATCGCGAAAGGCGATCTTTGCGCATCCGCTTGCGCTGCCCAATGCCGAGACTTTGGATTGGGTCGGTTTCAAAACCGTGCTGAAACAGGGCGATTTCTTTCAGTATTTCCTGAACTCGATGACCGTCACCGTGGGCAGCTTGTTCTTCGTGCTGCTGTTTGGCGCGATGGCGGCGTTTGCGCTGTCGGAGTATCGCTTTAAGGCCAATACCATGGTGGGCCTGTATCTGGCGTTGGGCATTATGATCCCGATCCGGCTGGGCACGGTGGCGATCTTGCAGCTGATGGTGGCAAGCGGGTTGGTGAATACGCTGACGTCGCTGGTGCTGGTGTATACTGCGCAGGGGTTGCCTTTGGCGGTGTTCATCCTGTCGGAATTCATGCGGCAGGTGTCGGATGATCTGAAAAATGCCGGGCGGATTGATGGGCTGTCGGAGTATCGCATTTTCTTCCGGCTGGTGCTGCCGCTGATCCGGCCGGCGATGGCGACGGTGGCGGTGTTTACCATGATCCCGATCTGGAACGATCTGTGGTTTCCGTTGATCCTAGCGCCTGCGGAAAGCACCAAAACCATCACTTTGGGCAGTCAGGTGTTCATTGGCCAGTTTGTGACGGATTGGAACGCGGTGCTGGCGGCGCTGAGTTTGGCAATTCTGCCAGTGCTGGTGCTGTATTTGATCTTCTCGCGCCAACTTATTCGCGGCATCACCGCTGGCGCAGTTAAATAGGGACCTGTTCAATGACCATCAAAGTTCTCGTCGCGGGCCTCGGCAATATGGGCCGCAGCCATGCGCTTGCCTATCACAACGATCCGGCGTTTGAGATTATAGGGTTGGTGAACCGCTCGAAGGTCGATCTGCCTGCCGAGTTGCAGGGCTATTCGCTGCTGACCGATTATGCGCAGGCTTTGGCGGCACTAAAGCCCGATCTGGTTTGCGTGGCGACCTATTCCGACAGTCACGCCGAGTATGCTTGTGCGGCTATGGCTGCGGGGGCGGATGTGTTTGTCGAAAAACCGCTGGCCACCACCGTGGCCGACGCGCGGCGGGTGCAGGCGATGGCGGTTGAGACGGGGCGCAAGGTGGTGGTCGGCTATATCCTGCGGCATCATCCGAGTTGGATCCGGCTGATTGCCGAGGCGCGGGCGTTGGGCGGGCCGTATGTGTTCCGTTTGAACCTCAATCAGCAGTCCTCGGGGCCAACGTGGGAGGTGCATAAGGCGCTGATGCAGACCACGCCGCCGATTGTCGATTGCGGCGTGCATTATGTCGATGTGATGTGCCAGATCACCGATGCGCAGCCCGTAGAAGTGCGCGGCATGGGGCTGCGGCTGGCGCAGGATATCGCGCCGGATATGTATAACTACGGGCATTTTCAGGTGATTTTCGCCGATGGCTCGTTAGGCTGGTATGAGGCCGGCTGGGGGCCGATGATGTCGGATACCGCATTTTTCGTCAAAGATGTGGTCAGCCCGAATGGCGCGGTTTCGATCCGCATGCCGGAGTCGGCACGCTCGGATGATATCGACACTCACACCAAAACCTCGTTGCTGCGGGTGCATAAGGTGGCGACGGGCGATACCGATATTTCGATGGCGGATGAGCCGGGGCATCAGGAACTCTGCGACCGTGAGGCGGCTTATGTGGCCCGCGCGATCACGGAAGATCTCGACCTGACCCGGCATATGAATGATGCGGTGCAATCTTTGGCGATCTGCCTTGCGGCGGACGAAAGCGTGCGATCCGGCCAACCTGTCAAGCTAGGAGCCTGAAATGGGCAATCTGACCCTTTCCAATGTTACCAAAAGCTTTGGTGCGACAGACGTAATCAAGGGCGTCAATTTGACGGTGGAAGACGGCGAATTCTGCGTGTTTGTCGGCCCCTCGGGCTGTGGGAAATCGACGCTGCTGCGGATCATCGCGGGGCTGGAGGACTCCAGCGGAGGTGAGATCAAAATCGACGGGGTTTCGGTGAACAACACCCCGCCCAGCAAGCGCGAGATCGCGATGGTGTTCCAATCCTACGCGCTTTACCCGCATCTGACGGTGCGCGACAATATGGGGCTGGGGCTGAAGCAGGCGGGGTCAACGGCGGCGCAGGTGGCGCAAAGTGTGGCGCGGGCGAGTGGCATGCTGTCGCTGGATGCGCTGCTGGATCGCCGCCCCGCCGAGTTGTCGGGCGGGCAGCGCCAGCGGGTGGCGATTGGCCGCGCGATTGTGCGCACGCCGAAGCTGTTCCTGTTCGACGAGCCGTTGTCGAATTTGGATGCGGCGTTGCGGGTGAACACGCGGATCGAGATTGCGCGGCTGCACCGCGAGTTGAAGGCCACCATGGTCTATGTGACGCATGATCAGGTCGAGGCGATGACCTTGGCCGATAAGATTGTGGTGCTGAATGCGGGGCGGGTCGAACAAGTTGGGCGGCCGATGGATCTCTATAACGATCCCGACAATGCTTTCGTGGCGGGCTTTATCGGCAGCCCGAAGATGAACTTCCTGAAGGCGCAGGCTTTGGGCGAGCAGGGCGAGACGGTGGGTGTGCGGCCCGAGCATCTGGCAATCTCACGCGATGCAGGGGTGATTGCCGGGCGGATCAGCCATGTCGAAAAGCTGGGCAGCGAGACGCTGATCTATGTGCGCGCGGAACCGCATGGCCTGCTGACGGTGCGGCAGTTTGGCGAGCAGGATTTCGCGGTGGATGAAGCGGTGTATCTGACCCCTGACGCGCCACGGGCGTTCCGGTTTGATGCGGGCGGTTTGCGGATGCGGTGAGGCAACCCTCCACGCTGCCCCGGCCTTGAGCACAAACCCCGAGGCTCCTCTCAAGGCCGGGGCGGCGTGGAACCTTATATCAAGACAGCAAAAAGCGCCCGAAAGGGCGCTTTTTTCATGCAGGTTTTTGGATTTCCGATGGAGCGGGCGATGAGATTCGAACTCACGACCCTAACCTTGGCAAGGTTATGCTCTACCCCTGAGCTACGCCCGCAACCGTCGGATGGCGGTGAGATAAGCGAGCGGCGAGGCGGCTGCAAGGGGAAAAATGCAGTCGCCGCGCGGATTTATCTGTGGCGGTTACGCGGAGGCGATGGCGGCGGTTTTGGCCGGGGCTTTCACCGTCGCGGCGGCATGGATCAGCGCCTCGGCGATGTAATCGAGTTCAGCCTCGGTCAGCCGGGTTGGCAGGCGGACGTCGCAGGCGCGCATCAACATCGCACGGGTCTGCGGCAGATCGGGGGCGGGGCCAAGGAATTCCCAGTTCCAGAACGCGCGGGCATTGCCTTCGGTCAGACCAAAGATCTGCACCGAGACGCCGCGCTGTTTGGCATGGGCTTGGAAGGCGAAAGCCTGCGCGTCGGTCCAATCCCCGCCGAGGTTAAACTGGATCGAGTCGGGCGCGCGCTGTTCAGGCGGCAGGGCGGGTGGCACGGTCAGGAACGGGCTGGCGTTCAGCTGGTCCGCGACTCGGTCATGCCCAGCGCGGCCCTTGGCGACGCGGGTGGCGACTTCGGGCAGTTGCGGGCGGATCACGGCGGCGGAGAGGTTCTGCATCCGCATGTTGTAGAGCGGCAACTTGTTTTGCCACAGCATGTAGCTGTTCTGCATGCCGGGATGCTTCTTCCAGTTCTGCTCATAGGCGCCCGACATGATCACGCAGCGGGCGGCAATCTCGGGATCATCGGTGATCAGGATGCCACCTTCGCCTGCGTTGACCAGCTTGTAGGATTGGAAGCTGAAGCAACCGACCTTGCCAATGGTGCCGATATTCTTGCCGTTCCAAGTGGTGCCCAAAGAGTGGGCGGCGTCTTCGATCACCGGGATGCGCTTGGCATCGCAGAGGGCCATGATCGCGTCCATATCGCTGGTATGGCCGCGCATGTGGCTGATCAGAACGGCGGCTGCGTCGTCAAGTTTGGCGGCGAAATCCACCATATCGACGCGGTAATTCTCGCCAACCTCAACCAGAACCGGGGTGCAATCGGCATGGACGACGGCAGAGGGCACGGCGGCGAAGGTGAAGGCGGGGATCAGGATGTTCGCGCCGCGCGGCAGATCGAGCGCTTTGATCGCAAGGAACAACGCGGCGGAACAAGAGGCCACGGCGAGGGCGTATTTGGCTCCTAGCAGGTCGGCAAATTCTTGCTCCAGCAGGGCCACCGGCGCGCCTTCGGCGGCGGTGTAGCGGAACAGGTCGCCCGAGCTGAGCAGGCGTTCAATCTCGGCGCGTGCGGCTTCGGGGATCGGTTCGGCGTCGTAGGTTTGCGGGGCGCGTGTTTGTCCGTCAGCAGCCATGATCACAGCTTTCCTTAAACTCTTCTTCAGGAAAGCTTTAAACGTAAGGTCTATGACAGGCTAGTGACAATCGCGGGCTTCGGGCGAAATCCGCCTATTTGTCAGGCAGATTTTGCTTTGCAGCAGAGACTTGGCAACACCGCCCCGCTGTCGGGGGCGGTATTTGGAGATGAAATCGGCTTCAGCCGCTCTAAAGGCCCAGGCGGTCGCGCATCGCATACCATGTCATTGCCAACACCAGCATCGGCCAGCGCAGGGCAGCGCCGCCGGGGAAGCGCGGTTGCGGCAGGCTGGCCATCAGATCGAAACGCTCGGATTGCGCGGCGGTAGCTTCGGCGAGGATTTTGCCCGCAAGGGTGGCCATTGCGACGCCGTGACCGGAATAACCAGAGGCGGAGAGGGTGTTGGGATAGGGCCGGGTGAAGCAGGGCATCCGGTTCATGGTGATCGCCAAGGTGCCGCCCCACGCATAGTCGATCCGGGTGTTTTTCAGCTGCGGATAGACCTGAAGCATCGGTTTCGACACGGTTTTGATCAGGTCGGGGAAGCGGTAGCCGTAGGATTCACCGCCGCCGAACAGCAGGCGGTTGTCTTCGGACAGACGCCAATAGTTGACGACGAATTTGGTGTCGGCGACGGCTATGGGTTGCGACAGGATGTCTTTGGCAAGGTCGCCCAAGGGTTCGGTGGCGAGGATGAAGTTGTTGATCGGCATGACTTTTGCCGCGACTTTCGGCGCGAGATTGCCGAGATAGCCGTTGCCCGCAAGGATTAACTGTTTGGCGTGAACACGGCCTTGGGCGGTGTGAACAACGGGCTGCGCGCCGTGGTCGATCTGGGTGACTTCCGAGAGTTCGTGCAACCGCGCGCCGGATTTGGCGGCGGCAGCGGCAAGGCCAAGCGCGTAGTTCAACGGGTGCAGGTGGCCCGCGCCATGGTCGATCTCGCCGCCTTTGTAGACCTTGGAGCCGATCAGGGCTTGGATGCCTGCGCGGTCCAGCGGTTCTAGGTGGTTGTAGCCGTAGTCACGGTAAAGTTTTTCGGCATAGGCATGGCTGTCGCGGACCTGTGCCTCTGTCCAACAGGCGTGGGCGATGCCGGAGTGGAAGCTGACGGGCATGTTATGCGTTTGGATGAGGTTTTTCACCAAATCCTTTGATTCTTCAGCTAAATCCCATAGCTTATGGGCGGCTTGCGCCCCCACTGCCTTCTCGATCCAATCCTGATCTTGGCGCTGGCCGGAGCCGACTTGCCCGCCATTGCGCCCTGAGGCGCCGAAGCCGAGTTTATGGGCTTCCAGCAGCACCACATCATAGCCCTTTTCGGCCAGATGCAGCGCTGCGGACAGGCCGGTATAGCCGCCGCCGACGATGCAAACGTCGGCGCGGGTCTCGCCTTGCAGGGGCGGGAAAGGGGCGAGATTGGTGCGGGTGGCGGCGTAGTAAGACGGGGGATAGGCCCCCGTCTGATCATTGGCGTGCAGAAGGTTCATCTTACACGTTCAACAGCAGATGTTCGCGTTCCCAAGGGCTGATGACTTGCAGGAACTCTTTGTATTCATTGCGCTTTACAGAATCGTAAACCGCGACGAATTCTGGGCCCATCACCTCGCACAAAGCTTTGTCTTCTTCCAACAGGTCAAGCGCATCGCCCAGGTTGACCGGAATATCGTCGCTGTCGATATAGGCGGAACCGGAGAATTCCGGGCGCGGGTTTTTCTTTTCCATCAGGCCAAGATAGCCGCAGGCCAAGGTGGCGGCGATGCCAAGGTAGGGGTTGCAATCCATCCCGGGCAGGCGGTTTTCGACGCGACGGCCAGCGGGGCTGCTGATCGGGATGCGGATACCCGTGGTGCGGTTGTCGCGGCCCCATTCAAGGTTAATCGGGGCTGCAAAATCCGGCACATAGCGGCGATAGCTGTTCACATAGGGGGCCAGCAAAGCGATGGCCCCGGTCAGGTGGTTTTGCATCCCGGCGATGAAGTGCAGGAAATGTTCCGTCTCGCCGCCCTTTTTGTCGGAAAAGATGTTCTTGCCGGTTTTGCTATCGACCACCGAAGTGTGGATATGCATCGCCGAGCCCGGTTCGCCTGCGATGGGTTTGGCCATGAAAGTGGCGAAACAATCGTGGCGCAGGGCGGCTTCGCGGATCAGGCGTTTGAAGAAGAACACATCATCGGCCAGACGGATCGGGTCACCGTGGGCGAGATTGAGTTCAATCTGGCCAGCGCCGCCTTCTTGCAAGATTCCATCAATTTCAAGGCCTTGCGCCTCGGCAAAGTCGTAGATATCGTCGATCACCTTGCCGTATTCGTCAATCGCCGAGAGGCTATAGGCTTGCTTGCCCGCAGCCCTGCGGCCCGAGCGGCCCATCGGCGGGATCACTGGCTGGTTGGGGTCGATGTTGCGGGCGGTCAGGAAAAACTCCATCTCGGGGGCCACAACCGGGGTCCAGCCTTGCGCGGCATACAGGTCCATGATCCGGCGCAGCACGTTGCGCGGGGCGAAGGGCACGAGGTTGCCGTCTTGGTCCTTGGCGTCGTGGATGACTTGCAGCGTCACATCGGCTGTCCAGGGGGCGGCAGTGGCGGTGGTGAAATCCGGCTCCAAGATCATGTCCGGCTCGGTGAAGGCATCGAACGGGTTGTCGGCCCACTCGCCGGTGATGGTTTGCAGGAAGATCGAATTCGGCAGGAAGTAGTTGGTTTGATAGGCGAATTTCGCCGCTGGCATGGCTTTGCCGCGCGCAACACCTGCGATGTCGCCGATCACACATTCGACTTCATCCACCCGGCGGTCACCGATGTAGTTGCGGGCTGCCTCTGGCAGTTGGTCGGTCCATTTGGACATTTTTTCACACTGTTGGTTGTCGGGTTATTCCCCGGCGAGGCTGGGGACTTAGGGTCTTTTGGCCTTGAAGAAAGCAGCGATCTGCGCCGCCATCGTCTGGTCTTGGATCGGGTCTGACAGCCGGTCTGCGGCTGCCGCCATGACCTCGTCGGGGACCAGACCTTTGCCCCGAGTTTGCATTAATCCATCAATGAATTCAGGGCGAAATTCAGGATGGGCTTGCACGGTCAGCATCCGATCATCATAGATGAGTGCTGCGTTGGTGCAAAAATCGTTTGTCGCCAGAACCGTGGCATTGGCGGGCTTTTCGGTGACTTGGTCACGGTGCCACGCGTTCAGCGTGAGGTGCTGGCCGTTGAAATCGTAATCGGTGGCACCGACAGCCCATCCGCCTGCGTAACGTTCGACCTTGCCGCCCATCGCTTGGGCGATGATCTGGTGGCCAAAGCAGATACCAACCATCGGGACATGGGCGGCGTAGGCATCTCGGATGAAGACCTCCAATGGCGGAATCCAAGCATGATCTTCATAGGCGCCGTGGCGTGAGCCGGTGATCAGCCAGCCTTCGCACTCTTTAACCGAGGCCGGAAATTCACCCTCAACCACGCGGTAAGTGCGGAAGCTAAAGCCGTTTCCCGCCAGCAGGCGCGCGAACATATCCGGGTAGTCGCCGGAAGTTTCGACAAGCGCGTCAGGGGCAAGGCCGGTTTGCAGGATTCCGATAAGCATGTGCTGTCCACGTTAGGTAAGGCGAGGGTAGCGCAGCACCCCCCCGGTCGGTCAAGGGGGATGCTGAAAGGGTTTGATCAAACGCTAGGAGCAAGGCGATTTCCGCGCGGAAATCGTGGACGGAATTCGCGCGAATTCCGGCTTAGACCGTGTCGAGGTAAAGCTCGATGCGCTCGGCGTCGGTGAGTTCGCCGATGTAGTGATGCTCTTGCCGTTTGGTCGAGATCAGGTTCTTGATCAGCTCGGGGTGGATGAAGCGCGCGACGATTTCGGATTGCTCCATCGCGTCAATCGCGGCTTCCCAACTGGTCGGGATCTGCGCAAGGCCTTCAACGGCGTAAGCGTTGCCGACAATCGGGCTGGGCGGCTCCATCTGATTCTCGATGCCGTCCAAGGCCGCGCCAAGGATGGCTGCAAGCATCAGATAGGGGTTCACATCGCCGCCCGCGACGCGGTGTTCGATGCGGCGCGCGGCGGGGTTGCCTGCCGGGATGCGGATCGCGGCGGTGCGGTTTTCATAGCCCCAAGCGATGGCAGTGGGGGCGTGTTTGCCCGGTACCAGACGCTCGTAGGAATTCTGGTGCGGCGCGAAAATCAGCGTGGAATCGTGCATTGCGTTGAGACAGCCTGCGACGGCGTTTTTCATCATTGTGGTGCCTTTCGGGCCACCGCTATCGAAAACGTTGTCGCCCTTTTCATCGATCACGCTGAAATGGGTGTGCAGGCCGGAGCCGGAATATTCGGGGTAGGGCTTTGCCATGAACGAGGCCGCAAAGCCGTGGCGGCGCGCCAAGCCCTTGACCAGCATCTTGAACAACCACGCATCATCGGCGGCGCGCAGGGCGTCGTCGCAGTGCATCAGGTTGACCTCGAACTGACCCAAGCCGGTTTCCGAGGTTGTGGTGTCGGCGGGAATGTCCATCGCTTCACAGGCATCGTAGAGGTCGGTGAAGAAAGTGTCAAAAGCGTCAAGTGCCCGGATTGACAGGGTTTCTGCGGCTTTGCGCACCTTGCCGGAGCGCGGTGAGGCGGGGGCTTGCAGGGTTTTGCCGCTATCGTCGATCAGGAAGAATTCCAACTCGATCGCGCAAACCGGGGTCAAGCCCCGGGCTTTGAACCGATCCACCACAGCGCGCAGGGCGTGGCGGGGATCGCCTTCATAGGGGGTGCCGTTTTCGCGGAACATCCAGATCGGCAGCAAAGCGGTGGGGGCTTCCAGCCATGGCATCGGCATGAAGCCGCGCTCGGTCGGCTTCAGGATGCCGTCTTGGTCGCCCTGTTCGAACACCAGCGGGCTGTCGTCAATATCTTCGCCCCAGATGTCGAGGTTCAGCACGGAAAACGGGAAGCGCGTGCCGTTCTTGACCACGTTGTCGGCAAAGCGCGCAGGCACGCGTTTGCCCCGGGCTTGCCCATTCAAATCCACCGCCGCCACACGAATCGTGCGCACGTCAGGATGCTTTCTCAGCCAGTCTTTCATCATTACACATCAGGAAGGCACGAAGCCGCCCACACTTGCCGCAATGGCCAGCGGACAGATCAGATCATGCCCTTGATCCTATCCTTTTTTGTGATCCCGGCGGCTGCCACGATAGCAGTCCCGCAATTTGATCAAATGTAGGTTACTATCGGATAAGCTGAGGACGCAAGCGAATTCTGCTGCGGATGTTTTGCGGCAGGTGGCGGTTGAGATGAGCATTGATGCGGCCAAACAGCCAGATCACCGCCAAGGTCAGCAACACGAAGTAGAAGGCGACGATGGGATAAGGGATGAACGGGTTGAAGGTTTTGTCGGCAAAGTAATTGGCGTAGTAGAGCGCGTCACCCTGTTGGCTGAGCGCGGGGAAGCCCGAGAAAAACACCAACGTCGTAGACTGAAACAGGAAAATCGCCTCGTTGGTGTAACTGGGCCAAGCGAGGCGCAGCATGGTTGGCCATTGGATGCGACGGAATTTGGCGAAACCGGTGATGCCATAGGCTTCCGCCGCCTCTAGGTCGCCCTTGGGAATGGAACGCAGGGCGCCGTAGAAAATCTCGGCGGAATAGGCGGCGGTGTTGAGGAACAACACGATCAGCGCACCCGCCCAAGCTTTGGTCAGCCAGGATGAGGTTAGGGTCAGGCCGAATATCTCGATACCCGTGCGCGGCAGCATCACGAGCATTTCGTAGGCGAGGAAGAACTGGATGAACAGGGGCGAGCCGCGGAAGACGAAGACGAACCATTCGGCGGGTTTGCGGATGAAGGGGTTGTGGGCGATGCGGGCCAAGGCGAGGGCATTGGCGAGGAAGAAGCCGAACAGCAGCGCCAAAGCGCCGAAATAGACGTTCCAGATCAGGCCGGAGCCGATCAGGGTGAATTGTTGGCAAATGGTGAAATCGGTCTTCGGCAACAGCTTTGCACCGATACCGATCGAGCGCAGCGCGTAGTCGGTGAAGGTTTCCCAGCAGCTCATATCGCGGCCTTTCGCATGGCTTCGCCTGCGGCGGTGGCTTGGCCTTTGGACAGGCGGTTGGAGATGCGGGTCAGCACGATTTCCGAGAGCTTGGTCATCAGAAGATAGAACACCAACAGGCCAAGGAAGTAATACAGCCGCCAATCGGCGTGCGGGTAGTCATAGGCTTGAGTCTTGGTGCCGCCCAGCTCGCGGGCGTAGTAGACGATATCCTTGACGGAGAGCAGGAACAGCAACGGCGTGGCTTTGATCAGGATCATCCACAGGTTGGTCAGGCCTGGCAGTGCGTAGGTCCACATTTGCGGCACCAGCACGCGGCGGAAGACTTGGCCGTGCGACATCCCGTAGGCCTCGGCGGTTTCCAGCTGGGCATGGGGCACGGCCTGCATCGCGCCATATATTACATTGGCGACGAAGGCACCGAACACGATGGCGAAGGTGATCACCGCAAGGCCAAAGCTGTAGGCTTGGAACATGAAGGGTGATGCGGTCGCGGGGGGGACTTTGGCTTCGGCGCAGACGTGGAATTCGAGGCCTCGGAACACTGGTTGCGACAGATCTTCACAGACGCGCAGGTGGTTGAGGTATTCGATGCCTTGGTCCAGCGCGATCACGAAGAACAGGAAATACACGATGTCGGGCACGCCGCGCACCATCGCGGTATAGGCTTTGCCGATCCAACGCAGCGGCGCGATCTGGCTGCGCGCGGCCATCGCCCCACCAAAGCCCAAGGCCATCGCGACCGGGGCGGTGATCGCCAGCAGCAGCAGCACGGTGACAAAAGACCAATAGAAATCAAGGTGCTTGCCCGAGGTCAGGTAGCACATGGCCCAAGTCAGGCCCTCAATCGCTTTCGGGGTGGCGCAAACTGCGAACATCAATATCGGTCCGATGGGGCGGAAAAAGCCCCCCGATTTGCACCGGAGGGCGTTTGAGTGATTAGAATTTCAAGCCTTCCGGGCCGAAATACTTCTCAATCAACGCGTTCAGCGAACCATCGGCTTTCATCGCTTTGATCGCGGTGTCGAGTTTGCCTTTCAACTCGGTATCCGATTGGCGCAGACCTAGTCCGACGCCGCCACCGATGGAGATATCTTCGCCGACGAAGACCAAAGCGCCATTGGACTCGGTCGCGAAGGGACGCAGGTAGTCTTTGTCGGCGAACACAGCCGCAGCCTCACCATTGCGCACGGCGGCGACGGTTTCATCCGGTGTGGGGAATTCCAAGAGGGTGGCACCGGATTCAGCCACATAAGCGGCTTGGATGGTGCCGACTTGCGCCGAGACAATGCCGGTTTTCACATCGGCATCCGCCGAGGCGGCAAGATAGGCCGAAGCGGCTGGCGGGTAGTAGTTGTCCGAGAAGGTGATGACCTTGGAGCGTTCATCGGTGATCGACATGCCGGCGATGATCACGTCGTAGTTGCCCGATTGCAGGTTGGGAATGATGCTGTCCCATTCATTGGTGGTCCAGGTGCATTCCAGAGCTGCCCGCTTGCAGACCTCATCGCCGAACTCGCGCTCAAAGCCCGCGACTTCGCCCTTGTCGTCGATGAAGTTGAACGGAGGGTAAGCGCCCTCGGTGGCCAAGCGCACCACGTCAGCCGAGGCAAAGCCTGCCGATAGGGCCATGAGGGCGGTGGCGAGAAGTAGTTTTTTCATTGGAGTCTCCCAGTTGGTTTTTGGTTTGGTGTTTTTGGTCTTAATGCGCGCCTGCGGAGAGAAATCCGCGCAGACGGTCGGTCTTGGGGTTGCCGAACAGCTCGGACGGCGGGCCCTGTTCTTCGATTTTTCCGAGGTGCAGGAAGATGACGTGATCGGACACGTCGGCGGCCAGCTTCATATCATGGGTGACGAGGATCATGGTGCGGCCTTCATCGGCGAGGGCCTTGATCACCTTGATCACCTCTTGCTCCAGTTCAGGGTCAAGGGCGGAGGTTGGCTCATCAAACAGCAAAGCACGGGGTTCCATGCACAAGGCGCGGGCGATGGCGGCGCGTTGTTGTTGACCGCCGGACAGCATCGCGGGCCAAGCATCGGCTTTGTCGGCAATTCCAACCTTGGCGAGGTATTCGCGGGCCTTCGCTTCGACCTCTTTAGGGTCACGCTTCATCACCGTCACCGGGGCTTCCATGACGTTTTGCAGGATGGTCATATGCGACCACAGGTTAAACTGTTGAAACACCATGGAAAGATTGGTGCGCATCCTTGTGACTTGTGCGCGATCAGCCGGGTGGCGTCCAAGCCCTTGGCCCTTCCAGCGCACCGGTTCGCCTTCAAAGCGGATCTCGCCCTGTTGGCTGTCTTCCAAGAGGTTGCAGCAGCGCAAGAGCGTGGATTTGCCAGAGCCCGACGAGCCGATCAACGAGACGACATGCCCGCGCGGGGCGATCAGATCGACGCCTTTCAACACCTCAAGCGCGCCATAGCTTTTGTGTAAATCGTGGATCGCGATGACGGGTGTATCGGCAGATTCGTTCACTTGGGGGCCTTAGATGAGGGCAGGTGATTGAATAGGCCGCAGAATTGGTGGCATTGCAACGGGTTTTGCAGCGCATTTTGGCGTGTGCTTGGGCGTTTTGCCTAAAGGTTGTGCGCAATCTGTTCAGGTGAGGCAGGCGTAGGCACCGCAAGATAAGCGCTGGCCGGGATCGCGATCAGGCCTTTCAGGTGCAATGTGGCCTTATCTGCCGCGCTGAGGGCGGCAATCGCGGCAGCAGTGATGCGGAAAAAAACTGCCGCATCGTTTGTTTTGGCGGTGATATAGGGCAGCACCGGGGTTGGCGGCTGGGTGCGGGCTATTTCTTTCAGGCAGGCGGCGAAGGGCTCGTATTGGGACAACAATTCCCATGTCAGCGCATCAATCGCGGCGATGTCGGCGCGGGAGTCTGCCACGGCAAGCGCAGATAGTCGGTGGCCGCCGGTTTGCAGGCTGGGCGGGAAATGCAGGCCGTGGGTAGCCGCGTGGTTTTGCGGTGCTGCCCAGCCGGATTGGCTGAGGTCTTCGTTATAGGCGAAGGGCGCGTCGGAAAATTCGTTGAGGGTGCTGCGCGGGTCGTCTTTGCGGGCAACGAACACCGAGTTGTAATGGCCGGGCGGGCAGCCGGGCAGGCCATAATCCGGCGTGCCGATCAGGGTGACATGGTCGTGCAGTTTGGCGCGAAACGGAAAGCCGCAGGTTTGCGAGAAGATCAGGTCGGGTGATTGCCATGCGTCCCAATAAGCGTGTTCACCGCGAGTCAGCGCATCGGGGGCTTTGATACCCTCGGCGCGCAATCCGTCGCGGATACCCGCCCAAAGCCGATCATTGGCGGCAGCGGTTTCCGGGCGGTCATACATGCCAAGTGAGGCGATCATAGGCGGGCGGCTTTCTGGCGGGCTTGCGCGGATTCGACATCGCTCAGCCCTAACAGGTTGGCAAGCAGGCGCATTTGCTGGTCTTCCGAGGCATCGCGTTGACCGTCGGCAAGGGCGACCGACCACAGGGCTTCAAGCAAAGCAGCGCGATCTTCCAGTGGCACGGCGGCTTTAAGGGCTCGGGTGAAGCGCACGGTGTCCGGGGCTTGGGATTCGAAATCCTCGGCCCTGGCGCGCAGAGCGGCTGCCTCAAACGGATCAAGCCCATTGCGGGCCATCAGGATTTTCTCAATCCGTTCGACTTCTTCGACGGCATAGAGGCCATCGGTTTTGGCCACACGCACCAACAAGGCTGCAAGCGCCAGTTGTGCATCAGGATCGGCCATGCGGGTCGGGGCGGGAGCCAAAAGGCTGCGGAGGATTTCTGCGAACATGACGGTAGGATAGGCGGGCGCTATGGCCTTGCCAAGTGGAGTTGCTGCCGCTGAATTGCACGAAGCGGTTACGGGCTGCGGATTTGCCCTGAACTGATTGGCACAGCGCTGCCTTTGACACGGACGGCGACGATGCCTTGCGCGGTGGCGTCGATGGTCAGGCCGATGCTACTCGGGCGGCCCATCTCGATACCTTGGCGTAAGGCAAGTTTGGTGGTGCCGGGGGCAAGCGCGCCTGATGCCCAAAGCTGAGCGGCGAGAATGGCGCTGGCGGATCCGGTGGCGGGGTCTTCATAGGTGCCAGCGGTGGGGGCGAACATCCGGGCTTGGAAATCGCTATGTTGGCCGGGGGTATAAAGGTAGGCGCTGTCCACTTCCGCGAGAGCCATCAGCGCGGACCAATGCGGTTCGTGTGGTTCGGCTTGGTCGAGGGTTCCAAGGCTGTCGACCGGAACATACAGAAAACGCGGGCCGCCTTGATGGGTGGCGGGGCGGTGGTTGGCAAAGCCGATTTGGGCCGGGGTGAGGCCGAGGCTGGCGGCGATCAGATCAAGCGGAAGGCCGGTTTTCACCGGGAAGGGCAGCACGGGGGCAGTGAATTCCGCCTCAATGTGGATGCCTTGACGGGTGACAGTGACGGGCACGAGGCCTGCTTCTTCTTCAAGGGTGATCAGGGTTTCGAAATCGCCCGTGTGTCTGGCACAGGCGAGATGGATGGCGCAGCCGATCGTGGGATGGCCCGCAAAGGGGATTTCAGCGGTGGGAAAGAAGATGCGGACGCGGGCGGTGTGGGCGGGGTTTTGCGGCGCTTGCACGAAGATTGTCTCGGACAGGTTGAACTCCCGCGCGATGATCTGCATTTCGGCGGGGGGCAGGGTGTCGGCGTTGAGGACCACGGCGAGCGGATTGCCCGCGAATGGGGTTTCGGTGAACACATCGAGAGTGTGAAATTCCAGCATTTGAAGATTCCAGCCTTTGAGAAATCTGACCTTTATAGTGCCTTGAAATGCGCCTCAATCCGGGCGGCTTCTTCGGCCAGACCGTAAGGCGGATTGAGGATGAACATGCCCGAGCCTTCCATCCGATGCCCCTCCCGCGCCGGAGGGAAGCGGACTTCCGTGCGCAGCGCATCGGGGAACTGCGCTTCGAGGGCTTTCAGCATTGGGCCATGCGGGCCACCGGTCAAAAGTGGATACCACAAAGCGATGATCCCGACGTTCCATTTGCGGTTGATGTTGGCGATGTGCTTGGGGATGGCGTCGTAATCGGCCTTCACCTCGTAGCTGGGGTCGATCAGCATCAAGCCGCGGCGCGGGGTGGGGGGCGTGATGGCGAGGGCGAGATCGAAGCCATCTTTCTGGTAGATATGCGCGCTCCACGGGTTCAGAGCGTGGCGCAGGTGTTGGTGTTCTTGCGGGTGCAGTTCCGCCAGATGGATGGTGTCTTGGTCACGCAGGGAAAGGGCTGCGATCAGGGGGGAGCCGGGATAGGCCATCTGGCCGTAGCTGGCGCGAACCTCGTTCAGGCGGTTGCGGTAGGGGTGCAGGGGCGGGAACCACGCCTCGGCGATGGCGATGCCTGCCGCGGCCTCGCCGGTTTTCAGCGCCTCATCCGAGCCCAGATCATAGAGACCCCGACCTGCGTGGGTCTCGATATAGGTCAGCGGTTTGTCTTTTTGGGTGAGATAATCGAGCATGACCGCCAGAAGCGCGTGCTTCTGGACATCGGCGAGGTTTCCGGCGTGGAACAGGTGTTGATAGCTGAGCATGCGGGTTAATATACGGCGGGATTTTGCGGGGGGGAAGGGGATTTGCGCAGGGTCCCAACTCGGGACCTTTTTTAATTGTTTTATTTCAAGGTGATAGGGTGGTGGATTTAAGGTTTTGTTAAGGTTTAAAGCTATTTCCGCAGGCAGGCGCTGCCGTCGGTTTTGAAAATCCCAACGGGGCGGTAGTTTTTCAGCGCGGTGCGGGCGGCGAGGGTGATCAGGCAGTCCATTTCATCCTGCCGGTCGGGGTTCGGGGTTTGCAGGGTGGCGGTGATGCCAAAGGCCGGGGTGCCGTGGTAGGGGATCTCGTAGGTTTCTGGCGAGATGCCGACTGTGGCGGAGATTGTGTAAAGCCAGACCCGGTTTGTGCCCGTGCCAACCCAAGCGCCGACATCCGAGGCGGGTTCGACATTGACCACCAGATCAGCGCCGGGGCCATTTTTCGCTTTCAGACCAGAGCGTTGCATCACCTTTGCCAAGGGCGGCAACAGGTATTCCCCGTAGCCCGAGCTGTATTGGGTCGAGGACAACTGAATGATGTAGCTTTTGCCGCTGAGCGGGTCTGCTGCGGCTTGGGTGGCGAGCAGGGCGAGGGCAAGGGCAAGGCGGGGCATGTGAGCACCGGGGTTGTTCAGGGCAGGATAGGGGCTGCGGAAGTTTCGGGCAAGTTCGGCCTTAGCGGTTGGTTAAGGATGATGCGGGAGAGTTGGGGGGAGGGCTTGATTGGATATAGCGGAAAGGGTATATAGCGAATATGCAATGGTCGGTGGAAACACATGACGGTGTTGATGATGAGATAGCGGCTTTGCCGGATGAGCTACGGGCCAAACTGATGCGGCTTCTGGCGCTGATCGAAAGCGTTGGGCTGGAGCGGATGCACGAGCCGCATGTGAAGCATCTTGACGGAAAGTTGTGGGAGTTGCGGGTGAGTGCAAGCGAAGGCATCGCGCGTGGGATCTATGTGACGCTGACCGGGCGGAGAGTGCTGGTGCTGCATGTGTTTGAGAAGAAAACTCAAAAGACGCCAAAGCGGGCGATGGACCTTGCGCTGAGCCGAATGAAATCGAGGATGACATGACCAAACTGGCTGACCTGCACGCGAAATTTATGGCCGATCCGGGATATGCCGCCGCCTATGCCGAGGCAGATGCGGAGTATTCGGTGATTGAGGCGATGATCTCGGCCCGCGCCGAGGCGGGGCTGACGCAAGAGGCTTTGGCGGAGCGGATGGGCACGACCCAGTCGGCGATTGCACGGCTGGAAGGCGGGCGGGTGTCGCCCTCGGTGGAGACCTTGCGGCGGTATGCGAAGGCGGTGGGGAAAAGGTTGCGGGTGGAGATGGTGTGAGGGGGTAGGGTGGGTTTTTAACCCACCGTCGCGCGGGTGCGGTGGGTTAAAAACCCACCCTACAGTGAAGCGGACGGGGTTGTCGCAGGCGGAGTTTGCGCGGTCGATTGGGGTGAAGAAGGCAACGTTGTTGAATTGGGAACAGGAGCGGCGCAAGCCTGACGGTCCGGCGCGGGTGCTGCTGGCGCTGATCGCCAAGGAGCTGGGGATTGTGCAGCGGGTTTTGGGGGAGGGGTGAGTGGGAATTATGTACCTAAACCACTCGTGCGCGAATTTTTTTACAAACATCCGAGACTTCGCCACGGACTCTAAGCCAAATAATGGCTAGAATCGATCCGAACGCCGCACAAACTACAGATACAATAACAAAAACATAAAATACCCGGTCACTTTCAAAATTTGTCGTAAGTAGGCTTAGAATAAACGAAAGCCCGGTAGAAATAAAAAAAATCGCGAAATTCAGATATAATGAATTTGGAGAACCATTCTCCAAAATGCCAAGTTCATTATCAGTTATTTCAAAAAGTGTGAGAGAGTCCACTCTCCCGCGAACAATTTTTGGATCATTGCTGCCAGTTGCCTTTTCGTCTTTGTCGCTGCCTGAAATTAAAGCCATTTTTTTAACCACTCATTTTTACATTTAGAGTTTTTCCAAGCCGCCTGCACTCCAGACTTTACCACGAAGATTCTATCATTCTCTTTTAAAAGACCAGCCAGACGATCGCGAACCTCTGTCGCTGTCTCATCAGTAACAATAGCCCAAGTAGACTCCGTCACTTTTGCCCAAGCTTTACTTGCCTTCAGCGCTTCGTAAAGCCGGGCATAATCCCCTCCAGAAATGAGATCGTATGACACAATGTAGGTTGTCATATGCACTACCTTTCTATCTCAAAAAAATCCAGTTTGATTGAGTTTCAAAAACTAAGAAAACTCAATTTTCACACCAACCGCTCCACTTCCTTCGCTGCCCGCACGAAATCCGCAAACAGCGGATGCGGGGCGAAGGGTTTTGATTTCAATTCCGGGTGGAATTGTACGCCGATGAACCATGGGTGGTCTTTGACCTCGACGATCTCGGGCAGGCGGCCATCCGGGCTCATGCCGGAGAAGATCAGGCCGCATTTTTCCAGCTCGGTGATGTATTTGGCATCGACTTCGTAGCGGTGGCGGTGGCGTTCCTCAATCGTGGTGGTGCCGTAGATTTGCGCGACGTGGCTGCCGGGGGTGAGGGCGGCGGTGTAGGCGCCCAGACGCATGGTGCCGCCTTTGTCGTCGGTGGTTTTGCGGGCGACGACGTGGTTGCCTTGGATCCACTCTTTCAAGTGGTAGACGACGGGGGTGAAGCGTTTGGCGCCGGCCTCGACGTCGAATTCTTCCGAGCCTGCATTGGTGACGCCTGCGAGGTTGCGGGCGGCTTCGATCACCGCCATTTGCATGCCGAGGCAGATGCCGAGATAGGGGATTTTCTTTTCGCGCGCGAACTGGGCGGCTTTGATCTTGCCTTCGGTGCCGCGCTCGCCAAAGCCGCCGGGGACGAGGATGGCGTGGAAGTTTTCAAGATAGGGCGCGGGGTCTTCGCGTTCAAAGATTTCGGCGTCGATCCATTCGGCTTTGACGCGGGTGCGGTTGGCCATACCGCCGTGGGTGAGGGCCTCGGCGATGGATTTGTAGGCGTCTTCGAGCTGGGTGTACTTGCCGACGATGGCGACGCGGACCTGGCCTTCGGCATGGGTCAGACGGTCCATCACGTCGATCCAGCGGGCGAGGTTCGGTTTCGGCGCGGGGGTGATGCCGAAGGCGTCGAGCACGGCTTGGTCGAGGCCGGCGCGGTGATAGGCAAGCGGGGCTTCGTAGATGGTTTTCAGATCATAGGCCGGGATGACGTGTTCTTTGCGGACGTTGCAGAACAGGGCGATCTTTTCCAGTTCACGATCCGGGATCGGATGTTCAGAGCGGCAGACCAGCACGTCAGGGGCGAGGCCGATGGATTGCAGTTCTTTGACTGAGTGTTGGGTGGGTTTGGTTTTCAATTCACCCGAGGCCGCGAGGTAGGGCAGCAGGGTGAGGTGCATCAGGATCGACTGGCCGCGCGGGCGTTCGTGGATGAACTGGCGGATGCTCTCGAAGAACGGCAGGCCCTCGATATCGCCGACGGTGCCGCCGATTTCACAGAGCATGAAATCAACCTCCTCATCGCCGATGCGCAGGAAGTCTTTGATTTCATTGGTCACATGCGGGATGACTTGGATGGTTTTGCCAAGATAGTCGCCGCGGCGTTCTTTCTCCAAGACGTTGGAGTAGATGCGGCCGGAGGAGATGCTGTCGGTTTGGCGGGCGGAAACCCCAGTGAAACGCTCATAATGGCCGAGGTCGAGGTCGGTTTCGGCGCCGTCGTCGGTGACGAAGACTTCGCCATGTTCAAAGGGCGACATAGTGCCGGGATCGACGTTCAGGTAGGGGTCAAGTTTGCGCAATCGGACGGTATAGCCTCGAGCCTGCAACAGCGCACCAAGCGCGGCGGAGGCGAGGCCTTTGCCGAGAGAGGACACCACGCCGCCGGTGATGAAAATATAGCGTGCCATGTGGGGGCCCCCGTGAATTTGGTTAAAACGGCTCTGATTCGCAGCTTTGGAATCACAGCATCACGGGAGTTGAGCAATAGCTTAAGCAAAGCGAGAGCGCAACCCGACCGCTAGATGCTGTCGGTTGGCGGTGTTGCGCTGCAACAGTTGGTGTTAGTTCGAGGCCGGAGGTTCTGCCGGAGCAGGTGCCGGGGTAGCCGGAGCCGCAGCATCCGGGGTTGCCGGAGGCGCTGCGGGTGCGGTGGCGGCCGGTGGGGCTGCCGGGGTGCCATCGTTGGATGGTGGCAGCAGATCGCCGCCTGCGGGGAGTGCCGGAGCCGGGGCTTTCACGGCGGGTTGCTCGGCTCCGATCTGGTCGATCACCGAAGCGGTCGAGGCAGAGCGCGAGGCGAGGATGGTCATGGTGATCGAGGTGACGATGAACATCGCAGCCAGTACCCACGTCACTTTGCCCAAAGCCGTGGCCGCCGCGCGGCCAGAGATTGCGCCCCCCGACGAGCCCATGCCAAGGCCGCCACCTTCCGACCGTTGCAACAGCACCACGCCGATCAACAGCAAAGCGAGGATGAGGTGGACGGTGAGAACGACGTTTTCCATACGGGCGGGGCTTTCTAAGAGGTCGCGGTCTATCTAGGCGGATGCAGTCAGGCGTGCAAGCCCTTCGGCGGCTCTTGGTCATCCTCTGCGCTCAAATATCCAAACGGATTGCTTACAATCCGGTCGCCGGAGGCATGCGACATTGATGTGGGAAGCCTCCGGCGGGGAGAATTAAGTCAATGTGAATGGTTGTGGTGGGGCGCTATTCTGGCGCGGTGCAGACGGCGGAGAGTTTGTTGCCGTCGGGGTCGCGGACGTAGCAGCTGTAGAAATTCGGGCTGTAGCGCAGGCCGGGTGTGCCTTCGTCGCGGCCGCCGTGGCTGAGGGCGGCTTTGTGGAAGGCATCGACGGCGGCGCGGGTTTGGGCTGCGAAGGCGGGCATCGAGCCGTTGCCCACGGTGGCGGGGTTGCCGTCATAGGGCGGGTTGATCCAGACGAGAGGGCTTGCTGCGCCGGTGGGGCCGTAGCCAATTTCACCGTCAAACTCGCCCATGAAATGCAGGCCTATGGGGGCGAGGGTGGCGTCGTAAAAGCGTTTGGCGCGGGCGATATCGTTGGTGCCAAGGGTGATGTAGAGCAGCATTATTCCTGCACCTCGTCCACCGTGGCTTGGCCCGACAGCCGCTGGCGGATGATGCTCCACGACAGACCGATGCCGAGGACGACCGAGAGGGCGAAGATGCCGAGCCAGAGGTTGAGGGAGGGGTTTTGCAGGGTGAGGATTTGGTAGTCGATCAGCACCCAGACGAGGGCGGCCACGATGGCACCAACCAGAATGATGCCGAAGGCGCCGATCGAGCGCAGGGTGGCACCGATGTAGATCATGTAGCCGACGCCGAGCAGCAGGCCGAGCAGGATGGTCAGCGGCATTTGGGTCTGCCAGTTTGCCTCGGCCCAGCGGGTGAAGTTGATTTGGGTTGGGTTGTAGGTGGCCGATAGCAGGATGAATGCCCCAAGCCAGCGCAGGATAATGCCCATGTTTTCCCCCTCGTTTGGTCTTTGGTGGCGTATCTGCGGCGGTCTGTCCAGCCGCCCGCGTGATTTAGCGGTTTCATCGCGGTGCAGGTGTCGCTATAGGTCGCGCGGTTTTTCCAAAACGCGAAGGATATGCCGTGGCCAATGTTGTTGTCGTCGGAGCCCAGTGGGGCGACGAAGGTAAGGGGAAAATCGTCGACTGGCTCTCAGAGCGGGCCGATGTGATTGCGCGCTTTCAGGGCGGGCATAACGCCGGGCATACGCTGGTGATTGATGGCAAGGTTTATAAGCTGTCGCTGCTGCCCTCGGGGATTGTGCGCGGCGGCAAGCTGTCGGTCATTGGCAACGGCGTGGTGGTTGATCCGTGGCATCTGGTGACCGAGATTGAAAAGCTGCGCGGGCAGGGCGTTGATATTACAACTGAAAATCTGATGCTTGCCGAGAATGCGTCGCTGATCTTGCCGATTCATGGCGAGTTGGACCGGGCGCGCGAGGGCCAGACCGGGGTGGCAAAGATTGGCACCACTGGGCGCGGCATTGGCCCGGCTTATGAGGATAAGGTGGGTCGGCGCGCCATTCGGGTGGCCGATCTGGCGGATGAGACGACGTTGGCGACGCGGGTGGATCGTTTGATGGGCCACCATGATGCCTTGCGTCGGGGGCTGGGGATCGCGCCGATTGACCGCGCGGCGCTGCTTGACGCATTGCGCGCGATTGCGCCGCAGGTTTTGCCCTATGCGAAACCGGTGTGGAAGGTGCTGACCGAGGCGCGCAAGGCCGGAAAACGGATTTTGTTCGAGGGCGCACAGGGGGCGTTGCTGGATATTGATTTCGGGACTTATCCGTTTGTGACGTCTTCGAATGTGATCGCGGGGCAGGCGGCGACGGGCACGGGGTTAGGGCCGACGGCGATTGATTTCGTGTTGGGCATCGTGAAGGCCTATACGACCAGGGTCGGTGAAGGCCCGTTCCCGGCAGAGCTGTTCGATGCCGATGGCGCGCGTTTGGGCGAGCGGGGCCATGAATTTGGCACCGTGACCGGGCGTAAGCGGCGTTGCGGCTGGTTTGATGCGGTGCTGGTGCGGCAGACTTGTGCAACGTCAGGCGTGTCGGGGATTGCGCTGACCAAGTTGGATGTGCTGGATGGTTTCCCGGTGCTGAAGATTTGTGTGGGCTATGATCTGGATGGGGTGCGGTTGGATTACCTGCCGACCGCTGCCGATCAGCAGGCCCGTTGCACGCCGATCTATGAGGAAATGGAAGGTTGGAGCGAGAACACCGCAGGCGCGCGGTCTTGGGCCGATCTGCCGGGGGCTGCGATCAAATATGTGCGGCGGATTGAGGAATTGATCCAATGTCCG
The DNA here is from genome assembly GCF_001294535.1 of Cypionkella psychrotolerans. GTDB lineage: Bacteria > Pseudomonadota > Alphaproteobacteria > Rhodobacterales > Rhodobacteraceae > Cypionkella > Cypionkella psychrotolerans. The sequence continues at coordinate 180,123 of NZ_LGIC01000006.1, read as the reverse complement.
GTGGCGCTGCTGTCGACCTCGCCTGAGCGGGACGATACGATTCTGGTGACCGATCCCTTTGCGGATTGATCTTGCGGTTTAGCTTACACCACGCCCCCTGCTGTCGTGCAGGGGGCGTTTTGGTTTCAGGAGATGGCGATGGCGCTGAGTTACAAGGCCCGTAAGCGGTGGTCTTTGCTAATCCTTCTGGTGGGGATGCCGATTTATGTCGTGGTGGCGGTCAATCTGATCGACAAGATTGATCGGTTGCCAATCTGGGCTGAGGTTCCGGCCTATCTGTTTTTGGGCGTGGCGTGGATATTGCCGTTCAAATCGGTGTTTTTGGGGGTGGGCCAGCCCGATCCTGAGGCTAACCCCGTGCCTGACGCCCCTATTGATCGTAAACTCTGATCAGACATGAAAACAGCCGGAACATTCCCCAATGTTCCGGCTGTTTTGTGGGGCGCGAGTGGCAGCCTCGGCCCTGTTCTCTTGGCTTAGGCGGTAAAGCGAAGCGCTTCCGCCAGCAAGGGCGAACGCTCGGTCATGGCAAATTGGCCACGCTTAATTTTCGCGATGCGACCTTGCCGCAGCAGGGTGCCGAAAGCGCGCAGACAATCTTCGCGTTGGTGATCTGGTTCGTCGATCAGGGAGTCCAGCTGGCGTATGACAAGGGGGCGGCTGAAGTTCGGGCGGCCCAGCACTTGCGTGCAGTAGACAGCTGAGGCTTCCAGAAGTTCGGCCAAGGAATTTGCGCCAAGTTTCTCGGCGAAATCGGCGAAGTTTTGGCCCTCGGCGAAGAAATTGCCCTCATCTTCGGCGGCGAGCAGGTCTTCGTCGTCCAGATCGTCAGTTGCGTCGCCGATCAGGCTGTCTTCATCGGGCATCGCTTGCATCGCGGCCATGCTGGCGGCACCACTGACGCGGCGCGGGCGCACCGGCATCACCACGCGCGGGCTGGCCGGGGCCGAGGGCGTCAGGATCGCGGGGGCCACAAAGGCGGCAGTGGCCACAAAGGGGGCGGCGGCGGGTTTGGCGCGATCAATGCGCTGTTCGGAGACCAGAACCAGCGGCGTCAGGCGTTCGGCATTGGCTGCGGCGCGGGTTTCGATGCTGCTGTCGGCGGGCTTGGGGCGGACAACGCTTTCCAGATCGTGGCGATAGATGTCTTGGCGATCGGGTTGTGGGCGACCGGGGTTGGCGGCTTTGATCTGGCGTTCGGCCTCGGTCGCGGCGACGGCGGCTTTCAGATGCGAGATCGCCGAGTGGCGGCGGCGGCTTTCTTCGTCGTCCATCACAGAGTTGGTGGCGGCCATCAGCCGGGTGACGGCATCGTCATCCGATTCGGTTTCTAGCAGTTTGCGACCTTCGGCGTGATGCGCCGGCTGCGGTTGGGCTTCGGATTCAGTAGGTGTTTCGACTTCTGCGGGCGTGGTGGAGGCCAGCAGTGCCGCGACGGCATCCGCTGCGGGGGTGATCTCTGGCAGCATTTCTGCGGCTGGCGTGTCAGCGACAGGCGCATCGGCCAGGGCGGCGGCGAGATGATCGTCGTCGTCAAAGCTGGTTTCAATCGGGCGCGGCGTCAGGTGACGCACGGGGCGGGTCGGGCGCACCGGGGCGGATGCTGCCGGGATCTCGGCCTCAAGCGCGGCGAGTTCGGCTTGTAGTGCTGCCTCGGCCTCGGGGGAGAGCAGCGAGGTTTGCGGTGCGGTTTGAGCAGTTTCGGGTGCGCGCGGTGCATCGGCGCGGCGGATTTTGATCACACGGGCGCGGGCACGCTGGATTTTCTCGCCGGGTTCGCGGGCGGTTTCTGGGAAAGCTGCCGCGGCGGCTTGGGTTTCTGGTTCCGGTTGGATTTCCGGGGCGACAGAGATTTCGGGGCTGACTTCTGCGGCTGTGGGCAGGCTGGCGAGCAGGATGTCATCTTCCGCATCGTCTTCTGCTGCATCAACAGCTTCTGGCAGTGCGTCTTCTGACAGGGTGTCTTCAGATACTGCATCGGAAACCGCGATCAGCGGCTCTGATATGGGTGCGACTGCATCAGTTTCGGGCTGGATTAGATCGTTCTCGGCGATCAGAGCGCCGAGTGAGGCCAACATGTCTTCATCGGCATAGGCCGCCGCTTCGGCAATCGGATCGTGTTCGGGCAGCAGATCAGCGAGGATTTCGTCGTCATAGTCTTCGGCGGCGGGCGCGTCTTGCACAGCCGCTGCAAAATCTTCGATCACCGGGTCTTCGACAGCGATCAGGCTTTCGGTGGTGATCAGGCTTTCGGCTGCGGGCAGATCATCTGCGAAGGCGGCGGCAAGATCGGCGGAGCCGTCGTTCTGCAAGGCAGGGTCTTCGTCATAGCTCTCTTGGGCTGCGGGCAAAGCTGCGCTGGTGTCCGCTGCGGTATCAAGGGGTGCGGCGTTGGGGCGTGGCGCATCCAACGCGGCGAGGTCGGCAAGATCTTGCGGCTCGATCTCGGGCTCTGATGCATCTTGGTGATCAGGCGTGATTTCTGCGGCGATCAGATCGCCGGGTTCGAGAGCGTAGTGCGGCTCGGTTGTATCCGCTTCGACAGGGGTTTCCGAGGGAGCTTCAGGCGCTGCCAAAGCGGCAATATTGGCCAGAATGTCGTCGGAATGTTGGTCTTCGCTATAGCTGTCGTCGGCGATAGCGGCGGCTTCGGCGATGTGGTGAATGGTGGGTTCGGCAGCCATCGGAGCGGATTGTGCGGCGCGCAGGCGGGACAAGCGTTCGGCGACGGATTCGCCATTGGCATCCAGGTTCGCGGCAGCGGTGACTGTCGGGGGGGAGATGGGGGGGGCAACAATCGGGGCGGCGAGCGCAGGCGCTTCGGTATCACCAGCCCGCAGGATCACGCCATTGTCTTGGATTTTCGCCTCAACCCGGCGCTGGATTTCGCGCTCGGCAATGCGGTGCAGCATGGCGGCATCCGGGGTGGGCGGTTCGGCGCCAAAGTAGCGGTCTTCGGCGGCGAGATCACGGAAATATTCGGCGATGGCCTTCATGGTGTTGAAAGGCTCATCGAACCCTTCCAGCGTGCAGCTGAAAGTTCCGTAAGAAACGGTAAGAATTTTACTTGCACCGATCATCGGGATGCCGCCTTTACAAAGTTCACGTCGCCAACCTGCACTGCGCTTTGTTCAATTCCGTGGACAGAACAGGGTAATTTGAAGGATTGATTGTGTTCACCGCACGGGGTTTGTGCCGCAATTAGAAGAACAGTATCGGGATTATGCAGGTGATTGTCGACTCTTTGCAGGGGGTAACTTTGGCGGGCGGTGGGCCGTTCGGCAAAGCGCAGCTTACCCGTGCGCTGCGGTTAGCCCCAAGGATTGTTGGGGCTGATGGCGGGGCGGACCGGCTTTTGGCGCTGGGGGTGGAGCCTGAAGCGGTGATTGGCGACTTCGATTCGATCAGTGCTGCAGCGCAGGCGCGGCTGGCGGGGCGGTTGTTTCCGATTGCCGAACAAATAACCACCGATTTTGACAAGGCTCTGCGCTCGATCCGGGCACCGTTCGTGCTGGGGATAGGATTCGCAGGGGCGCGGCTGGATCATGGCTTGGCGGTGCTGAACGCTTTGGTGCGCGCGCCCGATCAGCGCTGTCTGGTGCTGTCGCCGCAGGATGTGATCTTTCTGGCACCGTTGCAGATGCGGTTGGATTTGCCGCTGGGCAGCCGGTTCTCGCTGTTTCCGATGGCGCAGGTGAGCGGGGAAAGCGCGGGGCTGCGGTGGCCGTTGCAGGGCTTGGATTTCGCGCCAGATGGCATGATCGGCACCTCGAATGAGGTATCCGGCCCGGTCAGCCTGCGGTTCTCGGCGCCCAAGATGCTGGTGATCTTGCCAATCAAATCTCTGGCGGCAGCACTGAACGGGCTTGGTGTAGCGTGATCCGCTCGCGGTGGATGATGTAAAGACCCGAGGCGATGATGATCACGATGCCCGCCCAAGTCAGCGCATTGGGGAAATCGCCGAACACCAGATAGCCGAGGGTCACTGCGGTGACGATCTCCAGATAGTGCAAGGGCGCTAGGGTGGAGGCGGGGGCGCATTTCAGCGCCACGGTCATGCACATATGGCTTGCCGCCGCCCAAAAGCCGACGCCGAACAGCCAAAGCCAGTTCAGACCCTGCGGCATGACGGGATCAAGTTCGGTGATGCCAGTGCCATTGGCCCACAGCATCACGGGCAGGCAGAGCAGGCTGCCAGCGATCGAGGTGTGCAACTGTTGGGTCACGGGATGCATCCCAGTGGCGATGGCCTGGGTGATCAGCATGTAGAAGGCAAAACAGAACGCCGAGACCAGCGGGTAAAGTGCGGCTGTGCCGTAATGGGTCAGCGAGGGCTGGATCACCAAGAGCGCGCCTGCAAATCCCACGACAGAAGCTGCGATGCGGCGGGGGCCGACCGGGTTGCCGAACAGGACATAGCCGAGGATCAGCAGGATGAACGGCTCGATGAACACGATGGCGAGGGCATCGGCGATCGGCATGACTTGCACGCCTGCGACAAAGCCGTAGGTCGAGGCGATCAGAAAGACCGCGCGCAGGGTGATCAGCGCGGTGGTTTTGGGCGAGATACGCAAAGGCAGCCGCATCAGCAAAGCAATGGGCAGCATCAGCGCCCCTTGCACTAGAAAACGCGCGGTGGTGATTTGACCGACCGGGATCGCGGCGGTGGCAAGTTTTGAGGCGGTGTCGAGCAACGGGGCCAGCACACAAAAGGCGAGCATTAACAGGATGCCGGGAAGGATGCGGTCGTTTGTCATGCGTTATCGCTAGACGAGCGAGCGGGATGCGTCCTGTCTGAAAACGACTATGGATGGCGCTGCGGGTCTGGGAGTTGCTCTTTTGAAAATACTCAATAACTTCCCGAACCCCAAGCGCAGGGTCTCAATCTTATCGCGGCGGCAGCCCCTTCATCCCGGCGGGAAGCCGGGGGAAGGGAAAACTTTTGCCGCTTTGCGGCTCTACCAGATCACCTTCTCAGCAGTTTGGCACGTTGACAGCAAGGCCACCCAGCGAGGTTTCTTTGTACTTCTCATGCATGTCATTGCCGGTTTGGCGCATGGTCTCGATGCAGACATCCAGTGACACCAGATGCTCGCCGTCGCCGCGCAGGGCGAGGGAGGCGGCGGAGACGGCTTTGATTGCACCCAGACCGTTGCGCTCGATGCAAGGCACCTGCACGAGGCCAGCGACGGGATCACAGGTCATGCCGAGGTGATGCTCCAGCGCGATTTCGGCGGCGTTCTCGACTTGCATCACCGTGCCACCCAAAACGGCGGCAAGGGCGGCGGAGGCCATTGCGGCGGCGGAGCCCACTTCGGCTTGGCAACCACATTCCGCACCCGAGATGCTGGCGTTGTGTTTGCAGAGGCCGCCGATGGCGGAGGCGGTCAGCAGGAATTCGGCGATTTTCGAGGTGGAAGCGCCGGGGACGTGGTCAAGGTAATAGCGCAGCACTGCAGGCAATACGCCAGCAGCCCCGTTGGTGGGGGCGGTGACGACTTGGCCGCCGGCGGCGTTTTCTTCGTTTACCGCCATCGCATAGAGGCTCATCCAGTCGTTGATGGTGTGGGGCGCGGTCATGTTCAATCCGCGTTCAGCCAGCAAAGCGTCGTGAATGCCTTTGGCACGGCGGCGGACTTTTAGGCCACCCGGCAGGATACCGGTGCCCTCCATGCCGCGCGAGATGCAGTCGTTCATCACTTGCCACAGTCGGGCGATGCCTTGGTCGATCTCGGTTTTGGAGCGGAATTTCAGTTCGTTGGCGAGTTTCATTTGCGCGATGGAGAGGCCCGACGCCTTTGCCATCGCCATCATTTCGTCACCCGTTTCAAAAGGGTAGGGCACGTCGGCTTTGGTCTTGGCTTTGCCAGCGCCTGCCTCCGTCAACTCACCAGCACTCAGCACGAAGCCGCCGCCGATGGAATAGTAGGTTTCCTGCAAGATCACGTCGCCTTGGGCGTCGGTGGCTTTCAGCACCATGCCATTGGCGTGGCCCGGCAAAGCTGGGCCGTAATCAAAGGTCAGGTCGGCTTTGGGATTGAAGTGCAAAGGCGGCAGGCCGTCTGCGTGGATGGTGTGCGTCTCGCTGATCGCCGCAAGGGTGGTTTCGGCTTTCGCGGCGTCATAGGTGGCGGGGTGGAAGCCTGCGAGGCCCAAAATGGTGGCGCGATCGGTGGCGTGACCGATGCCGGTGAAGGCGAGGCTGCCGTGCAACGAGGCTTTGACGCCGCCGAATTTGAACGGCGAGGTGCGCATCAGATCGAGAAAGCGAGCGGCGGCAACCATTGGCCCCATGGTGTGCGACGAGGACGGGCCGACGCCGACTTTGAACATGTCGAAAACGGAGAGGAACATAGGGGCGGTCCGATCAATAGGGGTTCGAGAACATCATGTCGCCCAAGCCTTCGGCCTGCGCGCAAGCAATGGCTGCGGGGCGGGTCTCCAAGGCGAGCAGGATTTTGTGCAAGGCGGGATAGTCGGTTGCGGGGCACGGCTCGAACAGCCAACGCATCAGCATGGCGATGTAATAGCCAAGGATGGAAGGGGCGGTTGAGAGCCAGTCGGGGGCCTCTAGGGCGACCATGTCATCAAGGGTCTTTACCAGCGATTTCAGGGTCGCAGCGGCTTGCGCCTTGGCGGCGTCGGCGTTTTCCGGGCCTGCGACGCGATGCGGGTAGTAGTAGACCATCGCAGTTGGGTGCAGGTTGCTGGAGGTGAAGAACAGCCATTTCAGGAATTGGCCGCGTTCGGGCGTGTTCGGAGCGGGCGCGAGCTTGCCAGTTATTTCGGACAGATGCAGCAGGATCGCGGCGGTTTCAAACATGGTGCCATCGGGGGTTTCCAGCGCGGGGATTTTGCCCAGGGGTTGCAGTTTACGGTAGCTGGGGCTGTCGAGCGCGCCGCCTTCGCGGTCGAGCGAGGCGATCTGGTAGGGCAGGCCGAGCTCCTCTAGCACCAATCGGACGATCAGGGCTGCCGAGTCGGGTGTGTGGTGCAGAACATACATCGCGGGCTCCTCATTTCGCCGCAGTATGGCGGAAGGCGGGAGGGATACCATGCGAAAACCGACACTTTTTGGTGTGCAGCGGCGGCGGCGGAGGTGGTTCTGATACGGGGCGTTCTGCCCAAAGGTTCGCGGGGGTTTCACACCCCCGCACCCCCGTGGGATATTTTCGCCAAGATGAAAGCAAATTTTAGATAAGTTTTAGCAATTTGGCTGTGGGCTAGCTGATGAAATCCCACAGCAGTTTGGCGTTCAGCGCGATGATCACCACGGCGATCAGGATGGCCAGCGCCACCAGCCAGCGTGGGGCGGCGAGCGCACCCATTTTGGCGCGGTTGGCGGTGAACATCACCAAGGGCACCACGGCGAAGGAAAGTTGCAGCGACAGGATGACTTGGGTGAGGATGAGCAATCGCCCGGTGCCCGCGCTGCCGTAATAGAGAGTCACTCCGGCGGCGGGGATGATGGCAATGGCGCGGGTGATCAGGCGGCGCAGCCATGGCGGCAGCCGGATTTGCAGGAAGCCTTCCATCACGGCTTGACCTGCGAGGGTGGCGGTGACGGTTGAGTTTAAACCACAGGCCAAGAGGGCGATTGCGAATAGGGAGGGCGCGATGCCAGAGCCGAGCAATGGGCCGAGCAGTTGGTGGGCGTCACCGAGTTCTGCGACCTCGGTCTGGCCTGTGGCATGGAACGAGGCGGCGGCGAGGATCAGGATCGAGGCGTTGATCAACAGCGCGAAGCAGAGCGCCACGGTGCTGTCGATGGTGGCGAATTTCAATGCCTCCCGTTTTTCCTCGATGCTGTCGCCATAGGCGCGGGTTTGCACGATGGCGGAGTGCAGGTAGAGGTTGTGCGGCATCACGGTGGCGCCAAGGATGCCAAGCGCGAGGTAGAGCATTTCGGGGTTGCGCAGGATTTCGGTGGTGGGGGCGAAGCCTTTGATCACGCCTGCCCAATCGGGATCGGCCATCGCGATCTGGAGCCCAAAGCAGACGGCGATCACGCCCAGAAGCGTGATGATGAAGGCCTCCAGCCAGCGGAAGCCTTTGGTTTGCAGCCACAGGATCAGGAAGACGTCGAGGGCGGTGATCAGCACGCCGAGTTCGAGCGGGATGCCGAACAGCAGGTTGAGGCCGATGGCGGTGCCGATCACCTCGGCAATGTCGGTGGCGATGATGGCGATTTCTGCGGCGAGCCAGAGCGGGATTGAAACAAAGCGCGGGAAGGCGTCGCGGCAGGCTTGCGCCAGATCACGACCCGAGGCGATGGCGAGGCGGGCGCAGAGTGATTGCAGCACGATCGCCATCAGGTTGGAAATCAGCGCCACCACCAGCAGGGTGTAGCCGAATTTGGAGCCACCCGCGAGCGAGGTCGCCCAGTTGCCGGGGTCCATATAGCCAACCGCCACCATATAGCCGGGGCCGAGGAAAGCGGCGAAGCGGCGCCATGTGCCTTTCGGCAGTTGCACCGAGCGGTGGACGTCAGCGAGGGCGGCATCGCCGCGCGGTTGCTTCCAGTCGTTGCGCAGATCGAAAAGGGAGTTCATGGCGGCTTTCTGACATTGAGAATTATTCGCAATGTAGCTTTGCGGGCGAGTCTGTCAAGGGCCAAGTGATTCCCCTCTCGCCCCGTCGGGCGGGTTTGCCTATAAGGGCGCAACAGCCCAAGCAGCCCGCGGCCCAATGGGCGCATCAGACTGAGGAAATCACATGCCAGCCGATCTTTCCCCCATCGACAAAGCCAAATTCGTCGCCGCTAAGCGGGCGGTGGATTTCATTGAAAGCGGCATGAAGGTGGGCTTAGGCACCGGATCGACCGCCGCATGGATGGTGCGCTGTCTGGGCGAGCGGGTGCGCGAGGAGGGGTTGAAGATTGTCGGGGTTCCGACCTCGACCCGCACCGCCGAGTTGGCGCGGCAGGTGGGGATTCATGTGACCTCGCTGGATGAGGCGAAGTGGTTGGACGTGACGATTGATGGCGCAGATGAGTTTGACCAGAACCTTGCGCTGATCAAGGGCGGCGGTGCGGCGTTGTTGCAGGAGAAGATCGTCGCGACCGCCAGCGATCTGATGATCGTGATCGCCGATGCGGCGAAGGAAGTGCAGCAGTTGGGGGCGTTTCCGCTGCCGATTGAGATCATTCCGTTCGGCTGGCAGACCTCTAAGGCTTTGGTCGAGGAAATGCTGGTGTCGATGGATGTGCTGGCGCGCGATGTGACCCTGCGAATGAATGGCGACCGCCCGCTGGTGACGGACGAGAGCAATTACATCCTCGATCTGCATCTGAAGCGGATCGGCAATCCGCGTCAGTTGGCCTTGGTGTTGAACCAAATTCCGGGTGTGGTTGAAAACGGGCTGTTCATAGATATCTGTGACATCGTGATCATTGGCCACGGCGATGGCAGAGTGACGGTGCGCGATATCAACTCGGGGTCTGAGACGGACGAGCGGATTTTGTTTGCACCGACGGACAATATCTTCGCTGATCTGGGGGAATAACGTGTTCGACTACGATCTTTTCGTCATCGGTGGTGGCTCGGGCGGGGTGCGGGCGGCGCGGATTGCTTCTGCGGAGGGTGGCGCGAAGGTGGCGCTGGCCGAGGAAAGCCGGATGGGCGGGACCTGTGTGATCCGGGGCTGCGTGCCGAAGAAGCTGATGGTGTTTGCCTCGGAATATCCCGAAGAGGTGCAGGATGCGCGGGCTTACGGCTGGGATGCGCAGGTCGGCGCGTTCGACTGGATGCAGTTTCGCGGCACGCTGGACAAGGAATTGGATCGGCTGGAGGGCGCGTATCGCAGCACGCTGCTGAATGCCGGTGTGACGATCTATGATGCCCGCGCGGTGGTGGTCGATCCGCATCGGGTGCGGTTGGCCTCGGGTGAGGAGTTCAGCGTCAAGCATATTCTGATTGCCACGGGCGGGCGGCCGTTTGTGCCGGAAGTGCCGGGCGGTGAATTGGCGGTGACCTCGAATGAGATGTTCCTGCTTGATGCCTTGCCGAAGCGGGCGCTGGTGGTGGGCGGCGGTTATATTGCCAGCGAGTTTGCCTGTATCCTGCATGGCTTGGGCGTAAAGGTGACGATGATGTATCGCGGGGCGTCGATTTTGCGCGGCTTTGATGATGAGGCGCGGGGATTGGTGGCGGCGGCGATGGGCGCGCGCGGGATTGATATTCAATGCGGTGTCGATGTGGCGCGGCTGGAGCAGGGGGCGGACGGCATCGTCGCGCAGGGCACCGATGGCAAGGCGCGCGAGGTTGATCTGGTGATGTATGCTACCGGGCGGAAGCCTAATTCGGGCGGTATGGGGCTGGAGGCTTCGGGCGTTGACCTTGGCGCGCGCGGGCAGATTTCGGTCGATGAGTGGTCGCAGACCGCTGTGCCGTCGATCTATGCGGTGGGCGATGTCACGGACCGGATTAACCTGACGCCAGTGGCGATCCGCGAGGGCCATGCTTTTGCCGACACGGTTTTCAGGGGTGTGCCGACCAAGGCAGATCACGAACTGGTGGCCTCGGCGGTGTTTACCCAGCCGGAACTGGGCACCGTGGGGCTTTCGGAAGAAGCCGCCAAGGGGAATGGGCCGATTGAGATTTTTTCAGCCAGCTTCCGGCCGATGAAAAGCCTGTTCGCGGGTCGGCAGGATCGGGTGTTGATGAAGCTGGTGGTGGATCAGGCGTCGCAGCGGGTTTTGGGCTGCCATATCGTGGGCGCGGGCGCGGGGGAGATGATCCAGCTGGCGGCGATTGCGATCAAGATGGGTGCTTCGAAGGCGGATTTTGATCGCACGGTGGCGGTGCATCCGACGGTGTCGGAAGAACTTGTGACGATGCGAAAGCCGGTAAGAGTGGTCTGATGCGGCAATTTGCGCGGTCTATCTGCTTGATTTCCGCGTCATTCATGCCCAATTCAGCAGCAACGTAAAAAACGAAAGGTTGATCAATGGCGGGTAGTGGCGGCCCTTGGGGCGGAAATGGCGGTTCTGGTGGGGATGACCGGAATGGCCAGCGGCCAGAGGGCGATCGTCCGGGGCAGCGTCCGGGTGGGCGCAAACCGGGCGAGGGCCCGCAGATGCCCGAAATTGATGAACTGATGAAGAAAGGCCAGGAACATCTGCGCGTGCTGATGGGCGGGCGCGGTGGCGGCAATGGTCGTGGGCCTGCGGGCGCGGGCGGGCCGGGTGGGGCGATGTTCACCAAGCAAGGCTTGGCTTTGGGCGCGATTGTGGCGCTGGGCGTCTGGGTTTATGCCTCGGCCTATTCGGTGAAGCCGGAAGAACAAGCGGTGACGTTGATGCTGGGCAAGTTCAGTGGCGTGACCGAGGAAGGCCTGCACTTTGCGCCTTGGCCAGTGATGACGGCGGAAATCGTTGAGGCGCGCAAGCAGCGCACCACTGATATTGGCAATGGCGTGGCGGGCGAGTTGGATAACGGTCTGATGCTGACCCGCGATCAGAACATCGTCGATATCGAGTTTCAGGTGGTCTGGAACATCGCTGATCCGTCGAAGTTCCTGTTCAACCTCGCCGATCCTGAGGACACCATCCGCGCGGTTTCCGAATCTGCGATGCGCGATATCATTGCGCGCTCGGAACTGTCGCCGGTGTTGAACCGCGACCGGGGCGTGATCGCCTCGGAAGTGATGACGGCGATTCAAGGCACGCTGAACAGCTATGATGCCGGGATCAACGTGATCCGGGTGAACTTTGACAAGGCCGACCCGCCGCGCGAAGTCATCGACAGCTTCCGCAAAGTGCAGGCGGCGCAGCAAGAGCGCGACCGTCTGGAAAAAGAAGCCGACGCTTATGCCAACACCATTGGCGCGGCCTCACGCGGGCAAGCGGCGCAGTTGTTGGAAGACGCGCGTGGTTATCAGGCGCAGGTGGTGAACAACGCCGAAGGGGAAGCCAGCCGCTTCTCGTCGATCTACGCCGAATATATCAAGGCCCCGGAAGTCACCCGCAAGCGGATGTATCTGGAAACGATGGAGAAAGTGCTGGGCGGGATGAACAAGGTGATCCTGGATGGCGTCTCGGGCAAAGACGGGCAGGGTGTGTTGCCCTATCTGCCGCTGGAGGGTCTGACCAAACCTGCAACCCCAACCGGAGGGTCGAACTGATGCGTGCGATCTATATTCTTCCCGGCCTGATCCTTGCAGGGGCCTTGCTGTTGTCGTCGGTGTTCATCGTCGACGAGCGTGAAAAAGTGCTGGTTTTGCAGTTTGGTGAAGTGAAGCAAGTGGTGGACAAGCCCGGTCTGGGCTTCAAAATCCCCTTCGTGCAGGAGGTTTACCGCTACGACGACCGCATCCTTGGTCTGCCGACGCAGCCTTTGGAAGTGACGCCGCTGGACGATCGCCGCTTGGTGGTGGATGCGTTTGCGCGCTGGCGGATCGTTGATCTGGAAGCGTTCCGGCGGGCCGTTGGCTCGGGCGGTATTGAGGCTGCGCGCAGTAACCTTGACAAGATCATCAACGCCGAAATCCGTGAGGTTTTGGGTGGGGTGAACAGCCAGAAGGTGCTGTCCGAAGACCGCACCTCGCTGATGAACCAGATCCGTGACAATTCGCGCGCCAAAGCGGCAGGGCTTGGGGTCGATGTGATCGACGTGCGGCTGACGCGCACCGATCTGCCGGAACAGAACCTTGAAGCCACCTTTGCGCGGATGCGGGCCGAGCGGGATCGCGAAGCGGCAGACGAGATTGGTCGTGGTAACGAGGCGGCACAGCGCGTGCGGGCTGCCGCGGAACGCTCGAAGGTTGAGATCGTCTCGCAGGCCAGCAAAGAGGCCGAAGTGATCCGCGGTGAGGCAGATGCAAAGCGCAACGCGATCTATGCTGAAGCCTTTGGCAAAGACCCGGAGTTCTTCGCGTTTACCCGGTCTTTGACCTCGTATGAACGGGCGTTGCAGGCGGGCAATTCGTCGATGGTGATGCAGCCGGACAGCGAGTTCTTTGAATATCTGCGCAGCGAGAAGCCGCCGGTTGCGGCTCCTGCCGCCCCGGCTGCGCCTGCGGCACAACCGTAAGCGCGGCCTGCGACAGATCGACTTGAAAGGGCTGGCGTCTGCGCTGGCCCTTTTGCGTTGTGGCGAGGATTGGCGCAATGTGCCGATGGCGCTTGCACTCGGGCTCACGCAGGTGACAAATTCATTCACGCAGGGTTGAGGCGGCGCGATCTGGTTTGCATTGCGCATTTTGGCCCGTAAATGAATATGCGGATGTGATCCGATGCGGCGGGCGATGTGGATCGCGCCCCGCACTACGAAAAGGAGTTCGGACGTGCTTCAACTTTCCAATGCCCGTAATGTTTTGACTGGGCGTGCGCTGACGGTTCCAGCCATCGCCACCCCCAAGCGTCCCCGGTTGATGCTGGCCCTTGGGCTGGGCCTCTCACTGGCACTGGCCGCTGGGCCTGCGCATCAGGCGCTGGCGTTTGGCGCGCCGGATAGCTTCGCCGATCTGGCGCAACAGATCAGCCCTTCGGTCGTCAACATCACCACCTCATCGATGGTGGCTTCGGCCACAGATGGCGGGCCGATGGTGCCGCCGGGTTCACCGTTTGAGGATTTCTTCAAAGATTTCATGGACCAGAACGGCCAAGGTGGGAACGAGCCGCAACGCTCGGAGGCCTTGGGTTCGGGTTTTGTGATCTCGGCTGACGGCTATATCGTGACCAACAACCACGTCATTGAGGGCGCGGATGACATTGAGATTGAGTTCTTCTCGGGCAAGAAGCTGAAAGCCAAGCTGGTTGGCACCGATTTGAAAACCGACATCGCGGTGCTGAAGGTTGAAAGCCCCGAGCCGCTGCCGTTTGTGGCCTTTGGCAATTCGGATGCGATGCGGGTCGGTGACTGGGTGATGGCGATGGGCAACCCGCTGGGGCAGGGGTTCTCGGTCTCGGCCGGGATCGTCTCGGCACGCGGGCGCGAGTTGAACGGCGCTTATGACGATTTCATCCAGACCGATGCGGCGATCAACAAGGGCAACTCGGGCGGGCCGCTGTTTAATATGGACGGTCAGGTGATTGGTGTGAACACAGCCATTCTGTCGCCGACGGGTGGCTCGATTGGCATTGGCTTCTCGATGGGCTCCAATGTGGTGTCGCATGTTGTGGATCAGTTGAAGCAGTATGGCGAGACCCGGCGCGGCTGGTTGGGCGTGCGCATCCAAGATGTCACGCCGGATGTGGCCGAAGCGATGGGGCTGACCGAGGCCAAGGGTGCTTTGATCACCGATGTGCCGGAGGGCCCAGCGAAAGCCAGCGGGATGCTGGCGGGCGATGTGATCTTGAGCTTCAACGGCAAGGAAATCACCGATGTGCGCAGCCTGACGCGGACGGTGGCGGATAGCCCGATTGGCGAGGAAGTGCCTGCCGTGGTGCTGCGCGATGGCAAGCAGCAGACCTTGCAGATCAAGCTGGGGCGTCGTGAAACCGATGAGGCCGGCAAGCCTGTACCTGCGGCGCAGAAGGACACTCCGGTAGAGCCGCAAAAGGCCGAAGTGCTGGGGCTGACCTTGGTGCCAGTGGATGATCAGGTGGCCAAGGATCTGAAGCTGCCTGCTGGGGCGACCGGGCTTGCGGTGACGCATGTCGATGGTGCGTCTGAGGCGTCTGAGAAAGGCGTTACGTCGGGAGATGTGATTGTTGAGGCAGGGCAGCAGAAGGTGATCAGCATCAGCGATCTGCAAGACCGTTTGTCCGAGGCGAAAGCGGCGGGGCGCAAGTCGATCCTGCTCTTGGTGCGGCGCGAGGGTGATCCGCGGTTCGTGGCGCTGTCGGTCGAGTAAGCGCTTAGACTTTGCGATGAGGGGCGGCGGGGAAACCTGCCGCCTTTTTATCTGCGCGGCAGCAGCCGGGCTTGGGCGCGTGCGCCTAAGGCAAAACCGGTGCAGGTGATCAAAGCGCAGGTGGCATAGGCAAGGGCTGCGACAGTGAGGATCGTCGGCGGGCTATGGGCCAGCATCCGCGCCGTCTCGGCAGGGTCTTGCCCGATCCAGAGCCGCAGGGCAATGCCGTGCAGCAGGAAGACAATCAGGGCGAGCAGGGCAAGCCACGCGCCATAGGCCAGCATTGGTTTGATCCCGGCGGGTGTTTGGTGGTGAGTGACCCAAGTGCTGCCACAAGACCGCGCGGCGACCAGCAGCGGCAGCACGACGACAAGGGCCGTGCCAAAACTGAGTTGGGCACGGATCATCGCCTCGAACATGGTCAGCAAGGCGATGGTGGCGGCGGCGGTGAGCACCAAGATCAACACGAAGCGCAGCGAGAGCTGGGTCCGCATGGTCTAGCCGATCTCAAACAGCAGCCGGGTGCGGAACGACAGCATCCAATCGGCGCGCTCTATGGCCATGGCGCGGCCGGGGGCAGTTTGCATGGTATCGACCAGTTTCAGCAGTTTGGTCTCAATATGATCGAGCGCATAGGCACGGTCATCGCGTGGACGCTGCAGCGCCATCGGGTCTTCGGCATCAAACAAACCGCCGCCCATAGCCCCCGAAACATGAAACATCCGGGCAATGCCGATGGCGCCCAAAGCCTCCAGCCGATCCGCGTCTTGCAGCACGCGGGCCTCGGTGGTCATCGGGGTGATGGCGGCGGAAAAGCTATGTGCGGCAATGGCGTGGCCGACGGCCGAGAGTTTGGCCTCGGGGAAAGCATCCAAGCGCAGGAAATGGCAGGCGGCCTCGGCAGATAGCGTTGAGGCACGGGCGCGCTCGGGATGGGATTTCGGCAGGTTGACCAGATCGTGGAAGATGCAGGCTGCTAGTAGGATCTCCAGATCACACGGCTCATCCATCGCGATCAATTTGGCGCGCGCCCAGACGCGGCGCAGATGGCCCAGATCATGCGCGCCATCGGCAGGATGCGCAGACCATTGCCGTACTACTTCGGCCTCGTAGCGGGATTGGGTGGCTGAAAGCGTCATATTTTTGAGACATCCGTTGCGATGATGCCAAGCTCTTTGGCGGCGGAAAGCGAAAGTTCTGGGCTGTCGAGGCCACGATCGGCTTGAAATTGCCGGATCGCCTCGGCGGTGGTCGCGTCCATCACGCCCGTCACTGGGGCCATATAGAGCCCGCGCGCTTTCAGCGCACGTTGCAGGGTGGCCACGAAATTCACCGTCATATCCTGCGGGCATGGCGCGCGGAACCAGACCTCTTCATGGTCTTGCAGCAGGCGCTGATGGGTTTTGGTCTGATAGGTGGCGGGCGAGGTCACTTTGCCCAGCGCATCGCGCTGCTCATCAGTAACGACAAGCTGCTCCGTGGTGGTTTCAATCACGGCGGGGGTGGTGTCTTTCGCCCAGCACGCGCCTTCGGTGTGCGGCGGACGCTCACCTTCCTTCAGCCGCACAAGGTCAATGCCAAGATTGCCGACGACGGGAGCGGTCACCGAGACCTGCTGGGTACAGCCAGCCAAAATCACAGCACAGCCAAAAATCAGACGAAAAATCATGCCATGCCCGTATTGTCCCCCGGTTGCTCCGGGTCGTGTTGCGGCGAAGCTTAACCGCAAATTGGGGCTGTGCAAAGCGGCTTGGGGCGAGGGGGGCTACGGGTGATCGGGGGTGGTGACGGAATTGCACCGAACTGTGACGGTGCTGCACTGGCAAATGCCCTGGCTTTGGCCTATGTCGGCGGCAGAGCCGTTGGGCACGAGAAACAGGGAAAGCAGCATGGCGAAAATCGTTTACGTCGAATTTGGTGGCAAGGAACATGTGGTCAATGTCTCGAACGGCCTGACGGTGATGGAAGGTGCGCGTGACAACGGCATTCCGGGCATCGAAGCCGATTGCGGCGGGGCCTGCGCTTGTTCGACCTGCCATGTTTATATCGATCCGGCTTGGGTGGACAAACTGCCGAAGAAGGATGCGATGGAAGAGGATATGCTGGATTTCGCATGGAATCCCGATCCGGTAACGTCGCGTCTGACCTGCCAGATCAAGGTCAGTGATGCGCTGGACGGTTTGCGCGTGCAAATGCCGCAGAAGCAGATCTGAGCATTTGCTCTTTTCAAAATACTCTGGGGGTTTGGGGGCTAGCCCCCAATGAAATTCGTCTTTCTATGAATTTCGTCTTCTGCTCAGAACGGATGCGCCCGACCGTCCCAAGTCTCAAAACATCCGGTTGTCGCCAGCGATAGGGCGGCAAACCGGGCGGCGAGGCCTAGTGCGGATTGGGCTTCGGTGATATCGGCGCTCGCACCACCCATATCGGTCTGCACCCAGCCGGGGTGATAGATGCCCACCGCGATGCCTTGCGATTTCAGATCACTGGCAAGGTTGCGGCCAAGGTTCAGCGCTGCGGCTTTTGACGCACGATAGATATAACTGCCACCGGGGGCCGTGGTGTCCGAGGCCATTTGCGACGAGATGATTGCGATTTTGCCGCTTGCGCGCCGCAAGGCGGGCAGCAGGGATTGGATGGTTAGAAACACGCCGACGACATTGGTGTTAAACCCCTCGGCCCAAAGTTCGGGTGCAAAGCCGTCGTCCAGCCTTTGGCCGCGATCAGGGTAGACCCCGGCATTGCAGATCAAAAGATCAAGCGTCTCAATGCTTTGTCCCAAGGCGCGCTGGCCTGCGGGGTCGGTCACATCCAGCGTTGTCAGCCCCGGCGCAGGCGTGCGGGCGGTGCCGATCACCACCGCACCGGTCGCTTGATAGTGCTGCATCAGGGCGCGACCGATGCCTCGGGTTGCTCCGGTGATCAGGGTGGTCATCAGTTGGCCTTTCGGGGCGGCATGAAGGGCAAGGGGGCCACGGGCACGCCGTCTTCGATCAAAGCGCGGGCCTCGGCGGGTTTGGCCTCACCATAAATCGCGCGCTGGTCGATATCGCCGTCATGCATGCGGCGGGCTTCAGCGGCGAAGTTCAGCCCGACATATTCCGAGTTGGCCTCAACCTGACGGCGCAACTCGGCCATGGCGGCTTCCAGTTCGGTTGCGGGTTCGCTGAGTTTGGGTTTGGCCGGAGCCTCGCCTGCTTTGCGGGCAGGGCGCACGGCGGGGGCCATCAGGGTTTTCTCGACCGCGCTATCGCCGCAGATTGGGCAACTGATCCGCCCCGCACCAAGCAAGCTTTCATAGGCCCCAGCAGACTGAAACCAGCTGTCAAAACTGTGGGCATTGCTGCAACGAAGGGAATAGTGGATCATGCCTTGGCCAAAACGGGAGAGGGTCTTTACCTAAGCAGGCTGCGCCGCTTTTCAAGCCGTTGCAAGCGCTTGCTCGACCATAAGCTCTGGCGGTTCGACAGAGAAATTGGCGCTGAGGCCCATCAGCAACCGACGCAGTTGCGGCTCATTCACCCTGCGGGCGGCTTTTTCGGCGGCAAACCACTTGCGGCGACGCTCTTTGCGCTCGGGAAATTTGTCGACCATTTCGGAGACGCGCAACGCAAACACCTGCACGACACATTCGCAACTGCGGTTGGGGGACAGCAATTTGACGTAGTTGAACTGACCGATCGTGGTCTCGGCAATCTCACCGAGCACCCCGGCTTCTTCCCACGCCTCTTGCTGCGCAGCCTCAGCCGGGGAACGTTTGTCCATCGGCCAGCCCTTGGGGACAACCCAGCGGCCGGTGTCGCGGCTGCTGATCAACAGCACCTCTACCTTGCCACGGTGCATCCGCCAGCAAATCGCGCCATATTGCAACGGCGACGGTATGACCTCGTCCAGAGGCGTTATGGCAAGGGTTTGGTTCATCTGCATCGGCCTTCACTCGTACGTTATAAAGTTGCGGTTCTTCAGAGCCGCATTCAAGAGCATCTATCGCATATTGTTTAAGATTTGCATAGCATTGCAAGGGCTTCCTCAGTCAAAACCTGTTACAAAAGCGTTACAATTCAGTAACGGCAGTCAAAAAGGCGGGAATGGCAGTGACTGCTGCAGTGTTCATCGGATCAGAGATTTATCGCGGGTCCAGCTATGGTGGCGCGCATCCCTTGCGAGTGCCGAGGGTGTCCACTGTGATGGATCTGGCGCGGGCTTTGGGCTGGCTGGAGGGCTGCTATCGGACCAGCCCGCGCGCCAAACCTGCGGCGCTTTTGGCGTTTCACACGGCGGAATATATCGCGGCCTTGCAGGCGGCAGAGGCGGGGGAGATCGACGCGGCGGCAATGGCGCGGCATCACCTTGGCACTCTGTCCAATCCGATCTTTCCGCAGATTTACCGCCGTCCGGCGACGGGCGCAGGTGGGGTGTTGCTGGCGTCGAAATTATTGGCGGGGGGCGGTGCCGTACATGTGCCGGGCGGCGGCACGCATCATGGGCTGCCCGACCGCGCCAATGGCTTTTGCTATCTGAATGATCCCGTGCTGGCGATTGTGGCGTTGCGCCGGATGGGGTTGCGGGTGGCTTATGTTGATCTGGACGCGCATCATTGCGATGGGGTTGAATTTGCCTTTGCGGGCGTGCCCGAGGTGCTGCTGATCTCGGTGCATGAGGACGCGCGTTGGCCATTTACCGGGGCCTTGGGGGTGGCAGCGGGAAATTGCGTCAATCTGCCGGTGCCTGCGCAGTATAACGACAGCGAGGCGCGCATGGTTTTGCAGGAGATGATTTTACCACGTTTGCAATGGTTTGCGCCGCAGGTGATCGTGCTGCAGGCGGGTGCGGATGCGTTGCTGGAGGATCCGTTGTCGCGGCTGGCTTTGTCGAACAATGCCTATGTCGAGGCGCTTCGGGCGATCAAGGGACTGGCGCCTCGGCTGATGTTGCTGGGCGGCGGCGGCTATAATCCGTGGTCGGTGGGGCGGTGCTGGACTTTGCTGTGGGCGGAGTTGTCTGGGCAAGAGGTGCCAGATCGGTTGCCCGAGGCGGCGCAGGCGGTGTTGCGGGCTTTAAATTGGGGCGGCGGGGGGCGGCCTTTGCCTGCGCCCGCGCTGCTGACCACTTTGCGGGACGCGCCGCGCGAAGGGCCGATCAGAGATGAGTTGCGCGCGCGGGTGGCGGTTTTGGCGCGGGCCTAGGCTGGGTTTCGCGCCGCTGGGGCGGGTCAAGTTGCGGTTTGTGCAGCCTTGCGGTAAAGCCGAGCCTACCTCAAGCTGGAGAAACCCGTGTCAGAAAATGTTGTGCCAGCCCCGCGCGTGAAGGTCGCCTGCATCACCACGGTGCGCAATGACCGGATCTTTCTGCGCAAATGGATCGACTATTACGGCGGCAATTTCGGGCGGCAATCGCTGTTTGTGATCATCGACGGCTTGGATGAGACAATCCCGCAAGGCTTTGAGGGCGTGAACTTTCTGCACCTGCGCCACCGCGATTGGGCGGCAGAAATCAGCAACACTCCGATGCGGCGGGTGGTGATGGAGCATAACCGTTCGCGCGCGATTTCCGATCTTGCGCGCACGCTGTGGCGCTATGATTACGATGCGGTGATCGCCACAGATGTCGATGAGTTTCTGGTGGCTGACCCGGCGCGGCACGCCAGTTTGAACGCGTTCATTCAGGGCCATCAGGCGCGGACCTCGACGCTTTCCGGCTTGGGCTTGGATGTGGTGCAGGATTTGAAATCCGAGCCTGCGATTGACCCTGCGCAGCCGTTTCTGGCGCAAAGGCGGGTGGCGGTGGTCTCAAACGCCTATACCAAGCCGGTGTTGGCGTTCAAGCCCGTGACATGGGGCGCGGGTCTGCATCGGGTGAAGCGGCGGAATTTCCACATTCATCCGGACCTGTTCATGTTCCATTTCGGTATGATTGATTATGAGACCGCGATGGGGCGGGCGAATGATCCGAACCTGATCGCGGCGGGTTGGGGCCCGCATATGCAGCGGCGTGAGGTGCTGTTTCGCATGGTCGAGGCGGCGACTCCGGTGGAGGGCGAGCCTTTGTTTGACAGTGCCCGGCGGCGGATGACTTGGGTGCGCAGGCCTTTGGCGTGGAATAAGCCCGCGAAACTGCCGGGGCCTCCGGTGGTGATTATTCCGGAGCGGCTGAGGGCGGTGCTGTGAGCCAGCCGATTGATGCAGTGCTGACATGGGTCGATGGCGAAGACCCCGCCCATGTCGCCAAGCGCCGCGCCTATGATCCGGGGTTTGGAGCGGCGGGCGTGGAGGCGACGCGTTTTGCGAGCCGCGATGAAATCCGGTTTAGTCTGAGCGCTTTGCTGAAGTTTGCGCCGTGGCTGCGCCAAATTCATATCGTCACCGACGGGCAAGTGCCGCGCGTGGTGCAAGAATTGTGGGCTGACCCGGTGATGCGGGAACGGATCAAGATCGTTGACCATAAGGTGATCTATCGCGGGCATGAGGCTTTGTTGCCGATCTTCTCGGGCCGCACGATTGAGACGGCGCTCTATCGCATCCCCGATCTGGCGGAACGGTATATCTACCTGAACGATGATTTCTTCTTGATCCGCGCGGTGCAGCCTGCGGATTTCTTTACCGAAATCGGGCCTGTGCTGCGCGGCCATTGGATGACGCGGGCCTATGGTTTGGTGCCATGGCTGCAGCTGGCGGTGGGGCGGCTGAAAGGCAGGGGCAAGAATTGGCAGCCGGTGGGATTTAAGCTGCAACAGTTGCGCGCGGCGCGGCTGGTCGGGTGGGGTTTGCGGTTTTTCAGCATCGGCCACACTCCGCATCCCTTGCGTCGCTCGACCTTCCAGGGGTTTGAGGCGGCACATCCGGGTGTGATTGAGGCGAATATGGTGCCGCGCTTCCGGCATGGCAGCCAGTTTAACCCGGCGAGTTTGGCCAATCATCTGGAACTCGCAGCGAGAACGGCCACGATTGCCGCTTCCGATAACACCGTCTATTTCCGCGCTGATGTCGACAAACCGCAGCGCGTGCGCGAGAAGATCGCCGAAGCAGAGGCGCGGCAGGATGCTTTGTTCATCTGCGTCAACAGTCTGGATCAGGCATCGCCGCAGGTGCAGGCGGATATTCTGGGCTTCCTACGGGGTCGGATTCTATAGCTCAGGCGGACGCTTGTCGGGCCAATCGGTGGCCAGATGATAGGCTTGGCCCATCGCGAGGATCTTGGCATCCGCGCCAACGGGACCCGCAATCGTCATCCCCATCGGCAGGCCATTGGCGCCAAACCCGACCGGCACGTTCAGCGCGGGCAAGCCGATCAGGCTGACCGGGATCACCACCTCCATCCAGCGGTGATAGGTGTCCATCGCGACGCCATTGATGCTTTGCGGCCAGCGTCCCTCGACCGGGAACGGCCAGACTTGCGCGGTCGGCAGAATAACGGCGTCATATTTGCTGAACAGGCGGGCCATATGGGCGTAGTAGCGGCTGCGGATCGTGCTGGCTTCATACACCGCTTGGGCAGTCAGGCCGCGGCCCTGTTCGATTTCCCAGATGGTTTCGGGTTTCAGTTGCAGGCGCTTGGCGGGATCGTCGTATAGTGGCTTCATGCCGCCTGCGTTCAGCATGGCGCGCAGGGTGGTCCACGCCTGCCACAGCTTCTCAGCCGGGAATGGGGCGGCGATGGCTTCCACCTTGGCACCCTGTTCGGTGAACACCTTCAAAGCCGTCTCACACAGCTCTAAAATCCCCGGCTCGAACTGATAGGCACCACCCCAATCGCCCGCCCAAGCGATGCGTTTGCCTTTCAGGTCGGTGGTAAGATGGCGCGCGAAATCCATGCCCTCACGGCCAAACGGCACTTCCGGGTTAACCCCGGCCTGCACCGTCAGCAGATTTGCCACGTCTTCAACCGTGCGCGCCATCGGGCCTTCGGTGGCCAATGTGGCCAGATGCGTGTCGCCCTCGGCGTCTCCGGGCACGAGACCCCACGTCGGGCGGAAACCGTAGACATTGCAGAACGCCGCCGGGTTACGCAAAGATCCCATCATGTCCGAGCCATCCGCCACTGGCACCATCCGCGCGGCCAGTGCTGCGGCAGCACCGCCCGAAGAACCGCCAGCCGTGACGGCCAGGTCATAGGGATTTCGGGTGACGCCATGCACCGGGTTGAAGGAGTGGCTGCCATGGCCCCATTCCGGCGTGTTGGTTTTACCGATGAAGATCGCGCCCGCGCTGCGCATCCGGGCGGCTAGTAGATCGTCCTTTGCCGGGATGAAATCGGCAAACAGCGGTGAGCCATAGGTGGTGCGCAAGCCCTTGGTGGCGCAGAGATCTTTCACCGCCAGCGGCAGGCCGTGCAGCCAGCCTGCGGGCATGGCATCATCGGCGCGCTTTGCCTCAGCCAGCAATTCATCGCGGTCCCGCAGCGAAATCACCGCGTTCACCTCAGGATTAACCGCTGCGATTTGGTCGAGGTGTGCTGCCATCACTTCAGAGGGGGCCACCTTGCGGGCAGCGATCATCCGCGACAGCTCGGAGGCTGACAACTCATGCAATGCCAATTTGGTCATCCTCTGGCTCAACTACCCCAAGGCGATATGCGGGGGGAGGTTTGGAGGGGGCGGAAAGCCCTCTCCATTCTTGCGCGCAAGCGCTTGAAATAGGAATGCGGGGGTTGTGCACCCCCGCATCACTCTCAGATCACGCGGGTTACTTCTGAAGTTCGGTCCAAATTGCAGTGATATAGTCTTGTGCCTTGCCGGTGCAGGCGGGCAGGAAATGCCCCGCCGCCTGGAACTCGGCTGGGATCAAGATTTCCGGTGCGGTTTTCATGTCTTCTGGCATGAAAGCCTCAGACCCTGTTATGCCGTTGGCATAGCGGGCATAGCTGGAAATCAGCGCGGCATTTTCCGGCAAGCTGATGAAATCAAGGAACTTATAGGCCTCCTCGACGTTCTTTGCGTCTGTCAGCAGCGCCACCTGATCCATCCACTTGATATAGCCCTCTTTCGGGTAACCATATTTCACGTCCGGGTTAGCCAGACGCACGCGGAAGATCGCGCCGTTCCAGTATTCCGACGCCATCACGTCATTGCTTGACATTTTCTCGGTCATGCCATAGTCCATCGAGCCCCATTTCGGCTTGGCCTCCAGCAGCTTGTCGCGGACCTTTTTCATCAGCTCAGCGTCTTCAGAACAGGGCTCGCCGCCCATATACATCGTCGCCAGCGCCAGCACGTCGTTCATCTCGGGCGTCACGTTGACCTTGCCGATCAGTTCGGGCGGCGGATCCAGGAAGATCGCGCTGGTGTTCACATCGCCGGAATAGGCTTTCTGGTTCACCGCCATGCCGGTGGTGCCCCACTGCCACGGAATGGTGAATTTGCGGCCCGGATCGTAAGGCACGTCCATCCATTCCGGCGCGATATTGCTGTGATGCGGTATCTTGGTCAGATCAAGCTCTTGGATCAGGCCCTTTTCGGCGAAAATAGGCACATAGTTGGCCGAAGGCACCACCAGATCGAAGCCCGAAGCGCCGGCCTCAATCTTGGCCAGTGCAGTGTCGTTGCTGTCGTAATCGGTGACCGTCACCTTGATGCCGGTTTCTTTTTCAAACTTCGCCAGCAGTTCGGGGCTGGTGTAATCGCCCCAGTTGAATAGTTGCAATGTGCCTTCAGCCGAGGCCAGCGAGGTGCTGGCGAGCAACAGAAGGGTGGCTGAGAAAAGTTTTTTCGCCACGCTTGTTTTTGTCATTGTCGTCTCCCTTGGTTTCAGTCTCGTGTTATTTCTGCAAATCGGTCCAGATCGCCGTCATGTATTCCAGCGCCTTGCCAGAGCAGGCTGGCATGAAATGCCCCGCCGCTTTGAACTCGGCCGGGATATTGACCTCGGGCGCGGTTGCCATGTCTGCGGGCATGAACTCTTGCGAGCCGGTGATGCCATTGGGGTAGCGCGCGAA
The DNA here is from genome assembly GCF_001294535.1 of Cypionkella psychrotolerans. GTDB lineage: Bacteria > Pseudomonadota > Alphaproteobacteria > Rhodobacterales > Rhodobacteraceae > Cypionkella > Cypionkella psychrotolerans. The sequence goes on along the minus strand of NZ_LGIC01000006.1, from coordinate 155,397 downwards.
GGCCGAGATCAGGGCGGCATTTTCCGGCAGGCTGATGAAGTCGAGGAATTTATAGGCCTCATCGACATTCTGAGCGTCCGTCAAAAGTGCCACCGAGTCCATCCACAAAGGGTAGCCTTCTTTCGGATAACCGTAGACCACATTGGGGTTTTTCAGTCGCGAGCGGAAGGTTTCACCCGACCAGTTCACCGATGCCGCCCAATCGCCATTGGCCATATGTTCGGTGGTGCCGTAATCCATCGAGGTCCAGTATTGCTTGCCGTTCATCAGCGCGTCATGCGCCTTTTTCAGCACGGCGACGTCCTCGGTGCAGGGTTTGCCACCCGCCCACATCACCGCGAGGCCGACGACTTCGTTCATCTCTGGCACGACGTTGATCTTGCCCTTCAGCTCATCTGGCGGGTTCAGGAACAGCTCTGAGGTGTTGGGATCGCCCTTGTAAACCGAGGTATCGACCGAAATCCCGGTGGTGCCCCATTGCCACGGAATCGTATAGTTGCGGCCCTTGTCCCATTCCACATCCATCCATTCCGGCGCGATGTTGCCGTGGTGCGGCAGGCGGGTCAGGTCAAGCTTTTGGATCAGGCCTTTTTCGACATAAATCTGCACGAAATGCGCCGAGGGGACCACAAGGTCAAAACCGCTGCCACCTGCCGAGACTTTCGCAAGTGCTGTGTCATTGCTGTCGTAATCGGTGACGGTGACCTTGATACCGGTCTCTTTTTCAAACTTTTCCAGCAGTTCCGGCGAGGTGTAATCACCCCAGTTGAACAGGTTCAACTGGCCTTCTGCGAGGGCCGGCAGCGCGGTGGTCAGCAGCAAAGTGAGGGCAAGAGCGGACTTTTTCATACGGGGGAGGCTCCGATGGTTGGGGTCAATCGTTTTTGCGGGTTAGCAAGAAGAACGCGGTCAGCAGCACGACGGTCAGCGCCAGCAGCATCGAGGAAATCGCGTTGATTTCAGGGGTCAGCTGACGGCGCATTTGGCCAAGCATGTAGGTCGGCAGGGTATCTTGGCCGCCGGATTTGACGAATTCGGTGATCACCACATCATCAAGGCTGATCACGAAGGCGAGCATCGCACCGGCAATCACGCCGGGCAGCAGCAGGGGCAGGGTGACATGGCGGAAGATCTGCCAAGGCGAGGCGTAAAGGTCGGCGGCTGCGGTTTCCAGCGTCAGATCCATGCCCTCAAGCCGGGCGCGGATCGGCAGATAGGCGAAGGGGATGCAGAAGGCGGCATGGGCGAAGATCACATAGCCAATGCCTTGAATACCCGTCGCCTGCTTGATCATGCCGAAAAAGATCAGCAGGGAAACAGCGGTGACGATTTCCGGCACCATCAGCGGCTGGTTGATCATCACATAGATGAAGGTTTGGCCCTTGAAGGCCTTGCGCCGGGTGGTGCCCAAAGCCGCCATCGTGGCGACGGCGGTGGACATCACGGCGGCAGAAACCGCGATGATCAAAGAGCGCATGGTGGCGTCCTTGACCTGATCATTGTTCCAGGCCTTGGCATACCAATCCAAGGAAAACCCGCCCCAGACCGCAACCGATTGGCTGGCGTTGAAGGAATAGGCCACCAGCGTGAAGATTGGCAGGTAAAGCGCTATGAACACCAGCACGGCGGTGGTGGTGAAGCCGGGCAGTTTGGCGACTGAGAAGGTTTTAGTGGCCATGAGCGGTATCCCGGTTTGCGTATTTCACATAGATCAGCAGGGCGGCTGTCACGATCACCAGCAACGTCAGGGACAGCGCAGCACCCAGTGGCCAGTTGCGGCCCTGACCGAATTGCAAATCAATAAAGTTGCCGATCATCATCTGCTTGCCACCGCCGAGTACGCGGGGAGTTACGTAAGCGCCCAAAGATGGCACGAACACCAGAATCGAGCCCGCGATGATCCCCGGTTTCACAATCGGCAAGATCACCCGGCGCAGCACCTGCATCCGGCTGGCGTAAAGGTCATAGGCTGCTTCCAGCAGTTTCATGTCAAAGCGGTCGATGGCCGCGAACAAGGGCAGCACCATCAGCGGCAGATAGACATAGGCCATGCCTATGAACACGGCGGTATCGGTGTACAGCAGCTGGATCGGCGCCGAGATCACGCCGAGTTTCAGCAGCAGAGTGTTCAGCAGGCCTTCATTGCGGATCACCTCATTGATCGCATAGGTGCGGATCAACAGGTTGGTCCAAAACGGAATGGTGATCAGAAATAACCACAAAGCCCGCGATTTGGCGGGACGGGTGGCGATGAACCAAGCCGTTGGAAAGCCCACCGCGAAGGTCAGCAGTGTGGTCAGCACCGACAGTCTGATCGAGCGCCAGAAGATCGTCACATTGGCATCGGCCAGCCCGTAAGTGTCGTCAAAGATGTCCTTGGTCCACAGGATGCCGCGCCAGCCGTCCAACGAGAACTGCCATTCGACATTGCCGTATTGGCCGGGGGCGAGGAAGGAATACACCGCCACGATCATCAAGGGGCCCACTGCGAACAGCGTCAGGATCACCAGCGCCGGGGTTGAGAGCAGCCAGCCATTGCGGGTGGATTGCGCGGCTTGGGCTTTTTCAGCGGCGCTCATTCAATCCTCCACGATCTGGGCGGCACCGGGGGTAAAGCGCACACCGACCTGTTGGCCCTGTTGCAAGCCAACCTCACCGGTGGCTGGGCTTTGCAGGCGGGCGACCAACTCTGATCCGTCTTGCAGCGCAAGGTAGCAATGGGTGTCGGTGCCAAAATAGACGAGGGTTTTGACGGTGGCGGCGATGGCTCCGGGTTCGGACGCATCGACAAGCCGGACTTGTTCAGGGCGGACGGTTACGGTGACCGGGCCAGAGCGGGCAAGCCCCGGCATCTCGACCACAGCACCGGTGGCCAGACGTGCTGCACCGGGTTCCGCGGTGGCGCTGAGGAAGTTGGTCTCACCGATGAAGCTTGCGACAAAGCGGTTGACCGGGCGGGTATAGATGTCTTTCGGCGCGCCGACCTGCTGCAATTTGCCCGCCGACATCACGCCGACTCGGTCGGACATTGTCAGGGCTTCTTCCTGATCATGCGTCACAAACACAAAGGTGATGCCGGTCTCGGTTTGCAGCCGCTTTAACTCAATCTGCATTTCCTTGCGCAGTTTAAGGTCAAGCGCCGACAGGGGTTCGTCCAGCAGCAGCACTTTCGGCTGCGGTGCCAGCGCGCGGGCGAGGGCAACGCGCTGTTGCTGGCCGCCGGAAAGCTGGCTGGTTTTGCGGTTGGCCATCGACTCTAGTTTGACCAAAGCCAGCATCCGCGCCGTGGTTTCTTTCACCTCGGCGGCGGGGCGGCCCTGCATTTGCAGACCGAAGCCGACGTTCTGCGCCACGGTTAGATGCGGGAACAAAGCGTAGCTTTGAAACACCGTGTTCACCGGGCGCTTGTTTGGAGGCAGGTAGGTGATGTCTTGGCCATCGAGCAGGATGGTGCCGGAGGTCGGCATCTCAAACCCGGCGATCAGGCGCAGAAGGGTGGTTTTGCCGCAGCCGGACGGCCCGAGCAGGGTGAAAAACTCACCCTTGCGGATTTCGACAGACACATCGTTCAGTGCGCGGACGGAGTTATCGCCTTCTCCGAAGGCTTTGACGGCATTGCGGGCCTCGACGGCGTTGGTTTGGCTCAAGGTGACTCGCTCCCGTTGGTTTTGATCATATTGTGCAGCCGGGACGCGCGGGCGCAACATAAACTTCGCTCGAGGTGCCGAAAGACTAGGCAGTTGCCGCTTAGGTTGTGCAACTGCCTAAGCGCACGGCAGGATGATAACGCGCGCAAAGGCTTAGGCTTGGCAACGCTTAGGCGCGGCTTAAGCCATTGCCGCGCGGCGGGCTGTCCAAGGTGCGGCAGATTCGATTTCGGCACAGAGTGCGATTAGTTCTTCATCATTGCCGTAGGAAGCCGCGAGGTGGATGCCGATTGGCAAACCGCTGGCCGACTGTGCCAAAGGCAGTGAAGCCGCAGGCTGACCGCTGGCGTTGAACACCGCGCAAAACGGCGAATAGGAGAAGATGCCGCCGGGGCCTACGCGGTAATTCACATAGTCGTCGCGGTTGTGATGATAGCGGCCGACGCGGGCGGGCGGCTCGGCAAGGGTGGCGGACAGTAGAATGTCGGGGCCACTGGCAAAGTATGAGGCCATCTGGCGGCCGAAGCTGTGAATCTCGCCGACGGCCTCCAGATAGCGGGTGGGGGGCAGGGTGGCGGCATAGGCGCAGGCGGAACGACCGATACCTTCGACCAGATCGGGCGTCAGATCACGCCCGTTCAGCGCCTTCTGGATCGACAAAGCGGTGCCGACACCGACAATATCGGTCCAAGCCCGCATCATCATCTCGACATCGGCGCTGGGGCGACCGGGTTCAACATGATGGCCGAGGCTTTCCAGCAGTTTCGCGGTGTCGCGTACAGCTTGCGCCACTTCTGGATCAATCGCCTCGCCTGTGAAGGTGGTGTCGCAGAGTGCGATGCGCAGGCGGCGCGGCGGGCGGCTGACGGCGGCGGCATGGCCGTGGGCAAGCGGTGGGGCGACATAGGGCGCGCCAAGGTCAGGGCCTTCGCAGGCGTCCAGCATGATTGCGGTATCGCGCACCGAGCGGGTCAGAAAGCCATCAATCGCCATGCCAGCCCAGCCTTCGCCGGAATAGGGGCCATCGGGCAGCCGGGCGCGGGTGGATTTGAAGCCGAACAAACCGCAGCTCGAGGCCGGGATCCGCACCGAGCCGCCGCCATCCGAGCCATGCGCAAACGCCACGATCCCCGCCGCCACTGCAGCGCCTGCGCCGCCTGACGAACCGCCCGACGTATGATCCAAATTCCACGGGTTGCGGGTAGGGCCGCCATAGACGGCGGCTTCGGTGACGGTGCCAACGCCACCTTCAGGACTGGTGGTGCGGCCAAAGTTCACCACGCCGGTGGCGCGGATACGCTGCCATATTGCGGAATCGCGGGCGTAGGTGGTGTTAGCCAGCAGGCGAGAGCCGTTGTGGCCGGGAAAATCCACCGCCTCGCAGCCGAGGTCTTTCAGCAGGAACGGCACGCCCCGGAACGGCCCGCGCGGCAGGCCTTCGGCAATTGCGCGACGGGCGGCGGCTTCCTGCACCAGCACCACGGCGTTGATCGCGGGGTTGCGGGCCTCGACCGCCGCCAGCGCCGCCTCGAGCAATTCGGTCGGCGTGACCTGCCCCGATGCCACCATCCCCGCCAATTCGGTGGCGTCGCGTGCGCCCAGATCACCCATCATGTCGATTCTCCTACTTGTTTGGCGCAGTTGATGCCGACAAAGCGGTTGCGTCCCGTCCGGTATGACCAGCGATGTCGCAAACAGCCGACGGCTATGGCAAGCGCGCTACGCTTGTCAGATGTTTGGGCTTGTCAGGTGTTTGGCAAGGCCGAGCCGCAGCGCCTCCATGGTCAGCGGTTTGGTCAGATAGCCGTCCAAGCCTGCAGAGAGATAGAGCGCGCAGTCGAAGGCGGAGGCATCCGCCGTCATCGCCACCACCGGCAAATGCGGCCCCGGCAAGGCGCGGATGGCGGCCAAAGTCTCGATCCCGGACAGACCGGGCATGTGCAGATCCAGCAGCACCAGATCTGGGCGCTGTGTTGCGATGGCTTGCAGGGCTGCGGCACCGCTTGCAACCTCATCGACGTTGACCGCCATCCCGCGCAGATAGGTCGCGGCAACCAAGCGGTTGGTGGCGATGTCATCCACCACTAAAATTCGATGCCCAGACAGATTGGCCGCATACGCAGACAGCTGCGTGGGAGTCGTGACCGGGCGGATCATCACGCTGAGCCGGAACAGTGCGCCGATCTGGCTGGGCAAATGCACCAGATCGCCCTGCATTTGCTGGGCGATGCTGCGACTGATCGCCAGCCCTAGGCCGGTGCCGCTATGCGCGCCCGCACCACGTTGGAAGGGTTGAAACACGAGGTCGCGTTCATGCGCGGGAATGCCCTTGCCAGTGTCCGAAACATCAATCTGCAACTGACCAGCAATGGCTTGGCTCGCGTGGGGCAAAAGTTGTGCGCGGTAGCAGACCCGCAACGTCGCACCGCCGGTTTCGGTGAACTTCAACGCATTCGACAAAAGGTTTGACAGGCATTGCCGCAAGCGCTGCGGATCAAACTCGGCGGTCTCTGGCAGATCAGGGGTAAGGCGGCCATCGGGCAGGCGAGGGGCGGTAAACTCTAGCCGCAGCCAAAGTCCGGCTTTGGCAAAGACCGGCTGGAACAGCGCCACCGTTGCCTCGATCACCTCTTTCGGTCTGGCGGTGACGGGGCGGAGCGGCAGTTGATTTTCCTCAATCGCAGCCATTTGCAAAATGTCATCAAGGATCGCCGCCAGATCCAGCGCTGAGCTGACCAGAGTGTGCATCCGCGCCTGCGTGGCAGGACTGGGCGTGTGCAGCAGTTCCGCCTCGCCCATACCAACAATGGCGTTGAGCGGCGTGCGCAATTCGTGGCTCATCTGCGCCAGAAACCGGCCCTTGGCGCGGTTGGCGGCATCCGCCCTGATGCCGCGACTGCTGATTTCCACATGCAGCGCATGATTGGAGCGCATCGCCCCCAAGCCATAATAAATTGCAGCAAGCAGAGCTATCGAAGAGACGGCAAAGCCCAGCCAATCCTGTTTCTCCAGCCAGTAAAATCCGTTACCAATGAGGGCGGTGAGGGTTGCCGCAGTCAAACCTGCGATGCCGAAGGGCATATGAATCGCGCGCACCGTGCTGAGTTGAAACAACGTCATGCTGAGCAGGCCCGCAGCCGCCGCTTTGGCAAATTCGGTATCTTGCTGCCAGATCAACACGCAACCCAAAACGTAAAATGTCTCGGTCAGAAACACAGTGGTCACGGCGGCGAGATAGCGGCGCGGCTGGCTGCTTGGATCAAGCGCGCGCATCAGTTGAAGGTTCAGCCCCTCTAGCGCCATATCCGCCCCCAGCGCCGCCAGCACCAGCCACGGCGGCAGAAACAGTGCCATCAGCGCAAACGCTATTGAGGTACTAAGCAGACGTGTGGGTTCGACCGCCGTAAGCATCTGTAATTGAGTGCTGATTTGCGCAGCTGCATCGGGGCCCGGCATTAAAAACCGCAACATCTTCATCGCGCGGGCATCCTCAAACTCGGTCTGGTTCAGCAAAGATCACGGACTGTATCTGGTCAAGACAAAGCATGGTTTATGGCGTGGGAATTGGCGCTACGGCGATCTCTTGCTGCAACGTGCCTTGCGGCGTGAAAATCAGGATGCGGTTGTCGGTGGTGACAACGCCGATCCAACCGGGGGCCATGGTGATCGCCTGCGCCGTGGCCCCGGCGGGCATTTGCAAGCTTGCCGGCAGGGCAGGGCTCAGGCTGTTTGCGTTCGGCATACGGGTGACAAGCAGGCCGACCACGGTTATGACACCGCCAATCATGGTGATCATCAGCACGATCACCAGAACTTTCAACAAGCGGAGCGAGGGCGGCAAGCCCGGCTCGATCGGAGTGTCAGACATGGCGAGCCCTTATGAAGACGAAGACGCTGTGGATGGCGATGTGGCGGGCAACCGTCTGATCATCGTGATTGGCGAAGACGCGGCCCCTCGTCTTGATAAGGCGCTTGCGGCGGCGGTGCCAGAGGAAGCTGCCCTATCCCGCTCGCGTTTGATGAAGATGATCGACGAAGGCGATGTTTTGCGGAATGGCGTGGCAGTGACCAACCCCAAGACCAAGGTAAAAGAGGGCGAGGTCTATACGCTGATCCTTGCGCCTGCGGTGGATGTGGCGACCTTGCCGGAAGATATTCCGCTGTCGGTGATCTGGGAGGATGGCGATCTGATCGTGATCGACAAGCCCGCGGGCATGGTGGTGCATCCGGCACCCGGCACGCCTTCGGGCACCTTGGTCAACGCGCTGCTGCATCATTGTGGCGACACGCTGTCGGGCATCGGTGGCGAGCGTCGCCCCGGCATCGTGCATCGCATCGACAAAGACACCACGGGCCTGCTGGTGGTCGCCAAATCCGACCGCGCGCATCATGGTCTGGCGGCGCAGTTTGAGGCCCATACGGTGAACCGCCGTTATCTGGCGGTGGTGAATGGGGTGCCCTCGGCCTATGATCCGCGCATCCGCGGCCTGAAGGGCATCACGTTCGAGGCCGGTGGCATCCTGAAAATCGCCACCCATCTGGAGCGTCATAAAACCGACCGCCAACGCCAAGCCGTGGTATGGAACTCGGGTCGCCATGCGGTGACCCGCGCACGGGTGATGGAGGATTTTAAGGGCGGGGCTGCGCTGATGGAGTGCTGGCTGGAAACTGGGCGCACCCATCAGATCCGCGTGCATATGGCCTATGCGGGCCATGGTTTGGTGGGCGATCAGACCTATGGCGGCAAGAAAAAAGTCTCGCCCAAACTGTTCGGGGCCGAGGTCGCGGAAATGGGCAACAGCTTCCCCCGCCAAGCCCTGCACGCGGCGACTTTGGGCTTCGCGCATCCGGTGACAGGCGAGATGCTGGAATTCACCTCGCCCTTGCCTGATGATCTAGAGGGGCTGCTGGCGGCGCTCCGCAAAGGGCAAGTCTGAACTCTGATCCGTTCACATTGGCTCAAATATCCCCGCCGGAGGCTTCCTTCGCGTGCCGAGTATGCCTCCGGCGGGGATATTTGAGCACAGAGGATGACCAAAGTGCATCTGATCTAACATTCCCGTGACCGGAATGTTACAAACCTTCCCCTGCGACGGAAATGGAACCATCTTTCGTTAAAGAAGTTATGTCTAAGATGCTTGAAGCCTGCATCTGGCATACATAAATTCGACTGCCCCGGGGGCGAAACTGCACCGGGCCAATGAGGGAGCGTCAAACGTGAGCACCTATGCAAATCTGCCAGCCCCCAGCCCGGAACAGGGGCTGAACCGTTATATGCAGGAGATCCGCAAGTTTCCGCTGCTGGAACCCGAAGAAGAATACATGCTGGCCAAGCGCTGGGTCGATCACCAAGACAGCCCGGCCGCGCACCGCATGGTCACCAGCCACCTGCGTTTGGCGGCCAAAATTGCCATGGGCTATCGCGGCTATGGTTTGCCACAGGCGGAAGTGATTTCCGAAGCCAATGTCGGTCTGATGCAGGCGGTGAAGCGGTTTGACCCGGAAAAAGGCTTTCGGCTTGCGACCTATGCGATGTGGTGGATCCGGGCCAGCATCCAAGAATATATCCTGCGCTCGTGGTCTTTGGTGAAGCTGGGCACTACCTCCGCGCAGAAAAAGCTGTTTTTCAACCTGCGCAAAGCCAAAGCCAAGGTCGGCGCGCTGGAAGAAGGCGATCTGCGGCCTGAAAACGTCACCCGCATTGCCACCGATCTGAACGTGTCGGAGCATGAAGTCGTCGATATGAATCGGCGTCTGTCCGGCGGTGATGCTTCGCTGAACGCAACGGTTGGTTCGGATGGTGAAGGCACGACGCAGTGGCAGGATTGGCTGGAAGATGAAGACAGCGATCAGGCCGGCGATTACGAGGCGCGCGACGAATTCGACATTCGGATGGACCTGCTGCATCAGGCGATGTCGGCGCTGAATGATCGTGAAAAAGACGTGCTGATGAAGCGCCGGTTGTCGGAAACCCCGATCACGCTGGAAGAGCTGTCGGAAATCTATAGTGTCAGCCGCGAGCGTATTCGCCAGATCGAAGTGCGTGCGTTTGAAAAGCTGCAGGAGCGGATGCGGTCTTTGGCCGTTGGCAAGGGCATGGTGATACCGGCCTAAGATATTCCTTTGGGCGCATCTTGCGCCCAAAGGTTGCGCCACGCTTGCGCAAAGGCTAAACAGCTGGATCAAACTGATGCGCCATAAAAGGGCCACCCTATGACCATGCTGGAAACCTTTCTGAAACCGATGCACCGCGAGGGCTATAAGTTTGTCGGCATCTTCGCCGTCATCACGCTGGTGCTGTTTTGGATATGGGATCCGTTGGGTTGGCTCGGCGTTGGCGCAACCGTCTGGTGCTATTACTTTTTCCGCGACCCCAAGCGCTCGGTGCCGCAAGGGCGCGGCCTGATCGTTTCGCCTGCAGATGGCGTTGTCAGCTTGATTGAACGCGCAGTGCCGCCGCCGGAGCTGGGCGCGGGCAATGATGCTTTGACGCGGGTTTCGGTGTTCATGTCGGTGTTCAATTGCCATGTGAACCGCGCACCGATTGCCGCACGCATCGCCAAAATGGCGTATCGTCCGGGTAAGTTCCTCAATGCATCGCTGGATAAAGCGTCAGAAGACAATGAGCGGAATAGCCTGCTGTTGGAGCTTCCCGATGGCCGCCAGCTGATCGTGGTGCAGATTGCAGGCCTTGTGGCGCGGCGGATCGTGCCGTTTGTGTCGGAAGGCCAGTCCTTGCGCACGGGTGAGCGGTTTGGCCTGATCCGTTTTGGCTCTCGCCTGGATGTCTATTTGCCGGATGGGGTCGAGCCGCTGGTGGCTTTGGGGCAAACCATGGTCGGCGGCGAAACCGTGCTGGCCGAATTGGACCGCGATATGCTGCGCCGCGCGGCAGTGCGGGAATGAAGGTGCCCGCCGAACCGCAGTCAGCCGAACCGCAGTCGGCAAAAACCGGGCGACGTCCGCGCAAAAAACTGCATATCGTGCAGTTGATCCCAAATTTTATGACCGTGGCGGCGCTGTGTGCGGGGCTAACGGCGGTGCGCTTTGCGATTGAGGGGCGGTTTGGTCTGGCCGTCGCCCTGATCATCGCGGCGGCGGTGATGGACGGGCTTGATGGCCGCCTTGCGCGGTTTTTGAAAAGCGAATCCGATATGGGGGCTGAACTCGACAGCCTCTGCGATTTGGTGAATTTCGGAGTGGCTCCGGCGCTGATCACTTATCTTTGGGCCTTGCAGGGCATGCGTGCCGAGGGCTGGATCGCCTGTCTGATTTACGCCGTGGCCTGCCTTTTGCGGCTTGCCCGCTTCAATATCGGCAATCGCCAGCCTGACAACGATTCCAACAGCTTCCAAGGTGTTCCTTCTCCGGCTGGAGCGCTATTGGTGATGCTGCCGATGTTTCTGGCCTTCGCGCTGGGCGACGGTGCCCCCCATGCCACCGGGTTGGTCGCCCTCTGGATGGCCTTGGTGGGCGCGCTGATGGTGGGGCGGTTTCGCACCCCGTCGTTCAAGCGTGCCACGATTTATGCTGAGAATGTCAGCTTTGTGCTGCTGACCTTTGTCGCGCTTGTTGCGGCCTTGCTAACCTATCCTTGGATCACGCTGGCCTTGGTCGATTGCGCCTATCTTGCGGCACTCGGCTATACGTTCATCAAAAAACCGCGCAAAGCTGTGGAAGACGCCACCCCCGAGGCCTAAGCGATTGCGCTAACATGTCAGGCCCGCTAGTTTCGCCGCGAAGCATAAGGGATTGATGAGATGAAGCCAGTGCGTTGGGGTATTTTGGGGGCGGCGAATTTTGCCAAAGAGCAGATGGCTCCGGCGATTCATGCGGCAAAAGGCGCGGAGCTGGCGGCTTTGGCAACCTCTAGCCCAGAAAAAGCTGCCGGGTTTCTGGCGTTTTGCCCCGGTTTGAAGATCCACTCGACTTACGAGGCACTGCTCGCCGATCCCACGATTGACGCGGTTTATGTGCCGCTACCGAACCATTTGCATGTCGAATGGACGCTGAAGGCGCTGACGGCGGGCAAGCATGTGCTGACCGAAAAGCCGATCGCGTTGCAGGCCTCCGAAATTGATCAGATCATCGCCGCGCGCGATGCCTCGGGCTTGCTTGCGGCAGAAGCCTATATGATCGTGCATCATCCGCAGTGGCAGTTGGCGAAAAAATGGCTTGAGGCCGGCGAGATCGGCACCCTGCGCCATGTTGATGCCGCCTTCACCTATTGCCTGACCGATATGGAAAACATCCGCAACCGTCCCGAGGCGGGCGGAGGGTCGTTGCGTGATATCGGCGTCTATACCTTTGGCTCGGCGCGCTTTGTCACCGCATCAGAACCCGTTGATATTGCAGCGCGGCTGATCCTTGAGAATGGCGTCGATACCTTCGCGCAAGTTTCGGGCATCATGGACGGCCCGCATGGCCGCTTCACCTACGAGTCGATCACCTCGATGCGGCTTTACAATCGGCAAGTGGTGACCTTCCAAGGCGACAAAGGCATGATCCGGCTGGACGGCGGCCCGTTCAACGCCAATTACAACGATATTGCCGAGATTGAATTGCACCAGAACGGCAACAAGGTGATCACCGAACGCTTCCCAACCGCGAACCATTATGTGCTGCAAGTCGAGGCGTTTGGCCGCTCGGTGCGCGAAGGCGTCGCCTATCCCTGCCCTCTGGAATTCATCCGCGGCACCCAAGCGATGATCGACACCGTGTTCAAGGTTGGGGTTGAGATCACCCTGTGAGCATACCCACCGCGTTCCCACTCAGCTTCCATGTGCCAAAACGGCTGCTGGACTCTGCTTGGGAGCGCAGGCAGGCTTATGGCCCGCTTATGCAGGCGCTGACGCCGTTGGGTGCTGTCTGTGAATTGCGCCCCCACAACCGCGACACCGCATTGGCGCAAATCGAGGCGGATCAGGCATTTCACATTTTTGATCGCGGCGAAATCCAGCACCCAAGGGCGCTGAACTTCGGCTCCGCCTATATCGCGCCTTATTACTATCTTGATCCGGTCGGCACCCGCTATCTGTCGTCGATTGCAGCTGAACCGTTTGACGCGGCGGTGATTGATCGTTTCGCGGCGAAACAATTTCAGGCAGACCTCTATGCCACCACCGCCGCGAAGCGCAAATCGCGCTATGATCAGCCTGTTGAAAAGCTGCCTTTGCCGCATGGCTGCATCGCCGTATTTCTGCAAACCGAAAGCCATCGCGGCGTCACTGAGGCGCTTTACGTCACGATGCGACGGATGATCAAAGCCTTGTTATCTCGCGCGGATCCGCGTCCAATCATCGTGAAACCGCATCCGATGGACATTAATTTTGATACATTTGGATGGCTGGTACGTCAAAGCCAAAAAGACGCGCGGCTTCAGATCAGCTATGCCAATGTCCACGATATTCTGGATGCCTGTGCGCTTGTGGTCACGATCAACTCTGCCGTCGGGATTGAGGCCATGGTGCATGACCGCCCAGTGATCACCTGCGGGCAGGCGGATTTTCACCATTGCACCGAAGTTGTGCGCAGCAGGCATGATTTTGATGCCGCTATCGCCCGTGCCGAGGCCCGTGACTGGCCATATGCAGAATTTCTCTATTGGTTTTACAAGCAAAACTGCCTGTCGCTGAAATCCCCAAGCCTTGGCGAAGACGTTTTGGCCAAGATTGCAGCAACAGGCTACTTTGCACAGCGTTAGTCTTCCATCGCTTCCAATTCATCAATAAAGCCCGCGATCATCGACAGTCCCTTGTCCCAGAACTTCGGATCAGAGGCGTCCAGACCAAACGGCGCCAGCAGTTCCTTGTGGTGTTTCGAGCCGCCAGCTTTCAGCATCTCGAAGTATTTCTCTTGGAAGTCCGGCAGGCCATCGGCATAGGCGGCATACAGCGCATTCACCAAGCCGTCGCCGAATGCATAGGCATAGACGTAGAACGGCGAGTGGACAAAATGCGGGATATAGGCCCAGAAGGTTTCATATCCATCTGCGAAATCAAACACTTCGCCCAAAGACTGCGCCTGCACTGACATCCAGAGTGCGTTGATGTCGTCGGGGGTGAGTTCGCCTTCCGCCCGTGCGGCGTGGAGTTTACATTCGAAATCGTAGAACGCGATCTGGCGCACCACGGTGTTGATCATGTCTTCCACCTTGCCCGCGAGCAGGGTTTTGCGCTCGGAAGGCGTTTTCGCGCCGTCGAGTAGTTTGCGGAAGGTTAGCATCTCGCCGAACACCGATGCGGTTTCTGCAAGGGTGAGGGGGGTCGAGGAGAGCAGTTCGCCCTGACCCGCTGCCAGCACCTGATGTACCCCGTGGCCCAATTCATGCGCCAGCGTCATCACATCGCGCGGTTTGCCGAGGTAGTTCAGCATAACGTAAGGATGCACGGTGGTGACGGTCGGATGCGCAAACGCCCCCGGAGCCTTGCCGGGTTTGACGCCTGCATCAATCCAGCCATCGGTAAAGAACGGCTTGGCGATTTCGGCCATGCGGGGATCGAAAGCGGCATAGGCGGAGAGCACGGTTTCCGTGGCCTCGGCCCAGTTCACCAAACGCGGCGGTTCGGTCAGCAGTGGTGCGTTACGGTCCCAGGTTTGCAGACGGTCAAGGCCCATCCACTTGGCTTTCAGCTTGTAATAGCGGTGGCTGAGCTTGGGGTAGGCGGCGACAACCGCATTGCGCAAAGCCTCAACCACTTCGGGTTCGACATGGTTGGCAAGGTGGCGCGAATATTGCGGGCTTGGCATCTTGCGCCAGCGATCTTCAATCTCTTTCTCTTTGGCAAGGGTGTTATGAACCCGCGCGAACAGCTTGATATGTTTATCAAAAACCTCGGCTAAAGCATGGCTGGCAGCCTCACGCTTGGCGCGGTCTGCGTCGGTCAGCAGGTTCAGCGTGGCTTCAAGGTTGAGGTCCTCTTCCTCACCTGCCACGGTGAACATCAGGCCTGCCATGGTTTCATCGAACAGCTTATTCCAAGCTGAGGCACCGACAACCGAGGCGTCGTGCAGGTATTTTTCCATCTCATCCGACAACTGGTGCGGACGCATCGCACGCATCCGCGCAAACACCGGATTGTAGCGGGCAAGAGCGTCGTTTTCGGTGGTGAGTTTTGCCAGAAGATCGTCGTCCAAGCGGTTGAACTCAAGGCTGAAAAACACCAAAGGCGTGGTGAAATTGGTGATGTTGTCCTGCACATCGGCCATGAATTTGGCGCGCTCAGAATCCATCGTATTCTGATAATAGCGCAGCCCCGCATAAGACCCGATCCGGCCCGCGATCACGTCAATCGCCTCATACGCCGTCACACAGGCCAGCAGTTCGGCGGCGCTCAGACCCGCCAGTTTGCCCTCATACTTGGCGGCAAAATCAGCGCAAGCCTTGTCCAGCCACGCCATATCGCGCGTCAATTCCGGCGCATCGGGGGCAGGGTAAAGGTCGCTGAGATCCCAATCAGGCAGATCGCCGAATGTGTTTGAACCACTGCGGGCGTCAAAAACCGGGCGTTGTTGGCCGGGGCGGGCCAAGGGGAGCATTTGGGGAAGCGACATGGGAACCTCTTTGCTTGTTGGATGTATCTAGGGGGCAAAGGGGGCGTTGTGCAAGGCGGCGCGCGGAAAGGTGACCAAAGCGGTTTGCCTATAATTTAGGCGGCGTTTTGCGGCAATTTCGGGCGGATATGTGAAAATCGAAGCGCTTTCAATCTTCTGCCCTTTACGGCGCAAACGCGGCAGCCTTTACTTGGGTTAATCAGCACGAAAAGGCGGCACGGCATGACCCCTTATTTCAACGAAATGTTCCAGAATAACGCGGTGCGCCCGCCTTATGCCGGTTTGGAAGGCTGGAGTGCGGATATGCCGGCCGATATCCGGTTGGCCAAGCAGGCGGAAGCTGAGGCTTTGTTTCGCCGCATCGGTATCACTTTTGCGGTGTATGGAGAGGGCGGCGACCCGGATCGCTTGATCCCGTTTGATATGTTCCCCCGCGTGTTCACCGCCAATGAATGGGCCAAGCTGGAACGCGGTATCAAGCAACGCGCGCGGGCTTTGAACGCGTTTCTGGTCGATGTCTATGGCCGCGGTGAGATCGTGCGAGCGGGCCGCATTCCGCGCAAGCTGGTCTATCAAAATGCGGCCTATGAGAAGGCCGTCTGCGGCTTTATCCCGCCAAAAGGCGTGTATTCCCATATCGTTGGCATCGACATCGTGCGGACCGGACCGGGCGAGTTTTATGTCTTGGAGGACAACTGCCGCACACCGTCCGGGGTCAGCTATATGCTGGAGAGCCGCGAAATGATGATGCGGATGTTCCCCGACCTGTTCCGTGAAAACCGCATTGAGCCGATCGACAGCTACCCCGATAAACTGCGCCGCACGCTTGCCTCCGTCGCGCCCGCCAAATGTGATCGCGAGCCGACCGTGGTGATCCTGACGCCGGGGCATTTCAATTCGGCCTATTACGAGCACAGCTTCCTCGCCGATCTGATGGGCGTTGAACTGGTCGAGGGCCAGGATTTGTTCGTTGACGGCGCGTTTGTCTATATGCGCACCACCGAAGGCCCAAAGCGCGTTGATGTGATCTACCGCCGCTTGGATGATGACTACATCGACCCTCTGTGCTTCCGCCCCGATTCCATGCTGGGCGTGCCAGGGCTGATGGATGTGTATCGCTCTGGCGGGGTGTCGATTTGCTCGGCACCGGGGGCGGGGGTGGCCGATGACAAGGCGGTCTACACCTATGTGCCAGAGATGATTAGGTTTTATCTGGGTGAAGAACCGATCCTGAGCAACGTACCGACATGGAAATGCGGCGAGGCGTCGGATCTGAAATATGTCACCGAGAACCTGCATGAGTTGGTGGTGAAGGAAGTTCACGGCTCGGGCGGCTATGGCATGTTGGTGGGGCCGAAATCGACTAAGCAGCAGGTCGAGGATTTCCGTGGTTTGATCCTTGCCAATCCGGGGAACTATATCGCCCAGCCGACCTTGGCGCTGTCTACCACGCCCACCTTTGTTGAAGAAGGCATCGCGCCGCGTCACGTCGATCTGCGCCCCTATTGCCTCGTCGGCGAACGCATTGAACTGGTGCCGGGGGGGCTGACGCGGGTGGCTTTGCGCGAAGGCTCGCTGGTGGTGAATTCCTCCCAAGGCGGCGGCGTCAAAGACACTTGGGTATTGGCGGAGTAGATCATGCTTTCAAGAACCGCTGACAACCTTTATTGGATCGCCCGCAATATGGAACGGGCTGAAACCGCCGCGCGTCTGCTGGAAGTGGGCGCGCGGATATCCCTGCTGCCCACCGCGCAGGGATATCGCAACGATTGGGACAGTTTGCTGCGGGCCTCGGGTAACGCCAACGGCTATGCCGCGAAATACGGCGCGCCTATGCAGTCGCAGATCGAGAGCTATCTGTTTTTCGACCGCGACAACCCGAACTCGGTCGCGTCCTGCATCACCAATGCGCGCGAGAATGCCCGCATCATCCGCACGGCTTTGACCACGCAAGTCTGGGATGCGCTGAACACCGCGTTTCAGGAACTGCGCCAGCTTTCGGCGCAGACCACGCCGCATGAACTCTCGCGTCTGACCGATTGGGTGACGCGGCATACGGCGATGGTGCGCGGCGCGATTGATGCAACCCAGCTGCGCAACGATGGCTATAACGTATTGAATATCGGCTATTATCTGGAACGTGGCGATAGCACCGCGCGCCTGATGGATGTGAAGTATTACGTTCTGCTGCCACGCGCCGATTACGTCGGAAGCGGCCTCGACAATGATCAATGGTCGATGCTGTTGCGCGCAATGTCGGCCAATCGGGCGTTTCATTGGGCTTACGGCGGTGAGATCACCTCTGGCAAGATCGCGCATTTCCTGATTTTGAACCCGCAATGCCCGCGCAGTTTGATCACCTGTATGGCGGGGGTGAACAACCATTTGACCCGTCTGGCGAAACTTTATGGCCGCGAAACCGAGGCGCAATCGGTGGCGGCGCGGCTGCTGCATGATCTGGAGAATCAGTCGACCGAGCAGATTTTTGAAGAAGGTCTGCACGAGTTTCTGACCCGCTTTATCGGTGAGGCGGCGGGCTTGGGCGCGATCATCCACAATTCTTATCTCTCGGGGGATATGCAATAATGTTGCTCAGCGTCGAACATGTCACGGTGTATCGCTATGACCGCCCGGTGCGCGGCGTGGTGCAAAGCCATCGCTTGATGCCGTCGAAATTTGACGGCCAAAAGGTGCTGGATTGGTCGGTGACGATGACCGGCGGCGAGTTGGGCAGTGCGTTTCGCGATGGCGCGGGCGATTGGGTGCAGGGCTGGACGGTGGCGGGCCCGGTGGATGAGATCGAGGTGCGGGTGTCGGGGCGGGTGTTGACCACCGATTTGGCCGGGATTTTGCGCGGTCATAAAGAACTGGTGCCACCAGAGGCCTATCTGCGCGGAACTGAAGCGACCTTCGCTGATGCAGCCTTGACGGAACTGGCGCAGATTATTGTGACCGCCGATACGCCGCTGTCGGGCTGCCACGATCTGACCGATGCGATTTCGGATGCAATCGCCTACAAACCCGGCTCTACCCGCGCGCGGACCACGGCGGCAGAGGCTTTGGCGCAAGGCGAAGGCGTGTGTCAGGATCACGCGCAGGCGTTGATTTCTGCAGCCAGAGCGGCGGGAATTCCGGCGCGCTACGTCTCGGGCTATCTGCAATCGGGGCAAGACGGCATGGATCACGAAGCGGCGCATGCTTGGGGTGAGTTATATATCGCAGGCATCGGCTGGATCGGTTTTGATCCAGCGAACCGCTGCTGCCCGGATGATCGCTATATCCGGCTGGGATCGGGCTTAGACGCACAAAATGCAGCGCCGATTCGGGGGATTTCACGCGGCTCGGGTTCGGAAATCTTGTCAGTGACGGTTGCGGTCCAGACGCAAGAGCAATAGGTTCCCCCGACTTGAATCGGAGTGTGCCATGACCTATTGCGTCGGACTTTTGTTGAATGCGGGCATGGTGTTGCTGTCGGATACCCGCACCAACGCGGGCTTGGACAACATCGCGACCTATCGCAAGATGTTCCATTTTGAAGAACCGGGTGAACGGGTGATCTCCATCGTCACTGCCGGGTCGCTGTCGGTGACGCAAACCACCCTCGCACGCCTGCGTGAGGCGATTGACGATCCGGACGCGTCTGAGACCACCTCAATCATGAAAGCGCCGACCATGCTGAAGGTCGCGTTGATCATCGGCAATACGCTGTCCAGCGTGCGGCAAGAGATTGATGAGAAGATGGCGACGATGAAGCAAAGCGCTTCGGCCAGCATGATCGTCGCCGCACAGCGTCGGGGCGGGGCGATGCGGCTGTTCCTGATCTACCCGGAGGGCAATTTCATCGAAGCCACCGAAGACACGCCGTTCCTGCAAATCGGTGAGCATAAATATGGCAAACCGATTCTGGACCGGGTGGTGAAGCCTGCAACCTCGCTGGCGGATGCCGAAAAGGCCGTGCTGCTGTCGATGGATTCAACCCTGCGCTCGAACCTTTCCGTTGGGATGCCGCTGGATCTGTGCGTGATCGAGAAAGACGCTTGCCGGGTTAGCCGCAAGCGCCGGATTGAAGCGGGGGACGAAAGTTTCCGCGCGATGTCCGAAGCGTGGTCCAAAGCCCTGCGCGATGGGTTCACGCAGATTACCCTGTGAGGCTAAGACCACGATTACTTTGACGAAATCCGGGTATTGGATCAGCGATGTTTCAGATAAAGCGCCGTTGAAGTATCGAAAAATCGGCTGCGCGATGCTGCGCGTTCCATCAGAACTTCATGTTCACTGCCGGGGTAAATATCCAACCTCCCGTCTGGCCAGATTGCCATCCGGGCGTGAATCGGCGCGGTATCGACAATCTTTTCTTGTGCACCAAGCGCGGTGATGGTTGGCACTTTCGGCGAAGGCAGCAGGGTCAGTGCGTGACACTCGGTCAGCGCCGCTTTCAACCAGCCAAGGCTTGGGCCGCCGAGGCTCAGTTCGGGATGCGCCAGCGCTTGTCGGCGCATGTAATCCCACATCTCGGCATCGGTGGTCAGCGAATTGCCGGTGAAGGGTGCGGTCAACACATACGTTTTCGCCCCAGTGCCGGGTGCATAGCGGTCGTCAAACTTGAACCAGCGTGAAGCGGTGGTCAGCGCCACAGCCATCGGCCGCATCCAAGCAGCGATGAGAATCCCCCACATTGGGGCCGAGAATGCGGCAGCCTTCACCGGAGCGCCGCGTATCAACGACCGCAGGCCAATGCAGCCGCCCATCGAATGGGCCATCAGATAATAAGGTTCGGGCAGGCCCTGGGCGCGGGCGAAGCTAACCATCTCGTCAAAATCAAGCTGATATTCAGCGAAATCAGTAACATGGCCACCCATCGGGTCATCCAGAGCCCGCTCGGCCAGACCCTGGCCACGCCAGTCGATCACCAAAGTCGCAAAGCCCCGCGCGCGCAGATCGCCCGCCGCGCGGCCATACTTCTCGACATACTCGGTCCGCCCCGGCAACAAAAGCACAGTGCCTTGCGCGCCATCATGCGTCCACAGACCCACGCGCAACCGCACGCCATCCGCGGCGGTCAACCAAAAGCCGCGCCCGCCCGCAGGCCCTTCGGCAACGTCATAAAGCGGAGCGTCGCTCACGACATCGCCGCGCCGAGTTGCATGGCCAGCCCCATGCTGCCTTCGACTTTCAGCTTGCCGGTCATGAAGGCGGTGGTCGGGTTCATCTCGCCTGCCAGCATAGCTTGGAACACTTCCGGCTCTGCAATCAGGGTGACGTCGGATTCTTCATCGCCTGCACGCGCGCCGTTTGGATCGACCATGATCGAACCTTCGCCCACCAGCACGAACTTTGCCACGCCATCAAAGCCATTCGGCAGCTTTTTCGCCAATGCCTCTACGGCGGTCGAGATCACATCGCTCATCACATTCTCCGATCTGTGCAGGCGGGGCTGGAATTCCCTGCCCGTTGCGTTACCTATACCCTTATGAAAGCGCATCATTCGTTACACAATCGTATCGTTGCGGCATTTATGCTGGTTTTTCTGTCATGCCTGCCTGTGGTCGCGCAAACTGCCAAATTGGATGATCTTTTCGCCCGTCTGCAGAAGGCGGATGAGGCTGAGGCTGAGCAGATCGAATCTGATATCTGGATGGAGTGGTCGAAATCCGGCTCTCCGGCGATGGATTTGCTGTTGCAGCGCGGCAAGGATGCGATGGCGAACGGTCAGCCTGACGTGGCAGTGCAGCATTTGACAGCGCTGGTCGATCATGCGCCAGATTTCGCCGAAGGTTGGAATGCGCGGGCAACCGCCTATTATCAACTGGGGCAGTTTGGTCCGGCGATTGCCGATATTGGCCATGTGCTGACGCTGAATCCTCGGCATTTTGGCGCTCTTTCGGGCTTGGGCTCGATCTTTGAGGAACTCGGCAAGCCCACGCAGGCGTTGGAGGTCTATCAGGCGGTGCTGAAGATCGACCCCCATGCGCCGGGGGTGGTGGAAGCTGTAAGCCGGATTGAAACCGAGCTTCAGGGCAAAGACCTATAGGGCAGGGCCAAAGAGATGATGGCTGCCGGACAGGTGACGGCGGTGCTTGGGCCGACCAACACCGGAAAAACCCATTACGCGATAGAGCGGATGCTGGGACATCGCACTGGGGTCATCGGCCTGCCGCTGCGTCTGCTGGCGCGCGAGGTTTATGACCGGATTGTAGCCTCGCGCGGGCCATCAGTGGTGGCACTGGTGACGGGCGAAGAACGCATCGTGCCCGACCGCGCGCAGTATTGGGTCTGCACGGTTGAGGCGATGCCGCTGGATCTGGGCGCAGATTTCGTGGCGGTGGATGAGATTCAACTCTGTGCTGACCCTGAGCGCGGCCATGTGTTCACCGACCGTCTGCTGCGGGCGCGGGGGCTGCATGAGACGCTGTTTCTTGGCGCGGAAACCATGCGTCCGGCCATCGCGGGGCTGATCAAGAATGTGCAGTTTATCAAGCGCGAGCGGTTTTCAGAACTGACCTATACCGGGTCGAAAAAGATCAGCCGGATGCCGGAACGTTCTGCAATCGTTGGGTTTTCTGTAGAAAACGTCTATGCGATTGCTGAGTTGATCCGGCGGACCAAAGGCGGTTGTGCTGTGGTGATGGGCGCACTGAGCCCGCGCACCCGCAATGCGCAGGTGGCATTGTATCAGAACGGCGATGTCGATTATCTGGTGGCGACCGATGCGATTGGCATGGGGCTAAATCTGGACATCAAGCATATCGCTTTTGCGGCAACGTCGAAGTTTGACGGGCGGCGGATGCGGGCTTTGTATCCGCAGGAGCTCGCGCAGATTGCCGGGCGGGCGGGGCGCTATCAAGAGAACGGCACGTTCGGGGTGACGGGCGAGGTGCGCCCGATGGACGAGGAAACCGTTGAGGCGATCCAAGAGCATCGCTTTGACCCGGTGCGCAAGCTGGAATGGCGCAATCATGATCTGGAGTTCGGCAGCGTTGAACGGCTGGTGCGCTCACTGGAAGCCCCGACGCAGAACAAATGGCTGGCCCGCGCCCGCGATGCCGATGATGTTCTGGCGCTGAAATATCTGTCGGAACTGCCCGAGGTGCGCGAAAAGCTGAACACCCCGCAGCGCATCAAACTGCTGTGGGAGGTCTGTCGCATCCCCGATTTCCGCAATGCCGCGGGCAATGAGCATTTCACTTTGCTGGCCCGGATTTTCGATTTCCTGACTGGGCGGGGCCTCGCGCAAACCCGCATCCCGTCGGATTGGCTGGAAAAGGCCATCGCGCGGATAGATAAAGCGGGCGGAGATATTGATACCATCTCGAAACGACTGGCCTATATCCGCACCTGGACCTATGTTGCGCAGCGCAAGGGCTGGGTAGACAACGAAAGCCATTGGCGCGCCGAGACGCGCGCTGTAGAAGACCGATTGTCGGATGCGCTGCATGGCGCTTTGACGCAACGATTTGTTGACCGGCGCACGTCCGTGCTGTTGCGGCGGTTGAAGCAGAAGGAGACCCTCGTGGCCGAGGTGAATGACAAAGGCGAAGTGACGGTTGCAGGCGAGTTCGTCGGCCGTCTTGAGGGGTTCCGATTCCGTCAGGATGCGACCACTTCCAATGAAGAGGCGGCAACGCTGCGGCAAGCGGCCTTCGCGGCGCTCAAGCCGGAATTCCATCTGCGGGCGGATCGTTTTTATAACGCACCCGACACCGAGCTGGATTTCACCGAGCAGGGGGGCCTGATGTGGGGCAGCCAAGCGATGGGCAAGCTGATCAAGGGCGCCGAACCCGCGCGTCCCGGTGTGGAAGCGTTTGTCGATGAAGAAGCTGGCCCGGATGTCGCCGATAAAGTGCGCCGCCGTTTGCAGCATTTCATCGACCGCAAGGTGGCGGCAAACTTTGAGCCTTTGCTGGCGATGGGCCGCGATGAAACCCTGACGGGCCTCGCGCGCGGCTTTGCGTTCCGCCTGGCCGAAGGTTTGGGCGTGATCCCGCGCGAGAATATCGCCAATGAAGTCAAAGAGCTGGACCAAGAAGCTCGTGGCGCGTTGCGCAAGCATGGCGTGCGGTTTGGTCAGTTCACCGTGTTCCTGCCCGCACTGCTGAAACCCGCGCCGACCCGGCTGCGGCTGGTGCTGTGGTCTTTGTGGAACGGCTTGGATGAATTCCCCGAAAGCCCGCCTCCGGGTCTGGTGACGATACCGAACATCCCGGCAGTGCCGAAGATGCACTACACGCTTGCGGGCTATCACCCGGCAGGCGCGCGGGCGATCCGCATTGATATGCTGGAGCGTTTGGCCGATATCCTGCGCACCAAAGACAGCCGCGCGGGGTTTGAAGCCACGCCGGATATGCTGTCGATCACCGGCATGACGCTGGAGCAGTTCAACGATCTGATGGGCGGTTTGGGCTACAAGGGCGAAAAGGCCGAGCGCGCCAAGGTCAAGGCGGCACCGATCCCGGTGGCAGTTGATCCTGACGCCCCCATGCAGCCGATCCCCGAAGGCGAATCGGCATTCGTGCAGCCCGACCCGGAAGCGGTGCCAGAGATGGAGTCGTTCTATACCTTCACTTGGGCACCAAAACCACGCCCCCGCCCGGAACGCCCCGCGCGTCCTGAGCGCGCCCCCCGCAAAGAAGGCGATGCGCCTGCGGCTGAGCGTGGACCGCGCCCGGATCGTGGGCCTCGGCCTGATCGCGGCCCGAAGAAGGAAGGCGATGCGCCAGCTGGCGAGCGTGGACCCCGTGCTGATCGCGCGCCGCGCGTTGAAGGCGACAAGCCTGCTCAGTCTGATCGTGGCCCGCGCCGTGAGGGTGAGAAGCGTGAAGGCTATAAGGGCAACAAACCGCATGGCGGCAAGCCCAACGACCGCGATACCAAGCCGAAAACCTACGAACAGCGCCCACCGCGCGCTGAGAAACCGATTGATCCCGACAATCCCTTCGCCGCTTTGATGGCGTTGAAGGCCAAGCTCTGATCTTCGGGATCTGATTGGCCGGGCCGGGGGCAAAACCACAAAAAGATGTTCAGCCGAAACTTCGGCTGGACAAATGGCTTTTCGCGGCACGGTTCTTCAAGAATAGGGAACTTGCCGCTGAAGTGATCGAAAGCGGCCATCTGCGGCTGAACGGGCAGCGCTGCAAAAAGCCGGGGCATAGCGTTATGGAAGGTGATACGCTGACTTTTTCGCAGGGCCGCAGTCTGCGGGTGGTCCGCGTGCTGGCGCTGTCGGAACGTCGGGGCCCAGCCCAAGAAGCCCAAGCGCTTTATCACGATCTTGCACCAACCGCCGATGCACCGCTTGAATGATCGCGCCAGCTTTCGTAGTAAGGCGACGCTGAAACAGGAGCCTGCCCCATGACCTACGTTGTGATCGACAACTGCATTGCGTGCAAATACACCGATTGCGTCGAAGTTTGCCCGGTGGATTGCTTCTATGAAGGCGAGAACATGCTGGTTATCCACCCGGATGAGTGCATCGACTGTGGTGTGTGCGAGCCGGAATGCCCGGCCGACGCAATCCGCCCGGATACCGAGCCGGATATGGACGCTTGGGTCACCTTCAATCGTAAATATTCCGAAATGTGGCCGGTGATCGTCACCAAAAAAGACCCGATGCCGGGATACGAAGACCGCGATGGCGAAACGGATAAGCGTGAGAAGTATTTCTCGGAAGCGCCGGGGCAGGGCAACTGAGCCAATGATGCATTGCTGATTCGGTATAGCAGCCGTCACGAATCAGGTACAACCCGGAAAATACCGTGATTCCAACGGGTAAAGCGCATGCGTTGATCTGCTGCGGTGGTTGGAATCAGTGCATTTTTGTGTTATACAGAAGTTACAAATAAACACGGATGCCTGCACAAGCCTCAAAGCTGCCCGCTTGGGGTGAAAATCTAGCCGAAAATAGAAGCCGTTGTTCGGGGTGATTTCCCGGAGCGGTCATATTTTTTGCGGAACAGACTCCTGCTCGAGGAAGCGACTGAATGACCAAATCGAAGAAGCCTGATTTTCGTCCGAATGAGTTCGTTGTGTATCCTGCCCATGGCGTTGGCCGCATCATCTCGATTGAAGAACAAGAGATCGCTGGGTTCGTGTTGGAACTGTTCGTGATTTCCTTTGAAAAAGACAAGATGACATTGCGGGTTCCGACCCATAAGGCCACGGATGTGGGCATGCGCTCGCTGTCTTCGCCGGATCTGGTCACGAAAGCGCTGGATACCTTGAAGGGCAAGGCCCGGGTTAAACGTGCGATGTGGTCGCGTCGGGCGCAGGAATATGAACAGAAGATCAACTCGGGCGATCTGATGGCGATTGCCGAAGTCGTGCGCGACCTGCATCGCAGCGATGATCAGCGCGAGCAGTCCTATTCTGAGCGTCAGCTGTATGAGGCGGCACTGGAGCGTTTGACCCGTGAAGTTGCCGCCGTCTCTGGCGTTGATGAAGCTGGTGCGCAGAAGAAGGTCGGCGATGTGCTGATTGGCCGCGCTGCCTGATCTGGTTTGAAATTTCGGGAAAGGCGGTCTTCAGGCCGCCTTTTTTATTGCTCTGCCTGCCTGTCGCGCGGCTCGTCCATATCGGGGAACAGCATGGCCTCCATCACCTCGGCGGGTTCCTCTGCAGCCATCGGTTTGACCTCGTGTAGCTCCTCCATCAGTGCGATTTCCAGATCGCGGTCGAGCTGTTTGGCACGCGCGATATAGGCGTCGTTCAGATGGGTGGGCTGACCCGGCACCCAGACTTCGGCCAGATCGCGCATCGCCCCCCTATCGACACGGAAATAAGCCTGAGAGACTTTCGCAGCCTCGTATTCGGAAAATCCCATGTTTTCCAGCACATAGCGCCCGGCCCGGATTGAGCTGTCGAAGGTTTCGCGCACGATGTCATTGGCACCCGCCTGATACAGCTCATAGACATGCACACGATCCCGCGCCCGCGCAACGATGTGAATATCGGGGCGACGTGATCTGGCATAGCGCACGATCCGCGTGGCGGTATCGTGATCATCCACCGCGATGACGATCACCTGCGCCTCTGACAGACCCGCCGCTTCGAGCAATTCGGGCCGCGCTGGATCACCGAAAAAGCCCTTCACGCCGAATTTGCGCATGGTTTCAATGGTGGTCATATCGTTGTCGAGCACCACCGTTGGAATGCCAGAGGTGCGCACCAGCCGATTGACCACTTGGCCGAACCGCCCGATCCCGGCGATAATCACCTGACCTTTTTCGTCAATCTCATCGGGGGCTTGATCTGGCGTGCGGTGGGCAAAACGCGCGGTCAACCAGTCGTAACCGATGAACAGTAGGGGCGTCAGCAGCATCGACAGGCTGATCACCAGCAGCCCCATTTGGCCAGCCGCCAAGGGCAATGCGCTTTCGGAGCGCGCAAAGCTGACGATCAGAAAACCGAACTCGCCGCCCTGCGCCAAGCTGAGCGAAAACAGCCAACGGTCTTGCCGCTTCAGCTTGAACACCAGCGAAATCGCCACCAGAATCAGCGCCTTCAGCAGCATCAGCGCAAGGGTTAGCCCCAGCACCATCATCGGCTCGCGCGCCAGCATTTTGAAGTTGATGCCGACGCCGACGGTCATAAAGAACAGCCCCAGCAGCAGTCCTTTGAACGGTTTGAGATCAGCTTCCAGCTGATGCCGGAATTCGGAGTTCGCCAGAACCACGCCCGCCACAAAGGTGCCCAAAGCCGGGGAAAGCCCCACCAGCATCATCAGAAACGCGATGCCCAACACCATCAGCAGGCTGATAAAGGTGCTCATCTCGGGCAATTTGGCGGCATGGACAAAGCGGAAAATTGGCCGACTTAGGTAGTGGCCCGCCAGCACGATGCCGGCGACAATCGCCAGCGTCAACAGCCCTGCGCCCCACCCCGGCAGCGACTGCACTGTGCTGATCAACTGCGAGGTCGCCGCCTGCTCGACCACATCCTGCGCGTTGCTGACGCCGTAAACCTCGGCGCTTTGGCCCGCCAGATCGGGCAATGCCAGCAGCGGAATCACCGCCAGCATCGGGATCACCGCGATATCTTGCGTTAACAAAACTGAGAACGCCGAACGCCCGCCTTGCGTGCGCATCAGGTTCTTTTCCGACAGGGTTTGCAGCACGATAGCGGTCGACGACAGCGAGGCCATCATGCCCAGAACCAAAGCCACTGCTGGCGAAAGCCCAAACCAGATCAGAATGACAGACACGCTGGCCGTGGTCAGAACCACCTGCGCGCCGCCCATGCCTAACAGCTTATGCCGCATCTCCCACAGGGATTTCGGCTCTAACTCCAGCCCGATCAGAAACAGCATCAGCACCACGCCGAACTCGGCAAAATGCTGCAGATCGGCGGTCTCGGCACCTGCAATGCCCAGAATCGGACCCATCAGTATCCCGGCCGCCAGATAGCCCAGCACCGAGCCCAAGCCCAAGCGCACCGCCAAAGGCACCACGCAAACGGCGGCACCAAGGTAGATTGAGGCTTGCAGCAGAAAACTTTCCATCACGCACTTTCAGATTGGCAGGGGCTTTACATCAGCAACACATTTAGCTCGGCGACAGCTTTAAGTTGGCAGCGGGGCATCGGCCTTGAATTGGTCCATCACAATCTGGCTTTGCACCCGCGCCACCGCTGGATGCGGCAGCAAAAGCGTGTGGATCACTCGGTTCAGATCCGGCAGATCGGCGCACCAGACCCGCAGCAGGTAATCGGCCTCGCCGGTCAGCGTCCAAGCCGAGACAATCTCGGGGCAGGTGGACACCAGTGTACCAAAACTGCGCGCGGCATCGGGCGAATGGGTTGCCATCTGCACCTGCACAAAGGCCTGGACCGTCAGCCCAACCTTGGCGGGCGACAGCCGCGCCGCATAACCCACCACAAAACCCTCGGCCTCCAACCGCTGCCTGCGCCGCGCGGCTTGGCTGGGCGACAGGTTCAACCGCTCGCCCAGTTCTTGCGCCGTCAGCATCGCATTGACCTGTATCTCGGCCAGCAGACGTGAGTCGATAGCGTCCAGCATGCGGGTTTCTCGCGTCAAATTCATATATGCCGCGTGTATCGCGCGCCGATTGCCACAATACAATCCAACTACGCGCAAACAACGTGTCACTAATGCGTTATTATGACGAAACGCAGTCAAAAGAGGCACGCCATGGGACCGTTTCCGCATTCCGCCGCAAAAGCCAGCATCAGCGCCGCTAACCCGGCTGGCACCGATGGTATGGAGTTTGTCGAATTCGCCCACCCAAATCCGCAAGAGTTGCGCGATTTGTTCACCCGCATGGGCTACAGCTTGACTGCGCGGCACAACATCAAAGCGATCGAGTTGTGGCAGCAGGGCGACATCACCTATATTCTGAACGATGAACCCGGCAGCCATGGCCGCAATTTTGTCGATCAGCATGGCCCCTGCGCGCCCTCGATGGGCTGGCGGGTGGTCGATGCGAAGCAGGCGTCTGCCCATGCGGTGGCCAATGGGGCCGTGCCGTTTGAGGGCGCGAAGACGCTGGAGGTTCCGGCGATTGTTGGTATCGGCGGCTCATTGATCTATTTCGTCGATCAATATGGCGCGGCGAACCCCTACAAGGATTTCACCTTCACCGACCATCAGCCCAAGGGCGTCGGTTTCTATTATCTCGACCACCTCACCCACAATGTCCACAAGGGCAATATGGACAAATGGTTTGATTTCTATGGCAGAATCTTCGGCTTTAAGCAGATCCGCTTCTTTGACATCGCGGGCAAACACTCTGGGCTGTTCAGCCGTGCGCTGACCTCGGCCTGCGGGCGCATTCGCATCCCGATCAATGAAGATCGCGGTGAGACTGGGCAGATTGTCGAATATCTCAAGCGCTACAATGGCGAGGGCATCCAGCACATCGCGGTCGGCGCGCAGGATATTTACGCCGCGACTGATGAAATCGCGGCGCGCGGGTTGAAGTTTATGCCGAAGCCGCCAATGGCCTATTATGAGCTGTCGAAAACCCGCGTCGTCGGCCATCAGGAACCGCTGGAGGCGATGGCCAAGCATGGCATCCTGATTGACGGTGAGGGCGTGGTGGATGGCGGTGAGACCCGCATCTTGCTGCAAATCTTCTCAAAAACCGTGATCGGGCCGATATTCTTCGAGTTCATTCAGCGCAAAGGCGATGATGGCTTTGGCGAGGGCAATTTTCGGGCCTTGTTCGAAAGCATCGAGCAGGATCAGATTGATCGAGGCGTGCTGACGGCTGGATGATCAGAGCGGTTTGGTTCTATCTGACGTCGAAACATCACACTGCGCGCAGATATTGGCGCGCAGTATCGTACAAGATAAACGCATGACCGTTCTAGCCCTTGGGCATCGCCAAGGCCACCAAACGACCGCCTTTTTGGTAACGTACTTCGGTCGCGGTGATTGCAGCGACGCGGCCGCCACCGTCAATCGTATCGCCAACACGCACTTTCTTATAGCGCCCCGCTGCCGTGCGCACCAAAGCGTAACGCTTTGATTGCGTGCCATAAACCCCGATCAAGTTCAGTTTTGACAGGTTGATGGCGTTCTTGAATGTTGCCTGCTTTGCCACCGTGGCCTTGGTCGGGATCTTTGGTGCTGCTGAAACCACATCAGGCTCACCATCAGCTTCGGCGCTAGAGCTTTTGTCGGGGATCGCCGCTAGTCGCGGCTGCGGTTCTGCGGCGGGTTCTGGCTCCGGCTGCGGTTCGCGGGCGACGGCTGCGACAGCGGCTTCCACGGCGCGGCTCAGGTCACGCGGGCGCGCGGCAGGCTTGCGGCTGATCGCCACTGCCAGCTTCGACCCGCTGGTTAAGGCCGCCTCTTGGTTCAGCGCTTCGGCCTGTGCGGTCAGCGACGCTGCAGCCGAGGCTTGCTGCGCTTGGCGTCCCGCCGACAGGATGCTGGTGGGGCGGGCGGTTGGGCGCAGCCCAGCAAGGCGGCTATCGACCTCGGGTGCCAAGGCGCCCTGACCGGCTGCAGCGGGCGGCGTCAGCCCCGCGGGCCGGGTTTTTGGCTTTTTGCCCGCCAAGGCGGGATCAGCATAAACAGGCGGCGCAGCTGCGGGGGGCGCCGCCGCATCGGGCTGGGCTGCTGCTGCAACCGTTGGGTTTGTCGCCGCCGCCGCCGCGATCACCGCTTCGGTGCGCGCGGTTGGCACCCGAGACGGCTTGCCCGCCCGTAGAAAAACGCCCTCGGGCGTGATGATCCCCTCGGGCGTTGGCGTGATCGCGCCATTGGCTTCAAACTGATACACCGTGCCAAACGGCGGCGGCGCAGGCTGTGCGGCGGGCATCTGGTCGCCCTGCGCCAGTGGTTGCACCAGCGACAGCGGATCGGGCGGCAGGGGTGCGGCATCCATCGAGGCGAGGAAAATCTCATCATCGGTGCCAGCCGTCGGGTTCACAGGGGCTGTGGTCTCAGCGGCGACATCCAGCGCCGGCGCAGGCTCGGCGCTGGGGCCACTCAAATCCGCCGCATCGGGCGAGGCCACTGCGCCTTCAACCGAAGGCACGGCTGGATCGCTGGCCGAAGCGGTATCCGACAACTCTGCCGGGTCCTGCATATCGGCCAACATCTCATCATTGGCATCCGGCATCTCTGCCGCAGGAACGTCCGTGCCGTCTGGATTGTCCGCGCCAACCTGCACCGGCGCTTCTGCCCCGGTGTTCCAAGCGCCAAGCGAATAGGAAGACCAAGCCGCAATCATCGCCAACAGGAACAGCAAGACCACCGTCAGCAGCAGCCCAAGATAACGCGGTTTGCCGCGCACCGGTTCGCGGGCCGCAAAGCCACCGGGGCCGCGAGCCGCGGCGGGGCGCGTCACTTGCGGCTTGGGCAGGCCTGCACCCGCAGCATCGGTGGATTTCAGTGGCGGCAGGGCTGAAGGGATCGCGACCTTGGTGCGGGGTTTGGTCGCAGCGGCACTTGAGCCCGAGACCAAAGCCGACAGACCGCGCAAACCGGGTTTGCCGGGCTTTGTCGGTTTCGCCGCCAGATCCGGTTTTGCGATTGGCGCGCGCGCGATCCCCGGTCCTTGCGTCTCCAAGCCTTGCGCCCCAAAGCCTTGAATCGCAGCCAGCGGCTTTGCAGCGGTCGGGCGCGGCACTCCAGCTTTTGCCGCCCCGAGCGCCGGGGCTTTGTTCAGCAGCGTCTCATTGCCCTGACGGCGGCTGGAGAACGCACCCAAAGCCGCAGCCGCAGGCATCGGCGGCAAATCATCGGCGATGATCGGATCAATCACCCGTGCCGCCTTGGCCGAAATCGCGGCCCGGATCGCATCAGCGCCCTGCGGCTCGACCTCATCAGCCTCAGCCGCATCATCAGAGACATCCAAAGCCATCGGCGCTTCTTCCACCTCGACCACCGGCTTGCGCGGCGCAGGCGGAGCGGGGGATGGTGGCGCAGGCTGCGGGATCGGCGCCGACAGCGTATCGGCGAGGGCCGCAATCAATGCATTGTCGTCATCTAGTGGCGAGGCGGGCAGCGATGGCATATGC
The DNA here is from genome assembly GCF_001294535.1 of Cypionkella psychrotolerans. Taxonomy (GTDB): domain Bacteria; phylum Pseudomonadota; class Alphaproteobacteria; order Rhodobacterales; family Rhodobacteraceae; genus Cypionkella; species Cypionkella psychrotolerans. The sequence goes on along the minus strand of NZ_LGIC01000006.1, from coordinate 123,715 downwards.
GGCGCGTCATCTTCATAGGCGGCGCGCGACGCATAATCGGCAGGCAGCCAAGTTTCTTCCGCCGCAACCGCTGCAGGCGGGATATCATCGGCGGCTGCAACATAGGCTTCGGGGGCTAACACAGCCTCCGCCGCAAGCAGATCTTCGGGCTCGGGGCTAATTTCCGTCTCGGACAGATCGTCTGGTGTGATGACAGTTTCCGGCTCAACCACAACTTCCGGCTCAACCTCAGCCACAGGTTCCGCAACCACAGGCTCCAAAACCTCAGGCTCACTCACAACCTCAGACTCTGGCGCACCCCGCAGTATCGGTGCGAGCGCTTCAACCGGCGTCTCAACAACAGCTTCGACCACTTGCGCCGCAGCGCCAAAGCTGCGCGCCACGATCATCACCGGGCGACTGTCGCGCTCGACCTTTGCGCCTTTCGGGATCAGCGAAGGGGCCAGCGACGACAGGCCAAACCAAGGCTCTGCCGCAAAGCTGTCCGGCTCGGGGGCCGCGACGAAGGCAATCGGGTTTAGGCGATGCTCGGCGGCAAAACCTTCCGCCTCGGCCAAGGTCTCTTTGGCGATCACCGCCACCTGCACCTCTGGCCCGGAGCCGGTGTAATCAAACGCCAGATCGGCGACATCATAGGGCGTGCGGCCTTCAAGCGCCGCCACAACCTGCGCGTGGCGCGTGGCCTCATCCGGCCCCGGTGCATGGACGGTCAGGTACAGGACCTGGTCATTCGGGATCACCAGCTTGGTGGTCATCCCGCGTGGCGACAGGCCAAGGGCTGTGGCGCGCAGATAGCCCAAAGCCTCGGTCAGATCGGGCGTGTCAAGCGGAACAGCCCCCACCAACTGCCAACCACCGCCAGAGCGGTGCAGCAAGCTGATGGTTTCATCCCGGAAGTCGAGTGCAAAAGCTGGTTTCATTTCACGGGTCTAGCACATTGGGGGCACCGCCGGAAACGCTCTACGGCTGGTTTTGCCCTTCCTATAGCAGCTTTTTGCCGAAGGAAAGAAAAAGGCAGGCGTGCCGCCAAGGAATGGCTTGCGGTCAACGTCATAGCATTACACCTAAGACGCATAACATTTGGAGGTTCCCATGCGTGTTCTTAATGCCCTGCTGCTGTCTGCTGCCCTCGTTTTGCCGATTGCGGCACCAGCACTTGCCGATAATGTGATCACTGTCACGGGTGAGGGCACCGTTCAGGTCACGCCCGACATGGCGACAATTTCGCTTGGGGTCACGACCGATGGCCCATCGGCAGCCGAGGCAATGGCCGCCAATTCCAAGGCGTTGCAAACTGTGATGGATCGGCTGAAATCGGCGGGGATCGAAGACCGCGATCTGCAAACCTCAAACCTGTCACTGAACCCGAACTGGGTCGGCTATGACGCAGGCCAAACCCCGAAAATCGCGGGCTATGTCGCCTCGAACATGCTGAGCGTGCGGGTGCGCGCATTGGACACCTTGGGCACCGTGCTGGATGCCAGCATCACCGATGGCGCGAACACGCTGAACGGCATCACCTTCGATCTCGCGGCCCCGCGCCCGGCGCAAGATGAAGCCCGCAAAGCCGCTGTGGCTGACGCGAAGGCCCGCGCTGAATTGCTGACTGTCGCTGCTGGGGTGAAACTGGGCAAGATCGAGTCAATCACCGAAAGCGCAGGCTATGGCGCGCCGATGCCGATGTTCCGCGACGAGGCTAAAGCGGCTTCGGCGGTGCCCGTGGCCTCGGGTCAAATCGGCATGACGGCTTCGGTGACGATCACCTACGAGATCATCGAGTGATCTTGCGTTTCACATTGGCATAAATATTCCCGCCGGAGGCGTCCGACATTAGCCTCAGAAGCCTCCGGCGGGAGTATTTCAAAAAGAGCAAGCCCGGACTGGATAGCGGTCTGGGCTTGCCGGTTCTTACGACGTAGCCGCCGCCAAGGCCTGATCCAGATCGGCGATGATATCTTTCACATCCTCAATCCCGATCGACAGCCGCACCACATTCGGCGCGGCGCCCGAGCGGATTTTTGCCTCATCGTCCAACTGGCTGTGAGTGGTCGAGGCCGGATGGATGATCAGGCTGCGGGTGTCGCCAAGGTTGGCGACATGGCTGAACAGTTTCACACTGTCCACCAGCTTGACGCAGGCATCATAGCCGCCCTTCACCGCGAAGGTGAACAAGGCCCCCGCGCCTTTCGGGGTGATCGACTCGGCCCGTTTGCGATAGGGCGAGGACTGCAGGCCCGCATAGGTCACGAACTCCACCCGAGGATCTTGCTCCAGATATTCCGCGACGATCTTGGCGTTCTCAACATGGCGCTGCATGCGTAGGCCGAGGGTTTCGATCCCCATCAGCGTATAATGCGCGCCTTGCGGGTTCATCGTCATGCCCAGATCGCGCAAGCCGACGGCGATGGAATGGAAGGTGAAGGCCATCGACCCCAAGGCGGCGTGGAAGGTGAGGCCGTGATAAGCGGGTTCGGGCTGGCTGAGGCTGGGGAATTTATCCGACGCCGACCAGTCGAATTTGCCCGAATCCACCACGACCCCGCCGGTGACCGTGCCGTTGCCGGTCAGGTATTTGGTGGCCGAATGGACCACGAGGGTGGCGCCATGCTCGATGGGTTTGCAGAGGTAAGGCGTGGCGGTTGTGTTGTCGACGATCAGGGGGATACCAGCTTGATCCGCGATACGGGCGAGGGCGTCGAGGTCAGAGACATAGCCGCCGGGATTGGCGATAGTCTCGCAAAAGATCGCGCGGGTGTTGGCGTCGATGGCGTGTTCGACGGCCAGCAGGTCTTCGGTGTCAACGAATTTTGCCGACCAGCCGAAGCGTTTGATGGTCTGGCTGAACTGGGTGATCGTGCCGCCATAGAGCCGCGAGGAGGCGACGATGTTCAGGCCCGGCCCCATCAGCGGAAACAGCGCCATGATTTGGGCTGCATGGCCCGAGGAGCAGCAAATCGCTCCCGCGCCGCCTTCTAGGGCGCAGACCCGGTCGGCCAGCGCCGAGACGGTGGGGTTGGTCAGGCGGGAGTAGATGTAGCCGACTTCCTGCAGGCCGAAAAGTTTGCGGGCGTGCTCGGCGTCGCGGAAAACGTAAGCGGTGGTTTGATAGATCGGAACCTGCCGCGCGCCCGTCGCGGGGTCGGGGGCGGTGCCTGCGTGGATGGCAAGGGTGTCGAAGCCTAGGGGTGCGGTCATGGTGTCCTCCGGGAATGAATGGGCGCAGGGTAGGCTGGCCAGCAGAGTCGGGCAACGGGAAAGAATGACGCGGTCCCGCGTTGGGACCGTTTGGAAAATTGTTGTTTTTCAATGGAGTGGTTTTAGACGTTTAGGGTTTGTTAAGGCTTTGGCGGATGCGGTTTGTTCTGCGCCGGGGGCTTTCGCGGGAAGGGCCGATGCCGCCGGTGGGGATATTTGAGCCAAGATGAAAGCGATAGAAACGCAATCCAGCGGAGTATTTCTGCCAAGGCGAATGGTTAAGGGCGCAGCAGGTTCGTAAGCGCCGCGATCAGGGTTTCGGTGCCTGCCAGCGTGGTCAGGTTGCCGGGAGAGAGCCGCAGGGTTTGGCTGCGGGCATCGGTGGTGATGCCTTGGGCGCGCAGTTTGTTGACCACTTCGGCGGCGTTATGACTGTCGGGCAGGCGCAGCATGATCGAGCCGCCGCGTTTTTCGGGCGCGCGGGGGGTGAGTAAGGTGAGGTTGAGCGCGTCGGCGGCCTCAATGAGGCGGGCGGTCAGTTGGCGGTTGTGGGCTAGGAGCGCGCTTTGGTCTTGGGTGGCGTGCCAGTCCAACGCGGGCAGGCTGGCGAGGGCGGCCATCGTGCCGGGAGTGCCACTGTCGTAGCGCCGAATGTCGGGGGCGTATTGGAACGCGGTGATGTCCCAGTTGAACGGGTTGGATTGGCTGAACCAGCCGCGCTGCTCGGGGTGGCAATGCGGGGTCAGGCGGGGGCTGACATATAGGATACCTGCGCCGGGGGTGCCACACATCCATTTGAGGCTGGTCGAGACGGTGAAATCAACCTCGGGGGCCATCACGTCATAGGGGATCAGGCCTGCGGCTTGGGTGATATCGGTGCCGATCAGGCTGCCCATGCGGCGACCGTGGGCGACCATGCGTTTGAGATCAATACGGTGCGAGGTAAGTGAGGACACCCATGTCAGTAAGGCGAGGCCAACGTCTGGGGTCCATGCTTCGATAAAGTCTTCATCTTCGACATAGCCCATGCCTTGGCGCAGGGGCACGGTGTGCAGGGTGAAACCGTATTTCTCGGCCATGCCATTCAACAGGAAATGGTTGGAGGGGAAGCAATCGGCTCCGACCAGCACTTTGCGACCTTTAAGGTGAGATTGAGGCAATGAGGTCAGCAACGCATGGAAGGCGGCGGTGACGTTTTCGGTGGCGGTGATCGACTGCGCCGGGGCGTTCAGGATCGCACGCCAGCGATCGATGAAATTCTGGCGTTTGCCTAGCGCATAGGCCCATTGGCTGTCATCTGGCTTGCCCCAGACCCCGGCAAATTCGGTCATCGCTGCGGCCAGATCGGCGGTTTTGCCGGGATACATGCCGATGGAGTGGTAGAGGAAATAGGCGTCAGACATGGGGATCACCGGGTGAGATAAGGGGCGGGGGCGTAGCGGGATTTTAGGGCCTCGGGGGCTTTTGCTGCGAGGGATTGTAGGGTGGTGAGGACTTTTGGGGTTGTGTGAAGGGCTAGGGCAACGAACGGGCCGCGCGGGAAGTTGAGGCCCAATTTCATTGCGGTGTCGATGCCTTCGGGCGTGGTGCCGCCTTCATTGAGCAGCCATGCGGCTTCGTTTATTAGAGTTGCCTCAATGCGAAGGGCGATTTCGGGGTTGGCTTTTGCAGTGGTTTGCGCGGGGTATAGGAAGCCTTGGCCGGATTTGCGGCCTAAGTTTCCGCTGGCGGCTTGGGCTTTGAGGGCTGCGAAGACGTGGTAGCGGGGGTGGTTTTGCATAGCCGCGCTGAGGCCCTCGGTGGCCGCAAGGTTGATGTCAGCGCCGATCAGATCAATCAACGCGAAGGGGCCGAGACGGTATCCAGCGGCCATCATCGCGGCGTCGATTTCTTCCGCAGGGTGGCCTTCTTCCAGCAGGGCGAGGGCTTCGCCGTAATAGGGTCGCGCACAGCGGTTGACGATGAATCCGGGGCGGTCGGGGCATTGGATCACGGTTTTGCCTGCGGCCTCGGTGATTTCGCGGGCGAGGGTCAGGGCTGCTGTCGAGGTGCCCGCGTGGGGTGCGAGTTCGACCAGCTTCATCGCGGTGGGCGGGTTGAAGAAGTGTAGGGCGAGGATGCGGTTTGGGTGTTGCGCGGTGCTGGCTATGGCGGCGACAGGAATCGAGGAGGTGTTGGTGGCGAGGATGGCATTTGGCGCCAGGATGGTTTCGAGTTCGCTGAACAGCACCTCTTTGGCATCGAGGCGCTCGATGATGGCCTCGATCACCAGATCGCAGGGCGCGAGCTCGGCGAGGCTTGCGGTGATGTGCAGATTGGACAGCGTCGCATCGCGGGCCTCTGGGGTGAGCTTTCCGGCAGTGACGCGAGCGTTCAGGGCGTCGGACATGCGTTGACGTGCACTGGCGCGGGCAGGCGGCTGGGCATCGGTGGCGACGGTGAAAAAACCAGCCTGTACAAAGATTTGCGCGATCCCTAAGCCCATTGTGCCGAGACCGATGATGCCGATTTTGGGGCTGGTGTTGGGGGGCATCATGCGCCTGTGAAACTGGGTTTGCGTTTGTCGCGGAAGGCGCAGATGCCTTCGGCCTTGTCGGTGGTATCCATTAGGGACTCGAAGTTGGCGCGTTCCAGCGCGAAGGCGCGGGGGGCTTCGTCGCCTGCTATGAGCGCGGCTTTGGCGGCTTGCAGCGCGAGGGGCGCGCGGAGGGCAATTTTGCTGGCGAGGGTGGTGGCATCCGGCAGGGCGGAACCTGTAGCGAGATAGGCGGCGATGCCCCATTGGTGGGCGGTTTGGGCGTCGATGATCTCACCCGTCAGGATCATGCGGGAGGCGCGGGCGCGACCTATCAGGGCGAGCAGGCGCTGGGTGCCGCCTGCGCCGGGGATTAGGCCGAGGTTGGTTTCGGGCAGGCCGAGTTTGGCGGTCTCGCCGAGGACGATTAGGTCAGCCATCAGGGCGAGTTCTAAGCCTCCGCCCAAGGCGAAGCCGTCAATGGCGGCGATCAGCGGTTTTGGGAAGGCGCGGATGGTGGCCCAATGGGCTTTGCGGGGGTCGGTTGCGGCCTCAAGCGTGGTTTTGGATTCGATCTCGGTGATATCTGCCCCTGCGGCGAAATTACCTTCGGTGCCGGAGAGGAGGACGGCGCGGATATTGGGGTCGGTGGCGGCTTGGGTCAGCGCGTGGGCCAAAGCCGCAAGCGTCGCGGTGTTCAGCGCGTTCTTCGCCGCGGGGCGGTTCAGCGCGATGTGCAGCCAGAATGGGTGCTGGGTGACGATCAGGTTTTCCATCACTGCACTATGCGGGGTGGGCGGAAAATTTCAAGCGAGAAATTTCAAGCTTGAAATTGTTTTGGTCTGGTGGCAGGCTAAACCAAACGCATTGGAGGGGTTGCCATGAAGGTTCTGTGTTTGGGCGGTGGTCCGGCGGGCTTGTATTTCGCGATCTCGATGAAGCTGCGCGATGCCAGCCACGAGGTTGTGGTGATGGAGCGCAACAAGGCCAATGACACCTTCGGTTGGGGCGTGGTGCTGTCGGATGACGCGCTGGGGCGGATGGCGAAGAATGATCCGGTCAGCACCGAAGCGATCCGCAGCCAGTTCGCCTATTGGGACGACATTGCGGTGGTGCATAATGGCGTGCGCACGGTTTCGGGTGGGCATGGCTTTGCCGGGATCGGGCGGAAAGCGCTACTGGTCTTGCTGCAAGCGCGGGCGCGGGAGTTGGGCGTCGATCTGCGGTTTGAGGCCGAGTTCAAGTCAGCCGAAGAATACCGCAAAGACTATGATCTGGTGGTGGCGACGGATGGCATCAACAGTCTCGTGCGCCGCGAATATGCGGATGTGTTCAAGCCGGATATTGATGTGCGCAAGTGCAAGTTCGTTTGGCTTGGCACCCATGCCAAGTTCGACGACGCCTTTAGTTTCATCTTCGAGAAGACCGAATACGGCTGGGTTTGGGCGCATGTCTACCAGTTTGACAAGGATACCGCGACCTTCATCGTCGAATGCCATCCCGACACATGGGAGCTGTGGGGCTTTGAGACGATGACCAAAGAGGAAACCGTTGAGACTTGCCGCAAGATCTTTGAACGGCATTTGGGCGGCCATGATCTGATGTCGAATGCAGCGCATTTGCGCGGCTCGGCGGTGTGGATGCAGTTCCCGCGGGTGATTTGCCAGCAGTGGTATCATGAAAACGTGGTGCTGATGGGGGATGCGGCGGCGACGGGGCATTTCTCGATTGGATCCGGCAGCCGTTTGGCGTTTGATAGTGCGATTGCTTTGGCGGAATACCTGCACTCGGAATCGACGATGCAGGCGGCGTTTGAGCGCTATCAGGCAGAGCGCCGCGTGGAAGTGTTGCGGCTGCAATCGGCGGCGCGCAATTCGCTGGAGTGGTTTGAAGAGGTCGAGCGTTACCTGGACATGCCCGCGCCGCAGTTTGCCTATTCGCTGCTGACCCGTTCGCAACGGATCAGCCATGAGAACCTGCGGATGCGCGATCCGGCTTGGCTGCGTTCTGCCGAGGATTGGTTTGCGGCGCAATATGGTGGCGCGCCGGGGCGCACGCCGATGTTCACGCCGTTTCAGTTGCGCGGCATGACGCTGGAAAACCGCGTGGTGGTGTCGCCGATGGCGCAGTATCGCGCGGTCGAAGGTGTTCCGACCGATTGGCATTTTGTCCATTACGCCGAACGCGCCAAGGGCGGCGCTGGGCTGGTTTATACCGAGATGACCTGTGTGTCGGCGCATGGCCGGATCACGCCGGGCTGCACCGGGCTTTATACGCCGAAGCATGAACTGGCTTGGAAGAAGATCAACGATTTCATCCATGCCGAGACGAAGGCCAAGACCTGCTGCCAGATTGGCCATTCGGGCCGCAAAGGCTCGACGCAAGTTGGCTGGGCGGATGCGGATGCACCGTTGGTGTCGGGCAATTGGCCGCTGCTGTCGGCTTCGGCGATCCCGTGGCAGGCGGGCAATCAGGTGCCGAAGGCGATGGACCGTGACGATATGGACGCGGTGTTGCGTCAGTTCATCAAGGCCACGGAAATGGCCGAGGGCGCGGATTTCGACATGATCGAGCTGCATGCAGCGCATGGGTATTTGATCTCGTCCTTCATCTCGCCATTGTCGAATATGCGGGAAGATGAATACGGCGGCAGCTTGGAAAACCGGATGCGTTATCCGCTGGAAGTGTTCCGCGAGATGCGACGCTATTGGCCGGGGCATAAGCCGATGTCGGTGCGGATTTCTGCGCATGACTGGGCGGAAGGCGGCGTGACGCCTGTCGAGGCGGTGCAGATTGCACAGATGTTTGCTGCGGAAGGCGCTGATATTATTGACGTATCGGCGGGGCAGACCTCGACGGATGCCAAGCCTGTGTATGGCCGGATGTTCCAGACGCCGTTCTCGGACCGGATCAAGAATGAGGCCGGATTGGCGACGATGGCGGTGGGCAATATCACCGAGGCCGATCAGGTGAACCAGATCTTGTTGGCAGGGCGGGCGGATTTGGTCTGCCTCGCGCGGGCACATCTGGCGGACCCCTATTGGACACTGCATCAGTCGGTGGCGCTGGGCGATAGCGGCACGGAATGGCCGAAGCCCTACCTTGCCGGGCGTGATCAGGCCCGGCGGTTGGTGCAGAAATCGGAAGGCGTGATCCGGGTATGAGTGGGCCGGGTATGACTCTTGCAGGCAAACGCGTTCTGATCACCGGCGGCGGTTCCGGTGCGGGGGAAAATCTTGCTTTGGGCTTTGCGCAAGCCGGGGCCGAGGTGGTGATCGCCGGGCGCAGGCTGGAGGCGTTGCAGGCGGTTGTTGCACAGGTGCCGGGGATCCGCGCGGTGCAGGCGGATGTGACGGATGAAGCCTCGGTTCGGGCGATGTTCGCCGCTGCTGGGCCTTGTGATGTGGTGATCGCCAATGCCGGGGCCGCGGATTCGACGGTGATGGCGAAGACCTCGCTTGCCCAGTGGAACGCGATGCTGGCGGTCAATCTAACGGGGGTATTTTTGACCCTGCGCGATGGTTTGAACCAGATGCCGGGCTGGGGGCGGTTGATCTCGGTGGCCTCAACGGCAGGGTTGAAGGGCTATGCCAAGGTCGCGCCCTATGCGGCGGCAAAGCATGGGGTGGTTGGGTTGACGCGGTCTTTGGCTTTGGAAATCGCCAAGCGCCCGGTGACGGTGAATGCGATCTGTCCGGGTTTTCTGGATACGCCGATGACGGATCACTCGGTTGAGGTGATTGCCGAGAAGACCGGGAAAACCTTGGTCGAGTCGCGGGCGGTTTTGGCCGGAATGAACCCGCAGGGGCGGCTGATTGCGCCCTCGGAAGTCACGGCGATGGCGTTGTTTCTCTGTGGGGCGGGGTCGGAGGGCGTGAACGGGCAGGCGTTAACCATTGCGGGGGGCGAATTGTGAGCGAGTTGTCGAAACGCCGTCTGAAGATGTGGATCCGGATGCTGGGGGTGACTCGGGCCTCGGAGTCGCATCTGCGCGAGTTTTTGCGGGTGAAGCACGACACCACGTTGCCGCGTTTTGACGTGCTGGCGGCGCTGTATCGGCGGCGCGATGGTGTGACGATGAGTGAATTGTCGCGGATGCTGCTGGTCTCGAATGGCAATGCGACGGCGGTGGTGGACCGGCTGGAAAAAGACGGCCTCGTTCTGCGGACCCAAAGCGATCAGGACCGCCGCACGGTGTTTGTGGCGCTGACGCCACGCGGTTTGGCGGATTTTGAGGGGTTGGCGGCGGATCATGAGCGCGCGGTGGATCGGATGTTTTCTGGGCTGACCGAGGCGGATTTGGACGCGCTGACCGAGATTTTGAAAAGGATGGCTAAGGCATGAAACTGGCGGATTTTAAGCCTGCGCATTTTCTGTGGGAAGTCACCGACCGGGTGGCGGTGCTGCGGCTGAACCGGCCCGAGCGCAAGAACCCTTTGACGTTTGAGAGCTATGCCGAGTTGCGCGATCTGTTCCGCGATCTGGTTTATGCGGAGGATGTCGATGTGGTGGTTTTCGCGTCCAATGGCGGCAATTTCTGCTCGGGCGGCGATGTGCATGACATCATCGGGCCGCTGATCGGGCTGCCGATGAAAGACTTGCTGGCGTTCACCCGGATGACCGGGGATCTGGTTAAGGCGATGATTTCCTGCGGGAAACCGGTGATTGCGGCGGTGGATGGCGTGGCTGTCGGAGCGGGGGCGATCCTTGCGATGGCGGCTGATCTGCGGCTGGCGACGCCGGAAGCGAAATGCGCATTCCTGTTCACCCGGGTGGGACTGGCGGGCTGCGATATGGGGGCTTGTGCGATGCTGCCACGGATCATCGGGCAGGGGCGGGCGGCGGAATTGCTCTATACTGGCCGGGTGATGACGGCTGCCGAGGGTGAACGCTGGGGGTTCTGGAACGCTTTGCACGGGGCGGATGCGTTGGAAGCCGAGGCGCTGGTTCTGGCGCGGCGCTTGGCGGCGGGACCGTGCTTTGCGCATGGCGTGACCAAGACGCAACTGCTGCAGGAATGGGATATGGGGCTGCTGGCGGCGATAGAAGCGGAAGCGCAGGCGCAGGCGATCTGTATGCAGACGAAAGATTTTGAGCGCGCTTATCGAGCGTTTGTAGCTAAGGAAAAGCCGGTTTTCGCGGGGAATTAAGGCGCTTGCTGCAAGCCCCGGGGCGCTGCCCCGGACCCCGGGATATTTGAGCGCAGAGGATGAGCTATGTCGGATCAGAGTTTCCTAAGCTGGCCGTTTTTTGAAGACCGCCACCGGGCGTTGGTGGTGGCTTTGGAGGCTTGGGCAGGGGCGCATCTGCCCGTCGATCATGGCGATGTCGATGCGGCTTGCCGGGGGCTGGTGGCGATGCTGGGGGCGGGCGGATGGTTGCAGCACTCGGGGGCTGCGCTAGGCGAAAAGCTGGACGTGCGGAGCCTGTGCCTGATCCGCGAGACTTTGGCGCGGCATGATGGGCTGGCAGATTTTACCTTCGCGATGCAGGGACTTGGCATGGGGGCGGTGTCGCTGTTCGGCTCGGACTTACAGCGCGAATGGCTGGTGCGGACGCGGGCGGGGACGGCGATTTCGGGCTTTGCTTTGACCGAGCCTGCGTCGGGGTCGGATGTGGCGGCGACCTCCACCACTGCGGTTCTGGGGCCGCAGGGTTGGGTGCTGAACGGCGAGAAAACCTATATCTCGAACGGCGGGATTGCCGATGTTTATGTGATCATCGCGCGCACGGGCGAGGCTCCGGGGGCGAAGGGGTTATCGGCGTTTTTGCTGCCTGCGGATACGCCGGGGCTGTCTGTGGTGGAGCGGATTGAGGTGATCGCACCGCATCCCTTGGCGCATCTGGCGTTGCGCGATGTGATGTTGCCGGAAACCGCGCTGATTGGGCGGGCGGGGGATGGCTTTAAGATCGCGATGTCGGTGCTCGATGTGTTCCGCTCCACCGTTGGCGCGGCGGCTTTGGGCTTTGCACGCAGGGCGCTGGATGAGGCTTTGGCACGGGTGCAATCGCGGCGGATTCAGGGCAGCGCCTTGAGCGAGTTGCAGATGGTGCAGGGGCATTTGGCGGATATGGCGTTGCAGGTGGATGCCAGTGCCTTGCTGATTTACCGGGCGGCTTGGGTGAAGGATCAGGGCGCGGCGCGGGTCAGCAGGGAAGCCGCGATGGCCAAGCTGTATGCCACCGAAGCAGCGCAAAAAGTCATCGACATGGCGGTGCAACTGCATGGTGGCGACGGCGTGCGGCATGGTTTCGCGGTGGAGGCTTTGTACCGCGAAATCAGGGCGTTGCGGATTTATGAGGGCGCGTCAGATGTGCAGCGCATCGTGATCGCGCGGAGTATTTTGGGATGACATACACCCGCGAAATTCAGATTGAGTTCAACCACTGCGACCCGGCCGGGATCGTGTTTTATCCGCGCTATTTTGAGATGACCAACTCGGTCGTTGAGAACTTTTTCAACGATGTGGTCGGGCGCAGTTTTGCCTCGATGCATCGGGGGGCGGATAATGGCGTGCCAACTGTGGCGCTTGCGGCGGAGTTTGTCGCACCCTCGCGTCTGGGCGATAAGGTGTTGTTTTCGCTTGGGATTGAGAAGTTGGGGCGATCTTCGATCAGCCTTATGATCGAGGGCCATATGGGCGCGGAATTGCGGCTGCGGGTGGCGCTGACTTTGGTGTGGATTGACGGCATGAAATCGGCGACTTGGCCCGACGCGATGCGGGCGCGGCTGGTGGCATATATGGAGGACGCGGCATGAGTCATGAGGTGTTGCACCCGAAAAACTGGAAGCCGGCGCGGGGCTATGCCAATGGCATGGCCGCCTCGGGGCGGATGGTGTTCACTGGCGGGCTGATCGGTTGGAACGCGGATCAAGAGTTTGAAACCGATGATTTCGTAGGCCAGGTTGAAGCGGCTTTGCGGGGCATTGCTGAGGTGCTGGCCTGTGCCGGGGCCAAGCCAGAGCATCTTGTACGTTTGACCTGGTATGTCACCGACAAGAATGAATATCTCAGCAACCTGAAGGGCTTGGGCGCGGTCTATAAAGACGTGATCGGGCGGCACTATCCGGCGATGGCGCTGGTGCAGGTGGTGGCTTTGGTCGAGGATCGCGCGAAAGTTGAGATTGAGGCGACCGCCGTTATCCCGGAGGGTATGTGATGTCCGAACACTCAAAACTCGGGCCGTCAGGACATAGCGATACGTTCACGCGGGATCGTCTGCCGCGCCTCGATCAGCAGCCCGAGTTTCTGTTGGAAGGTTTTGACTACCCCGAATATCTGAATGCTGCTGTCGAGTTGACCGATAAAATGGTCGAAAAGGGCTTTGGGGACAACACGGCGTTGATCGGCAACGGGCGGCAACGCACCTATAAAGAACTGACCGATTGGTCGAACCGCCTGGCTCATGTGTTGGTTGAGGATTACGACGTAAGACCCGGTAATCGTGTGCTTATTCGATCTGCCAATAACCCAGCGATGGTGGCGTGCTGGTTGGCCGCGACCAAGGCCGGGGCGGTGGTGGTCAACACCATGCCGATGCTGCGAGCTGGGGAGCTTGCGCAGATTGTCGATAAGGCTGAGATCGCTTTGGCCCTGTGCGACACGCGGTTGATGGAGGAATTGGTGACTTGCGCCAAGACCTCGCGCTTTCTGAAAACCGTGGTGGGGTTTGATGGCACGGCGAACCATGACGCGGAACTGGATCGCGCGGCTTTGTCGAAATCGGTGCGGTTTAACCCGCCGCCGGTGGGGCGCGATGATGTGGCGCTGATCGGGTTTACCTCGGGAACGACTGGCGAGCCGAAGGGCGCGATGGCGTTTCACCGCGATATTCTGATTATTGCGGATGGCTACGCGAAGGAAGTGCTGAATGTCGTGCCCGAGGATGTGTTTGTAGGCTCGCCGCCGTTGGCGTTCACCTTTGGTCTGGGGGGGCTCGCGGTGTTTCCGTTGCGGTTTGGCGCGGCGGCAGCGTTGTTGGAGCAGGCGACGCCCGGCAATATGATTGAGTTGATCCAGACCCATAAGGCGACGGTGTGTTTTACGGCTCCGACGGCGTATCGGGTGATGCTGAAGGCGATGGCGGAGGGGGCGGATTTATCGTCGCTGCGGGCGGCGGTCAGCGCGGGGGAAACGCTGCCAGCGCCGGTGTATGAGGAGTGGATGGCGAAGACCGGTAAGCCGATGCTGGATGGCATTGGCGCCACGGAGATGCTGCATATTTTCCTGACCAATCGGTTTGAGGATCATCGGCCGGGCTGCACCGGGCGTCCGGTCAACGGCTATGAAGCGCGGATTGTGGGACCCGATATGGCAGAACTGCCGCGCGGCGAAGTGGGGCGGCTGGCGGTGCGCGGGCCGACCGGGTGTCGCTATCTGGCGGATGATCGGCAGGCGAAATACGTGAAGGACGGCTGGAACCTGACCGGGGACAGCTTTTGGCAGGACGAGGACGGGCGGTTTCATTTTGCGGCGCGCTCGGATGATATGATTATCTCGGCGGGCTATAACATTGCCGGGCCAGAGGTAGAGGCGGCACTGCTGTCGCATCCCGATGTGCTGGAGTGCGCGGTGATCGGGCGGGCGGATGAAGAGCGCGGCCAAATTGTCGAAGCGCATGTGGTGCTGGCGCAGGGCCGTTTGGGCGATGCTTTGATGGTGAAGACGTTGCAAGATCACGTCAAACGAGTGATTGCGCCGTATAAATATCCGCGTTCCGTGCAGTTCGTGCAGGCTTTGCCGAAGACGCAGACTGGCAAAATCCAGCGGTTCCGGCTGCGCGACGGGGCTTAGTGCAGGGCGGCTTCGCGCCGGATCGGCCAGCCGGGGCGCGGGATAGGCCGCGATGGGTTTTGCGCAGCTTGTTGTAACACGGCGCAAAGGCTGGCCTCGCGCGCCTGCAGGCGCGCGACGGCGGCGCGGATTTCGCAGAGTTCATCGGCGGGGCTGAGGTTTTGCATCGGATTCTCCTGTTGCGGCTGTGCAGGGAGAGGATGGAGGCGGATGGGTTAATCATGGGTTGCGATCCGGGCTTACCGGAAAAATTTCTTTGAAACAGCCGTCGATAAATTTCCTTGCATTGCAGGCCTGCTCGGCAAATTCTGGCCCGGTTTTAGGCAGTTCATTTGGAGACGGATATGTGGGATTTTTCGATGACGCAGGCGCTTGGCCTGATGCGCAAGACAGCACCTTTTGTGCTGTTCCGAGTGATCGTGTATTTTGGCATCTCGGCAGCGTTCATTCTGGCGACGGGCACGGGGGCGGGGATTGGTTGGGGTGTCGGCGCGTTTGGCGATGGCGATTTTCAGATCAATTCGACCTTTTACGGCGGGTTGTTTGGCTTTGCGGCGGCGGCGGGGGTGCTGTTTTTCCTGCGCGACTACATTCTTTACATCGTGAAGGCGGGCCACATCGCGGTGATGGTCGAGATCATGCAGGGCGGGCAGGTGCCGGGCGGGCGCGGGCAGATTGAACACGCGACGGCGGTGGTGAAGGCGCGGTTTGGCGAAGCCTCGGCGCTTTTTGCGCTGGATCGGCTGATCAAAGGCGTGGTCGGGGTGATCACCGGGCTGATCCAAGGCATCCTGAATATCCTACCGATCCCCGGGGTTGATCAGATGATGGGGGTGGTGCGCGCCTATCTGAAAGTCTCGGTCGGGCTGGTCGATGAGGTGATTTTGGCGCATGGGATCAAGACGCGCGCCGAAGATCCTTGGGCCTCGGCGCAGGATGGTTTGGTGCTTTACGCGTAGAACGCCAAGCCCTTGTTGATCAATGCGGCTTGGCTGACCCTGTTCAGCTATGGGCTGTCGTTCGTGGTGTTTCTGGTGATGCTGGCCCCGGCGGCTGTGGTGGTTTATCTGATCCCCGGATCATGGTCGGCGGGCGGATTTGTGTTTGCCATTCTGTTCGCTTGGGCGGTGAAAGCGGCGCTGATTGAGCCGTTTGCGATTGCGTGTCTGTTGCAGGTGTTCTTCGAGGTGACCAAAGGCCAGCAGCCTGATCCGGTTTGGCGGGGCAAATTGGAGGCTGCAACTGTGAAATTCAAAGAGTTGGGCACACGGGCGGCAACTTGGGCGGGTGCCAAATTTAGCGGCACACCCGCAGTCTAACGGGCAACACCCCGTCACAATCTATGCGCGGATGCGATGGGGCGTTGCTCTGTCGGGTCAGATGTGGCAAGACAAAAGAGACGCAATCTAGACTGGTGAGTTTAGCCATATGAGCGATTTTTCTGCCCGCCGCGTGATGATGGTCGACACTCAGGTGCGCCCCTCCGATGTCACAAAATTTCCGATTATCGCAGCGATGCTTGCGGTGCCGCGCGAGGCCTATGTGCCGCACTCAAAATCCGAGGCGGCGTATGTCGGGGAAAACCTTGAGATTGGCGCGGGTCGGGTGATGGTGGAAGCCCGCACTTTGGCCAAGATGCTGGACGCGCTGGACGTGCAACCCACCGATCGCGCTTTGTATATCGCGGGTGGTTTGGGCTATGGCGCTGCGGTGCTGGGGCGGATGCTGGCCTCGGTGGTGATGGTTGAGGCCGATGCGGGGCTGGCGGGTGCGGCGCAGGCGACTTTGGGCGCGGGCAATGTCTCGGTCGTCACGGGACCGCTGGAGGCGGGCTCGGCGGGGTCGTATGATGTGATCCTGATCGAAGGCGGGGTGCAGGATGTGCCCGAGGCCCTGCTCGCGCAGCTCGCCGAAGGCGGTCGGATTGCCGCGATCTTCATGCAGGGCGCGCTGGGATCGGTGAAGATCGGCCATAAGGCTGAGGGTCGGGTGACGTGGCGGTTTTCATTTAACGCCACGGCGCCGATCTTGCCGGGATTTGCCAAGGCTGCGGCCTTTGCGCTGTGAACAATAGACGTGGCGGCCGGACCGGGTCTGGCCGCTGACAACAAGCGCAAAACGCGCAGCTAAATATGAGGTCGTGATGCAGAAGTTCTGGGCAGCAGTGGCGGTGACGGCGGCGATGATGGCGGCCCCCGCCGCACGGTCCGAGACTTTGGCGGATGCGCTGATCTCGGCCTATAAAACCTCGCATTTGCTGGATAAAAATCAGGCGGTGCTGCGGGCTGCGGATGAAAGCGCTGCGGTGGCCTTGGCGCAGCTGCGTCCGGTGATCAGCTTTGCGACGCAGGCGACATGGACCAAGCTGGATTACGCCTTTTCTACCGACCGCTTTGGCACGCGCGGGCCGTTTTATACCGCATCCACCGATGCTTCGGCGCAGCTGAGTGCGACGTTCCTGATCTATGCGGGCGGGCGCGGCAAGATGGCGGTCGATGTGGCGCGGGAAAGTGTGCTGTCGACGCGTGAAGCTTTGGTGAATGTCGAGCAACAAGTGTTGTTGGCCGCGGTTTCGGCCTATGTCGACATGCGCTTGCAGGCGGAAATCGTGGCATTGCGCGAATCCAACGTGCGGCTGATCAGCCAAGAATTGCAGGCGGCAAAAGACCGTTTTGACGTGGGCGAAGTCACGCTGACCGATGTGTCTTTGGCCGAAGCGCGGCGGGCTGCGGCGCAATCGGGTCTGGCTGCGGCGCAAGGCGCGCTGGAAGTGGCGCGCGAGCGCTATAAGGCGGCGATTGGTCATTATCCCGGCAAGCTGGCTGGCCTGCCGAAGCTACCGTTTGCCGCCAAATCGGAAGATGCCGCGCGCGCGATTGCGGTGCGCAACCATCCGGTGATCAAACAGGCCGGGCATGAGGTGAAAATCTCGGACATTCGGGTCAAGATCGCCGAAGCTGCGTTCCTGCCAACGGTCAGCAGCTCTCTCACTGTCAGCGAGGACTGGCAGTCGGGGTCGGGCAATACCGTCGCGGGCGTCAAGTTCAGCGACACGATCTATCAGGGCGGCGAACGCTCGGCTTTGTATCGGCAGGCTCTGGCGGGCAAAGAAGCATCCGCTGCGGCGCAGTTGCAGGCCGTGGTTGATGTGTCCGAAGGGGTCGGCCAAGCATGGTCGAACGTGATGGTGCAGCAGGCCTCAATCCAAGCCGGTGGCTTGCAGGTGACGGCGGCGCAAAAGGCGTTTGACGGCGTGCGCGAGGAAGCCACTTTGGGCGCGCGTACCACTTTGGACGTGCTGAACGCCGAACAGGAATTGCTGAACGCGCGGGCGGCCAAGCTACAATCGGAAGCCAGCCGCTATGTTGGTGTGTATCAACTGCTGTCCACCATGGGGCAGTTGACGGCGGATCAGTTGAACCTTGGCATCACCACCTACGATCCAGAAGCCTATTACAACGCCGTCAAGAAAGCCCCGCTGACCTCGACGCGCGGCAAGCGGCTGGACAAGATTCTGGAGAAAATCGGCAACTGAGCCGTTTCAGATCTGCTTAAGGTGTAAGCGGCCCCTGCCCGGATGCGGTGCGGGGGCCGTTTTCGTTAAACTCGTCGGCAGTCTATCCGCTTGATCGTTCTCGGTAATGCGCCAATTCCTTGTCATGCGTGGCTTCTGTCGCTAGACTGACGATGAATAGCTGAGTTTGAAATGCGTAGGGCGCCGTTGATGTCAGAGCCGTTGAGTTCGACCGAGATTGAGGATGTGTTGTCCTCTATCCGCAGGCTGGTGTCGGATGACATGCGGCCCGCCCCAAAGCTGGCAGTGGCTGCGGGGGATAAACTGATCCTGACCCCGGCGTTGCGGGTGGTGCAGACCGAGGCCGAGCTGCCCGATCCTGTTGCAGCCCCGATGCCTGCCGTTGTGGCCGACCCGCTGCCGATGTTCGTGGCGGTGCCGCGCTCAAACCTGATGAATGCCCCACTTGATACCCCCCGCAGTGGTTTGGGCGATGTTGTGGCCAGCGTAGGTGCTGCGGTCGACGCAAGCCCGGATGATTGGGAAGCGGAAATCGGCGACTCTGCGCCACAGCCGGATATGGCTTTAGCCAATCCATGGTCGTTGCCTGCTGAGGACACTTTGGATGATGCCGAGGCGCTTCTGGCGACGGATAGGCAAGACGCCGCGCTGAATGATCACTTTGAGTATCACGCGGCTGAGACGGCGGCCCCTGCGCAAACTCCGGCTTGGGCGCAAGAAGATGAGATCGCGCAGGACGATGAGGCTGAGGCCGCCGCCGCGCCGCTGCACGGCACGGTAGAGCCTGATCCGGTCTGGGCCGATGCTGCCGAAGCCAGCGTGCTGGCGGCACTCGCCGAGCCGGATGCGGCGGACGACGACTCGTTCGATCAGGCGATGCGGTTTGACGAAGATGTGCTGCGCGAATTGGTGCGCGACATGCTGCGCGAAGAACTTGCGGGCAAAATGGGCGGGCGGATCACCCGGAATATTCGCAAGCTGGTGCGGGCGGAAATCGCACGGGCGCTGGCGGCGCAAGAGTTTGAATAGGCTCAGGTTGAGCAGGCCAAGTTTGAATAGGCTGGGGCTGACCGCAACCCAATGATGCTAAATAAAAAACGCGCCAAAAGGCGCGTTTTTGTATTCTTAAGGCAGAGACGGCTTACGCCGCTTCTGCATGTTCCAGCTCCAGCGCATGACGGCGCTCGGATTCTTCGCGCGACAGCGCAACCGAGGTGCGCACGCCCTTCGAGACAAATTCCATCAGCCCTTTGACCACCCGTTCGTTCGGGTCAATGCCAGAACAGGACAACACTTCGCGGCCATCGCGCGAACGTGCCCAACGGGCGATTTGATCGGGGCCGTTGCCATATTTCTTGTCATCTGCAATGGCATCATCCAAAGCAGCCAAAACCACCGCCGCAAAAAGCTTGCGCGCCCGCTGGCCTTGCTCAAAGTTGAAGGCTGTGCTGTCAACCGTATCCAACATCACATCGTCCTTTTTTCTTGCTCTTGTATTTCCGTAACTTCCGCGCTTGTAACGTTTTGATAACGATTCGGGGGGTCAACTTTCGCATATCTGTCATGCGCTAACAGCATGGCTGTCGAGAGTATCTACCGTATCTAGTCGTCTTGCTTGCAAACGTAACACGCTATATAGGGGGCGCTTCTTTAACTTCAACCTTTTGATAAGGTTTTACCACAAATGCCGAAGATCAACGGAAACGAAATCAAACCGGGCTTCATCATGGAGCATGACGGCGGACTTTGGGCTGCGGTCAAGGTCAACCATGTCAAACCGGGTAAGGGTGGCGCTTTCGCTCAGGTAGAGCTGAAAAACCTGCGCGATGGCCGCAAGTTGAACGAGCGGTTCCGTTCGGAAGACAAGGTTGAAAGGGTCGAGTTGGAGAATAAGGACCAGCAGTTTCTGTATGAGACCGACGGCCGCTTGGTGTTCATGGACTCTGAGACTTACGAGCAAGTTGAAATTGATGCCGAATTGCTGGGCGACCGTCGCCCCTTCTTGCAAGATGGCATGATGGCGACGGTGAACTATTACGGCGAAGAGCCGCTGAACGTCAGCCTGCCGCAGAAGGTGCGCTGCAAGGTGGTCGATACCGAGCCTGTGCAAAAGGGCCAGACCGCGGCGAACAGCTTCAAGCCCGCGATCTTGGACAACGGCGTGCGCATCATGATCCCGCCGTTCATCGGCCCGGATGAAGATATCATCGTGCATACCGAGTTGATGGAATATTCTGAGCGGGCGTAAGGTCTGGCGATTGTTTGGTGAAGGATTTGGGGCCGTCCTTTTGGGGCGGCCTTTTGTTTTGGGGGCTGCGATGGATGTGATTTTGCAAGCGGTGCGGGCGGCGGGCAAGGCGGCGGTGTTGCCGCGATTTCGGACCTTGGGCGCGGATCAGATTTCTCAGAAAACCGATTTTGCCGATCTGGTGACGGTGGCGGATACCGAAGCCGAGGCTTTGATTGGGGCGATTTTGGCAGAAACTTGGCCAGAGGCGCGGGTGCTGGGCGAAGAAGCGGTTGCGGCTGATCCAAGCCTTCGCGCTGCGATGGCGGGTGCGGGGTGGCAGGTGATCGTCGATCCGGTCGATGGCACTTGGAATTTCGCCAAGGGCATCTCGACCTTTGGCATGATCGCGGTGGCGGTGCAGGACGGCGTGGCGCAATATGGGCTGCTGTATGATCCTTTGCTGGATGATTGGGTTGAGGTGAGGGCGGGCGGGCCTGCGCGGTTCGTACAGGCGGATGGGCGGGCGCAGGTGTTGGCGGTGTCTGGGGTCAGCGATCCGGCGCAGATGTGCGGCTTCATTCCGGTGGGGCTGTTTGCGGCGGATCGAAAGCGGGCGGCGGTGCTGGCGGGGTTGTCTTATGGCCGCGTGACCAGTTTGCGCTGTTCGTGCCATGAGTATCGGCTGATGGCGCAGGGGCATGTCGAGTTTGTGATCTCGGGGCCCCAGCCGCATCCGTGGGACCATGCCGCAGGCGTGCTGGCGGTGCAGGCGGCGGGCGGCGTGGCGCGGTTTCTGGATGGCGCCGCGTATGATCTGGCGCGCAGGGCTGGGGTGTTGCTGGTGGCCAATTCGGAAGCGACTTGGAGCCGGGTGGCAACGGATTATGCGGCGTTGGCGGGTTGAGGCTTGGACGCTGGCTGTGGCCTAAGGTGCCTCCGGCGGGGATATTTGAGCACAGAGGATGACCTCAGGGCAGGATTTTATAGCGAGATTTTGGCGCTGCCTGCGGTGAGGTTTTCGGCGCGATCAAAGCGCAGGTAGGCAATGGCGCGGCCTTGGCTTTGCGTGAACAAAGTGCCTGCGGGTTTCTCGCCTTGCAGGATCGGCGTGCCTGCCTGGGCCTCGCCCTCAATGCTGACGGTGATCAGGCCCTTTTTCAGCTCGGTCTTGTGCTTCATCCGGGCGGTGACTTCTTGGCCGACATAGCAGCCTTTGCGGAAATCGACGCCGTGCAGGCGTTCAAAGCCGGATTCCAGCAGGTAGCTGTCGTCGGGGACCAGCTCGATGCCAGTTTCGGGGATGCAATGGGCGACGCGGATGGCGTCCCAGTCGATGCTGGGGGCGCTGCCTGAGGGCCCGTAAGCACGCCAGCCGAGGGCGGGGTGGCGCGGGTCGGGGAGGGCATCCGCTGGGGCCTCACCCAAGCCGCGCGTCACACTCAGTTCGGTGGCCGCAAACTGTACATCGGCGCGCAGGCGGTACATCGAGAGGCGGCGAATTGTGGTCTCGGCAATGCTGTCTTTGATGTCCAACAGCAGGCGGTCGCTTTGCGCCACCAGCAGGAAATCGGCGAGGTACTTGCCTTGCGGTGTCAACAGCGCCGCCCAAACCATGCCATCGCCGCGCGCCAAAGGCAGCACGTCATTGCTGACCATGCCTTGCAGGAAGGTCAGCCGATCCGCCCCGGTGACGGTATAGACGCGACGGTCGGCGGCGGTTTCGCCCAACATAGGTTAGTCCTTGAATTGCAAGCGGTAGAGCCCGGCATAAAGCCCGCCCTGTGCCAGAAGTTGGTCATGTGTGCCGGTTTCCGCAACCCTGCCATGGTCCATCACCACGATTTTGTCGGCATCTCGGACGGTGGCGAGGCGGTGGGCGATCACCAAAGTGGTGCGGCCTTGGCTGCCAAGCGCGAGGGCTTCGGCCACGATGGATTCCGATTGCGCATCCAAGGCCGAGGTGGCCTCATCCAGCAGCAGAACCGGCGCATCCTGCACCAAAGCGCGGGCAATCGCCACGCGCTGACGCTGGCCGCCCGACAGGGCAGAGCCGCGCGGGCCGACCGGGGTATCAACGCCGCGCGCCAGCAAGGCCAGAAAATCCGCGACATGGGCGGCGCGCAGGGCGGCGTCCAGCGCATCGGGCGCGACTATGCGGCCCAAAGCGATGTTCTCTGCCAAAGTCTCATCAAACAGCGCCGAGTCTTGCGTCACGGTGGCAAACAGCGCGCGTTGATCGGCCAAAGCGAGGCCAGAAGCGGCCACACCGCCGATGCGGATGAGGCCACTGGCGGGTTCCAAAAGGCCAGTCAGCAGGTGGAACACCGTACTCTTGCCTGCCCCAGACGAGCCGACCAGCGCTGTGGTCTTGCCCGCCTCGGCGGTGAACGAAAGACCGCGCAGCACGGCTTGGTCGCCATGCGCGAAGCTGACGTCCTCGAAGCGGATTTCCGGCGCCCCGGGGGCGGGCAGCGCAAGGCTGACTGCGGGGCGGGGATAGGCGGGGCGGGCGTCAAACAGCGCGTAGATCCGCTCCAGACTGGCGGAGGCGACTTGCCAGGTGCCAGACATCTCACCCAGGCGGCGCAGCGGTTGGAAGGTCAGCGACATCGCGGTGAAGAACGACATGAAATCGCCGGTGGTGCGCTGGCCCGAGGAAATCTCATCCCCCGCCATCAGCAGCACAGCGAAAAAGCCAAGGCCCGTGACCAGATCAATCATCCCCGGCATCAGGCTGCGCGCGAAGATCGAGCGTACCTCGGCGCGGCGGATCGACTTCAACACCGTGCGGAAGCGCCCGGTTTGGTAATCTTCCATCCGGTTCAGCTTGACCGCATTGATGCCGTGAAAAATCTCGTCCAACCTTGTGGCGCGCTGGCCTGCCTGATCGCGCAACTCATTTGATTTGCGCCGGACATAGCGCTGCAACATCGCGGCGGGCAGGATCAGCAAGGGTGCGCCGATCAGCGCTGCCAGTGTCCAGCGCAGATCAATCGAGACTGCCACGGCCAGCAATGTGATCAGCCCCAAAAGATCGCGGCCAATGCCGGTGACCAAGGCGCTCCAGATGCCTTGCACCGCACCTGTGTCGCCCTGTACGCGCTCGATCAGCACGCCGGGCGGGTTGGTTTGAAAGAACGGCGCATCCAGTGTCAGGATATGGCGCAAAAGGTCGGATTGCATTGCCGCAGAAACCCGCTGCGAGATCGACCAGATCAGCGTGCGCGACACCACCACGGTGAAGGCGCGGGTGGCAAACAGGCCAAAAATCGCAAAGCCGACGCCATAGAGCGCCGCCTCGCCCCCCGGGGTGAACACCACGTCAAACAGCGGTTTCAGCAGGTAAGATAGGCCGCCAAGCGCGCTGCCCTCGATGATCATCAGCAAGAGACACAGCAGGATGCCCCATGTGTGCTGATGGATATAGCTTGACCAAAATCGCCGGAGCAGGCTGGGCCCATGCTGACTGGGATTGGTTTTGGTCAAGACAGGCACTTTCGATTGCGAATGGCTGGTTTGGTCTAGCTTGCGCAGGCGGTGAGGGCAAGCGTAGCTGCGGCTGCGGGCGGGGCGTTGCCGCTGGCGATTGACGCGGCATATCGGTCCGGGTAGCCATGTCAGGTTTGTATTTGGAGCCTGACATGACCCTAGCCAACGGCCGTCCTTACCTTGCCATTCCGGGCCCTTCCGTGATGCCCGACCGGGTGTTGGCCGCGATGCACCGGGCGGCGCCGAACATCTATGAGGGGGCTTTGTATGATCTGGTGGCCTCGCTTTGGCCCGATCTGAAGGCGCTGGCGGGGACCAAAGCTTCGGTTGCGGCCTATATCGGCAATGGCCATGCGGTCTGGGAGGCGGCGAACGCCAATATGTTTTCGCGCGGCGAGAAGGCGTTGGTGCTTGCGACCGGGCAGTTTGGGCTCAGCTGGGCGAATTCGGCGCGGGCGATGGGGATTGATGTGGAAGTGCTGGACTTCGGCAAATCCACACCGGTCGATATGGCGCGGGTAGAGGCGGTTCTGCGGGCGGATAAGGCGGGCCGGATCAAGGCGGTGCTGACGACGCAAGTGGATACGGCCTCGACCATTCGGACGGATGTGGCAGAGTTGCGGGCGGTGATGGACGCTGCCGGGCATGGCGCTCTGCTGGCGGTGGACTGCATCGCGTCTCTGGGGTGCGATGAATATCGGATGGATGATTGGGGTGTCGATGTCACGGTGGCGGCCAGCCAGAAGGGGCTGATGACGCCGCCGGGGATGGGGTTCATCTGGTTCTCGGACAAGGCGCGGGCGATGACGGTGGGGGCGGATTTGCGCACGCCGTATTGGAATTGGGAACCTCGGGCTGATGGTGAGGAGTTCTGGCAGCTTTGGAACGGCACCGCGCCGACGCATCATCTTTATGGGCTGCGCGAGGCTTTGACGATGATTGGCGAGGAGGGGCTGCCTGCGGTCTGGGCGCGGCATGATTGTCTGGCGCGGACGGTTTGGGCGGCGTTTGACTGTTGGGCGGCGGGAAATCCGGCGATCGGGATGAATGTGGCCGATCCTGCGGATCGCGGGCGGTCGGTGACGGCGGCGCGGTTTGGCGCACCCCATGCGACGCGGCTGCGGGAATGGTGCGAGCACCGCGCCGGGGTGACTTTGGGGATCGGGCTTGGCATGGCTCCGAGTTCGGACCCAGCTTATCACGGTTTTCTGCGAGTGGCGCATATGGGGCATGTGAACGCCCATATGACTTTGGGGGCGCTGGCAGTGATGGAGGCCGGGATGATCGCCTTGGATATCCCGCATGGGGGCGGGGCCTTGGCGGCAGCGGCGCGGGTGGTTGCGGCGGGGGCCGGGGTTTGAGGGCTGTCCGCGCGTGGACAGGTTTGTGCGTATGGGATTTCAAGGGGTTAGCCTTGGGTCGTTCACATAGTCTTAACCTTTGCTGGGCGTGGCCTGAACCGGGGGCGGTCTCGGCCCCCATCGAGGGGGCGCTCGACCGCGCTGCCGGAGGGCGGGTTTGCGGCCTTGTGATTGGCATTGATGGAGGCCGCTCCGCGGGGAGTATTTGACAAAGAGCAAATGCTGGCGAGATTGAGGGCTTTGGTTTTATTGTGTCGGGCTGGGCGGCTTTGGGTTTCACGGAAAGCACAGGGGTCGAAAAATGCGGTCGCGGGGCGTGCGGGGCCGCGTTTTTCGATTTCTGAGAATCCTCAACCGCTCTAACCTGTTGGCACGCAAGGGCAGTTGGTGCGATGACTCATGAAGCGGGCGGGATGTTGGATGCGGCCTGCCATTGCGGGGCGGTGCAGTTTCGGCTGCGGCTGAGCGATGGGGTTGCCAGCGCGCGGCGCTGTGATTGTTCGCTGTGTCGGATGCGCGGGGCGGTTGTGGTCTCGGCGCAGGTTGGCGAGATTGTGTTTGTGCAGGGCGAGGAAAATTTGAGCCTTTACCAGTTCAACACCAAGGTGGCGCGGCATTATTTCTGCAAGACCTGCGGCATCTATACCCATCATCAGCGCAGGTCGGACCCCGGACAGTTTGGCGTCAATGTGGCCTGCATTGCGGGGATGTCGCTATTTGATTTCGCTGAGGTTTTGGTGATGAACGGGGTGGCGCACCCTTCGGATGCTGGCGGCGGCGACCGGGTGGCGGGGGTGTTGCGGTTCTCAAAGACCTGAGCGGGTGTTTGAGACGGCGGGGCGGCCTCGGCCGCGCTGCCGGGCGATGGCTGCGGAGCGAGGGGCTTTGACGTCATGGGGGAGCCTCCGGCGGGAGTATTTCTAAGAGAGCAACTCCTGGAGTTGGTTTTTCCGGGCAGCGATACAGGTCTTCAACTGTCAGGCTGGCGGCGTATCTGGGAGCCTGCAGAGAGAGGCAAGTTCTGGTGAAAAGCTATATCATCTGTGGCACGCCGCGCAGTGGCAGCACGTTGCTGTGTGATGTGTTGGCGGCGACGAAAGCGGCGGGCGCGCCGGATTCGTTTTTTATGCGCGATGTGGACCCGGTTTGGGCACGGGCTTGGGACTTGCCGGAGCGTAGTGATCTGAGCGACGCGGCTTATGGTGCGGCGTATTTGGCCGCTGCGATCAAGGCGGGTTCGGGGCAGACCGGAGTGTTTGGCTTGCGGTTGATGCGGGAGAATCTGGGCGACGTGGCGCGGATGATTGGCGCGGTTTATCCGGGGCTGGCTTCGGACCGCGCACGGCTGCGGGCGGCGTTTGGCGAGGTGCTGTTTGTGCATCTGAGCCGTGCGGACAAGCTGGCGCAGGCGGTGTCCTTGATCAAAGCCGAGCAGAGCGGGTTGTGGCATATCGGGCCGGATGGGTCGGAGGCGGAGCGGCTGTCGCCGCCGCAAAAGCCTCGGTATGATTTCGCGCGGATCAGGGCGGTGGTGGCGGAGTTGCAGGCGCTCGATGCGGCTTGGTTGCACTGGTTTGCAGCGCAGGGCATTGCGCCGTTGCGGATTTCCTATGACAGCCTCGCTGCCGATCCGGTGGCAGAGGTGGCGCGGATTTGTGCGGCTTTGGGCGTGGTGGAGCCTGTCGCGGCCAGTTTGCGACCGGGGGTAGCGAAACTGGCGGATGCGGTGAGTACGGACTGGATGCGGCAGTATCGGCTGGATCTGGCGGCGCAGGGCTAGCACAGGTTTATGGTGCTGGGGGAATGGTATTCTAATGCAGTGTTTGCGGAGATGTGCGCCTCCGGCGGGGATATTTAAGCCAATGTGAAAGCCGGAAGTGCATTGGATGATCGGATATGGTTGTTCTACATCAGTATCTTGTTGCCAGAAACTCATCTATTACATGAAGAAATCACGGCTGCTCTATCGCATCGGGTGTGGTGCGGTTGCGCTCGGTCAGCGTGATGTAAAGCGCGCAGGCGATCAGCACGGCGACGCCGAGGAAGGTCAGGGAATCGGGGAAATCGCCGAAGAAATACCAGCCGACGACGGTGGCGACCACCATCTCAGTATAAGCCAATGGGGCGAGCAGCGAGGCCTGCGCACATCAGCCATTGGCCGGGCGTTGGAGTGTGCCAGATGAAGGGCATCGCGAGGCTGAGAAACACCGCACCCACCGCATTGGTTTGGAAGGTGGTGACCATGGCGGGGGCGCGGCCCGAGATGTGGCGGGTCATCACGAAATAGATCGCAAGGAAGGTGCCTGCGGCGAGGGCCAACAGGCTGCCGGGATTGAGGGCGACAAAGCCGGGGCGGATGATGATCAAGGTGCCCGCAAAGCCCACGGCGACGGCGGCCCAGCGGTTGCGCGGCACGGCTTCTTTCAGCACCAGTGCCGACAGCACCGTAACCACCAGCGGCTGCACGAAGAAGATCGCCAGCGCATCGGCGATCGGCAGGAATTTCAGCGATAGAAAGAAGCAGAAGGTGGCGAGGATCAGGAAGGTGGCGCGCAATCCGTGATAGACTGGGCGGTCGGGGATCAGGCCTTTTGGGCCGCGATGGCTGAGCGCGAAGGGCAGGGCCACCAGCGCGCCGACGCTGAGCCGGGCCCAGACTATTTGCAGCACCGGCACGCCTTGCTGGCCGAGGAACTTGGCGAACACGTCGATGAAAGGCAGGCTGGCCATCGCCCCCAGCATGAAGGCAACGCCAATCAGCGGCGCGGTGGGCGGGCGGGGCATGGTCTGGCGTCCTGCAGCGGATTGCCCGGAGGGGCGTTTGGTTCTGTCTAGGGGCGCGGGCTGCGGCGGTCCAGCCTGTTTGCGACATTCTGCCGGGGATGGGCTTGGGTTGAGACTATAGGTTCCGGTTGTGGCGGATGGCTGTTGTGCTACGGTTTCGGGCGGTCTGCTTAAAAATCACGCGGATTTGCGGATGGAGCCCGGTTGCGGGGAGTTTCGGCCTTCACCCTGCCGGGGGCGCTGCTATGATAGGGTGAAATTGCAATGCAGGCCCGTCATGCCCTCCGCTACGTCAAATGCCGCGCGCCGCCCCGTTGTCGGGATCATCGGCAACGCCCATACCATGAATGAGCGCTATGAGGTGCATGCCGCCGGGCATATCAACTCGGAAGCGGTGGCGGAGGTGGCGGGCTGTGTGCCGCTTATCGTGCCGGCTGATCCTAGGTTTGTCTCGGTCGCTGATCTGATGGCGGTCTGTGATGGATTTTTGTTGACCGGCGGGCGGCCCAATGTGCATCCCGATGAATATGGCGAGCCGGAAACCCCGGCGCATGGCGCCTTTGACCGCGGGCGTGATGCGATCACGTTGCCGCTGATCCGGGCTTGTGTGGAAAGTGGCCAGCCGTTTTTGGGTGTGTGCCGGGGGTTTCAAGAGGTCAATGTGGCGATGGGCGGCTCGCTTTACCCCGAGATCCGCGATCTGCCGGGGCGGTTGAACCACCGGATGCCGCCGGATGGCACGATGGAGGAGGTGTTCGCGCACCGCCATGTGGTGAAATTCACCGAAGGCGGGGTGTTTGCGCGGCTGATGGGGGCGTCTGAGGTGATGACCAATACGCTGCACGGGCAGGGTGTGGCGCGGGTGGGCGGCCGGATTGTGATTGACGGCGTGGCACCGGATGGCACGCCGGAGGCTTTGTATGTGCAGGGCGCGCCGGGGTTTACGCTGTCGGTGCAGTGGCACCCGGAGTGGAATGCGGCGAATGATCCGGTGTCGCGGCCGTTGTTCACCGCGTTTGGTGATGCGGTGCGGGCTTGGGCGGTGCGCGTTTAGGGATTTTTAACCAAAGCGCGGCAGGATGTTTGCATGTCCGCTTTGCCCCCGATCAGTCCTCAGCAATTTTTCTTGGAGCTGTTTGGCTCTCAAGCTGCGATGAGTGGCGCGATTGTCCGGCGTAAGGTTCGGGATGTCGAGCGTTACATTGGACGTGAGGCATTTCTGAGCGAAGCCAAGCGGCGGGGATTTCCGGTGGTAGAAAATGCCGGGCAGTTTGTGATTTTCTGCAACAATGAACCGATCCGGCGTTTAACGTAGGCGATTTTCGCGCGAAAATCGTGCCGGAATTCGCGCGAATTCCGCGCCCGGTTTGCCGTTGTTGGCGCAAACATTGGCGGTATACTGCGGGCAGATTCTTGGGAGGGTGAAGATGAAGCGGTCGCGTATTAATGAGATTATGGCTGGGGCAGAGGATATGGTGCGCCATTATGGCTTTGTCTTGCCGCCGTTTGCCAACTGGTCGCCGAATGAGTTCAAGGCGAATAAACCGATTGCATCGCGGGTGATTGAGGGCCGTTGTGGCTGGGACATCACCGATTACGGCCAAGGCCGCTTTGATCAGATGGGGCTATTTTTGTTCACCTTGCGCAACGGCTCACTCGCTGATCTGCAACGCGGCGGCGGCATGTGCTATGCCGAGAAGCTATTGATTTCGCGGCAGGATCAGCTGTCGCCGATGCACACCCATGTCATTAAGGCCGAGGATATCATCAACCGGGGCGGGGCGACTTTGGTGGTTGAACTTTATGGTTCGGACGACAAAGGCAACTGGGCGGCGGATCGCGGTGGGCTGGTGCATTGCGATGGTATTGAGCGGCCTTACAAGCCGGGCGACAAGCTGAAACTCGCGCCGGGGGAATCTGTGACGCTGATGCCGGGCGATTGGCATGCGTTCTGGGGCGAGGGCGGTGATGTGTTGATCGGCGAGGTCTCGACGGTGAACGACGATGTCACTGACAACGTGTTCCGCGAACCGATTGGGCGCTTTGCCGATATTGAGGAAGACGTCGCGCCGACGCATCTGCTGGTCAGCGATTACGATAAGTGGTTGTGAGCCTGTCGGAAATCTAAGCATGAAAAAACCCGCCTCAGTCTGAGGCGGGTTTTTTTGTTGGCTGGGGTGTTCCGCTTACGGCTGTGGGCAGAGGCCGTTGACCAAGGGCACGGCGCAGACGGCAGGGGCTGGAGCCGTCACCGCAGGCGCTGTTGTCGCTGCCGGAGCGGTCACTGCTGGCGTTGTCGCCACGGGAGCGGTTGCATCGGGCGCTGTAACCACTGGAGCAGTTGCCGCCGGAGCGGTGGTCGCTGCCGCAGGGGCCATCGTCGCGGCGGGAGCCATGGTCGCATCCGGGGCCACGGTTGCGGCAGGCGATGCCTCAGCCGGGGTAATTGTCGCCGCAGGTGCTGCGGGCAAGGTCGTGGCACCCGGTAGCATGGTTGGGGTCGCGCTCAGCACGGGGGCCACGGCCTCAACCGGGGCGGGTGCGGGTTTTTTCTTCTTCGGCGCAGGCGGCGGCAGTTTCAGTTTGTCGGGATAGCTGCCGTCGGCGTTCAGCACCACAACCTTGGCGCCATCCTGCACGCGGTTGTAGAGATCCATCACGTCTTGGTTGATCATGCGGATACAGCCGGACGAGGCGTTTTTGCCGATCGAAAACCATTCGGGTGTGCCGTGGATGCGGTAGCCGTAATCCACCCCATTGGTGGTCAGATACAAAGCCCGCGCGCCCAGCGGGTTGGTCGGCCCGCCGGGCTGGCCCTTTTCCCATTTCGCAAGCTCGGGGTGACGGTCGATCATTTCTGGCGGCGGCGTCCATTTCGGCCAATGCGTGCGGCTGGTGATATTGGCGACGCCTGCCCATTGGAAGCCCGCCCGACCGACAGCGATGCCGTAGCGCAGCGCGGTGTTCTTGCCGTTGACATAATAGAGGTGGCGCTCTGACGGCGCGATGATGATGGTGCCGACCGCTTCGGCGCTGGTATAATCGACCTGCTGCACCTGGAATTCCGGCGGCACTTTCTCGACCGGCACCGTCGGCACAGTTTTGCCGTCATCGCTGACGCCCGCATAATGCAGCGCATTGTCGGTTGGCACCGGGGCTTGTGCGACAGCGGCGGGCGCTCCGGGAAGGGTTGTGCCCGGCACGCAGGCCGCGAGTGTCAGCGACAAAGCTGTCGCTGCCAGAAGTTTAACCGTCAAAAAACGCATCCGTCAGCCTATCACAAAATGGGGCGGCAGAGAGGTGCCGCCCAGATTCTCTTGTAAAGACGCTAGTGGAGCTGAAAAGCAAGGTCAAAGCCCTTGTTTCCAATATATGTATAATCACAAGGTCGTGGGATTGCTTGCATCAGGGCCGCGCCACAGGCTCGAGCATATGGTGCGCCGTTACAGAGTCGTGCGCAGATGCCAGAGTTCGGGGAACAGCTCTACATCCAGCATCCGGCGCAGGTAACTCACGCCGCCAGTTCCACCTGTACCGCGTTTCAACCCGATGACGCGTTCAACCGTGGTCACATGATTGAAGCGCCAGCGGCGGAAATAATCTTCGAAATCGACCAGTTTCTCGGCCAGTTCATAGGCCTGCCAGTATTGCGTGGGATCGCGGTAGACGGTTTCCCACACCCGCTGCACACCTTCATGCACCACCCAAGGCTGGCGCAGATCGCGGTTCAGCACGTCTTCGGGCACCGGCAGGCCCGCGCGAGCGAGGTGGCGCAGGGCTTCGTCGTACAGGCTGGGGCGGGCGAGTTCGGCTTCCAACAGGGCGGTGAGGTCGGCGCGGTGGGCGTGCGGTTTCAGCATCGCCAGGTTGCGGTTGCCGACGGCGTATTCGATCAGGCGGTATTGCCAGCTCTGAAACCCCGACGACTGCCCCAAACCTTCGCGGAACGTGGTGTAATCCGACGGCGTCATGGTGCGCAGCACGTCCCAGGCGTTGTTCAACTGCTCAAAAATCCGGGAAATCCGGGCGAGCATCTTGAACGCTTCCGGCGCGCGGCCTGCGGCGATGGTTTGGCGGGCGGCGTTCAACTCGTGCAGCGCCAGCTTCATCCAGAGCTCGGAGGTTTGGTGCTGGATGATGAACAACATCTCGTCATGCGCCGGGGTGAGTTGCCGCTGGGCGGATAGGATCTGGTCGATGTGCAGATAGTCGCCGTAGGACATCCGGCCGTCGAACGACATTTGCGCGCCTTCGGTTGCCGGGTTGTAGGGGGCCGCGTGTATCGGGCAGCCGGATTTTTCGTCGGTGGATTTGGGATCGCCAGATTTTGGATTGGGGGTCATGGTCATTCTCTCCTGTCATTTGGGTTTTCCCCGAATGGGGCGTCAGGCGCAGGAATGAGTTTGGCAGTTCAGCACCGAAAGATTGCCAATGGTGCGCCACTGGGCGATCCAGCCAGCGGGGCGGCAGAGGGCTGCACTTGTGGCTTTCACATTGGTCAAAATATCCCCGCCGGAGGCTTCGGCGATGGGCCGAGGAGCCTCCGGCGGGGATATTTTTGCCAAGATGAAAGCCGAAGGCATCAGGTGACTTTCGCGCGGGTTTTGTAGTCTGGGCGGTCCCAGAGGTTGTTTTGCATGATGTCGGCGATGATTTTGATCGCCTTTTCAACGTCGGCGGCGTCAATGAACAAGGGTGTGAAGCCGCAGCGGATGATGTCGGGGGCGCGGAAATCGCCGATCACGCCGCGGGCAATCATGGCTTGCATGATGGCGTAGCCTTCGGGGTGACGGAACGAGACTTGGCTACCGCGATCTTGGTGGTTGCGGGGCGTGGCGAGGGTCAGGCTGGGGCAGGCGGCTTCAATGCCTGCGATGTATTGGTCTTGTAGTTTGAGAGAGGCTGCCCGCAGGTCCTGCATATCCACCGTGTCCCAGATATCCAGCGAGGCCTCTAGCGCTGCCAGTTGCAGGATCGGCGGGGTGCCGACGCGCATCCGTTCGGCCCCGGTTGCGGGGCGGTAGTCGAGATCGAAGGCGAAGGGCGCGGCGTGGCCTTGCCAGCCCGAAAGCGCCGGGCGGGCGGTATCGGCATGGCGGGGGGCGACGTAGATAAACGCCGGGCCGCCGGGGCCGGAGTTGAGGTATTTATAGGTGCAGCCGACCGCGAAGTCGGCGTTGCATTTGGCCAGTTCGACTTGGAAGGCCCCTGCGGAGTGCGCCAGATCCCAGATGGTGAGCGCGCCATGCTGGTGGGCGCGGGCGGTGATCGCGGCCATGTCGTGACGGCGTCCGGTGCGGTAATCGACTTCGGTGATCATGGTGACGGCCACGCTGTCGTCGATTGCGTCCAGAACGTCCTCGGGGGCGACGGTTTTCAGCGTGTAGCCGTTGCCCAAGGTGCGGCAGAGCCCCTCGGCCATGTAGAGATCAGAGGGGAAGTTGCCGGTGTCGGACAGGATCACTTTCCGGGTCGGGTTCATCTCCAAACACGAGGCAAGCGCCTGATAGACCTTGATCGACAAAGTGTCGCCCATCACCACATGGCCAGCCTCGGCCCCGATCAGCCGCGCAATGCGGTCGCCGACGCGCATCGGTTTGTCCATCCACGCCGCCTTGTTCCAAGCGGTGATCAGCAAATCGCCCCATTCAGCCTCGACCGTCTGCGCCACCCGAGCGGCGGTTGCGCGCGGCAGGGGGCCCAGCGAGTTGCCGTCCAGATAGATCATGCCCGCAGGCAGCTGGAACTGGGCTTTGGTGGTGGCGAAATCGGTCATGGCGGCCTCTGTTTCGAGCAGGTTGCAGGTTTGCTTTGCGCGAGGCAATAGCCGAGGATGGTTAAAATTTCAAGCTTGAAATGATTTGCGGGGAGATGCGCAGCACGAGGAAACGTCCATGTTTGCGCTATCAATGATTCTAAGGCCTATGCCGTTGATATTGCCGACATAACCGCATTCGGGAAAAATGTCTGTGCTTCTGTCTTGATGCGGAAAAATCGACCTTTGCGCCGTCGCCGCTGTGGGTTTTCGCGCCGCAATCGCTTATTGCCGACAGGTTTTTCGCCGGAAGCGGCAATCAGGCGTTGAACTCTTGAACTTCAATGTTAAGGCTCGGCGGGGATTTGGCGGTCACGGTTGCTCCTTGAACCGCGCAAACTACGGGGGAACACAGTGAAAATAGGTGCGTTGAGCGAGATTTTTGCAGGCGAGAACCGGGTGGCGATGACCCCGGATTCGGCGCTGCAACTGGTGAAACTGGGGCATACTTGCGTCATTCAGGCCGGGGCGGGGACGAAGGCGGGGTTTTCCGACGCGCTTTATGCCAAGGCAGGGGTTGAGGTGCTCGCCTCGGCTGCCGATGTGGTTGCCGCCGCCGACGTGCTGGTGAAGGTGCGTGGGCCGGAAGTTGCCGAGGCGCAGGCTTTGCGGGAAGGCCAGACGTTGATCTCGATGTTCTGGCCTGCACAGAACCCGGAGTTGCTGGAAATCGTCAAGGCGCGCGGCGCGACCGTGGTGGCGATGGATATGGTGCCGCGGATCAGCCGCGCGCAGAAGATGGACGCTTTGTCGTCGATGGCGAATATCGCGGGTTATCGCGCGGTGATTGAGGCGGGATCGAACTTCGGGCGGTTTTTCACCGGGCAGGTGACGGCGGCGGGCAAGGTTCCCCCGGCGAAGGTGCTGGTTGTGGGCGCGGGCGTGGCGGGGTTGGCGGCGATTGGCACCTCGGTGTCTTTGGGCGCGATTGTGCATGCGTTTGACGTGCGCCCAGAAGTGGCCGAGCAGATCGAGTCGATGGGCGCGTCTTTTGTGTATCTGGAGTTTGATGCCAGCGAATTGCCCGATGGGGCTGCGACGGGCGGTTACGCGGCGCCCTCTAGCCCGGCCTTTGCGGCCAAGCAACTGGCGAAGTTCCGCGAGTTGGCCCCCGAGATGGACATCGTGATCACCACCGCGCTGATCCCAGGACGGCCCGCGCCGAAGCTGTGGACCGCCGATATGGTGGCGATGATGAAGCCGGGTTCGGTCGTGATGG
The DNA here is from genome assembly GCF_001294535.1 of Cypionkella psychrotolerans. GTDB lineage: Bacteria > Pseudomonadota > Alphaproteobacteria > Rhodobacterales > Rhodobacteraceae > Cypionkella > Cypionkella psychrotolerans. The sequence continues at coordinate 88,777 of NZ_LGIC01000006.1, read as the reverse complement.
ATTTGGCCGCCGAGCGGGGCGGCAACTGCGATCTGACGGTGATGGATCAGAAGATCGTGTCGGATAACGGTGTGACGATTGTTGGCTACACCGATTTCCCCAGCCGGATGGCGGCACAGGCCTCGACGCTTTATTCCACCAATATCAGGCACATGCTGACCGATCTTACACCAAAGAAAGACGGTGTGATTGATCACAATATGGGTGATGACGTGATCCGGGGCGCGACCGTCGCCAAAGATCACGAGATCACCTTCCCGCCACCGCCGCCGAAAATCGCGGCGATTGCGGTGCAAAAGCCGAAGGAAAAGGTCAAGGAATTGACCCATGACGAAAAGCGCGCCGCAGAGGTGGTGGCGTTCAAGGCGCAGACCCGTAGTCAGGTTGGGATGTTGGTGATCGGCGGCGGGTTGATCCTGCTCGCGGGGCTTTATGCGCCTGCGGCGTTCATGTCGCATTTTATCGTGTTCGTGCTGTCGGTTTATGTCGGCGTACAGGTAATCTGGAACGTCAGCCATTCTTTGCACACGCCGCTGATGGCGATCACCAATGCGATTTCCTCGATCATCATCTTGGGCGCGCTGATGCAGATCGGCTCAGGCAGTTGGCTGGTGATGGTGCTGGCGGCGCTTGCGGTGTTCATGGCGGGGATCAACATTTTCGGTGGCTTTATGGTCACCCGGCGCATGCTTGCCATGTTCCAGAAGTCGTAAGGGAGCGGGCATATGGAATATGGATTCACCACGGCGGCCTATGTGGTCGCAGCCGTTTTGTTCATTCAATCGCTCGGCGGGTTGTCGGGGCAGGAGAGTGCGAAGCGCGCGGTCTGGTACGGCATCGTCGGCATGGCGCTGGCGGTTGCAGCGACTTTGTATGGGCCGGGGGCGAGTAACTGGTTGATTTCGCTGGTTATGATTGCAGCAGGCGGTGCAATTGGCTGGGTTGTCGCGCAGCGCGTGCAGATGACCGAGATGCCGCAGTTGGTCGCCGCGATGCACTCGCTGGTTGGTTTGGCTGCGGTGTTCATCGGCTATAACACCCATATCGAGATGGTGCGGGTTGGTGGCTTGGATGAGGCTGCACGGGCGTTGCTGGATGGTTTTGCGGCGGTCATCGCGCATAAATCCGGGGTCGAGGTGTCGATCCTGCGGGTGGAAACGTTCTTGGGCGTGTTCATCGGGGCGGTGACGTTTACCGGCTCGGTGGTCGCCTTTGGCAAGCTGGCGGGCAAGGTTGACGGCAAGGCGAAAAAGCTGCCGGGCGGGCATTTGCTGAATGCGACGGCGGCGATTGTGTCGCTGGTGCTGCTGGTGGTGTATCTGCAAACCGGATCGACCTTGGCGCTGCTGGGCATGACCGTGGCGGCACTGTTCATCGGGTATCATCTGATCATGGGCATCGGCGGCGCGGATATGCCGGTCGTGGTGTCGATGCTGAACAGCTATTCAGGTTGGGCGGCGGCGGCGATTGGGTTCTCGCTGTCGAACGATTTGCTGATCGTGGTGGGCGCGCTGGTGGGCTCATCTGGTGCAATTCTAAGCTATATCATGTGTAAAGCGATGAACCGTTCGTTCATTTCGGTGATCTTGGGCGGCTTTGGCGGCACCACGGGCCCGGCGATGGAAGTCACCGGCGAACAGGTGGCGATTGATGCCGAAGGGGTTGCGGCGGCTTTGAACGATGCGGACAGCATTATCATCATTCCGGGGTACGGCATGGCGGTGGCGCAGGCGCAGCAATCGGTCAGCGAGTTGACGCGGAAGCTGCGGGCGGCGGGCAAGACCGTGCGCTTTGCCATTCACCCGGTTGCGGGGCGTTTGCCGGGGCATATGAACGTGCTCTTGGCCGAAGCGAAGGTGCCTTACGATATCGTCATGGAGATGGACGAGATCAACGAGGATTTCCCGACGACGGATGTGGCGATCGTGATTGGCTCGAATGACATCGTTAACCCGGCGGCGCAGGAAGATCCCAATAGCCCCATCGCCGGGATGCCGGTGTTGGAATGCTGGAAGGCAAAGCAGGTGTTTGTCAGCAAGCGGGGCCAAGGCACCGGCTATTCGGGGATCGAGAACCCATTGTTCTATAAAGAGAACACCCGGATGTTCTATGGTGATGCGAAGAAGTCGTTGGACGCGTTGTTGCCGATGATTGATTGAGCAAGGTGCGTGCAAGCACGCACCCTACCCATGAAGCCCCGGCCTTTGTGCCGGGGTTTTGCTTTTCTGCAACAGCGTGGGTGCATACCCCGGTATTCTGCGAAAATGCTGGCCCTCGTGGCGCGGACGCGCCCAAATGGGTCACCTCTACTGACGTAAGGCTTAACTATGACCACCGATCACCCCCTGCGCTATGCTTTGGTCAACGAGTTGCACGCGCGTCCTTTCCCGGCATTGGCTGCCCCCTGTGTGGCGGCCTATATCGCGATCAAGGAACCCGTTGAGGCGCAAAACCGCGACCGGGGGGCAGACCGTGCGCATTTGCTCGCCCTGCTGGACCGCAATGGATCGGCGCATCCGCAGCCCGATGCGACGCATTTCTCGGGGCCTTTGGGGCGGGCGGATGTGAAATGGGAGAGCCATACCGAGTTCGTCACCTATTCCGCCTTCACGCCGGTGCTGTCGGCGCGGGCGTTTGACCCTGCCGAGATGGAGGTTTTTCCTGAGGATTGGGTTGAGGCGGCCCCCGGCAAGCGGGTGGCGGCGGTGCTGATCCGGGTGGAGATAATGGAGGACGAGGCCGCCATGCTCGCCAAGCTAGAGGAATGGTTCGTGCCCGAAAGCCTTGCGGTGGCACGGGTGGTGGATGGTGCTGCGCTGATCGCCGGGGATTTTCGGATTGATCCGGCGGGCAACATGCGCTTTGCGGTGTTCGTGCGCCCCGAGGCAGGTGCGCGGCGGATTGGCCGGATTGTGCAGCGTTTGTGCGAGGTTGAGACCTATCGCGCCATGTCGATGCTGGGGCTGATGCGGGCGCGCGGGCTGACGGGGCGGCTGAACGCTTTGGATCCACGGCTGTCAGCTTTGGTTTCAGGCTTGGACGGGGTGTCGCGGCCTGCGGAAGCGGCTTTGCATGAATTGCTGGCGATTTCGGCGGAATTGGAGTCTCTGGCGGTGCAGCATAGCTTCCGGTTCGGCGCGACCGGGGCCTATGAGGCGATTGTGAACCAGCGGATTTCGGCCCTGCGTGAGGAGCGCGTGCAGGGACGGCAAACCTTTGGCGAGTTCATGATGCGGCGCTATGATCCGGCGATGCGGACGGTGAAATCTGCCGAGGCGCGGCTGGGCTCGATGGCGGAGCGGGCGCAACGGGCGGCGGAATTGCTGCGCACGCGGGTCGATGTCGAGCGTTCGGCGCAGAACCAGAAGCTGCTGGAAAGCATGGATAGGCGCGCGGATCTGGCCCTGCGCTTGCAGCACACCGTCGAGGGGCTGTCGGTGGTGGCGATCAGCTATTACGCGGTGTCTTTGGCGGGTTATGTCGCCTATCCGCTGATCGAGGGGCTTGCAGTGTCCAAAGGCGTCGCGATGGCGGTGCTGACGCCCTTGGTGGTGCTGGGCGTGTGGGGCGCGCTTCGGCGGATCAAGGCCGGGATGCACTGACCTCACCGCAGAGCGTGCGGGCGAGGGCGGCTTGGCGCTGGTCTGCAGGCAGGCTCAGCACATGTGCAAGTTTGGTATAGGCGGCCTCGGGGGTCATATCGCGGCCGTCGATCACACCCGCCTCCAGCAGCAGATTTCCAGCGGCATAGGTGCCCAAAGCGATGCCGCCCTTGGGGGATTGGCTGATCGCGATTACGGGCGTGTTGCGGGCTTGCGCGGCGAGTAGGCCTGCGCGCAGGGCGGGGGTTTCGGGAATGGTGCCCGCGCCGAACACCCGCAGCACCACGGCATCGAGGGTGGTTAGGGCATGGGCGAGGTACGCTTCGGACTGGCCGGGGGCCATGCTGAGAATGCCGATCTCGGCGGGCTTGTAGGCGGTGAAGCTGGGGGTTTTGCCGGGTTGCAGCGGCGGGACCGCGCTGCGGCTGGCGGTGAAAGCATCCAGCGCAGAGCTATGGGCTTTGCGTACCCTCGTGCCGTGCAGCAGTTGGCCTGAGAACTGCACCCAGATGCCGGGCGGGGCGGTTTCGGCGGCTTTCAGCGCGTCGGACAGGTTCTGCACCCCGTCCGATTTCTCCACCGTCAGCGGGCGCATCGCCCCGGTCAGGATCACCGGGCGTTTCAGGCCTGCCAGTGCAAAGCACAAAGCGCTTGCGGTGAAAGCAAGCGTATCCGTTCCATGGGTGACGATGAAGCCATTGTAATCGCTGTGATTGTCGAAGATCGCTGCCGCGATGCGGTTCCAATCGGCGGGCGTCGCTTGCGAAGAATCAATCAGCGGCAGCAAGGGCAGCAGCGTGACATGGCTTGCGCCCAGATCGGCCAAGGCGGCCTCAATCACGCCTTCAGCGGGCGCGAAACCTGTCGGCGTCGCCACCATGCCAATGGTGCCGCCAGTGTGGATCAACAGTAACTTCATAGAATATCAGCGCCCCCGGATGCGCGGGTCCAAAGCGTCGCGCAATCCGTCTCCGATATAGTTCACCGAGAGCACCGTCAACGAGATCGCAAGGCCGGGCCAGATCACCCGCTCGGGGTAGACCTGCATGTAGCTGAGCCCATCGAACAGCAACCGGCCCCATGTTGGGAAATCTGGCGGGAAGCCAAGGCCAAGGAAGGACAGTACGGATTCGGTGATGATTGCCTCAGCAATGCCCAAGGTGGCGGCGACCATCACCGGCGAGACGACGTTGGGCAGGATGTGCCTTGTGATGATGCGTCTTGAAGCCGAACCGATGGAGCGCGCGGCGAGGACATATTCGCGTTCCTTCAGCGCCAACACCTCGCCGCGCACGATGCGGGCGGCTTGCATCCATGAGGTGATGCCGATGGCGAACACGATCAGGGTAAACGCGCCGAGTTCCGGGCCAAGGATGCTCGCGGTGCGGTCGCGGAACAGCATCATGATCACCAGTAGCAGCGGCACCAAGGGCAGGGCCAGAAACATATCCGTCAGCCGCATCAGCGGGCCGTCCAAGCGGCGGTAGTAGCCTGCCAGCACGCCGATCAAGGTGCCGAAAATGATGGCGATCATCATGGCGACAAAGCCCACGGCCAACGACACTTTGCCCGCTGCAATCATCCGTTGCAGCATGTCGCGGCCTAACTGATCGGTGCCAAGCGGGAAGCGCAGGCTGGGGCCCTTGTTCTTGGATTTCAGCGCCTCAACCACCGTCAGCTTCTCGGGGTGCCACAGGTAGGGGCCGATCACCACGGCGATGATCAGCAAGGACAGCACGATAAGGCCGAACACCGCGCCCTTGTGGGTGCGAAATTGGTGCCAGATCGCGCGCAGCGCACTTTCGGGTTTCTCGATGGCGGTGATCACCTCAGTCATAGCGAATCCTTGGGTCGAGCAAGCCGTAAAGCACATCGGCAATCAGGTTGAAGCTGACGATCAGCACGGCGAAGATGAAGGCGAGGGTTTGCACCATTGGCAGGTCAGAGGCATGGATCGCGCCGATCAGCGCGGCGCCGATGCCATTCACGCCGAATAGGTTTTCGGTGATAATCGCGCCGCCGAAAATCGAGGGGATGCCCAAAGCGATCACCGTGACCACCGGGATCATCGAGTTGCGCAGCACATGTTTCAGCACCACGACGCGTTCAGACATGCCCTTGGCCCGCGCAGTGCGGACGTAATCCATCCCCATATTGTCGAGCATAGATGATCGCATATAGCGGCTGATCACGGCGGCATTCGCCAGACCCAAAGTCATCACCGGCATCGCCATTTGTTGCAGTTGCTTGACGAAACTCGCCCAGTCAGTGACATGCAGGTTGGTGTCATACTTGGTCGGAAACCAGCCCAAAGTGACGGCGAAGATGATGATGATCAGGGTGCCGGAAAAGAACGTCGGCACCGAAAAGCCAATCATCGCGAACAGCGTGCCCAACTGGTCGAACAGCGAATATTGACGGTAGGCAGAATAGATGCCGATCGGCAGAGCGATCAGAATGCCGACAAGATAAGCGGTGCCGATCACGGTCAGGGTCTGCGGGATACGCTGACCGATGATGGTGAACACCGGCGCGCGCGATTGCCATGACAGGATGCGCTGCTCACCGCCCGCCCAGTTGGTGCCGAACCAACCGTCGAACAAAGTGGCAGGTTCCACCCAAAAGAACTGCCGCAGCCACAGCACATAGCGCACGAACACGGGCTGATCTGCGCCCAAAGCCTCAATCATTTTGCGGCGCACGTCGGGCGGGACGGTCAGCGGGATTTCCGACATCGGCGAGCCGGGGGCGAGATCGACCAGCAGAAAGATCACCAAAGAGATGACGAAAAGCGTCGGGATGGCCAGTAATAACCTGCGGAGCGTGAAGGTGAGCATACGCGGCGACGCCTTTGGTCAGATCTTGGGGGGAGGGGGTGAGGGTGGAGGAGAGGGGTAGGGGGTGAGGGTGCTCGCGAAAGGGAAAGCGCTGAGAGGGGTGGAACGAGCAGGTGGAGGACAGCGAGGGCGGTGGAGAGGGGGTAAGGGGTGAGGCCATCGAGAACGCAGCGGGGTTCGCAGCACATGCCCGAAGGGGACGGGGCCAATCACAGGCCCCGCCGATTTCAGATCACTTCACGCGGAACCAGTCTGCGACGTTCCACATTTCCGAATCCCAAGCGTTGATTTTCACGCCGCCAAGGGTGTTGGAATGGGCCGACAAGGTGCCGCGGTGCACCAACGGGATCACGGTCATCGAGTCTTTCGTCACCATGTCGTTGAGTTCCTTGGCGATTTTCTGACGCTCGGCCACATCAACCGTGGTGGTCAGAACCTTGACCTTGGCATCATAGGCCGGGTCACAGTAGCGGTTCATGTTCTCACCCTGCCATTGGTTCTCAGGCGAAGGCGCGTTCACGCATTGGTATTGCGAGAGATAGGTTTCCGGATCGGTGCCGTCCGAGTTGTTGGCATACATCTCAACATCGGCATAGAACTTCTGGAACGTGTCGGGCGAGCCTGCATCACCGCCGAAGAACACCGACGGGTCGATGGCTTTCAGCTCAACATCCACACCCAGCTCGGTCCACCAGTCTTTGACCAAGGCTTGGAAGTCTTGGCGGATCGGGTTGACGGTGGATTGATAGAGGATGTGCAGCTTCTTGCCGTCTTTCTCACGGATGCCATCGGCACCGGGAACCCAGCCTGCCTCATCCAGCAGTTTCTTCGCGCCTTCCATATCCTGCGCGATGCAACCGGTGTTGTCCGAGGCCCAAGCGTCCGGCGCGGGGACCACGTTGCAGGTCGGCTTGCCGCCTGCGCCATAGCCTACATCCGACAGGATCTGACGGTCGATGGCTTTCGACAAAGCGGTGCGCACCTTGATATCGGACAGGATCGGGTGGGGGTGCTTTGCGGTCGCACGCTCGCCCTCCGGCAATGCCGGATCGGGGTCGGTCATGTTCATCTCGATGCGCTCGACAAGCGTGCCGAAGGCCACCACGAACTCACCTTTACCAGCGGCGGTCATCGAGGCTTGGCTGTCGGGCGGAATTTGCGTGTTCCAGGCGTAGTCGAACTCGCCGGTTTCCATCACGGCGCGTGCCGAACCTTCAGCATCGCCGCCGCCTTTGATCACAGCGGAAGCAAACGCCGGTTTCGCCGGATCGCGGTAGTTTTCGTTCATCGCCAAGGTCACGGTGTCATTGACGGTAAAGCCGGTGACTTTGAACGGGCCGGTGCCGATGGGCATGTTGTTCGGATCGGTGCAGGTCGGGGCAGCAGCACCTTGGCAGGCCGCGAATTGTGCCTTTTGCAGGATCGGCGACAGCGCGCCCACGAAAGCGGTGTAGGGGTTCGGTTTTGGCCCGGTGAAGGTAACTTTCACGGTCGAGGCATCGACAGCCTCAACCTTCGCCACGCCATCGAACTTGGAAAGCTGCGCGCAGCCGCCTGCCGGGTCCATGCAGTAAGCCGCGGTGAACACGGCGTCATCGGCGGTGACGGGCGAGCCATCCGACCATTTCAGATCGGGCAGCAGCTTCCAAGTGATGCTGGTCAGATCGGCCGAGATGCCGCCGTTTTCCAGTGTTGGGATTTCGGTAACAAGTTTCGGGATGATAACGCCATCGGCGTCAAAGCCCGCCAGCGGCTCCAGCACCAGAGAGGCCGCATAGACGTCCTTGGTGCCCGAGGACAGGAACGGGTTCATGATCGAGACCGCCTGCGGGAAGGTGAACTTCACCTCGCCATCGGTGCCACGATCTGCGAAAGCGGCGGGCGCGAAAGACAGCGCGCAGGCCGCCCCGAGAAGGGCTGTTTTCAGCTTCATTTATACTCTCCTTGTTGAATGTGCTCTTTGGCCTCAAGTGTTCCGGTTGATCCGGTTTGGCTGGCGTAGAGGAAGCAGGCGACGTGGCGGCCCGGTTCAACCTCTTGCAATTCGGGTTTTTCTTCATGGCAGCGCGCGAAGGCTTTTGGGCAACGGGTGGAAAAGTTGCAGCCTTTCGGGGGCCGAGCTGGCGAGGGCACATCACCTTTGAGGATAATGCGGGGACGGCGGGCCAGCGAAGGATCAGGTTCATTCACCGCTGACAGCAAAGCCTCGGCATAGGGGTGCAGCGGCTTGGCGAACAAGGCATCGCGGGGGCTAAGTTCGGCGATGCGGCCCAGATACATCACCGCCACCCGGTCGGCGATATGGCGGACCATGGAAAGGTCGTGGCTGATGAACAGATAGGTCAGCCCAAGCTTTTCTTGTAGATCTTCCAACAGGTTGACCACCTGCGCTTGGATCGACACATCCAGCGCGGCGATGGGTTCATCGCAGACGATAAACTTCGGGTTCAAGGCCAAAGCTCGGGCGATACCGATGCGCTGACGCTGCCCGCCGGAGAATTCATGCGGGAAGCGGTTGGCGAAACGGCGGTTCAACCCGACGGCATCCATCAACTCATAGACCCGTTCAAGGCGGCGGTCGGCGTTCCAATTGGTATGCTCGATCAAGGGTTCCGAGATAATATCGGCCAAAGTCATCCGGGGGTTCAGGCTGGCCTGGGGATCTTGAAACACCATCTGCATCGTTGGCCGTTTGCGGCGCAAAGCTTCCGGCGTAAGCTTGGCAATATCCTCGCCCTCAATCACCACAGCGCCCGCGGTTGGCTCATAGAGCCGCAAAAGCGCCCGGCCCACGGTAGATTTACCGCAGCCAGATTCGCCCACTAGGCCAAGCGTCTCGCCGGCCTGAATGTCGAACGACACGCCATCCACCGCTTTCACATTGCCGGTGTGGCGGCGCAGGATGCCGGAATAGATCGGGAAATACATCTTTAGTCCGTCAACCTGAACCAGCGGTGCGGTAGCGGCATCAAACATGGGCAGTCTCCGCTGAGACGGGTGCTGCGACCCAATGGCAGGCGACATCATGGCCTTGGCCCAAGGGCAGCCGGTCAATGCCGTGGCGCTTGGGGTTTTCCACCTCACAGCGGTCAAAGGCATGGGTGCAGCGGGCACGGAAAGCGCATGCACTGGGGGCGGTGGTCATGATCGGCGGCTGGCCTTCGATCACCTGCAACCGCTTTTCGCGCACGCCGGTCAGCGACGGAATGGTTTTCAAAAGCGCCCGCGTGTAGGGGTGCTGCGGGTTGGCAAACAGGTCTTTCACCGGGGCCTGCTCGACGATCTGGCCGCCGTACATCACCATCACCCGATCAGCGATGGCGGCGATCACCCCCAGATCATGGGTGATCCAGATGATCGCCATGCCGAGTTTAACCCGCAACTCCTTCACCAATTCAAGGATCTGCGCCTGAATGGTTACATCCAGCGCTGTGGTCGGCTCATCCGCGATCAAAACGTCAGGATCGCAGGCCAAAGCAATCGCGATCATCACCCGCTGCCGCATCCCACCGGAAAACTGATGCGGATAATCGCCCAACCGCTTGGCGGCATCGGGGATACCGACCAGTTCCAACAGCTCCACCGCCCGCGCCTTGGCCTGCGCTTTGTTCATGCCCATGTGGCGGCGCAGGGGTTCGGCAATCTGAAAGCCGATGTTGAACACCGGGTTCAGGCTGGTCATCGGGTCTTGAAAGATAAAGCCCACCTTGTCGCCGCGCACATTGCGCAGCTGCTCCGGCGTGATCTTTAGCAGATCAAGATCGCCCAACATCACCGAGCCTGAGCGGATTTCTGCGGGCGGCGAGGGCAGCAAACCGATCAGCGACATCATGGTCACTGACTTGCCAGAACCACTTTCGCCGACAACGCCCAAAAGTTCACCGCGTTCCAAATGGAAGCTGACATCATTGACGGCGTGAATCTCGCCTCCACGGGTGCGGAATACGGTTTTCAGCCCCTTCACATCAAGGACGGGCGCGGCCCTATCGGGCATATGTAACTCCCCAGGTCGTTGTTATTCTTTATTTTTGTCCGGGGTCAGTCGCTGCCGCCCCAGTTGTAACGCCAAGTCTTGACGATTTCGTCTTAGCTATCAATCCTGAATTTTCGCCGCGATACAGATTGTTTTTCCGGCGATTTGTAGCGTTTGGACGGCATTTTGCTGGGATTGACAGGGGCGGTGGCCAAGGCCACCTTCGCCCACAACATATGGGGGCTAGAAATGATCGAACTGACGCCGCGTCAAGTGCTGGACCACCTCGTCGGCTTCCCGACGGTGAGTCGCGGCAGCAATCTCGATCTGATTGATTGGCTGGAAGGCTATCTCGCCAGCCATGACATCGCCTCGCATCGGCATTGGAATGAAGATCGCACGAAAGCCGCCTTGTTCGCGCATGTCGGGCCGTGGGAAGCGGGCGGCGTGGTACTGTCGGGCCATTCCGATGTGGTTCCGGTGGATGGTCAGGCGTGGTCGTCGGACCCTTGGGTGGTGACGGAACGCGGCGGGCGGCTTTACGGGCGCGGCACCTGCGACATGAAGGGCTATGTGGCGCAATCGGTCTGGGCTTTGGTGCGGGCGCACAAGCAAGGGGTCAGCCGTCCTTTGCAACTGGCGCTGTCTTATGACGAGGAACTCGGCTGCACCGGCGCTCCGCCGATGATCGCCGCGATGCAGGGCGTGTTGCCGCAAGCCTCAGCTGCGGTGATCGGCGAGCCTTCCGGCATGAAGCTGATCCACGGCCACAAGGGCGGCACTGGCTATCATGTGCATGTGAAGGGGTTTGAGGTGCATTCCTCGCTGCTGCCTTACGGCGTCTCGGCGATTATGGAGGGCGCGCGGCTGATCGCTTGGGTCAATGCCAAGAACGCTGAAATTCAGGCCCGCCCGGCCTCCGCCGTAGCTGCGACCTTCTATCCGCCGTTCACCACGTTGCATGTCGGCATGATTGCAGGCGGCACCGCGCATAACATCACGGCTGGCGATTGCACATTTGCCGTCGAGATGCGGGTGGTTCCTGGTGAGGATATTGACGCGTTGGCGGCTGAGTTTGAGACCGAAGCCGCCCGCTTGGACGCAGCGCTGAAAGCCGTGCGGCCCGAAGCTGGCGTGCATCTGGAAAAGTTTTTCGGCGTGCCGGGGTTGAAACCTGAAATCGACGGCGCTGCCGAACATCTGGTGCGGCAACTCACGGGTGATAACAGCACTGGCGTGGTATCTTACGGCACTGAGGCCGGGCAATTCCAAGAGGCGGGCTATTCGGCGGTGGTCTGCGGCCCCGGCGATATCGCGCAAGCGCATCAGGTCGATGAATATCTGGAACTGTCGGAATGGGACGCCGGATTGCGCTTTATGCAGGGCCTGTTGAAGGAACTCGCCTGATGCGATTTCCGATTTCCGAGGCCAATAAACCGCGCTTCACCAGTGCGTTACCCGCCGCCTGCGATGTGGTGGTGCTGGGCGGTGGTGTGATTGGCGTCATGACGGCGTGGCATCTGGCCGAGGCCGGATTGAAGGTTGTGCTCTGCGAAAAGGGCCGGATTGCCGGCGAGCAAAGCAGCCGCAACTGGGGTTGGATCAGGCAGCAAGGCCGCGATCTGGGCGAGTTGCCGATCATGATCGAATCGCTGCGGATCTGGAAATCCCTGTCGCAAGAGTTCGGCGCGGGCTTGGGGTTTCGACAGGAAGGGGTGATGTATCTCGCCCGATCCGAGGCCGAAATGCAGGGCTTTGCCGATTGGCTTATTCATGCCAAAGCCCACGGTCTGGACACCATGATGCAGACGCCGGGGCAGGTGCAAGCGGCGATCAAAGGTGCCGAAGCGCCATGGGTTGGCGGCTTGCTGACGCCCTCCGATGCGCGGGCCGAGCCTTGGGTGGCGGTGCCAATGCTGGCGGAAGGTGCTGTCGCGCGCGGCGCGGTGCTGATCGAGGATTGCGCCGTGCGGCGTCTGGACCGGGCTGGCGGGCGGATTACCGGGGTTTATACCGAAAAGGGCCGCATCGCCTGCGATCAGGTGGTGGTGGCGGGCGGCGCGTGGTCGTCGCTGTTCCTGCGCGCCGAGGGCGTGACCATTCCGCAACTGGCGGTGCTGGCAAGCGTGGCCGCGACCGAGACGATGCCCGAAGTCTATGCCGGTGATGTGGCCGACGACCGCTTTGCCTTCCGCCGCCGTTTGGATGGCGGCTATACGATTGCACCGGGGGCCAGCCATGATTTCTTCAACGGCCCGGATGCTTTCCGGCATATGTGGGCCTATATACCAGTGCTGAAAAAGGATTTCACCTCGACCAAATTTCGCCCGGCGGCGCCGAAAGATTACCCGGATGCTTGGGGAACAAGGCGCAAATGGCAGGCCGATCAGGTATCACCGTTTGAACGTCTCCGGGTGTTGAACCCAAGCCCGAATATGAAAGCCCTGTCGGATGTGCAGGACAATTTCGCCAAAGCGCTGCCGGAATTGGGTCGCCCGAAACTGAAAGCCGTCTGGGCTGGGATGATCGACACTATGCCCGACGTGGTCCCCGTCATCGACCGGGTTGCAGCGATTCCCGGTCTGGTGATTGCCACAGGGATGAGCGGCCACGGCTTTGGCATCGGCCCCGGCATGGGGCGGGTGGTGGCTGATCTGGTGGCAGGCAAGACCGAGGTGCACGATCTGACGCGCTTCCGGCTGTCGCGATTCTCGGACGGCAGCAAGATCGCGCCGGGGCCGAGTTTGTAAGCACCGCGCTGGTTTACGCGTAGAACGCTCCGCAGGGGATATTTAAGCCAAGATGAATGGCTTAGCATTTCACATTGGCTTAAATATCCCCGCCGGAGGCATCCACGCGTGGTGAGGCGCGAAAGCCGATCCAAAGCAGCGTAGGTGGGGTTTTACCCCACCGCTCCGTTCAATCACTCCGCCGCGATTTTGATCACCGGCTCCATCGAGGCCAGCAATTCGTCGCTCAGGTGGCATTTGATCTGATGGCCGCCCGCCAGCGTCCGCATCGGCGGCATCTCGATATCACACAGCCCACCTGGCACTTGGCTTTTCCAACGGCAGCGGGTCTGGAACGGGCAGCCGGGGGGCGGGTTCATCGCCGACGGAATATCGCCTTCCAGCACGATGCGCTTGCGAATCACTTTGGTGTCGGCGATCGGCACGGCGGACAGCAAAGCCTCGGTATAGGGGTGGTAGGGCGGCTGGAACACCTGATCGGTGGTGCCCATTTCCACCACATGGCCGAGATACATCACCATCACCCGGTCAGACAGGTAGCGCACGATGGAAAGGTCATGGCTGATGAACAAGAGGGTGGTTTTGTTCTCGCGCTGAATATCCATCAGAAGGTCGGTGACGGCGGCTTGCACCGACACATCAAGCGCGCTGACAGGTTCATCGGCGACCACAACCTTGGCCCCGCCCGCAAACGCCCGCGCGATGCCGACGCGCTGCTTTTGCCCGCCCGACAACTGACGCGGCATCCGCTCGGCAAAGGCGCGGGGGAGTTTCACCAGATCGAGCAGTTCCAGCATCCGGGCGTGGCGTTCCTCGTCCGACTTGCCCTGCTTGAAAATCTCCAAGGCGCGGATGATCTGGCGGCCGACATTCATCGAGGGGTTCAGGGTGTCGAATGGGTTCTGGAACACCATCTGCACCGAGGACACTGTATCGGTGTTGCGCTGCTGGATCGGGGTAGATTGCACGTTTTCATCGAACAGTAGGATCGAGCCCGACGTCGCGGTTTCCAGCCCCATCAGCACCTTGGCGAAGGTGGATTTGCCGCAACCAGATTCGCCGACGATGGCGAGGGTTTCGCCTTCGCGGGCCTCAAACGACAGGGTTTCATTGGCCTTCACCACTTTCGTCGTGCCGCTGCCAAAGCCGCCCGAGGAGACGGAATAGTATTTCTTCAGATCCTCCATCTTCAGCACCACTTTGCCGATCGGGGTCTTGGGCTTGCTGGCCTTCAAGGTCATGGGGGCGTCCCAGTCGATCTCGGTCCATTTGATACAGCGGGTGGCGTGACGGTCATCGCCCGGCACCGGGAACATCGGCACTTCGGCGGCGTTGCAGCGGCCGTCTTGGAAGTAGTCGCAGCGTGGGCCGAAATTGCAGCCCTTTGGCCGCTCATGCGGCAGCGGGAAGTTGCCAGGAATGGCGACGAGGGGGTGGCTGTTCTTGTCAGCCCCCGGCAGCGGGATCGAGCGGAACAGGGCTTGGGTATAGGGGTGGCGCATCTTGTCGAAGACTTCGATCACGTTGCCGGTTTCCACCGCCTCGCCGGAATACATCACGCAGAGGCGATCACAAACGTCGAGGATCAGGCCAAGGTTGTGGGAGATAAACAGCATCGAGGTGCCGTATTTATGGCCCAAGTCCTTGACCAGATCGACGATGCCGGCCTCAACAGTCACATCCAAGGCGGTGGTCGGCTCATCGAGGATCAGAAGGGCGGGTTTCGACATCAGCGCCATTGCGATAACGATGCGCTGTTGCTGGCCACCCGAAAGCTGATGCGGATAGGCTTGCAGAATACGGTCGGGGTCGGGCAGGCGCACGTCGGCGACGATTTGACGCGCGAGTTTCCACGCCTCGTCCTTGGCCATGCCCTGATGGATCATCGGCACTTCGGCCAGTTGCGCGCCGATCTTCATCGCGGGGTTCAGCGAGGCCATCGGCTCTTGGTAGATCATCGCGATTTCAGAGCCGCGAATGTGGCGTAGCTCTTCGTCGCCCATATGGGTCAGATCGCGGCCTTTGAACTTGATGGTGCCGCCGACGATGCGGCCATTCTTGCCCAGATCACGCATCACCGCCAAGGCGACGGTGGATTTGCCGCACCCAGACTCGCCGACAAGGCCCATCGACTCGCCCGCCATCACTGAGCAGGAGAAATCCATCACTGCCGGGATTTCGCGCATCCTGGTGAAAAAGCTGATCGAGAGGTTTTCGATCTCAAGTATCGGTTTCGATGGATCCCAGGTGGTGTCAGTCATGGCAGCCTCGCTTTGACGGGAGGGATAGGACCGGGGGCTAGCCCCCGGACCCCCAGGATATTTGAGCACAGAGGATGACCAAAAAGGTCAGTCCTTTAGGCTTTCTTCGCGCAGACCATCGGCCAGCAGGTTCAGACCCAGCACGAGGCTCATCAGTGCAAGCGCAGGGGTGATGGCGGGATGCAGGTAGAGCGACAACAGTTTGCGGCCATCGTCAATGGTGGAACCCCAATCCGGACTTTCCGGCGACACACCCAGACCGAAGAAACCCAGGGTCCCGAGCAGGATCGTAGTATACCCGATCCGCAGGCAGAAATCGACGATCAAAGGGCCCCGCGCGTTGGGCAGGATTTCCCACAGCATGATGTACCACGCAGACTCGCCCCTCGTCTGGCCAGCGGCGACGTAATCGCGGGCTTTCAGATCCATCACGATGCCGCGCACGATGCGGAACACCGTGGGCGAGTTCACGAACACCACCGAGACGAACACGTTCAGCAGGTTCGGGTCCATCGACCACACACCCAACGGGTCCAAGTTGAAGGCGAGGCCGAAATAGGCCCAGAGCCCGATCACCAGTGTGACGCCGACATAGAGGTTGCGTTTCGGCGGGTTGGTGAAGAAGCGCGAGTTGAACAGGGTGCAAAAGAAGATCACCGGGAAGATGAACAGCACCGCCGCCAGCACCACCGGAATGCCCGTGTTGCGGATTTCCGGCGTGACCAGCAGGTAGAACAGCAAGATCACCGGGAAGGCCAGCACGAGGTTGGCGAGGAACGACAAAGCGATGTCGAGCTTGCCGCCGAAATAGCCCGCAGGCAGGCCCAACGTCACCCCCATGATGAAGGCGAAGGTGGTGGCGGCTGGCGCAATCGTCAGCACCCGGCGCGCGCCCATCACCACGCGAGAGAACACATCGCGGGCAAGATGATCGCCGCCCAGCAGGAAGTAGGCGTATTGGCCGTCTTTGGGATCAATCAGCGGCGTGCCGGGCAACGGGTTTTTCACCCGGCCAAATTGCGCAATCGGGTCCATCGTGACGATGACATCGGCGAAGATCGCGGTATAGACCCAGAACATCACCAGCATAAAGCCAACCATGCCCACCGGGCTGTCAAACAATTTGCCGTAAAGCCCCAGCTTGCGTTTGTAGCGGATCGAGACGGTGAAGGTGATGATCAGCGCAATCCAGACGGGCAGGAATTGCTGAAGGATGCGGGCAATGATCTGGCCCCAGGATAGCAGTTCGGTGTTCATTCTTGCCTCATGCCAGCCGGATACGGGGGTTCAGGAATACATAGCCAATGTCGGAGATCAGCTGTGTGACCAGAACGACGAGGACCGCGACCACCGAACAGCCGAGAAGCAGGTCGATGTCATTGTTGCCAGCGGCTTGCACAAGCGTCCAGCCGAAGCCTTTGTAGTTGAACAAAGCCTCGGTGATCACCACGCCGTTCAGCAGCCACGGGAATTGCAGCATGATCACAGTGAACGGCGCGATCAAAGCGTTGCGCAACGCGTGCTTCAGCACCACATCGCGGAACCGCACACCTTTCAGCCGCGCGGTGCGGATGTATTGCTGGGTCATCACCTCGGTCATGCTGGCGCGGGTCATCCGGGCGATATAGCCGATGCCATAAAGCGCGATGGTCAGCACCGGCAAAGCGAAGTTCCAAAAGGTGATCTTGTCCATGGCGCTTGTCGCGGTGCCAAGGAACAGCGTTTTGCCGCTGATCCAGCCCCATTCATGCAGAAGCGGCGATATCCCTGCGGTGGCGCTTGCGAAGATCGCCACCAGGATCACACCCGAGACATATTCCGGTGTGGCTGTGGTGGCGATGGCGACAATCGACAGGCTGCGGTCAAGCCGTGAGCCTTCGCGCATCCCCGACAACACCCCCATGATCAGCGAGACGGGGACCATGACGATCATCACCCACATCATCAGCCAACCGGTGGAGCCCAGCTTTTGCAGCACAGATTCCAGCACGGGTTTCTTGAACACGGTAGAAAAGCCCCATTCGCCCTGCAACACGCCACAGTATGTGGCGGCGGTGGCGGGGTCCGCGTTGTTCTGGATGCAGCGGCCGCGCGTGACACCCTTGCCATCGGTTAGCTTCCAGCCGGGGGCGACGCCAAGCCACTGCGCATAGCGGCCAAACACCGACCCACCATGGCCGTTGTTTTCGATCCAAGAGGCCACCGCCTGATCGGTCATCCGAACCGAGCCTTCGGTGCGGGCCAGCTTCTCAAGATTCGGCGGCAGGTTGGTCAGGTAGAACACGACAAAGGTCAGCGCCAGCGCAGTCAAGACCATGACGCCTAAGCGCCTTGCCACGAATTTCAACATCAATGGTTCCCCTATGCGCCAAACGATGGGCCGCTGACTGTGCGTTGTTGCCTGCGTTCAGTCTTTTATAAGTCCGGGT
Organism: Cypionkella psychrotolerans; assembly: GCF_001294535.1. GTDB lineage: Bacteria > Pseudomonadota > Alphaproteobacteria > Rhodobacterales > Rhodobacteraceae > Cypionkella > Cypionkella psychrotolerans. The sequence goes on along the minus strand of NZ_LGIC01000006.1, from coordinate 70,925 downwards.
CGAGTGTAGTCGGGACGAAAAGGTCCGGGCACCTGAGGCGCCCGGACCAGTATCAGCTTAGGACAGCGACCACTTGTAGTGGTGATGCTCGAACGACGGATGCATATCGACGTTGACGCCTTCCTTGGCGTGGCGGAACAGCGAGCGCCAGTAAGGCTGGATGATATAGCCTTCGTCTTGCAGGATGGTTTCCAGTGTCACCATGACTTCACGGCGGGCGTCAGCGTTGTCCAACGCCAAAGCCTTGGTCATTGCCGCGTCGAAATCCGGGTTCGCCATGCCGGATTCGTTCCACGAACCGGTCGAGGTATAGGCCAGCGACATGTTCTGCACGGCCAGCGGACGGTGGTTCCAAGTGGTCGAGGAGAACGGGTACTTCTGCCAGTCGTTCCAGAAGGTCGAGCCCGGCATCACGGTGCGCTTCACCGTAGCACCAGCGTCGCGCAGCTGGGCTGCAACCGCATCGGTGGTGGCGGCTTCAAAGCCGTCGTCCAGCGAGATGATTTCGAACTCGGTCTTGTCAAGGCCAGCAGCGGTCAGTGCAGGCATCAGACCAGCCGGATCAATGACTTGCGCCGGGATCTTGGCGTATTCCGGGTGGATCGGGCAGGCGTGGTGGTTTTCTGCGGTGGTGCCCAGGCCGTTATAGCCAAGCTCCAGCACAACTTTCGGATCAACCGCTTTCTGGATCGCCTGACGAACGGCTTTGTCCTTGTAGAGATCGCCGTTGGCCGAGTTCATCCGCACCACGATGGTCGAAGCGGTAACGGCTTCGATTTTCTTCCAACCCAGACCATCCATCTGCTCGATGAAGTCGCCGGTGGTCTCGTAGTTGGTGTCGATCTCATCCGAACCGGCAAGCTGCACCATGGCAGACGGGTCGGTGCCGAAGTCGATGTAATGCACTTCGTCAAGCGGAGCAGTGCCACCCCACCAAGTGTGGTTCGGCGCGCGCACCAACACGACCTTTTGGCCAACCGAGACTTCTTGCGGGATGTAAGGCCCGGTGCCGATCGCATTGGTGGACGGGTCCGATCCATCGACATAGGAGCTATGCACCACAGCCGCCGGATAGTCGGCAAGGTTCGCCACAACGGCAATGTCAGACTGCGACATCACCAGCTTGACTGTGGCGTCATCCACTTTGACCAAAGCGCCATCGCGCAGCTTGTTGATCATCACGGCAGCGCCGGCTTCGTCTTTCTTATCGGTGCCATCGGCATTCTTCGCAGCCACCGACTCGACCAGACCGGCAAAGCGCGAAGCCATCGCGTTGCCATCCACCGAACCATCGGTCCAGCGGGTGAACATCCGCACCACGTCATCAGCCGTGAATGCGTCGCCGTTGTTCCATTTGACGCCCTGACGGACTTTCAGCGTGTATTCGGTCGCATCCGCATTGGCTTCCCAGCTGTCCAGCAGGCGACCCTCGAAGGTGCCGTCAGCGTTATACTGGATCAGATATTCCAGCCAGCCGCGATAGATGTTGGCGATCTGCGGCCAATCCGCGGTGCGCGGGTCTTTCTGGGCTTTGACTTCCATGGCGCAGCGCAGAATGCCGCCAACCTTGGCGTCTTGTGCGCGGGCCGGAGCCGACAGCCCCAGCAGGCCATAGGCCGCAGCGGCGGAAACGCCCAAAGCGGTGGTGCGCGACAGAAACTCACGACGGCTCAGCTTGCCGTCCTGAACTTCCTGCGCGTGCATGTAAGCAGCCGGGTGCAAGGCGCGCTCGGTGGTGCGGGTATCGGTCATCGGTATCTCCCTGTAAGGCTAAAGCCTTTACGTTTTTTTGGCCGTTTCTAATCTGGCGATGCGCTTGAACCGATGCGGCTTTCGGTGGCCCTTCCCCACGACGGGCACCCGAAACTTCCGCAACGGCATTGATGCGTCTCACGCCCCTATTCGGCACCTTTTCCGCCAATCCGTCAACGGCTGGATTCGCCCTTGCATGTAACGTTAGCGACATTACCCTGCCGGAATCGGTGCCCAAACCGCTGCAAAAACCGGCATCGCCCCGGCATACCATAGTGTGCCATGACTTCCGCCCCACGCGGAACATTGTCCGCCATCGCGGACGAATCGTTGCAGTCACGACAGCTTTCGCGCCAAAGGCGTCGATTGGGTCAAATCGCGCGGCGAAAAGCGCTGGGGGAAGACCCGGTCAGATGCTGAAACGCGCGGGTGAAATAGGCGGGCGAAGTAAAGCCAAGGCTGGCTCCGATCTGCCCCACCGCCATGTCGGTTTCCGCCAGCAGACGGCGGGCCTCAAAGATCCGGCGATCCTGCAACAGATCAATTGCCGAGCGCCCGCAGGTCTCGCGGCAGCAGCGCGTCAGATGAGTGGCCGTGACACCCAGATCGCAGGCCAATTCGCCCACGCCCTTGCCGCGACGAAATTCTTTCTCCAGCAGCGCGGTGAAGCGCCCGACCAAGCGCTTGGCCGCATCCGGGCGCGGGGTTTCAGCGCTGGCTTTGCTGGCTTGGCGCTCAATCCAGACACCGAGCAGCCCGAGATAATGCCGCGTCGCGCGATCATGCGCAGGGGTGTCGCTGTCCATCTCACGCTGGATCATGTCGAGCGTGACATTGACCTCTTGCTGCGCATGCACTTCACGGATGCGCAGATGCTGCGGCTCCGCTGGCAAAGTAACGGTGGAGTTTTTGCCGAAAAATACCGCTGTGCCAAACACTTGCGGACCAACCTCAAAGCCATGCATCACGCCGGGGGGAATGTAGATCGCGTTGTTGGCGGTATAGCCCCGGGTCTGGCCTGCAATGGTGATGCGGCCCTGACCCTTGGTGAACCACAGAAAACAGCCCTCTGACAAAGACCGCATCGCTTCCACCCGCCAACGCCCACCTGCCGCCAGACGCGGAATCGCGATCAACCGCATTTGATCGGTATCGGGGCCAGACTTCGGCCCGGTTTTTAGATCAGTTTTCGGGCCAGTTTTGGGTTGAGGGGTCTTCATGATGCGCTGCCTGCTTTTGTATTTTTCCAACATGTAACCGAGGGTTGCAACACAACCCAAGCAAAAAGATGGCAGGCAGCGGAAGTTATCCACAGCGGGCGCGGAAAGCTGTGGAGAACTCTGTGGGCGGAAATCAAGTGCTCAGGGCAGGGCGATCTCGCGCCAGTGTTTCATCCGCGACCGGAACCAAGTGCGCTGCCGCTTGGCGTATTGACGGCTGGCCAAAGTCGCGGCCTCTGCGGCATCGCGCAAGCTGATCTGGCCGCGCAAATGTGCCACCAACTCCGGCGCACCAATCGCCTTCGCCCAAGCCTGTGCGGGCTGCCAATGGGGCAGGGCTGCGCGCACCTCGTCCAGCGCGCCCTCGGCCAGCATCACCGCGAACCTCTGCGCGATTCGCGCATCGAGCCAAGCGACATCAGGCCGGATCACCAGCGCTTCCACCCCGGCTAGCGGCAACACCGCAGGCCCGGTTGCATCTTGCCACGAGGCCAAACCCCGCCCGGTGCTCGCCTGCACCTCCCAAGCCCGCTGCACCCGCGCGGGGTTCAACGGATCAATCCGCGCCGAAGTACCTGGGTCCAACTCGGCCAGCAGCGCCGCAATCCCCTCCTCCGCCAACCGCCGATCCGCCAGCGCGCGCACTTCAACCGGAGTCGCGGGTATCTCGCTCAACCCTTCGGTCAAAGCGCCGAAATACAGGCCCGTGCCGCCCACAATCACCACCGGACGATCCAGCACCGCCTGCACTTCCCGCAACCAATGCCCCACCGAATAAGCCTGATCGCGGCCGACATGACCATAAAGCGCGTGTTCCGCCACCGCCTCATCCGCGCGCGATGGCCGCGCCGACAACACCCGCCAGCAGTCATAAACCTGCAACGCATCGGCATTGACGATGATGCGGCCATCCCGTGCCGCCAATTCCAGCGCCAAAGCGGATTTGCCACTCGCCGTAGGTCCGGCAATCAACACCGGAGCCTCGCGCGAAATCCGGCTCACATCACAACTCACATCAGCCCTTTCACATTGGCATAAATATCCCACGGGGGTTTGGGGGTGTGAAACCCCCAAGCGGCTAGCGCAGCAAAGCGACGCCCCATGTCGCTTCCCCCGTTGAACCCGCCCCCGTTTTGCGACATTTTAGCCGCCAGTCAATCCGGCCCATCCATTCCTGCTCTTAAACCTAAGGATACCCCATGTCTCACCCCGGCGAGCCAAAAGTGACCTACAACCGGGTCATGCTGAAAATCTCCGGTGAGGCGCTGATGGGCGACCAGGGCTATGGCCTGCATCCGCCCACCGTGCAGCGCATCGCCGAAGAGGTCAAATCCGTGCGCGATCTGGGTGTTGAGATCTGCATGGTGATCGGCGGCGGCAATATCTTCCGCGGTCTGGCAGGCAGCGCTCAGGGCATGGAGCGGACGACCGCCGATTATATGGGCATGCTCGCCACCGTGATGAACGCCCTCGCCATGCAATCGGCGCTCGAATCCATCGGCGTCTTTACCCGCGTCATCTCGGCCATCCCGATGGATCAGGTCTGCGAGCCCTACATCCGCCGCCGCGCCGTGCGCCACCTTGAGAAAAAGCGCGTCTGCATCTTTGCCGCAGGCACCGGCAATCCGTATTTCACCACCGACACCGCGGCCACCCTGCGCGCCAACGAAATGGCCTGTCAGGCGATCTTCAAGGGCACCAAGGTCGATGGCGTTTATGACAAAGACCCAAAAAAACACGCCGACGCCAAGCGCTACGACACCGTGACCTATGACGAAGTGCTGCAAAAACACCTCGGCGTGATGGATGCTTCTGCCATCGCCTTGGCGCGCGACAACGACCTGCCGATCATCGTGTTCAGCTTGGACGAACCCGGTGGCTTCAAAACCATCCTCGCGGGGCAGGGCACCTACACAAGGGTGCACGGGTAGGGCGGGGTTCACCCCGCCACTGCCTAAACCCCTATACCTGCCAAACCACTTGCTGTTATAGAACGGCAAAAGCCCAACCACTTTGGGCCGAAGACACGAAGGAAGACCCTATGTCGGACGATCTTGAAATTGACCTCGACGCCATCCAGCGCCGGATGGACGGTGCGATGAACGCGCTGAAGGTGGAATTTGCCTCGCTGCGCACCGGCCGCGCTTCGGCCTCGATCGTCGAGCCGATCATGGTCGATGCTTATGGCCAAATGACCCCGATCAACCAGCTGGGCACCGTCAACGTGCCGGAACCGCGCATGGTGGTGATCAACGTCTGGGATAAGGCGATGATTTCCAAGGTCGAAAAAGCCATCCGCGAAAGTGGTATCGGCATCAACCCGGTGACCGATGGCCCGCTGATCCGGCTGCCGATCCCGGAGCTGAACGAAGAACGCCGCAAGCAGTTGACCAAGGTTGCCGCAGGCTACGCCGAGAACACCAAAGTCGCCATTCGCAACGTGCGCCGCGATGGCATGGACCAGATCAAGAAGGCCAAAGCCGCTGGCATGGGCGAGGATGACCAAAAGATGTGGTCGGATGAGGTGCAAGACCTCACCGACAAAGCCATCCTTGCCGTGGATCGTGCGCTGGAACACAAACAAGCCGAGATCATGCAGGTTTAACGCCTTGGCGCGCAGGCCAACTGCGCGCCACATTCTGTACAAATTTCCGGCCCATATTCGGGCGACTTCACAAGGTAGGGCGCGGTCCTTGGGCGATAAATCCGACACAAAGACCCGCGAGGCAGCGCATGTCGCCATCATCATGGATGGCAACGGCCGCTGGGCCACCAATCGCGGCTGGCCCCGGCTGGTCGGTCACCGCAAAGGTGCCGAACGGGTCAAACAAATCGTCCGCGCCGCCCCCGAAATCGGCATCCAATGGCTGACGATCTACGCGTTTTCCACCGAGAACTGGAAACGCTCGACCGAAGAAGTCCTCGGTCTGATGTCGATCTTCGCCCGTTACATCGAACGTGAGGCCGATCGTCTGGCGGCTGACGGCGTGCGGATGCGCTTCATTGGCGACCGCAGCAAGCTTGACGCCAAATTGCAACGCCTGATGACCGGGATTGAGGCGCGCACCGCTGGCCTCACCCGGCTGAACCTCACCGTGGCGATCAATTACGGGGGCCGCGATGAGATCACCCGCACCATCCGCGCGCTTGCTGCCGAGGCGGCTGCTGGCCGCATTGACCCGGCCCAGATCACCGACGCGACGATCAGCCAGCACCTTGATACCGCCAATATCCCCGACCCTGATCTGGTGATCCGCACCAGCGGAGAAACCCGCACCTCGAATTTCCTGCCATGGCAGGCCGCCTATGCCGAATACGAATTCACCGAAACCCTGTGGCCGGATTTCACCATTGATGAGTTGGTCGCCATCCTTGCCCGCTTTGGCCATCGGGACCGCCGTTTCGGCGGCGTGGCAACGGCATGAGCCTGCAATCCGCGCAATGGGGCGATCTGAAGCCACGCGTGCTGTCGGCGGCGGTGATGCTGGCGGTGGGTGCGGTGGAGATTTGGCTGGGTGGCTGGTGGTTCCTGATCCTGATCACGCTGCTGACGGCGGTGATGATCTGGGAACTCGCCCGGCTGTCGCAGCCCGCTGAACCCCGCCTCGCGCTGGCCATCGCCGCGCTTGCCGCCCTCTGCATGATCGCGGATGAGGGCTGGCCCTCGGTTTCGGCGTGGATCGTATTTCCCCTCGTGCCCTTGGCTTTCATGGCCACACCGCGCCGCCAACAAAAAGCAGTCGCGGCGATTTCGGTGGCGGTTCTGGTCTCGGGCCACGGCTTGTTCGTGCTGCGCGACGAGCAGGGCACTATCGCCTTTCTGTGGCTGCTGGGCGTGGTGATCGTGTCCGACGTGATGGGCTATTTTGCTGGGCGCATCTTGGGCGGGCCGAAATTCTGGCCCGCGATCAGCCCGAAGAAAACATGGTCTGGCACCATTGCGGGCTGGATCGGGGCTGCGGTTTTGGGCGCTTGCTTCGTTCTGGCCGGGCACGGCAGCGTCTGGCTGATTGTGTTGTCTCCCTTTGTTTCCTTCGCAGGCCAGATGGGGGATATTGTGGAAAGCTGGCTGAAACGCCGGGTCGGCGCGAAGGACAGCTCTGCCCTGATCCCCGGCCATGGTGGCGTGCTGGATCGTTTTGACGCGTTGACCGGGGCAATGGTGCTGGTGATGATCCTCACCAGCAATCGTTTCTTTGATCTGCCGATTGGGGGCTAGATGCGCTCGATTTCGGTCTTTGGTGCCACCGGATCGGTGGGGGAAAGCACATTTGATCTGCTGATGCGCGAAGGCGGGGCGGAAGCCTACCGCACGGTCGCTTTGACAGGGGGGCGCAATGTGGCGCGACTGGCGCAGATGGCGATTGCCCTGCGCGCCGAAGTCGCGGTGACGGCCTTTGACGATTGCTTGGCCCCGCTGCGTGAGGCTCTGGCAGGCACTGGCATTGCCGTCGCTGCTGGCACCCAAGCCGTGCATGACGCCGCCGACCGCCCCGCCGATTGGGTGATGAGCGCGATTGTGGGTGCTGCTGGTCTGGTGCCGGGGATGCGCGCCTTGCGTCACGGCGGCAAGCTGGCGCTGGCGAATAAGGAAAGCTTGGTGACGGCTGGTCAGTTGCTGATGGCGACGGCGGCGGCCAATGAAGCCACGGTGCTGCCGGTGGATTCTGAGCACTCCGCGATCTTTCAGGCGCTGGTCGGCGAAGATCTGGCGGCGGTAGAACGCATCATCCTGACCGCCTCGGGTGGCGCGTTGCGCGATTGGCCGCTGGAGCGCCTCTGCGATGCCACCGTGACCGAAGCTTTGGCGCATCCGAACTGGAGCATGGGCGCACGCATCACCATCGATTCGGCTTCGATGTTTAACAAAGCCCTGGAAGTTATTGAAACTCGTGAGTTTTTCGGGGTTGATCCCGCGCAGATCGAGGTGATCATTCACCCCGAATCCATCATTCATTCCCTCGTCGGTTTCCGCGATGGCGCGGTGATGGCCCACCTAGGTGCGCCCGATATGCGCCATCCCATCGGCTATGCCTTGCACTGGCCCCACCGCCAAACCCTGCCCGTGGCGCGTCTTGACCTTGCCGCTTTGGGCGGTCTGACCTTCCGCGCCCCCGATGAGACCCGCTTTCCCGCGCTGCGTTTGGCGCGCGACGTGATGACGATCCGTGGCCTTGCTGGCGCTGCCTTCAACGCCGCCAAAGAGATCGCCTTGGATCATTTCATCGCAGGCGGGCTTGGCTTCATGCAGATGGCTGCCGTAGTTGAGGCTACACTTAACCGTGTTTCGTCAGATTGCAGCCTTGGAATCGCCGCCCTCACCCTTGAGGATGTGCTGCAAATGGATCATCTGGCACGGATCAGGGCCGCCGAGGCGGTGAAAATGGTAAAGGGCAGCTAGCGTGGATTTCAGCAGCTTTGCGGCGTCATTTGGCGGTGCGGTTTGGTCGGGCCTGTTCTTCATCGTCGCGGTGGCGGTGATCGTCGCGGTGCATGAATACGGCCATTACATCGTCGGGCGCTGGTCTGGCATCCATGCCGAGGTGTTCTCGTTAGGCTTCGGCCCGGTGGTGTATTCTCGGGTCGATAAACGCGGCACCAGATGGCAGATCGCGGCGCTGCCGATTGGCGGCTATGTGAAATTCCTCGGCGACAAAGACGCAGCCTCTGCCCCCGATCAGGCGGCTTTGGGGGGTCTCACGCCGGAAGAAAAACGCCACACCATGTTCGGCGCACCGCTTTGGGCCCGCGCCGCGACCGTCGCCGCAGGCCCGGTCTTCAACTTCATCCTCGCCCTGATCGTGTTCATCGGCCTGATCACCTACACTGGGGTTGCCACCGAAGTCCCCGTGGTGGGCCACGTCAATGCCTCGCCCTTTGTCGGGGAGACCATCCAACCCGGCGATAAAATTCTGGCGCTGAACGGTACCGCCACCCCCGATATCGAAACCTTCGCCAATACCGCCAACGCGCTGCCCCCCGCAGCTGCCGTCACCTACAGCATTGAACGCGACGGCAAAACGCTCGACGTGCAAGGCGCGCATCCATTCCTGCCAATGGTCGGTGCGGTGATGCCGCGCAACGCGGGCGGCGATGCTGGTATTCAAGTTGGCGATGTGATCATCCAAGCCGCTGGCCAAGATGTGACCGCCTTCAGCCAGCTTCCCGCTTTGGTTGAAGCCAGTGCAGGCCAACCCATCGCGCTGAAAATCTGGCGCAATGGTGAGGCGGGGGGCCAGATCATCGACATTACCCTGTCCCCCAACCGCCGCGATCTGCCGAAAGACGGCGGCGGCTTTGAAACCCGTTGGATGATCGGCCTGTCGGGTGGGATGTTGTTCCAGCCGCAAACCCGCCAGCCGGGGCCTTGGGAAACTGTCACCCTTGCCGTCGATCAGGCTTATTTCACTGCGAAATCCTCGCTTTCCGGGCTGTGGCACATCGTCACCGGCCAGATCAGCACCTGCAACCTCTCTGGTCCGGTCGGTATGGCCGAGGTGATGGGCGACGCCGCCCGCCAAGGGCTAGAGCAGTTCGTCGGCTATCTCGGCATGATGTCGCTGGGCATTGGCCTGCTCAATCTGTTCCCGATCCCGGTGCTGGACGGCGGCCATCTGGTGTTCTTCGCCTATGAAGCTGTGTTCCGCCGCCCGCCGGCACCTGCCGTGATGAACATCCTGATGCTGATCGGCCTTGTCGCGGTGCTCAGCTTCATGTTCTTCGCTTTGGGCAATGATTTCACCTGCAAATAAGACCGGGCAAAGAGCGCCGCCCCCCCCACCAGCCACAGTACTGCCACATTCCCGGCGTAGATTTTCCCCATCATCTGATGCGGAAAGGGCAAGACCATGCAAGCAGTCATGAAAAGCTACAAAGGCCTGTCGCTGCTGGTCTGGCTGAACTGGGACCGCCTGTTCACCGTCGGCACCGTGGTTGTCGGTCTGCTGGCAGGTGCCTTCCTGGGCACGGCGCTGTTTCACCGCTGATCTTGGCGCAAAACTGCGGCCCAGATTATCCTCGCATTGCTTACGATTTTCCCGGCCATCCTTTTGACATTGCTTGCGGTTACAGGTAGTCAGATGCACAGGATTTAGTGCATTCAGGAGCGGCTCATGCGGGAAACAGCAAGCGCAGGTATCACGCGCAAGGGGATGCTCCGAGGCCTCATGCGCCCAACCCTTGTTGCAATTCTGCTTTCCAGCGCAATGGTTTCTGAACCGTTCCTCACGCTTGCCCATGCCGAAAGCTACAGCTTCAGCAGCGTCACCGTGGAAGGCAACGCGCGCGTCGATGCCGCCACGATCCTGAAATATGCGGGAATCGCTCGCGGTGAGACTTTGCAAGCCGGGCAGTTGAATGACGCCTACCAACGGATTTTCGCCTCGGGATTGTTTGAAACTGTTGATCTTGTGCCACAGGGCAGCACCCTGTTGATCAAGGTCAAAGAGCTGCCGATGCTGAATGTTGTCGATTTTCAGGGCAATAAACTGGTCAAAGACGAAAAGCTGACCGAACTGGTCAAATCGAAATCGCGGCTGGTCTACAATCCGGCGCAGGCCGAGGCTGATGCGGCGCAAATCTCGGAAGCCTATCGGGTGCAGGGCCGTCTGGCCGCCACGGTTGACCCAAAAATCATCCGCCGCTCGGACAACCGCGTCGATCTGGTGTTCGAGATCACCGAAGGCAAAGTCGTCGAAAACGAAGGTATTTCCTTTGTCGGCAACCGCTCTTTCAGCGATCGCCGCCTGAAGCAAGTGCTGCAAACCAAGCAAGCAGGTTTCCTGCGTCAGTTGATCAAATCCGATACTTTCGTGCCGGAACGGCTGGAAGTCGACAAGCAGATGCTGCGCGATTTCTATATGTCGCGTGGTTATATCGACGTGCAAGTGGTGGATGCCACCGGGCAGTTATCACGCGAACGCGATGCGACCTTTGTGACCTATACCGTCAAAGAAGGCCAAAGCTGGAAGATCGGCAAGGTCAGCACGGTATCCGAGGTTGAAGGCGTCGATGCTGCCGAATTTGCCGCTGTGCAAAAGATGCGCTCGGGCGTCACCTATTCGCCCTCGATCATCGACAACAACATCGCCCGAATGGAAAATCTGGCTCTGCGCAAGGGCCTCAACTTTGTCAGCGTCGAGCCGCGTCTGATCCGCAATGAGCGTGGCCAGACTTTGGATGTCGAATACGTCATCAAGCGCGGTCAGAAGGTCTTCGTTGAACGCATTGATATTGAAGGCAATACCACAACCCTCGACCAAGTGGTGCGCCGTCAGTTCCGCACCGTCGAAGGCGACCCCTTCAACCCGCGCGAAATCCGTCAGGCCGCCGAGCGCATCCGCGCGCTTGGTTTCTTCACCGATGCCAAAGTCGATGCCAAACCCGGCAGCAACCCGGATGAGATCGTCGTTAACGTCGATGTCGAAGAAAAACCCACCGGCTCGATCAGCTTTGGCGCAAGCTTTGGCACCAGCTCGGGTCTTGGTCTGAACCTCGGCTTCTCGGAAACCAACTTCTTGGGGCGCGGGCAAGCTTTTGCGGTCAATATCTCGACCGCTTCGGATACCAAAAACAGTGGCATCTCGTTTGTGGAACCGGCTTTGCTGGGCCGCGATCTGAAGCTGAAACTGGGTGCTTCGTATAATGAAACCAACAACGCTAGCGCGCTCTATGATACCCGCGCTGTTGGGATCACCACCGGGCTTGAATTCCCGTTGTCCGAGCAATCGCGGCTGGAGTTGCGGTATAAGGCGTTCCAGGATACCGTGAAGGATGTGACTTCGACTTCAGCGTTGCTGATCGCCGAGGGCGAGCGTGGCGCTGAATTCGGCTCTGGTCTGGGCTATAGCTACACGTTCGACAACCGCGTCACCGGTCTGAACCCGAAAAGCAGCCTGTTGTTCCGCTTCGGGCAGGATTTTGTCGGTCTGGGCGGCGATGCGAAATACGTTGAGACCACGGCGCTGGCAGTGGCTGAAACCAAGGTTTTCAACGAAGACGTCACGCTGCGTGCGGTGTTTGAAGGTGGTGCGGTCAACAGCTTTGGTGGTTATGACACCCGCGTCACCGACCGCTATTTCGCTAACGGCAAAATGCGTGGTTTTGACACCAACGGCATCGGCCCGCGCACGGCGGCAGGCGACGCCTTGGGCGGCAATTTCTACGCCACGATGAAGCTAGAGGCCGAGTTCCCGCTGGGCCTGCCGGAAGAATATGGCATCACCGGCGGCGTGTTCTACGACATGGGCTCGGTCTGGGGCTTGGATAACAACCCCGACGCAGTAGACGACAGCGCCCATCTACGCGCCGCCGTAGGTGTTTCGATCCTGTGGACCACGCCAATCGGCCCGCTGCGGTTCAACTTCTCGAATGCGATCAAGAAAGAAAGCTATGACGAAGAGCAAAGCTTCGATCTGACCATCGCGACGAAATTCTGATGAAACGGCAGGCGGCAGGGCTGGCTTTGGCGCTGCTGCTTGGCGTGTTCCCGCAGGCCTCAACGGCGCAAAGTGTGGTGCAAAAAACCGCCATCGTGACGCTGGATCAGGATCAGTTGTATCTCGGCACGCAATATGGCCGCGCTTTGCAGGCCAAATTCGAGTCCGAATCCGCCGCTCTGCTCGCGGAAAACCGCAAAATCGATGCGGCGCTTGAGGCTGAGGAACGCGACCTGACCACCAAACGCGCCACGATGACCGCGCAAAACTTCCGCCCCTTGGCAGAGGCTTTCGACAATAAAGCCAATGAGTTGCGCAAAGCTCAAGACCTGAAATCCACCGATCTTGCCAAGTCACGTGACGCGGACAGGCAGGCGTTCTTTCAGGCCGTCGCCCCGATTTTGGGCGATTATATGGTGGAACGCGGCGCTGTGGCCATCCTGGATAAATCCGCCATCGTGGTCAGCCTCGGTTCGATCGACATCACCAAAGAGGTGATCGCCCGCATCGACACAAGACTGGGTGACGGCAGCAAACCAGCGGCTCCCAATCCCCCGCCACCCAATCCTCCGGCCCCCGCGCCCTAAGCCTTACGGCCGCAGGCTTGTTTTACCCGGCGGTTTTCGCTAGTCAGATCACATGCCCCGCCAAGAGGGCCGCACCCTCGGAGATCCCATGACCGACCAACCCGCAGCCCCGCTGTCCGCCGACCTCGCGCTGATCCAGCGCATCATTCCGCACCGCTATCCCTTCCTCTTGGTCGATAAGGTGCGCGACATTTACCCCAACAAATCCTGCGTCGGCATCAAGAACGTCACCTTTAATGAGCCGCAATTCCAAGGCCATTTCCCCGGCATGCCGATCTTCCCCGGCGTGATGATCATCGAGGCGATGGCGCAAACAAGCGGCATCCTCGTCGGCCTGTCGATGGACCTGGTCGATAAAAACGCCACCGTGTTCTTCATGGGCGTCGACGCGGTGAAATTCCGCCGCAAAGTCGTGCCCGGCGATGTGATGGAACTCCACGTCACCGCCCTGCGCGGCGGCGGTCGGGTGTGGAAATTCGCCGGTCGCGCTATGGTCGATGGTGAACTCGCCTGCGAGGCCGAATTCATGGCGATGTTTGACGTGCCGAAGAAAGCCTGATCATGGCCATCCACGGAACCGCCCTTGTCCACCCATCGGCCTTTGTCGAGGAAGGTGCCACGATTGGCCCCGATTGCTTCATCGGCCCCTTCGCGCTGATCGGGGCCGAGGTCACTCTGGCCAAAGGCGTCACCGTGAAATCCCATGCCGTGGTCACCGGCTGGACGGAGATCGGCGAAGACACCACGATTTTCCCCTTCGCCTGCGTCGGCGAGGTGCCGCAAGACCTGAAATTCAACGGTGAACGCACCCGGCTGATCGTCGGCGCACGCTGCAAAATCCGCGAAGGCGCTACCCTGAACACCGGCACGGCGGGTGGCGGCGGTATCACCCGCATCGGCGATGATTGCCTGCTGATGACGGGCTCCCACATCGGCCACGACGCGCAACTCGGAAACCGTATCGTGCTCGCCAACCAAGTCGCCATCGCCGGGCACTGCCAGATTGGCGATGATGTGATCATCGGTGGGTTGTCGGGCATCCACCAATGGGTCCGCATCGGGCGCGGTGCCATCATCGGCGCTGTCACGATGGTGACGAATGATGTGCTGCCCTACGGCCTCGTGCAAGGCCCGCGCGGCGTGCTCGATGGCCTGAACCTCGTCGGCCTGAAACGCCGGGGTGTCGAGCGCAGCGACATCTCCGCCATGCGCGTCGCCTATCAGGCTTTGGCGCAGGGCGAGGGCTCTTTCCTCGACCGCGCCCGCCATCTGGCCGAAGACACCGACAGCGACTACGTGCGTGAGATGACCGATTTCATCCTGTCCGCCACTGACCGCTCGTTCCTGACACCAAAATGAGCAAACTTGCGATCATCGCAGGGCAGGGCGCTCTGCCTGCGGCTTTGGTCGCAGCCCTACCGGATCGCCCGATGATCTGCGCGCTGGACGGTTTTGCGCCCGAGGGCCTAGAGGTCGATCAAATCTTCCGCGTCGAACGCCTCGCTCTGTTCCTGCGCCTGCTCGAAGACCAAGGCATCACCGAAGTGATCTTTGCAGGCGCGGTGCAACGTCCCCGCCTCGACCCGTCACTGTTCGATCCGCAAACCGCGCAAATGGTGCCGCGCCTGCTCGCCGCCATGCAGGCTGGCGACGACGCCACCCTGCGCGCAGTTATCGCGATCTTTGAGGAAGCGGGCTTTGACGTGGTCGGCGTCGAAGCCATCGCCCCCGCCCTCCTCCCCGCCGCAGGCGTGCTCACCGGAACCCTCACCCGGCAGCACGAATCCGACGCTGCCCGGGCCGAAACCATCACCGCAGCCCTCGGCGCCGTCGATGTAGGCCAAGGCTGCGTCGTGGCCCTTGGCCTCTGCCTCGCTGTTGAGGCGCTGCCCGGCACTGATGCCATGCTCACCAGCCTCAGCCAAATCCCCGCCAGCCTGCGCCCGAAAGGCGGCCTGTTCTATAAAGCCGCCAAACCCGGCCAAGACCGCCGCATTGATCTGCCCACCATCGGCGTCGAGACCATCCGTCTCGCAGCCGAGGCGGGCCTGTCTGGCATAGCCTTCCAAGCAGGCTCGGTGATCTGCCTTGATTTGCCGCAAATGATCACGGCAGCGCAGGCAAACGGCCTGTTGCTATGGGCACGCTAAATCTGTTCCTGATCGCAGGCGAACCCTCTGGTGATCGCTTGGGGGCGGCGCTGATGGCGGGTCTGAAAACCCTGCATCCCGAGGTGTCCTTCCAAGGCGTCGGCGGCCCGTTGATGCAGGCCGAGGGGCTGAACAGCCTGTTCCCGATGGAAGAACTCTCGATCATGGGCATCGCGGAAGTGCTGCCGAAATACTTCCACCTCAAACGCCGTATCCGCGAGACCGCAGCCGCCGCCCTCGCCGCCAGCCCCGCCGCCTTGATCACCATAGACTCCCCCGACTTCTGTCTGCGCGTCGCCAAGATCGTCAAAGCGGCGAACCCCAAGCTGCGCACCATCCATTACGTCGCGCCTTCGGTCTGGGCATGGCGCCCGGGACGTGCCGCCAAAATGGCCAAAGTCATCGACCACGTTCTGGCCCTGTTGCCGTTCGAGCCGCCCTATATGACCGCCGCAGGTATGAGCTGCGATTTCGTCGGCCATCCGGTGGTGTCAGAACCCCTCGCCACGCCAGCGGAAATCGCCCAACTCGCAGGCCAGGGCCCGCTGATCCTAACGCTTCCCGGCTCGCGCAAAGGCGAAGTCACCCGCCTCGCCCCAGTCATCGGCGAGGTCCTCGCCCTGATCAAAGCCCAACACCCCAACGCCCGCGTCGCCCTGCCCACCGTACGAGGCGTCGCCGATCTGGTCCGCAGCCTGACCGCCACTTGGCCGATCCAACCACAGATCATCACCGACCCCGCCCTGAAACGCGCCGCCTTCGCTGCGGCAGACGTGGCGATTGCCGCCTCTGGCACCGTCTCGCTGGAACTTGCGGCCAACAGCTGCCCGATGGTGATCGCCTACGACATGCATCCGCTCACGCTCTGGCTGATGCGCCGCGCCGCGCTGATCGACACCGTGACGCTGGTCAACCTCGTCTCAGAAACCCGCACCGTCCCGGAATTCATCGGCGAAAACTGCAGAGCCGCTCTGATCGCCCCAGCGCTGCTCAACCTGCTGGAAAACCCGCACAGCCAAGACGCAGCGATGCATCTCACCATGCAGCGCTTGGGGCAGGGCTTCGAGCCCCCCGGCCTGCGGGCCGCAAAATCCGTCCTTGCCGTGCTGCCAAAGTAGCTAAACTTTATCTAAAATTGCTTTCATCTTGGCGAAAATATCCCACAGGGGTCCGGGGGTGTGAAACCCCCGGCTAAGGCCAGCCAAAGGCGCGAAAACTGAGAAATTTTGTTAACCAAGAACCCGTGTCACCGAAATAACCCAATATTATCAATGGTCCCGAGTTGGGACCCTCACCGCCCCCGCCAAATCCAGCCGCCACCAAACACCCGGCTGCCTTCGGGCGCATAGAACACACAAGCCTGCCCCGGCGACACCCCATCCTCCGGGTCGAGCAACTCCACCATCGCCTCGGTCGCCGAAATCGGCCGCACCACCGCGGGCCGAGGTGGCCGCGTCGAGCGCACCTTCACATTCAAATGCCACTCACCGCGGCTGTCAAACGCCTCATCCCCCAACCAGTTGATCTCACGCAAAGGAATCGTCCGGGTCGACAAAGCCTCTTTCGGCCCAACAATCACCTGCCGCAAAGCCGGGTCCAGCTTGACCACATAAAGCGGATCACCCAGCCCCCCAATCCCCAAGCCTTTACGCTGCCCGATCGTGTAATGAATGACCCCACGATGCTGCCCCAGCACGCGGCCAGCCTGATCCACAATATCCCCCGGATCAGCCGAGCCGGGCCGCAGTTTCTCAATCACCGCCGCATAATTGCCGTTGGGAACAAAGCAAATATCCTGACTGTCCGGCTTATCCGCCACCGACAACCCATACTTCAAAGCCAAAGCCCGCGTTTCCGCCTTCGATCCCAGATGCCCCAGTGGAAACCGCAGATAATCCAACTGCTCCGCCGTGGTTGAGAACAGGAAATAGCTCTGATCCCGGTTCGCATCCGTTGCCATGTGCAACTCTGGCCCATCGCCAACTTTGCGCTGAATATAATGCCCGGTCGCCATACAATCCGCGTTCAGATCCTTCGCGGTGGCGAGGAGATCCTTAAATTTCACCCGCTCATTGCAACGAATACAGGGTACTGGCGTCGCCCCCGCAAGATATGCGTCGGCAAACTCCTCGATCACCGCCTCGCGAAAGGTGTTTTCGTAATCCAACACATAATGCGGAAACCCCATGACCTCGGCAACCCGTGCCGCATCGTGAATATCGCGCCCCGCACAGCACGCGCCCTTTTTCGCCAGCGCCGCTCCATGATCGTACAGCTGCAAGGTCACGCCGACCACGTCATAGCCTTCTTCGGCCAACTGTGCGGCCACAACCGAACTGTCCACACCACCCGACATCGCCACCACGACACGGGTTTCAGAAGGCGGCTTGGCGAAACCAAGCGAGTTCAGCGGCTGATCAAACATCGAAAATTCCGGGGAATGGGGCGGCATTAAGGCCATTAGATCGCAATATAGGAAAATGCCACCTACTCTCAACCCCCGGCTTTACGCTTGTTTAAGCCCGTTCCGCCAAACTGGCTTGGTATGAACGAGGAACCCAAGATGTATCTCAAGAAAGTTGACGGCCCCCGGCAGGTCACTCTGCCCGACGGCAGCATCCTGTCGCGCGCTGATTTACCGCCGGCCGACACCCAACGTTGGGTGGCCAGCCGGAAGGTCGTGGTGGTCAAGGCCGTGATCTACGGCCTGATTTCTGAGGGTGAAGCCTTGGAACGCTACGCCTTATCGGAAGAAGAATTCGTGCTCTGGCGGCAAGCGGTTGAAACCCATGGCGAAAAAGCCCTGCGCGTCACAACACTTCAAAAGTATCGACAACTTTAGATTGTTTTTGGGATTCATATGGTCACAGTAACGTGTAGTTAACCATTGCCAGCCAAAGTCATTAACGAACAAGACCCTGTGACCGGAGCCCCCAGAATGCGAATCTTATTGGTTGAGGACGATCCCACCACATCCCGTAGTATCGAATTGATGCTGACCCACGCCAACTTGAATGTCTATTGCACCGATTTGGGTGAAGATGGCATCGATTTGGCGAAACTTTATGATTACGATCTGATTCTTTTGGATCTTAACCTGCCAGATATGTCCGGGCATGAGGTGCTGCGGCAACTCCGCCTTGCGCGAATCGAAACGCCGATTTTGATTCTCTCGGGGTCTGACGATACCGAGAACAAGATCAAAGGCTTTGGTTTTGGCGCCGATGACTACCTCACCAAACCGTTCCACCGCGAAGAATTGGTGGCGCGCATTCATGCCATCATTCGTCGCTCCAAAGGCCACAGCCAGTCGATGATCAAGACCGGCCGGGTCAATGTGAACCTTGATGCCAAGACGGTGGATGTCGAAGGCTCAACGGTGCATCTGACCGGCAAAGAATATCAGATGTTGGAGCTGCTTTCGTTGCGCAAAGGCACCACCCTGACCAAAGAGATGTTTCTCAATCATCTCTATGGCGGCATGGACGAGCCTGAATTGAAGATCATCGACGTTTTCATCTGCAAGCTGCGCAAAAAGCTGGCAGAGGCGACCGGTGGCACCAATTACATCGAAACTGTCTGGGGTCGCGGCTATGTGCTGCGCGATCCGAGCCCAGCTTTGGCTCCGCGCCTCGCCGCCAGCGCTTGATCGAGCCTTTGCCTGCGCTTGCCCATTTCCGGCCCGCCGCATAACTTGGGCGAAACGGAAATGGGGGCGGCAATGGCGGTGGATCTTGAGCAGTTGACCGAGGCCGAAGCCCGGGCGGAACTCGCCCGGCTGGCCGAAGCGATTGCGGCGGCCAACCGCGCCTATCATACGCTGGATGCACCCGAGATGTCGGACGCCGAGTTTGATGGGCTGAAACGTCGGAATCTGGCGCTTGAGGCGCGGTTTCCGGCCTTGAAACGCAGCGATAGCCCGTCCGAGCAGGTCGGCAGTGGCGTGGCCGACGGCTTTGGCAAAGTCGCGCACGCGGTTCGGATGTTGTCGTTGGAGAATGCGTTTGAAGACAGCGACATCGCCGATTTTGATGAACGCGTGCGCAAGTATCTCGGCAGCGATAGCGCTTTGGCCTATACCGCCGAACCCAAAATTGACGGTCTGTCGCTGTCCTTGCGCTATGAAAATGGCGTGCTGGTGCAGGCGGCCACACGCGGCGATGGCGAGGTTGGCGAGAATGTCACCGAGAATGCCCGCACCATCGCGGATATTCCGCAGCAGCTGACCGATGCCCCACAGCTTTTGGAAGTGCGCGGCGAGGTTTACATGAGCCACGCCGATTTCGCCGCTTTGAACCAAAGACAGGCGGCAAAGACCGACAAACTGTTCGCCAATCCGCGCAATGCCGCAGCGGGCAGTCTGCGGCAACTGGACGCCAGCATCACCGCCGCGCGCCCGTTGCGGTTTTTCGCCTATGCTTGGGGGGCCTTGTCAACGCCGCTGGCAGCTACCCAATTTGGCGCGATTGAGCGACTTAACCAGTTGGGATTTCAAACAAATCCTCTCACCGTGCTTTGCGCAGGCCCCGAGGAGATGTTGACGCAGTATCACCATATAGAGACCAATCGGGCGACTTTGGGCTATGACATCGACGGCGTTGTCTACAAGGTCAACGATCTTGGCTTGCAAGCGCGGCTGGGGTTCCGCTCCGCCACCCCCCGCTGGGCGATTGCGCATAAATTCCCGGCGGAACTGGCTTGGACCCGACTTGAGGCGATTGACATTCAGGTCGGCCGGACCGGGGCGCTGTCGCCCGTGGCGCGGCTGTCTCCGGTCACGGTCGGCGGGGTCGTGGTGTCGAACGCGACGCTGCACAATGAAGATTACATCGCCGGACGCGGTGCCAAGGGCAACCCGATCCGCGAGGGCCGCGATATTCGCGTCGGCGATTGGGTGCAGGTGTATCGTGCGGGGGATGTGATCCCGAAGATTGCCGATGTCGATCTGCTGCGTCGCCCCGATGATGCGCAACCTTATGTTTTTCCTGACATTTGCCCGGAATGTGGCTCAGTCGCGCATCGCGAACCCGGCGATGCGGTGCGCCGCTGCACGGGCGGTCTGATCTGCCCCGCGCAAGCGGTCGAGCGGTTGAAGCATTTTGTCGCGCGCGGGGCTTTTGACATCGAAGGCTTGGGTGCCAAGCAGGTTGAAATGTTTTTTCATGATGCAGATCTGCCGGTGAAAACCCCTGCCGATATTTTCACGCTGGCGGCGCGGGATGCGACCAATGGGCTGAAACGGTTGAAGAATCGCGATGGATTTGGCGAGGTTTCCGCAAAGAAACTGTTTGCTGCGATTGAGGCCAAGCGCACCATTCCGCTGGATCGGCTGATCTTTGGCCTTGGCATCCGCCATGTCGGCGAGGCCGCGGCAAGCCTGCTCGCGCGACATTATTCGACATGGGACGGCTTCGAGGCCGCGATCACCCATGCTTTGCCGGGCAGCGCGGAATGGGCGGACCTGATTTCGATTGACGGTGTGGGGGCGGTGCTGGCGGGTTCGCTGGTGGCGGCATTTCAAAACAGCTCGGAACGCGCGGCGATTGACGCTTTGGTGGCGCAGCTTGACGTGCAAGCGGTGCAAGCCCGCGCGCCGGTGGACAGCCCGGTGGCCGGGAAAACCGTGGTGTTCACGGGCACGCTGGAAAAGATGACGCGGGCGGAAGCGAAAGCGCGGGCCGAGGCTTTGGGGGCGAAGGTTGCGGGCTCGGTCTCGGCCAAAACCGATCTGCTGATTGCCGGACCAGGGGCGGGATCGAAGGCGAAAGATGCCGAAAAACATGGGGTTACGGTGATTGATGAAGATCAATGGCTTACCCTGATAGGTCAGGCATGAGCCGCCCGGAAATTCTGTTTCCGCTGTTTGCCGGGTTAGAGACTTTGGACGGCGTCGGCCCGAAAACCGCGCAGGCCTTTGCGCTTTTGGGGGTGGAAAAGCCGAAGGACCTGCTGTTTTTGCTGCCACATTCCGCCGTGGACCGCAGCCGCAAAGCCTCAATCCGCGATGTGGTGCCGCCCTGCACAGTGACGGTCGAGGTCGAGGTTGGCAGCCATTTCCCGCCCCGGCAAAAGGGCCGCCCCTACCGGGTGATGGTGCGCGATGCGGCGTTGGAGTTCCAACTGGTGTTCTTCCATGCGCGCGGCGACTATCTGCAAAAGATTCTGCCGACTGGCCAGCGCCGCTTGGTATCCGGAAAGGTGGAACTCTTTGATAATATTGCGCAAATGGTCCACCCGGATCATGTTTTGCGCCCCGAGGAAGCCGATGATCTGCCGCTGTTTGAGCCGGTCTATCCGCTGACCGCTGGCGTCACCCAACGGCAGGTTGCCAAGGCTGCGGCCTCGGCGCTGGCACGGGCTCCGTTGGTGCCAGAGTGGATCGACCCCAACCTGAAGGCGCGTGAGGCATGGCCGGATTGGCGCACGGCTTTGGAAACCGCCCATGCGCCGCAGGATCAAGCGGGCTTGGCGTTCACCCATCCCGCCCGGCAACGTCTTGCTTATGATGAACTTTTTGCCCATCAACTGACCCTGTCACTGGCCCGCGCGCATCTGCGACGGGGCAACGGCGTGGCAAGTATCGGGACCGGGGCGCTTCACGCAAAAGTCTTGGCCACGCTGCCCTATGCGCCGACTGCGGCACAAACCCGCGCCGTGGCCGAGATCGCGCAGGATATGGCCGAGCCGCTCCGGATGAACCGCTTGCTGCAAGGCGATGTCGGCTCTGGCAAAACCTTGGTGGCCTTCCTTGCGCTGCTGACGGCGGTTGAGGCGGGCGGGCAGGGCGTGCTGATGGCGCCCACCGAGATTTTGGCGCGCCAGCACCGTGAGGGCCTGCTGCCTTTGGCCGAAGCCGCAGGCATCCGGTTGGAGTTGTTGACCGGGCGCGACAAGGGCGCAGATCGTGCGGCCAAACTGGCGGCATTGCAGGATGGTCAAATCCAGATCCTGCTGGGCACCCATGCGGTGTTTCAAAAGGATGTGCATTTTCAAGATCTTCGCCTTGCCGTGGTCGATGAGCAACATCGCTTTGGCGTCTCACAACGCATGGAGCTTGGCGCGAAAGGCCAGGCCGCAGATGTGCTGGTGATGACCGCTACACCGATCCCGCGCAGTCTGGCGCTGGCGAGTTACGGCGATATGGATGTCTCAGTGTTGGATGAAAAGCCTGCCGGGCGCAAGCCGATCAAGACGGTGATGATTTCGGGCGCGCGGATGGATGAGGTGGTGGGCCACCTCGCCCGTGCGGTCGCCGAGGGGCGGCAGGCCTATTGGGTCTGCCCTTTGGTCGAGGAATCCGAACTGGTCGATTACGCCAGCGCGGTGGAACGCTTCGAGTCCCTGCGCGCGGCTTTGGGCGATGTGGTGGGGCTGGTGCATGGCCAGATGCCGGTGGCCGAAAAAGACGCCGCGATGGCGCGGTTTGTCAGCGGGGTGACCAAGATTTTGGTGGCCACCACGGTGATCGAGGTCGGGGTGAACGTGCCGAATGCCTCGATCATGGTGATCGAGCGCGCCGAAATCTTTGGCCTTGCGCAGTTGCACCAGTTGCGCGGCAGGGTCGGGCGCGGCAGCGTGGAGTCTACCTGCTTGCTGGTCTATCAAGCGCCGCTTTCGGAAAGTGGTGAGCGGCGGCTAAAAGTGATCCGTGATACCGAAGACGGCTTTCGCATCTCCGAAGAAGACCTGTCGATGCGCGGCGCGGGTGATCTGATTGGCACCGCGCAATCAGGCTTGCCGCGCTTTCGCGTCGCGGATCTGGAGCGGCAAGCGGGGTTAATGGCGGTTGCACAATCAGACGCGCGGGCGTTGTTGGCGATTGACCCCGATCTGAGCAGCCCGCGCGGCAAGGCTGCCCGAGTGCTTTTGTGGCTGCTTGATCAAGATCGTGCGATAAAACTGATTTCTGTCGGCTGAAACCTCACAATCTTGTGTCTGTGGTCTGGGAACCAAAGCACCGCACGTGGGCTATGTTCTCCTAAGTTCACAAATGTTCCCATAAAGTTCTTTACAGGTGGTAAAGAGTGTGAGAACAATATGGCAACAAGCAAACGGAGGTCGCAATGTTCACCGAGATTATCGAAATCCTGAAACGCTCCAACACCAGCCTTGTCGCTGATGCCGTTGGCGTCGTGTCGCTGTTTGCCCTGCTTTTCGCCGGATTGGGAATGTCTGGCACGCTTTGAAGGTTCTGCCTGCGGTCTTGTTGAACCGGGCCTGCGCATTTGTCCCCAAGTGATGCGCCGCGTGGCTGCCCTGCCACTGCCTTGGTGAAAGAACGCCACTTTCCGCCGCCATCCGATGGGATGCGCGGCGGTTTTTTTATGCGGCCTCTGCCTGGGCGGCAGCTTCGCAGGCGGCGTCCAGCGCCAAAAGAATAGAGGCGTGGCGATTCTTATATTCGCGCGCCGGGATTAATACTTCGTAACCGTCAAACGGTGCTGCAGGCACTGGGCCATTGTCTTTCAACATCGCCAGCAGCATCTGGCGCGCGGCAATAAGCTCGGCAAGGCTGCGACCCAGAATCACCCCGCCTAAAATCGCAGCCGAAGCTTGGCCCAACGCGCAGGCCTTCACATCCTGGGCGAAATCCGCAACCCGCCCCGCTTTCATCACCACATCAACCGTCACGGTTGACCCACACAGCGGCGAGCGTTTGCGCGCGCTTCCCGTAGGGGCGGGCAGGCGGCCCAAATGCGGAATCTCGGCCGCCAGCGCCAAAATCCGCCCCGAGTAGAGTTTGACGAGATCGCTGTCGCTCATGGCTTCCCCTTTTCTTACCCACAAGATAAGCCGACAGCACGCCTTCGCCAAGGAGCAGCCGATGCAATTCGACCCCACAACGCTGACTTACGATGCCAACGGCCTGATTCCCTGCATCGCGCAGGATCACGCCTCGGGCGAGGTGCTGATGATGGCGTGGATGAGTGCGGAATCGCTGGCCCGCACCCTGAAAACGGGGGCGATGACCTATTGGTCGCGGTCGCGAGCCAGTTTTTGGGCGAAAGGTGAAACCTCCGGCCATGTGCAGCGTTTGGTGGAGCTGCGGGTTGATTGCGACCGCGATTGTCTGTTAGCGCTGGTGACGCAAGTGGGTCCGGCCTGCCATACCAATCGGCGCAGTTGCTTTTACACGGCGGTGCGAGATGGCGTTGACGTGGTGATTTCTGAGCCGCTATAGCCCGACCATCCGGCGAATATCTGCGGGCGTCGCGCCCTCTGTCCGGTATTTCGACAAAGCGCGGGCGTCGTCTCGCTTGGCCAAACGCTTGCCCTGATCATCACGGATCAGGCGGTGGTGGTGGTAGATGGGGGTGGGCAGACCCAGAAGCCGTTGTAAAAGCGCATGTATTTTTGTATATTCTGTTAAATCAGCTCCGCGTACCACATGCGTTACGCCCTGTGCTGCATCATCCAGCACCACAGACAGGTGATATGATGTATTTGTATCGCGGCCTGCGATCACAAAGTCGCCGACAAAGACTCCAAGTTCTTCTCGTGAGAATTCAATAAGACCACGAGTCAACTGCGGTCCAATTCCCGTTTCATGGTAGCAGGCATAACTCTGCCAATCATTGCCCACGCTGTTGGTTCGATGTTCAAAAACCGAATCGGCTACGCGATCGAGTTCAATTCTAAGCGTCGTATTAGTTGGTCTTGGATACTGTTCAGGAAAGCGGCGTTCGTAGGCCATCCGGCTGCGACAGGTCCTAGGATAGGGCATACCGTCTAGCCCAAAAAGCAAGCTGGCGCCCTCTTGGGGTGCAGCTTGTGCTGTCTCGATGTCGCGGCGGGAGCAAATACAAGGGTAGATCAGACCAAGCGCCCATAGCTCATCTAACGCTTTCTGATATGTATCGCGGCGATCTGATTGGCGCAACGGCACAGCATCCCACCGTAGGCCAAGCCACTGCAAATCATCATAAATCTGGCATTCCCACTCGGGCCGACAGCGGCTGCGGTCGATATCTTCGATCCGCAGTAGAAATTTGCCGCCCTCTGCCCGCGCCATGTCATGCGCCAGCAGCGCCGAATAGGCATGGCCCAGATGCAACGGTCCGGTGGGCGAGGGGGCGAAGCGGGTTACGAAAGCCATGCCGTGAACGATTCTTTCGCGCGGTCGGTGTAGGCTTTGTAGCGATCTTTGCGCCCCTTGCGGCCCCCGCGCGCGTCAATCGGCGGAAACAGCCCGAAGTTGACGTTCATCGGTTGGAAGGTTTTCGCCTCGGCCCCGCCGGTGATATGGGTGATCAATGCGCCCATTGCAGTGTCGGGCGGCGGCGGCGGTAAAACCCGCCCCTGCAATTCGGCGGCGGCCATCCGGCCCGCCAGCAGACCCATCGCCGAGGATTCGACATAGCCTTCCACCCCGGTGATCTGGCCTGCAAAGCGGATATTGGGCCGCGATTTCAGCCGCATCTGATCATCCAGCAAGGTGGGAGAGTTGATGAAGGTGTTGCGGTGGATGCCGCCCAACCGGGCGAAACTGGCTTTGTGCAGCGCGGGAATCATTTTGAAAACAGCGGTTTGCGCGCCGTACTTCATCTTGGTTTGAAAGCCGACGATGTTGTAAAGTGTGCCGAGTTTGTTGTCGCGGCGCAGTTGCACCACGGCATAGGGCTTCATCGGGTTATGCGGGTTTGTCAGCCCCACCGGCTTCATCGGCCCAAACCGCAACGTCTCACGCCCGCGTTCCGCCATCACCTCAATCGGCAGACAGCCGTCGAAGTAGCCTGCGGTTTCGCCCTCATGGAATTCGGTTTTCTCGGCCGCCAGCAGGGCGTCGATGAAGGCGTAGTATTCGTCCTTGGTCATCGGGCAATTCATATAGGCGGTCTGCTCTTCAACCGTCTCGCCCTTATCGTAGCGACTTTGCATCCAAGCCAGCGACATATCCACCGACTCGGCATAGACAATCGGCGCGATGGCATCGAAAAACGCCAAAGCATCAGCCCCGGTCGCGGCACGAATGCTTTGCGCTAACGCGCTTGAGGTTAACGGGCCGGTGGCGATGATCCAACTGCCTTCGTCGGGCAGTTCGGTCACTTCCTCAAACGAGGAAGAAATCAGCGGATGCGCGTTCAGCTTTGCCGTGACAGCCTCGGCAAACGGGTCACGGTCCACCGCCAGCGCGCCGCCTGCGGGCAAACGATGCGTCTCGGCCATCGCCATGATCAAACCATTGGCCGCCCGCATCTCCCAATGCAAAAGCCCGACTGCATTGCGTTCATCATCATCCGAGCGGAACGAATTTGAGCAGACCATTTCGGCAAAATTTCCGGTCCGGTGCGCGAAAGTACCCACCTGAGGCCGCATCTCGTGGATTACCACGCGCACGCCTTGTTCCGCCGCTTGCCAAGCCGCTTCCGATCCGGCCATGCCGCCGCCGATGATGTGCAATTCTTGTGTCATAGGGGCGATGTAGCCCTGTGCGGGCTTTAGATCAAGGCGATGCGTTCGCGTAGTGCCGCGTCGGGGAAGCGGCGATAAAGCCCAACCTCAATCTGCGCGATCATCTGATGCATATGGTCATATCGTCGCTCGGCGGCTTCATCGGGGGTAGAGAGCGCTGCGAACGCCGCATCGAGGTCTGCCAAGCCCCCGACGTCAATTTCCAGCAGGAAATCGGTATGCGTGCCAGAGGCCAGCCGGAATTTTCGCCGCAACAACCGCCAGTTCAGGATCAACCCTTGGGCTTGCAGATAGCTCATCCAAGCCTCAACAGCCGCCGCAAAGGCCAAAGCGCGGGCGCCGTCTTTCAACTCGATCATGCAATGATAGATGTTCATGCCGCCTCCGATCGCGATCAGAAAAGCAGCAATTGCTTGCCAAGCCGTTAATCCGGCATGAAAAGGGCCGAGGTTTCCCCCGGCCCATCCGCCAATTTTCGCCAAATTTAGCGTTTGTCGATAGCCACAGCGCCCGCGCCATGCGCGAACAGCATCAGAAGACCACCTGCAATCGCGAAGTTTTTCAAGAAGTGGGTCATTTGATTCTGGTCCGCGAAGTTGTTGTGATACAACATAGCCGCGACGATGCAGAACCCAGCGCCCAGCAGCGCCATAATCCGGGTCTGGAAGCCGAGAACAATCGACGCACCCAAGGCCAATTCGAAAATAATCGCAGGCCAAGCCAAGATCGTCGGCAGGCCAGCCGAGGCCATATAGCCTGCAAATCCGGCAACGTCGCTCAGTTTGCCAAAACCAGCGATCAAAAACAGTGCGCCGATCAAGATGCGGGCAACCAGCGGGGCGTAGGGAGAGAGTTTATCCATGATTAATCCTGATATCCGTTTGCTAGGGCCAAGCCCCATATTGGGTTTCGGCATTTGAATGGGCTTAACCTGCAGCAGTTATGCATTAAATAGGTATCAGCGCGCTTGTGATCTGCGCTGATGCACAGAGAATCGGTCAGTTTTTGGGGCGCGCCCAAAGCTTCAGGCGATGCTGTTGCACAAATGCTGCGGGATTATCGCCCAGATCATATCCCAGACTTGCGGCTTTCTCGAAAAAACCGGGGGCGGGCAAGCCTTGCGCCAACCGCCCCGCACAGAGCGCCGCACGCAACGGTTGGTTTGCGGCGGCATCGGTTTCCATCAGGATTTCAAGCGCTTGCGTTAGTTTGGCAATCGCGCCGGGGCCGGGAATCGCCAGATCGCGCGCCAGTGCGCCGTAGGTGCTGGTCTGCTGAAGCGCGGCCAGTTCGGCCAGCCGCGCCTCAAGATTATTCATCGCCCTGTTCTGCAACCCGTGCGACGGAAACCACTTCTTCACCTTTTCCGGTGTTGAATACCTTCACCCCGCCTGCGGAACGCGAACGGAATGAGATTTGATCAACGGGCACCCGGATGGATTGCCCCGTGGAGGTTGCAAGCATGATTTGGTCTGACAGATCGACCGGGAACGAGGCCACCAGCGGCCCGCCACGCATCGCACCGTCCATGGCTTTGACGCCCATACCGCCCCGCCCGCGCACCGGATAATCATGGCTGGAGCTGAGCTTACCGGAACCAGAGGTGGTGATGGTCAGGATCAGGTCCTCGGCCGCAGACATTTCAGCATAGCGTTCGGTGGAAAGCTGGCCCACCTCTACCGCTGCTTCGTCGTCATCTGCCTCAACCTCATCTACAGCACCCGCCATCAAGCGTCGTTGCTTGAGGTAAGCCTCGCGTTCAGCCGGATCGGCCTCAAAATGCCGGATGATCGACATCGACACTACTTTGTCGCCCGCGCCGACCCGGATTCCGCGCACACCCGTCGAGCCGCGCGATTTGAACACGCGGATTTCCGTGGTCGGGAAGCGTATCGCGCGGCCCAAGGCGGTGACCAGCATGATATCGTCGTTCTCATCGGCAATCGCGGCGTTCACCAAGAACACGCCTTCGGGCAGTTTCATCGCGATTTTGCCGTTGCGCATCACATTGGTGAAATCCGACAGATCGTTCTGCCGCACATCGCCGTCGCTGGTGGCAAACACGATTTGCAGGTCTTCCCATTCGGCTTCCGGCGCATCCACCGGCATCAAAGCCGCAATGCTAACTCCTTGGGTGATCGGCAAAATGTTGACCATCGCCTTACCCTTCGCCGTCCGTCCTGCCAAGGGCAGCCGCCAGGTTTTCAGCTTGTAGACCATGCCATCGGTGGTGAAGAACAAGAGGTTAGTATGAGTGTTGGCGACGAAAAGCGTCGTTACAACGTCGTCTTCTTTGGTCGCCATCGAGGACAAACCCTTGCCGCCGCGGTTCTGGCTGCGGAATTCGATCAGCGGGGTGCGCTTGATATAGCCGCCAGAGGTGATGGTGACGACCATATCTTCGCGCTCGATCAGGTCTTCGTCTTCCATATCGCCGGCCCAGTCGACGATTTCGGTGCGACGTGGCACCGCAAACATCGCGCGGACTTCGCGCAATTCATCCGAGATGATCGCCATGATGCGTTCGCGCGAGCCCAGAATCTCAAGGTAATCCTTGATCTTACCCGCCAGTTCTTGCAACTCGTCGGTGATCTCTTTCACACCCATCGCGGTCAGGCGTTGCAGGCGCAGATCCAGAATGGCGCGGGCTTGTAGTTCTGACAGATTATAGGTGCCATCGTCGTTGATCGGGTGGGAGGGATCATCAATCAACTTGATATAGGGGATGATTTCCCCCGCAGGCCAGCGCCGGGTCATCAGCCGCTCGCGCGCTTCCGCAGGGTCCGCCGAGGAACGGATGGTTGCCACGACCTCATCGACGTTGGAAACCGCAACAGCCAGACCGCACAGGATATGGCTGCGTTCACGGGCGCGGCGCAACTCATAGGCGGTGCGGCGCGCCACAACTTCCTCGCGGAAGGTTATGAAATGTCTAAGGAAATCGGCCAAAGTCAGCTGTTCAGGCCGCCCGCCATTCAGCGCCAGCATGTTGCAGCCGAACGAGGTTTGCATCGGCGTGAAGCGATAGAGCTGGTTCAAAACCACATCCGCCGTCGCATCGCGCTTGAGTTCAATCACCACCCGCACGCCGATCCGGTCGGATTCGTCTTGCACATGGGCGATGCCTTCGATCTTCTTCTCGCGCACTTGCTCGGCGATAATCTCAATCATCCGGGCCTTGTTGACCTGATAGGGCACCTCGTCGATGATGATCGCAAAGCGGCCAGACCGAATTTCCTCAATCCGGGTTTTGGCGCGGATAATCACCGAACCACGGCCCTCCAGATAGGCCTTGCGCGCGCCAGCCCTACCTAAAATAGTTGCCCCCGTCGGGAAATCCGGGGCAGGGATGATCTCCATCAACTGCTCAATGCTGATGTCGGGATTGGCGATCATCGCCAAGGTGCCGTCAATCACTTCGCCCAAGTTATGCGGCGGAATGTTGGTGGCCATGCCCACGGCAATACCGCCCGCGCCATTGACCAGCATGTTGGGAAAGCGTGCCGGCAGAACGGTGGGCTCACGGTCTTTGCCGTCATAATTGTCTTGGAAATCAACGGTGTCTTTGTCTATATCCGCCAAAAGGAACGCCGCGGGCTTGTCCATCCGCACTTCAGTATAGCGCATCGCCGCCGCGGTATCGCCATCCATGCTGCCGAAGTTGCCTTGCCCATCCAGCAGCGGCAGGCTCATCGAGAACGGCTGCGCCATCCGCACCAGCGCATCATAAATCGCAGAATCGCCGTGCGGGTGGTATTTGCCCATCGTATCGCCAACCGGGCGCGCCGATTTGCGGTAAGGCTTGTCGTGGCCGTTGTTGGTTTCGTGCATCGCGAACAAAATCCGCCGATGCACCGGTTTCAAGCCATCGCGCAGGTCAGGGATCGCCCGCGACACGATCACGCTCATCGCGTAATCGAGATAGGCGGTTTTCATCTCGGCGGCGATGTCGATCTGCGGCCCGTCATGGTGCATGCGGATCGGTTTTTCGTCTGCCGTTTCAGGGGTTTCCGGAGTGTCGGTCACTGGGGCCGCGCCTTCCTGTATAGGGTCTAGATATGGTTGCCGCTACCTTACACTATCCCGCATTTGGGGTGCAAGGCAGGTGCGTAAATGGCTTTGGCAGCAGGGGTGTGTGAGTGATAACATACTGTTTTTATTGAAAATTAATATGTATGGCGCAGGATATGCTTGTGGGCTTTGGAAAGGCAGGCAACCCATGCACGCCACTGAGACGGAATTGATGCTGAAAGGTTACGGGCTGACAACAGCAGAGTTATACTACCGGATGCCAGATTATCGCAATGTTCTCAATAGCTTCACTTGGCAAGACTATGATCTTGCCCCGGATTATCCGCAGCTTTTCGGCTTTATCGAGTTTTGGCAAAGCCAGATCGAAGGGCCGCTGCATTCGGTGCGATTCACCCATCGCAAACTGATAGCACCAGGCGAATGGCGCAATGTGGTAGGCGAATTTCGGCTGCATTAGGCGGACTTGCCATTCCGCCCCGGCGCGCGGATAAGCGCCGCTGGAGTTTTGCAGGCGGCCACAATGACAATTCTGCCACAGCGCGCCCTGACGCGGGTTGAAGATCTTATCGAGGCCGGGCTCGCCCCCGCCGATCAGGCCAATGCCTTGCAGCAGGTCGCTGAGGCCTTTCGCATCCGTGTCTCGCCCGAGATGCAGGCAGCTATGATCCGTGCCGATGACCCAATCGCTCGCCAATTCCTGCCCGATACGGCTGAGTTAACCATCCGCCCCGAGGAACTGCACGACCCGATCGGTGACACCACCTACAGCCCCACCCCCGGCCTGACCCATCGCTACCCGGATCGCGTGATCCTCGCCGCCACTCACACCTGCGAGGTCTATTGTCGCTTCTGCTTCCGCCGTGAGGCGGTGGGCGAAGAGGGCGCCTTGCCCGAGGCCGATCTGGAAGCGGCGCTGGCCTATATCGCCGCCACCCCCGCGATTTGGGAAGTGATTTTGACTGGCGGCGACCCCTTGGTGCTGTCGCCGCGCCGCCTGAGTGCGCTGATGCAGCGGCTATCCGCCATTCCGCATGTCGAGATTATCCGCTTTCACACCCGCATGCCGGTGGTTGCCCCCGCACGGATCACGGCGGAGATGATCGAAGCTTTGCGCGCCCGCCCCACCACTTATCTCGTGCTGCACACCAACCACGCGCAGGAAATCACGCCAGCGGCTGAAGCTGCCCTGAAACGTCTCGCCGATGCCGGGATTCCGCTGTTATCCCAAACCGTTTTGCTGAAAGGCATCAACGACGATGCCGCCACGCTGGAAAGCCTGTTCCGCACCCTGCTGCGCCATCGCGTGACGCCCTATTACCTGCATCACTGCGATCTTGCCCGTGGCACCAGCCATTTCCGCACCACGATTGCGGCGGGTCAGGCGATCATGGCCGCCTTGCGCGGCAGGCTGTCCGGCATTGGCCTGCCGACCTATGTGCTGGATATTCCTGGCGGATTTGGCAAAGTGCCAATTGGACCAGGCTATGTGGAGACCACAGGCGACGCCTACCAAATCACCGATTGGCAGGGCAGGCGGCACCGCTACAGCGATCCCGCTTAGCCCGCGCGCAAGATCATCCCGAACAAATCACGCGGATCATCGGGATCGGCGATCATATCCAACTGGGTGAACAACCCGGTTTCCGCCAGTTTGCTGCGCACATAGCGCAACGCGCTGAAATCCTCGACCGCAAAGCCAACGCTGTCAAACAACGTGATCTCGCGCGCGTCCGTCCGCCCCTTGGCTTGGCCATTGATCACCTGCCACAGCTCAATCACCGGATGATCGGCGTCCAACTGCTGAATTTCGCCCTCAATCCGGGTCTGCTCGGGATATTCGACGAAGATCGAGGAGCGCAGCAGGATATCCTTGTGCAGCTCGGTCTTGCCGGGGCAATCGCCGCCAACTGCGTTGATATGCACGCCGGAACCCACCATGTTATCCGTCAGAATCGTGGCATATTGCTTGTCGGCGGTCACCGTGGTGATGATCTGCGCGCCCAAAATCGCATCTTCCGGCGTCGCACAAGCCACCACCTTCAAACCACGTCCCGCCAAATTCGAAGCACATTTCGCCGTCGCCGCGGGATCAATGTCGTACAACCGCACCTCGGTAATCCCGCAGATCGCTTTAAAGCCCAAAGCCTGAAATTCCGACTGCGCGCCGTTGCCAATCAGCGCCATCGTCGTCGACCCAGCCGGAGCCAACCACTTCGCTGCCATGGCGCTTGTTGCCGCCGTGCGCAAAGCCGTCAGGATGGTCATCTCGGATAACAGCACCGGATAACCCGTCGCCACATCGGCCAAAAGTCCAAAGGCTGTAACGGTTTGCAAGCCTTGCTTCATGTTGCTGGGGTGGCCGTTGACATACTTAAAGCCATAGGTTTCGCCATCCGAGGTCGGCATCAACTCGATCACGCCGACATCGGAATGCGACGCCACCCGAGGCGTCTTGTCAAACAACGGCCAGCGGTGAAAATCGGCCTCAATCTCGGCGGCAAGGTCGCTTAAAACCCGCTCCACCCCCAGATGCAGCACCAGTTTCAGCATGTTATCGACAGAGACGAAGGGCACATAGGCCTGATGCGACGGCGTGTTCATGGGGCTTCCTTAGCTCCGAGGTGTCAGATGGATACCAGCGATCATGCAGCGCACCGATCCCCCGGCAAGTTCGATAGTGGGCACCTCTAGCGGCACCAAGGGCAGCAGCGCATCAATGCGGTCGCGGTTCACCGGGGTCAGGCTGTCAAAAGCCGTGCGCGACAAAGCCAGAAAGCGGCCGTGATCGCCGGAAAGCTCAATCGCATTGCCGGCAAAACCGGCGATTTCGGCGGGCGACAGGTCAATCACTTCACGCCCACCCTCGGCCAGACGCTGCGAAATCTCGGCCCGCCGTGCCGGATTCACCACGCTCGCCAGCCCGACCATCGCCAGTTCGGTGCCGATGCACATCAGCACATTGGTGTGGTAAATTTCGCGGCCCTGTTCGTCATGCGCGTCAAACACCATCGGCTCGTAGCCAAAATGTGTGCAAAACCGCTCTAGCGCCACCGGATCGGCGCGGTTGGATTTCACCGTATAGGCGATGCGGCCAACATGATCCAAAACCATCGCCCCTGTGCCTTCCAGCGCGATGCCATCCGCCTCCAGCCCCGAGTAATCAATCACATCTTGCACGCGATATTTCGCCTTCAGCATCTCAATCACATCGCTGCGGCGCTCACGACGACGGTTCACCGCGTGCATCGGATAGATCGCGATGCGGCCGCCGATATGGGTGGAAAACCAGTTGTTCGGGAAGACGGAATCCGGCGTGTCGCGGCTGCCGTCATCCTCGAACACATGCACCACAACACCTTGATCTCGCAAGGTTTTCACCGACAGATCAAACTCGGCCAAAGCGCGAGCCGCAAGGACGCTGGCCGCCCCGTCGCCCTTACGCTGAAACGCATTATCGGCGGCGGTTTCGGGGTTGGAATGGAAAGCGTGCGGGCGGATCATCACCACCGCTTCGGGGGCTTGCAGCAGATTGCGGCGCATCAGAAGCTCCGGGTGGGACGGTCGAAGACTTTGCGACCCATCAGGCTGCCCACCAAGTCGACCATCAGTTTGGCGGTGCGGCCACGCTCATCGAGAAACGGGTTCAACTCGACCAGATCCAGCGAGGTCACCAGTGCGGATTCGTGCAAAAGCTCCATCACCAGATGCGCCTCACGGAACGTCGTGCCGCCCGGAACGGTGGTGCCCACCGCAGGCGCAATCGAAGGATCGAGGAAATCTACATCCAAAGACACATGCAGCATCCCGCCCGCATCGCGCACCATATCGAGAAATTCTCGCAACGGGGCCACGATGCCACGCTCGTCCAGCACCCGCATGTCATTGATCGCGATGTCATGTTTCAGCAGTGCGGCATGTTCTGCCGGATCCACCGAGCGGATGCCATAGAGACAAATCTGCGACGCCGGAATCGGTGCGGGGAAGGCCGGAAACGCCTCAAACCCCTCACGTCCGGCGATATAGGCCACGGGCGTGCCGTGCAAATTGCCGCTTTGCGTGGTTAAAGGCGTGTGAAAGTCGGAATGGGCATCCAACCACAAAAGGAACAGCGGACGATCCTGCCGCGTGGCATAGGCTGCAGCCCCGGCAACCGAGCCCAAAGCCAGCGAATGATCGCCGCCCAGAATGATCGGCAAACCGCCGCTGCTCAGCGCATCATCGACCTTGTCGGCCAACACTTCGGTCCAGCCCAGCACTTCCGCCAAGCTGTGTACCGCCGGGTTCGGGCAGCTGACCGCCTGCAACGCGGGCAGCACCATATCGCCCCAATCTTCCACGCCATGGCCCAATTCGCGGATGGCTTGCGCCAATCCCGCCACGCGGTAAGCGGTCGGCCCCATCACGCAACCGGGACGGCGTTGGCCTTCGTCAATCGGCGCACCGATCAGAATGGTGTTGGGCATGAGATTCTCCTTTGGCGCGATACTCTTTCCATCTTGCGTCGAATCATACAGATATTTATGGCGATCCGCATAAGCCACCTCGCATAATGGCAGGAAAATTGACCATGTTGGACGAAACCGATACCCGCCTGATTGCCGAGTTGCGCCGCGATGGCCGCGCGGCTTTGTCCGACCTTTCCGAACGCTTGGGCCTGTCGCGCGCCACCGTCCGAACCCGGATGGAGCGGTTGACTGCCAAGGGAGAGATCGCCGGTTTCACCGTGCTGACCCGCTCGGATGTCGCCGAAGCGCCGGTGCGCGGGCTGATGATGATCATCATCGAGGGCAAGGGTGGCGAAAAGGTGATGGCGCGGCTGGCGGGTATCCCTGCGGTGATGGCGGTGCATTCGACCAATGGCAAATGGAGCCTGATCGCCGAGATTTCTACGCAGACTCTGATCGAACTGGATGAGGTGATCAACCGTATCCGCAACATCGACGGTGTGCTGACCTCGGAAACCAACCTGTTGTTATCCACCCGCAAGGCGGGGCGACGCTAAGCTCCGCGAAACTTCGCCGCACGTTTCTCGAGAAACGCCGCGACGCCTTCGCGGAAATCTTCCGTCGCCCCACAAGCGCCCTGCAACTGCGCCTCGAGCGCCAGTTGCTGATCCAGATCATTGCCAAACGACGCCCGCAATGCGGTTTTCACCCCGCGATAAGCCAGCGTCGGCCCATTCGCCAAACTCAAAGCCCGCGCCTGCCAATGCGCACTAAACTCCTGATCCGGCACACATTCATAGATCATGCCCCAATCCGCCGCCTGCCGCGCGCTGATCTTGTCGGCAAACAAAACCGCCCCCATCGCGCGGGCAAGGCCGATCTGACGCGGCAACCAGTAACTGCCGCCGGCATCCGGCACCAAACCAATCCGGGTGAACGCCTGAATGAATGACGCACTCTCGCAGGCAATCACCACATCCGCCGCTAGCGCCAGATTCGCCCCAGCCCCCGCAGCCGCCCCCTGCACTGCAGAAATCGTCGGGATCGGGCAATCGGTGATCGCCTTCAGCACCGGTACATATTCCTCGTTCAGCACCCGCTCCAGATCGAGCGGCCCAGACGCATCGCCCAAATCCTGCCCCGAGCAAAACGCCCGCCCGGCCCCGGTGATCACCAAAACCCGCGCCTCAGCGCCCGCGCGCAACACCGCCGCCAGCATTTCGGCGCGCAAAAGCGAGGATAAAGCGTTCATCACTTCGGGGCGATTGAGCGTGATCACCGCCACGGCCGCCTCGACCTGATAGGAAATCGTCTGATACATCAAAGCCCCCCTGATTGCCCGCAGACTATCAGGGCAGGGGCCTCGGGCCAGCGAAACCCAGCGTCACTTGTCCAGCAGCTCCGCCAGCCGCGTCTTGTCGGCCTCGGTCAAACCTTCCGCCTCAGCCGCCACCGCGCGACGGCGGCTCATCGCCAAAGCAATCCCAGCCCCGGCCAGCAGCATCGCAGGGCCCGCCAGCCACAGGATCAAGCTGGAGCCTTCCGCGCGCGGGGTGAACAGCACAAACTCGCCGTACCGCGCCACGACGTAATCGACCACCTGCGCGTCACTGTCGCCCGCCACCAAGCGTTCGCGCACCGCCAGCCGCAAATCCCGGCTGATCGGGGCGTTGGAATCGTCGATATCCTCGCCCTGACACACCGGACAGCGCAGGTTGCGCGAAATCTCGCGCGCCCGCGCCTCTAGCCCCGGATCTTGTAGCATTTCATCGGGTTGCACCGCAAAGGCAGGCGAGGCCACCAGCAGCAGCGCCAAGAGAACCGCCCGCATCATTCCGCGGCCACTGCGATAGCCTCAGACCGCCGCGCGCCAGCCGCCACCCTGAACCGCCGATCTGACAGACTGAGCATCCCGCCCAATGCCATCAGCAACGCGCCGCCCCAAATCCAATTGGCAAACGGCTTGATGTAACTGCGCACCGCATAGCCACCGTCGTCTTGGGCATCGCCGATCACCAGATAGAGGTCACGAAACACCCCTTGATCAATCGCGGCCTCGGTCGTCGGCATCCCCGCCACCGGATACATCCGCTTTTCGGGATGCAAACTTGCCACCTGCACGCCCGCCTTGCGCACGATCATATCCGCCATGGTCGAGTGGTAATTCGGCCCCTCGACCTTGTTCACCGCCTGCAAGGTCACGTCATAGCCGCCCAAGGCAAAGCTTTCGCCGATTTTCACGGTGCGAATATCTTCGGTCACCCAAGCCGTCATCGCGGCGACGGCGAAAATCGTCACCCCCATACCGGAATGCGCCAGCATCTTGCCCAGATCAGCGCGGGGCAGGCGGGTCAAACGGCCCAGCCGCGCGGAAACCGAACCCCGCCCCAGCCGCTGCCAAAGGTCAATCAGCGCGCCCATCACCACCCAAGCGCCCAAGGCGGCGCCCACCGGACCCAAAGCAGATTTGCCGGTCTGCACCGCATAAACCAGCAGCCCAACCGCCAAAGCCAGCACCAAAGCGCCACGCAAAGGCCGGATCGCTCGCCGGATTTCCGCGCGTTTCCACGGCAGCATCGCGCCCACAGGCAGAATAACCGCCAGCGCCACCATGAACGGCGTGAACGCTGCATCGAAAAAGGGCGGTCCCACCGACAGTTTGCGCGCGAACACCAACTCGGCGATCAGCGGCCAGATCGTGCCGGTGAACACCACAAAGGCCGCAACCGCCAGCAGCAGGTTGTTCGCCACCAGCGCGGTTTCCCGGCTGACCACGGCAAACACGCCTTTGGCCTCTAACACGCTGGCGCGGAACGCGAATAGCGTCAGAGATCCGCCCATAAACACGCCGAGGATGCCCAGAATAAACACCCCCCGCGCCGGATCATTGGCAAAGGCATGCACGGAGGTGATCACACCGGAGCGCACAATAAACGTCCCCGTCAGCGAAAACCCAAACGCCAAGATCGCCAGCAGGATCGTCCAAGCCTTCAGGCTTTCACGTTTCTCCACCACAATCGCCGAATGCAACAAGGCCGCCGAGATCAGCCACGGCATGAAGCTTGCGTTCTCCACCGGGTCCCAAAACCAAAACCCGCCCCAGCCGAGTTCATAATAGGCCCACCACGACCCCATCGCGATGCCGATGGTCAGGAAAATCCATGCCGCCAGCGTCCAGGGTCGCACCCAGCGGCCCCAAGCCGCATCGACACGACCCTCCAGCAGCGCGGCAATGGCGAAGGAAAAGCTCATCGAAAGCCCGACATAGCCCAGATACAAAAACGGCGGATGAAACGCCAAACCGGGGTCTTGCAGCAACGGATTGAGATCATTGCCATTCATCGGTGGGTTTTCCAGTCGCACGAATGGGTTCGAGGTCAACAGCATGAACGCCATGAACGCCACGCCAATCGAGCCCTGCACCGCCAAAACCCGCGCCTTCAACCGCATCGGCAGATTGCCGCCAAACCAAGTGGCACAAGCACCAAACCCCGACAGGATCAGCACCCAGAGCAGCAAAGACCCCTCATGATTGCCCCAGACGCCTGCGAATTTATACAGCATCGGCTTGGCAGTGTGCGAATTCTCCACCACCAGTTTCAGCGAAAAGTCTGAGGTGACAAAGCCATAGGTCAGCGCCGCAAAGCTGGTGGCGATCAGCAAGAACTGCACCACCGCCGCCGGATCGCCCAGCGCCATCAACCGCGCATCCCCGCGATACGCCCCCCAAAGCGGCAAGGTGGATTGCACCAGCGCCACCACAAAGGCCAGCACCAAGGTGAAATGTCCAAATTCAATGATCATCGCGGCCTCCCGATTGGCTATCGGTATAGGCCAGATTGCTGCTGGCGGAAATGGCCTGCGCGAACATGTCGCGCAGGCGTGTTCAGGGGCATTATGCGGGCTTTTGGCGTGCTTTATCCGACTGACGCCAAAACGCCGCGTTACACCCCGCGCGACAGTGCCGCCACCCCGGTGCGCGCCATCTCACGCAGCCCCAAAGGCCGCATCAATTCGGCAAACGAGTCAATCTTCTCGGGCGTCCCGGTCATCTCGAACACGAAGCTTTCCAAGGTGCTGTCCACCACATGCGCCCGGAAAATCTCGGCCAAACGCAAAGCCTCAATCCGCGCCTCGCCCTTGCCTGCCACTTTCAACAGCGCCAACTCGCGCTGCACAGCGGGGCCTTCGACCGTCAGATCATGCACCTCATACACCGGCACCATCCGCGCCAGCTGCGCCTTGATCTGCACGATCACCTCCGGTGTCCCCGTCGTCACCACGGTAATCCGGCTGCGATGGCTGGTATGATCCACTTCGGCCACGGTCAGGCTGTCGATGTTATAGCCGCGCGCGGTGAACAAGCCGATCACGCGCGCCAAAACCCCCGGCTCATTCTCGACGATCACCGCCAGAGTATGCGTCTCAATCACCGGCGCATTCGGGTCGCGCAACTCATAAGCCGAATGGCTGGACGCGCTTTTCTTGATGTTTAGCGGAGACATCTTTGGTCATCCTCTGTGTAAAAATATCCTCAGGGGTCCGGGGGGCGAGCCCCCCGGTACGACATCTCAAACCAAAACCGCGCCCTTGGCACCGATCACGCCTTGGGTATCCGCATCGCCCAACAGCATCTCGTTATGCGGCTTTCCGCTCGGGATCATCGGGAAGCAATTCTCGTGCTTCTCGACCCGGCAATCAAAGATGAACGGCCCGTCATAACGGATCATTTCCATGATCGCATCATCTAGATCCTTGGGGTCGGTCACCTGAACGCCCTTGCAGCCAAACGCTTCCGCCAGCTTCACGAAGTCCGGCAACGACTCCGACCAGCTTTGCGAATAGCGCTCGCCATGCAGCAATTCCTGCCACTGCCGCACCATCCCCAGCCGCTCGTTGTTCAGGATGAACTGCTTGACCGGGGCCCGGAACTGCATCGCGGTGCCCATTTCCTGCATGTTCATCAGCCACGAGGCTTCCCCAGCGACGTTGATCACCAAGCTGTCAGGATGCGCAATCTGCACACCAATGCTCGCGGGCAAACCATAGCCCATCGTCCCCAAACCGCCCGAAGTCATCCAACGGTTCGGCGCCTCAAAGCCCAGATATTGCGCCGCCCACATCTGATGCTGGCCGACTTCGGTGGTGATGTAGCGATCCATGCCTTTGGTCAGCGCTTCCAGCCGCTCCAGTGCATATTGCGGCTTGATCACCTTGGTCGAGCCTTTGTAGCCCAGACATTTCACCGCCCGCCAAGTGGCAATCTGCGCCCACCACTTCGCAAGGCCGACTTTGTTCACACGGCTCCCGCGCGATTTCCACAAAGCCAATGCCTCCTCCAGCACATGCGCAATATCACCGACGATGCCCACATCCACCCGGATCACCTTGTTGATCGAGGATGGGTCGATATCGACATGCACCTTTTTCGAGTGCGGACTGAAATCCGGGATACGCCCAGTAATGCGGTCATCAAACCGCGCGCCAATGTTGATCATCAGATCGCAGCCATGCATCGCGAGGTTGGCTTCATACAACCCATGCATCCCCAGCATCCCCAGCCAAGCGGTGCCGCTCGCGGGATAAGCCCCCAGACCCATCAGGGTCGAGGTGATCGGAAACCCCGTCGCCGCCACAAACTCACGCAGCAAAGCACTGGCCTTCACGCCCGAATTGATCACGCCACCGCCGGTATAGAACACCGGACGCTCAGCGGTTTCCATCATCTCAACCATCGCCGCGATCGCCTCAGGGTCGCCCTTCACGCGCGGTTGGTAATGCGACACCCGGGTTTTCTCCATCGGCGTATAGGTGCCGGTGGCAAACTGCACATCTTTCGGAATGTCGATCAACACTGGGCCGGGGCGGCCATGCGAGGCGACGTGAAACGCCTGATGGATGGTTTCCGACAGCTTCTCGGTGTCCTTCACCAGCCAGTTATGCTTGGTGCAGGGCCGGGTGATGCCAATGGTATCGGCCTCTTGGAACGCATCGGTGCCGATCATAAAGGTCGGCACTTGCCCAGTCAGCACCACCAAGGGGATGCTATCCAGCAGCGCATCGGTCAACCCGGTCACGGCATTGGTGGCGCCCGGACCGGAAGTGACCAAAGCCACGCCCACCTTGCCGGTAGAGCGGGCATAGCCCTCGGCCATATGGATCGCGCCCTGTTCATGGCGCACCAAGATATGCCGAATGTCGTTTTGCTGGAAAATCTCATCGTAAATCGGTAGGACAGCGCCACCCGGATAGCCAAATACGACTTCAACACCCTGATCCTTCAGGGCTTGAACCACCATTCGTGCTCCGGTCATCTGACGCGTCATGATCTTTTCCTACGTTTGGGCCTTAGGCCCTTTGGTCAATAGAAGTTCGGGCATTCGCCCTTGCGGCCAACAAAAAGCCCCCGGAGATTACTCGGGGGCGCATGGGAAACCTGATGGTCAAACCGTTACCGGCCCATGCGCTTTATCCTTACGACGACTAGAATGCTGAGCATTACAGACCCCTTGAGCTTCGAGGGGGAAACTAGGGCGGCGGGACAGGGCCGTCAACTGCAAATCGACATGAAATATGTCGCCAGAGGCTAGTTTTTTGAACTTTAATTACAAATTAGTGGATCAATGGGTAATTTTCGCAACTTTTGCATCTCGCACCGCCCGATGCCCCTCCCGAGTCGCCACCACCCGTGTCGTGAAACCGATTTTTGGCAGAAACATCCTGGCCCCCGCATCAAGCGGTGCAAAGATTAACAAAGCCTGAATGGGGGCGCACAAGCCCTTGATTTTCTTAGCGCCTAAATCTGTCCACGCGTGGCGCGGCTAAATCGGTTGCAGCAAATCCCAACGGTTGCCCCAAGGATCGCGCCAGACCGCCACCGTGCCGTATTCCTCTACGCGCGGGTCTTGCTCAAACACCCCACCCGCCGCGACAATCCGCGCCGCATCACGGGCAAAATCATCGGTGTGCAGGAACAGCCAGACCCGCCCGCCCGCCTGATCCCCCACTGCAGCACTTTGTCGCGCCCCTGTCGCCCGAGCCAGCACCAGTTGCACGCCGCCACCCGCAGGCTGCACCGTCACCCAACGCTTGCGGCCCTGATCTATGTCGGCGGTGAGTGTAAACCCCAAGCCGTCGCAGAAGAACCGGATCGCCTGATCATAATCCGGCACCACCAGCGCCAGCGCTCCAATCATTCCCGCAGTACGCTGCGCGCTTCGGGCAGAGTGATGCGGGCGACTTGCTCGGCAATCGGGTCAACGGACAGGGGATGCAACTCGGCCCGGTGATCGGCAGGATCGCCAATATCCTGCCAAGCGCCGTGCTTGAAAATCTCCAGCGCGTTGAAGCCGGCCTTGTAGCCCATCTTGCGGCTGCCGGGCACCCAATAGCCGAGGTAGACATAGGGCAGCCCAGCCTCACGCGCGATGGCGATATGGTCCAAAATCGCGAATGTCCCCAAAGACAGATCAATCATATCGGGGTCATAAAAGCTGTAGACCATCGACAGCCCGTCATCAAAAACATCGGTCAGCGCGACGCAAGCCAAAGGTCGCCCGCGCTCGCCCGGACCAGCTGCCCGCGTATACTCAATCACCCGGCTTTTGATCGGGGTTTCCTCGATCATCGCGGCAAATTCAAACACATCCATATCGGCCATGCCGCCATCGGCGTGGCGGGCATCCAGATAACGCCGGAACAGGCTGAACTGATCTTCGGTCGCCCAAGGGCTGGTCGCGTTGCGGCGCAGATGCGCGGCGTTCTTCATAATCTTGCGCTGGGTGCGGCTGGGTTTGAAATCGGCAACCCTGATCCGCGCCGACAGACAAGCCGAACATTCCGCACAAGACGGCCGATAGAGCACATTCTGCGAGCGCCGGAAGCCCTGTTTCGACAGCGAGTCATTCAACCGTTGCGCCTGATCACCCTGCAAGGCGGTGAACAATTTCCGCTCCATCCGCCCCTCCAGATAGGGGCAGGGCTGCGGGGCCGTGACATAGAATTGGGGCGCAATCGGAACGGTGTGGCGCATTATCTCGGGCTGCAAGGTTAGGGATAGCGTACCCTAGCAAGGCTAAGCGCCGCCGCCAAGCGCAATCAGAAGCGCGATCCGCGCCGGGCAAGCCAGCGGAAACCTTGCGCAAACAAAAGCCCCCCGGCGCAAACCGGGGGGCTTTGGGGTCAGACGATCCGCCCGAGGATCAGTATTCGCCGGGGCGTGCCACTTCGGTCGGTGCGGCAGGGGCAGAGGCGGCACGCGCGCGGTCTTCCATAAAGCTGTCGAATTCCGACTTGTCCTTAGCTTCGCGCAAACGTTGCAGGAAGGACTCGAATGCGGTCTGCTCATCCTCCAGACGGCGCAGCATGTCGGTCTTGTAGGCGTCAAAAGCGGCATTGCCCGAGGGGCGCATCGCCGAATGGTGGCCGCCCCAGTGATGCGCGTGACGCTCAAAGTGGCGGGCGCGGCGTTCCGCGCAAGAAGAACGGCTGAACATACGTTTGCTCCAGATCATATAGGCCAGAAAGGCCAGGCCCACGGGCCAGATGAAGATGAAGCCAAGCACCATGGCGGCGATCCAGGCAAATCTGCCGCGATCATCAAGCCAGGCCTCGGCGCGGCGCAGGATAGAAAAGATTCCGCCGGAGGAAGGGGCGGTGGTCGAACTGGTATTCATCGGCGGACTCCCGTGTTTCGGTTGTTGTGTCAGCGTATCACCCTATGTGAATGCCTTTCACATGAGCCAAGATGCGCTGTGTCGGGTTCGCTTTCAAGGGCTATGTGAATGATATTTACATAAGACCGGTTCGAGCTTCAAAAACACGCGAAAACCCGCCTAATCCATGCCGCCGCCGCCCGGACTTGATCCGGCGCCTCAAAGTGGAAGGTCACACGAGGAAAAGAGGCCCCGGATCAAGTCCGGGGCGGCGGGGGGTATTGGGACCGTTCAACCCACCTGACCATTAAGCGGTGAACTCCGCCACAATCGCTCCGGTGATCTGCTGCAACTGCGCGGGCGGGATCGCGAAAATATGCCGGGGCGTTCCCGCCGCGGCCCATACGGTTGCGTAGGTGAGCAAGCAAGGGTCCATCCACAACGGCAGCGGCGTCAGATGCCCCAAGGGCGACACCCCGCCAATCGCAAACCCCGTCACCGCGCGCACCTGATTGGCATCGGCGCGGCCCAAACCCTCGCCCGCCAAAGCGCTGGCGCGGGGAGCATCCACCTGATTGCCGCCTGCGGTCAGAAACAGATACAACCCGCGCTGGCCTCCAAAGATGATCGACTTCACAATCTGATCCAAGGCGCAGCCCGCAGCCGCAGCCGCTTGCGCTGCGGTCCGGGTTTCTCCCGGCATTTCAAGCGGAGTGCCAGTGACCCCCGCCGCCTGCATGGCAGCCACCACCCGCGCTAGACTTTTGCTCATCACCGCCTCCGTTTTCCGGCTTTATCGACAAAGCTCCGCTGCAGAGCAAGTCTGCCGGTTGACCCCGCCCGCAACCCGCCGCAAATTACCGCCATGAGCCAGAATTTCGCCGCCCGCATGACCCGCCAGCCCATCGCCTTTGACCGCGATCAGGCCGCCGATATTGCCACCAGCTTTGCCGACCTCGCGCCCGATCTGCGCGGTCTGCTGGCCAATACCGCTGGGTGCAGCCCCTATCTGAAAGCCCTGATGCTGCGCGAGGCGCAATGGCTGCGCGTCGCCCTTAGCCTCGCGCCGGAAACCGTCTTTGCCGGGGTGCTGGTGGCGCTGAACGACG
Organism: Cypionkella psychrotolerans; assembly: GCF_001294535.1. GTDB lineage: Bacteria > Pseudomonadota > Alphaproteobacteria > Rhodobacterales > Rhodobacteraceae > Cypionkella > Cypionkella psychrotolerans. The sequence goes on along the minus strand of NZ_LGIC01000006.1, from coordinate 26,127 downwards.
TGGCCCTCGAGCAACTGCCAACCGAGCTGCGCCAAGCCAAGCGCCGTGCGGCTTTGCTGACGGCGCTTGCCGATCTGGGCGGAGTGTGGTCGCTGATGCAGGTGACCGGGGCGCTGACCGATCTGGCCGACCGCGCCGTTGACCTCGCGATGCAGCGCTTGGTGGCTGATGAAATCCGCCGCGGCAAGCTGCCCGGCGCCACCCCCGACGATGTGGCCACGGCGGGCGGCATGATCAGCTTGGCGATGGGCAAGATGGGGGCGGGGGAGTTGAATTACTCCTCCGACATTGATCTGATCTGCCTGTTCGATCAGGACCGCTACGGCGATGATTGGCAAGACGCCCGGGCCGCCTTCATTCGCGTCACTCGCAAAATGGCCGCGATGCTGTCAGAGGTTACGGCGGAAGGCTATGTCTTTCGCACCGACCTGCGCCTGCGCCCGGATGCCTCTGTGATGCCGGTGTGTCTCTCGATCGCCGCCGCCGAGGCCTATTATGAAGCCCAAGGCCGCACATGGGAGCGCGCCGCCTATATCAAAGCCCGCCCCTGTGGGGGCGATATTGCGGCGGGTAATCGCTTTTTGAAAACCCTGACACCGTTTGTCTGGCGCAAACACCTCGATTTCGCCGCCATTCAAGACGCCCATGACATGCGCCTGCGTATCCGCGAACACCGGGGCCTGAATGGGGCTGTGACGGTCGAAGGCCACAATATGAAACTTGGTCAAGGCGGGATCCGTGAGATTGAATTTTTCACCCAAACCCGCCAACTGATCGCCGGGGGCCGTGATGTTGCCCTGCGCGACCGCACCACCTTAGGCGGCTTGGCGGCCCTCGCGGCGAAAGACTGGCTGCCGCCCGAAGTTGCCACTGACCTCTCCACGCTCTATATCCGACACCGCGAGTTGGAACACCGCATCCAGATGGTGAATGATGAGCAGACCCACAATCTGCCGACCTCCCCCGAGGGCATCGCCCGCATCGCCGCTTTCTGCGGTCAGGACGAAGCGAACTTCCGCGGAAACCTGCTCGACCGCTTGGCCCGCACCGACCGCCTCACCGAAGGCTTCTTTGCCCCCAGTGCTGTGGAATCCGGCCCCGACCTCTCTGATCACGCGGCCCAGATCGTCAAAGGCTGGAGCAGTTATCCCGCCCTGCGTTCTGACCGCGCCCAAGCGATCTTCCTGCGTCTGCGCCCGGTGCTGCTGAAACGCCTGACCCGCGCTGCCAACCCCGATGAGGCCCTCGTTGCGCTGGATGGCTTCCTTGCGGGCCTGCCGTCCGGCGTGCAAATCTTCTCGCTGTTTGAGGCCAACCCGCAACTTGTCGATCTGATCATCGACATCGCAGGCACCGCCCCCGCCTTGGCGCGGTATCTGTCGCGCAACGCAAGCGTGCTGGATGCGGTGATCGGCGGCTCGTTCTTCGCGGCTTGGCCCACAACCGCTGCCCTCACCGCCGAACTGTCCAAACGCCTCGACGATATCCCAGACTATGAGCGGAAACTCGACGCCGCGCGGCGCTGGATGAAGGAATGGCATTTCCGCATCGGTGTCCACCATCTGCGCGGGCTGATTGATGGCTTTGAGGCGGGCAAACAATATGCTGACCTCGCCGAGGCGGTGATCGCGGCGATTTGGCCCGTGGTCTGCACCGATTTCGCCGCGAAGCATGGGCAGGCTCCGGGGCGAGGCGCGGTGGTTCTTGGCATGGGCAGCCTGGGCGCTGGCCGCTTGAATGCAGGCTCCGACCTTGATCTGATCATGATCTACGACGCCGCTGGAGTAGAGAGTTCCGACGGCAAACGCCCCCTCGCAGCTAGGCCCTATTACGCGCGCCTGACGCAAGCGATGGTCACGGCCTTGTCGGCGCAAATGGCCGAAGGGCGGCTTTACGAGGTGGACGTGCGCCTGCGTCCTTCGGGACGGCAGGGCCCGGTTGCGACCTCAATCGAAAGTTTCCGCAACTACCAGAGCAATGAGGCTTGGACATGGGAGCACCTCGCCCTGACCCGCGCGCGGGTGCTGGCGGGGGAGCCTACGCTCGCTGCTGAGGTCGAAGCGTTTCGCCGGGAAACCATCGCCAGCAAGGGGCAGGGGGCAACGGTGCTGAAAGACGTAGCGGATATGCGCGCCCGTCTGGCCGAGGCGAAGCCGGGAGCGGGCGGTTGGGATGCGAAATTCGGCCCCGGTCGGATGATGGACATTGAACTTTTGGCGCAAACCGTCGCCCTGCAAACCGCCAGCCCAGCGCGCGGGGTGGAACGCCAGATCGCGGCTGGAGGCCAGATTGCAGGCAAAATCACGGGCGGAACGCTGGCTAAACTGTCGCATTCGGATCAGTCGGCGCTGCTCGACGCCTATAGGCTGTGCTGGCAAATGCAGGCGGCAAGCAAACTTTTGTCTGACAAGGCGCTGGATCCCGCAACCTTGGGGCTCGGCGGCGTGGCTTTTTTGCTGCGTGAGGCGGGGGAAACGAGCACCGAGGCGCTGACCGAACTGCTGGTGCGGCGGGCAGCGCTTGCAGAGCAGGTAATTTCGGCCCATCTGAACGGGTGATGCATGGGGAGACGCGCGGTGGATCTATCAGAAGCAGACCCGAAAGGGTTGGTGCGCGAAAGCTACAACATCGAGGGCATCAGCTATGGTGAGTGCGGCCAGATCTTCATCGACTGGGTGCTGAGCCTGCCTGCGGTGGTCAACACGCCCGATTGCATCCGCGCCTTGCTGGCGCATTACGGCATCCCCAACCCCGACCACCCCATGACACGCGTGCTGACCGAAGCTTTGACCGCCCCCGAACACCCCAAACGCCGGGGCGGTCGTGCGGCGCGGTTTCCATCGAACCCTTAGCGCCCATCTAACCCCGAGCGGCAGCTTCCAGCGCGGCAATGTCTAGCTTGACCATGCCCATCATCGCCTGCATCACTCGGCCTGATCTGTCTGCCGTCAGCAATCGCGGCAGCGCGCGCGGGATGATCTGCCACGACAGACCAAACGGGTCGGTCAACCAACCGCAGCGGCTTTCCACGCCCCCCCCCGACAGTAGCGCAGCCCACAGCCGATCCACCTCGGCCTGCGTGTCGACAGTGACGCTGATCGAGGCGGCGGGCGACAGCTTGCAATGTGGCCCGCCGTTCAGCCCCCAATATTTCTGCCCGATCAAGGTGAAGGCGACCATGAACGCACCTGCCGCTGGATCGCGGCCTTTGTAGGATATGTTGGTGATCTCGGCGTCATCAAACAGACTGCAATAGAGCCGCGCCGCCGGCTCGGCCTGATCGTCAAACCACAGACAGGTTGAGATTTCCGGGTCTTGTTTTGGATCAAGCATCATTGGCCCCATTTCATTGCGACAAGCCTTCGCGTGTTTCCGACCGCGCCAAGCCCGCAAAATAGACGCGGGCGGGCGTGATCAATTCGGTGCCTTGCGTGCCATGCAGATAAATTCCGAATTTGAAGTAATTCGGTTTCGGTGCCGCGCGCGAAATGTTGCGACCTTGCAGCACGGCTGCCTTGCGTCCATCATCAAACACCTCCGCCAACCCGTCGCTACCCGCGCTCCATTTGATATGAGACTCAAAGCGATGCCAGCCCCCCCGCAAAGCCGCCGCATCCCCCAAGCCAATGCGCTGATCCGGGTTGCACTGCCCCGGTCCGTCGAAAATATTGTTTTGCAAGAACAGTTTTGTCGAGTTCTCTGCCACACCAATATCCAGATTGGGACATTCGCCATTGTGCCAATAGGCGAAAGAATAGGTGCCGCCAGCCTGCTGCGCCTTGCCTAAAGGAAAGCCAGCGTCCAGATAGATCCACCAGCCATATCACGCCTCGGTTGGCTGCCTTTTGCCGTTTTCACAGGCTTGCGCGCACAGAATTGAAGCTGCAGTCGCTGTCGCCGTTGCTGTATTTTTTGCCAGAACACGCCCCCGCGTCGATCACAAAGCGATGCACTTTCGCCGTAGGGCCTGCGCCGGTTGGATCGGCAATCACTTTGTAACTACCGGGCGCGTTGATCGGTTCTTTCAGGAATTTGCCTAAGCCACCGAAGTCCTGCGCGGTTGCTGGCAAAGCGAGATTCGCAAGAAACAGAGCCGCGCAGATCTCGCGCGCGCGCCCTAAAATATTCTGGCGAATTTGCGCCATGGCACCCCCCAACCCGCACATTCTATGGCAAGGTTAGGAGGCTGACTTTTGCATGTCAAAACGTATTGTCTAACCACGCAGAGCAGCCGCCTCGGCAGCCAGCACCGTGATCGCCGCCCAATCGCCCTTGGCCATCGCCTCTTTCGGGGCAACCCACGAGCCGCCGATACACAGAATGTTCTTCAAGTTAAGGTAATCCCGCGCGTTTTTCAGACTGATCCCACCGGTTGGGCAGAACGACACCTGCGGAATGGGGGAGCCGATGGATTTCAGATAAGCCGCACCGCCAGCCTGCTCGGCTGGGAAGAATTTCTGCACCGTGTAGCCCTGTTCCAGCAGCGCCATGATCTCGGACGCCGTCGCAGCCCCCGGCAACAGCGGCAATTCATATTCTGCACAGGCGTCCAACAGCCGTTCGGTCGCCCCCGGAGAGACGCCAAATTTCGCCCCCGCCGCTTTGGCCGCTTTCACATCCGCAGGCGTCAGCAAGGTGCCCGCGCCAACCACACCGCCCGGCACTTCGGACATCGCCCGGATCGCATCCAGCGCGCAAGCGGTGCGCAGGGTGACTTCCAAGGCGGGCAGGCCGCCCTTCACCAAGGCTTCGGCGAGGGGTTTGGCATGGGCCATATCGTCGATCACCAGCACCGGCACCACCGGGGCAAGGCCGCATATTTCGGCAGCAAGGCGGGATTGTTTGCTCGGTTTCATTGGCGTCTCCATCCCCATCTTGCGGGGCAGGTTGAAAGTGAGGATGCCTCCGGCGGGGATATTTGAGCGCAGAGGATGACCTGCTGTTTCTCAAATACTCCCGCGCGGCAGGCGAAAACTTAGATTACCACGGCAGCACCAGTTTCCGAGGTGCCGACGTTGCGGCGGAACGCCTCGAACAACTCGCGTCCCATGCCGTGACGGTTGGCGGACAGATCAGCGGTGACAGGCTCGCGGGCGTCGAAATCGGCGGCCAACACCGACAAAGTGCCCGCCACCGCATCCAGCCGCACAATATCGCCATTGCGCAGCCGCGCAAGCGGCCCCCCCTTGGCAGCCTCGGGCGAGACATGGATCGCCGCAGGCACGCGGCCAGAAGCCCCCGACATCCGGCCATCCGTCACCAAGGCCATCTTCAACCCGCGATCTTGGCAGACCGACAGCATCGGCGTCAGCGAGTGCAATTCCGGCATCCCATTGGCTTGCGGACCTTGGAAGCGCACGACGACAATGGTGTCAGAAGTGAACTCGCCAGCCTTGAACGCCGCTTTCACATCGTTCTGATCGTGGAAAATCCGACAAGGTGCCTCGATGATATGGCGCTCTGGTGCCACAGCAGACACCTTAATCACGCCGCGCCCAAGATTGCCGGACAGTTGACGCAACCCCCCGGTCGGTTGGAACGGATCAGAGGCGGGGCGCAGTATTTTGTCATTCAGCGTGTGGTTCGAACCCGGCGTCCAGGTCAGCCGCCCATCGAGCAACTTCGGCTCGGTCCGGTAATGCCGCAAGCCTTCGCCCGCCACCGTCTTGGCATCGCCATGCAAAAGCCCGTGATCCAACAGCTGCCCGATCATATAGCCCAGCCCGCCCGCCGCGTGGAAATGGTTCACGTCGGCCAGACCATTCGGGTAGACCTTTGCCATCAAAGGCACTGCTTGGCTGATCTCATCGAAATCCGCCAGATCGAGCAGCACGCCCGAGGCGCGCGCCATCGCAGGCAGATGCAACACCAAATTCGTCGAGCCGCCCGTCGCCATCAGCCCGACCAAACCGTTGACATAGGCGCGCTCGTCCAACACTTCCCCAGCAGGGCGGAAATCATTGCCCAAAGCGGTGATCGCCACGGCGCGCTCCACCGCATAGGTGGTCAAAGCCTCGCGCAGCGGCGTGTTCGGGTTGACGAAAGACGCGCCGGGCAGGTGCAGGCCCATGAACTCCATCAGCATCTGATTGGTGTTGGCGGTACCATAAAACGTGCAGGTGCCGGGGCCATGGTAAGAGGCCATTTCAGCCGCCATCAGCTCCTCGCGCCCAACGGCCCCGGTGGCAAACGCATTGCGCACCTTGGATTTTTCGTCATTCGGCAAACCCGAGGTCATCGGCCCCGCAGGCACGAAAACCGCCGGGATATGGCCGAAAGCCGCCGCCGCCATCACCAGACCGGGGACGATCTTATCGCACACTCCCAGAAACAAAGCCGCATCGAAGGTGTTGTGCGACAAGGCTACGCCCGCCGACAATGCAATCACATCGCGTGAGAACAGCGACAGCTCCATCCCGGCCTGACCTTGGGTGACGCCGTCACACATCGCCGGAACCCCGCCCGCGACCTGCGCCGTAGCGCCAGCCTTGCGGGCGGCGTCGCGGATCAGTTTGGGATAGTCCTCATAGGGCTGATGCGCCGAGAGCATATCGTTATAGGCGGTGACGATGCCGATATTCGGCACCCGGCCTGCCGCCAAAGCGTCTTTATCCGCCCCCATCGCCGCATAGGCATGCGCCTGATTGCCGCAAGACAGATGCGCGCGCGTCGGACCCTGCGCTGCCGCTGCTGCCAGCCGTGTCAGATAATCGCCGCGTGTTTGAGCCGACCGCTCGCGGATGCGGTCAGTCACGCGGTCAATGGTAGAGTTCAACGACATCGGGCACCTCAGGCTTGGCAAGAAAGCTGCAATAGCGGCGTGTTTTAGTTGTAACAGATGATGTTAGCGCTAACAACCCGGTTCTGCTGCTGGCGCAAACAAATTCTGGCCACAGGTGTAGGGCGCAGGCCGGACCTCTTTGGTCCGATGCAATCCGGCCACAGTCGTGAATGCACCCGCATCATACCTTGATTTGGCGCGATATTCACCAAAAACCTGCCACATTTACAGGGCTTTGTTTGGTTAACGCCCGATAAGTCTAAAGGCGGCGGAGCAACCAAAGGGTGAAGCTATGAAGATGACTTCGATTTCCATTCTGGTGCTGGCCTTGGGCCTTTCGGCCTGCGCGCAAACCACCTCCATGTCGTCGCAAAACCAAGTGTCGTCGGATCTGTCGCAGGCCTCGCGCCTGCCGCAAGCCCCCGGCCCGCGCGGCCCGGTGATGCTGCAAGCCGAATATGACGTGAAGGCCGTCAATGTCTTGGTGCCTCACACGCTGAAAGTCTCCGAAGCCAACACTTTCCATCCCTCCGCTGATATCGTCTGGCGCGGCGATCTGCCGGGCGACCGCTATGCCCAAGTTAAGGCGATTTTCGATGACGCCGCCGCCCGCAGCACCGCCACGATGCACACCGGCGAGCCCGTCGTGGTTGATCTGGAAGTGGTACGCTTTCACTGCCTGACCGAGAAAACCCGCTATACCGTTGGTGGCGTCCACTCGCTGCATTTCATGATGACGGTGCGCGACGCTGCAACCGGAGTGGTGCTGCAGGGCCCGCGCCTGATTGTCGCGGATGTGAAAGGTGCAGGCGGCAACCGCGCTGTGGCCGAAGAACAAGCGGGTCGCACGCAAAAGGTGGTGGTGACCGACCGTCTGACCGAAGTGCTGCGGCGTGAGCTTTCCGCGCCGATCGCTGTGCTGCCCGCTGATGCGGTGGTGACGCGGTTTGACGGTACTCCGGCGCAGCTGGCCAGCCTTCAATAACCGGCCGCGCTGAAAAACGCAGGCCTTTTCACAGACGCAATATCTTAGTATGGGGGGGCATGAGCTCCCCCATTTCGCATACCCCCGCCCCGAACACCTCCGATGATGCCGCCGACACCGGTTCTGAGACCGTCTCGCGCCGCTATCCTATCGTCCGCCTGCGTCCCAAGGCCGAGGCCCGGGCGTTGCGCCACGGCTTCCCATGGGTTTACGCCGATGAACTGGTGACGGACCGCCGCACCAATAACCTCGCCCCCGGCGCTTTGGCGATTTTGGTGGATGGAGATCGCCGCGATCTGGGTCTGGTGACGGTTAATACCAACTCCAAAATCATCGCCCGGATGCTGGATCGCAACCCCGAGGCGGAATTGGATCAAGCGTGGTTTGAGGCCAAACTCAGCCGCGCCTTCAGCTTGCGCGACCGTCTTTATGACCAGCCGTTCTACCGCTTGGTGCATGCCGAAGCCGATGGCCTGCCCGGCATTGTCATCGACCGTTTCGGCGATGTGGCGGTGATCCAACCCAACGCCGCTTGGGCCGAGGCGCATCTGGACGTGCTGGTCGCGGCCTTGCAGGCGGTGACCGGCGTTCAAACCGTGGTGAAAAACGCCACCGGACGCTCGCGCGGGCTGGAAGGCTTGAACGAGGAAAATCTGGTGCTGGTGGGGGGTGTTTCCGCGCCGATCCAAGTGCCGATGAACGGGGCTATCTATCTGGCGGATGTCACCGGAGGCCAGAAAACCGGGCTGTTCTTCGATCAACGCCCGAACCACGCCTTCGCGGCGGGCTTTGCTAAGGGTGCCAAAGTGCTGGATATGTTCGCCCATGTCGGCGGCTTTGGCCTTGCGGCTTTGGCCAATGGCGCGGCTTCGGTGCTGGCGGTGGATGCCTCGGCCCCCGCCTTGGCGCTGGCAGGGCAGGGTGCCGAGGCTTCGGGCTTTGCCGACCGCTTCATCACCCGCCAAGGTGACGCCTTTGACGTGCTGGAAAGCTTGGGCGCAGAGCGCGCGCAATTCGATCTGGTGATCTGCGACCCACCCGCCTTTGCCCCGGCCAAGCCTGCGCTGGAAGCGGGCCTGCGCGCTTACGAACGTATCGCCCGCCTTGCAGCACCCTTGGTCGCCCCCGGCGGCTATCTGGTGCTCTGCTCATGCAGCCATGCCGCAGACCTCGCATCCTTCCGTAACGCCTCTGCCCGTGGCATCGGGCGCGGTGGCCGTCGAGGCCAACTTCTGCACACCGGATTTGCCGGACCAGACCACCCGATGCTGCCGCAACTGGCGGAAAGCGGCTATCTCAAGGCCCTGTTCTTCCGGCTCGACTAAATGAAAGCCGTCCTCGACGCCTGCGTCTTATACCCCACCGTCCTGCGGGAAATCCTGCTGGGCGTGGCGGCGAAGGGGCTGTACGAGGCGCTGTGGTCTGATCGCATCCTGCGCGAATGGACCCGCGCCACCGCCAAACTTGGCCCCGAAGCGCAGGCGCTGGCGGAAACCGAAGCCACCCTGCTGCGTGTCGCCTTCCCGCGTGGTTGCGTGCGCGAGCAGCCCAATATCGAATCCCGCCTGCTATTGCCCGACCCCAATGATGTGCATGTGCTGGCCATCGCCATCGCGGGCCACGCCGATTGCATTGTCACCTTCAACGCCAAGGATTTCCCGCGCCATCTGCTGTCCGAAGAAGGGCTAGAGCGCCGCGACCCTGACGGCTTGCTCTGGCAGCTGTGGTCGTTCCATCCCGGTGACGTGGCCGAGGTGGTAGCCCACGTCCACGCCACCGCCGAAGCAATGAAGGGGGAAGCTATCCCCCTGAAATCCCTGTTGAAACGCGCGCAACTGCCGAAGCTCGCCAAGGCGATTCTCGCCGATGTGTAGGATGGGTTTTTAACCCACCTTGCGGAATGGTGGGTTTCGGAACGGTAGGTTGAAACCCACCCTACGCCTCCCGCCAACGTGCGTCCAAAACCTCAATCGCGGCGATCCGGTCATCGGTTTTCGGATGGCTCATAAGCCAAGCCGGGGTGCCCGCCCCCGCAGCGCCAGTCAGCGCCGAAAGCTTGCGAAACAGCGACACTTGCGGCCCCACACCAATCCCCGCCTTAACCAGCAAAGCCGCCGCATAGGCATCGGCCTCAAACTCATCGCGCCGCGACATATGCGCCATCAACGCGCCCGAAATCATATTAGCGATCCACACCCCAATCCCCGGCAGGAACCTATTCAACAGCGCCGACAGCATCACGAACACCGCATTTTGTCCGGTGAAATCAATCATCCGCCGCCGTGTGTGACCCAACGCCACATGCCCCAACTCGTGTGCGATCACCGAGGCAAGCTCGGCATCCGAAACCTCACCCTTCGCCTTACGGTCCAAAAACCCCTGCGTCAGATAAATCTGCCCATCCGGGGCGGCGAGGCCATTCACCGCTTCAATCTGATAGACATTGACCTTGATCTGCGGCAATTCCAACGCCACCGCCATCTTTTGCGCCAAAGCCAACAGCCCTGGATCGCGCAAAGGCTGGCTTTGCTCGGCCAGCATCTTTTTGGTGCGCCAAACCGAAAAGCGCATCATCAGCAGGCCATAGCCAATCGCCAGCAGAAAGGGGAGAAACTTCAACATGTCCCCAATATGGGGCAGGGGCGCAGTGCTGCAAGCCGCGCTTGATTGATTTCATGTGAAGGGCGGCGGCAGCGAGTTGACATCAGCGTAACTCCTTGATCCCGCGCGCAATCCCGTCCAGCGTCATCGGCACCATCTTTCCCGCAAAAATCTGCCCGATCAGCCGGATCGACTGGGTATAGCCCCAATGCACCTCGGGCACCGGGTTGATCCACAAATGGTTCGGCCAGCGATCACAGGCGCGTTGCAGCCATGTTTGGCCGGGTTCGGCGTTCCAATGCTCATTCGCCCCGCCGGGATGCAGAATCTCATAGGGGCTCATCGAGGCATCGCCGACGAAAATGCATTTGTAATCCGCGCCATAGGTCCGCAATACCTCGGCGGTAGAGGTCTGCGCATCCCAGCGCCGCGCGTTGTCGCGCCACACGCCTTCATACAGGCAGTTGTGAAAGTAGAACGGCACCAGATGCTTGAACTCGGCGCGTGCGGCCGAAAACAACTCTTCCATCACCTTGATATAAGGGTCCATAGAGCCGCCAATATCGAAGAAGATCAACACCTTGACGGCGTTTCTTCGCTCGGGCCGCACCTGCACATCCAGCCAGCCATGTTCCGCCGTAGCGCGAATGGTGCCGTCGAGATCCAACTCCTCCGCCGCCCCCGTCCGCGCCCATTTCCGCAACCGGCGCAGTGCCACCTTGATATTGCGGGTGCCGAGTTCAACTTGATCGTCCAGATTGCGAAATTCGCGCTTGTCCCAGACCTTCACCGCGCGCTGGTGACGGCTTTCCGCTTGGCCAATCCGCACGCCTTCCGGATTATAGCCATAAGCGCCAAAGGGCGAAGTCCCCGCCGTGCCGATCCATTTATTGCCGCCCTGATGTCGGCCCTTTTGCTCGGCCAGGCGTTGCTTCAGCGTCTCCATCAGCTTGTCAAAGCCGCCCAAAGCCTCAATGCCAGCGCGTTCTTCGGGCGTTAGGTGCTTTTCCGCCAGCTTTTCCAGCCAAGCCGCTGGCAGATCCAAAGCCTGCAAAACCTCCGCTTCAGAAACAGCATCCAAGCCACTGAAACTATTCGCGAAAGCCCGATCATAGCGATCTATGTGCCGCTCATCTTTCACCATGGTCAGACGGCCCAGATGATAGAATCCGTCCGCATCATAAGTCACCAGACCCGCCGCAAGCCCTTCGAGAAACGCCAGATATTCGCGCAAACTGACGGGCACGCCTTCTTTCCGCAACGCCTGAAAGAAGGGCAGGAACATCGCTTACCCCGCCAAGGTCCGGTGCAGATAGATCGTCAGGAACAGCCCGATCAGCGCCAGCATGATCGCATAGGCCGCGCCATATTGCAGCATATCCAAACCACGGCCGCCGCGCCGTTTGGCACTGAAAGCGCCATAGATCGCACCGATCAGTAACCCAGCCAAAACGATCACGGCCTGCCCCTTTGCTGGGACAGGCCGCAACAGACCAATGCCCCGAAATTATCCCCGATGCCCGCGCGCGCCCAGATTGGCAATTTCAGCCATCCGCCCGCGCACCTGACGTTCCGAGCCGAAGCCATAACGCGCCCAGCCCAGACTGTCGAGACGCAAGCCCCGCGCTTCCGCGACACGCCCCTCGTTCTCCAACGCCTCAGCCTTGATCAGCATCAGGGTCGCCAGCAAGGACGCATTCTCGGCCCGCTTCACCACCGGCATGGCGCGGTCGGCAAAGGCAATCGCCTGATCCGACTGTCCTGCCGCCAGCGCAATCGCCGCCAGTTGCATATCGACATGCGCCACATGCACCTGCGCGCCCGGAATACCGCGGTAAATCCGCCCGGCTTCCGACAACGCCACCACCGCCTGCGCCGGATCGGTGCTGGCCAGCGAGCGGCCCACCGCATAATTGCTGAACGCCAGACGGCCATCATGCCAGCCCTGCGCCATCGCAATCGACCGCATCATCTCTGCCGCGCGCAGCCGCGACACATTGCCGCCCCGTGGGCCAAACGCGCCTTCGACCGCCGCCACCCACGACCGCGGTGCGATGGATTTGATGTCAGCCACACCGCCTGCACCACGCGGATTCATCTGCGCCAGCAGGGCAGGCACATGTTTGGCGGCCTCGGCCTCGTTCATGCCGTTGCGCAGGGCGGGGGCGTAATGCATCCGCAGCATCAGCATATCAAACCCGGTCAGCACCGAATTGAAATTGTCGTCGTTGAACACCGAGTCGGGCAAATGATAGAGGTCGTTCAACGGCCCCATCGCTTGGGCGGTTTCCTCGTTCAGACAGTCGCGGATCTCTTGCGGCGCGGCATCCGAGGGCACGAAAATAGCCACATGCTCGCGCGAGGTCATCGTGGTCCAATCCACCTTCGGACCATTGCGCTCGGCCTTGTATTCCGCCCAGGATTGCACCCGCGGCACCACGAAACAGGCGGCCATCGGCACGACCCGTGCCATTTGGGCGCGCGGCTGGAATTCCACGGTGATCGAGGCGCTTTCACCCGGCTTGGCATAGCTGATCGGCAGTCCAGCTTCGGCGCGGAAACGGTTGATCAGACGTGACATTTCGGTATTGGCGGTGGCGGGCACATCGCCCATCAGCCGCACCGTGATCGGGCCTTCAAAGCGCGAAAAGCTGGGAATCGCCCGCCCGCTTTCCATGCGAAACTCTAGATCAAGGAAATCGCGCGCGATCTCGGCATTGGGGCGGGAGGTCGCCGTTGTGGCTACCGCGCCAAAGCTTTGCAAAGCGGGCAGGCCGAGGCCATTGCCCCCGGCTTCAGTGTAATTTTTCGACACCTGCGCTTGTTGGGAAGGCATACAAGCGGAGAGGCCGATAACGGCGATCAAGGGTAACAGGCGCATGGGCTGGCAGACCATTCATACAAGGTTTCAAGGGCCGCAGCGGCCCCATCTCAGTTGGCGAAGCGTGGCGGGACGCGCGCAAAACGCTGATCAGACCTTTGACGACAAATGCCCCCGCATCCGCCGCCAAAGCCTTGCCTGACCGGCTCAAAGCTCGCGTATCCCCCGCGCCGTCACTCCTCATCCCAAGCCACGCGCGCCGGAGCAGACCGACGTTTGTGGAGGGAAGAAAAGCCCGGTTTGGCAAGCAAAACGCGCGTCCCGTAGCGCCTCCGCCTTCCGTCATGGGCCTCCTGCCTGCAATGATCGCCAATCCACCGAGCAGCGGCAGATTGGCCTGACCTTTGCTCTGCGCCGCGCGCATCCGGTGGCAGATCACCGAAGCCACAGCCGCTTTGCCCAACGCCCGCTGCCCATTCAGGACAGCTTGGCAAGGGAACAAAGGCAGGGCGTAAGTCATTGGAACTCATTGCAGTTAGGAAGCTCACTCTAAAGGCGAGACAACAGGCTTGCAGTGTCGGTTTTCGGGCATGATCATGTCAATCTTTAGGATTCCGCACAAAATCATCGAAACTACCTATGGATGGTTGCCGAAGCGGAAACGCCATATTATCCACAAATCACTCGCAATATATTTCAATATATTTCAAAAATATCAGTTTCCGTTACTTAATTGCGGCAAGACTATGGCTAAAGCACGGCAGAATCGCCAGATTCTCGATTCTTGCTACACAATCTGACACGCCATCCGGGATTGTCCCTGTACGTGCAGAGTGCGCGCCACACCTCCCCCGCCGCCCCGAACTTGATCCGGGGCGGCGGGGGAGGTGCGGCGCGCGGCGCTCTAACGTTGACCGCGCGCCATAAACGCCAGTCGTTCAAACAGATGCACGTCCTGTTCATTCTTCAGCAAAGCGCCGTGCAGTTTCGGCAGAGAATGCTTGCCATCCCGTTTCAGATCCTCGGGCGCAAGATCTTCCGCCAGTAGAAGCTTCAGCCAATCCAGCACTTCTGAAGTCGAGGGCTTCTTCTTCAACCCCGGCGTCTCCCTGATCTCAAAGAACTGCGTCAGCGCGGTGGTCAGCAGCGCAGGCTTAATGTCGGGGAAATGCACCTTCACAATCGCCGCCAGCACATCGGCATCGGGAAAGCGGATGTAGTGAAAGAAGCAGCGGCGCAAAAACGCATCCGGCAGTTCTTTCTCATTGTTTGAGGTGATGATCACCACCGGGCGATGCAGCGCCTGCACCGTCTCGCCGGTCTCGTAGACGTGAAACTCCATCCGGTCGAGTTCCTGCAACAGATCATTGGGAAATTCGATATCGGCCTTGTCGATCTCATCAATGAGCAAAACCACGCGGGCAGGGGCGGTGAACGCTTGCCACAGCTTGCCGCGCCGGATGTAGTTGGCCACGTCATGCACCCGCGCTTCGCCCAACTGGCTGTCACGCAAACGGCTGACCGCATCGTATTCATAGAGGCCCTGCTGCGCCTTAGTTGTGGATTTTACATGCCACTCAATCAGCGGCATCTCCAATGCACGCGCCACCTGCCGCGCGAGTTCGGTCTTGCCCGTCCCAGGCTCACCCTTCACCAACAAAGGCCGCTGCAAGGTCACCGCCGCATTGACCGCAATCGCCAGATCGTCGGCAACAATATAGCGGTCGGTTGAGTCAAATTTCATAAGATTTCCAAGCCACTGCATAAAGGTCGGACAAACCTTAAAGCCCACGCGAATTTGTCGCAACCGCTAGTGACAATCCTTTCCGATTCCTTTAGATGCACGCCCATGCAGGAGCGCGTCATGACCACAGCCCACCTGGCAGCGCATCCTGAGAAATGGGAGAGTGCCGCAATGAAAGCCGAAACCTTCTTGCCAGACGATTATCGTCCTGCCGAGGATGAGCCTTTCATGAACGACCGGCAGCTGGAATATTTCCGCCGCAAGCTGCTGACTTGGAAGCAAGAGCTGCAGGGCCAATCCGCCGAGACCATCGACAATCTGCAAGACTCTGGCCGCAACGTGCCCGACATTGCCGACCGGGCTTCGGAGGAAACCGACCGCGCGCTGGAGTTGCGCACCCGTGACCGTCAGCGCAAGCTGGTGTCCAAGATCGACGCCGCTTTGCGCCGGATTGACGCCAACGAGTTCGGCTATTGCGAAATGACCGGCGAGCCGATCAGCTTGAAACGCCTCGACGCCCGCCCGATCGCCACGATGACGCTGGAAGCGCAAGAAAAGCACGAGCGCCGCGAGAAGGTCCACCGCGACGATTGAGCCGCTTGCGGCCCGCCCGGCAATACGAAACAGATAGCGCCAGACCGCAGGGTCTGGCGTTTTCGTTTGGGGGATAGCATGGCAATCGCAGGGCAACCGATCACGATATTGGGGGCAGGGGTTGGCGGTCTGGCCACAGCCCTCGCCTTGGCGCAAAAAGGCGCGCAGGTCACCGTGCTAGAACAAGCCGACGCCATCCGCGAAATCGGTGCGGGCCTGCAAATCTCGCCCAATGGGGCTGCGGTGCTGCGCGCATTGGGTCTCAGCACGGTCCTTGATGCCGCTTCCATGCGTGCGCAAGCGGTGGAATTACGCGATGGTCGCGACGGCGATCTGGTTTTGCGCCTCGACCTCGCCCGCCTGCGCCCGCAACAGGGGTACCATTTCCTGCACCGCGCCGATCTGATTGACCTGCTCGCCAAAGCCGCCCGCGCCGCTGGTGTGCAAATCCATCTGCTGCAAAAGATTAAAACCGTCGATCTGTCTGGCCCCCGCCCCCGCCTCACGACCACCCTCGGGACTGAATCCCAGCCAAGCCTGCTGATCGGTGCCGATGGCCTGCATTCGAAAACCCGCGCCGCGCTGAACGGCAAAGTAGCCCCCTTCTTCACCCGCCATGTCGCTTGGCGCTGCATCATCGCCGCCGAGCCCGACGCCGCCCCGGTGGCCGAGATCCATATGGGCGCAGGCCGCCATCTGGTCAGTTACCCTTTGCGAGGCGGCACCCTGCGCAACATCGTCGCGGTCGAAGAACGCAACGCTTGGGTCGAAGAAAGCTGGTCGCTGCGTGACGATTCCCTAGAGATGAAACTGGCGTTCGAGGACTTCAGCCCCCGCGCGCAAAGCTGGCTCGACCGCGCAGAAGATGTCTATGTCTGGGGCCTGTTCCGCCACCCTGTCGCGCAAGTCTGGAGCAAAACCCTGCCCGAAGGTGCCGCCGTGATCCTCGGCGACGCCGCCCATCCAACGCTGCCCTTCCTCGCGCAAGGAGCCTCGATGGCGCTGGAGGATGCATGGCTGCTGGCGGATCGGCTCGCAAAGCTGCCCCTCGCCGAGGCTCTCACCGCCTACCAAATCGCCCGCAAACTCCGCTGCACCCGCATCGTTGCCGCCGCAAATGGCAACGCCAAAGCCTATCACCTGTCCGGCCTGCAGCGCAGCATCACCCATACCGCCCTCCGTCTGGGAGGCCTGATCGCCCCCAACCTCGCCCTCAAACGCTTCGACTGGCTTTACGACTACGACGTGACGCAAAGCTGACTCTTAAGTCATCCTCTGTGCTCAAATATCCCCGCCGGAGGCTTCCTCTCCCAACCTAAGGAGCGCGCCGCGCGGGAGTATTTTTGCCAAGATGAAAGCCGCTTAGCGCTCCCGCCACCAATCTTGCACCTGCAATTTCCAATAGGTCGCCTGCGCCACAGCCAAGCCCAAAGGCCCGCCCGCCCAGTCCAAACCGAAGCCCGCGAACATCGCCAAGCGGTCGCTTTCGCCCAAGATGGACTCGGCCAGCACCTTGCCAGCCACCGCCGTGGTGTTCAGCCCATGCCCGCCAAACGCCGTAATATGCCACGTGTCCGGCTCCATCAGGCCCACCTGCGGCATCAGATGCCGGGCGTAACCCATCTGCCCCGACCAACTGAGCTCGGTTTTCAACCCCGCAAGTTGCGGAAACGCCCCGATCATTTCACGCCGCAACTCCTGCGCCACACCTGCGGCCGAGGCCGCCCGTGTGGTGATCCGCCCGCCCCAGAGCAGCCGATTGCCGCCTTCGATCACCCGGTAGTAATCCGACGCGCGGCGATCATCCAGCACGGCCTCGCGGGTCCGAATGGCGCTGGCGATCAGATCGGGGGCGACTTCCGACACCATCATATACGTGGCAATCGGCAGTACCGCGCGCTTCAGCCGTGGCACCAGCCCGTCGGTATAGCCCCCGGTCGCAAACACCACGCGCGGCGCGCGGGCCTCGCCTTGCGCGGTCGTAACCACCTTCGTCGCGGCCTTGAATTGCGCCTGCGTGGCGGGGGAGCCTTCATAAATCCGCCCACCCAGCCGCTCCAACTCCGCAGCCAGCCCGCGCAGATAGTTCAGCGGATGGATGTGAAACGCCTGAGCATCCGCCAACCCATGAAAATAGCGATCACTCACCAACCGCTCGCGGATCGCGGCGCGGTCGAGATAGGTCAGCTCATAGCCAAAATCCTGCGCAAATTCCGCCGCGTAAGCGTGCAGATCATCGGCACGGTCAAAGCGGCGCAGGTTCAACAGGCCCGAGATCGGATCGGCCCCCGTGATACCCAGATCGCGGATATAGCCCCGCACCCGATCCACGCCCTCAATCGTCAAACGATGCAGCGCGCGGGCGGCCTCTACGCCCACCCGCGCCGTAATATCTTCCGATCCGCAGGCAAACGCGGGCGAGACGATACCGCCATTGCGCCCCGACGCGCCCCAGCCCACCGCCTGAGCCTCCAACACCAGCGGCTTCAACCCGCCCCGCGCCAGTTCCAGCGCCGTTACCAACCCCGCCAGCCCACCGCCGACCACGATCACATCGGCCTCCTCAACCCCGCGCAGCATAGGGCGGGCGCGGCTCTCGGACAGGCTTTGCGCGTAATAGGTCGTAGGGTAGGGCAGGGTCATGGCATGTTCCTTCAAGTTGCACAGGTTGTTGCCCTCTGGCCTGTGCGTGTCAATCGGCCCTGATGCTGCAACAATGCCAATGCCTTGGGCAAAATGGCAGGCGTGATGGCCCGCGTTGCACGGCACGGCAGTGATCTGTTTCCAGTTGCTTTCAGGCAAGCTTGCGCTAGCGTTTTGCCCAACGCTCCGCTTTGAACCCCAATTCCCTTTGATCCCCTAGCGCAGAGGTGACGCGATGCTGCGGTTTCTGGCTTTCCTCGCTTTGGCGGCCTGCGGCACCGTGGATTACGACCACGCCCCGGTCGGCAAGCTGAGCGGCACCGTATTGGTGATGTGGGTGGGCGAAACCCAAGCGGGTGAAGGCGACGGCCGTTTCGTCTATGTCCCCTCCGCCACGCCTTTGCGGTTTGAGCGTGCTAACCCCTCGGCCACGCTGAAAACCATTCAACCCGAGATGATGTATACCGACGGCGGCTCGATCCCGGCTTTGGCGCAGGTGTTCAAGGGGTTTTCGCCTTGGGGCTATGCGCCCGCCTATATCCTGCATGACTGGCTGTTCGAGGCGCGCAAATGCGTCAACGACAACAGCGCCAATCCCGATCAGACAGCCCTGGCGCAGATGCCCTTCGCGGAATCGGCGACCGTCGCGGCAGAGGTGATCCAGACCCTGATCGCCACCAACACCGTGGCACCAAACGACGTCGCCCCACAGTTGATTGCCTCGGCAGTCGCCGGTCCCATCGCCAAATCCCGCTGGAAAGAGGTTGGAGCCTGTGCCCGAAACAAGGTCAAGCCCGCGCATATCGACATGATCCGCCGCGCGCTGCCCGCACTTTCGACCGCGCGGAGCGCTCAGCGGCTGGCGAAAGGCCCGGTGGCGCAAATCGTGCAGGTGATCGACTTTGGCCCACCCTAAAGTCGCTCAGGCGTCAAGTTCAATCCAGACCGGCACATGATCCGACGGCTTGTCGCCCGCGCGCACCTGTTTGTCGATCTGGCAGTCTTGCAGCAGATCCGCCGCTTGCGGTGACAGCAGCAGATGGTCAATGCGGATGCCGTTATTCCGCTCCCACGCCCCCGCCTGATAATCCCAGAACGAATACTGCCCCGGCGATTGGTTGCGCGCCCGAAACGCCTCAGTCAGCCCAAGGTTCAGCAGCCGCCGCAGCGCCGCACGGCTTTGCGGCAAATAAAGCGCGTCCTCTAGCCACAGTTCGGGTTTGGCGGCATCCTCGGCCTGCGGGATCACGTTATAGTCGCCACAGAACACCAAAGGCTCCTCCAGCGGCAACAGGCTTTCCACCCGCGCGTGCATCCGCGCCATCCATGCCAGCTTGTAGTCATATTTCGGCCCCGGCGCTGGGTTCCCATTCGGCAGATACAGCCCACACACGCGCACGGCCCTTGCCCCGATCACCGTCGCCTCAATCCAGCGCGCCTGCGCGTCGTCCGCATCCCCCGGCAAGCCCCGCGTCACATCCTCCAGCGGCAGTTTCGACAGAATCGCCACCCCGTTGAACGATTTCTGCCCGTGGGTTTCCACCCGGTAGCCCATCGCCTCAAACATCTCGCGCGGAAACCCCTCATCCACCGATTTGATTTCCTGCAAACACACCACGTCGGGGGTTGCCGACGAAAGCCAAGCGGGCAAAGCCTCGATCCGCGCCTTGATGCCATTGATGTTGAAGGTGGCGATTTTCATGGGAAGCCTCCGGGTTACCCCGCAGTCTTAAGCCGCCACCTTACGGCAAACAAGCCAGCCAAAGCGCATCAAGGCGGTCAATTTCAGCCACATCATAGGCCGAAAGATCCTCCCAATACCGCCCCGAGGGCGCAAAATACCCCAACTCCGCCTCGCGCGCCTGCGCCGCAGCCACCCGTCCTGCATCAAACGCCAACGGGCGAACCACAGCCAGATCCGACAAAGCCGCCCGCGGGCACAACAACCGAGACGGCCCCACTGACAGATTCACCACCGCACATCCCTGAAGCGCTGCCAGCACGATCAACCGCACTGACTTCGCTTCCAGACTGCGCAGCGTGATGTCGCGACGCAAAGGATCTGGCGTCCCAACCCCGTAGAAATGCGTCTGACCTGCCGGATAATGCATATCACAGCCAAACACCGCCAACACTCGAGGCTTCAGCGCATCCAGTGCCCAATACGCCGCCGTGTAAGCCATCGTTGCGCCCGCATAAACGAAGCCGCCGTACCGGTTTTGCGCGGGCACGAAGTCCGCTTCGGTCACAAGAGCCTGATGCTGACCCGGCACCGCGACCCGGTCTGGCGGAAAATCCCACGGGTAGATCGAAAAGTCCCAATCAGCGCGCACGCGCCACGCATTGTTGATCGCCACAAGGGCATCAAAGGCGCGCGGCCAATGTGCGGTCTCGGTAGCCATCGGGGCGGAGCCCAGCATCAGCACAAATGTCATTTTTGCTCCCAGATCAGGAGCGTGAACTAGATTGTCACAGAATGAAATCCAGCCCTAAACGGAAAACGATGTACCGCATCCGCAAGCACTTGCCACATTCGGGTTTTCAATCACAAACCGCGCGCCGATGATCTCATCGCTGAAATCAATCACCGCATTGGCCAGAAACGGCAACGAGACCTGATCGACCAGCACGACCTGCCCATCGCCTTCAATCACCAGATCATCGGCCGCCTTCTCGTCCAGTTTGATATCATACTGAAAGCCCGAGCAGCCGCCGCCCTCAACCGCGACCCGCAACGCCTTCTTTTCGCCAGTCATTTCGGCAATCTCGGCAAGTCGCGCAAAGGCGCGGGGCGTGACACGAGGGGGCAAGTTCAATTCCATGGCATTTCTCTATCCATTGGCGGTTGAATCCGAATATAGGGGAACCCAACGCATACAACAAGAACGGCCCCGCATATGCTTGCCCCTTTCGCCTGCCAACCTGACCAGTCCCGAGGCCGCCTGCACCAAGAGCGGATGTCGAGCTTCCGCTCGCCGTTCCAACGCGACCGCGATCGCATCATTCATTCATCGGCCTTCCGCCGTCTGAAACACAAAACCCAAGTCTTTGTCGAACATGAAGGCGATTATTACCGCACCCGGCTGACCCATTCGATCGAGGTCGCACAAGTTGCCCGCACCATCTCTGGTGTGTTGGGCTTGAACACCGATCTCGCCGAAGCCATCGCTTTGGCGCATGACCTCGGCCACACCCCGTTCGGCCATACCGGCGAAGACGCTCTCGCCCTGCTGATGGCCCCCTATGGCGGCTTTGATCACAACGCCCAAGCCCTGCGCATCGTCACCCGGCTGGAGCGCCACTACGCCGATTTCGATGGGTTAAATCTGACGTGGGAGAGCCTCGAAGGCATCGCCAAGCACAACGGCCCGGTGACTGGCCCCAATGCCGATGAGAAACACAGCGGCCCCTTGCCCTATGCCTTGGCCGAAGTGAACGCCCAGTGGGATCTGGAGTTGCACACCCATGCCTCAGCCGAGGCGCAAGTCGCCGCCATCGCCGATGACGTCGCCTATTCGCATCACGATCTGCACGACGGGTTGCGCTCGGGTCTGTTCGATGAAAACGACCTGATGCAACTCCCCGTCACCGGCCCGGCTTTCGCCGAAGTTGATGCGCTTTACCCCGGACTTGATAAAATGCGTCGCCGCCACGAAGCCCTGCGCCGGGTGTTTGGCCGCATGGTCGAAGACGTGATCGCCGTCGCCAAAAACCGCCTCGATGCTGCCCAACCGAAGTCGGTCGAAGACATCCGAGGCCTTGGAATGACGGTGATCCGGTTCTCCAAGCCGCTCTACCAAGAACTCAAAGCCATCCGCAGCTTCCTGTTCCACCGGATGTATCGTGCGCCCTCGGTGATCGTGATGCGCAAACAAGTCACCGAAGTCGTCAACGGCTTGTTCCCGCTGTACCTCGCCCAGCCCGAAATGCTGCCCGAGGAATGGCGCACCGACATCACTGCCGCCCAAACAGAGACCGAACTCGCCCGCCTTGTGGCCGATTACGTCGCAGGCATGACTGACCGGTTCGCCCTACAAGAGGGGCAACGACTGCTGGGCTAAGCCTACACTTAGGTCATCCTCTGTGCTCAAATATCCCCGCCGGAGGCATCTCAGGCCAGCCTCGAATGCCTCCGGCGGGGATATTTAAGCCAATGTGAAAGCTAAAGCTCCAATCCTACCGCAGCAGGTCTGCAACCGCCTGATGTCCCGCCTGCACCGCGTAATTAAGCGGCGTGGCATGGGCAAAACCTTCATCGCGCAAAGTCGCATCTGCCCCACGCGACAGCAGCACCTCTACGACCTCGCCCAACCCCAAAGCCGCCGCCACATGCAGCGGCGTCAGTCCTTGGGCCGATGGCGCGTTGATTGCAGCCCCAGCATCAAGCAAAGCCACAATCAGCGGCAGCGGGTCTTCGGGCGTATCGTCATATTCATCCAGTACAGCGGCACGCTCGACCGCCGCCTGCAACACGGATCGTCCGTCCTTGTCGGTGCCGTCCAGCGCCACGCCCTGCACCAGAAACCAGCGCAGGCTAGCGAGATTGCCCAGATCAACCGCATTGAACAACCAAGACTGGCCGACAAATCTGTCTGAACTCGCGGCAAATCCCGGCCCCAACCGCGCCAAAAATCCGGTATTCCCGGTTTGCAGCGCCTCAATAATCTGATCGTAGTCCGCGACCACCGCCGCATCAGCCGTCACAGGGGCAGGGGCTTTCCGCCGTGATAGCAGGGCCAAAGCCCGCCCAGCAATCCGCCAAGCCAGCCGCGCGAAAAAGCCCAAACGGGCCCGCCAAGCGCGGAATCGGGCAGAAAATGAGGGCGGATGTTCAGGCATGATCACACCTTGCCACGCGTATCAAAACTTAACAAATCCTGAATAGGCATCTGTAAGTCATTGATTTCACGTCACGCAAACCCTGTCCGCGCGTGGACACTCAGCTTTTCCGCGCAGCCAGGCCCCAGACCCCCGCCAGTCCAGCGGAAATAATCGCGTTCCACCCTGCCATCGAGATCCCCAGCATCGCCCACGGCACCGCATCGCAACGCACCGGTTTTCCGACCGAAATATCCATGTTCAAAAGATCGCCGCCGCCGATCCCCTGCAAAGTATCGACCGTGCAGGTCGCCAGCCCCGCGAACCAGCCCAGCTCGACCCCGGCATGATAAAACCCGATCCCTGCCGTGACCAGCAGGGCAACCATCCCGAGCAGTGGCAGCGCCCCCCCTCGACCCCGCAGCGCCAGCAGCCCGATCAAGATCGCCACCCCATGCGGCCAACGCTGATAGATACACAGCACGCAGGGGATCAACCCGCCGAAATACTGGAACGCAAACGCCCCGCCCAGCAAACCCACCGAGCCCAGCGTGGCAATCCAGATCAAAGAAGTCCGCGTCATCAAAGCCTCACATCATCCGGGTCGCAAGCCAGATCAGCCCGCCAACCACCACCAAGCCGCCCACAATCAGCGCCAACCGCCGCTCAATAAAGCCCGCCATTGCCGCCCCGTAGCGCTGCAACAGATAGGCCAGCAGATAAAACCGCCCCCCCCGCGCCACAATCGCCGACAAGATGAACCATTTCAGATCGAATGACACCACACCTGACAGAATCGTGACCACCTTCATCGGCGGCAAATGCGACAGCCCGGAGGTGACCAGCATCACCAAAATGGCGGTATCCCCGGTCTGCGCCTTCAACGCCTCAAACGCGCCAAGTTTGCCGTAGAATTCCAGCGCCGGGCGGGCGAGAAGATCGAAGGCATAATGCCCAATCATCCAGCCAAAGATGCCGCCCAGAACCGAGGTGATCGTGGCGATCAACGCGTAACGCCACACTCGATCCGGCCGCGCCAGGCACATCGGAATGAACAGCACATCCGCCGGGATCGGAAACACCGAGCTTTCCACAAAGGACACCGCCCCCATCGCAGGTTCGGCATAGCGCGAGCCTGCCCAGTGCAGCGTCCAATTATACAGCTTGCGAAACATCAAGGCTCTCCGCGCTTTTGCGCCCAATGGCCACGCGCGGGGCTCGGGGTCAAGAGGGCGGATCGGCGCAACCCGATTGCACTTCACGCGTTGAGAGTTAGATTGACCAAAACAGGGTGGAGTGAAGTCATGGAATGGCGTGGACGCAGAGGCAGCGGCAATATCGAAGACCGGCGCGGCGTCCGGGGCACGCGTGGGGCCAGCATCGGTGGTGCGGGCGGGATCGGTGTGATCGCGGTGGTGGTGATCGGCTATTTTCTGGGCTTCGATCTGACCCCGCTGCTCAACGACAACCAGACGCAAACGCAGCAGACGGGCGCTCCGGCTGAGATGAGCGATGCCGACAAGCAGGCCGGACAATTCGTCTCGGTGGTGCTGGCAGATACGGAAGATATTTGGGCGACGGTGTTCAAGCAGCAGTTGGGAGAGACTTATGTGCCTGCCAAGCTGGTGCTTTTTAAGGGTGTGACAAACTCGCCCTGCGGTGATGCTTCGGGGGCGACGGGGCCGTTTTATTGCCCCGGTGACAAGAAGGTCTACCTAGACACAGATTTTTTCACCACGATGTCGCGCCAGTTGGGCGCGGGCGGCGATTTTGCGATGGCCTATGTGGTGGCGCATGAAATCGGCCATCATGTGCAAGACGAGTTGGGGATTCTTAGCAAAGCCAATGAAGTTCGTGCGCAATCTTCCGAGGCTGACAGCAATGAGATTTCGGTGCGGATCGAATTGCAGGCGGATTGTCTGGCCGGGATTTGGGCGCGTGAAGTGCAGCAGACTTATGGCACCATCGAGAAGGGCGATTTTGAAGAAGCCGTCAACGCTGCCAAGCAGATTGGCGACGACACCCTGCAGCGCAACGCGGGACAGGTGCCGATGCCGGAAAGCTTCACGCACGGCACCTCAGCGCAACGCTCGAAATGGTTTATCACCGGGCTGAACTCTGGCCAGCTGAGCGCGTGTGACACGTTCAGAACGAATAACCTTTAGCGATGATTTGCTTGCGCAAATCCTGTTGACGCGGACAAGAGGCGCGGCTAAACCGCGCCTCGGATCAGTGAAGCACTGGTCCTGACACTTCGGATCGCTCTGCGGCCCCTACCAAGAAGTGTGAACTGTGCGGGCGTGGCGGAATGGTAGACGCGACAGACTCAAAATCTGTTTTCGCAAGGAGTGCCGGTTCGAGTCCGGCCGCCCGTACCATCAAACTTCCCTTTATAAATAGCCATCGCCACCCTGCGCACGCTCAGATTGTGGCAAAGCTAGGGCGATTCATCGTTAACATCAAGAATCACCCCGCAGTTCACCCGGTTTTATAGTTAATTTTGAGCATCTTACTGGCGAAAATCAGCAGCCGATTCGCAGGATCGCCCCGGTTGACCTAGCGTCATCCTGAACAGTTCCCGCCAAACCGCAGAATTGACGCCGTCTCGGCAACAGCGTTTGGAGATTGTGGTGAAAGAATGGCAAATAATCTCTCTGATGGTTAAGGTAGTATAGGAGTTTTGGCTGGTTTCCGTTCTGGAAACAGCGGAGCGGCTTGCGGGCGACGAAGCGTCGCAACTTTCGGATCCTAACGCCTGATAAGCCTGCGTTTTTCAAGATGCCCACTGTTTTCAATCTCGAAACCCCGCGTCTGATGATACAATCAGGGCTTTACTGGTACAAAGTGAAGCAACTTCCGACGCCGCCCTGACGCCAGAAAGCAACAAGATCAGCGCCTGATCTGCACGGAAGACTGAGCGGGCTGACCCAAGAACAGACAAGACTCGACAAATGAAAGCCTCGATCCCAACCCACGAAAGGTTAGAAACCAAGGCTTTCAAGCAGCAGCGCTAGCCCGGCAAAACGGTCAATTTGCAGTAACTGCGGACAGGAACCCGGCGAAATAACGGCATCATTGTGGTGCCTGTCCGCGTTGCAACCGCAGGTAACAGCGGTCAATTTTCTGCTGCAATCCTAGGT
>NZ_LGIC01000005.1 GCF_001294535.1 Cypionkella psychrotolerans | reverse complement strand
ACCTAGCGTCATCCTGAACAGTTCCCGCCAAACCGCAGAATTGACGCCGTCTCGGCAACAGCGTTTGGAGATTGTGGTGAAAGAATGGCAAATAATCTCTCTGATGGTTAAGGTAGTATAGGAGTTTTGGCTGGTTTCCGTTCTGGAAACAGCGGAGCGGCTTGCGGGCGACGAAGCGTCGCAACTTTCGGATCCTAACGCCTGATAAGCCTGCGTTTTTCAAGATGCCCACTGTTTTCAATCTCGAAACCCCGCGTCTGATGATACAATCAGGGCGTGTGAGCGCCATTTTGACAGGCAGTGATTGTGGCAGAACGATGCCCGAAAGCTGCCGCAATTAGGCCTTTTTTTACTTTGCGCCCGGCATAACTGGCGGTATTCAGATTAAGTCTTACTGGGAAAGACAAAGGCCGTGGGGGCGGTCGTTGAATGGTGATGTGTCGTAAGGCACATGTGGTGTGAAAGATTTGCTGCCTTAGCCTTGGGTTCTGCGACCAAAGGCTTGTCATGAAAAATGTATCTCTTTGACCGGGAACCGTTGGTTTCCGAACGGCGTCGCTTTCGCTTCACCTCAGACGGCAGGCAACTAGGCGCTGACCTCGGATGAACCCGGGTTTGCGCCTTTTCGGGGTCGCTTCACAGCGATCTGGGCTTGGGTCGGACGAGAGACGGACTTCCGGCTCTCAGGTGAAATGAGGGATATGACATGCCGGTTTTTGCGCAATTCAATTTCAACGACGTTGGCACCAACGCCTTGGACAGCGCGCCGGCGTTGGGTGATCAGCTTGGCACCTACCGTAACGGTGCGGTCTCGACTGGTGGGCAAGCCGTACTGGATGGCCAAGACGATCTGGTGAAGATCTTTCAAGATCCAGCCTATCAGATGGATCAGGGCACGCTGGACATCAAGTTCACCTTGGCCAATCAGCCGCTGACCGCGACGCAGACTGTGCTGTCGCGCGACAGCGTCGGCGACACGGCGGGCGGTTACCGCATTGAAATTCAAGCCGATGGCTCGGTGGTGATCAGCCACGAAACCGGCACTGGCACCGAAACCTTCGGCACTGGGCCGGGCTTTGCCAATCCGGGCGATGAAATCAGCCTGTCGTATTCCTGGGATCACGGCGGCGCGGGCGGTCAGTTGCACATCGACAACGTGACCAGCAGCGACAGCTTCCAAGACACCGTGCCGAACACCCTGACGATGGATATGGGTGGTCTTGATCAGCCGTGGATCGTGGGGGCAGGGCAGGCGAGCTCTGATGCGGGCACGCTGGACAATATTGATCAGCATTTTGTGGGCTCGGTCGATCTGTTCCAACTGTCGGATAGCGTGGATAATTGTGATCCGCGCGATGGCTACGTTGATGGCACCGCAGGCAACGATCTGATCGACTTCAACTATACCGGCGACCCGGATGGTGATTTCATCGACCATAGCGATGCGATTTTGGGCAATGACGGCCCGAATGATGACCGGGTGCGGGCAGGCGCCGGCGATGACACGGTTTACGCTGGCTTGGGCGATGATCTGGTCGATGGCGATCTGGGCGATGACGTGCTGTACGGCGAAGCGGGCGATGACACGCTGAACGGTGGTGCTGGCAATGATGCGCTCTACGGCGGGCCGGGCGACGACTCGCTGCGCGGTGGCGATGGTGACGACACGCTGATGGGCGGCAATGGCAATGATCTGGCCTTTGGCGGCGACGGCAATGATGTCATCGACACCTCGGGCGGCGGTTCTGCTCCGCTGCCGGATCAGGGTTATCCGGGGCTTTACCCTTCGGACTGCGACCCGAGCAACGATCTTGATACGGTTTACGGTGGCGTGGGTGATGACACCATCCGCACCGGCGATGATGCTGACGTGATCTATGGCGGCTTCGGTAATGATCTGATCGACGGTGGCTTTGATAACGACACCATCGAGGGCAACCAAGGCAATGACGTGATCATTGGCGGCGAAGGTGCGGATCTGATCGACGGCGGCCAAGGTGATGATCTGATCTATGGCGGCTATGGCCCCGGTGTGCCGGATGCGGTGAATATACCGGACGCGGCGGGCGATCTGCTGCCGAACAACGGCAATGACAGCATCAGCGGCGGCATGGGCAATGACACCATCTTCGGGATGGACGATGATGACACCCTTGATGGCGGTCAGGGCAATGACCTGATCTATGGCGGCGTTGATGATGACAGCATCCGGGGCAATGTCGGCAATGACACCATTATCGGTGGTGAGGGGGCGGATTCGTCCGAAGGCGGCAATGACCGCGATACGTTCCTTGTCGGCTCGGCGGCGGATGGTGCGGGCGATGTGATCGACGGCAACGAGGGTGGCGACGACTATGACACGCTTGATCTGACCGGATCGGGCCCGCTGCACATCATCTATGATCCGAACAATGCCGAAAACGGCACGGTTCAGTTCCTCGATGCGGATCGCAACGTCACCAGCACGCTGACCTTCACCAATATTGAGAACGTCATCCCCTGCTTCACCCCCGGCACGCTGATTGCGACGCCGAAGGGTGAGGTTCCGGTTGAGATGTTGAAAGCTGGCGACCGGATCATCACCCGCGACAACGGTATTCAGGAAATCCGCTGGACCGGGCGCAAGGATATGGGCTGGCACGATCTGGTGGCCAATCCGCATCTGAAGCCAGTGTTGATCCGTCAGGGCAGCTTGGGCAATGGCCTGCCCGAGCGTGACATGATGGTGTCGCCGAACCACCGCGTGCTGGTCGCCAATGACCGCACCGCGCTCTATTTCGACGAGCATGAAGTGCTGGTTTCGGCCAAGCATCTGGTCGCGGGCAAGGGCATTGATGCGGTCAATGCGGTTGGCGCAAGCTATATCCACTTCATGTTTGACCGCCACGAGGTTGTGCTGTCGAACGGCGCTTGGACCGAAAGCTTCCAGCCGGGCGACTACACTCTGAAAGGCATGGGCAACGCGCAACGCGGCGAGATTTATGATCTGTTCCCCGAGTTGAAGACCGATGCGGGTCTGGAGGGCTACCATTCGGCCCGCCGCACGCTGAAGCGTCACGAAGCCATGCTTTTGGTGAAGTAAAGGTTTATGCAGCCAGGGCGGGGTCTTCCCCGCCTTGACAAGAAGGGGGTCCTTTTGGGGCCCCCTTTTTTATTGGATTGAGGGCATCACCGCTCTGCCCAACCTAGGATTGCAGCAGAAAATTGACCGCTGTTACCTGCGGTTGCAACGCGGACAGGCACCACAATGATGCCGTTATTTCGCCGGGTTCCTGTCCGCAGTTACTGCAAATTGACCGTTTTGCCGGGCTAGCGCTGCTGCTTGAAAGCCTTGGTTTCTAACCTTTCGTGGGTTGGGATCGAGGCTTTCATTTGTCGAGTCTTGTCTGTTCTTGGGTCAGCCCGCTCAGTCTTCCGTGCAGATCAGGCGCTGATCTTGTTGCTTTCTGGCGTCAGGGCGGCGTCGGAAGTTGCTTCACTTTGTACCAGTAAAGGTCTGATATCATGGCTATTGCAAGTGAACTGACGATCAACACGGCCGCCACAGTGTGAATAGCCCCGAGTTTCCTAGACACCTTGCAGCTTCAGTTTTTGCTGCTGCTCGAATGCGATCGGCGACAGCATTCCGTTCCTAACGTGTTTGCGCTGCGGGTTGTAGAAGAACTCGATGTAGTCGAACACATCCTGGCGGGCTTCTTTGCGGGTTTTATACTTTCTTCGGCGGATGCGTTCGCGTTTGAGCAGGTTGAAGAAGCTTTCGGCGACGGCGTTGTCCCAGCAGTTGCCACGTCGGCTCATGCTTTGCGTCAGATTGTGCTGTTCGAGGAACTCCTGCCACTCATAGCTGGTGAACTGTGAGCCTTGGTCGGAATGCACTTGGACTTTGGTCTTCGGTTTGCGGCGCCAGACGGCCATCAGAAGGGCTTGCAACGGCAGATCCGTATAGGTCCGACCCTGCATGGACCACCCAACAACACGCCTAGAAAATAGATCGATGACAACTGCGAGATAAACGAAGCCCTCGTGGG
>NZ_LGIC01000004.1 GCF_001294535.1 Cypionkella psychrotolerans | reverse complement strand
GCATGGACATGGCCATCAACCCAAGCCTCGGAAACTGCTGCAGGATAAGCCCGCACACAGCAGGCGTCACTGTGAGGCAGATCAAGTGCGAAGAAATACGCCTTTTGCTCAACACCGCCGATCACAACCATCGCCTCGCCAAAATCCGCTTGGGCGTGGCCCGGGGCATGAGCCAGCGGCACAAACATCTCTCGGCTGCGTCGGCCATGTTCGCGGACATAATTCTTCACCGTCGTGTAGCCGCCCTTGAACCCGTGCTCGTCACGCAGCCGCTCAAAAATACGCTTGGCCGTATGCCGTTGCTTGCGGTTCCGACTAAGGTCCTCCTGCAACCACTGGTCGATGAAGCCCGTGAATGCATCCAGCCTGGGCCGCTTTATCGCCGTTGTCCGCTGATACCCTGGCGGAACCGAAAAACTCATCATCTTCTTCACGCTTGCACGCGAAACACCAAAATGAAGAGCGGCGGCGCGTTCGCTCAGGCCTTCGCGGCGCGCAAGGCGCACCTTTCTATAAAGTTCCACGCTGAAAATCCCCCGCCCTCCCCGTCACCAGAAAGAGCCAAAGTGGCAAAGTTTTACTCTGCCCGCAGCAAGACTATCCCGCCACTTCCGTGGCAAACTTTTGCACTGCCGTTCTCACCCCTAGACGATCGGCCATGAAGTCCATCGACCAGGTCATGTTGGATGCCTCCGGCACTGCTAGCGCGTCGGGTTTGTCGCGCTTCAGCCGCTTGCGGGGCTTGATCCGCAGGTTCAACTCAAGCTCGCAATAGATGCGGTAGAGGTGTTTGTAGTTCCTTGGGTGCCCCTTCACGTTACGCAAATGCAGGACACAGGCCGAACCCTCAAGTCTTGCGGGCGTCCGTCAGCCCGACGAGGAGATCCGCGATCTCTTCATTCTCGGCGCGCAGCTTTGGGCCGTAGCGATAACAGGTCTCGCTGACCCCGAAAGTCCGGCAGGCCAACACTATGCTGACCCCGAATCGCGCCACCGCATTCCCGGCCAATTCGCGTCGTTGAAATGGCCGAAATACTAATCGGATGGTCCGCCCCGCACCCCAGCGTCAGTATTGCTGCATCGCAGATTAAAAGGAGAGAAAGGATGCGAACCAAACCCTGCCCGAAGCCTTCGCTTATGGAATCGACATCGGCAAAAGCGTGTTTCACGTAGTGGCCGTCGACCTTGAAGGTGCTGTGATCCAGCGTGCCAAGTTTGCGCGTGATCCCTTGCAATCATTCTTCGATTTGGCTCCTAAAGCGTTGATCGGCATGGAGGCTTGCCCCGGATCGCAATGGTTAGCCAGGAAACTGATCGGAACAGGGCATGACGCCCGGATCATTCCGGCGCGATTTGTGAAGACCTATGTGAAGTCGAACAAGACCGACACGATCGATGCCGCGGCGATTGCAGAGGCCGTGACGGGGCCGACCATGCGATTTGTCGAAGCGCGAACCGCGGAGCAGGTTGACCTGCAGGCGCACCACCGGATCCGGGATCGGCTTGTCGGTGAACGCACTGGCCTGATGAATCAGGCGCGGGCCTTTTGCATCGAATATGGGCTGGCCATGCGGGTCGGGGCCGGTGGCTTTCATGCTGACATTCGGCGGCACCTTGGCAATCTCGAAAACGATCTGACCCAGACCATGCGGGATTTGGTGAACGACCTGCTGGATGACCTGGCCTATAATGAGAACCGGGTCAAAGCCTTGAGCCGATGGCGAGATCGTGAAGCCGATCGCTACGTCCTCACCGCGAGCCGCACCCTGCTCGGCAA
Source organism: Cypionkella psychrotolerans (assembly GCF_001294535.1). Classification (GTDB taxonomy): domain Bacteria; phylum Pseudomonadota; class Alphaproteobacteria; order Rhodobacterales; family Rhodobacteraceae; genus Cypionkella; species Cypionkella psychrotolerans. The sequence continues at coordinate 1,873 of NZ_LGIC01000004.1, read as the reverse complement.
AGATTGCTGCTGGCGCTGCCAGTGTCGACGCGACCGGAGTGGAAATTCCACACGACGCCTTGACCGCCGGGATCACGCTTCGACTTGCGAAAGTTGTCGCCGATGCCCGACAGCCAGTTCAGCCGTCCCCCTTGGCAATATCGGCAATCCGAAGGTCCGCTGCCGCCCACGCAGGCCATTTGCCCTCCCGGCCATGGTCCTCCTTGGCGCCGAACGTATGCGATGCTCGTCGTAAGCGCCTTCCTGCTCGCCACCGACTATGAATGACGAATTAACCCGTCTCCGAAAGTGTCACGCCAATCCCGCTGTCGCGATCAGGAAAGAGGAATGATACACCTCTTTTGCTGTAAACATGGGCAACTGCCTCAACGTTTCCAGAGTTTGCTCGCTGAGGTCCCGAAGCTTGGCTTTCTAAGCGTTTTAGCGTTGGCAAAGAAACTCCAGCTTCGCCAGCAACCTCTGATTGTGTCAGGTCTAGAAGTGCTCGGGCTGCCCTTAGATGGGCCGAGGTGAGAAACATGTTTGATCCTTTTAGATCTTTTTTATCTATTTTTGCTTGCTTTGTAGATTCTGTTGATCTATATGTATCTTCAGAACACATAATCGCAATGGAGAAATTCAAATGTTGTATGACTTTACACCAACCATTTCTAAAACCTGCCTGAACTCCGATCACGCGAGAGCACTCCCAGCTGACGTTCAGAGCGCGTTCATGGATTTGCTCGCCCCTCTTGCGGTACTCTGCGCAGCTGAGCGCGATATCTGCGGCGCTGGCCAGGGTGATCCGGCTTTCGACGGGTGGTTTCGCGATGCGGAAGCGGCGCGTTCCGCTGTCGTATCAGCGGCCAAGGCTGTGGTCCTTGCAACACCACAGTCGCGGGTCGATCAACAGTTTCGTTCTGCGTGTTATGCGCTCACTACTCTGTTGTGCACGAGCGATGCAGAGCCGTTTGCAAGTGCCACATCGTTTTTACAGCGTCAGGCGGTAGAGTTTTGCGATCCGGCTGGCGGGTTTGCTCAGGCTGCCTCGCTGTTTCGCAGCTTCTACGAAGCATTCGATTTTCTGATGACCTTGCCAGATTATACGCTGGAACCTCTGTCATTTGCCCCGGAGATTGCGCTGGCTGCGTAACAGCCTCAGATCCGGCAAACCCGGTTTGGGCAAATCTGCAGAGTGCGGATCAGCCCCCCTCATTTTCCCATTTTCGCATAAATAGGAGGGTATTTTTATGCCCAAGCCCAAGCACGTCCCACAATCCAACATCCGGATCGGTGATGCACAAGTTGCCATTTTCGATGGGCCCATCCATTGGCATTGGCAGAACGAAGCCAATAGCAAGGGCTTCACGATTGAGGCCCGGGTCGCGGATCGGTATCACCTCGCGCTGCGCTGTCAGGCTTGCGATGGCCTGACCAAAACGCGCTTGTCGGTTTTGATGTCTGCTCAACCGATCTGCGCGCCTTGTCTTGCTGACAAACACGCCAAATCAGCCAGGATGGCAGGCCTCAAGCTTCTGGGTCGCGATGCGACAGACAGGCACTATGCGTTTTATCAAGCCAAATGCGGTCACATCCTGAGCCGACAGTTTGCGCTGATCGAGCGCGCCGCGGCGGGCGAGGCGGGGGTGCGCTGCGAGGAGTGCTTGCTTGCAAAGAACGCATCGGAAGCTGAAGGACAGGGTTGGACGCTGGTGGGCGCGGACCCCGCAAATCGCACGGCCTATCGGCTGTACCGGCATCAAAAATGTGGTGCAGACCAATCAGTCGCGATCGGCAACATGACCACAGGCCGTTTTGATTGCGGACATTGCGGCGAGACCTGGTCGGCTGCGAAGAGCAATATCTACGTGATGCGCTTTGCTTTGAGCTGCGG
>NZ_LGIC01000003.1:77500-79781 GCF_001294535.1 Cypionkella psychrotolerans | reverse complement strand
GTAACGGTTTTCGACGGCCCGGAAGGCCTGACGCTGGATCTGGAAGGCGCTCTGACGGCGATGATTGGCTTGGCGCAGAACGCAAAAAGCCCGCTGGAAAGCGGGCTGGACGTTCGAGCGATTGCTGGTTCGGTAAAAGTGGTTGCGGGGACAGGATTTGAACCTGTGACCTTCAGGTTATGAGCCTGACGAGCTACCGGGCTGCTCCACCCCGCGACGGTCGTTCCCGTTGGTGGTGTGGGAACGTGGTCTCAGCTGGTTTTGTGCTGAGGGCTTGCTATCGTATTGAGAGGTTGTTTCTTGTTAGGTTTGGCGGTGACCTACTCTCCCACGTCTTAAGACGCAGTACCATTGGCGCGACGGCACTTAACGGCCGAGTTCGGGATGGGATCGGGTGTTTTGCTCGTGCTATGTCCACCAAACCAAAAAAGAAACAAGCTGTGCGGGAAGGCGGATCGCGGTGTTGGAGTTGATCCAGAACCGCGATGGGCCTTCTTCGCATAGCAAACATCAGTATGTGATCTTTATCCTGCTCATGCAGGGTTTCAGATCATCAGATTGTTCCAAATCTAGGCTGCTTTCGCAGCGTATGTGCGCTTTTGACATGTCATTTTCTTTGACATTACGACCCAGAAGCTTTGGTTATCACTAACCTTGCTGTTACTGGATCAAATCAAGCCTATCGAGCAATTAGTACCAGTCAGCTGAAAGCATTACTGCTCTTACACCTCTGGCCTATCGACGTGGTGGTCTTCCACGGCTCTCAAGGGAGACCTTGTTTTGAAGGGGGCTTCCCGCTTAGATGCCTTCAGCGGTTATCCTGTCCGAACATAGCTACCCAGCACTACCGTTGGCACGATAACTGGTCCACCAGTGGTCCGTTCACCCCGGTCCTCTCGTACTAGGGGCAACTCTTCTCAAGTCTCCTACACCCACGGCAGATAGGGACCGAACTGTCTCACGACGTTCTAAACCCAGCTCACGTACCTCTTTAAATGGCGAACAGCCATACCCTTGGGACCTGCTCCAGCCCCAGGATGAGATGAGCCGACATCGAGGTGCCAAACGATGCCGTCGATATGGACTCTTGGGCATCATCAGCCTGTTATCCCCAGCGTACCTTTTATCCGTTGAGCGATGGCCCTCCCACTTGGGACCACCGGATCACTATGACCGACTTTCGTCTCTGCTCGACTTGTCAGTCTTGCAGTCAGGCAGGCTTATGCCATTGCACTCAACGACCGATTTCCGACCGGTCTGAGCCTACCTTCGCGCGCCTCCGTTACAATTTGGGAGGCGACCGCCCCAGTCAAACTCCCCACCATGCAGGGTCCCGGACCCGGATAACGGGCCGCGGTTAGATATCAAGATGGCGAAGGGTGGTATCTCAAGGGAGGCTCCACGAAGACTAGCGTCCCCGCTTCGATGCCTACCACCTATCCTGCACATCACAATCCTGATACCAGTGCAAAGCTGGAGTAAAGGTGCATGGGGTCTTTCCGTCTAACCGCGGGTAGTGTGCATCTTGACACACAGTTCAATTTCGCTGAGTCCACATTTGAGACAGCGGGGAGATCGTTACGCCATTCGTGCAGGTCGGAACTTACCCGACAAGGAATTTCGCTACCTTAGGACCGTTATAGTTACGGCCGCCGTTTACTGGGACTTCAATTCAGAGCTTGCACCCCTCCTCTTAATCTTCCAGCACCGGGCAGGCGTCAGACTGTATACGTCGCCTTACGGCTTCGCACAGCCCTGTGTTTTAAGTAAACAGTCGCCACCCCCTAGTTTGTGCCCCCTACCTCTACTTGCGTAAAAATAGGGCCTCCTTCTCGCGAACTTACGGAGGCATTTTGCCGAGTTCCTTAAATGTGGTTCTCTCAAGCGCCTTGGTATACTCTACCAATCCACCTGTGTCGGTTTAGGGTACGGTCTGATGGAGGGCTATTTCCTGGAACCTCTAAGCAGCCCACCCAATCCGATAAGGGCAAACTACAGTCGAGATCCGTCACTTCCTCCTGGCCCACGAATATTAACGTGGTTCCCATCGACTACGCCTTTCGGCCTCGCCTTAGGGGCCGGCTTACCCTGCTCAGATTAGCTTTAAGCAGGAACCCTTGGATTTTCGGCGAGAGGGTCTCTCACCCTCTTTATCGCTACTCATGTCAACATTCTCGCTTCTGATCTCTCCACCGGATGCCTTACAGCCCGGCTTCACAGAAAGCACATTGTGTACGCTGCATTCAGTAAACCGAATGCAAATACACAGCGTCCTATATCA
>NZ_LGIC01000003.1:0-72500 GCF_001294535.1 Cypionkella psychrotolerans | reverse complement strand
TTGCCATGGCACGATCATCGACCACGCCTCGACGCAGCGGAAACGGTAGATGCGCTCCTCGATCGGTTGGCCTGCGATCAGATCGGAGAGGGAATAGGTGCCGGGGTTATCGACGAGGCCGTCCACCACGACGGACCATGGGTCAGTTTTCAGCTTGCCCGCGTAGGCGGCGGGGTCGGCCTTGTCGTAGCCGAATTCGTAGTAGTTGTTGTAGGTAGTGATGTCCTCGAAAGTATTCGGGACCTCATCGGTGGAATAGGGGCTGCCTGCGCGGGCGGGGCTGGCCACGGTGAGGGCGGCGGCTCCGGCGATCAGGGCGCGGCGGTTCAGGAACATCTGTGGGGGGGTGACGTCGGCGGGGGTGTATTCGGGCAGGTAGGACATGGCGGGTCTCCTCTGAAGCTTGAGGATTAAGATGGTGCAGGATCAGGAAAAGACAAAATCATCTGATCTCACATCTGTGACAGGGCGTTGAAATATATCGCCACGGGCTTTGTCCACGCGTGGACAAAGCAGGCTCTACAGCAATTTCAATGAGTTATGGGGTGTTCGTTAGGAGTTTATTAAGACTTTGGGCAGAGTGGTCTGGCCGTGTTGCCGCGCAAACAGGATAAAGCCCTGCCGCAGCGTCTGTCAGAACAGCCGCTTGGGCCGTGTTTCGCAGATTTCCCACGCATTATTACAAGTGCCCCCTGTCCCGAGCAGCAGATACAGGCAGCCTTGCCTAAGCATCAACAAGGCTGCCCGCAGGTTCTTACTTCATCAGATCAGCGACCGGGATCGGGGCCGAGATCGTCCAGCTATCGACCACAGCGGGTTTGCCCTTTTCGGTATCGACGATCAGATATTTCGCCGAGTTCTGGTGGTGCAACTCGGACGTGAAGGTGCGCGGGCCGAACAGGGTCGGCTCATCCTTCATCTTTTCCAACTCGGCGACGACGGCGGAGGTTTCGGTGGTGCCTGCGCGCTCGACCGCTTTCGCCCAAACGTCGATCATCACATAGCCGGGATAGACGTATTGGGTGGATGGGTCCGCGCCCGTGGCTTCTTTATACTTGGCGTTGAATTTGGTGACTTCCGGGTTCGGATCGTCGCCATAGACCGAGCCTTGCACTGGGACATAGAAGTTCGACAGATCCGGCACCGCTGATTGCCAATACGACCCATCAACACCCGAACCGTTCAGGATCATCGCGTTGATCCCCGCCGCGCGGATTTGTTTGATCGCAGACACCGCCCCCGGCATCATGGTGCACAGCATGATTGCATCCGGCTCGGCTGGCAGCGATTTGATCCGAGTGATCTGAGCGGCAATCGAGGCGTCTTCATTCTTGAAGGTATCCTCACCGACAAGGCTTGCGCCCTCCAGCTTGGGCAGCATGTAGTCAAAGCCGTCGCAGATGCCTTTGTTATACTCGGTCCAGGTATCCAGCAGCCGGTAATAGGTGCGGGCGTTCTTCTTGGTGTAGGACCATTCCGCCATCGTGGCACCCTGCACCGCTGCCAGCACCGAGGCTGAGAACGAGTTCGGGCCAACGCCCTGAATCCCGGCCTTGATCGACTCGGCACACAGGAAGAACGACGGCAGACCCGCGCCTTCTGCCGCCAGTGCTGCCGGGGCACCGAAGTCATAGTCGCAAGAAACCACGACCATATCAGCGCCCGCGTCGATCACCGACAGGCCCGCTTTGGCACCTTCGGCACGGTCGGTCTTGGTATCGGCGTTAACGACTTCGATCTGCTTGCCGAGCAGACCGCCTGCCTCGTTGATTTCCTTGATGCGGATCATCGCCGCGTCTTGGGCGGGCTTGTCATAGCCCTGCATGAAGCCGGATTCGGCGGTGGCAAAGCCGACGATGATCTTGTCGTCATCGGCCAGCGCTGGGGTGACGAGGGCAGTTGCGCTCAGCAGCGCGAGTCCTAGTTTTGACAGGGTTTTCATTTGGATACTCCTTGTTGGGTGGGCTTATTGCCGGGGTTTTCGCCCGGATTCTTTAGGCTGACGTTTTCGGGGTTCGAAAGCGGCCAGCGCAGTTCGGAATTGGCCATGATGCCCGCGGGGCGGCGGATCAGGATCAAGATCATCACGATGCCCAAGGCGATCTCTTGCAGCCCGTTCGGGATGGCGATGGTGGTGGTACCGATGGTCACGCCCGCCTCTAGCCAGCGCAGGGCCTGGATCAGGCTGGACAGGATCACCACGCCCAGCACCGCGCCCGACAGGCTGCCGATACCGCCGACAACCAGCATCGACAGGGTGGTGAAGGTCAGGGTGAGGTAGAAGGTGTCAGGCGTGACGACGCCGATGGAATGGGCAAACAGCGCGCCGCCCATGCCCATGACCGCGCCGGACAGAATGAAGGCGATCAGGCGTTGCTTGGGGATATCGACGCCCGAGGCGGCAGCGGCGGTCGGCTCATCCCGTGCGGCACGCAGGGCGAGGCCCGCGCGCGAGATTGCATGCAGCCAAGCCACGATCACGGCGATGATGGCGGCGATCAGATAGGGCCAGATTGATCGGATGATCGGGATGCCGACCACCGAGGAGGTGGCAGCGGTGACGCTCTCCCAGTTGGAATAGACCGTGTTGATCATCGCCAGCATGGCAAAGGTGGCGATGGAGGCCGCGATGCCCGACAGCCGCATCAGGATTTTGCCAAACAGCGCCGCCCAGAGTGCGGCCCAAAGCGCGGCGAAGATTGCTCCAGCCCAGTAGGGAAGTTGCGTGTTCATCAGCCAATCGGGCAGGCCGGGCAGCAGCGTTTGCTTCATCATCGGCGGCATGGTCAGCCATGCGGCGGCGTAAGCGCCAAGGCAGGTGAAGCCGATATGGCCAAACGACATCACGCCGGAGTTGCCGATGAAGATATAAAGGCCGACGACGAGGATGACGCGCAGGAAGATGTCGATCACGGTCTGGTTGAACGGGCGCGAGCCTGCGGCGACGGCGATCAAAGCGATGGCGATCAGGATCAGCGTCAGCAGGATCGGGGTGGAAATGGTGCGGCGAATGACCGACATGTCAGACCCTCTCTTTCGTGCCGCGCGCGGCGATCAGGCCTTGGGGGCGGAAAATCAGCACCATAATCACCGCGCCGTAAACGAAGGCATCGCGGAACGGGCGGGCGTCGATGGGCAGCACGGTTTGCATGACGACCGAAGCGGCTCCGAGAAGGAAACCTGCGAGGACGGCTCCGGGTAGGGAGCCGAGGCCCCCGATCACCGTGGCAATGAAAGCCATCAGCATCACTGAGGCGCCCATCTGGATATCGACGGTTCCGGTTTGGGCGGCAAGGATCAGGCCAATGGCGGCGGCGAGTGCGCCGGACAGCGCGAAGGCCCCCATGATCACCCGGTTGGCGCGGACGCCCAGCATCCGGGCCATAGTGAAGTTTTCGGCGGCAGCCCGCATCTCTAACCCGAAGCGGGTGCGTTTCAGGAAGGCGGTCAGCGCGAACAGGATGGCGATGGTGGCCGCGATGGTGATGACTTGCAGCAAGGGGATCCGCGCGCCAAGGATTTCAACGGGTTGGCTGAGGGCGGGCAGCAACGAGATCGATTTCGGGCGGCTGGAGAACAGCATCAGCAGGAAATAGCGGATCACGAAGCCCAGCGCGAAAGAGGCGATCATCATCGTGGCCGGATTGGCGCGGCGAAAGCGGCGGAACACGATGATTTCCGACACCACCGACAGGCCTGCGCCCATTGCCAGCACGAAGGGGATCAGCACGAACCACGGCAACTCGCCTGCGAACACAATCGCCACGGCATCGGTCGAGGGCCACAGGAGGGCGAAGATCGAAAACGAAATCACATCGCCATGCGCGAAGTTGACCAGCCGCATCACGCCGAAAATCAGCGCGATGCCCAGCGCACCGAGGGCGTAGAGCGAACCGAGGCTGAGCGCGTCAAACAGGGTTTGCATCAATGCTCTCCATATCCAAAATAGGCGGCCTGCATGGCTTCGGATTGGCCCATCGCGCGGGCATCGCCGTCCAGCAGGATTTCACCGCCCCGCATCAGGATCATCCGGCCCCCCACCAGCTGCGCGCGGGTCGAGGATTGCTCGACAATCAGCAGGGTCAGCGCACGATGGGCGCGCAATGCGATCAAACGTTCATAAACCTGATCGGTGATGTTGGGGGCCAGACCCAACGACGGCTCGTCAATCGCGATAAGGCGGGGATTGGTCATCAGCGCGCGCCCGATCACCAGCATTTGCTGCTGGCCACCTGACAGCAGACCTGCCTGAGAATGGCGGCGGTCTTTCAGGATCGGGAAGGTGGCGTAGACGGCTTCCAACTCGGTCGCGGCACGGCTGCGCCAGTTGCGGGTGGCGGCATGCATTCCGGTGCCAACCAGCAGGTTTTCCTCGATGGTGAGGCTGCCGAACACCTCCCGGCCCTCGGGCACCATCGACAGGCCCATGCGGGCGATATCCTCGGGCGCGCGACCGGTGATGTCTTGGCCCGCAAAATCAATCCGGCCCCCGGCGGGCGGCGTCACCCCGGCGATGGCGCGCAGCAGGGAAGATTTGCCTGCGCCATTCGGCCCAGTGATGAACAGAATCTCGCCTTCGGTCAGGGTGAAGGTGACGTTGCGCACCGCCGTCAGGCGGCCATAGCGGATGGTCAGGTTCGATAGCGCAAGCAGGCTCATGCCATGACCTCCAACACCGGAAGATTGGTCTCGGCGGCGGTGCCCATATAGGCGTGGCGGACTTTCTCACTGGCTTTGATGGCAGTGGGATCGCCCGTTTCAATCACCACGCCGGAATCCAGCACCACGATATGATCGCACAGGCTAAGGACCAGCCCGACGTTATGCTCGATCAGCAAAACACCACAGCCGATCTCGGTGGCGATGCGGCGGATCAGGGCGGCAAGATCAGCGGCCTCTGGCCCAGACATGCCTGCGGCGGGTTCATCCAGCAGGATATACGCAGGCTTGCCGATCAGGGCGCGGCCAATCGCAACGCGGCGCTCATCGGTATAGGGCAGGGTTCCGGCGATGCGGTTTTGCAACGCGCCGATGCCGATCCAATCCAGCATCGCGGCGGCTTCGGCACGAGCGCGGCTGCGCGATTGGCCAAGGCCCACGCCCGTCACTTCCAGATTGTCGATCACCGCCAGATCGCGGAACAACCGCCCGCCCTGAAAGGTGCGGGCGATACCCCGGCGGCGGATTTCATGCGGCTTCAGGCCCGACAGATTCAGTTTGGCCGAGGCGGTGTTCAGCGACACCGCCCCGCCCGTGGGGCTTTGAAACCCGGTCAGCACATTGACAAGCGTGGTTTTGCCCGCACCATTCGGGCCGATCAGCCCGGTGATCTGGCCGGGCGTGATGGTCAGATCGACATCCGACAGGGCTTTCAGCCCCGCGAAGGCAACCGACAGCTTGTCTGCGCTGAGTTGGTTCATGGCTTCTCCTTGCGGGTGATCAGGTAAGAGCCGGAGGCGTCGAGTGTGGCACTCCAACCCGGTTCAATGACGATGGTGGTGGTGACTTCTTCGATCACCGCTGGGCCTGCGATCTCCGCCCCCGCCCCCAAAGCGCCGCCCTCATAGATCGGCGTGCGAATGCGGCTGCCATCGGCAGAGAACACCGCGTCACGGTAGGCCTTGATCGCCTGATCGGCGGCTTTACCGGGGGCGATGTGCATCCGTTTCGGCTTATCGACCAGCCCGTAAACCGTGCTTTCGATGTTCACCACCTCGACTGTCGAATGCGGCTCGGCATAAGTGTAAAGCTGTTCGTGGCGGGCGTGGAAGGCTTGCTTGATCTGGTCGATGGTCTGCGCATTCACCAGGAAGTTGCCGATTTCCACCGTGCATTCATGCACTTGCCCAACATAGCGCATATCAAGGCTGCGCTTGATCATGGTGTTGCCTGCGGCAAAGCCATCGGATTGCAGATGGGCGATGCCTTGGGCTTCAATCTCGGTGAACAACTGGTCAATCCGGGTATAGGCCGCGTCATTGTCCAGCCGCAACACGGCGGTGGCCATGTAGTTATACTTCACGTCCGAGATGATCTGACCAAAGGCGCAAAGGCCCGAGGCGAGTTTCGGCAGAACGATGGTGTCGATGCCCATATCTGCGGCCAGCGCCGTGATATGCGCCGCCGTCGCACCCCCGGCCCCCACCAGCACGAAATCGCGCGGGTCATAGCCGCGCTCAATCGTGACGCGCCGGATGCCGTTGACCATATTGGCATTGACGATGGTGAACATGCCATAGGCGGCGCGTTCGACCGTCAGGCCCAAGGGATCGGCGATGCTTTTTACCGCGTCGTAGGCCTTTTGCGCGTCCAGCGGCAGGCGGCCGCCGACAAGACCATCGGGGTTCAGATAGCCCAGCACGATGTTGGCGTCCGACACCGTCGGCAGTTGCCCGCCTTGGCCATAGCAGGCAGGCCCCGGATCGGAGCCCGCCGATTGCGGACCCATTTGCAGCAGGCCCATCTCGTCAATCCAACCGATAGAGCCGCCGCCTGCACCCAGGGTTTCCACCTGAATCATCGGCACGCCGATGCGGTAGCGTAGAAAGTCGATGTTCTTGTTGATATTGGTCGAGCCGTCTTTGGTCAGGGTGATGTCAAACGAGGTGCCGCCCATATCCACCGTGATCACATCGGTTTTGCCGAACGGGGCGCAAACATAAAGGCCAGCGGCGGGGGCCGAAGCGGGGCCGGAGTTAATGGCGTAAACCGAGCGGTCGGTCATCGCCTGCCCAATCGCAAGGCCGCCGTTGGATTGGTAGTAACGCACGGGTTGTTTCGCGCCGAGTTGTTGGAAATAGGCATCCACCGCCGTGACATAGCGCTTCATGATCGGTGCAAGGTAGGCGTTGACGACGGCGGTTGAGGTCCGGGTGTATTCGCGAACCTGCGGATAAAGTTCCGACCCCATCGTCAGGATCACCCCCGGCATCATCTCGCGCACAATCTCGCCCGCACGGCGTTCGTGGGTTGGGTCCAGCACCGACCAGACGAAGCTGATCGCCACGGTTTCCACCCCTTCGGCTAGGAAAATCTCGCAGGCGGCGCGGACATCGGCTTCGGTCAGCGGGGTGCGGATTTCACCGTTGGACAGGATACGCTCGCGCACGCCCCGGCGCAGATAGCGCGGCACCAGCATGGTGGCGGGCGGATAATCGGGGTCATAGCGGTAGCCGTCTTCTTTATGGCCAAGGCGGATCTCAAGCGAGTCCTCATGCCCCGCCGTGCAGATCAGCCCGGTTTTCGCGCCCTTGTGCTGGATCAGCGCATTCAGGCCAACGGTGGTGCCGTTGATGCACAGATCGCAGTTCGAGATGATCTCGGTGGCCGAAACCCCCAACTCCTCTGTCATCAGCGCAAGGCCATTCTTGATCGCCAAGGTGGGGTCTTGTGGGGTCGAAAGCGCCTTGAACAGCCGGACTTGCCCAGTCTGGTCGGCGAGGACGAAATCGGTGAAGGTGCCACCGGCATCAATGCCCAAACGGTAATCGGTTTTCATCGCGGCGCCCTCCTAGTTCGCTGCCACGGCGCGACGACGCGCACGCAGGGTTTCGGTTGCCGCCATATCGACGGTCAGGCTTTCGGCATCGCTGACGATCACGCCGTAATCGGCTTCTGCCCCCTTCACTGAAACAAGGCCGTTTTTGATATCCCACACCACCTTTTCCACCGCCCGATCCATCGGGTCGCCATAGCCGCCACCGCCGGGGTTCATGTTGGTGATGCGATCACCGGGTTTGATCACCTTGATCACGTTCTCGCGGATGGTCTCGGAATGGTCGCCCTCGACCAGTTCCAGCCGCCCGACCTTCTCATCAATCATGGTCGAACTGGCCCCTGCCGCCCCCACTGCCGGGATGCGGCGACCTTCGCCAAATGTGATGAAGGTCATGTCATCGGACAGCGGCTCCACCTCCCATGCGGTGCCGGAACCGCCGCGGAATTTGCCCGCACCGCCACTGTCGGTCATCAGCCCGTAACGGTGAATGATGATCGGATAGCTGTATTCCAGCAGCTCCACGTCACCCGAAGTCAGCGCGCCAAAGCAGCATTCCGGACCGCAGGCGTGCCAGCCGTCTTGCGCAGGCGTCGCCCCCGCGCCCGAGATGATGGTGGCCAGCACCATCGTCACATATTCCTCGTCGTGGCGCTTGTCCCATCCGGCGATGTTCAGCCCGTTGGCGTGGCCCCAGCTGGCCGAAACCTTCGATGGCACAGCTTTCTCAAACGCCAAGCGCACCGCGTCGGTCAGGGTTTCCATCGGCGTGGTGGTGCAGTTCATATGCGGCGCGGGTTCTTTGGCGTTACACAACGTGCCCTTCGGCCCCATGTCGACCGAGATGCAGCGATAAAGCCCCTCGTTATACGGCGGCGGCAGTTGCGCGAACATCATCAGGCCAAGGTAAACGCCGGAGTAAGAATTGCCCTCGTAGCTGTTGATGAAATACGGGATTTGCGGCGGGCTGGAGATTTCGATGTGGCAAGTGTCGGCTTTGATCGTCACCTTGGCGGTGATGGTCAGATCGCCAAAGCCGTGGCCGGCATCTTCAACAATCGCCGAGCCTTCATAGGTGCCGTCCGGCACGGTGGAAATGAGGCTGCGCATCTGCTTTTCAGCCATGTCGAGCAGCGTGTCGATGCAGGCGTCCACCACGTCTTCGCCATACTTATCCAGCATCGCGATCAAAGCGCGCTCACCCACCTGACAGGCCCCGATCAGCGCGTTGAAATCGCCCTCTTGGTCGCGGCGGGCGCGCATATTGGTGAAGATGAAGTTCAGCACATCCTTGCGCGGCACGCCGCGATCCCAGATTTTCACCGGGGGAATGCGCAGACATTCGGCGTAGATTTCTTTGGCATTGGGGTTATAGCCCGCAGGCACCGGGCCGCCGATATCGGTCAGATGGCCTTTGCAGACGGTCCAATACTTCAGCTTACCCTTGTAAAACACCGGCTTGTAAAAACAGGTGTCAATCGCATGGCTGCCACCCCAAGCCGGATCGTTGTGGATCAGCAGATCGCCCTCGTGGATGTCGCCCTCAAAATACCCCGCGACCACCTTCATCGCCGGGATCAGGCTGCCCAGATGGATCGGAATATCCTGCCCCTGCAAGATCATCTCGGGCCGCGCATTGAACAGCGCGGTGGAATAGTCGTGCGCCAGATTGAACACCGACGAGCGTGCGGTTTTCTCAAGCGACAGCGTCATTTCGCGCTGCGTGGTTTCCAAGATGCCGCGAACAACCGATAGCGTGATCGGATCAACCTTCGTGGCGGATGTGGTGGCGCTGGCCATGCCTATTCCCCTTCAAATGCGCGGCGCAAAAGGGAGGCGGTCGGGCAAAATGCCCGCTGTGATCGCCGAAACTCCCCGTTGCGCGGCGTCTTCTGCACCGTTGCAGCGGTCAGGCTAGGCGGCGCGGGCGGCTGGCGTCTTTGCAGAGGGTGCATGGGTTTTTGTCGCAGAGCGCATTTTGACAAATTGCGCGAACGCGGCGCTTTACAGAAAGAATATTGCGTGGCCAGATTGGTGAAACCCGGGGGGCTGCGATGAAGACCACCATCACCACCAAAGGCGTCGATCTGGCCGCGCGCAGCCGTCATTGGCACGAGGCAATCGGTCAGGCCTATTTCCCGCTGGACCTGAGCTTTCGTCGCCCCGAGGCATTTGATGGCGAATTGACCATGTGGCAGTTGGGTGAGGTGTCGCTGTCGCGCCTGACCTCTGACGCGCTGATGTATCGCCGCTTGCCCAAACATTTGCAGGTGCAGGGCCCCGAGGAGTTTCTGGTCACCCTGCCCGCGAAATCGGAATTGCTGTTTGCCCAAGGCGGGCGCGAGGTGCGCGCCAACCCCGGCGCGTTTTTCATCGAGCGTAGCCATGAACCCTACGAGTTCAGCCATGCCGAACCCGCCGATCTGTGGGTAATGAAGCTGTCGCTGGCCATGCTTGGCGGTCGGGTGCGCGCGCCGGATCGGTTTTGCAGCTTGCAGTTTGATGCCACCAACGGCGCCAACGGCCTGTTCGTCGACATGGTGCATCTGATCCCGCAGCGTTATGACGCGATGACCGAAGAGGCCCGCAGCACGGTCGGGCGGCAGTTGGCGGATTTGCTGGCGCTGGCCCTGCAGTCGGATGAACGGGTGCTGAGTTCGGGCGGATCGACCGTGCGGATGGCGCATCTGGCGCGGATCGAGAGCTTTGTGCGCCGTCACCTTGCCAACCCCGATCTGGGGCCGGATGAGGTGGCTGCGGGCTGTGGCGTCTCGGTGCGCTATCTGCACGAACTGCTGCGCGACACCAATCAGACCTTGGGCAGTTGGATCAGGGATCAGCGCTTGGCTGCGGCCCGCGAAGATCTGAGCAACCCGCGCGACAAACGCGCGATTGGCGAGATCGCCTATGCCCGCGGCTTTGCCGATCAGGCGCAGTTCAGCCGTGCGTTTCGGCAGCGCTATGGCATCAGCCCGAAAGAGGCGCGGGCGCAGGGCTGAAGGGGAAACGGTGATATCCATCGCTTCCCCCTTTCCTTAGCGCTGCAAGTGATCGCGGACGCGGGCAATCGCGGCTTGGCGGTCGTGCCGCGCGGCAAGCGCCTGATCCAGCGTCACTTCGACAAACCGCGCCGGGCTGTGCGGCTGCAACTGGCCGATCAGGTCCATATCGGCGGAAATGATCGTCCCCAGCATCATATAGCCGCCGCCCGACACGGCATCGCGGTGCAGAACGATGGGTTCGGTGCCGGATGGCACTTGTACCGAGCCATAGGGATAGCAGGCATCGACGATATTCGACGGGTCCGATCCCGCACCAAACGGTGGCGTGCGGGGCACGAAATCCAGCGGTTTGCCGCCTTTGAAGCGGTAGCCGATGCGGTCAGCCTCGGGGGCGACCTTCCAGGTGTCGGCGAAGAACTGCTTGCCCGCCTCGGCGGTGATGCGATGCCAGTATAACCCCGGCAGCATCCGCAACTCTGCCGGATTGCCCGGACCACGCCGCAGATTTGCGGGGATTGCACCTTTACCCGTGCCACCCTGCCCCAGCGGCAGCGTGTCACCAGCCTTCAACGCGCGGCCCTCATGCCCGCCCAGCGCGCCCAACGTATAGGTAGAGCGCGAGCCGAGTTTCATCGGCACATCAACGCCGCCCGAGATCGCAATATACGCCCGCGCGCCGGATTTCAGGAAACCGAACGACAGCTTGTCACCGGCCTTGACGGGAAAAGCCTCCCACGTCGCACGCGCGTCGCCGTTGACTTTCGGCGGCAATTCGCCACCCGTCACCGCCACTGTGGCAGCTTGGGTGAACTCAATCTCCGGCCCCATGAACACCGCTTCCAGCACGGCGGCGCCTTCATCATTGCCGACCAGCATATTGGCGGCGCGCAGCGCAAAGCGGTCCATCCCGCCCGAAATCGGGATGCCAAGGTGGTAGTAACCGGGGCGGCCAAGGTCTTGGACGGTGGTCGACAGGCCGGGAGAGATGATCTTAACGGCCATGAAGAACCTCCATCAGCTTGGCATTGATGCCGTTGATGTCCTTGTTGAAATCCGTCAGCGAAAAGCTGGCCTCGCGGATGGTCGGCAGGAATGTATTGGCGTTCACCGCCTCGATATCCGCGTCATATTGATCGCGGTTGATCGGTTTCCATTTCACGATGTCACCGGGGCGGAACAGGCACATCTCATCCTGAAGGTAACTGACTTGCTGATTGGGGTCATAAATCGGCATCGGCGTGACGCCGAACATCTGATAGCCGCCCGCCCCGCGCACCGAATAGATGCAGCTAAAGCAGCCGCCGTGGCCGATGGTCAGCTTGGGCGTATCGGTGCGCGGGCGCAGATATTTTGGCACCTGCAACTGCCGCTTGCGCTCCACCATCTGATACAGAAACGGCAGCCCCGCCACGAAGCCGACCATCGAGACGAACCACGGCTGGCTGGAATGGGCCTGCACGAAATCCTCGACCGAGCCGAGGCCATTCACCGCTGCGGCATATTCCAGATCGGTGGCCTTGGGGTCTTGATGACGCTCGCGGAACCGCATCAGAGTCTCATGCGTCCACGGGTCTTGATAATAGACCGGGATTTCCATGATGCGGGTTTTCAGCGTGGCGTCAGATTTGCTGGCCGCCCCCTCCATCGACTGCAATTCGCGCAAAAGGTCGTTGGGCTTGATCTGGTCGGGGTCGTATTTCACCTGAAAGCTGGCATTGGCCGGACAAATCTCGGTCACGCCGCGGATGCCCGCTTGTTTGACCGCATTGGTCATCGACAGGCTGGTGAAAAACGCTTCCAGCGACATTTCTTCCGAGACTTCCGCGAAGATATGTTCGTCACCACCAAAGCTGAAACGGATCGACATGGGCTTCTCCTATGGCTGAAGGGGGGTCAGGCGGGCGGCGTTGACCTCAAGCCAACCCTCCAGCCAGCGGGTGTGAAAATCGCCTGCCTGAACGGAAGGGTCGGCGGCCAGTGCTGCAAACAGCGGCTTGGTGGTTTTCAGCCCGTCGATCTGCAATTCCGACAGCGCCCGCGCCATGCGGGTGATCGCAGCCTCGCGGGTTTCGGCGTGGACGATCAGCTTGGCCAGCAGCGAGTCGTAGAACGGCGGCACGGTATAGCCGGGATACAGCATCGAATCGAACCGCACGCCGGGGCCGCCGGGGATGCGCAAAGACTCGACCGTGCCAGGGAAGGGCGCGAAATCGCGGGCGGGGTCTTCGGCGTTCAGCCGCACTTCGATGGCGTGGCCTTTGACGGTGACATCCGCTTGAGCGAGCCGCAACGGCTCTCCGCCAGCGATGCGCAGCATTTCGGCGACCAGATCAAGCCCGGTGATCATCTCGGTGACCGGATGTTCGACCTGAATCCGCGTGTTCATCTCGATGAAGTAAAATTGGTTGGCGTCTTCGTCGTAAAGATATTCCACCGTGCCCGCGCCGGAATAGCCGACGGCAAGCGCAAGCCGGACGGCGCTGCTGCACAGCGCGTCGCGCAGATGCGAGGACAGTGCCATTGATGGGGCTTCTTCCCACACCTTTTGGCGACGGCGTTGCAGGCTACATTCGCGCTCAAAGCAATGGATCGCATCGGTGCCATCGGCCAGCACTTGCACCTCAATGTGCCGGGCTTTGGTGATTACTTTTTCCATATACAGCCCACCGTCGCCAAAAGCGGCCAAAGCCTCGGCCTGTGCCTGCGGGAAGGCGTGCTCAAACTCGGCCAAGTCCTGTGCAATGCGGATGCCGCGCCCGCCACCGCCCGCTGCGGCCTTGATCATCACCGGAAAGCCGGTGTCGATCAGGATGTGGCGCGCAGCCACAATGCCATCGACCCGACCCATTGATCCCGGCACAATCGGCACCCCCGCCGCATGGGCCGCCCCACGCGCAGCCACCTTGTCGCCCATCAACCGGATCGCATCGCCGGAAGGCCCGACAAACACCAGCCCCGCCGCCGTCACCGCATCGGAAAAGCTCGCGTTTTCAGCCAAGAATCCATAACCGGGATGCACGGAATCGCAGCCCGTATCCACCGCCGCCTTCAGGATCGCCGCGATGTTCAGATAGCTCTTCTTCGCCGCCGGAGGGCCGATGTTCACCGCTTCATCCGCCAGTTGCACATGCAAAGCGGTGGCATCGGCGTCGGAATAGACCGCGACGGTGGCAATCCCAAGATCCTGCGCCGCGCGGATGATCCGCACCGCAATCTCGCCCCGGTTGGCGATCAGAAGCTTTTTCAGCATCAGGACAATTCCGCCAGAACCGCGCCCGCCATTACCGGGTCTTCATTGTCGGTCACGAAGGTAATGGCGCTGCCCGCGACTTCGGATTTCACCTCGTGGAAGCTTTTCATCACTTCGATCAGCCCGATCACGTCGCCCACTGCGACCGCATCGCCATCCTGCTTGAACGGCGGGGTTTCCGGGGAAGATGAGCGATAAAAGGTGCCGGGCAGTGGGGATTGAATGACGGGCATAGGGGCCTCCGTTAAGTCAGAATGGCGCGCACGGCGCGGGCGATGTCGAGGGCATTCGGCGTATCAGAATGGATGCACACCGTATCGCAGCGCACCGGAATGTCGCTGCCGTCTATGGCGGTACCAAGGTTTTCCTGCATCGCACGGCGCACGCGGGCGGCCATCAGCGCGGGATCTTTGGAGTCATGCTCACGAGTGACGATCAGGCTGCCATCAGGGCGATATTCCAGATCGCCGTAGAACTCGGCGATAAAGCTATGGCCGCGCGCGGGGTAGATCGTTTCGTGCAAGGTGCCCGTCATGCCCAGCAGTGGCACGCCGAAAATATCGGCGGCATCGCAGACGGCATGGGCAATATCTTCCTGCCGCGCCGCCATGCCATAGAGGCTGCCGTGCGGCTTGATATGGTTCAGCTCGACCCCTTCCGCGCGCAGAAATCCGCACAAAGCGCCGATCTGGTAGATCATGCAGTTGGCCATTTCCTCGCGGCCCATCTTCATCTCACGGCGGCCGAAGCCTTGCAGATCGGGCAAAGACGGATGCGCCCCGACCTTGACGCCATGTTTCTTAGCCAAGCGCACGGTGGCGCGCATGTGGTCGAAATCGCTGGCGTGAAAGCCGCAGGCGACGTTGGCAATGTCGATGAATGGCATCATTCCGGCATCATCGCCCATCCGATACAGCCCGTAGCTTTCGCCCATGTCACAGTTGATGGTTACAGCCATAGTCCCCCCAAGGCGTTGACATAGGTCAGCCTGCGACGAGTGCCTTATATTGTAAAATATCGTTTTTTGTGGTGTGTTATCTAAAGTTCAGATACTCATCGCACAGCGGGAGGCGGCCATGGCTTTGACCTTGAAACAGTTGCGCTATTTCATGGCGGCGGCAGAAACCGGGCAGATCAGCCATGCCGCGATGGAGCTGAACATCTCGCAATCCGCGATCACCACCGCCGTTCAGGGGCTAGAGGCGCAACTGGGCGTGCGGCTGTTTGACCGCTCCGCACAAGGTGTGGTGCCGACGATTGAGGGCGCGCGATTCCTCAACCACGCCCGAAATATCCTTGCGGCGGTGGAAGATGCCGAGCGTCTGCCGCTGGGACAGGATCGGCAGGTGTCTGGGCGGCTGCGCTTGGGCACCACCTACACCGTCGCGGGCTATTTCATGTCGCGCCACTACGCCCGCTTTCGCCGCGCCCATCCTGATATTCAGATCGAGATGATGGAGATGCCCCGGCTTGCGGTTGAGGAAGGGCTGGCGACGGGCAGTCTCGATATGGCGGTGATGCTGGTGTCAAACTTAGCCAACACCGCCGGGCTGGAACAGGAAACCCTGTTGCGCTCGCGTCGGCGGCTGTGGCTGTCAACCGATCACCCGTTGCTGGCGCAAGAGCGGATCACTTTGCGCGATGTCTCGCAGCAACCCTATATCATGCTGACGGTGGATGAGGCGAAGGATACCGCCAGCCGCTATTGGGCGAAAACCGGGTTCGCGCCTTCGGTGGCTTTTGCGACAAGTTCGGTGGAGGCGGTGCGCTCGATGGTCGCCAATGGGGTGGGGGTAACGATCCTGTCCGACATGGTGTATCGGCCTTGGTCGCTGGAAGGCCAGCGGATTGAATTGCGCGCCTTGGCTGATCCGATCCCCAGCATGGATGTGGGGCTGGCGTGGCGCAAATCGCAAGGCTTGACCGCCACCGCCGCGGTGTTCCGCGCCTTTATGTCGGTGGCGATGGGGGGCGGCGGTTAAGCGGGTTCAAGCCTTGCCGCGCAACAAAGCCTCGACCACCGAGACAAAATCGCGGACCCGGCGATTGGCGCCCTCGCGGTAACCGATGGCGATGACGCTGTGCGGCATATCGACGATCTGTTTGAAGATCACACCGGGGCGGGCGTAAAACCGCGCGGTGCTGTCGGCGGTGATGCTGATGCCGCGCCCGGTCGCCACCGCGTGCAATTCGGATTCAACCGTCGCCGCTTCATAAACAACATTGGCCGGACGATTGCCCCGGTGGGCGCTGGCGATCCAATAATCGCGCCAGATGCTTTGACCGGGGGCGGCGATGATCGGCTCGTCCAGAATGTCATTCAGGGTGACGGTGGACTGGTCCGCAAGGCGATGCCAGGTGGGCAGACAGACCACGCAATGCTCGCGCGACAGTTCCACAAACGCGATGCCTGCGATGCCCAGCGGCGGGCGCACGATGCTGCAATCGACCTTGCCGGAAGCGAGGCCCGCCGTCGG
Organism: Cypionkella psychrotolerans; assembly: GCF_001294535.1. GTDB lineage: Bacteria > Pseudomonadota > Alphaproteobacteria > Rhodobacterales > Rhodobacteraceae > Cypionkella > Cypionkella psychrotolerans. The sequence continues at coordinate 56,276 of NZ_LGIC01000003.1, read as the reverse complement.
ATCGCTGAAATCATACTCGGTCAATTCCAGCACCGATTCCGGGTGGCGCTGCTTAAACTCGCGCACAATATCGGGGATAAACTCTAAAGCCGTGCCAATCAGATAGCCGACGCGCAGCTCATTCTTGATGGTCTTTTGCAGCGTGCCAATTTCGGCGTGAAAGCTATCCATCTGCGCGCTTAATCGTTCCGCATGAGCCAGCAATGCCGCCCCCAAAGGCGTCAAACTCACGCTGCGGGTGGTGCGCTCGAACACCGCAAATCCGACGGTATCTTCGAACTGCCGGATGGTCTGCGACAGTGCCGGTTGCGACACAAACAGCTTCTCAGCGGCGCGCACATAGCTGCGTTCCTGCGCCACCGTCAGGAACGCCCGCACATGCCGGAAGTGGATATTAATAAGCGCCATGAATTAATTCATCAGCTAATCGTCCTTGTTGTCAAGCAGTCTTGCTGAATAATCCAAGCAAGTTATGCAAGGAGCAGCCCAATGGACACCAGCCAAATAGCCCTGATGGAACGCGGCAAAACCGCCCTGATCCACGACCCGCGCGAAGGCGACAAAAGCAAGATCACCTTGGTCAAAGCCAAAGGCTCTTTGGTCTGGGACGACAAGGGCCGCGAGTATCTTGATTGCACCTCGCAGGCCTGGTCGAACAGCCTTGGCGCCAACGACGCCCGCGTGGTCGAGGCCGCCATCGCCCAGTTGCGCGACATCACCCATGCCCGGCCCAACTTCAACACCATCCCGCTCTTGAAGCTGACCGCCAAGCTGGCCGAGATTTCGCCGGGCGATCTGAACCGCATCGGCTATTGCCTGCATGGCAGCCTTGCGGTGGAAATGGCGCTGAAACTGGCGTTCAAAAACCGACCCGGCGCGCGCAATGTGATCGTGATGCAAGACAGTTATCATGGCCGGTCGCTGGCCACGATGGCGGCAAGCTGGCCGCATCCGAACAACCCGTTCCACGCCTTGCAGCCGCAGTGCTTCACCCGTGTGCCGCATCCCGACAGCTATCGCCCGCGCTTTGGCATGGACCTAGAGGCCGAAACCCGGATGTGCCTAAGCCTACTGGAAGACACCATCACCAAGGGCGTCGATGGCGGTGTGGCGGCGCTGATTATCGAGCCGATCTTGGGCAATGGCGGTCATATCATCGTCGGCAAAGCGTTTCTGCAAGGCCTGCGCGATGTCTGCGATCGCCACAATATCGTGCTGATCTTTGACGAAATTCAAAGCTGCTTTGGCCGCACAGGAGAGATGTTTGCCGCCGACTACTACGGCGTTACCCCCGATATCATGACCTTCGGCAAAGGCGTCAGCGGCGGTTTTCCCTTGGCGGGCATCATGGCGAGTGACCGTCTGAACGGCTTTTCATCCGGCGAAGATGCGCTGACCTTCGGGCAGTTCCCGGTGGCGATGGCGGCGGCGGTGGCGACGATTGACGCGATCATTGCCGACGATCTGTGCGGCAAGGCGCGTGCGCTTGGTGCCTACGCGACGCAACGGCTGCATGAGATGTCAGAACGTCACCCTTTGATCGGCGATATTCGCGGGCCGGGGCTGTTCGTCTCCATCGAACTGGTCAAGGACCGCGCCACCAAAGAAGCCGCGCCGAAAGCCGCGTCAGAAGTCTATAAACGCGGTGTTGAAAAGGGCGTGTTGTTTGGCGAAAGCCGCTACGCGGGCCTTGGCAACCTGATCAAGATCAAACCGCCGCTGGATTGCAGCCACGCGCAAATGTCACATGCGCTGGACGTATTCGATGCCGTTCTGGGCAGCATCGAGGCTGACGGCATCGCTTAACCCACCGGAATAACCACGAACTCCACAACGGAGTCGCAAAACAATAGGGAACACCATGACCAAACTAACCAGACGCGCGGTTCTGTCCTCGGCAGCAGCCGCAACGCTTTCCGCCCCCTTCGTGCGCCCGGCTTGGGCGGCAACGCCCGAGTTGCGGGCGCTGATGTGGGAGGCCTATCTGCTGCCCGATGTCGTCACCGCCTTTGAGGACACGCATCAGGTGAAACTGGTGCCGTCGTTCTTCGATGGCAATTCCGAGGCCTATAACAAGCTGCGCGTCGGCGGCGCGAACGAGTTTGATCTGGTGCAAGCCGATGGTTTCTGGCCGCAGCTTTACTTCCGTGAAGGCCTGATCCGGGCGGTGGATTACACCAAGGTCGCAGGCACGGCGGGCTATCTGCCGGAATTCGCCGCCGAGGCGTTCACGGTTTTGACCGATCCTGTGTCGGGCGCGAAAGTGGGCTTCCCGTTCTGCTGGGGCGCGTATGGCATCACCTATGACGCCGCCGTGGTCGCCCCCGATCAGACCCAAAGCCTGACCTGCATGTTTGATGAGGCTTGGGCCGGGCGTCTGTCGACCTCATCGCGGTTTGAGGAAAACATCGCGCTTGCGGCCCTGCTTGTCACCGCCGAGATGGGCACCCGCGAGGCACCGCGCCCGGATGGCAAGCCGTTCAACCCCTATGTGCTGACCGATGACGAAATGGCCGGGGTGGAAAAGCTGCTGATCCAGCAGAAAGGCCTGCTGCTGACCCGCTATCAGGACAATCCGACGCTGTTCCAACTGCTGCAAAGCGGCGCTGTGGTGGCGGCGACCGAATTCGCCCAAGTGTACCGCCAATTGCTGACCGCGACCGATGGCATGACCAAAGGCGATTTCCGACACACTTTGCAGCCGAAAGAGGGCGGCTTGGGCTGGGTTGACACTTGGCTGGTGACCACGGGGGTTGCCGATGGCGAGAAGATGGATCTGTGCAACGCCTTCGTCGATACCATGATCTCGGCCCCGGTGATGAAGCGCATCGGTGAAGTTGCGGGCTGTTCCACCACCGTCGATCTGCGCGCCACCGCGACGGAAGAAGAACGCAAACTGTATCTGATGGACCGCTCGTCTGAAATCGCCGGGTTGTTCATGTTCGATCAACCCTCCTCGCCCGAGAAATGGGAACGCGTGTGGTCCAACGTTCAGGCCGCCTGATCTTTTTGCATTCTGCGCTGCGGCCCTCCGCAGCGCCCCAAAACAGGTAGAGCTTTATGACGGACACCAGCGCCTATATCAAAATCGACAACGTCTCGCGGCATTATGGCCCGGTGAAAGCGTTGCACAACCTTAGCATCGACATCGCCAAACACGAATTCATTGCCATCCTTGGCCCCAGCGGATCGGGCAAATCCACCCTGCTGCGCTTGATCGCGGGCTTGGATCGCCCATCCGAGGGGCGGATTTTCTTTAAGGGTCAGGATGTGACCGCCTTGCCGCCACATAAACGCGGCATCGGCATGGTGTTTCAGGAATTTCTGCTGTTCCCACATCGCACGGTCCGCGAAAACCTCGCCTTCCCGCTGCGGATGACACAGGAAACCCCCGCCAAGATCAAGGATCGCCTCGATTGGGCCGAGGGCATCTTGTCGCTGAACGGCTTGATGGATCGCTACCCGAACCAGCTGTCCGGCGGCCAGCAACAACGCGTCGCCTTGGGGCGCGGCCTTGTCACCAACCCGACGCTACTGCTGCTGGATGAACCGCTGGCCAACCTAGACCGCGAATTGCGCCAAGAGATGGAGGTGGAAATCCGCCGCTATCAAAAGCAACTCGGCATCCCGTTCATCTATGTCACCCACAATCAGGAAGAAGCCCTGTCGATGTCCGACCGCGTCGCGGTGATCAACAAGGGCAAGCTGGAAGCGTTGGGAGAGCGGCAAGAGATTTACGACCACCCCAACACGCCCTTCGTCGCCCGCTTTGTTGGTCGCGCTACCCGGTTCGATGGCGTATCCGATGGCACAACGGTCAATATCCCCGAACACGGCTATACATTCTCGCCCAGCGCCCCGGTGGCGGCGGGTCGGGTCAGCGTGTTTGTGAAGAACGAACGCTTCGCATTGGGGGCCTCAGGCACACCCGGTATCGCCTGCAAAGTGATCGACGTGGTGCTGCGCGGCCCGTTTGTCGAATTCATTCTGGAAGCCGCCAATAAGGCCCGCATCATCGCGGTGCAACCCAAACGCCCCGACATGCATGCGATTGGCGCGGAAATCGCGCTGACATGGGACGCCAACCTTGCCCACATTTTCCCGGCGGAGGCTTAAGCGATGTCAGAACCCAACGCCGCCGCCCGCAAACGGGTGTTCCTGTATATCCCGACCACGTTTCTCGTGCTGTTCTTCGTGCTGCCCCTAGTAGCGCTGGTCGTGCTCAGCTTCTGGCAGACCGCGAATTACAAAATCGTGCGCGACTGGACGACGCTGAACTATGTCACGCTTGCCACCGAGAGCGCCTATATCATCTTCTTCCTGCGATCCTTGCTGATGGCCATTCTGGTCTCGGTGTTTCTGGTCGTCGTCGCTTGGCCCATCGCCTTCTTCATCGTGCGCTTTGGCGGGCGCTATAAGCTGATCTTCTCGCTCCTGCTGGCGGTGCCGTTTCTATCCGGCGAGGTGCTCCGCTTGATCGCGCTCCAAGGCATGCTCGGCCCAACCGGCTTGATCAACGGCGCCTTGATGCGGCTGGGCGCGGCCCCACTGCGGTTCATCATGTACTCCAACTCGGCCACGTTCATCGCCTTCGTCTATCTCTACCTGCCGATGACCGTCACCACGATCTACCTCTCCCTGCTGAACTTCGACCTGCGGCTGGCCTCGGCAGCCAGCGCCTGCGGAGCCGGACGCCTAAGGGTGTTTTCCGAGGTGATCTGGCCGCTGAACCTATCCGGCACCATGATCGGCTTTCTGCTATCCTTCATCCCCACCCTGTCAGCCTCCCTCGCCCCGCGCTTTCTCGGCGGCCCCAACGGCACGCTTTACGGCATGTCGATGGCGCAGCAATTCGGCGAATCCGGCACTTGGGCCTTGGGGGCCGCAATGGGCGTGGTGCTGGTGCTGTTTTCAATCGCGGCGCTGGTGATCCTCAGCCTTGGCGTCAATTTGCGGCGAACCGGATTTACCGGGATGGAGCGTTAAGATGGACAGCATGAGCCTGAAAGACTTTGCCGCGAAATGGACCATGGGTCTGATCCTGATCACCGCCTATGTGTTCCTCTATATGCCGATCGTGCATATCCTGTTCGCCTCGCTATCGAACCACCCGAACTTTCCCTATCCGCCCAACTTCAACCCGAAAAGCTATGTCAACCTTGCGACCAACTCGATCTACCAAAGCGCGTTCGTCAACAGCCTGATCATCGCCTCTTGCACCGCCGTGCTTTCCACCGTGATGGGGTTTCTGGCCACCATCGGCGTGCTGCGCTTTGCTGGCAAGCGGGCACTGTTCTACGCAGTGTTCTTTGCGGGCCCGCTGTTCGTGTCTGAAATCCTGCTGGGGATTTCCAGCATGTCCTTGTATTATCTGGTGTTTGGCTTGCAGGGCAACATGGTGACGGCGATCATTGCCAATTCGGTGCATTGCTTCAGCTTCTGCTTCCTGATCATGGCGGCGATGCTGTATAAATACGATTGGCGGATGAACGAGGCCGCGATTGTCTGCGGTGCCACCCCGTTTCGGGCGTTTCTTGAGGTGATGCTGCCGCTGACATGGTCGGGCATCATGGGCAGCCTGATCGTGGCGTTCGTGCTGGCGCTGAACGGCTTGGACATCTCGTTCTACTTGCTGGGGGCGACGCCAACGATGCCCTCGGTGGCTTGGGGCGCTTTGCGCTACGGCGTGAAACCCGAGCTTTACGCGCTGTCGACGATCATCAATGCGGCAGTGTTCTTGGCGATCATCGTGTTGTTCCTCAAGGCACGAAACACGAAAACCGCGCCCGTCTGAGCGCCTTCGCGGCATCAAATGAGGGACCGTGGCGCGGCTGCGGTCCTTCACTCCATCGCCTCAGGCACAGTGTGATGATCATGCGCGCATTGGCCATGATCGCCCAAAACCTCAATCACCCGACAATCGGCGATGGTGCCGTGGGCGCATTGGATGACCATGCGCTGCAACTCTTGCTCCAGCGCCTTCAACTGCGCGATCCGCGCCTGCACGGCGGCAAGCTGCGCCTTGGCAATCGCATCGGCGGCAGAACAGGGCAGTTCAGGCCGATCCGACAGGCTGAGCAAATCGCGTATCGCCTCCAGCGGAAAGCCCAGCGCGCGGGCGTGCCGGATAAACGCCAGCCGTTGCCGCGCGAGGGGGCCGTACAGTCGCTGATTTCCACTACTGCGCTCGGGCGGTGGCAGCAGGCCGATCTGCTCATAATAGCGCACCGTCGGCACCTTCACCCCGGTCTCGGCGGCCAATTTTCCGATGGTCAGCATGAGAAACCTCTTGCAGCTATAGTTACTAGAGACATTAGCTTTAGGGTTCAAAGACGGCAAGGGACGTGCCGAAAGAACGCAAGAGGCTGAAATGACTGAACTATCCGGCAACGACTCACACGAATGGCGCATCACTGGTATGGATTGCGCGGCCTGTAGCCGCAAAATTCAGACCGCTGTGGAACGGTTGCCGGGGGTCAGCGGCGTAGAAATCACCCTGATGAACGAACGCCTGCGGCTGCAACTTGCCCCCGAAACCACCCTGCCCGCCCAAGTCGAGCGCGCCGTGCAGGCACTGGGCTATGGCATCACCGCGCCCGCCGTAGCGGCACCCGAGGCCCCGACAGAGCAGCACGGCACCGAGACCCACGCCGATCATGGCTCTCACAACCATGCCGATCTGCCAACGGATCAGCGCTGGTATCATACCGCCAAGGCGCGCTTGGTATTTTTCACCGGCATCCTGCTGGCCGCCGCTCAGATCGCGAAATGGACTTTTCTTGTCGACCACGCGGTTTGGGCGTTCACGCTGGCCTGCCTAGTCGGGCTGCTGCCGGTGGCGCGCAAAGCGCTGGCGGCACTCCGGGCAGGGATGCCGTTTACCATCGAAATGCTGATGACCATCGCCGCAACCGGGGCCTTGCTGATCGGTGCCGCCGAGGAAGCCGCCTTGGTGGTATTCCTGTTCGCGGTGGGCGAATTGCTGGAAGGTGTCGCCACCAACTTGGCCCGCGACGGCATCCGCGCTTTGGCCAAACTTGTGCCCGCGACGGCGCTGCTAGAGCATGACGGCCACAGCCACGAAGTCGCCGCCGAAACCCTGAAGCCCGGTCAGATCATCCAGGTCCGCCCCGGTGATCGGATGGCGGTGGATGGCGAAATCGTCTCGGGCATCTCTGGCATCGACGAAAGTGCTGTGACCGGCGAAAGCCTTCCGGTGACCAAAGGGCCGGGGGCCGCCGTGCTGGCGGGCACCATCAACACCGAAGCCGTTTTGCGCGTTCGTGTGGTGAAAGCCAGCGCCGACAGCACCCTCGCCCGCATCGCCCAGATGGTGGCCGATGCCGAAGCCGCCCGCGCCCCGACCGAACGCTTCATCGACCGTTTCAGCCGCTGGTATATGCCCGCCATCGTCGGCGTGGCGCTGTTGGTCGCCTTGCTGCCGCCACTGACCATGGGCGCGGATTGGGGCACTTGGACCTACCGCGCGCTAGCGCTGTTGCTGATCGGCTGCCCCTGCGCGCTGGTGATCTCGGTCCCCGCCGCCGTCGCCGCCGCACTCTCGACGGGCGCACGGCACGGCTTGCTGATCAAGGGCGGCGCGGTGATCGAGGCAATGGCAAACCTGCACACCGTAGCTTTGGACAAAACCGGCACCCTGACCGAAGGCCGCCCGGTGCTGACCGACACCCTGCCCGCCGAGGGCATCGCGGCGATCACCCTGTTGCAACTGGCGGCGACGGTTGAAGCCGGCTCCACCCATCCGCTCGCCAAGGCGATCCTCGCGCAAGCCAAGTCTGACGGCCTGACCCTGCTCGCCAGCCATGACGCCCGCGCGTTTCCCGGCAAGGGCGTCGAAGCCATGGTCGAGGGCGCACTGGTGCATGTCGGCGTGGCCGATGCCGCGAACCCTACAGTGGCCCTGCTTCAGGCGGACGGCAAGACAGTGGTGGAGGTTACCCGCGACGGCGTTGCCCTTGGTCTGCTGGCCCTGCGCGATGAACCTCGGGTTGAGGCCGCCGAGGCCTTGCAGCAGTTGAAGGCGCTGGGACTGCAGGCGGTGATGCTGACCGGGGATAATCTCGGCTCTGCCACGGCGGTGGCCAATCGGTTGGGCATCCAAGCGCAGGCGGGGCTGCTGCCCGAGGGCAAGATCGCCGCCATTCAAAAGCTGGCGGCTGAGGGTGGCGTGATGATGGTCGGCGACGGCATCAACGACGCCCCAGCGCTGCGGCAGGCCAGCGTTGGGGTGGCGATGGGGGCGGGCACGGATGTGGCGCTGGAAACCGCAGATGCCGCGATCCTGCGCAACAAGCTGACCGACTTGCCCGCGATGATCCGGCTGTCTCGGGCCGCGATGGCGAATATCCGGCAGAACGTCGCGGTGGCTTTGGGGCTGAAAGCGGTGTTTCTGATCACCTCGGTTCTCGGCCTGACCGGCCTCTGGATCGCCGTGCTGGCCGACACCGGGGCCACGGTGCTCGTCACCCTGAACGCGATGCGGCTGCTGGCGCGGGATCCTCGGAGGGGTGGGTGAGTGTCCACGCGTGGACAGGGTGCGGACGAATGGAATTTCAAGGGGTTAGGGGGTGGGTGTTAGGGAGTCGTTAAGGTTTGAATAGGATGCCAACTATGTCCCGAGACGTGAAAAGGATAACACCAATGAAATATGACGCAGACATCTTGTTTAATCATGCGCCTTGGGAAGACCTGATCGCCTCGCAAGACTTGCTGTTCAAACCCGAAGCGTTGGCGGCAATCTCAGATGGCCTTCGCATGGATTTCCATGAGGGTCATGCCCAAGGGCGAAATATGCCTGTCGTTCCCACCGAGGCCTATGCGAATGATCTTCTAGCAACATTCGACAATCATGTCGCTGGCTACGATCTGCCGTGTTTGCTATCCGCAGACCGCCCAACGCGCGGTCGCGTGATGTTTTGCGCGCAAGACCCTCTCCGCAATGGCGTTCAAACGGGCATCACCGTTGGCACTTTCTTTGGAATTGACAGTGATTACTTGCGCCAGTCTCGTCGCCATTATGGCGTTCTCTGGCAGTTGATCCGGCGCTGTGTTGAGAATGGCTATGATGTCTGGGTGACTGACGCGATGAAGCTGTATGCGAAGGAAGCGCCCATTGATCCGCACCTCTATGACATTTGTGGCAAGGTATTGCTTCGCGAAGTGGAATTGTTCAAGCCAGATCACGTTGTAGCCTTTGGCAATCGCGCGCGGCATCTTCTTGATAGATTCAACTTGAAAAAGCCCGTTTTGCACGAGCGCCATCCAACGGCGCGAGGGTCCTCCGCAGCTTGGGCGAAGGAAGGTGCAGCGCGCAGGTACTGCGAGACACCGCAAGGTCGGCTTGAAGCGAAGGTTGATCGGTATTGCCGTGACATTTTTGGATTAGAACTTCCCCTATCAACGTCATCCGCTTCTCATATGTCAGCGGCTCGTTGAGCAAAATGGGCTTGCAGCGCAGGCTTAGACTGAAAATTTCTGCGGCTGAATTAAGGCTTTATGTGCGATGGCATCGAACCACCACAGGGCAGCGCCTGACCGCCGGGTGGGCGCTGCAACAGATGTCTTAGGCACTTTATGTATCAGCCTCCTCCCCAGAGATTCTGCTGGTGACGCTGCAATAGCGCCCGCCCGAGGGGGCGGTCGGGCGCTGCCCGGCGGGCTTCGCCCTTGATTCCGGGCTTGGGTGGTTTGTTTGGCAGGCGGGATGGGGGAACGGGTCTGAATGCAAAACGCCTGCCCAAGCGAATGGGCAGGCGCGTTTCACTCCCGTTGCCCCGGCCTTAGAACGGCGAGTCGGGGAAGTAGTAGGCGCTCGCGTTGTCTTTGGTGATCAGCGTTGCGTCCAAGGTGAAGGTGCCGCGCATCGGGACTTGGCCGTAGAGGTTGGCGACCGTCATCTCCAGCGCGGTGCCGACCATGGCTGGCGGGTACAACACGTCAACCGGGATCATCTTGTCGCCATCCATGACCTTCTTGATCATGTCTTTCGAGCCTGCACCCGCCACAACATATTGAATGTCGGTGCGGCCCGATTGCTCAATCGCCTGCAACACGCCGACGGCCATGTCATCATCCTGGCACCAAACCACGTCAATTTTCGGGAATTTGGTCAGGTAATCCTGCATGACTTTGAAGGCGTCATCGCGGTTCCAGTTGCCGAACTGACGGTCCAGCACCTTGACGCCCGAGCCTTCGATGGCCTTGTCAAAGCCATCCTGACGGGTTTGGTCAATCGGGATTGGCAGGCCACGGATCACCACAACTTCGGCGTCCGGGGTGGTGGCTTTGATGTAGTTGCCTGCGGTTTCGCCCAAGGAATAGTTGTTCCCAGCGATATAGAGATCGCGCACCGAATCGTCATTCACCGAAGGCGCACGGTCAACGATGGTCACAAAGGTGCCCTTGGATTTGATCTCTTTGATCGAGTTCACCAGCGGATCGGGGTCGCTTGGCAGGATCACCAGCGCGTCAATGCCTTGGGTTTCAAGATCTTGCAGCGCGTTCGCTTGGCTTGCCGGATCGGGCGAAGTTTTGACGATGATATTCAGCCCCGGATGCTGCGCCATCAATACTTCCGCCACACGATTGGCATGGAACACCACGCCAGAGGTCCAGCCGTGATCGGCTGCGGGGATCGAGACGCCAATCGTATAGGCTTTGTCCTCGGCAAAGCCCGCCGTGCTGCCCATTGCCATCGCGGCGACAGTCACAAGGCTAAGTAGTCCTTTACGCATTTTATTCCTCCCTTTGGTTGGGCCTGGCAGTAAGCGGCCGGGCGACCCAAACCCCGGCCGAAATGTCACGATTTCCGCACCAGTGAACGTTGCACCAGCATGGCGATGATGATGATCGCGCCTTGGATTGCGCCGATCAGGTATTCGGAAATGAAGTTCGACAGCAGCATGATGTTGCCGACCAATTCCAGAATGAACGCGCCGCAGATGGTGCCCCAAACCCGGCTTGCGCCGCCCTTCAATGCGGTGCCGCCGATCACGACAGCGGTGATCGCCTGCAACTCCCACAAAATACCGGTGGTGGCCGAGGTTGACCCCAAGCGCGGCACATAGAGCATCACCGCGATGGCAACACAGACGCCTTGGATCACGAAAGCGGTGGTGCGGACGCGGTCGACCTTGATGCCCGAATAGCGCGCGACATTGGGGTTAGAGCCAACCGCCACCACATGACGGCCATAGCGCATCCGATACAGCACGAAGGCGGCAACCGAAGTCACAGCCAGCACGACGATAATCGGCACGGGCACGCCCAAGATCACGCCGAAATAGGCCGGGCGATACAGGTCTTGCTGCTCCGCCGATTGCAGGGTGATCGCCCCGCCCTGGCTCAGCCAAGTGGTCAAGCCGCGATAGATGCCCATAGTGCCAAGCGTGGCGATGAAGGGTTCTATCTTGCCGACCGTGGTTATCAATCCGTTGGCAAGACCGCACAATGCCCCCACGATCAGCGCCAGCAGCATCGCGGCGGCGATCATCATCCCCGGATCGGCAATCGCATTGGAGTTCATGAACAAGATCATCAAGCTGGCGACAAAGGCCACCATCGAGCCCACCGACAAATCCAGATCGCCCGAGGAAATCACAAAGGTCGCCCCCACCGCGATCAATGCGATAAAGGCGCTGCGGGTGGCGACATTGGCCAGATTGTTCAGGCTGATGAAGTTGGAATTCACCATCGCCCCCAGCAGCAGCAAAAGCGCCAGCGCCACAAACGGGGCCACCGCGCGCAAGTCTACATCCTGCCAGCGCCGCTTTGGTTCCACCTGATCTTCAGTTGTCACATTCGCCCCCATCTCAAGCCACAGCCTTTTGCTTCAACCCTGCCGAGTAGCGCATGATTTCCTGCTCATTAATCTCATCACCCTCCAGCACGCCGACGATCCGGCCCGCCCGCATCACGACGATCCGGGTGCAAAGCCCAATGATTTCAGGCATCTCCGACGACACCACGATCACCGAACAACCCTCGCGCGCCAAAGCCGCGATGAAATGGTAAATCTGCTGCTTGGTGCCGACGTCGATGCCGCGCGTCGGCTCGTCGATGATCAGGATTTTCGGCGTGATCTCCATCACCTTGGCGAGCAGCAGCTTTTGCTGATTGCCGCCTGACATCCGACCCGCCACTACAGAGGCATCGCGCACCCGAATGTCAAACCGCCGCCGCGCCCGCGCCAAAGCTTTGCGCTCACTCGCGGGGCTGAGATAGCCCCAGCGGCCATGTTGATCCAAGGATTGCAGCGTCAGGTTGCTCGTCATGTCTGACCCGAGCAGCAGGCCCTTGGATTTGCGATCCTTGGTCATATAGGCCAGACCCGCCGCTGCGGTCGCCTGAATATCGCCCGCTGGCATCAAGGCATTACCGATCCGCACCTCACCCGAGACGCGCGGATAAAGCCCAGCAATCGCCTCCATCAGCTCGGTGCGGCCCGAGCCGATCATGCCGGAAAACCCCAAAATCTCGCCCTTGCGCAGATCGAAATGCGCATCACGGACATGGGCCGTGTTCAGGCCCACCACCGACAACACGCGAGTCTCATCGACGTTGGGTTCCGATTTCTGTGGATACAGGCTCGACAGTTCCCGTCCGACCATCAGTTGCGCAATCGACTCGCCATCCAGCATCGCAGTCGGCGCGGTTTTCACCCATTGTCCATCGCGCAGCACCGTGACCCGGTCGGAAAGTTCAGTGACCTCATCCAGCTTGTGCGAGACGAACACAAAGCTGGTGCCCAGATCGCGCAGCTTGCGCACCTGCTTGAACAGCGCCTCGGTTTCACCGCGCGACAGCACAGCGGTTGGTTCATCCATAAACACAATGCGGGCGTCGCGGCTGATCGCCTTGGCAATCTCGACCATCTGCTTATCGGCCACGGTCAGCGACCCAATCACCGCCGTTTCGCTGATATGCGAGCCGAGCATATCCAAAACCCGCCGGGTTTCGCGCCGCATGAATTTGCGGTCCAGAAGGCCAAAATGCGCAACTTCCCGGCCCAGAAACAGGCTTTCGGTGACGGTCAGATGTTCGGCAAGATTGAATTCCTGATGGATCACCACGATGCCCAGCGCCTCTGCCGCACCATTCGGTGGCAGTTTGACCGGCTTGCCATCGAGAAAAATCTCACCCGAGGTGGGTTGTTCAAAGCCGGACAGCACCTTGACCAGCGTGGATTTTCCCGCGCCATTCTCACCCATCAGCGCGTGAATCTCGCCGCGCCGCAGGTCGAAATCGACGCTGAACAGCACCTGCACGCCGTTAAAGGATTTGCTGATCCTCTGCGCCGACAACACGATATCGCCGCGCGTTGCGGGCATGATTTGACTGTCCTCGTGTGTCGCCGACGCGACATCATCGCGTGCAGACACCACAATGTCGCCACTGCCCTTAGGCTCTGACTCCATGACTTCCCCCCTCGCGGCTCCTCTCCGCCCCTTAGGTGTAGTGCTTTGCATTTTTTATGTAAAGGTTTACATTCTAACAATGCAACGTCCGCTTTGCACCTTGTGCCGCACCTCTATAGGCTGCGCTCAAGCAACCAAAGGCCCCGCCCCTTGTCGAATTCCCCCGCCACCATCGAAGACGTTGCCCGCATTGCCGAGGTGTCGATTGCCACGGTGTCGCGTGCCATCCACCTGCCGGAAAAGGTCGCTGTCTCAACCCGGCTGAAGGTCAACCAAGCGATTGCGCTGACCGGATATACCCCAAACGCCATGGCGCGCAGCCTGCGGCTGGGCAAATCCAACATGATCCTCGTGGTCGCCCCCGACATTGGCGACCCAAATTTCTCTAGCATTCTTGTGGGGTTAGAGAACGAGGCCCGCGCGCATGGCTACGGCGTTCTGATCGGCCACACCCAGAACGACGCCCAGCGTGGCATGGAATATCTGAAGTTCTTCTCCTCGAACCAAGCCGCCGGGATGATCCTGTTCACCGGGATCCTGCCCTTCGGCCACCAGTCGATGACCGCCCGCCTGCCGCCCACCGTTGGGGTGTTCGAGCCGGTGTTCAACGGCGGCATCCCCTATGTCGGCGTCGATGATCTGGAAGGCGCGCGCAAGGCGGTGGAATTGCTGATCGCCGAGGGCCACCGCAAAATCGCCTTCATCGGTGAGAATCGCAGCCGTCTGGCCTACAGCCGCCGCCGTCTGGGCTGTGAGGCGGGCTTGGATGCTGCTGGGATTCCGGCAGCCTCTCGCATGGTGATCGACGGTGATGGCACGATTGAAAGCGGGCGGTTGGCTGTCGATCAGCTGTTCCTGCGCGACACGTTGCCGACCGCCTTCATGTGCGTCAACGACCAAACCGCGATTGGCGTGATGCTGGGCCTGACCGCGCGCGGCTATGTGGTGCCGCGCGATTTCTCGGTGACCGGGTTTGACGATGTGCCGCAGGCCTCCTTCATGCAGCCGTCGTTGACCACGATCCGCCAACCGCGCGGGCTGATCGGCAAACATGCGATGACGCTGCTGTTGCAACTTTTGTCCGACACGCAACCGGAGGAGACCGAGATTCTCCTGCGCCCCGATCTGGTGGTGCGCAATTCGGTCGGCCCCCCGCCGCGCCGCTAACGCAGACCCAATCGCGCCGCATCAAACCCGGCCTCGGCAAAGATCGCCAGCACTCGGACATCGAAACTGTCAGCGTGGATGTCCAGACAGTGCTGGCCGAAATACCAAGTGAGCGCGCGGGCATAGTCCGGCGGATCGGCGAAAGCCCGCGCCAAAGCCGCGCTGAAATCCCCCGGTTGGCGCACGGTTTCAACAAAGGCATGGAAATCCGAACGCCCGAACAACACCGCAGGCTTGCCGTGCAAGAACCCCTCCATAGCGGTGGCGGAATTCACCGACACCGTGGCGACACAAGCCGCCAGAATGTCATGCACATTGGCGTCGGTGGCGATCGGCGCATAACCCTGCGCGCGCACCGAAGCGATGATCTCCGCGCCCAACTCTGGCTTCAACGGATGCGGCTTGACCAGCACTGGACGGCCCCCAGCGCCCGCGCAAACCGCCTCAACCATCTCTTCAAAGCCGAAATACGCCTGCCCGTTCCTTTGCGGCGCTGGCCCTTGCAGGAACACGGCAATCGCGCCCTGCGGCAGATCGCTGACCGCACGCGCCTGCTTATAGCGCGAGCGTCGCGGCACCGCGAAGCGCTGCTGTAACGCGGCCAGATAGGCCGCCGCCGCCGCCCCATCCACCTCCGTTGGATCATAGCGCAAACCGCCAATCCGGCTCGCCGCTTGAATCCCCTGCGGATCAACGTGGAAAAACCCCTCCAGATAGGCCGTTGCCGCGTTCAACACGCCAAGGCGCTGGCCGCTGCCGTTCTCGACGATATGCAGATTGCCATCCGGGCGATAGCGCTTGCCATCGAAGCCCTCGATCAGATCAACCACCCCGCCCCGCGCCACAATGCAATCGCGAATCCGGGCGTAAAGCAGTGGGTTGCCTGCCTCCAGCCGCGCCAACATGTAGCCCGGAAGATGCAGCACAACACGGGCTGTCACAGCCGCGCCTCGACCAGCACCACCGCCGCCGCAATCGCGGCCTCTATCGGCAGGTCTGACGTGTCAATCACCACCGCATCCGGCGCAGGCTTCAACGGAGCAGCACTGCGCCCCATATCCCGCGCGTCGCGTTCTATCACTTCCGCCAGCACGCGGGCTTCATCGCCGCCGACCTCCAGCCAGCGCCGATGCGCCCGCACCTCGGCGCTCGCCGTTACATAAAGCTTCACCTCGGCCTGCGGGCAAATCACCGTGCCGATGTCGCGGCCATCCAGCACAGCCCCGCCTTCTGCCGTGGCAAATCGCCGCTGGAAATCGACCAGAGCCGCCCGCACCTCTGGGATCACCGCCACCACACTCGCCGCCTGCCCCGCCGCAAGCGAGCGCAGATCATCGCGCTCCAGATCGGCCGCCGTCAAACCCCGCGCCGCCGCCACCGGATCGCCGCCCAACGCGCCAACCGCCCGATACAACAGCCCGGTATCCAGATGCGCAAAGCCAAACCGCGCCGCCAGTGCCCGCCCAATCGTGCCCTTGCCCGCCGCCGCGGGCCCATCAATGGCCACTGTAAAGCGCATGGTCATCCTCTGTGCTCAAATATCCTGGGGGTTTGGGGGCTAGCCCCCAAGTCGCCCTGACCTAGCTGTCCAACTTGCGCGGCGCTTCCGGCGGATAGGCATAAGCGTTTGAGACGATCATACCGCCCTGCTCCAGCACCTCGGACACCGCGTCGTCTTCCTCGAACTGGAATTCATAGGCGTCAAACGGAAACGCCTTGGCATCCACCAAGCCTTCCAGCGAGATGATCACAATGCCCTCGGCCTCAAAATCTTCGACCAACTGCTGCAAGGCTTCGGCAGCGGTTTCGGCCTTGATCACCGCAAGCTGATAGTGCCCGCCATATTCGCCCTCGTCCTCATCCGCCCATTCCATATCGAAAGCGTCGATGCAGACGGCATAACAGCCCGAGGCGACGCCATCCGACTCGTCAGGCTCAAACGGATGCGCTTCCGAGACACAAATCTCGCCCGAGCCTTGGGCGGTTTCGGCCATGCCATCAATGTCGATTTCAAACGGCAGAATCTCATCCTCAAACGCTTCCACCGCCCCGGCGTGCAACACGCGGTCCAGCCGCAAGCCATTGACGGAAATCGAATTTGTCAAGGTCGCTAGGGCTTCCGACAAATCCTCTGCGGTCAGCACAAAAAACCGCGCCTCGCCGCCATAATCTGCGCCATCCGGCATGTTGGCCGGGCCTTCCGGGTCGAACACCTCGACGGCTGCATAAAAAGTTCCCATCTGATGCCCTTCCTTTGGCGTAAAGTTCGGCCCGCAACCGAGCCTTTGCGCCTCTATACCCCGGCGCAAAGCCAAGCGCCACCAGACCCCGCGCCCAGAGTCGTCGGTAGGGTGCGTGATTTCACGCACCGCCTCCTAACGCGCAACCCGCCGCATCCGCCAAAGACTCCACAGTGCCAAAGCCGCCGCAACGGCCAGGGCCACGAACTTCAAGCTGGTCATCAATGTCACATTTTCCACGTCAGCGGTGATGCAAAGCCCGCCGCGCAGCAGTCTGGCAACTTTGTCATTCTCCAGCAGATCAAAGCCAACATATGCCATCGCGGGTAGGAACCATGGCCAATCCCACCGCCAAATCGGTAAGACCAGCGTGATGGCAAGGCAAAACATCAGCAGGGCATCGGCGAGATGCAGCGGACCAAGATAGATGGCTTTGGCAGCAGGCGTCAGCCCTGCCAAATAGGTCTGCGCCTGTTCAAAGCTGTAAAGATGCAGATCAAACGGCGGCAGACCCCCGACATAGACTTGCGCCGCAAAATAGCGCCAAACGCCATAAGCGATCACGGTGGCCATCGGCAAAGCCCAGTACAGATATTTCATCCCGCCTCCCCGCCGCTGTTGCGGCAAGGCGATCATGCCCTGTCGGTTCGGTCAAGCTTGCTGCGTCAAAGGTTAAGAAAGCCTTAAATCGCCCAGCCTAACCATTTGATTTAAAAGGATACAAAATGGTCCCGAGTTGGGACCATCCAAAAGCTATTGCCCACCCTGCCGCAAAGTAGCACCCAAGCCTGTCATCAAGCCCTCAAAAATCGGGAAAGACGTCACGATCGGCGAGGCATCATCGACCGAAACCGGACTTTTCGCAGCCATACCCAGCACCAGAAAAGACATCGCAATGCGGTGATCAATATGGGTCGCACAAGTGGCGCCCCCCGGCACGCCACTCGCCCCCATGCCGTGGACGATGAGGGTATCCTCGTCCTCCTCGATCTTCACCCCGCAAGCCTCCAACCCCCGCGCCATCGCGTCGATCCGGTCGGATTCCTTGACGCGCAGTTCCTTCACCCCGCGCATGATCGTCTTGCCCGTCGCACAGGCCGCCACCACCGACAAGATCGGATATTCATCAATCATCGACGGCGCGCGTTCGGGCGGCACCTCGATGCCCTTCATACTGTCGCTGAACCGCACCCGCAGGTCCGCCACAGGTTCGCCCCCCTCGGTGCGCGGATTCTGAAACTCAATCTGCGCACCCATCTCGACCAGAGTCAGATAGAGGCCATTGCGAGTGAGGTTCTGGCTGACGCCGGGCACGAAGATATCCGAACCTTCGACGATCAGCGCCGCACAGACCGGAAACGCCGCCGAGGACGGATCGCGCGGTACCGCCACCGTTTGCGGGCGGAGTTCTGGCTGGCCGGTCAAAGTGATGACATTGCCCTCGCTGGTCTTTTCCACCGTCAACTGCGCGCCAAAACCCAGCAGCATCCGCTCGGAATGATCCCGCGTCGGTTCGCGCTCAATCACCACCGTCTGCCCCGGCGCGTTCAGCCCCGCCAGCAGAACTGCCGATTTCACCTGCGCCGAAGCGACGGGCAAAGCATAGCGCACCGGAACCGGATTGGCCGCCCCCACCACAGTCATCGGCAGACGGCCACCCTTGCGGCCGTAAGCCTGAGTACCGAACAGGCTGAGCGGATCGGTCACCCGCCCCATCGGACGTTTGCGCAACGAGGCATCGCCGGTGAAGGTCGCGGTCATCGGCGTCGTCGCCATCGTGCCCATGATCAACCGCACCCCGGTGCCGGAGTTGCCGCAATCAATCACATCGGCAGGCTCCTGAAAACCACCAACACCGACGCCCTGCACCGACCATGCCCCCGGCCCGTGCTGCAAGACGGTCGCGCCAAACGCCCGCATCGCTTTCGCGGTATCCAACACGTCCTGACCTTCCAGAAGTCCGGTGATCTTGGTTTCGCCTACCGCCATCGCGCCGAAAATCAACGCGCGGTGGCTGATGGATTTATCGCCCGGCACCGAAGCGGTGCCTTTCAGTGGCCCGGATTTCGAGGCGGTCATCGGTTGGGCGGTGGCATGGGCGGACATCGGCATTCTCCTGCGCGGAATTTGCAAGCCTGATAGCGCAAGCAAGGGCCGGGGTCCACGGTTGACCTGATAGGGCTGCGCGCTTGGCCCCCATCGAGGGGGCACGCGCACGCTGCTGCCGCGGGATGGGTTTGATGCGTGGTGGGGGGTGAGGGGGAGGCGCCTCCGGCGGGAGTATTTCAGAAAGAGCAATGTGCAGAGCGCTTGTTGGATTTGCTCTTTTTGAAATACTCCCGCGCGGAGCGCAGCTGACCGCAGTTTCAGGCGTTGCGCTGGAAGGTCAGGTAATGCGGCGGGCGGCCTTCGCGCAGGGCTTTTTGCTCGTAGCGGGTGGAGAGCCAGTCGGACCATGGCTGATCGCCCTGATCCAGAAGGGTGAAGCCCGCTTGCGGCACTTCTTCCAGCGTTTGGCGGACGTAATCGGGGATGTCGGTGGCGACGCGAAACTCAGCACCCGGTTGCAGGGCGCGGGCGAGCGCTGCGAGGTAGCCTTGGGTGACGAAGCGGCGGCGATGGTGGCGGGCTTTCGGCCAGGGGTCGGGGTAGTTCAGGAAGGCTTTGGCTATGGAAGCCGGGGGCAGCACATCAAACAGATCGCGCACGTCGCCGGGGTGGATGGCGAGGTTGGTGACATTTGCCGCGCGGATCTTGCCGAGCAGCATGGCGATGCCGTTAACGAAGGGCTCGCAACCGATGATGCCGACTTCGGGATAGGTGGCGGCCATGTGGACCAGATGCTCACCACCACCGAAGCCGATTTCCAGCCAGAGCGATTTGTCTGCGAAACGGGAGAGGTCAATGGGCAAGCGTTCGGGGTTATCTTCCCGCGTCACACCGGGCAGGCTGAGACGGTCGAGATCTTCCTCCAGATAGGTCTTCTGGCTGGCGCGCAGGGTTTTGCCATGGACGCGTCCGTAGAAATTGCGGCGTTCGACGGGATCATACATGGGGGTCGCCTCATGGTTGGGTTGCGGCCTCTAGCCTTGGTTTGCGGGCAGCGTCAACCCCGGCCCCGGTAGGGCGCGACGCCTTGGTCGGGCAGCCAGACGGCTTCGGGCGGGGTTCCGGTCTGCCAGAACACATCAATCGGGATGCCGCCGCGCGGGAACCAATAGGCGCCGATGCGCAGCCAGACCGGATCGAGCAAAGCGACCAGTTTCTTGCCGATATCCAAGGTGCAATCCTCGTGGAAGGCACCGTGGTTGCGGAAACTGCCAAGGTAAAGCTTCAACGATTTCGACTCGACCAGCCAATCGCGCGGCACATAGTCGATGACGATATGGGCGAAATCCGGCTGTCCGGTCATCGGGCAGATTGAGGTGAACTCGGGCGCGGTGAAGCGCACGCAATAGAGCGTGCCGACATGGCCTGCGGGGACTTTTTCCAGCACCGCCTGTTCGGGGCCTGCGGGCAAAGCCGTGGCCGCACCAAGCTGTGTCAGGCCGGAAACATCTGTGCTGGTCATTCTGCTATCCTCGCGGTGAAGGGGCCGACCTAGCGCCACTGGTTCAAGGCGTCAAGCCGGGGCTCAGCCGCGCTGGATCAGGGCAAGCCCCGCGACCATTGCCACAAGTCCGGTGGCGCGTGCCACTGAAACCGTGCGCACCATCGCACCGAACAGGCCGAACTGGTCGATCAGGGTGGCCGCGATCATTTGGCCGAGCAGCACACAGAACACCGCATTGCCAACGCCAAAGCGCGGCGCAACCCATGTCACCGACAGCACATAGAAGGCGACGAACAGCCCGGCTCCGAACAGATATTTCGGTTGCGCGGGCAGCAGGGCGAGGGCATGGACCTGACCCGAGAAAGCCAGCACGAGGACGCAGGCCAGCAGGGCCACCGCGAACAGCACCACCGATGCCGCCACGGGTGCGCCAATCCGCCCGCCCAACTGGGCATTCAGCGCCGCAAGCATCGGAATACCGATACCCGCCAGCAGCATGATCAGGGCGTAACGCAAGGTGTCACTGGGCATTTGGCGGACTCCCAAGGCTGTCATCTCTGGTGTCTACTTGGCGCGGGGGTGCGGATGCACCTTGGTCTTGAAGCCCACGGGTCATGCCGCGAAGTGCAGGGCTTCACGGGCGGCGACGGTGGTACATCCAGCCGCCGCCCATGAGTTTAGACTTAAACCGCCGCTTTCAGGGCGTCAATCAAATCGGTCTTCTCCCAGGAGAAGCCGCCATCGGCTTCCGGGGCGCGACCGAAATGGCCGTAGGCCGAGGTGCGGGCATAGATCGGCTTGGTCAGGTGCAGATGCTCGCGGATGCCGCGCGGGGTCAGGTCCATGCAGGCGGCCACAGCGCGCTCAATCACGTCATCGGGCACAACTCCGGTGCCGTGGGTGTCGACATAGATCGACTGCGGCTCGGCGACGCCAATCGCATAGGACACCTGCAGGGTGCAGCGATCCGCTAGGCCAGCGGCAACGATGTTCTTCGACAGATAGCGCGCGGCATAGGCTGCCGAACGGTCCACTTTGGTTGGGTCTTTGCCCGAAAACGCGCCGCCGCCATGCGGGGCCGCGCCGCCGTAGGTATCGACGATGATCTTGCGCCCGGTCAAGCCCGCATCGCCATCCGGCCCGCCGATCACAAACGTCCCCGTCGGGTTGACATGCCAAATGGTGGCTTTGGTGATCCATTCTGCCGGAAGGATTTCGCGGATATAGGGCTCTACAATCGCGCGGATATCGGCGGAGGATTGCTTTTTGCTGGTGTGCTGGTGCGACAGCACGATCGAGGTGACTTCCACCGGCTTGCCGTCGACATAGCGCAGCGACAGCTGGCTTTTGGCGTCCGGGCCCAAGGTCGGCTCTGCGCCGGATTTGCGCACTTCGGCCAAGCGTTTCAGGATCGCATGGGCGTATTGGATCGGGGCTGGCATAAGCTCCGGCGTCTCACGGCAGGCATAGCCGAACATGATGCCCTGATCGCCCGCGCCGTCTTTATCAACGCCCTGCGCGATATGCGCAGATTGTTCGTGCAGGTAGTTGTGAACCTTGATCTTTTCCCAATGGAATTTTTTCTGCTCGTAGCCAATGTCTTTGACGCAAGCGCGCACGATGTCTTCGACTCGCTCGACCATCTCAGCGGTCTTTTTCTCGGTCGATAGCCCCACTTCACCGCCGACAACCACGCGGTTGGTGGTGGAAAAGGTTTCACACGCCACCCGTGCGTTGGGTTCTTCGGTCAGGAAGGCATCGAGGATGGCATCTGACACCCGGTCGCAGAGTTTGTCAGGATGGCCCTCGGACACGGATTCCGAGGTGAAAATGTAGTTTTGGCGGCTCATGGGGAAGTGCTCCGTTGGGTTATCCACGCACGCCAGGAAGCCGTTGTGCGGGTTTTATCGGCCTGCCTTAGACCCAATCCAACGGAAAGGTCAAGGCTTGGGGCGTTTGCGGGGGCGGAACAGCGCGGCTGCGAGTCCGGCCAGCAACACCAAAACCGGGATTTCCCCGAAACGGGCATAGGGCGTGATCGGCAAAGCGGCGGGGAGGGCGGCATCAAGATAGCTGGCGATCTCAAACGGCAGGCTAGCGGTGATGCGGCCGCGCGCGTCATACACCGCCGTCACCCCGGTATTGCCGACGCGCACCAGCGGCAGGCCTTGCTCGATGGCCCGCAACCGGGCTTGGGCAGCGTGCTGGAACGGCCCGGTCCACCGGCCAAACCACGCGTCATTGGTGATTTGCAGCAGCCAATCGGGCCGCTCGGTGCCGCGCAAGTCTTGCGGGAACACCGCCTCGTAGCAGATCAGCGGCAAAGCCCGGCCCAGTTTCGGGCCAAAGTCGAGCAGTTGCGGGCCGGGGCCAGCCATGTAGCCATTACCGACCTGCGAGGCAAAGGCCGAGATATTGGCCCATTGGAACAAGGCATCGCCGAAGGGGATATATTCGCCGAATGGCACGAGATGGTGCTTGTCATAGGTGGCGCTTGTCATGCCGTCCGGGACGATCACCGCGAGGGAGTTCCACGCCTTGTCACCCTCCACCCGCTGCATCCCTATGGCAACAGGAGCGCCCCCGCCCGCGCTTGCGATCATACCGCCGATTTCGGGGTGACGGTCGAGCAGATAAGGCAATGCGGTTTCCGGCCAGATCACCAGATCGGGCGTGGGTTTGGCGGCGGTCAGGCTGAGCAGGCGGTCAAAGAATTGCTGCGCCAGCGCTGGGTCCCATTTCGCCTGCTGTTCGGCATTGGGCTGCACAAGGCGCAGGGTGACGGGGCGGTCAGCAGGCATCGGTTGGGCGAGGGTCCAAGCACCGTAACCCCAAGCGGCGGCGAGGGTTGCGGCAGCAAGGCCGACGGGCAGCGGGCGGCGCAGTGCCAGGCCCGCAGCCAGCACAGCAGTCAGCAGCGACAGCCCGCTTGGCCCGATGAACGCTGACAGTTGCGCCACTGGCGTGTCGATCCAGATATGGCCGATCAGCGCCCATGGGAATCCGGTCAGCACATAGCCGCGCAAAAGGTCTGTGGCGGCGAGGGCAACCGCGAAGCCCAAGGCGGCGTTTCGACTATAGCGACTTAAGCACCCCGCCAGCGCCCAAAACAACGCCATGCCAAACGCCATCAACACCAGCGCGAATGGGGCCATCCAACCATCGCGCGCGGCATCGACCATGAAGGGCTGCACGATCCAATTCAGCGCTGCCGCAAAGTAGCCCGCGCCTGCAAACCATGCCAGCCAGATCGGTGCAGGGCTGCGCCCGATCAGCCAGCAAAGTGCAGCCAAGGCGGGCAGGCTGAGATACCATGCCCCAAGCGGTGCTTGCCCGCAGGCCGCCAGCACGCCCAGCACTGCCGCCAAGCCAACGCCCCGCAGACCCGGCCAGCCCGCCCTGGTCCTGCGCAACATCTTAGCCTTCGACCTCGGGCACCGCAGGCTCGGACACCACCTGTGCTATCGCCCCCGGCAGGCGCACCCGCAAACGCTTGATCCGGCGCGGATCAGCGTCCAGCACCTCAAACTCCACCCCGGATTCATGCGGCACGATCTCACCGCGCACCGGCACCCGGCCTGTGCGCAGGAACACGAGGCCACCCAGAGTGTCGATATCCTCATCATCCTCGCCGTTGCGCAGGGTCAGGCCGATGGCAGCCTCGAAATCATCCAGCGACACGGTGGATTGCGCCACGAACACACCTGGAGACTCTTCCTTCCAGAGCGCGCCTTCGACCTCGTCATGCTCATCTTCGATTTCCCCGATCACCGTCTCGATCAGGTCTTCGATTGTCACCAAACCATCAACGCCACCGTATTCGTCGATCACCAGGGCCATATGCACCCGGTCGCGCTGCATCTTCTGCAACAGCGTCGCGGCGGGCATCGAGGGTGGCGCGAACAACACCGGACGCAACAGTTTCTTCAGCGAAAACCGCCCCGAGGCGCCAAAGCCATGCTGCAAGGCCAGATCCTTCAGCAGCACAAGGCCCTGCGGATGGTCCAAAGTGCCTTTGTAAACCGGCAGGCGGCTAAAGCCATGTTGGCGAAACGCTTCGACCAGATCATCCTTGCCGATGTCCAACGGCACGGCGGCAATCTCAACCTTGGGAATCGCCACATCATCGACCCGCAAGCGCCGCAGATTGCTCAACCCCAACAGACCGCCTTTCGCGGGTGTCAACGCCGCCGCTTCCTCGTCGCCCTCGCTGCTGTCAGAGGAGTTGAAGGCGGACAACAGCCGCCCGAAGAATCCGCGTGGCGAGGCCTCGGCCTCATCGGCATCCGCGCGCGCCCTTGGCGCTGCGGGTAACCCGTCGTTGCTACTGCCCATTGGTCCTTGTTCCAAAACGCCCCGAGGGGCCGATGCTCTCAGTATGGGTCAGAAAGCCCCAGACGCGCAAGTATCCGCACCTCGGTGGCCTCCATCAGATCACCGTCCGCGGCGCGGATGTGATCATAGCCCAGCAGATGCAACAGACCATGCACGATCAGATGGCTAACGTGATCCGCCATGGGCTTACCCGCCTCAGCGGCCTCAAGCGCACAAGTGTCATAGGAGATCGCGATATCACCAAGGGATTCGGGATCGTCCGCCTCACCCGGTTCCGGCAGATCTGGCACTTCACCTGCATCCACGCCACGCTCCTCCGACGGCCAACTCAGCACATTGGTTGGTTTGGGCTTGCCGCGAAAATCGCCGTTTAACTCCAGAATCCGCGCATCATCGCAGCCCATCAGGCACAGGCTAAACCCCACCTCTGGCAAGCCCAGCTCGGCAAAAGCCGCACGCACGGCGAGTTCGGCCAGCGCGTCCAGCCCAAGGGCCTCCCAGCGCGCATCCTCGATGACGATATCAACAAGTGGTTCCATGCCGCCCCATAACGCAGCCAGGCCAAACGCTCAAGCTTTCACATTGGCATAAATAAATATCCTGGGGGGAGCGTCAGCGCTCAAGAAAACTTGCGCGGCACGCGCTCCGTCAGATCACGTGCCGCCAGCCGATTAGCCCTGCGCTTCGTCGCGCTCGTAGGCCTCAATCACGCGGGCCACCAACGGATGCCGCACCACGTCTTTCGAGGTGAAATAGTTGAAGGTCACGCCCTTCACCCCTTGCAGAATCCGCTCAGCATCTTGCAATCCCGAGGCGGTGCCGCGCGGCAAGTCGACCTGCGTGCGGTCGCCGGTGATCACCATGCGGCTGCCTTCGCCAAGGCGAGTCAGAAACATCTTCATCTGCATGGTGGTGGCGTTTTGCGCTTCATCCAGCACGACAAAGGCGTTCGACAAAGTGCGCCCGCGCATGAAAGCCAAGGGTGCGATTTCGATGCGTTTTTCCTCAAGCAGCTTTTGGATCTGCTTGGCAGGGAGGAAATCGTTCAGCGCGTCGTACAAAGGCTGCATGTAGGGGTCGATTTTTTCCTTCATATCGCCGGGCAGAAAGCCCAGACGCTCGCCCGCTTCTACCGCCGGACGCGACAGGATGATTTTCTCCACCGCGCCCGAGATCAGCATGGTCACGCCAACCGCCACCGCGAGATAGGTTTTCCCAGTGCCCGCAGGCCCAATACCGAAACCCATTTCATTGGCGAACAGGTTTTTCACATATTCCTTCTGCGCCTCGGTTCGGGGTTCAATCGGCTTTTTGCGGGTGCGCAGTTCGATGCCGCCGCCGGTGAACATCTCAATCTGATCAGAGGCTTCCAGTTTGGTATCCGGCATTGGCCGCCCCATCCGCATCGCGCCGTCAATATCGCCCGCTGCCACGCTGCGGCCCTGTTCCAGCCGCGCGTACAAAGACCGCAACACCGCCGCCGCCTGTTCGCGCGCAGCCTTGTCGCCGATGACGGACAGACGGTTGCCCCGTCGCAGCACATGCACCCCCATCTGGTGCTCGATCTGGGCCAAATTGCGGTCAAACTCGCCGCAGAGGCTGATCAAAAGCCGGTTATCGGGAAATTCGAGGACAGTCTCGACAATATCCTCGGAACGGGTCGGGGGCGTTAGCGCGCTGATGCCCAAAGGGATCTCCTTGCGGTTCAGGTGACGTCTATATGTAGTGTAAGCCTGCCAAATACTCTGGCAAGAACAACCTGCATGGTCTTGATATCAAAGTGATGACAGCGACATCTTTGCGCAAGAACCGGGCAATAAAAAAAGACCACGGAAACATCCCGTGGTCTTTGCTGTATTTTAGCCTGCGCGCGCCGATATTAGCGGTTCGGCACCCAGTCTTTGATCGGTGCCGATGAGGTCTGGTAATTGCCCAGAACCGTACCTGGCGGATAATGGTTGTTGCAGACCGGAAGCCCAGACACCGGATCGTAGCGGCGACCCGAATAGCCTTCGATGCCGTCATCCATGATCCAGCCTTGGCAGCCATCAGGGTCATAGGCGATGGCGGCTTCGCCCTCGATCAGACCAGTATGATCCCGGCCCGTGTCCCGCGCGGTTGCGATCACCGTATTGGGTCCTGCTGTGTACGGTACAAGGCCGGGGCCCTCACAGGCGCTGAGACTGATTGCGGCGAAGGCCAGAAGCGGGAGAGCGTTGAGTTTGGACATGTTCATCACCACTTATAGCAGACGACTTCGACGCGGCGGTTTTGCTGCATCCCTTCGGCGGTTGCGTTGGTGGCGCGCGGCTGACGCTCGCCATAGCCAATCTCACGATCCACCATAGCACCAACCGAGCGGGCAACAGCAGCCACCGAAGCGGCACGGCGCTGCGACAGTTTGATGTTGTATTCATCCGAGGCGCGGCTGTCGGTGTGACCGTAGATCGCGTAGCCAAAGGCACCCGCGTTCTGGAAGAAATCGGTCAGGTAGCGGCGGCCATAAGCGGTCAGCTTGGAGCTATCGGTGGCAAACAATGTGTCGGTGTTTTGCACCAGACAGGTGTTGCGCTTCAGACAAACCGGCTTACCAGTCTTCGGGTTAACCCGGTCGAGCATATAGCCTTCGGCGCCGCCATCTGCCCACCAGTGCATACAGCCGTCGTCGTCAACCCAGACGCCCCATTCGATCTTGCCAGCGATCTGCGGCGCGGTCTGTGCCATCGCCCCACTTGCCATCATCAGGCCGACAGCCAGCGCCGCGCCGCCGATTGCCATTCGCACTGCTCTGGAAAAACGCTCCACTGTGGCAGCTCCCCTTTAACCATTCGGAATTCACATATATATGAGCGAAGGTTTGCCGACGCGACCTTGTGAAGTAAAGCAAAATCTATGGGTTTATGGCTTTTTGAAGACTAGTTGTTGCGTGTTTGGCCATAATTTCGCCACTCAAGTTGCTTTGCCGACAGCGTGGAAACGATGCTGGTTGAGCGCCAATCACGAAATACGCGCGCCTGCCAAAGAGTTGGACGACGAAGCTAAGATTCTCACCCGAACCATCTCGCCAACACGGCCATTTGGGTCATTCACAAACACCGCGTGCAGGTGATCCGACTTGCCAATCATCTGCCCGGCCTCGCGCCCGGCTTTCTCATAAAGCACCCCAACTTCACGCCCGACCATGGCCTGTTGCATCCCGCGCTGTTGTTCGGTGATCAGCGCTTGCAGGGTTTGCAGGCGGGCATCGGCCAGCGCAGCGTCAATCTCGGGCTTTTCCGCAGCAGGCGTGCCGGGGCGGGCGGAGTATTTGAAGCTATAGGCCATACCATAGTTTACCGTGCGGATCAGCGACAGCGTGTCCTCAAAATCCTGATCGGTCTCGCCGGGGAAGCCGACGATGAAATCCGACGACAGCAGAATATCGGGCCGCGCCGCACGGATACGTTCGATCAGCCGCAGGTACTCTTCGGCGGTATGTTTGCGGTTCATCGCTTTCAGGATGCGATCTGACCCCGACTGCACGGGCAGATGCAGATAGGGCATCAGCTTTGGCTCATCGCCATGCGCAGCGATCAGATCGTCTTCCATGTCATTAGGGTGGCTGGTGGTGTAGCGGATACGCTGCAAGCCATCGACCTTCGCCAGTTCGCGGATCAGGCGGCTGAGAGTCCAGCCGTCGCCATGATAGGCGTTGACGTTTTGGCCCAGCAGCGTCAGGTCGCGCACGCCCTTATCCACCAAACCGCGCGCCTCGGTCAGAATACGCTGCGGATCACGCGAAACTTCCGCCCCGCGGGTATAGGGCACCACGCAGAACGCGCAAAACTTGTCGCAGCCTTCCTGCACGGTCAAAAACGCCATCGGGCCACGGCTGGCCTTGCGCTCTGGTAGAAGGTCGAACTTATCCTCCAGTGGGAAATCGGTATCGACCTGCGGCGTGCCTGCGCGGGCCATCTCGGGCAGGCGGTGATAGGATTGTGGGCCTACCACCAGATCGACAATCGGCATCCGCCGCATGATCTCGGCCCCCTCGGCCTGCGCCACGCAGCCCGCCACACCGATTTTCACATCGGGTCGCGCCAGTTTCAGCTTTTTCAGCCGCCCCAGATCGGAATACAGCTTTTCGCCCGCCTTTTCCCGAATATGGCAGGTGTTCAGCAGCACCATATCGGCATCTTCGGCGCTATCGGTGGTGACATAGCCGTCCGCGCCCATGGCCTCGGCCATACGCTCGGAATCATAGACGTTCATCTGACACCCATAGGTCTTGATGAACAATTTCTTCGGATCGGCCATGGCGCACCCCTGTCTGGGCTGTTGATCTATGCCAAACAGGCCCGCTTCGCAACGCCGGGGCTTGCGTTGCAGGGATTGTTAACGGATTCTGCCGCAAATAAGCCAAAGGCATATGGGCAGGGCATGAAGTATACGTCGCTTAATCAGTTTCTGGCCGAGGCCAAGACGGCCTTGGTGAAAGGTCCGCTCGCCTTGATCTTCGCCGAAGACGCGGTAGAGGTGGATACCACCATCCGCCATCATCTTGAGGCTGGCTTTGTCCAGCTTGCCCTGTTTGCCCCCGATGCGATTCCGGTATCGGCAGAGCTTGAAGCGAAAATCCACCGCATTCCCTATGAGGCCCCCACGGTAGAGGCTTTG
This sequence comes from Cypionkella psychrotolerans, assembly GCF_001294535.1. GTDB lineage: Bacteria > Pseudomonadota > Alphaproteobacteria > Rhodobacterales > Rhodobacteraceae > Cypionkella > Cypionkella psychrotolerans. The sequence goes on along the minus strand of NZ_LGIC01000003.1, from coordinate 26,889 downwards.
GTGGAAGCCGTGAATAAGGTGATCGCCGCCGCCCCCGGCATTTGGCTGTATTACTGCTACAACGCCGAATATCTGTTCTACCCGTTCTGCGAGACCCGCACGATCCGCGAAATGCTGGCCTTCCACAGCGAAGAACGCCGCGACGCGATGCTGTCTTACGTGGTCGATCTGTACGCCGATGATCTGAATGTGTTCCCCAATGCGGTGTCACTGGATCACGCGCATATGGATAAATCCGGCTATTATGCTTTGGGTCGGCCTGATGTCGCGAACCACAATTACCCGAAGGAACGCCAGTTGGATTTCTTTGGCGGGTTACGCTGGCGGTTTGAAGAACATATCCCGGTGCCGCGCCGCAAGATCGACCGCATCGCTTTGTTCCGCACCAAGCCGGGGCTAACCATGCGGTCGGATTTCACTTTGTCGGATGAAGAATATAACACTTACGCTTGCCCGTGGCACCACAACATCACCACCGCCATCGTCAGTTTCCGCACCGCGAAAGCCCTGCGCTCGAACGCGGGCTCTCGCTTTGATATCCATGATTTCAAATGGCACAACTCAACGCCGTTTGATTGGCACAGCCAGCAACTGATGGATCTGGGCTTGATGGAGCCGGGGCAGTGGTTTTAGCCCCCATCCCCAAGCCGCCCCGGCCTTAAGCCAGGGCCTCTTGGGGTCTCCTCGCACGCCGTTAAACCATCCCGGCGATCGCGTTCATCTGCGCCAGTTCGGTCGCACCCAACGTAAGGCTCGCCGCCGCTATATTGCCGCGCAGATGGCTGCGGCGCGAGGTGCCGGGGATCAGCAGCATGTTCGGGCTGCGCTGCAACAACCACGCCAAGGCGACAGCCTGCGCGGATTGGCCCATATTGTCCGCCACCTGCTTGAGCACATCGCTTTGCAGCGGCGTGAAACCACCCAGCGGGAAATACGGCACATAGGCGATGCCATCCGCAGCAAGCGCGTCAATCATTGCGTCATCGTGGCGGTGGACCAGATTGTAGTGGTTCTGCACGCAGACAATCGGTGCAATATCGCGGGCGATCTGAAGCTGGCCCGCATCCACCGTGCTGACGCCGATATGCGCGATCAGGCCTTCGTCCTGCATCTGCCGCATCACCTGCATCGGGGCGGCAATGTCATCCTCTGACCCACCCATGCGCAGGTTCACAATCGCCATCTGGTCAAGGCCAAGCCGTTTCAGATTGTCCTCAACCGACTTGCGCAGGAAATCCGCGCCGCGCTCCAGTATCCAGCCGCCCTTGTCATCGCGCCATGCACCGATCTTGGACACGAGCACCAGATTGGCGGCATAGGGGTGCAACGCCTCACGGATCAGGTCGTTGGTCACAAACGGGCCGTAGTAATCGCTGGTGTCGATGTGATCGACGCCCAAAGTCAAAGCCTCTTGCAGCACGGCGCGGGCTTCGTCTGGGTCGGCGGGCGGGCCGAAGGCGTGATGTCCGGCCAGTTGCATCGCGCCATAGCCCATGCGGTTGACGGAAATATCGGTACCGGGAAAGCTGAAACGTCCGGCGGCTGCGGCTGTCTGTGTCATGGTGTTGCTCCTTGTGATGCGCCCTAGATAGCCGTTCGGTAGAAATTGATAATCCGACCAAATCCGAATAGGTTGATCGGTATGTCGAACAATGCCACCTCGCTGGACGATCTACAGGTCTTCCTTGCCGTGACCGAGGCGGGCGGCTTTCGCACCGCCGCGCGCCGCTTGGGGCTTTCGGCCTCAACCGTCAGCGAAACCATCACCCGACTTGAGGCCAATTTAGGTACACCACTGCTGACCCGCACCACGCGCAGTGTGATGCCAACCGAAGCCGGGCGCATCCTTGCCGCCCGGATCGCACCGCTGTTGTCCGAAGCCCATGCCGCGCTGAACGACGCGCAAAGCGCGCAAGGACAGGTGCGCGGGCGGCTGAAACTGAACGTGCCGGGGGCGGTGATGGTGGATATTCTGCCGCCGCTGCTGAATCTCTTTCTGGCGCGCTATCCGCAGGTGCGGCTGGAAGTGGTGGTCGATGATCGCCTTGTCGATATCACCGCCGCCGATTGTGATGCCGGCATCCGCTATGGCGAGCATCTGGCGCAGGATATGATCGCAGTGCCGATTGGGCCCGCCGTGCAACATACTGCCCTTGTCGCCGCGCCGTCTTATCTGGCGGCACGCGGCACGCCATTGCACCCCAGCGACATCACCGCGCATGACTGCATCCGCACCCGTTTTACCAGCGGCGCCTTGACCGAATGGCAGTTTGAGAACGGGCGCGAGGTTATCACGGTTGATCCCCCGGCCAAGCTTCTGCTTACAGTGGTCGCGTCAGCAGCCGCGATCAACTTTGCGATCGCAGGGCACGGGTTGATCTTTGCTTTCCAAAACTGGCTGCAACCGCATCTGGACAGCGGCGCGCTGATGGCCGTTCTGCCCGAGTGGTGGCCAGAATTTGACGGCCCCCGGCTGTATTTCTCCAGTCGCTTCATGCCCGCCCCGTTGCGGGCCTTCGTGGATCTGGTAGCGGAAGAACGCGCCAAACAGCCCAACCCTAGGCCAAAGCATCCCGGTTGACGATCAGCCCCGGATCAAGCCTGCCGTTGAGGAAATCCAGCACGTTTTGCACCGAGGCCACCGCCATCCGCTCGGCACTTTCCGCCGTCAGCCCGGCGATATGCGGCGTTAATATTACCTGATCAAACCCCAGCAGCGGATGATCCGGCAAGGGCGGTTCGGCTTCAAACACATCCAACCCCGCCGCCCCGATCTGCCCCGCGTGCAGGGCCTGCGCCAAGGCGGCCTCATCAACAATGCCACCGCGCGCCGTGTTGATCACCATCGCCCCCGGCTTCATCTGCGCCAGTTCCACCGTGCCAAGCACGGGTCGGTCGGCTTTGGGCAGATGCACCGAAACCACATCAGCCCAAGCCAATCCATCAGCCAGTGTCGGCACCGCCGCAACCGCCCCCTCCGGCCAGCCCTGCGCCAGCAGGTAGGGGTCATAGGCGCGAATCTCCATGCCAAACCCCGCAGCCATCCGCGCCAGATGCCGCCCGATCCGGCCATAGCCGAGGATCAGCAGATGCTTGCCGGAAATCTCGCTCGCCTCCAACCGATTGCGCCAGCCCCACGGGCCTTGCCGGGTGCTGGCATCCGCCCGGATCAATCGCTTTGCACAAGCCAAGATCAGCATCATCGCGTGCTCGGCCACCGAAACCGAGTTCACATCCCCGACGATGCACAGCGGAATCCGCCGCGCGTTCAGCGCCGACACATCGACCGCATCATAGCCGACGCCATGGCGCGAGACGATTTTCAACCGCTGCGCCAAGGCCACCGACGCCGCCCCCAGTGGCTGCGTGCGGATCACAATCGCGTCTGCTTGCAGCAAATACGGCTGATACGAGGCCTCAGAAATCTCCTCGATATGATCAAACGTCACCCCCTCCGCCGCGTTGAGCAGCGCCAAGCCAGCCGGGTGCAGCTTGCCCGCCACGACAATATGCGGCATCAATAGGCCCCCTTTTCGATCTTGGCCTCACCGTTGGTCAGATCGCGAAACCGCGTCACCACCGCGCCCGCAGCCGCCGCCAAAAACCGCGCATCGCCGCCCACCGTGGTCAGATCAAACCCCCAGCCAATCGCCCGCACCGCATAGTCCGGCGTGCCACAATGCAGACCCGCGCGCAGGCCATTGGCCTTGCACGCAACGAGAATTTTCTGAATGGCCGCGATCATCTCGGGTTCCTCGCGGTCAAACCCCGGTGCCAACCGCCCCGCCGTCAGCGACAAAGTCAGGTCCGCTGGCCCGATATACAGCCCATCCAAGCCCGGCGTGGCGGCAATCGCGTCCAAATTCGCCAAAGCCTCCGCCGTCTCAATCATCGCGAAGCCAAGGATATTGTCGTTCGCCTCGCCCGCGTAATTCGCCCCCGCCGCAAACGAAACCCGCGTCGGCCCAAAACTGCGCTGACCCAAGGGCGGATAACGCAGGTAGCTGACGAAACGCGCGGCATCCTCGGCGGTGTTGACCATCGGGCAGATGATGCCGTAGGCCCCGGCATCCAGCGCCTTCATCACAATCCCCGGCTCGTTCCACGGCACGCGGGCCATCAGCACAGCACCGCTTGCCCGCATCGCCTGAAACATCGGCAGCAGGTTGGAATAATCCAACGCGCCGTGCTGCATATCAATGGTCACAGAATCGAAACCCTGCGCCGCCATGATCTCGGCGGTGAACGGGTTTCCGATACTGCACCAACCATTGATCGCAGGCCTGCCTGCCGCCCAGAGCGCTTTCAGTTTGTTCGCAATCATCGCCATCTCCAGACTTGTTCTGCAATAGTCATTGCGAAAAATCACCATTGTCAATATTCAATCCAAATGCGTATGCTTCGGGCAAGCTTTTGGGAGGAGCCAGCATGTCCAAAGCCACCATTCGCCTGACATTAAGCCAAGCGCTGGTGCGCTGGTTGACGGTTCAGATGACTGAGATCGACGGCCAGAAAGTGCCGCTGTTTGCGGGCGTGTTCGGCATCTTTGGCCATGGCAACGTGACCTGCCTGTCCGAGGCTTTGGAGGCTGTGCAAGATCACCTGCCGACATGGCGCGGCCAGAACGAACAGTCGATGGCCCTCGCTGCCATAGGCTTTGCCAAGGCGAAGCGGCGGCGGCAGATTATGATTGCCACCTCGTCGATTGGGCCGGGGGCGTTGAACATGGTGACGGCGGCGGGCACCGCGCACGCCAACCGCTTGCCGGTGCTGCTGATCGCAGGCGACACGTTCAGCAACCGCCTGCCCGATCCCGTGCTGCAACAGGTCGAACATTACCACAACCCGACGCTGACGGTGAATGACGCGTTCAAAGCCGTGACCCGCTATTGGGATCGCATCACCCATCCAGCGCAAATCCTGTCCTCGCTGCCGCAAGCGGTGGCAGCCATGCTGGACCCGGCCGATTGCGGGCCAGCTTTCATCGCCTTGCCGCAGGACACGCAGGAACTGGCGTTTGATTACCCCGAGGTGTTCTTCGAGGAACGGTTGTGGACGATTCCGCGCCCGCGCGCCGACCGCGCCGCTTTGGCACAAGCGGTTGATCTGCTGCGTTCCGCCAAAGCCCCGCTGATCATCGCAGGCGGTGGCGTGCGCTATTCCGGCGCTGAGGTTGCGGTGGCCGAATTTGCCGCACAGCGTGGAATCCCTGTTGTGGAAACCAACGCAGGCAAGGGCGGCCTGACGCATTATCATCCGGTGCATTGCGGCCCGGTTGGCATCATTGGCTCGACCTCTGCCAATACGCTGGCGGCAGAGGCGGATGTGATCATCGCCATCGGCACAAGATTGCAGGATTTCACCACCGGATCATGGACGGCCTTTGCGCAAGACGCCCGGTTTATCTCGATCAATGCCGCGCGCTATGATGCCACCAAGCACCGCGCCTTGGCGGTGGTCGGCGATGCCTTGGAAACCGTCACCGAGTTGAACGCGGCCCTTGGCGATTGGCACGCTGACGCGGCACTTTTGCCCCGCGCCAAGGCTTTGTTCGCCGCATGGGATGCGCTGCTGGACAGCCACCAAGCCCCGACCAACACTCCGGTGCCAACCTATGCCCAAGTCGTCCACCAAGTGAACCTTGCGGCGGGCGAGCATGACACGCTGATCTCTGCCGCTGGTGGTCTGCCCGGTGAGGTTGCCAAGGGCTGGCGCGTCAAAGCCCCGCATACCTTTGATCTGGAGTTCGGTTTTTCCTGTATGGGCTATGAGATTGCCGCTGGTTGGGGCTGTGCGATGGCGCAAAGCGGGCCCGGTGCGGTCAGCGGGACGCCCATCGTCATGCTCGGCGATGGCACCTATATGATGATGAACTCTGACATCTATTCCTCGGTGCTGTCGGGTCACAAAATGATCATCGTGGTCTGCGACAACGGCGGCTATGCTGTGATCAGCCGCCTGCAACAGGCCAAGGGTGTGCCCGGCTTTAACAATCTGCTGAAGGATTGCCGTGTGCAAAACCCAAGCGCCCCCCTGCATGTCGATTTCGCAGCCCATGCGAGCGCAATGGGGGCGGCAAGCCGCCATGTCGAAAGTCTGTCTGACCTCGCCGCCGCGCTCGAATGGGCCAAGACCACCGACCGCACCACGGTGATCTCGATCACCACCGACGCCTATGCCTGGGTGCCCGGTGATGCCGATTGGGATGTTGGCGTGCCCGAGGTATCCTCCCGCGACAGCGTGCGCCAAGCCCGCGTCCAGCAAGAACACATCCGCGCCAAGCAGCGCATCGGAGTCTGAGATGAACGCCAAACCACATTTGAAAGCCAAACTCGGCATCGCCCCCATCGCATGGTGGAACGACGATCTGGCAGAACTGTCCGACGATGTGACGCTGGAAGAATGTCTGCGCCAAGCCTCCGTCGCAGGCTTTACCGGGATGGAGACGGGACGGCGCTTTCCGATGGATATGGCCGAACTTGGCCCAATCCTGAGCCGCTTCGGCATCTCGGTCTGTGGCGGTTGGTTCTCGGGCACCGTGCTGGACGATGGCATTGCGGCAAACAAAGACCGCATCCGCGCCCAGATGGATTTCTTCATCGCAGCAGGTGCGCCTTGCATCGTTTACGGCGAAGTGGCCCGCTCGATCCAAGGCGACCGCTCTAAACCCCTCGCCAGCAAACCCAAGCTATCGGAAGACCAGATCAGGGCCTATGCCCATGATATGACCGCCTTTGGCGAATGGTGCGCAGATCAGGGCATGCCCTTGTCCTACCACCACCACATGGCGGCGATCATTGAGACAGAGGCCGAGCTTGATCTGTTCATGAAACACTCCGGCGCAGGCATCCCCCTGCTGTTTGACGCAGGCCACATGGCTTTTGCCGGTGGCGATGTGCTGCGGGTGCTGGATAACCACCACAACCGCATCAGCCATGTGCATACCAAAGACGTGCGGATGGACGTGATCAACGGGCTGGATCGGTCGCGCGAAAGCTTCCTCAATGCGGTGATGAAGGGCGCGTTCACAGTGCCGGGCGATGGCTCGCTCGACTTTGAAAGCATCGTCAAACGCTGTGCCTCTTACGGCTATGAGGGCTGGTTTGTGGTTGAGGCAGAGCAAGACCCCAAGGTTTCGCCTCCGTTAGCGATGGCGCAAAAAGGCCATAAAGAACTGCTGCGCGTCATGGCAGCGGCTGGCTATGAGGTTGTGCAATGACCTTCTCCGGCAACCGCATGGACGGCAAAATCTGTGTTGTGACAGGGGCGACACAGGGGCTTGGCGCTGCCATCGCCCACCGACTTGCCGCCGCAGGTGCTGCTGGCATCATCGTCACCGGGCGCAATGCCGCGCGGGGTGAGGCTGTTGCCAAATCGCTGCACCAAACCCACGACACCAAAGCGCATTTCATCGCCGCCGATTTCGGCACCGTGGACGATTGTCGCGCCGCCATCGCGCAAACCGACCGCCTGTTTGGCCGCCTTGATGTGCTGGTCAACGCAGGCGCTTTGACCGATCGCGGCACAATTCTGGATACCTCGCCCGAGCTCTTTGACCGCATGTTCGCCGTCAACGTGCGTGGCCCGTATTTCCTGATGCAAGACGCGATCAAACTGATGATCCGCGATGGCGTTCAGGGGGCGATTTGCAACATCGGCTCGATCTCGGCCCTCGCAGGTCAGCCCTTCATCAACGCCTATTGCGCCAGCAAAGGCGCGCTGACCACCCTGACCACCAACACCGCGTTTTCGGTGATGGCCAACCGCATCCGGGTCAATCAGTTGAACATCGGCTGGATGTCGTCGGACCACGAACGCGCCTTGCAAGCCGCCACTGGTGGGGCGGATTGGGAGGCCAAGGCCACCGCAAACCTGCCTTTTGGCCGCTTGGTTGACCCCGCCGAGGCCGCCCGCGCGGTGAACTTCCTTGTCTCCGACGACGCAGGCCTGATGACCGGGGCTGTGGTCAACTTTGACCAATCGGTCTGGGGTGCGGTTGCGGGCGGGATGCCGGTGCCGGATGGCCCGATGACGCTGTAATCAGCGCGCTGTCACAATCGGAATACGCGGCGCGCCTGCGGTCTTTTGCAATCGCGCCGCCAAAGCCACCGTCAAAGCCTGCGCCAGACAGATCGGCGCCGCCAAGGATCGCGAGAAGGTATATTCATGCTCGGGCACCGCGAACAACACCTGCGCGTTCTTCGCCAAGGGCGACAGGGTGCTGTCACTGATCGCCACAATCGGCACACCCCGCGCTGCGACTTCCTCGACGATATTCACCACCTCGGTCGCGTAGAACCGGAAGCTGACCGCGAACAGCAAATCGCCCGGCTGCATCGTCTTCGCCATATGCGTCGCCAGCCCGCCGCCGGGGTCCAGCAAAACCACCCTTTTGCCCAGCATGGTCAGCACATAGCGCAGCAAATCCACCACCGGGGCGGATCGAAGTTGCCCCAGCAGATAGATCGTATCCGCCACCTCCATCAGATCCACCGCACGCGCGATTTGCGCCCCGTCAATCGAGGCCAGCAAATCTTGCAACGAGGTCAGATCCCGCACCACCAGATCGCGCAGAAAGCCGATCTCGGAATGATCCGCCCGCGCGCCCAATTCCGCTTCCAGCGCCCGCACACGCGCATCAAAACCGGGGGCTGCGGTGGACAGCCTGCGCTGAAACAACACCTGCAATTCCTTGAACCCGCGATAGCCCAAGGCCTGCGCGAACCGCACGAAGCTCGACGCATGCACATCGCATTTCGCCGCCAACGCCGTGACGCTCAGCACCGCCACATCATTCGGGTTCTGCGTCAGATAGCGCGCGATGATCTGATAGGATTTGCTCATCGCCTCGTAGCGGTCATGAATGACCCGGATCAGGTCTTCATAGCTGTGCGGAACATCGGCGTCTTGCATCTGGAAACCACCCTCTCCCCTGTTTCCTATGACAACCCAGCGCGATTGCAACAGAATTCACCGCCACGCCCGCTGATGGCTTTTGACGAGGCTTTGGGCCTGCCAAAGATCGCGCACTTGACCAAACCAAGCCCCAACCCTATCGCGGATTTCATCCCGAAACCGCAGCTGACCCCCATAAGGACGCCTGACATGAGCAAACCGAAACTTCGCATCGGCCTGATTGGCACCGGCTTTATGGGCAAGGCGCATGTGTTCGGCTTCACCTCGGCCCCGCGGGTGTTTGTGCTTCCCTGTGATCTGGAACTGCATACGGTGGCGGATATCACGGATGATGCGGCAGCACGCGCGGCGCGGACTTTGGGCTTTTCAAACGCCACCTCTGATTGGCGCACCATCATCGCGGACCCCGAGATTGATCTGGTGTCGATCACCGCGCCGAATGCCCTGCACAAGGAAATGTCGCTGGCCGCGATTGCCGCTGGCAAGCATGTGTATTGCGAGAAACCATTGGCCCCGATGGCGGCTGACGCCTTGGAAATGACCCTCGCCGCCGAAGCTAAAGGGGTGAAAACCCAAGTCGGCTTCAACTACCTGTGCAACCCGATGCTGGCGCTTGCGCGGGATATGATCGCGGCGGGCGAGCTGGGTGAAATTCGTGGCTATCGTGGCCTGCACGCCGAAGATTACATGGCCGACGCCAATGGCCCCTACGGCTTCCGCCACGACCCGGCGGGCGGTGGGGCGCTGGCCGATATTGGCTCTCACGCGCTCGCCAGCGCCGAATTCCTCTGCGGTCCGATCACCCGGGTGATGGGCGACGTTGTGACGATGATCTCCGAGCGTCCCGATGGCAAAGGCGGTCGCAAAGCTGTGACGGTGGATGATGTGGGCCGCGCTTTCCTGCGGTTTGAGAATGGGGCGACGGGCTCCATAGAAGGCAACTGGATCGCCACCGGCCGCAAGATGCAGCATGATTTTGAAGTGTATGGCACCAAGGGGGCGCTGGCGTTCAGCCAAGAACACTTCAACGTTCTCAATTACTTCTCGACCGCCGATGCCAAGGGTCGCCAAGGCTTCCGCCGCATCGAGGCTGGGCCAGATCACGCCCCCTACGGCTTGTTCTGCGTCGCCGCTGGCCACCAGATCGGCTTCAATGACCTGAAGGCCATCGAGGTCGCAGGCTACATCAACGCCATCGCGGGCAAAGCGCCCGAGCCGTTCAACTTCCGCAAGGGCCTGCGGATTCAGACGCTTGTGGAAACCATCCAACAATCGTCGCAACAGCAAAGCTGGCTCGATGTGACCTAGGCCCGAGGCTGCAAACCATATGGGAAGCGCGCGGGCTGCACTGTCTGCGGTGGAAAGCGGGGTCGCACCCCGCTTTCAGATCTTGTCGAAACCGTCGCCCGCCGCAAGGAAGCCGCCGCTGACCCGCAGGGACTCGATTGCGCCATGCTGCTCGATTGGCGCGACGCCAGCGCCATGGGTCTTGATGCCACCAGAAATTTCGATCTCGCGTGCGGAACCGCCCGGCTTGATGCTGAGGCCGATGGCGGACAGGCTGATGACCTTGCCCTTGACCAGCGAGGGCCTGGTGCCGCCGAAGGTCTCGATGCCCCGGCGCACGACAAGCCGTCCGATGGGCTGGCTGATCTGGATTCCCTCCGCGCCATCCGCATGGGTGGTGATGCGGTCGAACTCGGCCAGATCGACCGTGCCGGTATAGACGTTGAAGTCCCGGGCGCCTTGGCCAAAGGTTTCAATCGGCGCGTTCACTTTCAACTCATGCACGATGCCGAAATTGACAAAACCGATGCCGCTGGGGCCATGCGAGGTGATCTTCGCCTCTGCGGTCCAGCGATCCACCACGCCGCAGTTGTCCAGCACGATGTCGTTGACGCCGTAAGTCATCACCGGGCCGCGATTGCGCACCACATCGACATGCGCGCCATAGACGGTGAACACCCCGCCGGTGATCTGGTCCGGCGTGCCCGGCGCAATGCCGCCATCGCTGTAAACCGCATCGGGTTCCAGCCGTCGCACGCTCAGCTTGCCAGCCTTGTCACCACCGCCGCTGACAAAGATACCGCAGCCACGCACCGGCGCGCCATCCCGGCCCGCCGAGAGGCCGACAAGATCGGCGCTGATGGTGACATCAGTGTCTTGCTGCATGTTCCACAGCGTGAACGCCCCCTGCAGCACAGCCATGCCATAGCCCTGCGGCCGATCTGTCTCGCCGCGCGCATCCGCCGACACGATATCAAGATCCTTCACGTCGACATGGCCACTGCGGACCTTGTCCCGTGCCAGAATTTGCACCCGCCCCGTGACGATGATCCCGCGCACCTCAATCCGCCCAAGGCTGGCAACCGAGGTGTCATTGAAGATCGCGCGTTTTTCCACCGAGGTCTGCAGGCGGATGCTGTGGATGCGGTTATCGGTGGACAGCTGAACCCCGTCGCGGCCCTCCGCGAACATGATGCCAGAGCCGGGGTCTGCGCCGCGCAGCGATTGTCCCGGCGAAAGGGTGATGCTGGGCGCGTTGGTCAAAGCGTCTTGCACCACAATCAGATGCGCGGTTTTATCCTTGTGCGCCGCAACCAGCGCCTAAAAAGATGCAACAGGTTTTTCCAGAGAAGGCATTTGGCATCTTCCCCGTTGTATAGAATGAATACCTCACATGTGCAGACTGCCTCCGGATCTAGTCAAGGCTCCTTTGCGCGCAAGCTTCGCCATCAAGCATCTGTGAAGCTAGGTCGGTCCGGCAGCCTGCCGGGACCCAGCACAGAAGCGGGTCATCCGGCTGGTCCTTATCCCGGATCGGGCTGTTTTTCGCCCGACAGATGGCCCGCAAACCTGCCTGACTGGCGCAGATGAACCTATTCCAGCGGCTGTTCCGGCCCGACGATATGCACCGCCAGCAGGCAACCGTTTGGCGTGTAGGAATTGTGCTCGGTGCCATCGCGGTAAAACACCAGATCGCCAGCGCGAAACACCGTGCCGTCACTTTCAATCAACTCGCCCTCAAGTATCAGGAACTGCTCATGCCCCATGTGGCGATGGCTGCGCGTCGTCATCCCCGCTGGCATCCGGTAGACGTGAAAGCCGGTGCCCAGCGGCAAATCCGTATCATGCTGCAAGATCGCATCGCCCAACGCCAGACCATCGGGATAGACAAATTCCTCAAACTTCGCGGTGTGGATATTGGCAATCCGGCGGTCGCCCGCTGCCATCGGTTTCATATTCAGGGTCATGTCAGCAGCCTTTCAGTTGGAAAAATGCGGCGCGCGATAGACTTCGCGGCCCTTGAACAGGGTCATCAGCACCCGCGTTTCGGCAATCGCATAGGGGTGGACGCTGTAGATATCGCGATCCAGCACGATCAGATCGGCAGAATATCCCGGTTTCAGCGCGCCCGTATAATGGCCCCGCCAGCAGGCGGCGGCGGCATGGGTGGTATAGCCCAAAACCGCCTCGGCCACGGTCAGGCACTGATCGGGGAAGAACGGCTCCGCCACCCCGCGCGCCCGTGGCGGTTCGCGCGTCACCGCCGTGCCGATAATCTCAAACGGGTTCAGCGTGGTCACCGCCCAATCCGAGTTGATGCAATAAGGCGCGCCTGCGTCGATCAGCGACCGGAACGCATAGGTCTGCGCCGCACGCGCCGACCCAATCATCAGCATGGTTTCATCCGGGATGATCGGATCGTTGCAGGCCCAAAGCGGCTGGAGGTTCGCCATGACGCCCAGCGCCGCAAAGCGCGGGAAATCGGCAGTATCCACCACCTGACAATGCGCAATCTGGTGCAGCGAAGGCCAAGCCCCATTCACAGCCCGCGCCGCCGCAAACCCGTTCAGCGCGGCATGGGTCGCGGCATCACCAATGCAATGGACGTGAATCTGAAACCGTTCCGCATCCAGCGCGGTAAACAACGCGTCGATCTGAGCTTGCGGGAACATCAGCGCGGCATTGCCCCCGGCGGTATCCGCATAGGGTGCCAGCATCGCCGCCGTACGGTTCTCCAGCCCGCCATCCAGGAAAAACTTCGCCGCGTTCAGGTGGAAATCCCGCCCGCCATGCGCCGCACGAAGCCTGCGCAGTCGGGTCATCATCGTCTCCACCGTATCGGCAGCCGTCACCAAACAAGCCCCCGCCACCCGCAGCGTCAACGCATCGCGGTCAAGCGCCCCGCTGTAAATCCGCGCATGATGATCCAGAATCCACGGATCAATCACCCCGGTGATGCCATGCTTGTTCGCCAAAGCCTGCCCCGCCAACACCCCCTGTCTGTGCACATCATCCCCGGTTTGCGGCAACCGTTGCGTGGCCCAGTTGATCGCCTCCTCATGCAGCATCCCCGTCGCCACGCCGCGCGCATCGCGCACGATATGACCGTTCAACGGGTCCGGCGTATCCGCCCCCACGCCGATCATCGCCAAGGCTGCCGAGTTCAAACAGGCGTTGTGAAAATTGCCATCGTAGATCAGGCAAGGCCGATCGGGCACCACCGTATCCAACACCTCGCGCGTCAGATTATGATCGCCAAAGAAGCCGCACTGCCAGCCCGCGCCCCAGATCATCGGCCCAGACTGCGCCGCCGTATGTGCCGCCATCACCGCCTGAATCTCGGCCAGCGTCACGCAATCATACAACTGCGCAGTTTCCACCAGATCCGTCCCGCCATTCAGCAAATGGATATGCGCGTCTTGAAACCCAGGCAGCACCAGCCGTCCGCCCGCATCAATCCGCCTTGCCCCCAGCGCGCGCTCCTCAGCAGCCTCGCCCAGCGCCACCACCAGCCCATCGCGCAACAGCACCGCCCCCGTCAGCGGACAGGCCGGGTCCATAGTGCGGATGCGGGCGTTGTAAATCAAAGTCTCAGTCATGGTGCTCCCCCGGCGGTACATCCAACGCCCGCTCGCGCAGCAAGGCCAGCGGATCTTGGCAATCTAAAGGCGAGCATATCCGATAAACCTCCAGCGCTGCCTCTGAAATTACCCCTGCCTGATACAAAGTCATCGCTGCCGCATAGCGCTGCCGCCCAGATCCCGGCAGACCCAGCGGAATATGCACCCCTTCAGTCATTGTCACGATACGCCAACCGCGCATCCGCATCGCGCCGCTTCTCGGATCGGTTCAACAGATACCCCGCCAAAGCCACACCACAACCGACCACCAGCACCGTCAATGTCGCCAAAGCGTTGATATCCGGCGTCACCCCCAGCTTGACCTTCGACCAGATCAACAGCGGCAAGGTGGTGTTGCCCGGCCCCGTGGTGAACGAGGTGATCACCACATCATCGAGTGAAATCGTGAACGCCAGCAACCAGCCCGACAGGATTGCCGGAAAGATCACCGGCAAGGTCACATCAAACAGCACCGCCCAAGGCTTCGATCCCAAATCCATCGCGGCCTCTTCAATGGCGCGATCCGCTTGCAGCATCCGCGACTGAATGATCGTGGTCACAAACACCATCGAAAAGGTGATATGCGCCAGCGTCACCGTGGTGAACCCACGCGCCGACGGCCAACCGAGGAATTTCGCCATCAGAATGAACAGCATCAGCGAGGATATTCCGGTGATCACCTCGGGCATGATCAGCGGTGCCGTCACCAACCCGGAAAACAACGTCCGCCCTTTGAACCGCCGGAACCGCGCGAGGGTGATCCCTGCCATCGTGCCCAATATCGTCGCCGCCGTGGCAGACGTGACCGCGATCTTCAGCGACAATAGAAGCGCCGCACCAACCTGCTTGTTTGACAGCAATGAGACATACCACTTGGTCGAAAACCCGCCCCAGACCGTCGCCAACCGCGATCCGTTGAACGAATAGACCATCATCGACAGGATCGGGATGTAGAAGAACGCGAAGCCAAAGCACATCACGGTGATCAGGAAGACGGGGCGGCGTCTCATGGTTCCTCTCCCGCTTCGGCCTTGGTCTGATAATGCGTGTACAGCATCATCGGCCCGACCATCAGCAGCAGCAGCGCAATCGCCACCGAAGCCGCCATCGGCCAATCCGAGGCCGAGGAAAACTCATCCGCAATCACCCGCCCGATCATCGGGCTGGACGCATCCCCCACCAGCGTCGGAATAACCAACTCCCCCGCCGCCGGGATGAACACCAGCATCGCGCCCGCGATAATCCCCGGCAGCGATTGCGGCAAAGTCACATCCAGAAACACCCGGAACGGGCGCGAGCCCAAATCCATCGCCGCCTCATCCAGCACCGGGTCCAACCGCTCCAGATTGGCATACAAAGGCAGGATCATGAATGGCAGGTAGGTGTAAACCATCACCAGAACCACCGCGAAATTGCTGTGCATCATCGGGATGCTCGACAGATGCCAGCCCGCCGGGGTCAGCAGGTTATAGGCATCAGTCAGCAGGCCATTGAACCAAGAATTCTTGCCCATCAGCCCCATCCACGCGTAAACCCGCAAAAGGAATGAGGTCCAAAATGGCAAAATCACCAGCATCAACAAGATGTTGCGCCAGCTTGCCGAAACCCGCGTCAAGGCCAGTGACATTGGGTAGCCCAACAGCAGACACAACACCGTCGCTGTCGCCGCGTTGCTCAATGAGACCAAAAACGCCCTTATATAGAGCTCATCATGCAACAGCCGGGAATAACCGACAAAGCTGATCCACGGATGATCACCACCATAGCCAAACGGCGGCGCGGTTGGCGTGCGGCTGCCAAAGGAAATCGCCAACACCAGACAGAACGGGATAAAGAAAAACAGCAGCAGCCAGACATACGGCAACCCGATGATCACATCGCGAAAGCCCCGACCCTGTAGCCAATGCGCGATCCGGTTGCGCATCATTCCACCAGCAAAATTGCCGCAGCCGGCGCGAAGCTCAGGTAAACCTGATCATCCCAATCCGGCCGCCCGCCCGCGCTCCGGCCTGCATTGACCGAATGCACCGAGATCAACTCGCCCGACGGCAAAGTGATGCGGTAGAGACTATCCTTGCCGAAATAGGCCAGATCCTTGACCTGACCCGCAATCACATTCGCCCCCTCGGGCCGCACCTGACTGATCACCAGTTTCTCGGGCCGCACCGCCAGCGTCACCTCTTGTCCGACGCTCAACCCCGGCACCGCGCGCGCCTGCACCTCCCCTTGAAACGCCGCGACCAGCACCGTCGCCATATCGCCCTCCACAGCCAAAACCTTGGCCGGAAACGCGGTGATAGAGCCGATAAACCCCGCCACAAACCGCGAATTGGGGTATTCATACACCTCGGTCGGCGCACCGACCTGTTTCACCCGCCCCTTGTCCATCACTGCGATCCGATCCGAAAGCGTCATCGCTTCCTCCTGATCATGCGTCACCACGATGAACGTAACGCCAGTGCGCTCTTGAATAGACATCAGTTCAAACTGGGTATGCTCGCGCAGCTTTTTGTCCAACGCGGCCAACGGCTCATCCAGCAACAGCAGCTTCGGCTGCCGTGCCAAAGCCCGCGCCAAGGCCACCCTCTGCCGCTGCCCGCCCGAGATTTGATGCGGTTTGCGATGCCCGTACGGCGTCAACTGCACCAGTTCCAGCATCTCGGCCACCCGTGCTTTGCGCTGGGCTGCCGTCATATCCTCGTGCTTCAACCCGTAGCCGACGTTCTTTTCCACGCTCATGTGCGGGAACAGAGCGTAGCTTTGGAACATCATATGCACCGGGCGCTGCCACGGCGGCACCCCCGCCATATCCTGCCCGTCGATGAAAATCTGCCCAGCGCTGGGCTCTTCAAACCCCGCCAGCATCCGAAGCAAGGTGGTCTTGCCACAGCCCGACCCACCCAACAGCGAGAAAATCTCGCCCTGCGCCACGGTCAACGATACGTCTTGCACGGCTTGAAATGTGCCGAATTTCTTCGACACATTGTCTATACGGATGAACGGATCAGTCACCCTAACCCGCCTTGATCTCGGCCCAAATCCGGGTGATTTCGCGATCCTGCTCCTCGGATTGTGGCGCGGGGGTATAAAGCCGCTTCAAGGTTTCCGCATCGGGGTAGACGGCCGGGTCCCCGGTGATCGCCGGATCGACCAGAGCCGTCGCGGCTTGGTTGGCATTGGCATAGCCGGTGAAATTGGTGCAGGCCGCAATCACATCAGGCCGCAGCAGATAATCAATAAACTTGTGCGCGCCTTCGACGTTCGGCGCATCACTGGGAATGCACCAGTTGTCAAACCACGCCGGAGCCCCGGTTTTCGGCACGAAATATTGCAGGTCGATCTTGATCCCCGCCTCTGCCGCCCGCGTCTTTGCCACGCCGTAATCGCCCGACCAGGTATTCGCCACGCAAATCTCGCCATTCGGCAGGGTGTTCAGATAGTTGGCATTGTCGAAGGTGGATACATATTGCCGGATCGGCGCCACCGCCTCGGCCATCTTGCGATACTCAGGCTCGCGCGCCGAACTGGCATCTAAGCCAAGATAGCTCAGCACCATGAAGCCAAAATCTGTCGGGCTATCCAGCAGCGAAATCCCGCAATCTGCCAGCTTCGCGGCGTTCTCGGGGTTCAGCAGCGTGCCCAAATCCGACAAATCCGCATCTGGCAGCCGTTCCTTCACCATGTCCATGTTGAAGGTGAAGCCCACCGAGCCCCACATATACGGCACGCCATATTGGTTGCCGGGATCAAAGCCCTCAACGATCTTCAAGATCGCCGGGTCCAGATTGGCCCAGTTGGTCAGCTTGGCACGATCTGGCTTTTGATACACACCAGCTTTGATGAAACTCGCCAGCTTCAGGCTCGACATCAGCACCACATCATAGCCGGTCGATCCCGCCAACATCTTGGCCTGCATCTCTTCCGCCGAGGCGTAAAGATCGTAAACCACGCCCACACCGGTTTCTTTTTCAAAATCCGCCAGCGTAGTCTCACCGATGTAGTCCGACCAGTTATAGACATTCACCGTCGTCGCCTGCGCCCAAGAAGGCCGGGCATAGGGCGCGGCCAAAGTGCCGCCAAGCAGTCCAAGCGCGTGGCGCCTTGTCAGTGTCATGGCCGTCTCCCTGATTTTATGGTTTTCATGCAGGTTAACCCTGCGATTTTGACTGGCAAATCAATTCGTCATTGCGTGCTGCGATTTCCGCTTCTGGCGGGGCCTTTGCCAAAGTCATCACCGGCATCAGCGCACGTAAGGAATCATGGTGCCGCTTCAGCCCATATTCGAGATCCGACAGATGAAAGCCCTCAAACGCGGTGGACAGCATCGACTCGTTCGACCAGATCGACAGTTGCTGATCCTCAGCCGAGGTGTCGCGGTCAATCCGATACGCCAGATACCGCGCCGCCTTCATGCGACGGCTTTCTACTGGCTGCCGATAAATCCGCCCCGTCACACGCGTCTTCCCCGGTGAGATCGGGATTTCCTGATAATACTGCACCGACTCCGGCGTGAAGGCGAACACCGCATTTGGAAACAGCCCGTAATAGGTCCACACCGTTTGCAAATGCTCGGGCAACCATTCCTGCCGCTCGGTGATCGCCAGATACATCTTCACCGACCACCGCCGCGCCGGGGCATCGCCAAACGTGCCAATCGACACATTCAACCCGCCATCGAGATGCAGATCGCGATAGGTCCGGCCATACAAATCCTGCAACGCCGGATGCGCCATCGGCACATGGTAGCCTTCATTGTCGACATCACGCACCGATTTCCAGTTCACCGGCAGTTCCGTCGCCCAATGCGGCATATCCAACGGCAACACGCCTTCGCTGCGATACCCCGCGAAATCGGCGGCATAGGGGGCCAGCATATCCGCCACCGAGGGCTGCGGCCCCGCAAAGAACCGGATGAAGATAAAGCCGTGGAAAATCTCCATCTCAATCGGCTTCAACCCAAACTGGCTCCGGTCGAGCGCGCCAAAGCTGGAAGGCTGCGCCGCCCCCCGCAACGACCCGTCCAGGTTGTAAACCCAGCCATGAAACGGGCAGACCAACGCGCCCTTGCAATGCCCCTTCTCGCCATCCACCACCCGCGCGCCACGATGGCGGCACAGGTTGTGAAACGCCCGCACCACGCCATCCTGGCCCCGCATCACCACAGCGCGCTCGCCCAAAAGGTCAAACGCCAGCCAATCGCCGGGATTGGCCACGTCGTTCAAATGCCCCACCACCTGCCAATGCGTCAGGAACAGCCGCTCACGCTCCAGCGCGAACATCGCCTCGGAATGATAGGTCCAGGCCGGAAGCCCCCGGCGATCCCAGTCATTCGGCACAGTCATGCTGGCTGCATCATGTTGGGTCATCAGCTGACCTCCATTTCTTGTAAAAGCCATTGGTGAAAGCGGTGAATCTCATATTCCTCGGGCATCAACGTGCCACCGCGATAAGCGGGCGAAAGCATCCCCCGCTGGTTCATCTCTGCCGCTTCGCCATCCTGCCGCAGCACGATCTTGGCGAAATCAGCGACCTCTGTCGCATCAAACCCCGGCTGCGCCAAAGTCTCAGGCGAGAAATGCCACTCCACCACCAGCGCCGTGCGCAATGGCCCCAGCGGCACGATCCGCACCGAACGCACATGATCAACATGCGCCACCACATAAGCCGTCGGCCAGAAGGTGACGAACTGATACCCCGCCGCCCGCTCCGCTTCCGTCAGCCCCGCAAACACCGGACCACAAGCCGCCCCGTCAGGCGTCCAGCTTTCCGCCCCAAGCTTGAGGTTCCCCGAGGGCACTTCCCCCGCCCAACCCACAGCCTCCGAAGCCGCCATAATCCCCTGCCCATAAACAGGCACCAACTCGCACAATTCAGGATGTATCCCCGGACAATGCAGACATTCCGAGTAATTCTCCCAGAACACCTTCCAGTTACAGGCAATCTCCGCCCGCCAGACATGCCCCGTCACCAAAGCATCCATCGGCCAATGATCCAGCACGCCCAAATCCACATCCGCCACCAAATCGCGCGGCTGATCGGCGGTATTCAGAAACAAAAACCCCGCCCAAACCCGCAAAGCCACGGGCAGCAACCCATGCTCCGCCTTCACGAAATCCGCTGTAGGCACGGCATGGCCCGTCGCCACCAACCGTCCGTCATCCGCCGCATAGGCAAAGGCATGATAGGGGCAGCGGATCAGCTTGCCCAACGGCTCCACCGCCTCGCGGCACAGTTCCGACCCGCGATGCCGGCAGCTGTTGTGGAACGCCGAAGCCCCACCCGCCGCCGCCCGGCACACAATCACATCCGCAGCGCCCACCTGCACCCGTCGCATCATGCCCCGACCAAAATCCTCCAGCCGCCCGACGCAAATCCAGTTCTGCGCGAACACCGTTGCCATCTCGCGCGCATACCACTCCGCATCGGCATAAACCGTCGCCGGAAGCGTCGCAGGGCAGAACTCCAGTCGTGGCGAAGATAGAGGCGAGACCTGAGTCATGGCGAACCATTGCTGTTTCCTGATGCTCGCAAGATTCTGACTGGTCTGTCAATCAGAATTTGTATAGCTTACCAAAAGCGATATTTCAGCTAAGAAAGCGCCATGAATCACGCACCCACCATTCCCCCGCCGCGCAAACTGTCGCGCGAAACCCGCCGCGCCCAGGTGATTGAGGCCACCATCGACGTGCTGGCCGAGCAGGGCTATGCCCGCACCACCCTCACCGATGTCGCGCGCAAGGCGGGCATCTCGCATGGCCTCGTGAACTTCCATTTC
This sequence comes from Cypionkella psychrotolerans, assembly GCF_001294535.1. GTDB lineage: Bacteria > Pseudomonadota > Alphaproteobacteria > Rhodobacterales > Rhodobacteraceae > Cypionkella > Cypionkella psychrotolerans. Next base: position 6,291 of record NZ_LGIC01000003.1, on the reverse strand, counting down.
CAGACCAAAGACGCGCTTCTGGCCGAAACCCTCGGCTATCTGTCCGACGAATACCGCCAGAACTGGCACACCGCCCTAGAGGCCGCCGGACCATCCCCTGCCCACCAACTCGACGCCCTGATCCGCGCCGATTTCGAACCCGCCATATGCACCCCAGCCCGCCTCTCCGCATGGCTGTCGTTCTGGGGCGAGGCGCAATCCCGCCCGCTCTACCAAGCCAAATGCGGCGAGAATGACCGGCTCTACATCGCGAAACTGGAACAGGTCTGCGCCGCCCTGCTGGCCGAAGGCCGCTACCCCGGCGACCCCACCCTGATCTCCCGCGTCCTGCGCGTCACCTCCGAAGGCGTCTGGGTCGACCTGATCTCCACCCGCGAGCCCTACAGCCCCACCGAGGCCCTGCAAACCGTCCACGCCGCCGCCATGGCGTTCTTCCCAAGGCATTTCGGCGCGGAGGGGTTGTTGTAGGGGGCGCAGCTAAAACGCTTCCAAACACACAGAACCCTTAACTGGCGAGCGTTTTCAGGCCACGGGCGAGAGTGGCGTCACTGTGAACCTACAATGACTAATGCTGCACAATCAGCGTAAGAACGGCTAAACGTATTACTCTCTTAGTTCCTTCGACAAATCATGACCTAGAAAAGCAAGAGGGTGTTTTCTGGAAAACTCTTTAGAAAGATAGTACACTTCATAAGCCTTCACAGCAAAATTGGCCACAGCAAATAATCCTCCAACTACTCCAACTGCAGCTGGCACTATTGATTGATCACTTCCTAGAGCTTCTTCAATTTTTGGAATACTTAAGGCAACTGATGGAAGAAAACTTGCAAGAACTTTCCAATCTGCCGCAATCGATATCATTCCTTTTGCAGTATCAATACCATGCTTTTTTGCTTCTGATTGGTATTCATCTATTGCAAGCAGTAGTCGATCCTCAAAGCCGTCCTTATGTGGACGCAGGAACTCTGGCGCCTCCACAGACAACCTACGAAGCCTCTTTCGCGCCATATCATCACGTCTTATATCAATAATTTGTTCCCAGCTAGTTTTTGAAAGATCCAGCACCGGGGCATCAATGATCGATAGTTCGATTGAGGTGTTATGAAATTTTCGCTCAGGCATATCGAATTTTGGCATATATATCGAGGAGTTATCGAATCCAAATCGCTTCTGCAACTGATTCAAACGATCCAATGCACCACCATTGAAACTTTTGAGTCTCTTATTTTCGTTAAAATCAATGAATGCCAGTGCTTGTTGCGTAATATGATACTTTTGCAAGATGTATTGCGCATTATAGAATGCACCCTGAGCTTCACCACCTCTATTTGCCTCTTGAATATCGTGCGTCGCCATCACGATTTCATCGATCGCATCGTCAATACCTGCGCTTGTTATATCCCCTTTGGACTTTCCAAATAGAAGATCCGCAAATGTCTCACGATTGGCTTCATAGCCTCGAGTCAAACATAGATCGATATCATTTACGAATTTCGATGGCGCATTTTCACTTTCGTAGTATGATTGGTAGCCCCCATCTTCGGGGTAGACATTGTAGTCAATAAACTCGATCGGGTTGAAAGGCAAAACCCTGTCAAAAAAAAGCGCACAGGCCTTTAGATTGCTTAGAGATGTACAAGTTTTCAATTGCTCCAAATCCGCCTCCAATACACAAAGAACCTATTTTTGACACTTAGCGCGAGCACCGCCTAAAGATGTGTCAAAACCATGCCAATAGGATGGCGCATAAATCTTCAGCGCAACTTCACCTCTTCCTACCACAAGAAATTTGGCTGACCATCTGGAAACCGACAGCCATGGAGCGCTGCGGACGACCAAAGCGTTCGCATTACCATCGTACCGCTGCCTTCGCTGGCTCGAGGCATTCCATTGCGCCGTTGCGAGGCAGTTTCGACTGCCGCTTCCCCAGCCCGACCCTCAAAACTGGTTAACCCTTCATTAAAAAATTCGTAACCCCCTGATCCAAAACCATAAACCCAAGGTCCCAACTCGGGACCGTGGCTTAAACCCCAAATCCCACCCCCTTCACAACCGCGTGCCACCCCTCCGAACCACCCTTGCACCCGCCCGGACCTTGGGGGATTGTCCCGCCATGCCCTCCGCCCGCATCCTCCCCCTGATCGTCGCGACAGCCCTGCTGATGGAGAATATTGACAGCTCCGTCCTCTCCACCTCCCTGCCCCAGATCGCCAAAGATCTGAACTCCGATCCGATCCACCTGAAGCTGGTCCTCACCACCTACCTGCTCGCCCTCGCCGTCTTCATCCCCGCCTCCGGCTGGATGGCCGACCGGTTCGGGGCGCGCAAAATCTTCCGCCTCGCCATCGTCGTGTTTGCCCTAGGCTCCATCGCCTGCGCCCTCTCGACCAACCTGATCGAACTCGTCGCCGCCCGCGCCCTGCAAGGTCTGGGGGGCTCGATGATGACCCCGGTGGGCCGCCTGATCGTGCTGCGCGGCACCCCGCGTGCTGGGCTGGTGGGGGCGCTGGCCTGGCTGACCGTGCCCGCGCTTTTAGGCCCGGTTCTGGGACCCCCCTTGGGCGGCTACATCACCACCTACTGGGACTGGCGCTGGATCTTCTGGATCAACATCCCCATCGCCGTGCTGGGCGTGATCCTTGCCACCCTGTTCATCCCAGACCTTCGCGAACCTGAACCGCGCCGCTTTGACACCGCGGGCTTCCTGCTGCTTGGCCCCGGCCTTGCGGGATTTCTGACCGGCGCGACGCTGATGGGCCTGAACCTTGCCACCCCGCTGGCCGTGTTCGGCTTGACTGCCACGGGTGCCGGCCTGATCGCCCTCTACGTCCGCCACGCCCTGCGCACCCCCGAGCCGATGGTCGACCTGCGCCTGCTGGCTCTGCCCACCTTCCGCATCTCTGTCACCGCAGGCACGCTGTTCCGCGTCGGAGTCGGCGCCCTGCCCTTCCTGCTGCCCCTAATGCTGCAACTTGGCTTCGGTCTGAACCCGTTTCAATCCGGTATGATCACCTTCGCCTCAGGCATCGGCGCACTGGTGTTGAAATTCGCCGCCCAACCGATCCTGCGCCGCTTTGGCTTCCGTCGGGTATTGTTGGTCAACGCGCTGATTTCCTCGGTGTTCATCCTCGCCCCGGCCAGCTTTACCCCGCAAACGCCGTGGCTGCTGATGCTGGGCGTGTTGTTCGTGGGCGGCCTCTCGCGATCCCTGCAATTCACCTCGGTGAACGCCATCGCCTACGCGGAAGTACCCTCCGAGCGACTGTCCTCGGCCACCTCTTTCACCGCCGTGCTGCAACAACTTTCCGGCTCTATCGGCATCACCTTGGCCGCAATGACGCTAGAGGGCGCGGGCTATTTGCGCGGCACATCGGCCACCGATCTGGGCAACTTCCCCGTGGTGTTCATCGTAATCGCCTTGCTGTCGCTCTCCTCCGCCATGATCTTCGCCAAGCTCTCGCCGCAAGCTGGGTCGCAACTGGTCCGCGCCGCCGCCGATTGACCTGCTTGGATTGACAGCAGACGGCTTTCCGCCGACTCTGACCAAAACGAAAGGCCCGCGCGTGGACATTAACCTGACCTTTGAGCGCCCCGAAGAAGGGCCGAAATCCGGCCCCGTCACCATCGGCTGGTTTCTGACGCAAGACAAAGGCGCGGTGCTGTATGATCCGCCCGAGCGGGTGCTGTTTCGCCAAACCAACAAGACCCATGCCAAATCGGCCAGCCGGTGCCCGGCGGTGATCCAGTTGGAAAGCCGCTATTTCATGATCAAATGCCCATTTGACATGCACCTCGGCTTTGGCCGCGACGACAAAGGCAAACCGCATCTGATCAATCGGGCCGGGGCGGCCTCGACCATCCGCGCCAACAAGCTGGGTGAGGTGATGACTTTGGTGTCAGAAACCGAATGGCGCTACCCGGATCGCCCGACCGTGCAGATGTCGCTGCCCTACTGCTTTATCGCGGATGAGCTGGTCTATATCACCCAGCTTTCCGCCTTTGCCCACTATCGCCGCGAACAACTTCCCGGCACGATCTTTGGTGGCCGCTTTCCGTTGAACATCTGGCCGCGCCCGCTGATGTGGGCATTTGAGTGGCATGAGCCCGAAAAGGATATTATCCTGAAACGCGGCGAGCCTTTGTTCTACTGCCAGTTTGAAGCCGAAGGCCCGGATCGGCCGGTCCAGGTGATTGAGGCCGAAAAGACGCCTGAATTGCAGAAGTATCTGGAGCAGATTGGTGGCGTGGTGAATTACGTCAACCAGACCTTTGGGCTGTTCAAAGCCGCTGAGGCGCTGCGGCCGAAGAAATTGCTGACGCCGAAGGAACGTGGGTAGGGTGGGTGCAACCCACCGCTCGGACCGCCGGGTTGCACTCACCCTATGCGTTTGCCTGAAAAGGGGTTTTCCATGCGCTGCTTTCTGGAAATCTACGATCTTGCCAGCGAAACTTCGCGCGTTGTCTTGCAAACGGATCGCCACATCGAGGCGCCAAATTGGGACCCTTCCGGCGAGACCTTATTGATCAATGCCGAGGGGCGGTTGTTTCGCGTGGCCCTTGATGCCCCTGCGCTGGCCCCGGTGGAAACCGGCGTGGCGGTGAAGCTGAACAACGACCACGGTATCAGCCCGGATGGCAGCCAGATCGTGATTTCCTCGCATCATGAGGGCCAAGGCTCGCAGATTTATCTGCTGCCTGCCAAGGGGGGCGATCCGATCAGGATTTCGCCCGAGGCCCCAAGCTGGTGGCATGGCTGGTCAGCGGATGGTAAGGTGCTCGCCTATGTTGCGGCGCGGGGCGAGAAGAAGGTGATCGACGTCTACACCTTGCCTTTGGGGGGCGTTGAGTCGCGGTTGACCATGGGGGAAGGCCATTGCGATGGACCTGACTTCTCCGCCGACGGTCGCCAAATCTACTACAACTGCGACCGCGACGGCCACGCGCAGATCTGGGTGATGGCGGCGGATGGCACGGGTCAGCGCAAGCTGTTCGCGGATGACTACGTCAACTGGTTCCCGCACCCCTCACCCGACGGTCAGCACCTGCTGTATCTGGCCTATCCGCCCGGCACGCTTGGTCACCCGGCAAACCTGCCCGTAGCACTCTGCCTGTGCGACCTCCGAGGTGAGAACCGCCGCCGGATTTTAGAGTTCATCGGCGGCCAAGGCACAATGAATGTGCCAAATTGGGCACCGGATTCCAGCGCCTTCGCCTATGTGCGTTACGAACCCTGAATAGGGCCAACCTGAAGCGGAGTTGGCGGCCGCACCCCCATCATCCGGTGGGTGTTGCTCCAGACCGAGATATAGACCTCTGCCGTCCCACTGGGTGACAAATGCTCAGGCGTCAGGCCGACAATCCGCACCCGCAGATGATCGCGGTGGCGTAGGGGTTCGGTCATAACAGCGGTCGCGGCTGGCCCCAACTGGCCCAGATGCCGCAGACTGCGACGCGGCAGCAGCCCCAGCAAAGGCCGCTTCGCCTGCGCGTAAATCCCGATCTTGCCATCCGTTTGCAACTGCAACTCTGCCGCATCGCCAATGCACAAGCCACTTTTGCCGATATGTAGCTGCAAGTCTTGCACCGGGGCCTTGTGAATCAATACCTGCAAAATATCCTGCATCCGCGCTGCCTTTTTCTAGTTCTGGTTTCCGATTGGGCTGCAAACCCGTCGCAGGGCAAGACCGTTCGGCCCCCCGCAGGTTGCAAACACCAGAACGGGCGGCATCGTGCCGACCCCATCTGCTCGAATAGGCGGATTCGTGTTCTTATCTGCGCAAACCCAGCATAAATTTGCCAGAGGGCGGATTCAACTTTCAAGTGCAACGTTTGATCTGAAGGCCGCGAGTTCTTCGGCCATGGCTTCTTCGGGTGTTTTCCATCCGAGGGTTTTGCGGGGTCGCTGGTTCATCATGCGCGCCACGTCGTTGAGTTCGGTCTGGCTGATGGTGCTCAGATCGGTGCCCTTGGGGAAGAACTGGCGCAGCAGGCCGTTGGTGTTCTCATTGCTGCCGCGCTGCCAGGGGGCATGCGGATCACAAAACCAGATGTCGATCTTCAGTCGACGCGCCAGCTCCGGGTGGCAGGCCATCTCGCTGCCCCGGTCGTAAGTCATCGACCGGCGCAGCACGGCAGGCAGGCGTTTCATCTGGCGGGTAAACCCCTCCAACGCCGCGTCAGCGGTGCAGCCGCGCATTTTGCTGAGAATGAGAAAGCGGGTCTTGCGCTCGACCACCGTGCCCACCGCCGAGCGGTTGAAGGCGCCCTTGATCAGATCGCCTTCCCAGTGGC
>NZ_LGIC01000002.1 GCF_001294535.1 Cypionkella psychrotolerans | reverse complement strand
TCTCTGCGTGTCGGCCAGTTTCTGCGCCAGATCAGTTCTGCCTTGAGGGATTTGAAAAAGCTCTCGACGGCCGAGTTGTCATAGCAATTTCCCTTGCCACTCATTGATGCGATAAAACCATGTTTGCGCAGGATTTTCTGGTAGTCATGCGAACAATATTGGCTGCCCCTGTCGGTGTGATGGATGCATCCTTTGGGTGGCCGACGCAGGGCGATGGCCATGTTTAGGGCGCGGATCGCCAAGTCCTTCTTCATGCGGTTGCTGATGGCCCACCCGATCACCCGCCGCGAATGCAGCTCCAGAATGACGGACAGATAGACCCAGCCTTCGCGGGTCCAGACATAGGTGATGTCGCCTGCCCACTTCTGGTTGGTTTGTCTCGCAGCAAAGTCTTGCTGCAGGAGATTGGGTGCTATGTTGAACCTGTGATCGCTGTCCGTAGTTGCCTTGAATTTACGGGTTCTGACGACCGAAATGGCGTTCTGCCGCATCAACCGGCCCACCCGGCCCCTCACACGGTTTGCAAGCAAACCGTTGCCGGGCAACGGGTGCCCCACATGCACCCCAAGCTCGTTCAGTTCCTCGGTCATCCTGGGCCTGCCATAGCTGCCCAGACTGGACCGATGCTGGTCCCGGATATGCGCCAACAGCACCATGTCACGCCGCTGTCGGTGCGATACCGGCCGATGTTTCCACGCCCGCAGGCCGCGATCCGTGACCCCCATCACACGGCACGCACGCGCCATCGAAAGGACGCCGCGATAGTCGTCAAGGAACGCAAACTTCACGGCTTTGGGGCCGCGAAGAACTGAGTGGCCTTTTTTAGCAGATCCCTCTCCTCCTTGAGAATCCGGTTCTCACGCCGAAGCCGTTCGTTCTCTCGAAGCAGGTTCTGGTCAGCGTCAGGCGGGCCAGCCTCATCGGAAACCATCTTCACCCACTTGTTCAGGGTGGAAAACCCAACCCCCAGATCAGACGCAACCTGACGCCGTGTCAGGCCACTGGTTCGCGCGATGCGAACCGCATCCCGCTTGAATTCGTCGCTGTGTATCGCTGCCATATCCGGTCTCCTTGATGGCGAGTATTGCTCTCAAAAAACCGGAACGAAACCGCGACAGGTCCAGACTGGCCGAGTGGGAGCAGTTCTACAACCTCGCCAGACCACATGGCGCTCACAATGGGAAAACGCCTTACGAGGCGCCCAGAGAAAAGCTATAAAGACATGAAATGGTGTCTCGCTAGATCGCCCACATTACCTAGATCGCCCACATTACACTGTCATGAGGATGTCCCCGCGGACCTGCCGTGTCCAATCAGAAATATGAATCAATGCAGAGCCACCGATTCAAGATGCTGATACCTCGCGTTCCTTGAAACCAACGGCGTCGATCCACATCCTCCAAAAATCGCTTCCGGCGCGACATCCCGGATCATCGTCTCTTACCGCCCTGCCCCGAAACCTTTTGCTGATCAGGACTGGCCCGTCAGCCTCTTTAACCCAACCCCTTTTTTCAGGGAGTTCGAGTTTTCATAGGGCATGGCCGAAACTCCAGCCGAAAACCACGTCAAAACCGTGGGCAGAGACCGTCCTCAAGCATTTGCGCGTCGAAGCGATAGACGCGCGGCCGATCAGAAACCTTTGTCGCAGGCATCTTGTATTGCAATAACCCCGCTTCACCACCGGGTTTCAATGTGTGGGGTTCGAGAGCGTCGAGGAGGTCGGCGATCTGATCTCGTAACGGCTCAGGTCTGAGATAGATGTGCGCGCTGTCCCGCCAACCCAAGGTGCCGGGCTGTGTTGCGGTGGCCCCTTTGCTTTCAAGATCGATGATGCTGTCAGCGTTGCGATCAACAAATTCACAGAGGATGGATCGCGCCGCACAGTATCCATCGGCCCGTGATCCTGTTTTAAACGACGCGCCATTGCCTGGGCGGCCATATGTGCGGCACCCGGCGGCCATGGCAGTAAACCGACGCGAATGGCCAACTCAGCATTTGCGACAAGGTCGCGCGGATCCTCGATCAGTTCGGCGCGCGTGCGGGCGGTGGCCATGCGCACGATCAGGTCATGTCTGAGGAAGGCAAGCGCGAGGCCTCCCAGTACCTCGGTCAGGCTGTGGGCACCTTTCACCCAAAGGCTTGCGTGAAAGACGCGGCGGATGTCCGTCTCGGGAATCCGCATCAGCGCCGCCTTCCGGCTTCGGCCGTCGCAGGGCGCGATCCGGTGGTCTCGTGTCGAAAGAACCACGCCTTTGCGATCTCCGTGGCGACACTGTACGCGCCGACGATCACCACCACGGCGATTAGTTCCAGCGTCGACAGCGGCACGAAGCCGAAAAGCGCACTGGCACCCCCAAGGAACGGAATAGAAAACGTGGCGGTCGCCACAGCCAAGGTCGACCAAAGAAGCAAGCGGCTGGGTCGACTGCGGAAGGCGGGTTTGCGGGTGCGCAGGATCAGCACCACCGCCAGCTCGGTCAGGAGCGAGATCATGAACCACGAGGTCTGAAACAACGCCTCGCCCGCGTGGAAGACACAGAGCAACACGCCGAAGGTCAGCAGATCGAAGGCCGAACTGATCAAGCCGAAGACGATCATAAACCGCTGGATTTGCTTGACGTTCCAGCGCTGCGGGGCAGAAACGCGTTCAGGGTCCACGTTATCGCTTGAAATTGCCAGCGAAGGCAGGTCCGAGAGGAAGTTGTTGAGCAGGATCTGCTTGGCCGCCAGTGGCAGGAACGGCAGGAACGGTGTGGCCAGCGCCATACTGATCATGTTGCCGAAATTGGCGCTCGTGGTGATCGAGATGTATTTCAGCGTGTTGGCGAAGGTGCGCCTCCCGTCCTCGACGCCCTGGCGCAGCACGTCGAGATCTCGGCTCAGCAGGATGATGTCGGCGCTCTCTCGCGCCACGTCCACGGCCTCGGCGACCGAGATACCGACATCGGCGGCGTGAAGCGCCGGTGCGTCGTTGATGCCGTCACCCAGGTAGCCGACGGAATGGCCGATGCGCTGGAGAGCGCGGACAATCCGCTCTTTCTGCTGCGGGTCTATCTCGACGAAAAGATCGGTGCGGGGGGCTAGGTGCCACAGCGCCTCGTCTTTCATGCCCGCCAGCTCTTCGCCGGTCAGCATCGAACTTGCATCCAGTCCGACCACTGTAGCCATATGTGCTGTAACATGGCGGTTGTCGCCGCTGATCACCTTGATGGCGATGCCGAGTCGGGCGAGGGTTTGGATGGTCTGCTTCGCTTCGGGCTTGGGTGGGTCGAGGAACACCAGAAAGCCGCGAAACACCATGTCGCGTTCGTCCTCGCGGTCGTAGTCGGGCTGCGCGGCAACACGGCGCGTGGCGAGCGCCAGCACGCGAAAACCTTGCTCGCCCCTTGTCTTGAACACCGCCTCTAGATCTGATCGCGTGGCGGCGTCTAGCGGCACCTCGGAACCGTCGCGGTCGACCGTAGTGCAGATGCCCAGCACCTCGCCAAAGGCCCCCTTGGTGATGAACATGTGTCGGCCGGGGGCATCTTCTTCCGCCACCACGATGGTCAGGCGGCGGCGCACGAAGTCATAGGGGATTTCGTCGATCTTGGTCAGACCGGCGGTGGTCAGTCCGGCAGCCGCACCGACCGCGACGATGGCAGCGTCCAGCGGGTTCTCGATGCCGGTTTCCAGTGCCGCGTTGACATAGGCAAGCTGTCGGACCGCGTCTGATGGGCGGTTCGCCGCGTCGAGCACCTCGCTTAGGACGATGGTGCCTTCAGTCAGCGTGCCGGTCTTGTCTGTGCACAGGACGGACATGCTGCCAAGATTCTCGATCGCATCCAGCCGCCGCACGATCACCCCGCGCTTGCCCATGGCGCGTGCGCCCGCCGACAGCGTGACGCTGATGATCGCGGGCAAGAGTTCCGGCGACAATCCCATTGCGAGTGCCGCGGCAAACAGCAGTGATTCGATCACTGGGCGGTCGAGCGCCACGTTCACTGTCAGCACGAACAGCACGATGACGACCATGACCCGGATCAGCAGATAGCCGAACTGACGGACTCCACGCGCGAAATCGGTCTCGGGCTGGCGCGCTCGCAACCGGGCGGCGATGGCGCCGAATTCCGTCCGCCGCCCGGTGTGCACGACTAGCACCCGTGCCGTGCCGCTGCGCACAGAAGACCCCAGAAAAACGGTGTTCGTGCGCTCGGCCAAGGGCGCATCGGCGGCGAGGATCCCCGGCCGTTTCTCGACGGGAAAGGACTCGCCAGTCATACTGGCCTCGCTGACCAGAAAGTCCTGCGCCTCGATCACGAGGCCATCTGCCGGGATCAGGTTCCCCGCCGACAAAAGGATCAAATCGCCCGGCACGATCTGCGTCACAGGCAGCACCTGCTCTACATGGTCGCGCAGCACCCGGGCCGTCAGGGCGAGGCGCTTCTTCAGTTCCTCGACCGCCGTGGAGGCGCGGTATTCCTGAAAGAAACTGAGCGCAGAACTTCCAAGCACAATGGCTAGGATGATGCCTGCATCGACCCATTGCTGAAGGATGAGCGAGATGGCGGCAGCAAAGGCGAGGATCAGGACGAGCGGGCTTTCGAACTGCCGCAGCAGCAGTCGCAACGCGCTCAGGCGCGGCGCATCTTCGACACTGTTGGGGCCGACGGATACAAGCAGCGCGGCCGCCCCGTCTGACGCAAGGCCGCCGGGCGCGCTGCCCAACGCCACCAGCATGGCGGTTGCGTCCTCGCTCCAGTAGCTGGCGTTACGCTCGGCAGTGGTCATCGGGGGCCCCACGCGTTGACTGCGGAATATGGAGGACCATCCACATCACCCTACAACCGTTCCGAACACCGCGCCGATCCCGGCCGTCAGCGCCATCGCGAGCGCGCCCCAGAAGGTCACCCGCAGGGTGGCTTTCATCACATTGGCACCACCCGCCCGCGCGCCCTCGGCACCAAGGAGGGAAAGGAAGAAGCAGTGAGGCTACCGACACGCCCACCACTAGCATGGATCGCGGCATCAGCAGGACCATCGCCAGCGGCATCCCAGCACCTACGGCAAAGGTCGCGGCAGATGTAAGTGCCGCCTGAATGGGCCGCGCAGCAGTGACCTCGGAGATCCCGAGTTCGTCACGCACATGAGCCCCCAGCGCGTCTTTCGCCATCCACTGATACGCCAGATCAGGCGACACGCCTCGGTCAATGTAGATCCGCGCCAGCTCCTTACGCTCGAATTCAGGCTGGGTGGCAAGTTCGGCCCGCTCGCGCGCAAAATCTGCCTGTTCGGTGTCGGATTGCGAACTGACCGAGACATACTCGCCCGCCGCCATCAATATGGCTCCGGCCACGAGGCAGGCCACAGCCGCCACCAGCACCTCTGATGTTGCGGCCGAAGCGGCAGCAACGCCGACGATCAGACTGGCGGTCGAAACAATACCGTCGCTGGCCCCGAGCACCGCTGCCCGCAGCCAGCCGATGCGCGAAACCAGATGTGACTCAGGATGGATGTGAAGGCGCGACATGTCATCTCTCCAGGAAGAACTTTTGCAATTCCAAGCCTGCGCCTGCCCTTTGATAGCCGGACGCAGGACAGTCGACCGGCGGAGACACTCGAAGAACCTAGTCGTCTTTTTTCGGTAAGTGAACAATTCCTGTGGATAGTAAATGTCATTGGTCCGATCAGCGCTTGGGTCAATGCCAAGATGTATTGGGTGTGCCGCCATGCTACTTGCCGTCGCCTTTGGACAGCCGGCTGTGCAATGGGATCAGGGCGGTTATCGTCAGCACTGCAAAAGCCGCTCCGGCCAGAAAGGACCATTCTGCACCAAATGTATCCCACAGGACCCCCGCGATAACGCTAGCGGCCAACAGAGCCATCCCCGTAACCAGGTTGAACATGCCAAAGGCCGTTCCGCGCAGTTCGGGGGGTGCGCTGTCGGCGATGAGCGTGGCGAGAATGCCTTGGGTGAAGCCCATGTGCAGGCCCCAAAGCACGACACCCGCAATTATACCCCACAGCCCTGGCGCAAGTGCGATCGTCAGGTCCGCAGCAATGAGCAGGGCCAAGCCGACAATCAGAATCGCAATGCGATTCATGCGGTCAGAGAGAGCGCCTACCGGATAGGCCGACAGCGCATAAGCGATGTTGAGCACCACCAGCACAAGCGGCACGAACATCAGCGAAAGCCCGGCACCCTCGGCCCGCAAGATGAGGAAGGCTTCGCTGAACCGCGCCAGGGTGAAAACCGCTGCCACCGCAACCACCCACCAATAGATGGCACCCAGCCCGGCCAGTTCTCGCCGGCTGAGCGGGTTTCTGACCGTGCGCAGCCCCGCAGGGCGCGGGGGCTCATGTACAAAGAACAGGATGAGCGCCAGTGCCGCGAAGGCCGGGATCACCGCCATCCAGAAGACCGAGGCGAAATCGTCGGCAAAGACCCACATCAACCCGATGGCCAAAAGCGGGCCAATGAAAGCACCAATCGTGTCGAGCGACTGCCGCAGCCCGAAAGCAGCCCCCCGCAATTCTGGCGGCGCGATGTCGGCCACAAGGGCATCTCGCGGCGCACCGCGGATCCCCTTGCCCACCCGGTCGATGAAGCGGGCCGCCACCAGCCACCCGATTGAGGGCGCAAGCGGAAAGATCGGCTTGGTCACTGCAGCAAGGCCATAGCCGATCGCAGCCAATTCCTTGCGTCGGCCGATCCGGTCGCTCAGCGCCCCGGAAAAGACCTTGGTGATTGCTGCTGTTGCCTCGGCGATCCCTTCAATGACCCCGACCGTCAGCGCCGTGGCCCCCAGACCAACCACAAGATAGACCGGCAAGAGTGCGTGGATCATCTCGGACGAGACGTCCATCAGCAGCGAGACGAAGCCAAGTGCCCAGATGCCCGCAGGCAAGCGCCGCCAGCTTGGGCCCTCAGGAAGCGGCGGGTCACGCACCGGCATGAACGCTCGCCGGTGCCGGGGATTGGGCCACCTGCTGCGCGAACCCGTTGCGCGTAGCACTTGCCCATTCATGGATCGACCGAGTCATCGCGTGTGCTGCCTTCCAGCGGCATCGGGCTCGAGCGCAGCCCGCAAGCGGCGGATCACAACGGCACGCTGCTTTTCGTCAGGGCTGGCGGCCAGCGCGTCACTGATATCCAGAAGAAGGCCAGAGACGTCGTTGTGCCAATCGAGCCGTGCCACGCGTTCGGCGGGAAGGCGCGGTGAGGATCTGCCGGTAACCCGGCTCGCGCCAGCGTCGGTCAGGTCGAACCCTTCATCAAGCACGGGCCGCACGATATGGGCGGCGTTGATCACCCCCTCCAGACGTGTTGCCAGCCCCTCGATGCCATCCTGCTCACCATGGACAAGGAACAGGTCATGGGTCAGCGGCAGTCGGGCCTTGATCCAGTCAGCCAGTTCCGGACCGTCCGCATGGCCGGAATAAAGGTCGAGCGACCGGATTCGGGCGCGCACAGCGAATTCCTCACCCTGGATGCGCACCGACCGTGCACCGTTCTGAAGGATGCGGCCAAGTGTGCCTTCTGCCTGATAGCCGGTGAACAGGACTGTCGCCGCGTCGCGCCACAGCCAGTTCTTCAGCCGGTGCCGAATGCGCCCGGCATCGCACATGCCCGATGCGGCAATGACGATATGAAACCCGCGGACGTCATCCAACGCCATGCTCTGTTCACGGGTTTCGGTGAAGTGCAGATTGCGCGCGCGCAAGCCCTGCATGAGGACGGCGCCCTCCTCCAGTTCGCGGTGATGCTTGGCAAAGACCTTTGTCGCCTTGCTCGCCAGCGGGCTGTCGACGTAGATCGGAATATCCGGGAGTTCGCCCTCGGCAATCAGACGGCCTATGTCGCTGATCAGTTCCTGAGCGCGTTCCACAGCGAAGGACGGGATCAGGAGCGCTCCGTTCGGATGCACGGCTGCACGCACCTCTTCACGCAGCAGGGCGCGGCGGGCGGCGTCACTTGCATCCATGCGGTCGACATTGCCATAGGTGGACTCACATATCAGGTAGTCGACGCCACTCGGGCCTTCGGGGTCGGCATGCATCAACTTGCAATCCGGCCCGATGTCGGCCGAAACCAAGATGCGCATCGGCACGGAGCCCTCGGCCCGCGCCACTTCGATTTCCACGGAAGCCGATCCCAGAAGATGTCCTGCGTTTGAATAGCCCCGAGTTTCCTAGACACCTTGCAGCTTCAGTTTTTGCTGCTGCTCGAATGCGATCGGCGACAGCATTCCGTTCCTAACGTGTTTGCGCTGCGGGTTGTAGAAGAACTCGATGTAGTCGAACACATCCTGGCGGGCTTCTTTGCGGGTTTTATACTTTCTTCGGCGGATGCGTTCGCGTTTGAGCAGGTTGAAGAAGCTTTCGGCGACGGCGTTGTCCCAGCAGTTGCCACGTCGGCTCATGCTTTGCGTCAGATTGTGCTGTTCGAGGAACTCCTGCCACTCATAGCTGGTGAACTGTGAGCCTTGGTCGGAATGCACTTGGACTTTGGTCTTCGGTTTGCGGCGCCAGACGGCCATCAGAAGGGCTTGCAACGGCAGATCCGTATAGGTCCGACCCTGCATGGAC
>NZ_LGIC01000001.1 GCF_001294535.1 Cypionkella psychrotolerans | reverse complement strand
TCGCCGCAGTCCGCGGGAAGGTTTGTGCTGTCGTAAGGCCGCGATCATCTCGGCCTTCAACCCACCCCTCGGCTGCGCGTAAATCGCGGCGTAGATCGTCTCATGGCTGATCAGGCGGGTTGGATCGTCGGGGTGCATGGACTTGAGCCTGCACGCAATCTGCTCGGGAGACCAGCGCCGGTGGACCAGCTTGCCCCGCACAAAGTCATGAAGCCACCCACCCTTGACCAGCTTCTGCCGCCGTCCGCACCGCTTGCGCAGCACCCGGTATCGGTCCGCGCCAAGCTGCGGGCAATACGGCCGGGCGGGGTCTCCCTCCGGACGGCCACGCCCCAGTTCCCGCCCGACGGTCGAGGCGCTGCGCCCCAGCAACGCCCCGATCGCCCCAAGGCTTGCCCCGCGCCGATGCTCCGCCAAAATCACGCCACGTTCCTCGCCGTTGAGGTGCTTGTATCGTCTGTCCATCGCAACATCCTATGCCCTGCGGGCGCTGGGTGTTGCACTCGAAACTTGAGCCTAAGTAGTCCTGAAGGCTTTGCAACCTGCAGATTTTACTGGTCGCGCGCCGAGATTTTCATCGCTAAGTTGATCAAAAATATTCCCAGGGGTGCATATGACTGCCATCGATCTAATCCTTCAGTCCTACCGCCATGCTGCAGTCTCCGAACGCGAAAAAGGCACCTACTTTGAACGCCTCGGGCTGGCCTTCTTCCTGAACGACCCAGTTCAGGCTGAGGAATACGAGACCGTCTGGACCTGGTCAGACTGGGCCAAGGCCAATGGCCGCGATGGCAAGGATGTCGGCATCGATCTAGTCGCGAAGTTGCGCAACGAGGATGGCTTCGCTGCAATTCAGGCCAAGTTCTACGCTGCCGACACGCGAATCCAGAAAGCCAATATCGACAGTTTCATCTCCGCCTCGGGCAAAGAGCCGTTTCGCAGGCGTGTTGTCCTAGACACGACTGAAAATGAATGGGGAACAAACGCCGAGGAAATGATCAGGGACCAGGTGATCCCGGTCGTGCGCATTGGTCTGACAGACCTTCGCGAAAGCCGGATCGACTGGACAATTTTTGAGGCGCGCGGCGAAATCGTCCTTAGCGCCAAGAAGACCCTGCTGGACCATCAGAAGGATGCGCTGGCAGACGTCAGCAAGGGCCTCGCTGTGGCCGACCGCGGCAAGATGATCATGGCCTGCGGCACGGGCAAGACCTTCACGTCGCTGAAAATCGCCGAAGCTATCGCAGGCAAGGGCAAGCGCGTTCTGTTCATGGTGCCGTCGTTGGCACTGATGTCGCAGACCGTGCGTGAATGGACAAACGACACAGAAACGCCAATTCGCGCCTTCGCTGTCTGCTCAGACGCCCATGTTGGCAAGCGTCGCAAAAGCACGGACGACATCGCGGAAATCGAGATCCATGATCTGGCGTTTCCCGCGACGACTGATCCAGTCAAGGTGGCCGAAAAGGCGGGTGAGTGTCAATCAGCGTCGAATATTGAACAGGTAACAGCGTTCAATATTGATCAGTTTGGTCGCTGATTTTCTTGCGCTGTTTGAAGCGCCAGGAGTCGTTTCCGGTTTCGAGAATGTCGCAGTGGTGAGTTATGCGATCGAGGAGCGCAGTGGTCATCTTTGGGTCACCGAAGACCGTGACCCATTCGGCGAAGCTGAGATTGGTTGTGACGATGAGGGATGTCTTTTCGTAGAGTTGGCTGATGAGATGGAACAGCAGGGCGCCGCCAGAGGCCGGGAATGGCAGATAGCCCAACTCATCAAGAATGACCGCGTCGATCTGGGTGAGTTGCTTGGCCAGATTTCCGGCTTTGCCCTGAGCTTTTTCCCGTTCCAGAAGATTGACCAGATCGACGGCGTTGTAAAAGCGTATGCGCTTGCCGTGATGGATGGCGGCGACACCGAGTGCGATGGCAAGATGGGTTTTGCCGGTGCCTGTTCCCCCAACCAGGCTCAGGTTGTGTGCCGTTTCCAGATAGTGACCCTTGGCCAACTCCTGAATGCGGGCACCGTCCAAGGGGGTTTCGCTCCAATCAAAACCGGTCAGATCACGATGGATGGGGA